>NZ_QEQQ01000022.1 GCF_003097235.1 Pseudomonas sp. CC120222-01a | reverse complement strand
CCTGATGATCTCATCGCAATCATCGTGATGAATCACCAGTTCAGCTTTTGCGACATCCGCACCCACGATCAGCTTTCCAACCTGCATTGCCATGGGAGCCACCTCACGTTATGGTTTTTCGGCTTGAAGGGGTTTCACCAAGAGGCGCTGGCTTGCTTCTATCGTCGCTTGCAAACGATGCATTCTTTATCGGCGCTTTGGTGGAAGGGGTGGGGCGATGTCTCCCACGGTCTGTACTGCTGCGAACAGTCAGAATCGGGCATTTAGTCCCACCACCCCTTCAAGTCTAACCATACAAGCGGGCGTGCCCGCGAAGAGGCGGGAACAGGTTACATGGCCCGATCAGCCAAACTGCTTCTGCTGTTGCTGCTGCTTGGCCACCAGCTCGGAAGCGGCGATATAGGCTTCCTGGAACTCATCGCTCTCCAGCCAGGCCATGGTGGTGTCTTCGTCGGCGCCGTCGAGCCAGGTGCGGTAGGCATTGAACACCAGCACGATGTAGTCGGTGGCGTGCTCTTCCTTGTGGCCCTTGAGTACCAAGGCCAGCAGCGGGTCGACCAGGAACACCGAGATCATCGCCACCAGGCCTGTTTCCTGGGCGGCCTTCATTTTGTCGAACAGCTCTTTGTAGCTGTCGGTCTCCATGGCCTTGTTGAACACCTGCTCGATGCTCGCGCTGTCACCGGCGCTGGCCTTGACCGCCTGGCCACTGCGCACCATGCGGTTCTGCTTGGCTTTGCTGGCGGCGCGCTTGGCGCGTTTCTGTTGCTTGGTTGGGGTGGCCATGGGGTGTGGATCCTTGGGGTGTTCGGAAATTGCGCGTATTGAAGCGCAGCCGCCCAGGCGATTCAACTGGCGGGCGGTGTCGGTTCGTCTTCCTCAAACCCGCGTGATGCCCGGCCGACCAGCAGTTCGTCTGGCGCATGCGCCACGCGGTGGTCCTTGCCTGGGTAGTCCAGCGAGTGCAGGAAATGCCGGATGCAGTTGATCCGCGCGCGCTTCTTGTCATCCGACTTGATCACCGTCCACGGCGCATCGGCGGTATCGGTATGGAAGAACATCGCCTCCTTGGCTGCGGTGTAGTCTTCCCACTTGTCCAGCGACTTGATGTCGATGGGCGACAGCTTCCAGTGCTTGAGCGGGTCGTCCCGGCGCGAGATGAAGCGGCGCAGCTGTTCTTCACGGTTTACCGAGAACCAGTACTTGAACAGCAGGATGCCGCTGTTGCACAGCATCCGCTCCAGGTCCGGGGCCTGGCGCATGAACTCCAGGTACTGCAGCGGCGAGCAGAACTCCATGACCTTCTCGACGCCGGCGCGGTTGTACCAGGAGCGGTCGAAGAAGACCATTTCGCCCGCCGTGGGCAGGTGCTGGATGTAGCGCTGGAAGTACCACTGCCCCAGCTCCTGCTCGGAAGGCTTCTCCAGTGCAACGATCCGTGCGCCGCGTGGGTTGAGGTGCTCCATGAAACGCTTGATGGTGCCACCCTTGCCCGCCGCGTCACGCCCCTCGAACAGGATCACCACGCGCTGGCCGGTTTCCTTGACCCAGCTTTGTACCTTCAGCAATTCGATCTGCAGTGCGTGCTTGGCCTTTTCGTAATCCTGGCGGCGCAGGCGGGTGCGGTACGGGTAGCTGGCCGGCAGGCGTGCCGAGGTGCTGTCCTCGTTGCTGCCCTTCGGAGCGCTGGCCACTTCGAGCGCGGCTGGGGCCTGGCTGACCTGAGTGATGGCGGGCTCGGGTTTACGTTGGCGGGGGCGGCGCGTGCGAGGTGCGGCAGGGGTGGGGGAAGAGGATTCGTCGGGGGCGGGGAGCAGGAGGGTGGCTTCTTCGCTCATGGAGGTCCTTGCGAGGTTGGGTCGAATGTCCACCTGAGATTGTGAGATTGGGCGTCGAGGGAAATGTTGATACGGGTCAATGGCCGTTCAGGATGGTTCCGCGGTGTCTGATCCAACAGTTTGAAACAGGTCCGGTTTGATGTTGTTGGTACACAGAGGCACATTTTGCTCTTTGCGAGCACGAGGTCACCGCGTATGACTGATATCAAACTGACCAGGTGGGATGCTGCTGCCCACCTGAAAACTGAAGGAGACGTGGCCGCGTATCTTGAGGCCTGCCTTGAAGAAAACGATCCTGCGTTATTGGCCGCTGCACAAAGCGACATCACGCGTGCTCTTGAGATGGAGCAAATGGAGTGTGATTGGGGGGGGCGGCTAGCGAGTGCGGCAAAGGCAGATAGTTGCCACTCCTGAGGCATAAATCACAGACAACAAAAAACCCGCACTAGGCGGGTTTCTTGTTGTCGCTTCGGGTAACTTTGCAACCACCAGAAGCTTGAAGGTGGTGCCCAGAGACGGAGTCGAACCGCCGACACGAGGATTTTCAATCCTCTGCTCTACCGACTGAGCTATCTGGGCGACGAGGTGAATTAAATAGATTTTCTGACGGCCCGTCAACGACTTTTTGAAAAAATTTTAAATTAATTCCGTCGCTTACGTTTCATGGGGTCATTCGGCGGGTGGAACGTAGCCTTCCGCCTGGGCGTATTCCTCGCCAGCGAAGAACTTGTCCATCTCGCCCTGGAGGTACTTGCGGTCCTCGCCGTTCATCATGTTCAGGCGCTTTTCGTTGATCAGCATGGTCTGGTGTTTCTTCCAGTCTTCCCAGGCTTTCTCCGAGATGTGGTCGAAGATGTCCTGGCCCTTGGCGCCGGGGTAGGGCGGGCGGGCCAGGCCTGGGAGTTCTTCTTTGTACTTGCGGCACATCACGGTGCGGGTCATCGGGCTTCTCCTGCAATCAGTTCGTCGGCCGCGCGTTTGAGCAGCTTCTTGACCGGGGCGGCGAGGCCCAGGCGCGGCGGGGTGGCGAGGTTATACCAGAGCCAGTCGGCCTCGGCCACGTGCTGGCCGACCGGGTCGACACGTACCAGCCAGGGCTCGATCGCCAGCTGGAAGTGGCTGAAGGTGTGGGTCAGGCCGTCCAGCGCGCGGCTTTCGGCCAGGCGCAGGCCGTGCTGGTAGGCGAGGTCGTCGAGCTGGGCGATATCGTCCAGCTCCGGCAGGCTCCACAAGCCGCCCCACAGGCCACTGGATGGGCGCCGGTAAAGCAGGATGGCGCCTTCGTGGTTGGCCAGCAGCGGCATCAGCGTGCGCCGTTGCGGCAGTGCCTTGCGTGGCTTGGGCTCGGGGTAGCGGGTTTCTTCGCCGTGCAGGTGCGCTTCGCAGCCGCGCTGCAACGGGCAGATCAGGCAGCTGGGCTTGCTGCGCGTGCAAAGCGTTGCGCCCATGTCCATCATCGCCTGGGTGTAGTGGTTGGCGCGCTGCTGCGGGGTGAAGCGCTCGGCCGTGGCCCACAGCTGGTTGGCCACCTTGGGCTCGCCGGGGTAGCCGACCTGGGCGGTGTAGCGGGCCAGCACGCGCTTGACGTTGCCATCGAGAATCGGCGCGCGGATGCCCATGCTGATGCTGGCGATGGCGCCAGCCGTGGAACGGCCAATGCCGGGCAGCTCGGTAAGCTGCTCGACGCTGCGCGGGAACTCACCGCCATGCTGCTCGACGACGATCTTCGCCGCCTTCTGCAGGTTGCGGGCGCGGGTGTAGTAGCCAAGGCCGGTCCACAGGTGCAGCACTTCGTCCTCCGGCGCCTCGGCCAGGGCCTGGACGGTCGGCAGGGCCTGCATGAAGCGGTCGAAGTAGTTGAGCACGGTGCTGACCTGGGTCTGCTGCAGCATGATTTCCGACACCCACACGCGGTATGGGTTGATGCCCTGTTGCCAGGGCAGGTCGTGGCGACCGTGCTGGTCGTACCAATCCAGCACGGCGCTGGAGAACTGCGTGGGGGTCATCGCTTGAACAGCCCCTTGAGCGCGTCTTTCAGTTCTGGGCTCACTTTGTCTCCGAGTTTTTCATTGATCTTGTCTTTAAGGCGGTCGCCGGCCAGCTTGGCCGCGACCTTGCCCATGCCGTCCTGGTCCAGGCGGCAGGCCTTGGCGCCGAGCTCCAGCGGGCCACGGCAGCGCAGCGGTACTTCCACGCCGACGAAGCGCTCACCGACCTGGCAGGCCGGGTCGGGCATGGCGCGCTGGTCACCTTCGACGATCACGCCGATGTTGTAGTCCATGCCCAGCACGCGCAGGTCGAGGTCGCCATGGCCATTGACGGTCAGGCCCGGGATACGCGCCTTCAGGTCCGGGTTGCTGGCCACGCCATTGCGAATCACCAGGCTGCCGCGCAGTTCTTCGAACGGGGTGTCCTTGCCGCGTGGCTCGCCACTCAACGTCTTGCGGTTGAGGGTGGCGATGGCCTGGCAGAGTTGCTGTTCGAGGTTGGCGTTGACCAGCACGCCGTCATTGATGGTGAAGTTTGCGCTGCCATTGAGGGTGTCGACCAGTGCCTTCTGGCTGTTACCAGTGGCGGTCAGATCACTGGTCAGGGTCAGCAGGCCTTTGACCGGCGGCGTCTGCTCCTTGCCTTCGGCCTTGATGAAGTGCTCGACCGGTACACGGTTGATCTTGGTGTTGATCCCGAGCTGCGGTACGGCAGGGCGTACGTCGACGTTGCCCTTGGCTTCGAAGGTGCCGTTGTAGAGGCCGCCACGCAGGGCCTGCAAGGTCAGCAGGCCGCCCTGGCTGGTGGCCTGCAACTGAGCATCGCTGATCGGCAGTTTGTCCAGGGTCAGCGAGCCGAAGGCCAGGTCGGCCTGCAGGTCGAGTGCGCGCAGGCGGTCGACCGGCAGCAGCTTGTCGTCGCTCCAGGCTACCTGGGTCGGGGCGTTGGGCAGCGGCGAGCTACCGGCAGCGGCGACTGCGGTGGATTCCTGTTGCTGGACCTCGGCCTGGCGTGCGGCAGTGGCGCCCTTGGCCTCTTCGCTCTTGGCCGGCATGTAGCGATCGGCGTCGAACTTGTCGCCTTTGAGCTGCAGGCGCAGGGCCTGCCTGGCGAAGTCCTCGATGGCTACGCGGCCAGTGAAGGTGGTGTCGTCCAGTTTCACGGCCAGGTCGGCGAGGGTCAGGCTGGTCGGCGTGCCTTGCAGGCGGGTCACCAGCTCCAGCTTGCCGAACGCGGCCGCGTCTTGGGTGGCCGGCAGCGGGTGGCCGATGCCGTCGAGGAAGGTGCGCAGGTTGAACTGGGCGATGGACAGGCCGCCGCTCAGTTGCGGCGCCTTGTCGAGGTCGCGCAGGTTCAGCTCACCGAGGGCGCGCAGCTGGTTGGCCGAGACTTTCAGGCCGCTCCACGAGGCCACGTTGGCACCCATGTCGACCAGCAGTTGGCCTTGGGCGCCGAAGGTGACGGTCTTGCCGCCGGTAGGTTCGCCCGAGGTTTCGCCGGTC
The DNA here is from genome assembly GCF_003097235.1 of Pseudomonas sp. CC120222-01a. Lineage (GTDB taxonomy): Bacteria > Pseudomonadota > Gammaproteobacteria > Pseudomonadales > Pseudomonadaceae > Aquipseudomonas. The sequence goes on along the minus strand of NZ_QEQQ01000022.1, from coordinate 84,885 downwards.
AGGCGAAGGTCTTCGAAGTTGTAGCGCTTGAGCTGGCGATCGAAACGCAGCTCGCCGGCAAGTTCGGTGCGGGCCTTGATGGCCGGCTGGCTGGCGCTGAGGAAGGCACTGGCCTTGAGGGCGATGTTGGTGCCTTCGTGGACCGGGCCAGTACTCAGCTGGATGCTTTCGGCGCTGTAACTCTGGCCGCTCTTGGCATCGGTGTAGTAAACCCGGGCGTTGTTCACGGTGAGGCTGTCGATGTCGAGCTTCACCGCGCGCTCACTGCTGCTTTCAGCAGGTTTGGCGGGTTGCTCGGCAGTTGCCTGGGCGGGCGCATTGGCCGTGCTGTCGGTTGCAGCCGGCAGCGGCTTGCCGATGTCTTCCCAGTTGCCGTGGCCGCTTTCGTCACGCGCCAGGGTCAGGTTGAGGCCTTCGACGCGCACATCGCTCATCTGCACTTCGCGGCGCAGCAATGGCAGCACACGCACGGAGAGGCCGAGCATCTGCAGGTCGGCGAACGGTTCCTTGGGTTTGGTCTGGGTGGCGATGCTGGCGTCGTGCAGTTCCAGGCCCAGCCAGGGGAACAGGCTCCAGCCGATGTCGCCGTTGAGGGTCAGCTCGACGTGGGCCTTGTCGCGCGCCAACTGGCGGATCTCGTCTTTGTAGTCGTTGGGATCGAAGAGGTGGGTCAGGGCGAAGCCCAGCGCCACGATGATCAGCAGCAACCCGAGAAGCCCCAGTCCCAGGATTTTGCCGAACGCTTTCATGGGCGAGTCCTTGTAGTCCGTAGTGTGAATTCCGAACGGCTGAGTATAGCGCCGCAGGGGTGGGCCCTGCGTATTCGACGTGCGATGCAGGGTATTTCCGATGATTGCGGGATTCGACAGTTGTGGCTTTGTCAGTTCCTTCGCTGCTGGATTCTGCTGAAATACCGATTCAGCCACGGGAAAAATAACGATATCAGATTGCTTTCATGTCATCTGCGAACTGGTACCCTTGTGCCGCTTTGCGGAGCGGCCGCGACCCATTGTCGCGGGCCGTTACCCAGGGAAAAGGCCCGTTCGCCTTGCGTGCGAGAACAAGAGCCCGGGTCGCCATCCGCCAGCACTGTCTACCTACAAAAGGATCGAATCCATGAGCAGTACCACCACGGCTGTGGGGCTGGCCAGCGCGCCAAGCTTCCTGTCGAAGGAGCGCATCATCGCCCGTCCGGGCTTCAACCGCTGGCTGGTCCCGCCAGCAGCCCTGGCTATCCACCTGTGCATCGGCATGGCCTACGGCTTCTCGGTGTTCTGGCTGCCACTGTCGCAAGCCATCGGCATCACCGCGCCTGTTGCCTGTTCGGCGGACATGGGCTTCATCGCCCGTATGTTCAGCGCCGAATGCGACTGGCCGATCTCGATGCTGAGCTGGATCTACACCCTGTTCTTCGTCTTCCTTGGCTGCTCGGCAGCGGTGCTCGGCGGCTGGCTGGAACACGCCGGCCCGCGCAAGGCCGGCCTGGTTTCGGCCCTGTGCTGGTGCGGCGGCATGCTGATCTCGGCGATCGGCGTGAAGACTCACCAGCTGTGGCTGATGTGGCTCGGCTCCGGTGTGATTGGCGGTATCGGCCTGGGCCTGGGCTACATCTCGCCGGTCTCGACCCTGATCAAGTGGTTCCCGGACAAACGCGGCATGGCCACCGGCATGGCGATCATGGGCTTCGGTGGTGGTGCCATGGTTGGCGCACCGCTGGCCACCGCGCTGATGGGGCACTTCGGCAATGAACATGAGGTAGGCGTGTGGCAGAGCTTCGTCGCCATGGCCGCGATCTACTTCGTCTTCATGACCGCTGGCGCCCTGGCTTACCGCGTGCCGCCAACCGGCTGGAAGCCTGAAGGCTGGACCGCACCGGCGAAGAAAGTCGGCAACGGCATGGTCACCGACCGCCACGTGCACGTCAGCGTCGCCTGGAAAACCCCGCAGTTCGCTCTGGTATGGCTGGTGCTGTGCCTGAACGTTTCGGCCGGTATCGGCATCCTCGGCATGGCTTCGCCGCTGCTGCAGGAAGTGTTCGCCGGCAAGCTGCTGGGCAACGAGCTGAGCTTCAGCGAGCTGAATGCCGCGCAATTGGCGCAGATCGCGGCCATTGCTGCCGGCTTCACCGGCCTGCTGAGCCTGTTCAACATTGGTGGCCGCTTCTTCTGGGCGTCGTTCTCCGACTACATCGGCCGCAAGAACACCTACTTTGCCTTCTTCGCCCTGGGCGTCGGCCTTTATAGCCTGGTGCCGAACATGGGCCACCTGGGCAACGTGGCGCTGTTCGTGGCGGCGTTCTGCATCATTCTGTCGATGTACGGCGGTGGTTTCGCTACCGTGCCGGCCTACCTGGCTGACCTGTTCGGCACGCAGATGGTCGGTGCCATCCACGGTCGCCTGCTGACTGCCTGGGCTGCAGCCGGCGTGCTGGGCCCGGTGCTGATCACCTACCTGCGCGAGTACCAGCTGGCGGCGGGTGTGGAGCGTGCAGCGGCCTACGACATGACCCTGTACATTCTCGCCGGCCTGCTGGTGCTGGGCTTCTTCTGCAACCTGCTGATCCGCCCGGTCGCCGACAAGCACTTCATGAGCGATGCCGAGTTGGCTGCCGAACGTGCGCTGAGCCACGACAAAGGTGCTGACGGTGCGCGTTCGCTGGAGTGGCATGCCGCACCGGGTAGCTTGCCGCTGGTGCTGCTGGCCTGGGCTGTGGTGGTCGTGCCGTTGGCCTGGGGTGTGTGGATTACCCTGCAGAAGACGGCAGTCCTGTTCCATTGAGGTAGCTGCATGGGGGGCGCTTTGCGCCCCTTTCGCGACGCAAGGCCGCTCCCACATGGACCGCATGAGCTTCAAGGTTGCACGGTCCCTGTGGGAGCGGCCTTGTGTCGCGATGGGCTGCAAAGCAGCCCCAATTACTCGGTTGTATAGACCTGTAGGGCCGTCCGGCCCCGCAATTCCTTGCCATGCCATATGTCATCCGCGTTTCAAGCTGGCGCGTTCTGGGCCTATAATGAAGCCCTTTTCGCCCAATGATTTTGCGGAGCTGGTGATGGTCGAACGTAAGGCTTCCGTCGAGCGCAATACCCTGGAAACCCAGGTCAAGTGCTCGATCAACCTCGATGGCAGTGGCAAGGCCCGATTCGATATCGGTGTGCCTTTCCTTGAACACATGCTGGACCAGATCGCCCGTCATGGGCTGATCGATCTGGATATTGAGTGCAAGGGTGACCTGCATATCGACGATCACCATACCGTCGAAGACGTCGGTATCACCCTGGGCATGGCATTCGCCCAGGCCATCGGCGACAAGAAAGGTATCTTCCGCTACGGCCATGCCTACGTGCCGCTGGACGAAGCGCTGTCGCGCGTGGTCATCGACTTCTCCGGCCGCCCAGGCCTGCAGATGCATGTGCCCTACACCCGCGCCAGCGTTGGCGGCTTCGATGTCGACCTGTTCCAGGAGTTCTTCCAGGGCTTCGTCAACCACGCCCTGGTGACCCTGCACATCGACAACCTGCGTGGCCACAACACCCACCACCAGATCGAAACCGTGTTCAAGGCTTTCGGCCGCGCCCTGCGCATGGCCGTGACCCTCGACGAGCGCATGGCCGGGCAGATGCCGTCGACCAAAGGGTGCCTGTAAATGCAGACGGTAGCCGTAATCGACTATGGCATGGGCAACCTGCACTCGGTGGCCAAGGCGCTCGAGCACGTCGGCGCCGGCAAGGTGCTGGTCACCAGCGACGCCGCGGTGATCCGCGAGGCTGACCGCGTGGTGTTCCCGGGCGTAGGCGCGATCCGTGACTGCATGGCCGAGATCCGCCGCCTGGGCTTCGACAGCCTGGTCCGCGAAGTCAGCCAGGACCGCCCGTTCCTCGGCATCTGCGTCGGCATGCAAGCGCTGCTCGACCATAGCGAAGAGAACGACGGTGTCGACTGCATCGGCCTGTTCCCTGGCCAGGTGCGCTTCTTCGGCAAAGACCTGAAAGAAGACGGCGAGCACCTGAAGGTGCCGCACATGGGCTGGAACGAAGTCAGCCAGACCATCGACCACCCGCTGTGGCACGACATTTCCGACCGTGCGCGTTTCTACTTCGTGCACAGCTACTACATCAATGCCGGCAAGCCGGGCCAGGTAGTCGGCCGCGGCCACTATGGCGTCGACTTCGCTGCTGCGCTGGCCGATGGCTCGCGCTTTGCCGTGCAGTTCCACCCGGAGAAGAGCCATACCCATGGCCTGCAGTTGCTGCAGAACTTCGTCGCCTGGGACGGGCGCTGGTAAATGAGCCGTTCGAAGACCAAGGCCCCGGTCATCACCCTGGCCCCCGAAGAGGAACGCGAGGCGCTCGACACGCTCAAGCGTTTCCTGGAAGACCGCTTCGAGCTGCAGCTCGGGTCGTTCGAGGTGGCCGAGGTCCTCGAGCTGTTCAGCAAAGAAATTGCACCCCATTACTACAACAGGGCGATTGCCGATGTTCAGCTGCACCTCAAGGAGCGGTTCGAGAGCATCGAAAGCGATCTGTGGGCACTCGAAAAGCCCTGAACCCCCAAGAACAGACAGGTTCCCAAGATGCTGATTATCCCCGCTATCGATCTGAAGGACGGTGCCTGCGTGCGCCTGCGCCAGGGCCGCATGGAAGACTCCACGGTATTCTCCGACGACCCGGTGAGCATGGCTGCCAAGTGGGTCGAGGGTGGCTGCCGCCGCCTGCACCTGGTTGACCTCAACGGCGCCTTCGAAGGCCAGCCGGTCAACGGTGAAGTGGTTACCGCCATCGCCAAGCACTACCCGAACCTGCCGATCCAGATCGGCGGCGGCATCCGCTCGCTGGAAACCATCGAGCACTACGTCAAGGCTGGCGTCAGCTACGTGATCATCGGCACCAAGGCGGTCAAGCAGCCTGAATTCGTTGCCGAAGCGTGCAAGGCGTTCCCGGGCAAGGTCATTGTCGGCCTGGACGCCAAAGACGGCTTCGTCGCCACCGACGGCTGGGCGGAAGTGAGCTCGGTGCAGGTCATCGACCTGGCCAAGCGTTTCGAGGCCGATGGCGTCTCGGCGATCGTCTACACCGACATCGCCAAGGACGGCATGATGCAGGGCTGCAACGTGCCCTTCACCAAAGCCCTGGCCGAAGCTACGCGCATCCCGGTCATCGCCTCGGGCGGCATCCACAACCTGGGTGACATCAAGGCCCTGCTGGACGCCAAGGCCCCGGGCATCATCGGCGCCATCACCGGCCGTGCCATCTACGAAGGCACCCTCGATGTCGCCGAGGCCCAGGCCTTCTGCGACAACTACCAAGGCTGAGGACTGAACCATGGCACTGGCCAAGCGCATCATCCCTTGCCTGGACGTGGACAACGGCCGGGTGGTCAAGGGCGTCAAGTTCGAGAACATCCGTGATGCCGGCGACCCGGTGGAAATCGCCCGTCGCTACAACGAGCAGGGTGCCGACGAAATCACCTTCCTCGACATCACGGCCAGCGTCGATGGCCGCGACACCACCCTGCATACCGTCGAGCGCATGGCCAGCCAGGTGTTCATCCCGCTGACCGTGGGCGGTGGCGTGCGCACCGTGCAGGACATCCGCAACCTGCTCAACGCCGGTGCCGACAAGGTTTCGATCAACACTGCCGCGGTGTTCAACCCGGAGTTCGTCGGTGAGGCGGCGGACCGTTTCGGTTCGCAGTGCATCGTCGTCGCCATCGACGCCAAGAAAGTGTCCGGGCCAGGTGAAGCGCCGCGCTGGGAGATCTTCACCCACGGCGGGCGCAAGCCGACCGGGCTGGATGCCGTTGAATGGGCGAAGAAGATGGAAGGCCTGGGTGCCGGCGAGATCCTGCTGACCAGCATGGACCAGGACGGCATGAAGAACGGTTTCGACCTGGGTGTAACCCGTGCCATCAGCGATGCGCTGGGGATTCCGGTGATCGCGTCCGGTGGTGTGGGTAACCTGCAGCACCTGGCCGACGGGATTCTGGAAGGGCATGCCAGCGCGGTGCTGGCGGCCAGTATCTTCCACTTTGGCGAGTACACGGTGCCAGAGGCCAAGGCCTACATGGCTTCGCGCGGGATCGTCGTTCGCTGACAGTATGCTGGGAGGGCTTTGCCCTCCTTTCGCGACACAAGGCCGCTCCTACAGGATTACGCGGTCCCCTGTAGGAGCGGCCTTGTGTCGCGAAAGGGCCGCAACGCGGCCCCAAAGGCATCAGCCGTGATTCTTGCCAAGCAAGGCGTGGTAAAGCTCGGTATCCCCAAGAATCCCCACCACCTTGTCATTCTCCTGCAGCACCAGCTTGTTCCCCGTCTGGTAACGAATCTGCAGCGCCTCACGCATGCCAATGTCGGCATGCACCAAAGTCGGCTTGCGGCCCAAGCCTTCCACAGCCTGCCCCGGCGCCCAGTTCTGCATGTCCAGCCCGTTCTGCCCCTGGCGTGCACGCTTGATCGAATTCCCTTCGCCCAAATCCAGCCACGAATCGCCACCCGGGTCCAGGCACACCGAGCCATTGACCCGTTTGCAGTTGTCGAGGCTGCGCATCAGGCTGCGGCCGCACAGCACGTTCAGCGGGTTGGTGTGGGCGACGAAGGTACGCACGTACTCGTCGGCCGGGTTGAGCACGATCTCTTCCGGCTTGCTGTACTGGATGATCCGCCCGTCCTTCATGATGGCGATGCGGCTGCCCAGCTTCAGGGCCTCGTCGAGGTCGTGGCTGACGAACACGATGGTCTTGCTCAGCTTGGCCTGCAGGCCCAGCAGTTCGTCTTGCAGGCCTTGGCGGATCAGCGGGTCGAGGGCCGAGAACGGTTCGTCCATCAGCAGGATGTCGGCATCCATCGCCAGCGCCCGGGCCAGGCCCACGCGCTGCTGCATGCCGCCGGAAAGTTCGTCCGGCTTCTTGTTGCGCCACTGGGTCAGGCCGACCAGTTCGAGCTTCTCGTCGACCAGCTTGCGCCGTTCCTTTTCCGGGCGGCCCTGCATTTCCAGGCCGAAGCTGATGTTCTCGCGCACCGTCAGCCACGGCATCAGGGCGAACTTCTGGAACACCATGGCGATGCGCTTGGTGCGCATCATCTTCAGTTCTGCCGGGGTGCAGTGGGCAATGTCGATGTGCTTGCCTTCATGCTCGACGAACAGCTTGCCGCGGCTCACGGTGTTGAGGCCGTTGATGCAGCGCAGCAGGCTCGACTTGCCCGAGCCGGACAGGCCCATCAGCACGCAAATCTCGCCTTTGTTGATATCCAGATTGGCCTTTTCCACACCGACCACCAGGCCAGTCTGCTTGAGGATCTGCTCGCGGGTCTGGCCCTTGTCCAGCAGCGCCAGTGCTTCGCGCGGCTTGTTGGAGAAAATGACGTCGACGTCTTCGAATCGAATGATGCTCATGCCTCACCCCTTACCGGCAGTTCCGGTTGCTTGCAGATACGGTCGAGCATGATCGCCAGCAGCACGATCGCCAGGCCCGCTTCGAAGCCCAGGGAGATATCGGCGGTGTTCAGTGCGTTGACCACAGGTTTGCCCAGTCCATCGGCGCCCACCAGGGCGGCGATCACCACCATCGACAGCGACAGCATGATGCACTGGGTGACGCCGGCGGCGATGCTTGGCATCGCGTGCGGCAGTTCGATGCGGGTGAGCAGCTGTCGGCGCGAACAGCCGAAGGCCTTGCCGGCGTCCATCAGCTCCTGAGGTACGTCGCAGATGCCCAGATAGGTGAGGCGGATTGGCGCGGCGATGGCGAACACCACCGTCGAGATCAGCCCCGGCACCACGCCCAGGCCGAACAGGGTCAGGGTCGGGATCAGGTAGACGAAGGTCGGCACGGTCTGCATCAGGTCGAGCACCGGGCGCATGGCGGTGTAGAACATCGGCTTGTGCGCGGCGACGATGCCCAGCGGCACGCCGATGGCCACGCAGACCACGGTGGCGAAGGTCACCTGGGCCAGGGTCTCCATGGTTTCCTGCCAGTACCCCAGGTTGAGGATCAGCAGGAAGGAGAGGGCAACGAATGCGGTAAGCGCCCACTTGCGCTGGATGAAATGCGCCAGGGCGGCGAACAGGGCGATGAGCACGAACGGGTTGAAGAAGGTCAGGGTACTGGTGACGCCATGGATCATGAACTCCAGGCCTCGGGCAATGGCGTCGAAATAGTTCGCGCCATTCTGGGTCAGCCATTCGACGAACGACGCGATGTACTGACCCAAGGGTATTTTCTGATCGATAAGCATGATAGCGAGCTTCCACCTGCAAAGATTGAAATCAGTCCGGGGCGGGCACGGTCCCGCCCCGAGGTAGCGCTACGACGTATTGCGTTATTGAGCGAGCTTGGCCTTGGCCGCCTCAAGGCCGGGTTTGCCATCCACGGTGGTGACGCCCGCCAGCCAGGTGTCCAGCTTGCCGGGGTTGTCCTTGAGCCACTTCTTGGCGGCCGCCTCGGGCTTCATCTTGTCGTCCAGGACGTAGCCCATCATGGTGCTTTCATCCTTGAGTTCGAACTGCAGATTCTTCAGCAGCTGGCCGACGTTGCTGCACTCCTGCACATAGCCCTTGCGGGTGTTGGTCAGCACGGTGGCCTTGCCGAACTCTGGGCCGAAGAACTCGTCCCCGCCGGTCAGGTACTGCATCTTGAAGCGGGTGTTCATCGGGTGCGGTTCCCAGCCCAGGAACACCACCGCCTCGCCACGCTTCTGCGCACGGTCGACCTGCGACAGCATGCCGGCCTCGCTCGACTGCACGATCTTGAAACCGGCGTCCTTCAGGCCGAAGGCGTTCTTGTCGATCATGCTCTGGATGGTGCGGTTGCCGTCGTTGCCGGGCTCGATGCCGTAGATCTTGCCGTCCAGTTCCTTCTTGAACTTGGGAATGTCGCTGAAATCCTTCAGCCCCTTGTCATACAGCGCCTGGGGCACGGCCAGGGTGTACTTGGCGTTTTCCAGGTTGGCGCGCACGGTTTCGACAGTGCCGGCATCGCGGTACTGCTTGATGTCGTTCTCCATGGTCGGCATCCAGTTGCCGAGAAACACGTCCAGGTCCTTGCCGGTGGCCAGCGACTTGTAGGTCACCGGTACCGAGATCATGGTGGTGTGGGTCTTGTAACCCAGTGCTTCGAGCACAACGCTGGTGGTCGCCGTAGTGACGGTGATGTCGGTCCAGCCGACATCGGAGAAACGTACCGTCTGGCACTGCTCGGGCTCGGCGGCCTGGGCCAGCAGAGGCGCGGACAGCATTGCGACCAGCAACAGCGAGGGTGAACCTTTCATGGATGGACTCCTGTGATTTTGTCTTCGGGTTCGCATGGGTCGCCGGGCGTTCTCAGGGTCCGGTCGACCAGGCCTGCAGAGGGCAGGTTGCGTGGCCGTGCTTTACGAGTCGCTTTCGATAATCCTCCAGCGCCGGGCAATCGCCTACTGGTGGGGTCGTAACCAGTACGGAACGGGTCGCATCCAGTACGGGCGATGTCGTTTATGAGTTTTTCCTCCCCTGTAGCCGCATTTTTGCGTCACCAAGCCGCTCGAAAGCGGCGCGCAGGTGGCCGAAAAGGCTGCGGCGCTGCTGGACAAAAGTACGTCGGTTGCAGACGGCGAGGGGGTAGGCAAAAGCCCGATGATGCGTGCATTCGTGGCGGCTCGCAGCTTCAGCCTAGCAGTTGCCCCGCCCTGCGCATGGCGCGCAGAGACAAGCCCAGCAAGAGGTGAAGCGACAATGGCCATCAGCGTGTTCGACCTGTTCAAGATCGGTGTCGGGCCTTCCAGCTCCCACACCGTCGGCCCCATGCGTGCTGGCGCCTTGTTCGTCCAGGGCCTGCGTGAGCGCGGCGAGCTGGAACAGGTGCAACGGATCGAAGTGCGGCTGTACGGTTCGCTGTCGGCCACCGGCATCGGCCATGGCACCGACAACGCCACCATCATGGGCCTGATGGGCGAATGGCCGGACGCCATCGACCCGACCCAGATCGTCCCGCGTATCGCCGACCTGCGCGAAACCAACACCCTCAAGCTGGATAATCGCCTGCCCATCGAGTTCGTCTGGGCCCGCGACATGCTGCTGCTGGACGAGAACCTGCCGTACCACCCCAACGCCATGACCCTGATCGCCGAAGGCGCCCAGGGCGAGCTGCACCGCGACACCTACTACTCGGTGGGTGGCGGCTTCGTGGTCGACGCCGCCCAGGCCGCCAGCGGCGTGCTGGATGCCGACCAGACGGTGCTGCCATACGATTTCAACAGCGCCGCCGAGCTGCTGCGCCTGTGCAAGCAAAACGACCTCAGCGTGTCGCAATTGATGATGGCCAACGAGAAGGTCTGGCGCAGCGAAGAAGAGATCCGCGCCGGCCTGCACAAGCTCTGGGAAGCCATGCAGGAATGCGTCAACAACGGCCTTAAATATGAAGGCACGCTGCCCGGCGGGCTCAACGTGCGCCGCCGCGCCGCCAAGCTGCACCGCAGCCTGCAGGAGATCGGCAAACCCAACGTGATCGGCTCGACCATGAGCGCCATGGAGTGGGTCAACCTGTTCGCCCTGGCGGTGAACGAAGAGAACGCGGCTGGCGGGCGCATGGTCACTGCGCCCACCAATGGCGCGGCCGGCATCATCCCGGCGGTGCTGCACTACTACATGCGCTTCAGCGATGCGGTGACCGACTCCAGTGTGGTCGATTACTTCCTCGCTGCGGCGGCGGTGGGCATCCTGTGCAAGAAGAACGCGTCGATTTCCGGTGCCGAAGTCGGTTGCCAGGGTGAGGTCGGCTCGGCCTGCGCCATGGCCGCTGCCGGCCTTGCCGAGGTCCTCGGGGCGACTCCGCCGCAGGTTGAGAACGCTGCCGAGATCGCCCTGGAGCACAACCTCGGCCTGACCTGCGACCCGGTTGGCGGCCTGGTGCAGGTGCCGTGCATCGAGCGCAATGCGATTGCTGCGGTGAAGGCGATCAATGCCGTGCAGATGTCGCTGCGCGGCGATGGCGAGCACTTTATCTCCCTCGACCAGGTGATCCGCACCATGCGCGACACCGGGGCCGACATGCACGACAAGTATAAAGAGACCTCGCGCGGTGGCCTGGCGGTCAGCGCCATCGAATGCTGAGTTCCTAGGCTAGCCTCAAGGGCCTCTTCGCGGGCACGCCCGCTCCCACAGGGTACGCATGACTCTGTGGGAGCGGGCGTGCCCGCGAAGAGGCCCTTGAATGTTTTCAGTGCATCAAGCCCCATTACAGTGCGTACCGATCGTCGGGTGTCGCTATCAGTGCGGGCATTGTCGGTGACACTCAAGAGTGTCGTTTCTGGGCAACCTACACTGCGCGTGTCACCAAATTGCTCAGCCGTTACACGCAAGGCGCTAGCACGGCGCTTTGCGAAGAAATGCCAACTCGATCGAAGTGCCTGATTTGCCGAACGAAGGCGTCGTTTTCAGGTTTTTTTGGATGGCCGTTCAATTTCAGGCACGGCCTTTGCGTTGAGATTGGCAACAAGCCCCTGCACACAAGATCTGGGGCCATAACAAGAAATCAGTGCCCGCCTGAGGCACACCCTGCATTTGTGTGAGGAGAAATCGCGATGACGTCGTACACCTCCGGGAACCCAACCCAGAACCGCACAGCACCCCAGTCCATCGGGTTTCTTCTATTGGACAATTTCACCCTGATTTCCCTGGCATCGGCCGTCGAGCCGCTGCGCATGGCCAACCAGCTGTCCGGCCGCGAGCTGTACCGCTGGCACACGCTGACCGTGGATGGCGGCCAGGTGTGGGCCAGCGACGGCCTGCAGATCACCCCCGACGCCGCCATGCACAACGCACCGCCGATCGATACCGTGATCGTCTGCGGTGGTGTCGGCATTCAGCGCACCGTTACCCGTGAGCATGTCACCTGGCTGCAGGCCCAGGCGCGCCAGTCGCGTCGCCTTGGTGCAGTGTGTACCGGCAGCTGGGCCTTGGCTTGCGCCGGCCTGCTCGATGGCTTCGATTGCAGCGTGCACTGGGAATGCCTGGCAGCCATGCAGGAGGCCTTCCCACGGGTCAACATGAGCACCCGCCTGTTCACCCTCGACCGCAACCGCTTCACCAGCTCCGGCGGCACCGCGCCGCTGGACATGATGCTGCACCTGATCAGTCGCGATCACGGCCGCGAGCTGTCGGCGGCGATCTCCGAGATGTTCGTCTACGAGCGTATCCGCAACGAACAGGACCACCAGCGCGTGCCGCTCAAGCACATGCTCGGCACCAACCAGCCGAAGCTGCAGGAAATTGTCGCGCTGATGGAGGCCAATCTCGAAGAGCCGATCGACCTCGACGAACTGGCGGTGTATGTGTCGGTATCGCGTCGTCAGCTCGAACGGCTGTTCCAGAAGTACCTGCATTGTTCGCCGTCGCGCTACTACCTGAAGCTGCGCCTGATCCGCGCGCGGCAGCTGCTCAAGCAGACGCCGATGTCGATCATCGAAGTGGCGTCGGTGTGCGGCTTCGTCTCCACCCCGCACTTCTCCAAGTGCTACCGCGAGTACTTCGGCATTCCGCCGCGTGACGAGCGCGTCGGTTCCAACACCGCGCAACAGGTGGCGATGATGCCGATCCCGCAGGCCATGACCCTGTCGCCACACAGCGGACCGATGGCAGCGCTGAGCCAGGCGCGCAACGAGTCGACTTTTGCCAGTGTAAGGCTCTGACACCGAGTTGCCTTCTTCGCGGCTAAAGCCGCTCCCACAGGCACTGCACCGCTTTTGAATTCGGTGCAGTATCTGTGGGAGCGGCTTTAGCCGCGAAGAGGCTGGTACAGGAAAACGCTATCAGGCGCGTTTGTTGAACTGGGCCAATGCTGGCAAGAGCTGCTTGTCGATGGCCTGACGCACCGCCGGCAGAATCGTCGCACTGCCGGTATACATCTGCTCCACCATCCCCTTCAGCGCCCGCGCATTAGGCTCGGTCAGCCCCCGCACCACCGCTTCGCAGGCCTGCTCGGCACTGGCCCCGGCGGGAATGTCGAACCCGCGTGCGCGCAGGTGGCCTGCCAGGTCGTCCTGGTCTATCAAATCCGCATGCATCATGGCTGTTGTCCCTTTTATCGCGAAGAGAGTGCTGCTGTGATTTACGACCGATTCTGTGTCTGCAGCGACACGCCCGCAAGGGCAGAATGTCGCAATGGCTGGTTTGGCTAAGAACAGGTCGCTCCCGGCTAATTGCACGGGCCGGGAAGCCAGCAGACTGCAGTCATTCACGGTCCACGAGGGTTTGGTCACCCTCACTCATGCACAGTGGATGTTGCTCGCTCTTGGCCCCGGATGCTCACGGCTTTCCGGGGCTTTTTTATTTGCCAGAGGGCATCGATTCCTACCCTATTTCCAATCGGGTGCAAAGTGCCGCGAGTTGTAGGTAGTGAGCCTACATGACACCGCTGCATATTAATTTTTTGTGCTGTGTTTCTATTTTCTGGCGCCGATTGCAGTCGGCGGAAAACCAGTTAAATAGAGGACGTGTTGTGATTTATAGGCATAATGATGCAACGCTTATTGCACCTTACATAGACGGTACTTCGTTACGACGAGAGTATAAGGTTATAGGTGGTACTTGCCGGGTGAAAGGGCTGTCCGTCACCGGCGGGCAGGACCCCAATGGCTACAATCATGCAGGGCAAGTTAAAACCTTTGGCGAAAACGGCAGGCTGCGTTTCAAGGTCGGCCGTAAAGCATCTGCGGCCGTTGCTTCATGGTGGAAAAGTAGAGTTCCTGCCAGCCAATGCACCTTCAACCATACGCCGGGAAAGCTGAACTTTGCATTCTATGTCGACCTCATGGTCAAGCTGACAGGTGGCAACCTTGGAAGCCGGGTAGCCAGCGTCAGGCTCGATGATCTCTACATTGGCCAAGGGCGCGCGGGGTCGGGTAACAACTGGTGGTTCGGGGGGCGGCACTGCGTGCATATCGGCGGCGGAAAGGTTCGCGTCGAAGGGCTGGACATGGCAACCAAGCTGAAAATTTTTGTGGATGTAAAGCGTGGGAGCAGTAATCCGGCCAATCACTTCGAGTTCAGCAACTACCGATTGGCAGAAGCGGAAAGCTGGATGAAACGCATTGATTCAACAAAAACACTGAGTCAGATCGTGCTGCCTGGCAGCCATGATGCTGGTATGGGAGCAACGCGTGACTGTCACCCGAGTGGGCTTGGTCAGTCATTGTCCCGTAACCAGCAACATACGGTTCGCGGGCAGTTGAACCACGGTGCGCGCTACTTGGACATTCGCGCAGACTATGACAAGGGGAAACTTGTCACGTATCACCGTAACGATGAGCGGGGATGCAGCGGTCAGTATGTGGACAGTGTGTTGGCCGACGTAAACAGCTTCCTGTCGGCGTATCCGAGTGAGACGGTAATTTTAAAGTTTTCCCACATCCGTGACCATAACGGCAACATGGAAACGACCAAGCGATTGCTTGCCGAACAGGTAGGACGGTTTACTCGAACGTTCAGAAGTACTTCCGTGACCAACCTGGCGCATTTGAAGTTGGGTGATGTACGCGGAAAGGCGATCATGGTGTTCGATTACAATGACTACCTCTCACCGGCGTCGGGTCGCTACCGTTATGTGGACGGGGTTCGGGGCGGACAACTGGCTGTGTATGACAAATACACCAACACCTCCACCTTGAGCACCATGTCGCAGGATCAGTTGGCGAAGTGGCAAACTCATGGCGGGTTAGGCAAGCACTATTTGTTTCTTCTGTCCTGGACCCTCACACCAGGCCTGACGACGCCCAGCATCCTGGCGATGGCCAGGCTTGCCAACGCAGCGCTGCCGAGCGTGCTCGACCGCTATTTCAAAGTATACCGATCCAAGCCCAACATCGTTTTCATCGACGGCCTTGACCGAAGTGTCACCTCGTCGATTATTTCTCTCAACTTTCTGTGATATGACGTGGCCTGGCTTGATGTACCCGTGGTTGTCTACTTCGTGTGAGGTAGGCAACCACGTTTTCAAGGCAGTTGAATCCGCCTTCCTACGTACTCTGGCGGAATAACATCACGCCCCTGCTCCAGCAATTCTTGCAGAAGACGACTACTGATATCGTTGAACGGCGCTGACCTCGGCCCCGCCAAGTCCACATGCAACAGCATCTGTTCGCTCGCCGCCAGCACCTCGTCGAACCCGGCCCGGTGCAGGCTGTGATAGACGTGCAGGCGCTTGCGATCGAAGCCGATGATCTGCGTCTGCACCCACACCTCGGTCCCAAGCTTCACCTCGTGCAGGTAGTTGATGTGGGCTTCCAGGGTGAACAGTGAGTTGCCACTCTGCCCGCGGTTGCTTTCGTCCAGGCCGATGCGCTCCATCAGCGCATCGGTGGCGTAGCTGAAGATCAGCAGGTAGAAGGCATCGCGCAGGTGCCCGTTGTAGTCGACCCAATCCTCCTGGACCGGGGTGCGGTAGGTGATCAGTGCGGGCATCGTCTGCTCCTCAGTCGCCAAAGGCCATGCCGTGGTTGGCCTTGCTGGTCTTCACCGCTTCCAGCACGGCCAGCAGTGTGTCATCACGATAGCGCTCCAGCGCGGCGATGCTGCGCTCACCCAGTTGATCCGAGGTACCTTCGACCACGTCGTCGATCAGCTTGTCGGTCAGCTCTGGCGCTGGCAGGTAGGTCCAGGGCAGCTTCAGTGCCGGGCCGAACTGGGCCATGAAGTGGCGCATGCCGGCGTCGCCACCGGCCAGGGTGTAGGTGAGGAACGTGCCCATGAACGACCAGCGCAGGCCGGCGCCGAAGCGGATCGCATCGTCGATTTCGCCAGTGCTGGCCACGCCATCGTTGACCAGGTGCAGGGCCTCGCGCCATAGCGCTTCGAGCAGACGGTCGGCGATGAAGCCAGGGACTTCCTTGCGCACATGCAGCGGGCGCATGCCGAGGGCGGTGTAGATGGTCTTGGCGGCTTCGATGGCTTCAGGTGCGGTGCGGTTGCCGCCGACGATCTCGACCAGCGGCAGCAGGTACACCGGGTTGAACGGGTGGCCGACCACGCAGCGCTCGGGGTGAGTGGCCGACTCGTAGAACTCGCTGGGCAGCAGGCCCGAGGTGCTGGAGCCGATGATCGCGTCGGGCTTGGCGGCAGCGCTGATCCTGGCGTGCAGGTCGAGCTTGAGGTCCAGGCGCTCGGGTGCGCTTTCCTGGATGAAGTCGGCGTCGCGCACGCATTCCTCGATGGTGGCCACGAACTTCAGCCGGCTCTGCGATGCACCTGGCGCCAGGCCTTGTTTCTCCAGTGCCGGCCAGGCGTTGGCAATGCGCTTGCGCAGGGCTTGCTCGGCGCCGGGGGCTGGGTCCCAGGCGACCACGTCCAGGCCATGGGCCAGGGCGCGAGCGACCCAGCCGCTGCCGATCACGCCGCTACCCAGGGCGGCGAAGGTCTTGATCTCGGTGATGAAGGGCATATCGGTCTCCTGAAGGGGATCAGCGGCGCTTGAGGTTCATTTTTTCCCGGCCTTCCGCCGGGCTGAGCACGCGACCACCCATGCGGGTGATGATTTCGGCAGCGCGTTCCACCAGCTGGCCATTGCTGGCCAGCACGCCACGGTCCAGGTACAGGTTGTCTTCCAGGCCCACTCGCACGTTGCCGCCGAGCAGCACAGCCTGGGCGGCCATTGGCATCTGCATGCGGCCGATGCCGAAGCCGGCCCAGGTGACGTTGGCTGGCAGGTTGTCGACCATCGCCTTCATGGTGGTGGTGTCGGCCGGTGCGCCCCACGGGATGCCCAGGCACAGCTGGAACAAAGGGTCTTCGAGCAGGCCTTCTTTCATCATCTGCTTGGCGAACCACAGGTGGCCGGTGTCGAAGATCTCCAGCTCGGCTTTCACGCCCAGCTCGGTGATGCGCTTGGCACCGGCGCGCAGTTGCGCGGGGGTGGAGACATAGATGGCGTTGCCGTCGCCGAAGTTGAGGGTGCCGCAGTCGAGGGTGCAGATTTCCGGCAGCAGGGCTTCGACGTGGGCCAGGCGCTCCAACGGGCCGATCAGGTCGGTGCCGGGGCCGAATTCCATCGGCGATTCACCCGGGCCGATTTCCAGGTCGCCGCCCATGCCGGCGGTGAGGTTGACGATGATGTCGACGTCGGCCTCGCGGATGCGCTCCATGACTTCGCGGTACAGCGCCACGTCACGGCTGAAACGGCCGGTCTGTGGATCGCGGACGTGGCAGTGGACTACGGTGGCGCCGGCCTTGGCGGCTTCCACGGCGGCTTCGGCGATCTGTTTCGGGGTGACCGGGACCAGGTGACTCTTGGCGACCGTGTCGCCAGCGCCGGTGAGGGCGCAGGTGATGATGACGTCGTGGTTCATGGCGGTTCCTTGTTGTGTCGGTGTTGGCCTTTTCGCGGGCAAGCCCGCTCCCACAGGGGCCGAGGTGCCCCTGGCATGTGCGTAACCTGTGGGAGCGGGCGTGCCCGCGAAAGGGCCCGGTCAGTTGGCGGTGAGCTTGAGGTTGTCGGCGGCGGGCTTGCCATCGAATGTGGTCACACCCTCAAGCCAGCGGGCCTTGTCCTCGGGGTGGTCTTTCAGCCACTGGCGGGCCGACTCAAGCGCGTCCTTGTGGTCGAGCAGCGGCTGCATCATGCGGCTCTCGTCCTCGGCACTGAACTTCAGGTTGGCCAGCAGGCGGTGGGCGTTGGGGCAGCGTTCGGCATAGTCCGGCGCGGTTACCGTCCACACCGTGGCACGGCCTTCGTCCGGGCCCAGGGCGTCCTGGCTGTCGCTGAGGTAGGCCATGTCGATGTTCACGTTCATCGGGTGCGGCGCCCAGCCGAAGAACACCACCGCTTCCTTGCGCCGTACGGCACGGTCGACGGCGGCGAGCATGCCGGCTTCGCTGGACTCGACCAGCTGGAACTTGCCCAGGTCGAACTGGTTCTTGGTGATCATGGCCTTGATCTGGGTGTTGGCACCGGAGCCGGGCTCGATACCGTAGATCTTGCCGCCCAGTTCCTTCTCGAACTTGTGGATGTCGGCGAAGGTCTTCAGGCCCTTGTCGTACAGATACTTCGGCACGGCAAGGGTGGCGCGGGCGTCTTCCAGGCTGGGTTTTTCGAGGACCCTGACCTGGTTGGCGTCGACGAACGGGGTGATGGTCTGGGTCATGATCGGGTTCCAGTAACCCAGGAACATGTCCAGGCGCTTGTCGCGGATACCGGCGAAGATGATCTGCTGCGAGGCGCTGGTCTGCTTGGTCTGGTAGCCCAGGCCGTCGAGCAGCACCTGGGCCATGGCGCTGGTGGCGATGACGTCGGTCCAGTTGACCACGCCCAGGCGCACATTCTGACAGGCCGCCGGCTCGGCGGCGTAAAGCGGGGTGGCGACGATGCTGCTCAGGGCAAGGGACAACAGGCTGCGGCGGATCAAGCTGTGCATGGTGGCTCTCCATCGGCAGTGCATATTGTTATTGAGGGCGGCCTCTGCGGGCCGTGTGGATAAGCTACGCTGGCGACAGGGTGGGAAATCGCACCCTGGCGACCAAGATTTGCACGGAGGCGACCACCTTTCGTCGTGGAGCAAGTAATGCCGCAACTGATTCATTTCCTGTTGTTGCCGGGGTTCTCGGCAATGGGCTTTATCAGCGCATTGGAGCCACTGCGCGTGGCCAACCGTTTCAAGGGGCCTTCGTATCGCTGGCGCGTGCTCAGCCTGGATGGCGGTGCGGTGCAGGCGAGTAATGGCATGTCGGTGAACGCCGACGCTGCGTTGGGGGAGAGCGAGCCGGGTGAAGTGTTGCTGATCGTTGCCGGCTTCGAGCCGCTGGCCTGTTATGGCCCCCGCTTGCAACAGGTGCTGCGCCGGCTTGACCATGAAGGGTCGATTCTCGGTGGTATCGACACCGGCCCGGTGGTGTTGGCCGAGGCCGGACTACTCGACGGTTACCGCGCGACCTTGCACTGGGAAGCGTTGGATGCGTTCAAAGAGCGCTATCCACGCCTGCAAGTGACCCAGGAGCTGTTCGAGATTGACCGGCGGCGTATCACGTGCGCGGGCGGCACTGCGTCGATCGACCTGATGCTGGACCTGATAGCGCAGGCCCATGGCAGCGAGCTGGCGGTGCAGGTGTCAGAACAGTTCGTACTCGGCCGCATCCGCCCGCGCCAGGACCACCAGAGGATGCAAATTGCCTCTCGCTATGGCATCAGTAACCGCAAACTGGTGCAGGTAATCGGTGAGATGGAAAAGCACACCGAGCCGCCGTTGAGCACCTTGGAGCTGGCGTCCCGAGCCATGATTACCAGGCGTCAACTGGAGCGCTTGTTTCGTTTGTACCTGAATGACACGCCAAGTGGCTTTTATCTCGGCCTGCGTCTGGACAAGGCGCGTCAGTTGCTGTGCCAGACGCAAATGAGCATCACGCAGGTCAGCGTGGCGTGCGGGTTCGAGTTGCCGTCGTACTTCACTCGCCGTTACAAACGACGTTTTGGCCGTTGCCCGCGCGAAGAGCGTCAGGCACTCAAGCCACAGGCGCCAGATCAGAACTGATCAAGGTTGGAAAACGCTTGCAGCCGGCTCTCCAGCTGGGCTCGCCGTGCCTCGAATGCCTGGGTGTCGAGTTTCACGCCCAGGTGATTCAGTTGCAGGGCCAGGCGCGTGCGAGGGGCGTCCGGGTCGGTCGTACACCACAGGTGAAACACAATGGCCACGGGTTCGCTGTCGTCATCCAGGTCGAACGCGATGCTCATATGCGAGCTGGCCGATGTGCTGCGCAGCAGGGCGAGATCTGGCTGTTTCAAACCATGGAGTATGTCGCTGGCAACCCGTTTGAACTTGAGGTTTGGCTGTTGAGGTGGCGGAATCCAGCCAGAGAAGACGTCTTCAAACACAGCGTCCGTAGGCGTGCAGGCGATGTTTTTCGTTGTTCGTTCAAACAGCCTGGCTCCGTGATCTTCCAGGGTGAGCAGAAAGCGACTGAACCAACGCTGGCCATCTAGCTGGCGGTCATGAGCCCCGTTGGCCTCCAGCTGCGCGAGGCGCAAGCAGGCATGGAGGTCTTCGTAACGCTGTGAGGTAGCTTTCGTGGGCATTTTGCGGGCCCTCGGTCTATTCGCAAAAAGGGGAACCTGGCGCCGCAGGACGGCGCCAGGTCCAGGTCAGATGTCGAGTGCCAGGATGTCGAATGCTTGGCTGGCCAGTTTCAGCCTGACGGCTTCGCGCATGGCTTCGAAGTGGCGAACACTGAACGAGCCTTGTTGCGAGGCCCGGTAAACGCGCGTATTCGACTTGTCGATGATGCGGCCAGCGGAACCTGCGGCCTTTTCGGCTTTGTCGTAGCTCAGCTGAACACTGGTCATGTGCATGATCGGCAGCCCTTGCGGCGACATCTCGCAGGCGGAAATCTGGACAGTGCTGGATTTCCCCGAAACGCTCACGCTGCTTTCTTCAAGCAGTTGCTGTGCCTTTGGCGTTTTCACGATGACTTCGAAAGAGCGTTTCACGCAGTGGCTCAAGCGATGACTGCGGCCAATCTGGAAGGTGACAATCTCAGGTGCCAGGGTTGCCAGCGTGTGAGTGTCCTTGTCGAGGGCTTCCTCTACATGGGCGGCGCCGGTCAAAGTCCAGCCGAACTTACCCAGGCCGTCGTTGTAGAAGTTGTACCACTCGCGCTGCTGGGTTTCCTTGTCGAACTTCTTGTTTGCCGACAGGTTCATCAGGCGCATGCCATCCAGTACGTCTTCCGCAACGCTGGCGGGCACATCGGGGGCAAAGATGCAGACGGTGTTGGCGACCATGACGGCGCGCTCTTCGCCTTCCTTCTTCAGGGCAGCGATCGCGCTGTCCATGTCGGTTTTGCTGATGCTGGTAGTCATATCTTGGCTTCCGATTAAGTCTATTCCAGCGCCCCGGGTGGGGCGCCTGGGTAGCACTGTGGTTCGGATCGCCAAGGCAGATAAGCTGAAAACCTTTCCCGCTCAGCTCGCGTTTCTACTGTTGTCCAATGGACTGCAAGTACTCCGAGCGGTCATCACTGCGCTGCGCCACGCAGGTATCCAAGGCGGCCTGGTACGCCTTGCTGCCCTGCTGCTCGGCATAGGTCTCGACCTTGCAGTCGGCGTCGCGCAGCTGCGTCCACAGCTTCTCGGCGGTCTCCATGCGCTCGACCAGGGCCGTTGCCTTGTCGCCTTCATCGGCATACTGGTCGCGAATGCGCTGGATCAGGTCGTCATACGCCGATTTCAGCTCGCGTTCAGCGGTCTGCTGGTTGAATGCCGCGCAAGCGTAGGTCTGCTGGTCGCTCCCGACGTTGTCGCACGGGGTGCTTTCTTCCTCGCCGGCGTAGGCACCCGTAACGACTGCCAGCAGACCAGCCTTGCCATTGATTTCGTCCGTGCTCGACCTGATCGGTCTAGCCCATGGCAGCGAGCTGGCGGTGCAGATGTCCGAACAGTTCGTGCTCGCGCACATCCGCCCGCGCCAGGACCATCAGCGGATGCAGATCGCCAGCCGTTACGGCATCAGCAAGAAGCTGGTAAAGGTGATCGGCGAGTTTAGGGGGAGGGGGTACCCCGATCATTTTTTTGACCGCCTGCAACTGATCGGGGTGGGGGCAATTATCAAGGTTTTGCAAACCCTGGTTTGCCGTTTGCAGCACGCCAAGCCTTCACTTCGGCCACAATTTGCTCAGGGCTATCTTTTCCTTCCTCTGGGTAAAAAAGAAGATCTGATCCAGCCGGATGCTCGGATATTCGCTTGAATTCCTGTACCGCACCGCGATGAGCTTCGTCTGTGGGGTAATCGACTGCATAGATTTTTCTCACAAACGATAGGAATTCTTCTTCAGTAATCTTGCTGATAGGTGTGTTCATAGTCATTCACCGTTGTGGATTGTGATATGCAAGCGCGGTGTTGTAAGTGAGATATTCTCTAAGTTGTAAACCTCCCCACCCTTTGAAATCAACACCTTATGGTGGAGCTCAACGACATCTCGCTTCCCCACCTGCTCACTCTCAGGGACATAAGGTGCCAGCCCTTTCAACATCCGAGCAACATTTAGGCGACTGAATTGCCTGGACAGCATCTCGTCGCTGCCAATCGCCTTCCAAATCGCTTCCCTCATGGCCCGCCAATTTGGGAAATTTCTTCCTCGCAGCAAGTCAGCAACCTGCATCGGAATGGGCGCTCCATCACCTGTCGAAGCGCCTCTGGACCATGATTCGTCAACTTGAGGACCATACCCACTTGCCGTACCAGGATCTTCCCGCCGATCCCTGAACATTGTGTAGATTGGCGGCAATCCCGAGTCTGCAGGAAAAACAACGATGTAGTCATCAAAATTGGCGTCAGCAATACCTGGGTAGCTGTCAATTCTGATTTCAACTGGTAGCAATTCGGCTCCGGGATAGATCATCGGAGGTTTTTGCTCAGAGGGAAGGCTGGTAGAAGAGTCTTCTGGTTTGTTAATTGGAGTCCAGGTGAGTATCCGTGGTGGAGAATCCGCAGTGGTCGCGGTATAGATGTTGCGTTGTGCGTCGAATGAGGCGGTAAGTAGACGTACATCGAATGGAACCGGGCCGCCATCTGCTTTGACTACGAAAATTTCTGAAGAACCATCGGCAGTAGTTCGCGAGCTGAAACGGTAGGGCATTTCAGCTGTGTTGCTCATGGCTTCAATAGTTGCCAATGCTGTGCTGACGCTGGGCGACAGATCTGACAGCGGCGTTTGCAGGCTGTAGCGATCAGGGAGCTCGCCATTACCGAGCCGAGGGGAGTAGAGCAAAGCCGAAACACCGGCGATGAAACCTGAACCTACTGCGATCGCGTAACCTTCAAGTGCTCCAATCGCTGTTCCTAGTACTGTGCGAAGTGAAAACAGTGGAATGTTACTTGACACAGTGCCTGCAGCCGTCAGCACGACCGAGCTGATTAGTGCAGTGGAACCCGATGTAGTATATGTATTTGCCGCCCGGATTGTGGCAGCTTCGGCGGCGATACGCTCGGCTTCGGCCTTCGCGGCAGCTTCGGCGGCGATACGCTCGGCTTCGGCCTTCGCGGCAGCTTCAGCGGCGATACGTTCGGCTTCAGCTTTTGCGGCGGCCTCAACTGCAATACGCTCAGCTTCCGCCCTTGCCGCAGCTTCGGCTGCCCTTCGTTCAGCTTCCCTTGCTTGAACGCGAGCTCGGACTTGCTCTGCGGTGGAACCCTTCAGTTGTTCCGAAAGATAGTACATTTGTAGCGCTACAAAATCCCTTGTCCTGGAGTACGCATAACTTTCGGTAGCTCTTTGGACAAAAAGATCAGGATTCTCGCTTATCTTTCCATATCTTTGCTCGTAGGCTGATATGACTGATTGGGAAGATCTCCAGGTTGGATTGAATCCTAATAGCTGTCGGGCGGAAGTGTCGAGGGCAGGAATTGCGTCAAATTTTATTAGGAATAAATCCTCCGTTGCATATTGTCGCGCGTTTGTGGCAGTTGAATAGAGAGTAGACGCTAGCCCTTCAACCTCTTCACTCGCTGCAAGGAAGACGGTACTTATTCCGGACTTGGTGGCGCTTTCTTTTTCGACGGCGTCCAGGAGTTGTGCAGGCGTCGGCGTCGGCGTCGGTGGCGGAGGTGTTATTACAGGCGAGAATGGTCCTCCCATTGGATACGGCCAGTGAGGCAAACCAAATGGATAAAGTGTAGGGAGTATGACGGGGATTCTGACCCCAGGATAAACATACTGTTCAGGTAGAGTTACAGTACCTTGCATGTGAGCTCCAAGCAATAAGCGGCGATAAACCGCAGAGGCGTGGAGCATTAATTATGGGTAAGGTTTAATGAATAGTGATATTGTTCCTGGCGTGCTGGGTTTTCTCAGGAGGTTGTTTTCCGCTGTCTTATGACTTTCATCTGTTAAACTGAGATGAAATCGGCTGAGGATATTACTCTGAAACTTGTATTTAGTTCTTTGTTTGAGCTCACAGTAGATTGTTGAGATGAACCCATCTCCTCAGGAGTCGCACTGCCTGAACTCGCAGTTCCTGCTGGGCGGGTTCATCCGCGAAGAGGCCAGCACAGGTTTACTGCTGGCCGATGGACTGCAGGTACTCCGAGCGATCATCACTGCGCTGTGCCACGCAGGTATCCCAGGCCGCCTGGTACGCCTTGCTGCCCTGCTGCTCGGCATAGGTCTCGACCTTGCAGTCGGCATCGCGCAGCTGCGTCCACAGCTTCTCGGCGGTCTCCATGCGCCCGACCAGGGCCGTGGCCTTGTCGCCTTCGTCGGCATACTGGTCGCGAATGCGCTGGATCAGGTCGTCATACGCCGACTTCAGTTCGCGCTCCGCGGTCTGCTTGTTGAAGGCCGCGCAAGCGAAGGTCTGCTGGTCGCTCTCGACGTTGTCGCACGGGGTGCTTTCTTCCTCGCCGGCGTGGGCGCCCGAGACGACCGCCAGCAGTACCAGCCATGCCATTGATTTCATCCGTTTTCTCCTCAACAAGGCTGACGAATCGGCTGGATTCTCGCTCAGCCGCAGACAAGACGATAGCTCCCTGACGAAATGTTCATGAAACGGCGTGGGATGTCGTTATCGAGACTGTCTCTCATCGCCAGGCGGCGTGCCAGAGGCCGCGATGTCGCGCATTGACGCTTTCGGCAAACCCCCTGTCGTTTTTGCATCGGGGCGTCGCAGGGCACAGGCATATGCTGGCCCCAAAGCGCCGGCAGAAGATTCGGCGCGGCCCAAATCAACAAAGGGGACAGCCTGATGAGCCCAGCCGAACTTCACGCCGACAGCATCGTCATCGACGGCCTGATCATTGCCAAATGGAACCGCGAGCTGTTCGAAGACATGCGCAGAGGCGGGCTGACTGCGGCCAACTGCACGGTGTCGGTCTGGGAAGGCTTCAAGGCTACCGTCGACCAGATCGCCGCCAGCCAGAAGCTGATCCGCGACAACCGCGACCTGGTGATGCCGGTGCGTACCACCGCCGACATCCGCAAGGCCAAGGAACTGGGCAAGACCGGCATCCTCTTCGGCTTCCAGAACGCCCATGCGTTCGAAGACCAGATCGCCTACGTCGACGTGTTCAAGCAGCTGGGCGTGGGCATCGTGCAGATGTGCTACAACACCCAGAACCTGGTCGGCACCGGTTGCTACGAGCGTGACGGCGGCCTGTCGGGCTTCGGCCGCGAGATCGTTGCCGAGATGAACCGCGTCGGCATCATGTGCGACCTGTCCCACGTCGGCTCCAAGACCTCCGAAGAAGTCATCCTCGAATCGAAGAAGCCGGTCTGCTACTCCCACTGCCTGCCTTCGGGCCTGAAGGAACACCCGCGCAACAAGTCGGATGAAGAGCTGAAGTTCATCGCCGACCACGGCGGCTTCGTCGGCGTGACCATGTTCGCGCCGTTCCTGGCCAAGGGCATCGACTCGACCATCGACGACTACGCCGAGGCCATCGAGTACACCATGAACATCGTCGGTGAAGACGCCATCGGTATCGGTACCGACTTCACCCAGGGCCACGGCCAGGACTTCTTCGAGTACCTGACCCACGACAAGGGTTACGCCCGTCGCCTGACCAACTTCGGCAAGATCATCAACCCGCTGGGTATTCGCACTGTCGGCGAATTCCCCAACCTCACCGAGACCTTGCTCAAGCGCGGCCATTCCGAGCGCGTGGTGCGCAAGATCATGGGCGAGAACTGGGTCAACGTCCTCAAGGACGTCTGGGGCGAGTAAGCCGCTCTCCAAGCCTGATAGCCCCTGCCAGCAACGCCGGGGCACCCACATAAAAATTTTATGGAGTTGAGTTTCCATGGCCAAGATCGCCCCGCAATTGCCAATCGAAGTCGACAGCGAGACCGGTGTCTGGACCAGCGACGCCCTGCCGATGCTGTATGTGCCGCGCCATTTCTTCGTCAACAACCACATGGGCATCGAGGAAGTGCTGGGCGCCGACGCCTACGCCGAAATCCTCTACAAGGCCGGCTACAAGTCCGCCTGGCACTGGTGTGAAAAAGAAGCCGAATGCCATGGCCTGGAAGGCGTAGCGGTGTTCGAGCACTACATGAAGCGCCTGAGCCAGCGTGGCTGGGGCCTGTTCGAGATCCAGGACATCGACCTGGACAAAGGCACCTGCAGCGTCAAGCTCAAGCACTCCGCGTTCGTGTACGTCTATGGCAAGTGCGGCCGCAAGGTCGACTACATGTTCACCGGCTGGTTCGCCGGCGCCATGGACCAGATTCTCGCTGCCCGCGGCAGCAAGATCCGCACCGTGGCCGAACAGGTCTACGGCGGTTCGGAAGAAGGCCACGAAGATGGCCTGTTCGTTACAAAGCCGTTGTAAGCCGGAGATAGCGTCATGGCATTCGAAGCAATGTTCCAGCCGATCCAGATCGGCAAACTGACCATCCGCAACCGCGTACTCAGCACTGCGCACGCCGAGGTCTACGCTACTGACGGCGGCATGACCACCGACCGCTACGTGAAGTACTACGAAGAGAAGGCCAAGGGCGGCATCGGCCTGGCGATCTGCGGCGGCTCGTCCGTCGTCGCCATCGACAGCCCGCAGGAGTGGTGGTCGTCGGTCAACCTGTCCACCGACCGCATCATCCCGCACTTCCAGAACCTGGCTGACGCCATGCACAAGCATGGCGCCAAGATCATGATCCAGATTACCCACATGGGCCGTCGCTCGCGCTGGGACGGCTTCAACTGGCCGACCCTGATGTCGCCGTCGGGGATCCGTGAACCCGTACACCGCGCCACCTGCAAGACCATCGAGGTGGAAGAGATCTGGCGTGTGATCGGCAACTACGCGCAAGCTGCGCGCCGTGCCAAAGAAGGTGGCCTGGACGGCGTCGAGCTGTCCGCGGTGCACCAGCACATGATCGACCAGTTCTGGAGCCCGCGGGTCAACAAGCGTACCGACGAATGGGGCGGCAGCTTCGAAGGCCGCATGAAGTTCGGCCTTGAAGTATTGAAAGCCGTGCGTGCCGAAGTGGGCGACGACTTCTGCGTCGGCATGCGTATTTGCGGTGACGAGTTCCACCCCGATGGCCTCAGCCATGAGGACATGAAACAGATCGCTGCCTACTACGACGCCACCGGCATGATCGACTTCATCGGTGTGGTCGGCTCGGGTTGTGACACCCACAATACCCTGGCCAACGTCATCCCTAACATGAGCTACCCGCCGGAGCCGTTCCTGCACCTGGCGGCCGGCATCAAGGAAGTGGTCAAGGTCCCGGTGCTGCATGCGCAGAACATCAAGGACCCGAACCAGGCCACGCGTATTCTGGAAGGCGGCTACGTCGACATGGTCGGCATGACCCGCGCGCACATTGCCGACCCGCACCTGATCGCCAAGATCAAGATGGGCCAGGTCGATCAGATCAAGCAATGCGTCGGTGCCAACTACTGCATCGACCGCCAGTACCAGGGCCTGGATGTGCTGTGCATCCAGAACGCCGCGACCTCCCGTGAATACATGGGGGTGCCGCACATCATCGAGAAGACCACTGGCGTCAAGCGCAAGGTGGTGGTGGTTGGCGCCGGCCCGGCCGGCATGGAAGCGGCCCGCGTGGCGGCCGAACGCGGCCACGACGTGACCCTGTTCGAGAAGAAAGACCAGATCGGCGGGCAGATCACCATCGCGGCCAAGGCGCCGCAGCGTGACCAGATTGCCGGTATCACCCGCTGGTACCAGCTGGAGCTGGCACGCCTGAAGGTCGACCTGCGCCTGGGCACCGCCGCTGACGTGGCGACCATTCAGGACCTGCGCCCGGACGTCATCGTGCTGGCAGTCGGTGGCCATTCGTTCCTTGAGCAGAACGAGCATTGGGGCGCCGCCGAAGGGCTGGTGGTCAGCAGTTGGGACGTGCTCGACGGCAAGGTCGCACCGGGCAAGAACGTGCTGGTGTACGACACCATCTGCGAGTTCACCGGCATGTCGGTAGCCGACTTCATTGCCGACAAGGGCAGCCAGGTCGAGATCGTCACCGACGACATCAAGCCGGGCGTGGCCATGGGCGGTACCACCTTCCCGACCTACTACCGCAGCATGTACCCGAAAGAAGTGATCATGACCGGCGACATGATGCTGGAAAAGGTCTACCGCGAAGGCGACAAGCTGGTGGCGGTGCTGGAGAACGAATACACCGGCGCCAAGGAAGAACGCGTGGTCGACCAGGTGGTGGTGGAGAACGGCGTGCGTCCTGACGAGCAGCTGTACTACGCGCTGAAGGAAGGTTCGCGCAACAAGGGCCAGATCGACGTGGAGGCGCTGTTCGCCATCAAGCCACAGCCGATCCTCAGCCAGCCGGGCGAGGGCTACCTGCTGTACCGCATCGGCGACTGCGTGGCTCAGCGCAACGTGCATGCGGCGATCTACGACGCCTTGCGCCTGTGCAAGGACTTCTGATCGCACTGGCATGAACACCGCCCCCGAGGGCGGGATTGGCCCCCCTGTGGGAGCGGCCTTGTGTCGCGAAAGGGTCGCGAAGCGGCCCCAGGATCTGTGCAGCACCGCTGAGCCCCTGGGGCTGCTGCGCAGCCCTTTCGCGACACAAGGCCGCTCCCACAGGGGTCCGCGCCGCGCTTGAGAGTGGCGCAAGAATCCAGCTGTTGTGGGAGCCTCCCATGTTGAACACCCTTCTACCCATCCTGCTGTTCGCTGCCCTTGGCCTGGCAGTGCTCGGCGCCCTGCGCCGGGTGCGCATGTGGCGGCGTGGCCGGCCGTCCAAGGTTGACCTGGTCGGCGGCCTGCTGGCCATGCCGCGGCGCTACCTGGTCGACCTGCACCACGTGGTCGAGCGCGACAAGTACATGTCCAAGACCCACGTGGCCACCGCCGGCGGCTTCGTGCTGTCGGCACTGCTGGCGATCCTGGTGCATGGCTTCGGCCTGCAGAGCAAGATCCTCGGCTACGCGCTGCTGGTGGCCACGGTGATCATGTTCACTGGCGCCATCTTCGTCTTCAAACGCCGCCTGAACCCGCCTTCGCGCCTGTCCAAGGGCCCGTGGATGCGCCTGCCGAAGAGCCTGCTGGTGTTCGCCGCCAGCTTCTTCATTGCCACCTTGCCGGTCGCCGGCATTCTGCCGGCCAACACGGGCGGCTGGGTCATGGTCGGCATTCTCGGCCTGGGTGTGCTGTGGGGCGTGTCGGAGCTGTTCTTCGGCATGACCTGGGGCGGCCCGATGAAACACGCCTTCGCCGGTGCTTTGCACCTGGCCTGGCACCGCCGTGCCGAACGCTTCGGGGGCGGGCGCTCCACCGGCCTCAAGCCGCTGGACCTGGAAGACCCGAACGCGCCGCTGGGCGTGGAAAAGCCGGTGGACTTCACCTGGAACCAGCTGCTCGGCTTCGATGCCTGCGTGCAGTGCGGCAAATGTGAAGCCATGTGCCCGGCGTTCGCCGCCGGCCAGCCACTAAACCCGAAAAAGCTCATCCAGGACATGGTCATTGGCCTGGCGGGTGGTAGTGA
Source organism: Pseudomonas sp. CC120222-01a (assembly GCF_003097235.1). Lineage (GTDB taxonomy): Bacteria > Pseudomonadota > Gammaproteobacteria > Pseudomonadales > Pseudomonadaceae > Aquipseudomonas. The sequence continues at coordinate 55,474 of NZ_QEQQ01000022.1, read as the reverse complement.
TGCCAACTTTGCCGGTAGCCCGTACCCCGGCAAGCCGGTCGGCGAGCACAGCGGCAACCCGCACCAGCCAATCGTCAACGGCCTGGTCGATGCCGAGACGCTGTGGTCGTGCACCACTTGCCGCGCCTGTGTCGAGGAATGCCCGATGATGATCGAGCATGTCGATGCCATCGTCGATATGCGCCGCCACCTCACCCTGGAAAAGGGCGCGACCCCGAACAAGGGCGCGGAGGTGCTGGACAACCTGATCGCCACCGACAACCCTGGCGGCTTCGCCCCAGGCGGGCGGATGAACTGGGCTGCCGACCTCAACCTGCAACTGCTGTCGGAGGTGAAGGCCACCGAAGTGCTGTTCTGGGTCGGTGACGGTGCCTTCGACATGCGCAACCAGCGCACCCTGCGTTCGTTCGTCAAGGTGCTCAAGGCGTCCGGCGTGGACTTCGCCGTGCTCGGCCTGGAAGAGCGCGACAGCGGCGACGTGGCACGCCGCCTGGGCGATGAAGCGACCTTCCAGCAACTGGCCAAGCGCAACATCCAGACCTTGGCCAAGTACCAGTTCAAGCGCATCGTCACCTGCGACCCGCACAGCTTCCATGTGCTGAAGAACGAGTACGGCGCACTGGGCGGTGATTATCAGGTGCTGCACCACAGTACCTACATCGCCGAACTGATCGCGGCCAAGAAGTTGAACCTCGGCCAGCACAAGGGCGGCAGCGTCACCTACCACGACCCGTGCTACCTGGGCCGTTACAACGGCGAGTACGAAGCCCCGCGTGAAGTGCTCAAGGCGCTGGGTATCGAAGTGCGCGAAATGGAACGCTCGGGCTTCCGTTCCCGTTGCTGCGGTGGTGGTGGCGGTGCGCCGATCACCGACATCCCTGGCAAGCAGCGGATTCCGGACATGCGCATGGACGACATCCGCGAGACCAAGGCCGAGCTGGTGGCCGTGGGTTGCCCACAGTGCACCGCGATGCTCGAAGGCGTGGTCGAACCGCGCCCGCAGATCAAGGACCTCGCCGAGCTGGTGGCTGATGTGCTGATCGAAGAGGAAACTCCCGCGGCCCCAAAGTCGCCAACGGTTAAACGCGAACCTGCGGAGGTGCACTGATGAGCGACATTATCCGCCGCGACCCACGCGCCGAGTGGATCGCCCGTAACCGTCTGCATCCGCTGCATGCGGCGATGCAGACGCAACAGACCCGCTGGATGGGGCCCAACGGCCTGATCCGCAAGAACCCCCACGCTATCGCCGCAGGTTTCATCGGCCCGGCCGGCCTCAAGCGCATCGACCGCAGTGGTGCCCAGCAGGGCACCGGTGTCGGCGGGCGGCGTACGGCGGCAGCCGAAGTGCAACTGCCGCTGCACCAGGTGCCCGCGCCGGCGTTCTACATCGCCGTGGTGCCGGACATGGTCGGCGGCCGCCTGAGCAGCCACGACCGCGACCTGCTGGGCCTGGCCCATGGCTTGGCTGGCAGCGACGGCGCAGTGCTGGCGGTGGTGTTTGGCGAACACAAGGAAAGCAACTTTTCCACAGCCGGTGTCGATCGCCTGCTGGTACTCGAAGGCGAGGAATTCGAAGGTTATGCACCGGAGCAACTGGTGCAGGGCCTGCGCGCTGTGGATAACCAGTTTGCCCCGCGCCACTGGTTGCTGCCCGACAGCCGCAGCGGTGGCGGCGAGCTGGGGCGGCGCCTCGGTGCGTCCCTCGGCGAGCGCCCGGCGACGCGAGTCTGGCAGATCAAGGACGGCCAGTGCATCGGCCGTGCCGGTGCCGGCCAGCAAGACCTGCAACGCGCCGTACCACGGCTGATCCTGGGCGCGGCGGAGTGTGCCGAGCCAGTCAGCGAAACCCGTCACGAAGCGCTGCCGGTGGAGTTGTCCACAAGCGTGGCGCGCAGCCTGTCGCGCATCGAGGACCTGGGCTCGGTGGCCGTCGACCCGGCGACCATCGCCATGGCCGAAGCCGAGTTCATCGTCTCGGGCGGCAACGGCGTCAAGGACTGGGACCTGTATCACAAGGCCACTGCCGCTCTCGGCGCCACCGAAGGCGCCTCGCGGGTGGCGGTGGACGACGGTTTCATGCCGCGCAACCGCCAGGTCGGTGCCACCGGCACCTGGGTCACTGCACGCGTGTACGTGGCTGTGGGTATCTCGGGCGCGATCCAGCACCTGCAGGGCATCGGCGCCTGCGACAAGGTGGTGGCGATCAACATGGACCCGGGCTGCGACATGATCAAACGGGCCGACCTGTCGGTGATTGGCGACAGTTCGGCGATTCTCCAGGCTCTGATCGAGGCTGTGGACAACTTCCGCAGCGGCGGCCAGCGCGACGCGGCATAAGGGCACGAGCATGAGTACGAAAGTGATCAGCCTGGTTTCCATCGGTGCCCACCCAAGCTCTGGCCGCGCTCGCCGCGCCGAGCAGGATGCGCGCGCGGTGGAACTGGGCTTGCAGCTGGCTGGGGATAACTTGCAAGTGGTACATGCCGGCGACCCACGGGAAGAGGCGCTGCGCGCCTACTTGGGCATGGGCCTGGACCACCTGGACGTGCTGGAACAACCGGCTGGCGCCGATGTGCTGGGCGTGCTGGGCGATTACCTGCGCGATGCTGGCGCTCAGCTGGTGCTGACCGGCAGCCAGGCTGAAACTGGTGAAGGGTCGGGCATGCTGCCGTTCCTGCTGGCCGAGAAGCTCGGCTGGCCGCTGGTGGTGGGGTTGGCCGAAGTCGAGTCGATCGACAATGGCACTGCTCAAGTACTGCAGGCCCTGCCGCGCGGCCAGCGGCGTCGGCTGAAAGTGCGCCTGCCGTTATTGGCAACTGTGGATAACGCTGCACCCAAGCCACGTCAGAGCGCCTTCGGGCCGGCGCGCCGGGGTGTGTTGGCGGCGCGCAATGTGGCGATCGTCGAGGATGAACTGCTGGCTGACGCCGAGCTGCAGCCGGCGCGGCCACGGCCCAAGCGGCTCAAGGTGATCAAAGCCAAGAGCGGCGCGGACCGGATGAAGGCAGCTACTGCGAAGGCCAGTGGTGGCGGCGGCAAGGTGCTGAAAGATGTTTCTCCACAGGAAGGCGCCGAAGCCATCCTCAAGCTGCTGGTAGAGGAGGGCGTTCTGCGCTGAGCCTGGCTGCACTTTTTGCTAGGAGCGGCCTTGTGCCGCTCTTACAAAAAACCGTTATTGCCGGACCACATTGAACGCCCAGTTCGCCAAGCCTTCTGTCACTGGCTCGAACCACACCCGCTCCCCCACCGACAATCCCCCATCCTTTGCCGCACAGCGCAACACCAGGTAAGTCCAGGACTGCCCTTTGGTGCTGATTACCCCCATCCCATGGCTTTGATCGAACCATTACACAGTCCCGGGCAATCGCCTGTGCATAAGTTGCTCCTGAATGATGCCAAAGTAGTGGCGCTTACTGAACCACAGGAACGAATCTGGTGGAACTGGCAAAAATGTCAGGTGCGTCGCAGTTTTGCCCACGGAATCTGTTCGCCACTGTGTGGATAAAGTGTTTGCGCTTTGCTGGGGGCCTTGTCTGGCAATGGTTCCGGAAGTGTGATTAAAAAATGATCAGCGGCGGCGGTGTTGAAAACGGGCAGTTGCTGAATCGGCGCGACCAACTTTCCCACAATCACTGTTGGCGGATCTGTGGATAATCTGTTTGGCATCTGCCGAAGGTCACGGATTCCGGGGGCTGCAGCGTGTTGATCAAAAAACAACCAAAAGCATGCGGAATTGCGTGGAGCCAGTATTTTCAGGCACTTGCGCAGCTTACCCACAGAATTTCAGAGGTCAGAATGCAACTGCGCACAAAAACTGTTGGTGCTTCTGTGGACAAGATGTTCGGTGTGGGCTGTAAGCCTTTGAATCAGAGGCTTACAGTGACTTGATCAAATAATGATCAATCGCTGGCAGGGGCATTGTTGAGAGTGCTTGTACCGCTGTCCACAAGGGCTGTAGGTAAATTTGTGGATAACATGTGACGAAGTTCTGGATTGTCATGTAAAACGCCACGGCGGGTCACCCGGCCGTGGCGTTTTCAGTGCCGCTGCATCGTTACTGCGCTTGTACTTCCTTCAGGTACGGCGCTGGCTCCGCGCCCAGGTTGTTCAGTACCCGCTGGCTGTACCAGTCAATGAAGTTCACTACGCCAAACTCGTAGGTCTTCGAGTACGGGCCAGGCTGGTACGCAGTGGAGTTGATCCCGCGCTGGTTCTCTTCGGCCAGGCGGCGGTCCTGGTCGTTGGTGGCGTCCCACACCTTGCGCATGTGCTCTGGGTTGTAGTCCACGCCTTCGACGGCATCCTTGTGCACCAGCCACTTGGTGGTGACCATGGTCTCCTGGGCGCTGATCGGCCACACGGTGAAGACGATCATGTGGTCGCCCATGCAGTGGTTCCACGAGTGCGGCAGGTGCAGGATGCGCATCGAGCCCAGGTCCGGGTTCTTGATGCGGCCCATCAGCTTCTGGCAGGCCTGCTTGCCGTCCATGGTCATCGACACGGTGCCCTTGAGCAGCGGCATGCGCACGATGCGGTTACGCAGGCCATGGCTCTTGTGCAGGTACGGGATCTTCTCGGCTTCCCAGGCGGCGGCGGAGGCGGCTACGTGGTCCTTGAAGGCCTGGTCGGCGCGTGGGTCATTGGTGTCGTCCCACTCCAGCAGGGTCTGCAGCAGCTCTGGGTGCGAACCGGAGCAGTGGTAGCACTCGCGGTTGTTCTCCAGTACCAGTTTCCAGTTGGCCTTTTCCATCAAGGTGGTCTGCACCGCCACCTTGGTGTTCTCCATGTCGTACGGTTCCATGTAGTGGTCCAGGGTGGCCAGGAACTCGTCAATGGCTGGCGGGTTTTCCGCCAGGCTGATGAAGATGTAGCCGCCAGCAACCTTTACGTTAACCGGTTTGAGGCCGTGTTGCTTCATGTCGAAGTCGTCGCCCATTTCGGTGCCGGCGAACAACAGGCGACCGTCCAGTTCGTAAGTCCACTGGTGGTAGTGGCAGACCAGCTTGGCCACTTTGCCCTTGTCGCTCACGCACAGACGCGAGCCGCGGTGGCGACAGACGTTGTGGAAGGCGTGTACGGTGCCTTCAGCACCACGCACCACCAGAATCGGGTTATTGCCGATCTGCAGGGTGATGTAGTTGCCCTTGGCCGGGATCTCGCAGGTCATGCCGGCGATCAGCCATTCCTTCTGGAAGATCTCCTGCATGTCGATCTGGAACAGACGCTCGTCGGTGTAGAACGGCTGGGGCAGCGAGTAGGTGCGCTCGCGGGTCTGCAGCATCTCGGCGGTGGCCTTGCGTGCAGGTTCCAGTGGATCGCCCAGGCTCAGGGTTGCGGTGACGTCCATCGTGTATTCCTCGGGGCCGTGCGCGGCCGGCAAAAGGTGGCTAATCGTTGTTGTGGTGCCGCAAGGTCACTGTCTTGAAAACAGCTGGTTGTTTTGCCGTGGAGTGTGCGTCCGAAGACGCCACGAACCGTATCCATGGGCGACATGGCCGATTTGAATTACGACGCGCCAGCCCTTGTAGCGCGGGGCTGGTCGCGATAAGCACGCCGATGTCGCTGGCAGGAATGTACGTCGCTCACGGCTTGCGCATTATCGGAGCCATAAAAAGGGCCATAGTCGGCCGCTGGAGATGAACATGTCCGATACCTTCCTCAATCCGGTCACCACCCAGACCTGGGCCAATGGCCGCCACATCGTGCGCTGCGTCAAGGTCATCCAGGAGACCTGGGACGTGCGCACCTTCTGCTTCATGGCCGACCAGCCAATCATGTTCTTCTTCAAGCCCGGGCAGTTCGTCACCCTGGAGCTGGAAATCGAAGGCAAGCCGGTGATGCGTTCGTACACCATCTCCAGCTCGCCGTCGGTGCCCTACAGCTTCTCGATCACGGTCAAGCGCGTACCGGGTGGGCAGGTGTCCAACTTCCTCCACGACACCATGCACGAAGGCGCCGAGCTGCCGGTGCACGGCCCGGTGGGGCTGTTCAACGCCATCGATTTCCCGGCGGGCAAGGTGCTGTACCTCTCCGGTGGCGTGGGCATTACCCCGGTGATGTCGATGGCGCGCTGGTTCTACGACACCAACGCCAACGTCGACATGGTCTTTGTGCACAGTGCCCGCTCGCCGAAGGACATCATCTACCACCGCGAACTGGAGCAGATGGCTTCGCGGATTCCCAACTTCAGCCTGCACATCATTTGCGAGAAGCATGGGTTGGGTGAGCCATGGGCGGGGTATCGCGGTTACCTCAACCAGCGCCTGATGGAACTGATCGCACCGGACTACATGGAGCGCACAGTGTTCTGCTGCGGCCCGACGCCGTACATGAGCGCGGTCAAGCGCATGCTCGAAGCGGTCGGCTTCGACATGAAGAACTACCACGAGGAGTCGTTTGGCGCGACGCCGCCGGAGGCCAAGGCCGATGCGGTGGAGCATGCCGAGCAGGCGGCCGACGCACCGGAAGTGGATGCGTCGGACCTCAACCTGGTGGAGTTCATCGGCAGCGAGAAGAGCATCCGCGTTGCCCCGGGCGAGACCGTGCATGCGGCGGCGGCGAAGGTTGGCCTGATGATCCCGAAAGCCTGCGGCATGGGCATCTGCGGGACCTGCAAGGTGCTCAAGCTGGGCGGCGAAGTGGAGATGGAGCACAACGGCGGGATTACCGAGGAAGACGAAGCCGAGGGCTACATCCTGTCGTGCTGCAGTGTGCCGAAAGGGGATGTGCGGATCGATTACTGATCCGAGATTGCCGGGGCCGCGAAGCGGCCCCGGCTTCTTAGATGTCAGGTACGGAAGCGCGCCACCAACCCGTTCAGATCAACGGCCAGGCGCGACAATTCGGCACTCGCCGCGCTGGTCTGATGCGCCCCGGTAGCACTCTGCACCGACAGGTCATTGATGTTCACCAGGTTGCGGTCCACTTCCCGCGCCACCTGGGCCTGCTCCTCTGCCGCACTGGCAATCACCAGGTTCCGCTCGTTGATCTGCGCCACCGCCCCGGCAATGGTATCCAGCGCCATGCCCGCACCCTTGGCGATATTCAGCGTCGACTCGGCGCGCTCGGTGCTGGTGCGCATCGACTCCACCGCCTGTTCGGTACCGCCCTGGATGCTGCCGATCATGCGTTCGATTTCGCTGGTCGACTGCTGGGTACGATGGGCCAGCGCCCGCACTTCGTCCGCCACCACGGCAAAGCCACGACCGGCCTCACCGGCACGTGCCGCTTCGATCGCCGCGTTCAGTGCCAGCAGGTTGGTCTGGTCGGCCAGGCCACGAATCACGTCGAGCACCTTGCCAATGTCGCGCGATTGTTCGGCCAGGTGCGTGATCAGCTGGGCGGTGGCCTGCACGTCACCGCTCATGCGCTCGATGGCACCTACGGTTTCCATGACCAGGTCACGACCGTCGCCGGCCGAGCGGCTGGCTTCGCTTGAAGCCTCCGAAGTGCTGACCGCGTTGCGCGCAACTTCTTCCACGGCGCTGGTCATCTCGGTGACGGCGGTGGCGGCCTGTTCGATTTCGTTGTTCTGCTGCTGCAGGCCGCGGGCGCTTTCGTCGGTGACGCAGTTCAGCTCCTCGGCTGCCGATGCCAACTGGGTGGCGGAACCGGCGATCAGTTGCAGGGTGTCGCGCAGCTTGTCCTGCATGCGCGCCATGGCGCGCTGCAGGCGGGCTGCTTCGTCGGTACCCTCGGCGCGGATGACCTTGGTCAGGTCGCCGTCGGCCACCTGCTCGGCCGCCTGCAGCGCTTCTTCGATCGGCTTGACGATGCTGCGGGTCAGCAGGAAGGCGCAGAGGAAGGTCAGTACGGTAGCGGCGATCAACAGGCCGATCACCAGGGCGAAGGCGGCGGAGTACTGGCTGGCGGCGGTTTCATTGGTGGCGCGGGTCTGGTCGGTGTTGATCTGCACCAGGCTGTCCATGACCTTGTTGATCTGTTCGGAGTTGGCCAGCAGGTCGCGATTGAGCAGGTCGCGCAGTTCGTCCAGGCGGTTGGCCTGGCTCAGGCTGCGCATGCGCGACTCGAGCTGGCGGTACTGGCTGAGCAGCTGGGTGTACTGGTCGAACGCAGCCCGCTCGTCGGCAGCGCCGATCATCGGCAGGTAGGCCTGGTGGGCGCGGTCGATCTGGGCGTTGCGCTGGTCCAGCAGGTTGAGGGTATCGCGCTGGGTATCCGGGTCGCGATTGAGCAGCAGGCGATAGGACAGGGTGCGCATGCGCAGGTTGAGCGCGGTCAGCTCGTCCAGGGTCTTGATGCTGGGCACGCTGACATTTTCGATGTCGACGCCGGCCTGTCGGATATTGCCCATCTGAATGAGCGAGAAGATACCGAGGCCGAGCATGAGCACGCCGATCAGGGCGAACCCGAGCAACGCGCGCGGGGCGATGTTCATGTTGCGTAGAGACATGGGGAATAGTCCAGGCAAGGAATATGGAGGCGCGGTCCGTGCGACGAAATATGACCTGCCTGTCTATCGGTCGTGACTGACCAGTCTTGAGGCTGACCGAGGAAAAATGTGAGCCAGCTAACTATTTACCTGACCGGCGGTTGACCCAAGTCGGAACAAGGGGCCCGATACCCTGTCAATCTGCGGGGTAGAAACCTTAAGAATCCGATATTTAATGGCGGGGGCTCACGCTTTTCTTTATCGTGTGCGCCCTTTGCAACAACCCGAGATAGACCCATGCTGGAAGCCTCCCTGAATCAACTCGAGCAACTGGTCAGCGACCTGATGCAGAAAAACGCTCAACTCACTGAGCAGAACACCACCCTCGACCAGGCACTGGCCCAGGCCAAGGAAGAAAACGAAACCCTGCAGCTGTCGCTGATGGAGCAGGAAGAGAAGCACGGCGCCACCGCCGCGCGCATCCAGGCGCTGGTTGACCGCGCCAGTGCTGGCGTCGTCGGCGCATGAGACTGCAAGCGCAGCCGATCAATGTCGTGTCGATCCTCGGCAGCGACTATTCGATCAAGGCGCCGGAAGGCCAGGAAGAGACCTTGGCCCAGGCAGTGCGGATGCTCAACACCGCGCTGAACGAAACCAAGCGCCAGTACCCGACCTTGATCGGCGACAAGTTGCTGGTGCTGGCCGCGCTGAATCTGTGTTCCAAGCAAGTCGAACTGCAAAAGGAACACCAGCAGACCCTCGAGCGTACCCAGGCGCAGATCGACGCCACGGTGGACGCTATCGTCAAGACTATCGCTGAGTCCTGATTGAATGCTGGGGGCGCTTTGCGCCCCTTTCGCGACACAAGGCCGCTCCCACAAGAGAATGCATTTCCCTGTGGGAGCGGCCTTGTGTCGCGAAAGGGCTGCAAAGCAGCCCCAGCGTCCCATGCATTGTTCTAGATCACTGGATTAACTGAATACGCAAGTGTATACACTTCTCGCAAAACAATAATGAGCGGGGAGCGGGGCATGCGTATCTGGCGTAAGAGCATCCAGTGGCAATTGATTGCAAGCATGGGCGCTGCCCTACTGGCGAGCATCCTGGTGGTGGTGATCATCTTCACGGTGGCACTCAACCGCCTTACCGAACGTTACCTGGTCGATACCGCATTGCCGGCCAGCATCGAAGCCATCCGCAACGACATTGAGCGCATGCTCGGCCAGCCGTTGGTGGCTGCAGCCGACATTGCCGGCAATACGCTGCTGCGCGATTGGCTTGCCGCTGGCGAAGATCCCGCCCAAGCCCCGCAATTCCTCGAATACCTGCAGGCCGCCAAGCAACGCAACCATGCGTTCACCACGCTGTTCGCCTCGACCGAAACGGGCAACTACTACAACGAGATTGGCCTGGACCGCGTGCTCAGTCGCGGCAATCCCAATGACAAGTGGTTCTACGGCTACATCGACAGCGGCGCCGAACGCCTGGTGAATATCGACATCGATCATGCGACGGGTGAACTGGCGCTGTTCATCGATTACCGGGTGGAGAAGGCCGGCAAGCTGGTCGGCGTGGCCGGTATGGGCCTGCGCATGACCGAACTGTCGAAACTGATCCATGACTTCAGCTTCGGCGAGCACGGCAAGGTCTTCCTGGTGCGTAATGATGGCCTGATCCAGGTGCACCCGGACGCGGCCTTCAGCGGCAAGCGTCAGCTCGCGGAGCAGATGGGTGAGGACGCAGCCAGGGCGGTAATGGCCAAGGGCGGCCAACTGCACAGCGGCCAGTTCAGCCGAGACGGCGAAGACTATCTGGCGCTGGGGTTGCCCTTGCGCGACTTGAACTGGACCTTGGTGGCGGAGGTGCCGAAGGCGGAAATCTACGCGCAGATGCGCCAGGCGGTGTGGCTGACCAGCCTGATCGGCGGTGCGGTTGCGTTGATCTCGTTGCTGCTGGTGGTATTGCTGGCGCGAGGCCTGGTGCGGCCGATTCGCCGCGTCACCGCCGCGCTGGTAGAGATCGGCGGTGGGGGCGGTGACCTCAGCCATCGCCTGGACGATGCCCGCCAGGATGAACTGGGCGACCTGGCCCGTGGTTTCAACCGCTTCCTCGACAGCCAGCGCGGCCTGATTGGCGAGGTGTTGCGCACCAGCCAGCGGCTGCACCTGGCTGTGGAGCAGGTCACCCAGGTGGTAGACAACACCGCCGAGCGCTCCGGTCGCCAGCAGGAAATGACCGAGATGGTCGCCACCGCCGTGCACGAGATGGGCCTCACCGTGCAGGACATCGCCCGCAATGCCGGCGACGCGGCGCAGGCGTCGCAATCGGCGCGGGAGGAGGCGTTGCAGGCACGTGAAGTCGTGCAGCGTTCGATCCGCGGTATCGAGGGCATGTCGGGTGATATCGGCAAGGCGGCCGATGCCGTCAGCCAGTTGGCGGATGAGGTTGCTTCGATCGATGAAGTATTGGCGGTGATCCGTAGCATTTCCGAACAGACCAATCTGCTGGCATTGAACGCCGCCATCGAGGCCGCACGGGCAGGGGAGATGGGCCGCGGGTTTGCCGTGGTGGCTGACGAAGTGCGCACGTTGGCCCGGCGCACGCAGCTGTCCACGGACGAGGTGCAGCAGATGATCCAGCGCCTGAAGCAAGGGGCAGGTTCGGCGGTCAGTTCGATGCAGGCGGGGCAACAGGCGACGGGCAGCGGGGTTGAATCGAGCCTGCGTACGGGCACATCGCTGGGCGCGATTACCGATCAGGTGGAGCACATCAGCGACATGAACCACCAGGTGGCCACGGCGACCGAGGAGCAGTCGGCGGTGACGGAGGAGATCAACCGGACGGTGCAGGGGATTTCCGACCTGGCGCGGGAGACGGCGGCCGAGGTGCAGGGGTGTCGCGAGGAATGTCAGGCGTTGCGTGGCTTGGCCGATGACCTGGCGCGGCAGATGGGGGGGTTCAAGCTCTAGATTGCCGGGGCCGCTTCGCGGCCCTTTCGCGACACAAGGCCGCTCCCACAAGAATGTGCGTTACCTGCATGAAAATGCGGCCTCCTGTGGGAGCGGCCTTGTGTCGCGAAAGGAGGGCGAAGCCCTCCCGGCAATCTGTCACGCGGTGATGATGCTGCGGATATCCGCCGCCAGTTCACGCACCCGCTCTTCCTCGGTATCCCAGGAACACATGAACCGCGCGCCACCGCTACCAATGAAGGTATAGAACCGCCAGCCCCTGCCACGCAGCGCTTCAATAGCGTGCTCCGGCATCTGCAGGAACACCCCGTTGGCCTCCACCGGGAACATCAGCTCGACCCCCGGCAGACCCTTCACCAGCGACGCCAGCAACTGCGCACAATGGTTGGCGTGATTGCCATGGCGCAACCAGGCGCCATTTTCCAGCAGCCCGACCCACGGCGCCGACAGGAAGCGCATCTTCGACGCCAGTTGCCCGGCCTGCTTGCAGCGGTAGTCGAAGTCTTCGGCCAGCTGGCGGTTGAAGAACAGGATCGCCTCGCCCACCGCCATGCCATTCTTGGTACCGCCAAAGCACAGCACATCGATACCGGCCTTCCAGGTCAGCTCGGCCGGGCTGCAGCCGAGGAACGCGCAGGCATTGGTGAAGCGCGCGCCGTCCATGTGCAGGTTCAGGCCCAGCTCCTTGCAGGTGGCGCTGATCGCCTTGAGCTCGTCAGGGCGATAGACAGTGCCAACCTCGGTGGCCTGGGTAATGGTCACCACCCTTGGCTTGGGGTAGTGGATGTCCTGACGCTTGAGCGCCACTTCGCGGATCGATTCGGGCGTCAGCTTGCCGTTGACGCTGGGTGCGGTGAGCAGCTTGGAACCGTTGGAGAAGAACTCCGGCGCGCCGCACTCGTCGGTTTCGACGTGGGCAGTCTCGGAGCAGATCACGCTGTGGTAGCTCTGGCACAGCGAGGCCAGGGCCAGGGAGTTGGCGGCGGTGCCGTTGAAGGCGAAGAACACTTCGCAGTCGGTTTCGAACAGGTTGCGGAAGTATTCCGACGCACGCTCGGTCCATTGGTCGTCGCCGTAGGCACGGTCGTGGCCCTGATTGGCCTTTTCCATCGCGGCCCAGGCTTCGGGGCAGATGCCGGAATAGTTGTCGCTGGCGAATTGTTGGCTCTTGTCTGTCATGGCAGTTCTGTCCTGTGAACGACGCAGAACAGCACTCTAAACCATCGATTCAGCGGTTGCCTATACAAGCTGTGCATGGGCTCGATTCTGGGTTGTCTGTGCTGGCCTCTTCGCGGGCGCGCCCGCTCCCACAGGGTGAGCGCGGTCCCTGTGGGAGCGGGCGCGCCCGTGAAGAAGCCAACACCACAGCGAATGTCGTAAACGCGCCATTGCAAGGCGTGCGCAGGCATCTGACCCGCCCCGGCCAGTCATAACATCGCCACAAAGGGCCACAGTGCCCCACGACAAAAAATGATCGCTGCCGGGAGATACACGATGTTCAGCAAGCAAGACCAGATCCAGGGTTACGACGATGCACTGCTGGCGGCGATGAATGCCGAAGAACAGCGTCAGGAAGATCACATCGAGCTGATCGCGTCGGAGAACTACACCAGCAAGCGCGTGATGCAGGCCCAGGGCAGCGGCCTGACCAACAAGTACGCCGAAGGCTACCCGGGCAAGCGTTACTACGGTGGCTGCGAGCACGTCGACAAGGTCGAGGCGCTGGCCATCGAGCGTGCCAAGCAACTGTTCGGTGCCGACTACGCCAACGTCCAGCCGCACTCCGGCTCGTCGGCCAACGGCGCCGTCTACCTGGCCCTGCTGCAGGCCGGTGACACCATCCTGGGCATGAGCCTGGCCCACGGCGGCCACCTGACCCACGGCGCCAAGGTGTCGTCTTCGGGCAAGCTGTACAACGCCGTTCAATATGGCATCAATACCGACACCGGCCTGATCGACTACGACGAAGTCGAGCGCCTGGCCGTCGAGCACAAGCCGAAGATGATCGTTGCCGGCTTCTCGGCCTACTCCAAGACCCTCGACTTCCCACGCTTCCGCGCCATCGCCGACAAGGTCGGTGCGCTGCTGTTCGTCGACATGGCCCACGTTGCCGGCCTGGTTGCCGCTGGCCTGTACCCGAACCCGATCCCGTTCGCTGACGTGGTCACCACCACCACCCACAAGACCCTGCGCGGTCCACGTGGCGGCCTGATCCTGGCCAAGTCCAACGAAGAGATCGAGAAGAAGCTCAACGCCGCGGTATTCCCAGGCGCCCAGGGCGGCCCGCTGATGCATGTGATCGCCGCCAAGGCGGTGTGCTTCAAGGAAGCGCTGGAACCTGAGTTCAAGAGCTACCAGAAACAAGTCATCGAAAACGCCCAGGCCATGGCCCAGGTGTTCATCGACCGCGGCTACGACGTGGTCTCCGGTGGTACCGACAACCACCTGTTCCTGGTCAGCCTGATCCGTCAGGGCCTGACCGGTAAAGATGCCGACGCCGCCCTGGGCCGCGCGCACATCACCGTCAACAAGAACGCTGTGCCGAACGACCCACAGTCGCCGTTCGTCACCTCGGGCCTGCGCATCGGCACCCCGGCCGTCACCACCCGCGGCTTCAAGGTCGCGCAATGTGTGGCCCTGGCCGGCTGGATCTGCGACATCCTCGACAACCTCGGTGACGCCGACGTCGAAGCCGATGTGGCGAAGAACGTCGCGGCCCTGTGCGCTGACTTCCCTGTTTACCGCTGAGTGGAGTAAACGACCATGCAACGCTACTCGGGCTTCGGCCTTTTCAAGCACTCCCTCAGCCACCACGAGAACTGGCAGCGCATGTGGCGCACGCCGACCCCTAAAAAGGTCTACGACGTGGTTATCGTCGGCGGTGGCGGCCATGGCCTGGCCACGGCCTACTACCTGGCCAAGGAACACGGCATCACCAACGTCGCAGTGATCGAGAAGGGTTACCTGGGCGGCGGCAACACCGCCCGTAACACCACCATCGTGCGCTCCAACTACCTTTGGGACGAATCGGCGCACCTGTACGAGCACGCCATGAAGCTGTGGGAGGGCCTGTCCCAGGACCTCAACTACAACGTGATGTTCTCCCAGCGCGGCGTCTACAACCTGTGCCACACCCTGCAGGACATGCGTGATTCCGAGCGTCGCGTCTCCGCCAACCGCCTCAACGGCGTCGATGGCGAGCTGCTGAACACCGCCCAGGTCGCGGCTGAAATCCCGTACCTGGACTGCTCGAAGAACACCCGTTACCCGATCCTCGGCGCCACCGTTCAGCGCCGTGGCGGTGTAGCCCGCCACGACGCCGTGGCCTGGGGCTTCGCCCGTGCCGCCGACGCCCTGGGCGTGGACCTGATCCAGCAGACCGAAGTGATCGGCTTCCGCAAGGAAAACGGCGCGGTCATCGGCGTGGAAACCAACAAAGGCTTCATCGGCGCCAAGCGCGTCGGCGTGGTCACCGCCGGTAACTCCGGTCACATGGCCAAGCTGGCCGGCTTCCGCCTGCCGCTGGAATCGCACCCCTTGCAGGCATTGGTGTCGGAGCCGATCAAGCCGATCATCGACAGCGTGATCATGTCCAACGCCGTACACGGCTACATCAGCCAGTCCGACAAGGGCGACCTGGTGATCGGTGCCGGTATCGACGGCTGGGTCGGCTACGGTCAGCGCGGTTCGTACCCGGTGATCGAGCACACCCTGCAGGCCATCGTCGAAATGTTCCCCAACCTCTCGCGCGTTCGCATGAACCGCCAGTGGGGCGGCATCGTCGATACCTCGCCGGACGCTTGCCCGATCATCACCAAGACCCCGGTCAAGAACATGTTCTTCAACTGCGGTTGGGGGACTGGCGGCTTCAAGGCGACCCCGGGTTCGGGCAACGTCTTCGCCGCGAGCCTGGCCAAGGGCGAAATGCACCCACTGGCCGCGCCGTTCTCCATGGACCGCTTCTACAACGGCGCACTGATCGACGAACACGGCGCTGCCGCCGTCGCCCACTAACCGGAGCCACCGTCATGTTGCATATTTTCTGTCCCCATTGTGGCGAGCTGCGCTCCGAAGAAGAGTTCCACGCCTCTGGCCAGGCGCACATCGCCCGCCCGCTGGACCCCAACGCCTGCACCGACGAGGAGTGGGGCACCTACATGTTCTACCGTGACAACCCACGCGGTATTCACCACGAACTGTGGGACCACGTTGCCGGCTGCCGCCAGTACTTCAACGTCACCCGTAACACCGTGACCTACGAGATTCTGGAAACCTACAAGATTGGCCAGAAGCCGCAAGTGACCGCTGAAGGCAAAGCTGCGACCGCACCGTCCGCCGTCAAAGGCCAAGGGGAAAAAGTATGAGCCAGACCTATCGCCTCGCCAGCGGCGGCCGTATCGACCGCAGCAAGGTCCTGAACTTCACCTTCAACGGCAAGACCTACCAGGGTTATGCCGGTGACAGCCTGGCCGCCGCGTTGCTGGCCAACGGCGTCGACATCGTTGGCCGCAGCTTCAAGTACTCGCGCCCACGCGGCATCATCGCCGCCGGTACCGAAGAGCCGAACGCCATCCTGCAGATCGGCTCCAGCGAAGCCACCCAGATCCCCAACGTGCGTGCCACCCAACAGGCGCTGTACGCAGGCCTGGTCGCCACCAGCACCAACGGCTGGCCGAACGTCAACAATGACGTCATGGGCATCCTCGGCAAGGTCGGCGGCAGCATGATGCCGCCGGGCTTCTACTACAAAACCTTCATGTATCCGAAATCGTTCTGGATGACGTACGAGAAGTACATCCGCAAGGCAGCCGGCCTGGGCCGCGCGCCGCTGCAGAACGACCCGGACAGCTACGACTACATGAACCAGCACTGCGACGTGCTGATCGTCGGCGCCGGCCCTGCTGGCCTGGCCGCCGCGCTGGCCGCTGCCCGCAGCGGTGCCCGCGTGATCCTGGCTGACGAGCAGGAAGAGTTCGGCGGCAGCCTGCTCGACACCCGCGAAACCCTCGACGGCAAGCCGGCCGCCGACTGGGTCAACGCCGTGGTCAAAGAGCTGGAAAGCCTGCCGGAAGTGACCCTGCTGCCACGCGCCACGGTCAACGGCTACCACGACCATAACTTCCTGACCATTCACGAGCGCCTCACCGACCACCTCGGCGACCGCGCCCCGATCGGCCAGGTGCGCCACCGCGTGCACCGCGTCCGCGCCAAGCGCGTGGTGCTGGCTGCCGGCGCCCACGAGCGCCCGCTGGTGTACGGCAACAACGACCTGCCGGGCAACATGCTGGCTGGCGCAGTGTCGACCTATGTCCGCCGTTACGGCGTGGCCCCAGGCCGCAAGCTGGTGCTGTCGACCAACAACGACCACGCCTACCGCGCTGCGCTGGACTGGCACGACGCTGGCCTGCAGGTGGTCGCCATTGCCGACGCCCGCCACAACCCACGCGGTTCGCTGGTTGAAGAAGCGCGTGCCAAGGGCATCCGCATCCTCACCTCCAGCGCCGTTATCGAGGCCAAGGGCAGCAAGCACGTCAGCGGCGCCCGTGTGGCTGCCATCGATGTGCAGGCGCACAAGGTCACCAGCCCGGGTGAAACCCTCGAATGCGACCTGATCGCCACCTCCGGCGGCTACAGCCCGATCGTGCACCTGGCGTCGCACCTGGGCGGTCGCCCGGTCTGGCGTGAAGACATCCTCGGCTTCGTGCCAGGCGATGCCCCGCAGAAACGCGAATGCGTGGGCGGCATCAACGGCGTCTACGCCCTCGGCGATGTGATTGCCGACGGCTTCGAAGGCGGCGCCCGCGCAGCCACTGAAGCCGGCTTCAAGGCCACCGTTGGCAGCCTGCCGAAAACCGTGGCGCGCAAGGAAGAGGCCACCGTGGCGCTGTTCCAGGTGCCGCACGACAAAGGCACTGCCCGCGCACCCAAGCAGTTCGTCGACCAACAGAACGACGTCACCGCGGCCGCCATCGAACTGGCCACCCGCGAAGGCTTCGAGTCGGTCGAGCACGTCAAACGCTACACCGCACTGGGCTTCGGTACCGACCAGGGCAAGCTGGGCAACATCAACGGCCTGGCCATCGCCGCCCGTTCGATCGGCATCACCATCCCGGAAATGGGCACCACCATGTTCCGCCCGAACTACACGCCGGTGACCTTCGGCGCTGTAGCCGGTCGTCACTGTGGCCACCTGTTCGAACCCGTACGCTTCACCGCCCTGCATGCCTGGCACGTGAAGAACGGCGCCGAGTTCGAAGACGTCGGCCAGTGGAAGCGCCCGTGGTACTTCCCGAAAGCCGGTGAAGACATCCATGCCGCCGTGGCCCGTGAATGCAAGGCCGTGCGCGACAGCGTGGGCCTGCTGGACGCCTCGACCCTGGGCAAGATCGACATCCAGGGCCCGGATGCGCGCGAGTTCCTCAACCGCATCTACACCAACGCCTGGACCAAGCTCGACGTGGGCAAGGCCCGCTACGGCCTGATGTGCAAGGAAGACGGCATGGTCTTCGACGACGGCGTGACCGCCTGCGTCGGCGACAACCACTTCATCATGACCACCACCACCGGCGGCGCCGCCCGCGTGCTGCAGTGGATGGAGCTGTACCACCAGACCGAATGGCCAGAGCTGAAGGTGTACTTCACCTCGGTTACCGACCACTGGGCCACCATGACCCTGTCCGGCCCGAACAGCCGCAAGCTGCTCAGCGAGCTGACCGACATCGACATGGACAAGGAAGCCTTCCCGTTCATGACCTGGAAGGAAGGCAACGTTGGCGGCGTACCGGCCCGCGTGTTCCGCATCTCGTTCACCGGTGAGCTGTCGTACGAAGTCAACGTGCAGGCCAACTACGCCATGGGCGTGCTGGAACAGATCATCGAGGCCGGCAAGAAGTACAACCTGACCCCGTACGGCACCGAGACCATGCACGTACTGCGTGCCGAGAAGGGCTTCATCATCGTTGGCCAGGACACCGATGGCTCGATGAATCCGGACGACCTCAACATGAGCTGGTGCGTGGGCCGCAACAAGCCGTTCTCGTGGATCGGCCTGCGTGGCATGAACCGCGAGGACTGCCTGCGCGACAACCGCAAGCAGCTGGTAGGCCTGAAGCCGATCGACCCGACCAAGTGGCTGCCGGAAGGCGCCCAGCTGGTGTTCGATCCGAAGCAGCCGATCCCGATGGACATGGTCGGCCACGTGACCTCCAGCTACGCCTCCAACTCCCTGGGCTATTCGTTCGCCATGGGTGTGGTCAAGGGCGGCCTCAAGCGCATGGGTGAGCGTGTGTACTCGCCGCAGGCGGATGGCAGCGTGATCGAGGCGGAGATCGTGTCTTCGGTGTTCTTCGATCCGAAGGGTGAGCGGCAGAACGTCTAAGGCCCCGGATGGCGGCGCAGCCTGCTTGCAGTGCTGCACCGCCCTGACGAACAAGAATTCAAGGCAGGTAAGAAATGAGCGCTATCAACGTCTTCCAGCAAAACCCCGGCGCCGAGGCCAAGGCCCAGTCGCCACTGCACCACGCCGACCTGGCCAGCCTGGTTGGCAAGGGCCGCAAGAACGCAGGCGTGACCTTGCGTGAAAAGAAATTCCTCGGTCACCTGACCATCCGTGGCGATGGCCACAACCCGGAATTTGCCGCCGGCGTGCACAAGGCCCTGGGCCTGGAGCTGCCGGTTGCCCTGACCGTGGTCGCCAACAACGAGATGTCGCTGCAATGGGTCGGTCCTGACGAGTGGCTGCTGATCGTCCCAGGCGGCCAGGAACTGGCGATTGAACAGAAACTGCGCGCAGCCCTCGAAGGCCAGCACATCCAGGTGGTCAACGTCAGCGGTGGGCAGAGCCTGCTGGAACTGCGCGGCCCGAACGTGCGCGAAGTGCTGATGAAATCCACCAGCTATGATGTTCACCCGAACAACTTCCCGGTCGGCAAGGCTGTGGGCACCGTGTTCGCCAAGTCGCAACTGGTGATCCGCCGTACCGCCGAAGACACCTGGGAACTGGTGATCCGCCGCAGCTTCTCCGACTACTGGTGGCTGTGGCTGCAGGACGCTTCGGCCGAGTACGGCTTGAGCATCGAGGCGTAAGGAGAGCAGAACATGAGTCGGGCACCGGATACCTGGATTCTCACCGCCGACTGCCCGAGCATGCTCGGCACCGTCGACGTGGTGACGCGTTACCTCTACGAGCAGCGCTGCTACGTCACGGAGCACCACTCCTTCGATGACCGGCTGTCGGGGCGCTTCTTCATTCGCGTGGAGTTCCGCCAGCCGGACGATTTCGACGAGGCGGGCTTTCGTGCCGGCCTCGCCGAGCGCAGCGATGCGTTCGGCATGGCCTTCGAGCTGACCGCACCCAATCACCGCCCCAAGGTGGTGATCATGGTGTCCAAGGCCGACCATTGCCTGAACGACCTGCTGTATCGCCAGCGCATCGGCCAGCTGGCCATGGACGTGGTCGCGGTGGTGTCCAACCACCCGGACCTCGAACCCCTGGCGCACTGGCACAAGATTCCCTACTACCACTTCGCCCTCGACCCGAAGGACAAGCCGGCGCAAGAGCGCAAGGTGGTCCAGGTGATCGAAGAAACCGGCGCGGAGCTGGTGGTGCTTGCCCGCTACATGCAGGTGCTGTCGCCGGAGCTGTGCCGGCGTCTGGATGGCTGGGCGATCAACATTCACCACTCGTTGCTGCCCGGGTTCAAAGGCGCCAAGCCTTATCACCAGGCCTACAACAAGGGCGTGAAGATGGTCGGCGCCACGGCGCACTACATCAACAACGACCTCGACGAAGGGCCGATCATTGCCCAGGGTGTCGAGGTGGTGGACCACAGCCATTACCCTGAAGACTTGATTGCCAAGGGGCGTGATATCGAGTGCCTGACCCTGGCGCGGGCGGTGGGTTATCACATTGAGCGGCGGGTGTTCCTCAACGCCAACAGGACTGTCGTTCTCTAATAGCCTGTACCGGCCTTTTCGCGGCTAAAGCCGCTCCCACAGGGTTTGTGCAGTTTTGAAGACTGGCGCAGTACCTGTGGGAGCGGCTTTAGCCGCGAAGAGGCCGGCACAAGCCACCACCTCTTTTTACCCCCTTATCTTCCAACGACAGCACTGCCGCTAAAAGGCATCCCCTTGTCGTTTCCAGTCAGTGCAAATCGCCGTATCAGGCCCACAATTCCCTGCATTCCAGTAACACAAGCCGCCCATGGACGGCGGCGCGTTCACCACCGCTGCATAAATAAAAATCAAGCGAGGTAAGAGCATGTCTGGCAATCGTGGAGTGGTGTATCTCGGCGCGGGCAAGGTCGAGGTGCAGAAGATCGACTACCCGAAAATGCAAGACCCACGCGGCAAGAAGATCGAGCACGGCGTGATCCTCAAGGTGGTTTCCACCAACATCTGCGGCTCCGACCAGCACATGGTCCGCGGCCGCACCACTGCCCAGGTCGGCCTGGTTCTGGGCCACGAAATCACCGGTGAAATTGTCGAGCTGGGGCGCGATGTAGAACGCCTGAAGATCGGCGACCTGGTGTCGGTACCGTTCAACGTCGCCTGCGGGCGCTGCCGCTCGTGCAAAGAGATGCACACCGGTGTCTGCCTCACCGTCAACCCAGCCCGCGCCGGTGGTGCCTACGGCTACGTCGACATGGGCGACTGGACCGGAGGCCAGGCCGAGTACGTGCTGGTGCCGTACGCCGACTTCAACCTGCTGAAACTGCCGGACCGCGACAAGGCCATGGAGAAGATCCGTGACCTGACCTGCCTGTCCGACATCCTGCCAACCGGCTACCACGGCGCCGTCACTGCTGGCGTTGGCCCAGGCAGCACCGTCTACGTCGCCGGCGCCGGCCCGGTCGGCCTGGCCGCCGCTGCCTCGGCACGCCTGCTGGGCGCCGCCTGTGTGATCGTTGGTGACCTCAACCCGGCTCGCTTGGCCCACGCCAAGTCCCAGGGCTTCGAAGTGGTCGACCTGTCCAAGGACACCCCGCTGCACGAGCAGATCGTCGACATCCTCGGCGAGCCTGAAGTGGACTGTGCTGTCGATGCCGTTGGCTTCGAGGCCCGTGGCCACGGCCACGAAGGTGCCAAGCATGAGGCCCCAGCCACCGTGCTGAACTCGCTGATGCAAGTGACCCGTGTAGCCGGCAACATCGGTATCCCAGGCCTGTACGTGACCGAAGACCCGGGCGCGGTCGATGCCGCCGCCAAGATCGGCGCGCTGAGCATCCGCTTCGGCCTGGGCTGGGCCAAGTCGCACAGCTTCCACACCGGCCAGACCCCGACCATGAAGTACAACCGCCAGCTGATGCAGGCGATCATGTGGGACCGCATCAACATTGCCGAAGTGGTGGGTGTGCAGGTGATCAACCTGGATCAGGCGCCAGAAGGTTATGGCGAGTTCGATGCAGGTGTGCCGAAGAAGTTCGTGATCGACCCGCACAAGATGTGGGGCGCCGCGTGACGCTGTGATACAAGGAAAAGCCCCTCGACCGAGGGGCTTTTATGGGCTCAGCGCCGAATTCTGGATCTTTCGGAGCGAGGTAAGGAGCGCCCTGTTTGCTTCTTTGCCAGCCAGTTCAGAAGCAGTGCGATGCCAACTGTCATGGCAATGATGAACACTATCACGATGGTGATCATCAATTGTAAGAAGTGGCCTGTCGGATCTCTGCGGTTTATTGGATCTCCTGCGCAGTAGGCATAGGCATTCAATCCACCTCTATCGAACGGACTTTCGTCGTCCGGCGACTGAAAGCGCATGAGTCTCGAATTATAATTGCGCTGGCCATTGCCCAGTGGGTAGAGTCCGAGAATGTCGCGGTATTCACCATTGAAGCCCAGCGACGAATCTTCCCTTGTCGCGTCGGGACTGTACCCATATGGCGTGTAAGAAAACGAACTGGGGGAAGAGGTCTTCAGGCTATTGATTACAGATCGGCTAAGACCGGTGCCGAGCAGATTTACCGGATTTGTACCGCGTTTTTCCGCCAGCGGCATATCTTGGTGACGAAACAGTGAAGTTGCCTGGCCTCTCGACTTGATGGTGCGCAGGTGGTTGCCCTGATAGAAGTTCTGGTGAACGGTCACTCGTCCATCCTCGTGTATGTGTTTGACCTGCCACTCGACGGAGGGGCTTTTTTCGGCTCAGCGCCGAATTCTGGATCTTTCGGAGCGAGGGAGATAGCCCCCTGGTTTCTTCTTTACCAGGTGGTTCAGAAGCAGTCCGATGCCAACTGCCAAGCCAATGATCACCAATACGATGATGGCGATCAGCAATCCGAAGAAGTGGCCTGTCGGATCTCTGCGGTTTATCGGATCTCCTGCGCAGTAGGCATAGGCATTCAATCCACCTCTATCGAACGGACTTTCGTCGTCCGGCGACTGAAAGCGCATGAGTCTCGAATTATGATTGCGCTGGCCATTGCCCAGTGGGTAGAGTCCGAGAATGTCGCGGTACTCACCATTGAAGCCCAGCGACGAATCTTCCCTCGTCGCGTCGGGACTGTACCCATAGGGCGTGTAAGAAAACCAACGGGGGGAAGAGGTCTTAAGGCTATTGAGTACAGATCGGCTAAGACCGGTGCCGAGCAGATTTACCGGATTTGTGCCGCGTTTTTCCGCCAGCGGTATATCTTGGTGACGAAACAGTGAAGTTGCCTGGTCTCTCGACTTGATAGTACGCAGGTGGCTGCCCTGATAGAAGTTCTGGTGAATGATCACTCGTCTATCCTCGTGTATGCGTTTGACCTGCCACTCGACGGGTAGGTGTTGGGTTCCAGTGTCTGTTGGTTTGGATCAACGCTACAACTGGCAGAAATGCTAGGTCGAAACGGTACGTTCGCTGTCAGGCAGGAAGGTGAGCCGCGTACACCCGATGCATGGCCTGGAACAAACCTTGTTCCAATCAGTCGAAGTCATCGTTTCCCAGGCCATCCCGGCCGACGAGGTCCCTCCCGATGAAAGCATTCACCCTGGCAACCCTGATGACCCTGGCCGCAAGCCCGGTGTTCGCCTTCAACCTCAGCGACGCCGCCAACGCCGTCTCCTCCATGCAGAACCAGCAGCAAGGCCAGGTACAGGCGCCCGAAGGGCAGGCCAATCTGCTAAACACTCTGGGCAGCCAGTTGAACATCACGCCCGAACAGGCCGTGGGCGGGGCGGGGGCCATGCTGGGGTTGGCGCGTAACAACCTGAGCAGCGACGACTACGGCCAGCTGACCAAGGCCGTGCCGGGCCTGGACCTGCTGTCGGGCGCCAATGCCCTGGGCGGGCTGAGTGGCTTGGGTCAGTTGCTGGGCAACGACAAAGGCAGCCAGTCGGCGCTGGACAAGGCGCTGGGCAACGATGTGGAAAACCGCGGCGACTTGGACAATGCGTTCAAGGCGCTGGGCATGGATACCGGGATGATCGGGCAGTTTGCGCCGCTGATTCTGCAGTACCTGGGGCAGCAGGGGATTGCCGGGTCGTTGCTGCAGAATCTGGGAAATCTGTGGACTACACCGGCGCCGCTGACCCAGCCCTCGGTCTGATGTCATGAGCGGCCTTGTGTCGCGAAAGGGCCGCGCAGCGGCCCATTGGGTCAGGCGGCTTCGGTGAAGTCCACCAGTCGCACAGGGCGGCGGAAGCCGGCAGTCAGTACCGCCAGGTATGCAAGGCCAAATGCAAACCAGCACAGGCCAATCACCAAGGTCAGTGCCGACAGGCTGGTCCACAGCCACAAGGTCAGCGCCAACCCCACCAGCGGCACCAAGCCATAGCACAGCAGCCCTTTTAGGTTACGCTGCGCGCCATCGTCCATCAGGTGGGTCTTCACCACCGCCAGGTTCACCGCCGAGAACGCCACCAGCGCACCAAAGCTGATCAGTGAGGCGAGGGTGGCCAGGTCGATCACCAATGCCAGCAGCGAAAATGCCGACACCAGCGCAATGGCGAACACTGGCGTGCCAAAGCGTGGCGACAGGTAGCCGAAGCTGCGCCGTGGCAGCACGTTGTCACGCCCCATGGTGAACAGAATGCGCGACACCGCCGCCTGCGAGGCCAGCGCCGAGCCGAGGCTGCCGGCGACATACGCAGCCGTGAAGAAGTTGGCCAGGAACTGCCCGCCTGCCTTGAACATCACCTCGTTGGCTGCCGCATCGGCATTGGCGAAGGTGGTGCCCGGCATGACCAGCTGACTGACGTAGGCCAGCACGGTGAACAGCACGCCGGCGAACAGGGTGGTGAGGATGATCGCCCGTGGCACGTCGCGGCGGGCATCGCGGCATTCTTCGGCCAGGGTCGACACGGCATCGAAACCGAGGAACGACAGGCACAGCACCGCAGCGCCGGCCATGATCGGGCCGAAACCAGGCTTGGAGCCATCGCCCAGCAGCGGCGACAGCAGGTCCAGCGGCTGGCCGGCCAGCGACTGGCAGGACAGCGCGACGAACACCACGATAAAGACGATCTGCGCGCCGACGATCAGGTTGCTGGTCTTGGCCACCGAGTGGATGCCGACCACGTTCAGCACCGTTACCAGCACGATCGAGGCCAGGGCGATGGACCATGCCGGAATGGCCGGGAAGGCGATGTTGAGGAACAGGCCGATCAACAGGTAGTTGATCATCGGCAGGAACAGGTAATCCAGCAGCAGCGACCAGCCGGCGAGGAAGCCAACATTGGGGCCGAAGGCCATGTTGGTGTAGGAGTACGCCGAACCCGCGACCGGGAAGCGCTTGACCATGAAGCTGTAGGACGCGGCGGTGAACAGCATGGCCACCAGCGTGACCATGTAGGCGCTGGCGGTGCGGCCACCGGTGAGTTCGGTGACGATGCCGTAGGTGGTGAAGATGGTCAGTGGGACCATGTACACCAGGCCGAAGAACACCAGGGCGGGGAGGCCGAGGACACGGCGCAGTTGGGCGGAGTTGGAGCTGGGTGGGTTGGCCATCGATCGATCCAGGCATTTTTGTAGTTGTGCTTTGGTCGATTTTTATCCACTTAGGTGGGTGATGACAAAAAAGTATTACTTATTCTGATTATTAGCCTGGGTTTTAATCGGGATGGTGCGCATTCCTTTGCCGGCCTCTTCGCGTGCCCGCCCGCTCCCACAGGGACTGCGCAAAGCTCAAGACCTGCGCAATCCCTGTGGGAGCGGGCGTGCCCGCGAAGAGGCCAGTACAGGCAATAAACTCAGTTCATTTCAGCGCGCAGTTGCTCGATACGCTGGTCCTTGTCCAACCACAGCTGGTTGACCCAGGCCTGCACGGTCTGGCGGAAGGCCGGGTCATTTTCGTAATCCCCATCCCACAATGCCGGGTCCAGCTCACGCACCTGAATGTCGATAATCACCCGGCTGATGCTGCCATTAAGCAGATCCCAGAAGCCCGGCGCCTTATTGCCGGGATAGACGATGGTCACGTCCAGCAGTGCATCCAGCTGCTCGCCCAGCGCCGCCAGCACGAACGCCACGCCGCCGGCCTTGGGCTTGAGCAGGTAACGGTAGGGCGATTGCTGTTCGCGGTGCTTGGCCTCGGTGAAGCGGGTGCCTTCGAGGTAGTTGACCACGGTCACCGGCTGGCGCTTGAACAGCTCGCAGGCGGCCTTGGTGATTTCCAGGTCCTTGCCCTTGAGCTCTGGGTGCTTTTCCAGGAACGCCTTGCTGTAGCGCTTCATGAACGGGTAGTCGAGGCCCCACCAGGCCAGGCCCAGCAGCGGTACCCAGATCAGCTCTTTCTTGAGGAAGAACTTGAAGAACGGCGTGCGGCGGTTGAGGCTTTCGATCAGCGCCGGGATGTCGACCCAGGTCTGGTGGTTGCTGACGGCCAGGTAGGACGTGTCCTTGCGCAGGTTTTCGACGCCACGGATGTCCCATTTGGTGGGGATGCACAGGGCGAAGATGGCCTTGTCGACCTCTGACCAGGCTTCCGCGAACCACATCACGGCAGCGGAGGCGTAGTCGCGCCAGCGCCCCTGCAGTACCAGCTTGAGCAGGGCGAAGACCATCAGCGGGCAGATCATCACCACGGTGTTGAGCAGCAGCAGGGTGGTTGTGAGAATGCCGGTAAACAGGCGACGCATAAGGAAACTCTTGTTGTGGGAAGTTGGCAGGGCGCAATGATAAGCAGCGCTGGTGTCTACGCCAAATGTCCAATGCCCGACGGCAGGGACAAATGTTTCACAACATGTTGGTTAGGCTTGTGACAGCGAACCTATCCTGCCAGTGCAGTCTAAGCACTGACTCTTCTCAAGGAAGCCTGCCTGTGAAATCTCTGCTTGCCCTGTTATCACTGTTGGCGTTGCCAGTGATGGCCGCCGAACCGACGGTCTATGGCCGTTACGAGAACATCAAGCTGCCTGAGCTTGGTCAGACCCTGAAAGCCAAGATGGACACCGGTGCCTGGACTGCCTCGCTGTCGGCCAAGGACATCGAGATGTTCACCCGCGATGGCGAGGAGTGGGTACGTTTCCGCCTGGCCACCAAGGACTCCGACGGCAAGGTCTATGAGCACCCGGTCTCGCGCATCAGCAAGATCAAGGGCCGTGTCGATGAAGAGGATGAGGGCGATACGCCGGAGATTTCCAAGCGGCCGGTGGTCGACCTGGAGATGTGCCTGGGTGGCGTGAAACGCACCATGGAGGTCAACCTGGTGGACCGCAGCCACTTCAACTACCCGTTGCTGATTGGCTCCAAGGCGCTGCGCCAGTTCAAGGCGGCGGTGAACCCGGCCAAGAAGTTTACTGCGGGCAATCCTGACTGCTGATACTGAAGCCAGATTGGCCCTGCTTTTTGTGGGAGCGGCCTTGTGTCGCGAAAGGGCTGCGAAGCGGCCCCGGGTTTTCAGCTTCGCAGCAGAAATTGCCGGGGCCGCTTTGCGGCCCTTTCGCGACGCAAGGCCGCTCCCACAAAGGCGAAGCGGGCCTTCAGGCTACTGGTGCTGTCGCCACCATTGACGGCCGTTGGGCCACCTCGGCATACCATGCCGCCAAGCCAGGCTGGCGCTCACGCCAGCCGAACTGTGGCTGACGTAGGTCCAAGTAGCCTAGTGCACAAGCCACGCCGATCGCCGCGAGATCGAAACCGCTAGCCAATTCAGCCAGGTGCTCCTGCTCTAGGTTCGCCAGGCTGCGGCGAATCTTCTCGCCCTGCGCTTCGAGCCAGCCATCCCAGCGCTTCTCTTCAGGGCGCAGGAAGCTCTCGTAACGGCTCGAGACCGCCGCGTCCATGATTGCATCGGCCTGCGAAGCCAGCGTCATGCGCCGCCAGCGCGCCGAGCCCTCGCGCGGCAGCAGCGGCAGGCCGACATGCTGCAGGTCGAGGTACTCGCAGATCACCCGGCTGTCGTGCAGCACGGTGCCGTCTTCCAGGCGCAGGGCCGGGATCTTGCCGATCGGGTTGCCCTGGTTGAGCTGCTCGTCACCGCTCACCGGGCTGATGTTCACCGGCTGTAGCGCGACGCGGTCAAGCTGACCGGTCTCGTGCAGCACCACCATGACCTTGCGCACGAAGGGCGACAGTGGCGAGTGGAACAGGGTCATCGTGCTCATGGTTCAGTTGCCCTGCAGGCTCGGTGGCAGGCACACGCCGGTGCCGCCGATGCCGCAGTAGCCGTCCGGGTTCTTGGCCAGGTACTGCTGGTGGTAAGCCTCGGCGAAATACACGGTCGGTGCCTGGTCGATTTCGGTGGTGATTTCGCCGAAGCCGGCCTTGCTCAGTTCGGCCTGGAAGGCATCGCGGCTGGCCTTGGCCTGCTCCAACTGTTCCGGGCTGGTGCAGTAGATGGCCGAGCGGTACTGGGTGCCGACATCGTTGCCCTGGCGCATGCCCTGGGTCGGGTTGTGCAGTTCCCAGAACATCGCCAGCAGTTCCTGGTAGCTGACCTTGTCCTTGTCGAACACCACCAGTACCACTTCGGTGTGGCCGGTCAGGCCCGAGCAGACTTCTTCGTAGGTCGGGTTCGGGGTGAAGCCGCCGGCGTAACCGACCACGGTGCTGACCACGCCTTCACGCTGCCAGAAGCGGCGCTCGGCGCCCCAGAAGCAGCCCAGGCCGAAGATGGCGAAGTCGATGGCGCCTTCGAAGAACGGGCCCAGCAGTGGGGTGCCTTCGAACACATAGTGGAACTCGGGCAGCTGCATGGGCGATTCGCGGCCAGGCAGGGCCTGCTCCGCAGTAGGCATGACGTTTTTGTTCACCAGGATTTCCGAACGCAGGACCATGGCTGTTCCTCTGTATGTCAGTTGAATAGGGGTGGGGCCTTCGCGGGACAAGCCCGCTCCCACAGGGATCGCGAATGGTTTGTATAGTGCCCGAGCTTCAGGCAGCTGTCAGGCCATTGGACCGCGCGGATAGCGCTTGAGTTTTTCTGCAAGCTCGCGGCCCGGGATTGGCCGGTCAAACAGGTAGCCCTGGCCGACGTCGCAACGGTGCCGGCGTAGGAACGCCAGTTGTTCCGGCGTCTCGATGCCTTCGGCCACCACCTTGAGCTTGAGGTTGTGGGCCATGGCCACCACCGCCGAGGTGATTTCCATGTCGTCCTGGTTGTCGGGGATCTCGTTGATGAAGCTGCGGTCGATCTTGATGATGTCGATCGGAAACTTCTTCAGGTAGCTCAACGACGAATAGCCGGTGCCGAAGTCGTCCATGGCCAGGGTCAGGCCCAGGGCCTTGAGCTCGTCAAGCTGGCGGTGGGTGTCTTCGGTGGCTTCCAGTAGCAGGCCTTCGGTCAGTTCCAGCTCCAGCAGGTGCGGCGGCAGGCCTTCCTCCTTGAGGATCGAGCCGATCGAGGCCACCAGGTCGGGGTCGGAAAACTGCTTGGGCGACAGGTTGATGGCCACGTGCAGGCAGCCCATGCCAGCTTCCTGCAACTGCTGGCTCATGCGGCACGATTGGCGCACCACCCACTTGCCGATGGGGATGATCAGGCCGGTTTCTTCGGCCACGCTGATGAACTGGTCGGGGCGGATCATGCCGCGCTCGGGGTGGTTCCAGCGCAGCAAGGCCTCAAGGCCCAGCAGGCGGCCGCTGCGCAGGCACAGCTTGGGCTGGTAGAACACCTCCAGCTCGTTCTGGGTCAGGGCGCGGCGCAGGTTGTTCTCGACGAACAGCTTGTAGCTGGCTTCGGCGTTGAGCACTTCGGTGAACACCTGCACCTGGTGCTTGCCGTTGGCCTTGGCCTTGTGCAGGGCGAGGCCGGCGTTCTTCATCAGGGTGGTCGGGTCGCTGCCGTGCAGCGGCGCACAGGCCAGGCCCACCGAGGCGGTGACGTTGATCAGTTGGTTGTCGACGAACATCGGCTTGTCGAGGGTGCGCAGCAGCTGCAAGGCAACGCACTGGCCGTCCTCCAGGCTGGTGTCGTCGAGCAGCACGGCGAATTCGTTGCTGGCGAAACGGGCCAGCACGCCGTTGACGCTCAGGCTGTTGCGCAGGCGCCGGGCCAGGCTGATCAGCAGCTTGTCGCCGGTCTGGTGGCCGAGGCTGTCGTTGATCCGCTTGAAGTTGTCGATGTCCACCAACAGCAGGCAGATCGGGTTCTCGCTGTCGCGGGCGAAGCGCTCGTCGAGCTTGCGGATGAACGCCGGGCGGTTGCCCAGGTTGGTCAGGTTGTCGGTGTAGGCCAGGCGCTCGATGCGCTGCTGGGCCAGCTTGGTCTGGGTGACGTCTTCGTAAATGCCGATGTAGTGGGTCAGCTCACGGTTGTCGCCGTACACCTTGGAGATCGACAGCTGGCCCCAGTAGGGTTCGAGGTTCTTGCGCCGGCTCTTGAACTCACCTTGCCAGCTGTTGCCCATGGCCAGGCTGGACGGCGAGTCGAACAGCAGCTCGCTGAGGTTTTCCAGGGCGGGCAGCTCGGCCAGGTGGTGGCCCTGGACTTCCTCGGTGCTGTACTGGGTGATGGCTGTGAAGCTCGGGTTGACGTACTCCACCACGCCGTCGCGGTTGACCAGCAGGAAGGCACTGGCGCTCTGTTCCACGGCCCGCTGGAACAGGTGCAGGGCGCTGGCAGCGGTGCGCCGGTTGTGGTTGGTGATGACCTGGGCGAACTGGTCGGCCAGTTCACCGGCAAAGGCGATTTCATCGGACTGCCAGGCGCGCGGCTGGCCGGTCTGCTCCAGGCACAGTACGCCGACCACCTGGCCATCGACGCGAATGCTGGCGTCGAGCATGGCGTTGTTGTCGGCATACAGGCTCTCGGCCAGCTCACGGGTGCGCGGGTCGTGGTTGGCGTTGTGTGCGTCGATGGCGCGGCTGGCGTGCAGGGCTTCGAGGTAGTCGGGGAAGCGGCTGGCATCGATCGGCTCGGGCAGGCGGTGCACCTGCTCGTTGCGCAGCCAGGCACTGATCGGCTCCAGGCGCTGGTCGTCCAGGTGCCAGATGCTGGCGCTGTCGACCTTGTAGATTTCGCAGGCACTGCGGGTGATCAGCTGAGCGGCTTCGAGCAGCGAGTTTTCGGCGCTGTAGCGCTGGCGGGCAAGGCGCAGGATGAGGTCTTGCTGGGCGCGCACGCGCTCCAGGTGCTCAAGCTGCTCCTGCTGGGCGCGTTGGTTGATCTGCAGGGCCAGTTGCAGGCGGTTGTTGCGCGATTCCAGGTCGTTGGTGTCGAGGTCGCTGTCGTCTTCGTCGTCGAGCACCGTGAGGAAGCCGCGCAGCAGCTGGCGGTTGTGCTGCTTGAACGCCTCGCCGGCCTCCAGCAGGCGCAGCGCGCGGGCCTGGGTATGCAGGGTATAGCGCACGCGGTAGTAGCCACGGTTGCTCAGTTGCAGCTGGATCTCATCGTGCAGCCGATACCGCGCCTCGGGCTCCATCAGGCTGGCGTAGGGCGAGTCGATCAGGGCGCACAACTCGGAAGCAGGCAAGCCGAACTGGCGGTCGCAGGCCGGGTCCAGGTAAAGCATCGCCCAGTTGGCTTCGTTCAGCCTTTCGAAACGCAGCATGCCGAGCCGCGAGGGCACGGGGAGCTGCGTGACGACCTCGGCCGCCACACGGCTGGCGGCATCGGGTTGGCTTTTCATCGAAGACTCGCTTGAAGGGGGACGCGGCCTGGGCGGCGGCGCATCTGGCAAGGTTGCATCATGTCCCTGAGGCTGGCAAGCGGCCATGAGGGCTGTCATGTATATGTTTTCGGCCGCTGGGCCGAAAACTGTAATTCGGCGAAGATATCCGGGCTGGTTGCAGGCAAAAAAAAGCCCCGCCAACTGGCGGGGTTGAGGTACGAGCGTGGCAGCTCGAAAAGGGTACCTGCCTCCCAAGGGAGGCAGGTGGGCTGCGATTACAGCAGCATGGTGCGAATGTCACCCAACACGTCGCCCAGGCGCTTGGTGAAGCGTGCGGCGGCGGCGCCGTTGATCACACGGTGATCGTAGGACAGCGACAGTGGCAGCATCAGCTTCGGCTGGAAGGCCTTGCCATCCCAGACTGGCTGCATGGTCGCCTTGGAGACGCCCAGGATCGCCACTTCCGGCGCGTTGACGATCGGCGTGAAGCCGGTGCCGCCAATGTGGCCGAGGCTGGAGATGGTGAAGCAGGCACCTTGCATGTCGTCGGCCGACAGCTTCTTGGTGCGCGCCTTCTCGGCCAGTGCAGCGGCTTCGGCAGCCAGTTGCAGCAGGCTCTTCTGGTCGACGTTCTTGATCACAGGGACCAGCAGGCCGTCCGGGGTGTCCACGGCGAAGCCGATGTGCACGTACTTCTTGCGGATGATGGCCTTGCCGCTTGGCGCCAGCGAGCTGTTGAAGTCCGGCAGTTCCTTGAGCAGGAACGCGCAGGCCTTGAGCAGCAGTGGCAGCACGGTCAGCTTGACGCCAGCCTTCTCGGCCACGGCCTTCTGCGCAACGCGGAAGGCTTCCAGCTCGGTGATGTCGGCGGAGTCGAACTGGGTCACGTGCGGCACGTTCAGCCAGCTGCGGTGCAGGTTGGTGGCACCGACCTGCATCAGGCGGGTCAGGGCCACTTCTTCCACTTCACCGAACTTGCTGAAGTCCACGGCCGGGATCGGCGGGATGCCAGCGCCGCCGGTTGCGCCAGCGGCTGCCGGCGCTTCCTTGGCCTTCTGCATCATTGCCTTGACGTAGACCTGCACGTCTTCTTTCAGGATGCGACCGTGCGGACCAGTGGCGGCCACTGCGCCCAGGTCGACACCGAATTCACGGGCCAGCTGGCGAACTGCCGGGCCTGCGTGAACCTTGGCGTTGCTGCCGGCAGCCGGTGCGGTAGCGACCGGCGCTGGAGCTGCGGCCGGAGCAGCCGCCGGAGCGGCAGCGGCAGGCGCGGCAGCCGGGGCAGGTGCGGCGGCGGCTGGAGCCGGAGCAGCAGCTGGCGCTGCACCAGCAACCTTGAGCTTGAAGATCAGGTCGCCAGTGCCGACTTCGTCTTCCAGCTTGCACAGGACTTCTTCGACCACGCCGGCAGCCGGCGACGGGATTTCCATGGAGGCCTTGTCGGACTCCAGGGTAATCAGCGACTGGTCGGCTTCGACGGTGTCGCCGACCTTGACCAGCACTTCGATGATCTTGGCCTTGCCCGACGAACCGATGTCCGGCACGTGGATGTCCTGCACGCTGGCGGCAGCCGGGGCTGCTGCCGGAGCAGGGGCGGCTTCGGCGGCCGGAGCCGGCGCAGCAGCTGGAGCCGGAGCAGCAGCGGCAGCTGGAGCCTCAGGGGCCGCAGCAGCGGCGCCCTCGGCTTCCAGAACCAGCAGCTCGTCGCCTTCTTTCAGGCGGTCGCCCAGCTTGACCTTCAGTTCCTTGATCACGCCGGCCTTGGGGGCCGGGATCTCCATGGAGGCCTTGTCGGACTCCAGGGTCAGCAGGCTCTGGTCAGCCTCGATACGATCACCGACCTTGACGAACAGCTCGATGATTTCACCTTCACCGCTGCCGATGTCAGGTACGCGAATGAGTTCGCTCACTTAAAAATACTCCTCAGCAGTCCAGTGGGTTGCGCTTGTCCGGGTCGATGCCGAACTTGACGATGGCGTCAGCCACAACCTTGGGTTCGATCTCGCCGCGGTCAGCCAGGGCTTCCAGGGCAGCCAGCACCACGAAGTGGCGGTCGACTTCGAAGAAGTGACGCAGCTTCTTGCGGCTGTCGCTGCGACCGTAACCGTCGGTACCCAGGACTTTGAACTCTTTGCTCGGCACCCACTGGCGAATCTGCTCGGCGAACAGCTTCATGTAGTCGGTGGAGGCGATGACCGGACCTTTGCGACCGTTCAGGCACTGCTCGACGTAGGTCTGCTGTGGCTTCTGGCCAGGCTTCAGGCGGTTGGCGCGTTCCACGGCCAGGCCGTCGCGACGCAGTTCGTTGAAGCTGGTGACGCTCCACACGTCGGCGCCGACGTTGAACTCTTCACGCAGGATCTTCGCCGCTTCGCGAACTTCGCGCAGGATGGTGCCGGAGCCCATCAGCTGTACGTGGTGCGCGGCTTCGCGGGTGTCTTCTTCGAGCAGGTACATGCCCTTGATGATGCCTTCCTCGACACCGGCCGGCATGGCTGGCTGCTGGTAGGATTCGTTCATCACGGTGATGTAGTAGAAGATGTCCTGTTGCTCTTCGGTCATCTTCTTCATGCCGTCCTGAATGATCACCGCCAGCTCGTAGCCGTAGGTTGGATCGTAGGTGCGGCAGTTCGGGATGGTGCCCGCCATCATGTGGCTGTGACCGTCTTCGTGCTGCAGGCCTTCACCGTTGAGGGTGGTACGGCCGGCGGTACCGCCGATCAGGAAGCCACGGGTGCGGCTGTCGCCAGCGGCCCAGGCCAGGTCGCCAATGCGCTGGAAGCCGAACATCGAGTAGAAGATGTAGAACGGCAGCATCGGCTGGTTGTGGCAGCTGTACGAAGTACCGGCAGCGATGAACGACGACATGGCGCCGGCTTCGTTGATGCCTTCCTCGAGGATCTGGCCCTTCTTGTCTTCGCGGTAGAACATCACCTGGTCTTTATCGACTGGCTCGTAGAGCTGGCCGACCGACGAGTAGATGCCCAGCTGGCGGAACATGCCTTCCATACCGAAGGTACGGGCTTCGTCCGGGATGATCGGGACGATGCGCTGGCCGATGTCCTTGTCCTTGACCAGCTGCGCCAGGATGCGCACGAAGGCCATGGTGGTGGAAATTTCGCGGTCGCCCGAGCCGTCCAGGATCGCTTTCAGCGTTTCCAGTGGCGGGGTCGGCACGCTGAAGCTCTTGGCGCGGCGCTGAGGCACGAAGCCACCCAGGGCATTGCGGCGCTCGGCCAGGTACTTGGCTTCGGCAGAACCTTCTTCCGGCTTGAAGAACGGCAGGTTCTCCAGGTCGGCATCCTTGACCGGGATGTCGAAGCGGTCACGGAAGTGACGCAGGCTGTCGACGTCGACCTTCTTGGTGTTGTGCGCGGTGTTCTTGGCTTCGCCGGCACCGGTACCGTAACCCTTGATGGTCTTGGCCAGGATGACGGTTGGCTGATCCTTGTGGTTCACAGCCTGGTGGTACGCCGCGTAGACCTTGTACGGGTCGTGGCCGCCACGGTTGAGCTTCCAGATCTCGTCATCGGACAGGTCTTCGACCATGGCCTTGAGCTCTGGGGTGTTGAAGAAGTTCTCACGGACGTACGCGCCGTCTTTGGCTTTGTAGTTCTGGTATTCGCCGTCGATGACTTCGTCCATGCGGCGCTGCAGGGCACCGTTGGTGTCTTTGGCGAACAGTGGGTCCCAGAAGCGGCCCCAGACGACCTTGTTGACGTTCCAGCCACCGCCACGGAACACGCCTTCGAGTTCCTGGATGATCTTGCCGTTGCCGCGAACCGGGCCGTCGAGGCGCTGCAGGTTGCAGTTGATGACGAAGATCAGGTTGTCCAGCTTCTCGCGGCCGGCCAGGGCGATTGCGCCCAGGGATTCCGGCTCGTCGCACTCGCCGTCGCCCATGAAGCACCAGACCTTCTGCTTGCCGGCCGGGATGAAGCCGCGCGCTTCCAGGTACTTCATGAAGCGAGCCTGGTAGATAGCCTGGATCGGGCCCAGACCCATCGAAACAGTCGGGAACTGCCAGAAGTCAGGCATCAGCCATGGGTGCGGGTACGAAGACAGGCCGTTGCCGTCCACTTCCTGACGGAAGTTGTTCATCTGCTCTTCGTTGATGCGGCCTTCCATGAAGGCACGGGCGTAAACGCCTGGCGATGCGTGGCCCTGGAAGAAGACCAGGTCGCCGCCGTGTTCTTCCGTTGGAGCCTGGAAGAAGTAGTTGAAGCCGATGTCGTACAGGGTGGCACTGGAAGCGAAGCTGGAGATGTGGCCGCCCAGGTCCGAATCCTTCAGGTTGGTGCGCATCACCATGGCCAGCGCGTTCCAACGCACCATCGAGCGAATGCGGCGTTCCATGAACAGGTCGCCAGGCATGCGTGCTTCGTGGGTGACAGGGATGGTGTTGCGGTATGGCGTGGTGATTGCGTACGGCAGCTGGGAGCCACTGCGGGTGGCCAGCTCGCCCATGCGGGTCATCAGGTAATGAGCGCGGTCTTCGCCTTCTTTGTCGAGGACCGACTCCAGGGCATCCAGCCATTCCTGGGTTTCGATTGGATCGAGGTCTTGCATGGCTTGCTCCAGGGCGGAAAGGCCACCAGAATCGGGGGCCTGAGTTTGCGACTGGCCTTATGGGCAGACGTCGTGAATTCTTGGATTACCGGGGTGTCTCCCGGCGCCGTGTAGTTTTACTACATTTGCTTCGGCATTTCATGCTTTTGCACGCCATGGGTAGTAGTAAAACTACACAAATGCGACGTTTGGTCGCACCTTGGCTTGTGAGGAAAAACGTTCATGTTGGTTGGCGGTGTGTCGCGAACAGGTGAATCTTGATGTTTCTTGCCAATGATTCGTTTTTTTCAGCTATTTCCAACTTTTGTATGACAGTCCAA
Source organism: Pseudomonas sp. CC120222-01a (assembly GCF_003097235.1). Taxonomy (GTDB): domain Bacteria; phylum Pseudomonadota; class Gammaproteobacteria; order Pseudomonadales; family Pseudomonadaceae; genus Aquipseudomonas. The sequence continues at coordinate 19,250 of NZ_QEQQ01000022.1, read as the reverse complement.
CCGAGGTCCGGCTTCCTCTTGGCCGCTTTTTCCCCTTCATTTCACGCCGATCAAGGATAGACCATGCGCCTACCTTTGCCGCTCGAACTGCCTGCTTCCCTGCAACCGCTGGTCGTCCGCAACCAGCAGTTCCTGAGCGATGCCGTGGCAGGCCACGCTGACCTCGACCTGAACACCTGGACCCCGTTGCACCGGCAACAGTTCGATCAGGTTGCCGCTGCCAGCGACTTCGTCCTTGGCGTGGCCCAGCGCGAGCCGGCCATGTTGTTCGCCCTGATCGCCAGCGGTGAGCTGGACCGCCGCTACGCCCCGGGCGAGCTGCGCGGGCAGATCGCCGCTGCGGCCCAGGCCGCACAGAGTGAGGACGAGCTGGCGCGCAACCTGCGCCGCGAGCGCAACCGCCAGCAGTTGCGGATCATCTGGCGCGACATCACCCGCCAGGCCGAACTGGGCGAGACCTGCCGCGACCTGTCGGACCTCGCCGATGCGGCCATCGACGAAGCCTACCAGTGGTTGTACCCGCGCCATTGCCAGCAGTTCGGCACGCCGATCGGCAACCGCAGCGGCCAGCCGCAGCACATGGTGGTGCTGGGCATGGGCAAGCTGGGCGCAGTGGAACTGAACCTGTCATCGGACATCGACCTGATCTTCGCCTTCCCCGAAGGCGGCGAAACAGAAGGCGTCAAACGCTCGCTGGAAAACCAGGAGTTCTTCACCCGCCTGGGCCAGCGCCTGATCAAGGCGCTCGACCCGGTGACCGTCGACGGCTTCGTGTTCCGCGTCGACATGCGCCTGCGCCCGTACGGCTCGGCCGGCGCGCTGGTGCTCAGCTTCAATGCGCTGGAGCAGTACTACCAGGACCAGGGCCGCGACTGGGAACGCTACGCGATGATCAAGGCGCGGGTGGTAGCTGGTGACCAGGCCGCCGGCGCGCAACTGCAGGAAATGCTGAAGCCGTTCGTGTACCGGCGTTATCTGGACTTTTCCGCGATCGAAGCGCTGCGCACCATGAAGCAGCTGATCCAGCAGGAAGTGCGGCGCAAGGGCATGGCCGACAATATCAAGCTCGGTGCCGGCGGCATCCGCGAGGTCGAGTTCATCGCCCAGGCCTTCCAGCTGATCCACGGCGGTCGTGACCTGAGCCTGCAACTGCGGCCCTTGCTCAAGGTGCTGGCAACCCTGGAAGGCCAGGGTTACCTGCCACCCGCCGTGGTCGCAGAGCTGCGCGAAGGCTATGAATTCCTGCGTTACACCGAGCACGCCATCCAGGCCATCGCCGACCGCCAGACGCAGATGCTGCCGGACAGCGAACTCGACCGTGAGCGTGTTGCCTTTATCCTCGGCTTTGCCGACTGGCAGAGCTTCCACGATCAGTTGATGTATTGGCGTGGCCGGGTCGACTGGCACTTCCGCCAGGTCATCGCCGACCCCGATGAAGACGAAGGCGAAGGCGAGTTGGTGGTGGGTGGCGAGTGGTCGCCGCTGTGGGAGCAGGCCCAGGATGAAGAAGCCGCAGGTCGCCAGCTGGAAGAGGCCGGTTTCAAGCAGCCGACCGAAGCCTTGCGCCGCCTGGCCGCACTGCGCGCCAGCCCGCAGCTGCGCTCGATGCAGCGCATCGGCCGCGAGCGCCTGGATGCGTTCATTCCACGCCTGCTGGCCCAGGCTGTGGAGCATGACAACCCGGACCTGGTGCTGGAGCGCGTGCTGCCGCTGGTCGAAGCCGTGGCGCGGCGTTCGGCCTACCTGGTGCTGCTCACCGAAAATCCGGGTGCCCTGCGGCGCTTGCTGACCCTGTGCGCAGCCAGCCCGTGGATCGCCGAGCAGATCGCTCGCTACCCGTTGCTGCTCGATGAACTGCTCAACGAAGGCCGCCTGTTCAGCCCGCCACTGGCGCCGGAGCTGGCCGCCGAGCTGCGCGAGCGGCTGACGAGAATCCCCGAAGACGACCTGGAACAGCAGATGGAGGCGCTGCGCCACTTCAAGCTGGCCCACAGCCTGCGCGTGGCCGCGTCGGAAATCAGCGGCAACCTGCCGTTGATGAAAGTCAGCGACTACCTGACCTGGCTGGCCGAAGCCATTCTCGACCAGGTGCTGGCCTTGGCCTGGCGCCAGACCGTGGCCCGCCATGGCCAGCCCAAGCGCAGCGACGGCAGCCTGTGCGACCCGGGCTTCATCATCATTGGCTATGGCAAGGTCGGTGGCCTGGAGCTGGGCCATGGTTCGGACCTGGACCTGGTGTTCATTCACGATGGTGACCCGCAAGCGGAAACCGACGGCGCCAAGCCGATCGATAGCGCGCAGTTCTTCACCCGCCTGGGCCAGCGCATCATCCACCTGCTGACCACCCAGACCAACTCTGGCCAGCTGTACGACGTCGACATGCGCCTGCGACCGTCCGGTGCGGCGGGGTTGCTGGTCAGCTCGCTGGGGGCGTTCGAGCGTTACCAGCAGAGCGAAGCCTGGACCTGGGAGCACCAGGCCCTGGTGCGTGCCCGTGTGCTGGTGGGCTGCAAGCAGGTGGCGACGGCGTTCGAGGGCGTGCGCGCCAAGGTCCTGGGCCAGGCCCGCGATCTGGGCAAGTTGCGCAGCGAAGTGAGCGAGATGCGCGCCAAGATGCGCGACAACCTCGGTACCAAGGCCACGCTTGCCGGTACCGCGGCCAATGCCTTCGAGGCCGGTGTGCCGTTCGATATCAAGCAGGATGCCGGCGGTATCGTCGATATCGAATTTATGGTGCAATACGCCGCTTTGGCCTGGTCTCACGAGCACCCGGCCATACTCCGATGGACCGATAACATCCGCATTCTGGAAGAGCTGGAGCAGGCAGGTTTGATGCCGGCCAGTGACGCGGTGCTGTTGCGTGAGGTGTACAAGGCGTTCCGCTCGGCGTCGCACCGCCAGGCCCTGCAGAAGCAGGCCGGGGTGATCGATGCGGCGCAGTTTGCCGATGAGCGCCGCGAAGTGCGGCGGATCTGGGGCGAATTGGGACTGACTTGAGATCGCCGGGGCCGCTTTGCGGCCCTTTCGCGACACAAGGCCGCTCCCACATTTGACCGGCGTATGCAGCGCCTTTGTGGGAGCGGCCTTGCGTCGCGAAAGGGCTGCAAAGCAGCCCCAAAGGCTCATGCCTCAGCTCCAGTGGTACACTGTCCGCCACATAGCCTGAATATAAAGAGGGGAGGCCAGGCTGTATGCAGCCTGTAGCCTCCCCGAGCGTTTCTGGACTAAGCATGAGAATACTGATCATTGGCCCCAGCTGGGTCGGCGACATGGTGATGGCGCAGACCCTGTTCCAGTGCCTGAAACAGCAGCACCCTGACTGCGTGATCGACGTGCTGGCGCCCGAGTGGAGCCGGCCGATCCTCGAACGCATGCCCGAAGTGCGTCAGGCCTTGAGCTTCCCGCTCGGCCACGGCGCGCTGGAGCTGGCCACACGTCGGCGCATCGGCAAGTCCCTGGCCGGCCAGTACGACCAGGCCATCCTGCTGCCAAACTCGCTGAAATCGGCGCTGGTGCCGTTCTTTGCCGGCATCCCCAAGCGCACCGGCTGGCGTGGCGAAATGCGTTTCGGCTTGCTCAACGATGTGCGCAAGCTGGACAAGGCCCGCTACCCACTGATGATCGAGCGCTTCATGGCCCTGGCCTACGCGCCTGGTGCCGAGTTGCCGCAGCCGTATCCGCGGCCGAGCCTGCAGATCGAAGCGCAGAGCCGTGAAGCGGCCATGGCCAAGTTCGGCCTGGCGCTGGACCGCCCGGTGCTGGCGCTATGCCCAGGTGCCGAATTCGGCGAGGCCAAGCGCTGGCCGAGCGAGCACTACGCTGCCGTGGCCGATGCGATGATCCGCCAGGGCTGGCAGGTGTGGTTGTTCGGCTCGAAGAACGATCACCCGGTCGGCGAGCAGATTCGCGACCGCCTGATTCCGGGTTTCCGTGAAGAGTCGTACAACCTGGCGGGCGAAACCTCGCTGGCCGAGGCCATCGACCTGATGTCCTGCGCCGATGCCGTGGTCTCCAACGACTCCGGCCTGATGCACGTGGCCGCCGCGCTGAACCGCCCGCTGGTTGCGGTGTACGGTTCCACTTCGCCAGGCTTCACGCCGCCGCTGGCCGAACAGGTGGAAGTGGTGCGCACCGGCATCGAGTGCAGCCCGTGCTTCGACCGCACCTGCCGCTTCGGCCACTACAACTGCCTGCGCCTGCTCGAACCTGGCAAAGTCATCGCTGCCCTGCACAGCCTGGGCGGTCCGAACCTGATCGATACCGTGGCCGAGGTCGACTAAGTGCGGGTACTGATCATCAAGACCTCGTCGCTGGGTGATGTGATCCACACCCTGCCGGCGCTGACCGACGCCGCCCATGCCATCCCGGGCATCCGCTTCGACTGGGTGGTGGAAGAAGGCTTCGCCGAGATCCCCAGCTGGCACCCGGCGGTCGACCAGGTCATCCCGGTGGCGATCCGCCGCTGGCGCAAGAACATCTGGCAGACGATCAAGAGCGGCGAGTGGAAGGCGTTCAAGCAGCGCGTTCGCGCGCGCAAGTATGACCTGGTGATCGATGCCCAGGGCCTGGTCAAGTCGGCCTGGCTGACCCGCTACGTCAAGGCACCGGTGGCCGGCCTGGACCGCTACTCGGCCCGTGAAGGCTGGGCCAGCCGCTTCTATGACCGGCCACTGTCGGTCGCCGTTGGCCAGCATGCCGTGGAGCGGGTGCGCCAGCTGTTCGCCATGGCCCTGGCCTACGACCTGCCTGAAGGCATCGGCCACTACGGCCTCGACCTTGACCGCCTGCAGCTGCCGCCGGCTGCGCCCTATGTGGTGTTCCTGCATGGCACCACCTGGGCGACCAAGCACTGGCCTGAAGCCTACTGGCGCGAACTGGCCGAGCGCATGGGCCGGCGCAAGCTGCAGGTCCGCCTGCCGTGGGGCAACCCGGCCGAGAAGGCCCGTGCCGAGCGTATCGCCCAGGGCTTGAACAACTGCCAGGTGCTCCCCAAATTGAACCTTGCCGGCGTCGCCCGCGTGCTGGCGGCGGCCAAGGCCTGTGTGGCGGTGGATACCGGCCTCGGCCACCTGGCCGCAGCGCTGGACGTGCCGACCATTTCGCTGTTCGGCCCGACCAACCCGGGCCTGACCGGTGCCTATGGCCGCGTGCAGGTTCACCAGGCCAGCGATTTCCCGTGCGCACCGTGCCTGCAAAAGAAATGCACCTACAAACCGAGCGCCGACGACCTGCGCCGGTTCGATATCAAACGCGAGTGGCCGCTGTGCTTCACTCGCCTGAATCCCGAGCATGTAGCGAGCCGCCTGAGCGCGCTGCTGCTGGCTGAGGATGTTCGTTGATGCAACTGGCTTTCGTGCTTTACAAATATTTCCCCTTCGGCGGGCTGCAGCGCGACTTCATGCGCATTGCCCTGGAATGCCAGAAGCGGGGCCACCAGATTCGCGTGTACACGCTGATCTGGGAGGGTGACATTCCGCCGGGCTTCGAGGTGCTGGTGGCGCCGGTCAAGGCGATCTTCAACCACCGCCGCAACGAGAAGCTCAGCGCCTGGATGGAAGCGGACCTGGCCAAGCGCCCGGTCGACCGCCTGATCGGCTTCAACAAGATGCCGGGGCTGGACGTGTACTACGCCGCCGACGGTTGTTTCGAGGACAAGGCGCAGACCCTGCGCGGTGGCCTGTACCGCCGCTGGGGCCGCTACCGGCACTTTGCCGAGTACGAGCGCGCGGTGTTCGCCAAGGACGCGCGCACCGAAGTCCTGATGATTTCCGAAGTGCAGCAGCCGCTGTTCATCAAGCACTACGGCACCCCCGTGGAGCGCTTCCACCTGCTGCCGCCAGGCATTTCCCAGGACCGTCGCGCACCGGCCAATGCCGCCGAGATCCGCGCCGAGTTCCGCAAGGAATTCAACCTGGGTGATGACGACCTGCTGCTGGTGCAGATCGGTTCGGGCTTCAAGACCAAGGGTGTCGACCGTAGCCTCAAAGCCTTGGCCGCGCTGCCGTCGGCGCTGCGCAAGCGCACCAGGCTGATGGTTATCGGCCAGGACGACCCCAAGGTGTTCCAGTTGCAGAGCGCCACCCTGGGGCTGGGCGAACAGGTGCAGTTCCTCAAGGGTCGCAGCGACATCCCGCGCTTCCTGCTGGGCGCCGACCTGCTGATTCACCCGGCGTACAACGAGAACACCGGCACGGTGCTGCTCGAAGCCCTGGTGGCCGGCCTGCCGGTGCTGGTGTCCAAGGTCTGCGGTTATGCCCATTACATCGCCGAGGCCGACAGCGGCCTGGTGCTGGACGAGCCGTTCGAACAGGAGCAGCTCAATGCTTACCTGCAACGCATGCTGGAAGACGGGCAGGCCCGCGCCGACTGGTCGCGCAATGGCCTGGCCTTCGCCGACAGCGCCGACCTGTACAGCATGCCGCAGCATGCTGCCGATGTGATCCTGGGGCAGGAGACCGCATGAAGCTGATAGTGGCCGAACCCTTCAAGCGCCTGTGGGCCGGGCGCGATGCCTTCGAGGCCGTGGAAGCGCTGCAAGGTGAGGTCTATCGCGAGCTGGAAGGCCGCCGCACGCTGCGTACCGAGGTCGATGGCGAAGGTTTCTTCGTGAAGATTCACCGCGGCATCGGCTGGGGTGAAATCTTCAAGAACCTGCTCACCGCCAAGCTGCCGGTGCTCGGTGCCGGCCAGGAATGGCAGGCCATCCAGCGCCTGCATGAAGTGGGCGTGCCGACCATGACCGCCGTGGCCTATGGCGAGCGCGGCAGCAACCCGGCCAGCCAGCATTCGTTCATCGTCACCGAAGAGCTGGCGCCGACCATCAGCCTGGAAGACTTCAGCATCGACTGGGTCAAGAACCCGCCCGAGCCGCGTCTGAAGCGTGCGCTGATCGCTGAAGTGGCGAAGATGACCGGCGGCATGCACCGCGCCGGGGTCAACCACCGCGACTGCTACATCTGCCACTTCCTGCTGCACACCGACCGCCCGGTGACGCCGGAAGACTTCAAACTGTCGGTCATCGACCTGCACCGCGCCCAGACCCGGGCGAAAATCAGCCGCCGCTGGCGTGACAAGGACCTGGCCGCGCTGTACTTCTCGGCGCTGGACATCGGCCTGACCCGGCGCGACAAACTGCGTTTCCTGCGCGGTTATTTCCAGCAACCGTTGCGGCAGATTCTGGCCGAGGAAGCCGCGCTGCTCGCCTGGCTCGAACGCAAGGCGCAGAAACTCTACGATCGCAAGCAACGCTATGGGGATGCACTCTGATGGCGAGTTGGACACTGGCGCCAGGCTACGAACATCTGGCGTCGGACTTCGGCAGCCTCGATGCGGTCTTTGCCATGAAGGGCGAACACCTCACGCGTGACCCGCTCAGCGAGGTCATCCGCGTCGAGCGTGACGGGGTCAACTACTACGTCAAGCGTTATACCGGCGCGGGCAAGCACATGCGCCGCTACCTGGGCCGGCCACGCATCAAGGCCGAATGGCAGAACCTCAAGCAATTCGCCAAGTGGGAGATTCCCACGGCCGAAGTGGTGGCCTGGGGCCTGGAACGCAAAGGCCTGGCCTTTGGCCGTGGCGCGATGATCACCCGTGAGCTGCCGCACACCGAAGACCTCTCGGCCTTGGCCGAGCGCAACGACCCACGCCTGGCCGACCGGGTCTGGGTCGACAAGCTGAGCCGTCAGCTGGCGCGCCACACCCGGGTGATGCACGAACACCGTTTCGCCCACAACGACCTGAAATGGCGCAACCTGCTGGTCGACGACCTGGGCACGCTGTTCTTCATCGACTGCCCGACCGGCGACTTCTGGCGCGGCTTCATGTGGCGCCACCGGATGATCAAGGACCTGGCCTGCCTGGACAAGGTGGCCAAATATCACCTGACGGCGACCCAGCGCCTGCGCTTCTACCTGCAGTACCGTGGGCGTCAGCGCCTGAATGTGCGCGACAAGCGGCGCATTCGCCAGGTGCTGAGCTTCTTCGAGGGAAGGGAATGACCGATTACCTGGCCAGCGCGGACCTCGCGCTGCTCAAACGCCATGGCTTGAACGACTTCGAAGCGCTGTGGGCGCTGCAGCTCGACGCCGTGGACGAACCCAACACCGGGCGTGGCGGCTGGAGCAGCGTCTTCCGCCTGGAGCTTGAAGGCAAAGGCTATTACCTCAAGCGCCAGAGCGATTACCTGACCCGCACCCTGCACCGGCCGTTTGGCGAGCCGACCTTCGCCCGCGAATTCCGCAATATCAGCCGCTACCAGAAACTGCGCATCCCGGCCTTGCAGGCCGTGTTCTACGGCGAGCGCAAGCAGAACGGCCAGCACCGGGCGATCCTGATGACCCGTGCGCTGGACGAGTGGAGCGACCTGGAAGGCCTGCTGGCCCAGTGGCCACAGCTTGCCGATGACGCCCGGGTGGGCATCCTCAAGGCCTGTGGCCAACTGGCGCGCACCCTGCACGGTGCCGGCCAGGTGCACGGTTGTTTCTATCCCAAGCACATCTTCCTGCGCCAACGCCGCGAAGGCTGGGAGGCGCAGCTGATCGACCTGGAAAAGACCCGGCCGCTGCTGTTCGGCATGCGCGACCGCCTGCGTGATCTGGAGCCGTTGCTGCGCCGTGCCGGAGCCTGGAGCGAGGCGGACGTGCGCCAGTTGCTCGCCGCCTACCTGCAGCAGCCTGCCGACAGCACCCTGGTCGGCACCTGGCTGCAACGCCTGACGCAACGCCGTCGTGAAAAAGAGGCCCGCTGATGCGTTTGTCCGAACTCAAAGACGCCGGGCGCAGCCCGACGCTGCCCTTGAGCATCACCCTGGCTGATGCCGCTGGCACGGCTGACCTGCAACTGCTCAGCCTGCTGCGGGTGTTGCCTGGCCAGCGCTATGTTGGCGCCGGCATCTGGCGCGGCACTCCAGTGCTGGCCAAATTGCTGGTCGGCAGCAATGCCGCACGGCATTTCCAGCGCGAACTGGATGGCGTGAAGCTGCTGGCCAAAGAGGGCCTGACCACACCGCAACTGCTGGCCGACGGCCTCAAGGAAGGCGAGGGCGGCTGGCTGCTGTTCGAATTCCTCGATGGCGCCGAAAGCCTGGCCGATGCCTGGGCTGCGGTGGAAAACCTGCAGGTGCTGGCTGACGAGCAACACCTGGTGCTGGGCGAAGCCCTCACGGCCGTGGCCCAGATGCATGCCCAAGGCCTGTGGCAGGAAGACCTGCACCTGGACAACCTGCTGCGCCACGGCGGCAAGCTGTACCTGATCGACGGCGCCGGCATCAAGGCCGAGACGCCCGGCCAGCAGCTGTCGCGCCCACGCGTGCTGGAAAACCTCGGGGTGTTCTTCGCCCAGTTGCCCAAGCGCCTGGAGCCGTTCATCGAAGAGTTGCTGGTGCACTACCTGCTGGCCAACGCCGAGCATGCGCTGCCGATGGAAGCGCTGCAGAAGCAGGTGGACAAGGTGCGCAGCTGGCGGCAGAAGGACTACCTGGAAAAGGCCGGTCGCGAGTGCAGCCTGTTCAGCGTCGAACGCAGCCTTTCGGGCTTGCGGGCTATCCGCCGCAAGGAGGTGGACGCCATGCTGCCGGTGCTGGAGCAAGCCGACGCGCTGATCGACCAGGGCCACCTGTACAAGACCGGTGGTGCGGCCAGTGTGGCGCGCATCGAGGTGAACGGTCGCAAGCTGGTGCTCAAGCGCTACAACATCAAGAACACCGCGCACTGGTTCAAGCGCTTCTGGCGCCCGAGCCGCGCCTGGCATTCGTGGATCGAAGGGCACCGCCTGGAGTTTCTCGACATCGCCACGCCCCGCCCGTTGGCGGTACTTGAGCAACGGGTGATGGGCCTGCGCAGCCGCGCCTACCTGGTTACCGAGTACGTCGATGGCCCGGATCTGACTGAGTGCTTTGCGCCCTACGTGGACAACGGCGAGGCGCCGGAAGAGCAGGTCGATGCGCTGGTGCATGTGATGCAGCAACTGATCCGCGAGCGCATCAGCCATGGCGACTTCAAGGGACACAACCTGTTCTGGGACAAGGGTCAATGGTCGCTGATCGACCTCGACGCCATGTGCCAGCATGCCACTCAGCTCAGCTTCGCCCCGGCCTATGCCCGTGACCGGGCGCGGCTGCTGCGCAACTGGCCGAGCAGCAGTGCCTTGCATCAGCGCCTGGATCGACTGCTGCCTCGGCTGTCCGAGTAGGCCGCGGGCAGTGCCAGCCAGTCGCTGCTGCGGCCGGACTGGCGTACACGAATGCGCCATGTACCACCTTGCTGCTGCAAGACCGCCGAAGCTGGGACGGCGCCGCTGAGGGTGTCAGGCAGCAGCAGATGGTAATGGCCGGCGAGCAGATGCTGGCGAACGGGAAGCTGGTGGCTACCCAGCTGCAGATACAACAGGCTGCCTGCGGCGAACAGGCCTGGTTGATTTTCGATCGCGCTGCCTTGCCGTGCTGGGATCAGGCTGCATTGCTCCAGCAGTCTGGCAAGGTCGGGTAACCCGTCATACCAGAGCACGGGCGAGTCCACTGTCCAGTTGCCGTCTTGCTTGCGTTTGATCGGCAGTTTCAGAAAGGCAAAGGGCTGGTCCGGGTCGGTGGCTCGCCAGCGCCGGCCGTCATAGCTGACATTGAACAGAACCCCCTGGTCGTCTTGCACATAGTACTGGCTCAGCCCCGGCTTGGCCGAGGGCAGCTCATAGACCGCCTCGCCATGCAGGGTATCGATCCGGTAGCGGAGCCGGGCCCGCTCAGGGACGGCCTCGTAATGCCTGGGCAGCGGCACCGGAGGCGGTTTGGGCAGCCCGCGCAGGGCCCGGCGCATGAGGCCCGACCCCGCCATTTCGTTGAGCCCTGCGGTGCCGTGGCCGAGGGCAGCGATGGCATGGTGAAGGGCGCCCTCATGATCACCCTGTTCAAAGGCCTCGAAACCATCCCATATCGATATCGACATGCGGCCAAATGCCAGGGCAATCATTGCGCGCTGCGGCAATACCAGGCTGACGATATCCAGCACGAGCCTGAGGACGTTGACCGAAAATTCGCCGAGCAGCTCCTGGTTGCTGCGCGTGGACGTATCCGTTTCGCTCATCAGGCCGTTGACCTCTGCACGGTACAGCGCTGGCCACAGCTCACCGGTTATCGTCTGAGCCTTCACGGTACTTCCGAGCCCGCCTTTGCGTAGACGCTTTTCCAGTAAGCGTCCGGTAGCCGTCGGCAAGCGCTGGAGCAGGTAGGCCTGCAGGTGGAGGTCGCCGCGCACCGCCTTGATCAGCGCGCGGGTACCGCTGTACTCGCGCCAGTAGAGGCGGTCCGGGACGTCCGGGCAGTACACCACGATGCGTCGGGACGCCTGCGGTGAGACCAGCAGCACCACGCCTTGCAGGGTGTCTTCATTGATGAGCAACTGCTGTGCGTGCACCGCGTGCCCTGCGAACGGTGGTCGGCTCTGGCTGTCGGCTGAGTGGATGACCGTGTGGGCCCATCCATAGCCCTGCTCGCTGGCGTCCTCGAGGAAATGGCCGGCGTAGCGCGCCTTGACCGCTTCGGCATTCATGCGTGTGCGCATGAGCTGTCCATGGGCTTTTTCTCGCCAGCGGCCTTGCGCTGAATCGAGCAGTTGGGTGCGCAGGTAGGCTTGGTAGCCGCTGCCCGCGTTGAGTCGTCGTACGATGTCTTTTACTCGCGCAGGCGTGAGCGCGGGCAGAGGTTGGTCGCCATACACATGTACGCGCGCCGTCAGCCAGTAATCCACGTCGAACCAGGCAATATTCAGCAATGCCAGTTCTTCAAGGCGGTAGGTGTGTTGCACCAGTTCGACGGTGTCGCCCACCTGCGGGCGGCTCGCGACCGGGATGTAGCTGCTGGTAATGCCAGTGGGTTGAGGTTGGATGAACGGGCCTTTCTGGCGCGCCAGAGTGACGCTGACGGAAATATCCCTGGGATCGATATCCAGGCCTGGGTCACGTTGCAAGTACTCGCTCAGGCGCTCGTTGACCCAATGCAGCAAGCTGTGCCGTTGCGTGAATTGATCGAGTGTCAGGATGCCTGGGCCGCTGGCGCCTTCGATGGCGGCTATCTGTTCTTGCATGGCCTGCATGATGTGCGCGACACCTTGCGCCGAGGTCTTGCGTAGCCAGTTGGGCAAGTGTTTTTCCAGCAACTGGCCGTAGCGGTTGGCCATCGGTCCCTTGCTGCTGACGGCGCCTCGCCAGTCCAGGGCCTTGGCCAATGCCTGGTCGAACAGCCCGATGTCACGCTGCTGCCCGCGATTCCAGGCGGTCTGCCAGGCGTGGCTGAGCTGCTTGATCTGCGCGTCACGGGTAGCGTAAGCGAAGTAGTCGGCCAGATCGTCGGTGTACCAGTCATAGCGCAAGCGTTCGGCTTGGCGGGCACTGTGTTGTTCGGCAGGGTCGATCATCAGCTTGACCAGGTGCTCGCTTTGCTGGGGGTCTTCCAGGCGCTCGCAGACTTCCTGATGAAGGGCCGTCAGGCTGTCGAAGGCCTCGATGCCGTGGGCGATGCTGCACAGCATCGCTCGGCCAACACTCTCGTGAGGCTCCAGCAAGCCCCCCTCCAGGCTCTGCTCGGTGAGCACCAGAAAACCTGGCAGATAACCACGCCAGTTGGGGGCAGTGCTGCTCAGCAGGATTCGATAGATTTGCGGGCGCATGTCCGCAGGCAATTGCCGTCGTTGCCAGGGGTAAGGCATCTGTATGCAGGTCCTGAGCAACTGTGCGTGTTGGGGGGAAAGGGTCTGGTCGGTCATGCGCAAGCGGATTTCTGCCTCGAACCGGTCGCGCAAGTGCGAAGCCAGCCGAACCAGGCGGCTCAAACCATTGCCACCACGCTCCATCCAGTAGTTGGCCAGGCGCGCGTGCAGGGCTTGGCGCAGGTCATGGCAGAAGCTGTGGAGGCTCTTGTTGAAATCCAGCGGCAGGCTTATGACCGGATAATCGGCATGTCGTGGCCGACTGCCTGTGGGTACGCGGAACGCGCCGCCATCGAACAGATGAAAGCCCACCAGCTGAAACAGTGAATGGCCTTCGAACATTAATGTACGGGCGCTGATGGCGAGCCCTGGAAAGAGCCCGGCGAGGTGTTGATCGAGGGCATGTTCGATGCCTTGCAGCGGTGGCAGCAAGGCCTCCAACTGGGCGTCCAGCACTTGGAACAATGGCTGTATGGTCATGCTTCGTCTCCTTGAACGAGGCAGACCATGATGCGCGGACGTGATGGGCGGGCCGTGTTAGTCAGCTACCGTTGGCGCGCCAAAGGCCACGGATGGAAAGCCAGGCGGGCAGGCCAAGACCGAGCCAGGACAGCCCGTCCCACCAGCCGTCGCCAAGCAAGGCGGCGAACAGGCCCAGCGCACCGAGGGCGGCAATCAGCGCTGGCCAGGCAAAGATGCGCGAGGTGGTCTGCGACGTGTGGCTCATGGTCGTGCCTCCCGGCGCTTGCTGCGCTTGCCCCACCACAGGTACAGGCCGCTTGCCAGCACGATGATCGTCAGCACATCGAGAATTGCCCACAGGACCTGCATCGGTCGCCCGCCATAGTCACCGAAGTGCAGCGGTTGCGACAGGCCCATGGCGTCCATGTACCAGGGGCGCTCGCCAACGGCTGTCACGTCGAGTGTCTGCGCGTCGATCAGTACGGGCGTCAGCAGGTGCGAGGTCAGGTGCGTGGCGCCGTTCATGAACACGGCGTAATGGTGTTCGCTGGAGAAGCGCGTGCCAGGGAAGGCGATGAAATCCGGGCGCATGCCGGGCGCGGCGTGTTCGGCGATTTCCAGCAGTCGCGTGGCGGGGGCGCGCTCGGTCAGTGCCGGGGCATCACGATAAGGGGCGACCATGGCGGCGAGGCTGTCGTGGCGCCAGGCGGCAATGACGAGGTCGGAGAGGGCGCTGATCACCCCAGTGACGCCGACGGTCAGCGCCCAGGCCAGGGTGACGATGCCGATCAGGTTGTGCAGGTCGAGCCAGCGCAGCCGGGTGGATTTGTCGGGGCGCACGGTGGCGAACGCCAGGCGGCGCATGAACGGCGCATACAGCACGGTGCCGGAGATGATCGCAACGACGAACAGTATGCCCATGAACGCCAGCAACAACTTGCCGGGCAGGCCGGCGAACATGTCTACGTGCAGGCGCAGCATGAGCATCATGAAACCGCCATTGGCGGCCGGCATGGCCACGGCTTCGCCGCTGCGGGCGTCGAGCATGAAGGTATGGGACGAATTGGGTTCGGTGCCGGCGGTGGCAGCGGTGATGGCGAGCACACCGTTGGGTTCGTCCTTGTCGAATCCGAAATACTGCACCACCTCGCCGGGGCGGTGCTGCTCAGCTTTCAGTACCAGCTGTTGCAGGTCCAGGTGCGGGGTGCCGGCGGGCATCTCGCGCAGCTCTGCGGCATCGCCGAGCAGGTGTTCGAGTTCGTGGTGGAAGATCAGCGGCAGGCCGGTGAGCGCCAGCAACAGCAGGAACAGGGTGCAGACCAGGCTGCTCCAGGTGTGGACCACGGACCAGCGGCGGATGGTTGGGCTTTTCATCACGGTACCGACTTTTGTCTGTTGGAACGTGGGGGCTGCGCAGCAGCCCCCAGCTCACTCAGAACTTATAGGAAGCACTGGCGACAACGCTGCGCTCATCGCCGTAGTAGCAGTAGTAGCTATCGCAGGTGGAGATGTAGTCCTTGTTGAACAGGTTGGTGGCATTGACCGCCACCGACGCGCCCTTGAGGCTGGTGCTCAGGCGACCGAGGTCGTAATGCACCGAGGCGTCGAACACGGTGTAGGCATTGGCCTTGCCCAGGTAAGTGTTGGCCTGATCGCCGTAGGTGTTGCCGGTGTAGCGCGCACCACCACCGATGCCGAAGCCGTCGAGCACGCCGCTGTGCCAGGTGTAGTCGGCCCACAGCGACGCTTGCTGGTTGGGCATCAGTTGAAGACGGTTACCTTTGAATTCGCCGTCCTGCACTTCCGACTTGGCCAGGGTGTAGGCGGCCGTCAGCTTGAGGTTTTCGGTGACGTCGGAAACCGCTTCCAGCTCCAGGCCGTGGACTTTCACTTCGCCGGTCTGACTGGTGACACTAGTGTTGCCGTCGTTATTGGTGACCAGTACGTTCTTCTGAGTAAGGTCATACACAGCAGCCGACAGCAAAGTGTTGGAGCCCGGTGGCTGGTACTTGATACCCAGTTCCCACTGCTTGCCTTCGGTTGGTTTGAACGAGCTGGTCGGGTTCACGTCTGCCTTGCTGGCCGGTTGAAAAGACTCGGCATAAGACAGATAGGGAACGAAGCCGGAATCGAAGACGTAACTGATTGCTGCGTTACCGCTAAAGTTGCTGTCGCGTTGTGTGTTGGTGGCGTCACCCTTATTGAAGAATTTGGTGCTGGTATGTACCCAATCCTCACGGCCACCCAAGGTCAGACGCCAGTTCCCGAGCGCCATCTGGTCCTGAATATAGACGCCTGTCTGGCGGGTTTTCTGGTCGTAGTCGTAGTAGGCATCGGAGCGATCTGGTCGAGTGATCGGCAAGCCGTAAACGGGATTGTTCACGTTGATGCTGGGTGCAGTGCCGTAGATCGTCAGGAAGTTGTTGTTGGTACGCTGGTGGTCCAGGCCGATCAGCAGGGTGTGGCTAATATCGCCGGTATTGAAGTTGCCCTCGAAATTGTTGTCGACGGCGAATTGGCTGATGTCCTCATCAACGTTTGTAGTGCTCCGGCCAACATTGCCGTCGTTATCCACTACCATGCCGAACTCGGGGAAGTAGCTGTTTACGGTGATAGTCTGGAACGACAGGTCCGACTTGGTGTAGCGAAGGTTCTGGCGGAACTGCCAGACTTCGTTGATGCGATGCTCGAAGGCATAGCCCAGCGCGTAGTAGGTACGATCGTAGAACTCATAGTCCGGGTCGCCCAGATTCTTGTGGTGGGAGATCTTGCCGAACGGCATGTCGATCTTGGTGCCCTGGATTGGTCGGAACTGGCTGGTGACGCCGGTATCGTCGCGGGTGAACTGGGTCAGCAGGGTCAGCGAGGTGTCGTCGTCGATGTTCCAGGTCAGGCTCGGGGCGATGTTGTAGCGCTTGTCGTCGATATGGTCGATCTGCGTGCCGCCATCGCGGATCACGCCGCTGACCCCGTAAAGGAATCGCCCTTCGTCATCAATCTTGCCAGTGCTGGCGAAGTTGATCTGGCGGTGGTTGTCGCTGCCGTACTGCAGTTCGATCTCGTGGGCGCTTTCGGCCTGAGGGCGGCGGCTGACCATGTCCAGCAACCCGCCAGGCGGTGTCTGGCCGTAGATAGAGGAGGCCGGGCCGCGCAGTAAGGCCAGACGGTCGAGGTTCCAGGTTTCGGCTTTCGGGTTGGCATACACGCCCCGTGGCAGCGGCAGGCCGTCGAGGAACTGGGTCGGCTCGAAACCACGCACGCGCATCCAGTCGTAGCGGGTGTCGCTGCCGAAGCTGGCGGAGACGATACCCGGCATGTATTTCACGGCGTCGTCCAGGCTGTGCACGCCGCGGTCGCTCATCTGCTGACGGGTGGCCACGGAGATCGAGCGCGGGACTTCGACCAGCGCGGTGTCGGTCTTGGTGCCGGCGGCGGTGCGCTTGGCCAGGTAGCCGTCGACCGGGCCCCAGGCGCTTTCGGAAGCGCTGGCGGCATTCACCGTGGTTTCCGGCAGGGCCAGGGCGCCATCCGGTACGGCGACCAGGCTGTAGCTGCCAACGCTGCTCTGCTGCAGTTGCAGCCCGGTGCCCTGAAGGGCTGCCTGCAAGGCGCCGAGGCCATTGTACTGGCCATTGACCGGGGCCGAGGTACGGCCGCTGACCAGCGCCGGGTCGATGGCCAGGGCGATGCCCGACTGGCTGGCGATCTGGTTCAGGGTGCTGGCCAGCGGTGCGGCGGGCAGGTTGTAGGCGCGCGGCGCGGACTGCTCGGCGGCGAACAGGGCGGTGCTGGACAATGGCGCGGCCATGGCGATGGCCAGGGCCATCAGGCTGGGACGCAGGATACGATCAACGGCACGGGACATGCAGCGGTTCCTCGACGGATAAGTGCTAACTGCTTCCTTGCCGAGCGAGATTCCAGAAGTGACAGGGGGAATCGGAAAAAAAGTGAGAATTATTTGAATCTGGCTTTTGCCTGTGCGGATTCATCGCTTGTAGGAGCGGCCTTGTGTCGCGAAAGGGCTGCGAAGGAGCCCCGGCAATGTCAGCAATTGGCTGATATCCGGGGGCCGCTTCGCGCCCCTTTCGCGACACAAGGCCGCTCCTACAGGCGAATAGGCGGTTTCAGGTTCATTTGGGGACTACGGTCACCCACCACGGCGTATGCCGCTCGATCTTCACCGGCAGCGCCGGCACCAGCGAAGCCAGTGCCAGGTCGGTGTCGGTCAGCGGGAAGCTGCCGGTCACGCGCAGGTCGGCCACTTCTTCGGCCACGCCCAGATGGCCGTTGCGGTAGTGGCCCAGCTGTTTCAGCAGGTCGGCCAGGCGTACGTTGTCGACCACCAGCATGCCGCGGGTCCAGGCATCCGCCCCGACTGGCACCGGGCCTATCTGGCCCAGGCCGTTGCTGTTCATCAGCACTTGCTGGCCTTCGTGCAGGACCTGTTCGTCGCCGCTGTTGTGCGGCATGGCGGCGACCGACGACTGCAGCACTTCCAGGCGCGTGCCGTTGTCTTCGCGGCGCACCAGGAAGCGCGTGCCCAGCGGGCGCAGGCGGCCATCGTCGGTACGCACCAGCAACGGGCGTGGATCGTCGTGGCCGGTTTCCACCGAGATTTCGCCCTGATGCAGCACCAGCACACGTTGGTCGCCGTCGTAGTCGATATCCACCGCGGTGTGGGTATTGAGGCTCAACAGCGTGCCATCGGCCAGGCGCAGGGTACGCAGTTCACCGGTAGCGGTGCGTTGATCCGCGAGCCAGTAACTGGGGGCCAGTGACGGTGTGCCGACCCCGGCCAGTAGAGCGCCAAGCAGCAACAGGCCGGCCAGCCCGCTGCCGGCCTTGCCGATCCGGCGGCGCAGGCTGACGCGCGATTGCAGCAGGGCCTGCCGAGCCGGGCCGGCAGCGACACTGACGCGGTGGTCGAGGGCGCCGAGCTGGCGCCAGGCACGGGCATGTTCCTCGCTGGCGGCATGCCAGCGGATGAATTCGTTGCGCTCGTCAGGGCTGCCGCTGTCATCGTCCAGGCTCATTTTCCAGGCAATGGCGGCTTCCAGCACCCGCGACGAAACCGGTGTGTTGTTCACGTCGGTTCCCCGTACAGGGCCACATAGCACTGGCGCATGCCTTGGGCGATGTACTGGCGCACGCGCGACACCGAAACGCCCAGGCGTTCGGCAATTTCGGCGTGGCCCATGCCATCCAGGCGATTGTGCAGGAAGGCAGCGCGGGCCTTGCTCGACAGCTTGCCGAGCAGGCGGTCGATGGCCTTGAGGTCTTCGAGGATCAGGTGCTGGGTTTCTGGGGACGGGTGTTCGGCTTCGGGGATCAGCGCCAGCTCGGCCAGGTAGGCTTGCTCCAGCGCTGCGCGGCGGAAGTGGTCGAACATCAGGCCCTTGGCCACGGCGGCGAGGAAGGCGCGCGGCTCGCGCGGGGTGTCCAGCTGCTCGCGGCCGAGCAGGCGCACGAAGGTGTCCTGGCTCAGGTCTTCGGCACGCTGGCGGCAGGCCATGCTGCGTTGCAGCCAGGCGAGCAACCAGCCGCGATGGTCGCGGTACAGCGAGCCGACCAGTTCGGCGTGTGGGCTGTGGGCAGAAGACACGCAGCGTCCCCCCGGAACGAATGCATTAACTAACGATAATTATTCGCGATTGTTACAGAGGCAGGGGGTGGGGTGCAATGGACGCTTATCGGATTGCCATCATGAATGCTTTGTTGCCTGAACCGGCCTCTTCGCGGGTAAACCCGCTCCCACAAGGACCACGCAGGTCTGGAGGTTGATGCAATCCCTGTGGGAGATTCTATGGCCGAAGGCAATTTCTCAGTTGAACCGCCTTCGGCCTCTTTCAGCAATCTCCAGGCACAAGTCAGTGCGCCAGAGAATTTCTCTTCGGCGTTGGGTGCTATCCGTCAGTTTGGTTGGGCTGCGCAGCAGCCCCGGCCTCAGTTGGCCGGCTTAGCACCTCCGGTATATACCTCGGGCTTCCAGTCGGCCTGATGCCTCATCAGGCCGAAGGCCAGCCGAGCCAAGCGACGCGCAAGGATCACCAAGGCTTGGGTGGTTTTCTTCCCGCGTGCTTGATGATGGGC
>NZ_QEQQ01000021.1 GCF_003097235.1 Pseudomonas sp. CC120222-01a | reverse complement strand
AGTTCAATACTGCTTGGGTTTTTAAGAAACCCTAAACTTGGCTCAGCAATCTCAAATGACTATGTGATTTCTCGCATGGCCACTTGTGATGCTGATAATCTTTGTGACTATCAGTCCGTACTCACAAGCACCCACACGAATTGCTTGATTCAATTTGTTAAAGAGCGTTTGGTTAAGATCTTTTCGTCTCAACCGAGGCGCGCATTCTACGCTTTCCTCAGAGCCTGTCAAGCGTTTATTTTGAAGTTTTTTGCGAGAAACTCGTTTAGCTTCAAACACTTGGCTCGCTGCGATCTCTCGTAGCGGGAGGCGAATAATACAGCGTTTAAAACCGCTGTCAACCTTCACCTCAACCGCTATCGACCTTTCGATCGAAGCCCCTCCAACACCACCTTAACCACCTAACTCATTGAATTTCAAGGAGTTTGTCGTTCCGATGTCGCTGGAAGTGGGGCGCATTATAAGGGGATTCGAAAGCGCGTCAACCCTTATCCTCATGAAATTGAAAAATTTACTGAAAAAGCCTAATAAAGGAACCTTGCACCTCGCACCACCAATTGCGCACTATATTGCACAACCCCGCACACCTCCCAAGGATAGCCGCGCAGAAATGAACACCCAACCCCGCAGCTTGGCCGCCACTCTCTTCCCGATCGGCCTGCTGCTCATCGCCATGGCCTCGATCCAGTCCGGCGCCTCATTGGCCAAAAGCATGTTCCCCATCATTGGTGCTCAAGGCACCACCGCCCTGCGCCTGATCTTCGCCAGCATCATCATGCTGCTGATCCTGCGACCATGGCGGGTGCGCATGACCGCCAACACCCTGCGCAACGTGGTCATCTACGGCATGTCTTTGGGTGGCATGAACTTCCTCTTTTATATGTCCCTGCAGACCACACCGCTGGGCATCGCCGTCGCCCTGGAGTTCACCGGCCCGCTGGCCGTGGCGCTGTTCGCCTCGCGCCGTGCGCTGGACTTCGTTTGGATTGCCCTGGCCGTCGCCGGCCTGCTGTTGCTGCTACCCGTCGGGCACGGCGGCCAGCCGCTGGATCTGCTGGGCGCCGTCTATGCACTGGGCGCGGGTGTGTGCTGGGCACTGTATATTCTGTTTGGCCAACGTGCCGGCGCCGAGCACGGTATCCAGAGCGCCGCTCTCGGCGTGGTGGTCGCGGCCCTGTTTGTCGCGCCCATAGGCATCGTGCATGCTGGCAGTGCATTGCTCACCCCTGCCGTCATCCCATTGGCCCTGGGTGTCGCCGTGCTTTCAACCGCCCTGCCCTACAGCCTGGAAATGGTCGCCCTGACCCGCATGCCAGCCCGTACCTTCGGCACGCTGATGAGTATCGAGCCGGCGATTGGCGCACTGTCAGGCCTGCTCTTCCTCGGCGAAGTACTGAGCACCACCCAGTGGCTGGCAATTCTTGCCATCATCGCAGCCTCGGTCGGCGCCACTCTGTCCATGCGCCGTGAGGCGAACCCTGCACTTGCTGCAGACTGATTTGAGAAGTATTTTCATTTAAGACAAGATTAATCATTGTCCCCGTTTGCCTTGCTGATTAAGCTGTCACAAAATCATAATCTTTACGCTATCTACTTGTGCGGACACGGAAGCCGAGGAACATTCAGGACGAACCGATGCGATAACGACAGGGCCAGACAGCTGATCAGCCCTGCATTTAAGGACAGGAATGAAACGTATTTTGCTCATCCTGGCCGTCTTGGCCATGGCCGGATGCGCCGCAACGGCCAAGACTGAGGTCAAGAAAGGGAAAAAAGGCTTGCATATCAATTGCTCCGGCCTGTCTTCGTCATGGGACAAGTGCTACAGCAAAGCGGCCACTTCCTGCAGCTCTCGCGGTTACAAGGTGATCGCCCGCTCCGGAGACACCGACGAGGAACCCGGGGATTACCTGTTCGGCATAAACCCCGCTGGTTATACCAGCCGCAGCATGATCGTCATCTGCAAATAAGAAAGGGCAGCCCATGGGCTGCCCTTCTTTTATCTACCTACCGCCAACGCAATCACAACGGCACTGTGCGCGCCTCCAACCAAGCCAGTGCAGCCCCATGCAGCAACGGCGAAAGGCGTTCGCGCACCGTAGCGTGATAGTGGTTGAGCCATTCCCGTTCATCCTTGGTCAGTTGCTCAACCAGCAAGCAGCGCGTATCAATAGGGCACAGCGTCAGGGTCTCGAAGCACAGAAACTCACCGAACGCACTCTTGCCCGCGTCGCGGTTCGCCACCAGGTTCTCGATGCGCACACCCCATGCGCCAGGCCGGTAGGTACCTGGCTCGATCGAGCTGATCATGCCCTCCTGCATTGCCGTCTGTGGCGCGGTTGCCGCCTGATAGGCAATCACCTGGGGACCTTCGTGCACGTTCATGAAGTAGCCAACGCCATGCCCGGTACCATGACCGTAGTCGACCTGGTCTGCCCAGATCGGCGCCCGTGCAATGGCATCGAGCAAAGGTGACAGGATGCCCCGCGGGAAGCTGGCACGCGACAAGGCGATCATACCCTTGAGAACGCGGGTGCAGTCCTGCCTCTGCTCCAGGGTCGGATTACCCACCGGGACCATCCGCGTAATGTCGGTGGTTCCGCCCAGATACTGGCCTCCGGAGTCGATCAACAGCAGGCCATCACCCTCAATGACCGCATGGGACTCTTCAGTGGCGCGGTAATGCGGCATCGCGCCATTGCCGTTGAACGCGGCAATGGTCGAAAAACTCAGCGAGACGAAGCCCGGTCGGCGGGCACGCGCAGCGCTCAACTGCTCATCCACAGTCAATTCGGTGATGGTCTGCTGACCCTGATGCGCCTCAAACCAGGCGAAGAATTCGCACAAGGCCGCGCCATCCTGCTCCATGACCTGGCGTATGTGCACCAGTTCCTCTTCACCTTTGCGTGATTTGCTCAGCGTTGTCGGGTTCAGCCCTTCGACCAGTTGCACCTGGGCATCCAGGTGCTTCAGCAAACCGCAGGTCACGCGAGCCGGGTCGACCAGCAGGCGAGTATTCGGAGCCAGCTCCGCCAACGCCTGCTGAACCGCGGTGTAGTCGCGCACTTCGATGCCGTCGACCGCAAGGACGTGGCGCAAGTGCTCATCGAGTTTTCCGGCACCGACGAACAGGGTCGCGTGGTCCTTTCCGATCAGAGCAAAGGCAACGAAAACCGGGTTGTAGGACACATCACTGCCACGCAGGTTGAACAGCCAGGCGATGTCGTCCAGGGTCGCTATAAAGTGCCAATCGGCCCCCTTTTCCTGCAACGTAGCCCGCAGCTGGCCAAGCTTCTCGGCCCGGCTGACCGTGGCATGGGGCGGCAAGTGCTGATAGATCGGATTGCCTGGCAGCCTCGGGCGGCCCTCCCATACTTCGGCTAGCAAGTCTCGATCGGTTAACAGACGCACTTCGCGAGCGTTGAGTCGCGCTTCGAGCTGGCGCGCCGAGGCCAGCGCCATGACCGCACCGTCCACCGCAACGGCGCCTTTCAGCCGAACATTGTCACCCAGCCATTCCAGCGCTCCCGGCTTGCCTGGTAGCAGTTTCATCAGGACGATGCCGCTACCGTCCAGCTCCTTCTCGGCTTGCTCCCAGTAACGGCTGTCGACCCAGACACCGGCAAAGTCCGCGGTAACCACCAGGGTGCCTACAGAACCATCAAAGCCCGACAGCCACCGACGCCCCTGCCAGTAGCCCGGCAGATACTCGGAAAGGTGCGGGTCGGCCGACGGCACCAGCAGGGCATCGACCCCCTCCCGAGCCATGACTGCGCGCACGCGCGCCAGGCGCTCCGGCACACTTTGCTGAATCGTGGTCTGAACGTTCATGCGCACTCCTGCGGACACATCGTGATTATTCCAGGATGAGAATAATGGAACAGCTGCCACGGTGCCGCAATCGTGGCGGCCGACTCACGGCACGCTATGCCCATCCCGCCACCTGCAAACAAGACGCTTCCTACAACCGGGCCGGGACCATCAGTCACTTCCAGCTGAACTTACCGCTGACAGGGGCTTCACAACCTGTACATTCATTGCACACAGGCAGATACCCATGCCCAGTGCCAACGACCGGAAGACCGCCGTGGTATTGCTCGATACCCGTGAGCACACCCCGGAACATGAACATGCCGTGCACTTGAAACTGGCTGACCGACTAGCCCGGTTACTCGGCTGCCACGCCGTACTGACCGATGTGCCAGCCAGGCAAGACTCGCACTTCTATTACTTGCCTACCGAAACCCTGGTCGGCCCTGAGCGTTATGCCGCCATGGGCATTTACAGCGAGCAGGACCTGTTCGGTGGATTGGTCAGCCACCCTTACATGGCCACCAAGGCCATTTCCCACCCGCTGCCGGCAGATGCCGAGTTCCCTCCGGGCTGGACCGATGCCTTCGCCCGCCAGGCCAGTGATGCCCTGCTCTGCGGCTACACCGCATTCAGCAAGGCCGATGCCTGGCGCGCGGCCCGATTGCTACTGCGTGATGGACCATTGCGGATCAAGCCAGTGCTGGCTTGTGCGGGCCGTGGTCAGCAAGTCATCACCCAGGCGGATCAACTGGAACCGCTGCTGGCCAACGTCGATGAACGGGACCTGGCCCTTTGGGGCCTGGTGCTGGAAGAAAACTTGAGCAACGTCGAGACCTTCAGCGTTGGCCAGGTTCGCGTCGGGGGCCTGACCTGCAGCTATCACGGCACCCAGCAGCTGACTCGCGATCACCAAGGTACCGAGGTTTACGGAGGCTCCGAACTGGTCGTGGTGCGGGGCGACTACCATGCCCTGCTGCAGTTGCCCCTGGAAGATCACCTGCGCCTGGCCATCAACCAGGCGATGACCTACGAACGAGCTGCCGAGCAGCACTTCCCAGGTTTCATCGCATCGCGACGCAACTACGACATCGCCCGCGGCACCACGGCCGACGGCCATCTGCGCAGCGGCGTGCTCGAGCAATCCTGGCGTCAGGGGGGAGCCAGCAGCGCAGAACTGCTGGCATTGCAGGCATTTGCCGACGACCCGGCACTGCAGCAGGTCTGCGCCTCCACCCACGAAGTATTCGGCACCCCCGAACTGCCTGCTGACGCCACCCTCTTCTATCAAGGAAACGACAGTGAACTCGGACAACTCAGCAAATACGCGCGGATTCGCCAGCATGAGCATTCAGAGTGAAACCGTGGAACTGCAGGTCGAAGATGACAGCATCGTCGGCACCCTGGTCAGCCCCGGCAGCAAGATGCCCGGCATTCTTTTCGTCCACGGCTGGGGCGGCAGCCAGCAGCGCGACCTGGCGCGCGCCCGGCACATCACCGGCCTGGGCTGCGTGTGCATGACCTTCGATCTGCGCGGCCACGAGAAAACCGAAAGCCAGCGCTTGACCGTCACCCGCGAGCAAAAC
Source organism: Pseudomonas sp. CC120222-01a (assembly GCF_003097235.1). Taxonomy (GTDB): domain Bacteria; phylum Pseudomonadota; class Gammaproteobacteria; order Pseudomonadales; family Pseudomonadaceae; genus Aquipseudomonas. Next base: position 93,432 of record NZ_QEQQ01000021.1, on the reverse strand, counting down.
CTCAAGGACCTGCTGGCCGCCTATGACCGGCTGGTCAGCCACCCGGCAGTGGACAGCAGCGCCATCGCCATTATCGGCAGCAGTTACGGTGGCTACCTGGCCACCCTGCTGACCTTGCAGCGGCCAGTGAAATGGCTGGCCTTGCGCGTGCCAGCAATGTACTGGGACGACGAATGGAACATGCCCAAGCAGGCCCTTGATCGCCAGCGCCTGAACGATTACCGGCTGCGCCTACTTGGCCCTTCCGATAATCGCGCACTGGCCGCCTGCGCCGAGTTTGCCGGCGATGTATTGCTGGTCGAGTCGGAGCAGGATGACTATGTGCCGCACGCCACACTGATGAGCTACCGCTCGGCGTTCGTCAGCGCTCATTCGCTGACCCATCGCATCGTCGATGGTGCCGATCACGCGCTATCCAGCGAAGAAAGCCAGAAGGCCTACAGTTCGATCCTGGCCGCCTGGATCAGCGAGATGGTGGTCGGCGCACGCCTGGACCGCTACCCGCACTACGCCCCCTGGTATGCCTGAGGGTCACCGACCTGGCAATGCAGACCACCATCAGACCCACGTACCAGGCTGCGCAACGTCTGGTACGCGGCAAAGTTGACACCACGCGCCTGATGGCGGCTGAGCAGGTCGAAGAATGGCTCTTCGGCAAAACAGTCCGCAGCCTCCACCCAGGCCAGGCGTGATTGCCATTGCAGGTACTGCAAGACCCGGCTGCCATCGTCACTGGCCTGGATGCTGACGCTTTGCAAACCGTGGCAACGCGCAGCCAACTCTTCACTGCGCGTGACCAATGCCTCAGCCAGCGCTGCCTGGCGCGAAGCGGGTACTTCATATTCGATCATCTGGGTGAACCACAGGGAATGCGGGCTGGCCGTCATGGCGAGTCTCCTTGCTGCGAACGCTTGCTTCGGAATGGACAGCAGGGTAAAACCTCCAGTTAACTCAAGGTCAAGCGTTTTTTCCCATGCCCAACACAGCACCTGCCGCGACGGAAAAGCTGCTCAGTGTCGGCCAGCTGGCTGCTCGCAGCGGCGTGGCAGTGACCGCGCTGCATTTCTATGAAACCAAGGGCCTGATCCAGAGCACCCGCAATGCGGGGAACCAGAGGCGCTATCCGAGGGCGATGCTGCGCCGGGTCGCGGTAATCAAGATGGCCCAGCGCCTGGGCATTCCGCTGGCCGAGATTGCCTCTGCCCTGGCCGCCCTGCCCAACGACCACACCCCGACCGCCGAAGACTGGCGGCTGCTCTCGGCGCGCTGGCGCGAGGACCTGAACCGCAGGATCGACGAGATGGTCAGGCTGCGCGACCAGCTCGATGGCTGTATTGGCTGTGGTTGCATGTCGCTGAAGGAATGCCCGCTGCGCAACCGCCAGGATCACCTGGCTGATGAGGGGCCGGGGCCGCACCTACCCTGAGCAGGGCAAGGCGAAGCGCTGCCGGTACTCGCTGGGTGTCAGGCCGGTGATGCGTTGAAACACCTTGCGAAAGGCTCCTGGGTCCTGATACCCGACTCCCCAGGCAATCTGCTCGACCGTGCGCCGGGTGAACTCCAGCATCCGGCAGGCACGCCCCACCCTTACCTGCTGGCAGTACTCGGTAGGTTTAAGGCCGGTGGCCGCACGGAAGCGCCTGAGGAATGTGCGCGCCTCCAGCCCGGCGCAGGCTGCCATGCCGGTGAGGTCGGCATCTTGCGCACCGTCTGCCTGCAGCCAGTGCTGAACCTTCAGCACCGCTTCGTCACCGTGATCCAGCCGTGGACTGAATAACGCTCCCGGCAAAGGCCTGGTAACCGGCTCGACCGACATATAGCGCGCCGTCTCCCAGGCCACCGAGGCGCCGAGATAGCGCTCCAGCAGGCGCAGGCCCAGTTCGGTCCATGCCATCAACCCGGCGGATGTCATGATGTCGCCGTCATCCAGCAGTGGCTGGTTGGCCTCCACATGGACCTTGGGGTAACGCTCGGCAAGGCTCTGCGCGTAATTCCAATGAGTGCTGGCTGCCCGGCCATCCAGCAGGCCACTGGCAGCGATGAAGAACACGCCGATGCACACCGACGCCAGCACCGTGCCCTGGCCATGCCGCTGGCACAAGGGCTGCTTGTGCCGCTCTAGCAAGTCTGGCAGCGGGGTCGACTCAAGGCTCGGTGGAATGATCAACACACGCAGCGGCTGGCTCGGTGGGCCAAGGCTATCCTCAATGAACTGCAACTGACCCGCTTCATCGACCTGCCAGTGGCTTACCCGGATCTGCGGCAGCCCGGCAGCGCCCAGCTCGGCGGCCACGCGATTGGCCACGCTGAACAGGTCGCTCAGACCATGCAACGCAGCGCGTTGCGCGCCCGGGTAATGCAGCAGGCCGATTTCCAGGCTGCCAGGGCTGTCAGTTTTTGCCGTCATTGTGTCGATCGCGCCAATCCTCAAGTCGATGCCCACAGCCTATAACTATCGTCATCCAACGACTACTGCCACAGGAGGCAGCATGAGCAAGCAGGCCCTGATCATCATCGACATCCAGAACGACTACTTCCCCGGCGGCAAATGGACCCTCGACGGTGCCGACAAGGCGGCTGACAACGCCGCACGCCTGCTCGCTGCGGCACGTGAGAAAGGCGACCTGGTGGTTCACGTGCGGCATGAGTTCGACAGCGCCGATGCGCCATTCTTCGCCCCGGGCACCCAAGGCTCGGCCATTCATTCGAAGGTTGCGCCAACGGCGGGCGAACCCGTGGTCCTCAAACACAAGGTCAACGCATTCCTCGGTACCGACCTGAAGCAGACGCTGGACCAGCATCAGGTCAAGGCCGTGACCATCGTCGGCAGCATGAGCCACATGTGCATCGACGCCGCCTCCCGCGCGGCTGCCGACTTCGGATTCGACGTCACCGTGGCACACGATGCCTGCGCCACCTTGCCGCTGGAGTTCGATGGCAAGCAGGTACCGGCCGCCCATGTGCACGACTCGGCCATGGCCGCGTTGGCGTTTGCCTATGCCAAGGTGGTGAAGACCGACGAACTGCTCAAGGGCTGACCTTCAAACCGGTCAGATCACCACATTACGCACGAAGCGCACGGGCACTGCTCCATCATTGCGGTAGGCATAGCGGCAGTTGCTGGGGAACACATGGAACTGCCCGACCTGCAGGCAGTGCTCGGCGCCTTCGATGATCAGCGTCAACTGGCCTTGAGCCACGTAGATCTGCTCACTCCAGCCCTCGGCATCGGCTTCGCTGGTGTAGCGCTCGCCAGGCGCGAGTGTCCACTCCCAGATTTCCACTTCGCGCCGGGCGCTGCTGCTGGCCAGCAGCACAGCCTTGCTCTGCGGGTGCTCGCCGGTCCAGGCAAGCTCGTCGATGCGGCTGGGGTCGCGCTGGTCCGGGGCCTGGATCAGGGTGCTGAAGGCGACCCCGAGGGCTTCGGCAATCAGGTCGAGGGTGGTCAGGCTGACATTCTTCTCGCCTGCCTCGATCGCCACCAGCATCCGCCGGCTGACCCCGGAGCGTTCGGCCAGGGCGCTCTGGCTCATCCCGGCCGCGTTGCGCAGGCTGCGGACATTGAGGCTGACGTGCTGCAGGACCGATGCACGGTGCGCGGAATCTTTGTGCACTATATTGCTCACTTGTACGGATTGCGCAGTATACTGCCCACTTTGCGGCGATTGTGCGCCGCCTCCTGCGAGTGCGCAAGACCATGAGCCAACCGACCAGCAGCCCACAGACCGCGGTATCTTTTCGCCTGAGCAAGGCGGAAATGGTGCTGGTGTTCATTACCATGCTGTGGGGCGGTACCTTCCTGCTGGTGCACAATGTCATGACCGTGAGCGGCCCGATGTTCTTCGTCGGCCTGCGTTTCGCCGCCGCGGCGCTGTTCGTCGGCCTGGCCTCGGCGCGTGCATTGCCTGGCCTGACCTTCACCGAACTGAAGGCCGGCGTGCTGATCGGCGTGTCCATCATGCTGGGCTACGGCCTGCAGACCATGGGCCTGCAGACCATCAGCAGCAGCCAGTCGGCCTTCATCACCGCGCTCTATGTCCCGTTCGTGCCACTGTTGCAGTGGCTGGTACTGGGCCGCCGCCCAGGGCTGATGCCGAGCATCGGCATCTGCCTGGCGTTCGTCGGCCTGATGCTGCTGGCCGGCCCCGAAGGCGGCGCACTGCACTTCAGTGAAGGTGAAGTGGTGACCCTGGTGAGCGCCGTGGCCATCGCCGCCGAGATCATCCTGATCAGCCGCTTCGCCGGCCAGGTCGATGTGCGCCGGGTCACCGTGGTGCAGTTGGCGACCGCTTCGCTGCTGGCGTTCCTGATGATCGTGCCGACCCAGGAGCGTCTCCCTGACTTTTCCTGGTTGCTGTTGCTCAGCGCGCTGGGGCTGGGCGCCATGAGCGCGGTGATCCAGGTAGCGATGAACTGGGCACAGAAGTCGGTTTCGCCCACCCGCGCCACGCTGATCTACGCGGGCGAGCCGGTATGGGCCGGCATCGTCGGGCGCATTGCCGGCGAGCGCCTGCCAGGCATCGCGTTGATCGGTGGGTTGCTGATCGTCATCGCCGTGGTGGTCAGCGAGTTGAAGATCCGCCGCAACCGCGAAACCAGTGAAGCCCTCGAAGCACCAGCCCACCGCGAAACCGAAGCCGGGCTGTGAAGTGTCCGGCAGCGTCTATGCTCTGTAAAAAACTGTTATAAAAAAACAGCTTGCCACAGCGCTTTTGTAGGATTCTGCGACAGCTTGCGTGTTGGTGATCAACGGCCCGGCACGTATGATCCTTGCAAACCTTTCCAGAATAGAACGCTATGTCATTGATAGTGCTACTGCTTCTGCCGTTCGTGGGCAGTTGCCTGGCAGCTGTGCTGCCACACAACGCACGTAACGCCGAGTCCATCCTTGCCGGGCTCGTGGCCCTGGTCGGCACCGTCCAGGTAGCACTGCTGTACCCTCAGATTGCCGATGGCGGCGTAATCCGCGAAGAACTGCTGTGGCTGCCCAGCCTGGGCATGAACCTGGTCCTGCGCATGGACGGTTTCGCCTGGCTGTTCTCATTGCTGGTACTGGGCATCGGCACCCTGGTGTCGCTGTATGCCCGCTATTACATGTCGCCGCAGGACCCGGTGCCGCGATTCTTTGCCTTTTTCCTCGCATTCATGGGCGCCATGCTCGGCCTGGTGATCTCCGGCAACCTGATCCAGCTGGTGTTCTTCTGGGAACTGACCAGCCTGTTCTCGTTCCTGCTGATCGGTTACTGGCATCACCGCGCCGACGCCCGCCGCGGCGCCTACATGGCCTTGATGGTCACGGGGGCCGGCGGTCTATGCCTGCTGGTCGGGGCTCTGCTGCTCGGCCATGTGGTCGGCAGCTACGACCTGGACAAGGTCCTGGCTGCCGGCGAAATCATCCGCCAGCACGCACTGTACCCGGTGCTGCTGCCGCTTATCCTGATCGGCGCACTAAGCAAGAGCGCACAATTCCCCTTCCAGTTCTGGCTGCCCCATGCCATGGCAGCACCCACTCCGGTTTCCGCTTATCTGCACTCGGCGACCATGGTCAAGGCCGGGGTGTTCCTGCTGGCGCGTCTCTGGCCCGTGCTGTCTGGCAGTGAAGAATGGTTCTGGATCGTTGGCGGTGCGGGTGCAATCACCCTGTTGCTGGGCGCCTTTGCCGCGATGTTCCAGAACGACCTCAAGGGTCTGCTGGCCTATTCGACCATCAGCCACCTGGGCCTGATCACTCTGCTGCTAGGCCTCAACAGCCCGCTGGCCGCGGTCGCCGCGGTGTTCCACATTCTCAACCACGCCACCTTCAAGGCCTCGTTGTTCATGGCCGCCGGCATCATCGACCATGAAAGCGGCACCCGTGACATCCGCCGCCTGAGCGGCCTGATCCGCCTGGTGCCCTACACCGCGACCCTGGCCATGGTGGCCAGCGCCTCGATGGCCGGCGTGCCGTTGATGAACGGCTTCCTCTCCAAGGAAATGTTCTTTGCCGAAACCGTGTTCATCAGCTCCACCGCCTGGGTCGAAGCGACCCTGCCGGTAATCGCCACCCTTGCCGGCACTTTCAGCGTCGCCTATGCCCTGCGCTTCACCGTCGACGTGTTCTTCGGGCCGACGGCAAAGGACCTGCCGCACACGCCGCACGAACCACCGCGCTGGATGCGCGCACCGGTCGAGCTGCTGGTGCTCACCTGCCTGGTGGTGGGTATCTTCCCGGCCCAGTCGGTCGGCCCGCTGCTGGCTGCCGCCGCTTTGCCGGTGGTGGGTGGCACACTGCCGGAATACAGCCTGGCCATCTGGCACGGCTGGAATGCCCCGCTGATCATGAGCCTGGTGGCCATGAGCGGCGGTATCGTGCTCTACCTGCTGCTGCGCAACCAGCTGCGCCTTGGGCGCTTCCCGTATCCGCCGCTGATCGAACGCTTCAATGGCAAGCGCCTGTTCGAACACGGTCAGGTCCGGCTGATGCTGCTGGCGCGACGCATGGAGCGGTTGATGACCAGCCGCCGCCTGCAGTCGCAACTGTTCATGCTGGTGCTGGCAGCCTTCCTCGCCGGCCTCACGCCACTGCTGTACAGCGGCCTGAGCTGGGGCGACCGGCCGAAGATCCCGGGCTCCGGCGTGTTCGTCGCGTTGTGGCTGATCGCAATTGCCTGTGCCATCGGCGCCGCCTACCAGGCCAAGTACCACCGCCTGGCGGCGTTGATCATGGTCGGCGTCTGCGGCCTGATGACCTGCATCACCTTCGTCTGGTTCTCTGCACCGGACCTGGCCCTTACCCAACTGGTGGTCGAGGTAGTCACCACGGTGCTGATCCTGCTCGGCCTGCGCTGGTTGCCACGGCGTATCGAAGGTGTCTCGCCGCTGCCCGGCAGCCTTGACCGCGCCCGCGCCCGACGCCTGCGCGACCTGCTGCTGGCGGTGCTGGTCGGCGGCGGCATGGCGGCGCTGTCGTACGCCATGCTGACCCGGCCAACGCCCAACGACATCTCGTCGTTCTACCTCAGCCGTGCCCTGCCGCAAGGTGGCGGCACCAACGTGGTCAACGTGATGCTGGTGGACTTCCGCGGCTTCGACACCCTCGGCGAGATCACCGTGCTGGTGGCCGTGGCGCTCACCGTTTTCGCCCTGCTGCGGCGCTTCCGCCCGCCGAAGGAGAGCATGCAGTTGCCGGCCCAGCAGCGCCAGTTGGCCCCCGATGTGGTCACCGACCTGATCAACCCGCGGCATGCCACCGACACCGCGCTTGGCTTCATGATGGTGCCGGCCGTACTGGTGCGCCTGCTGCTGCCAATCGCTCTGCTGGTGTCGATGTACCTGTTCATGCGTGGCCATAACCAGCCGGGCGGCGGTTTCGTTGCCGGCCTGGTGATGTCGGTGGCGTTCATCCTCCAGTACATGGTGGCCGGCACCCAGTGGGTTGAAGCACAGATGAGCCTGCGGCCGCTGCGCTGGATGGGCACCGGCCTGCTCTGCGCGACCTTGACCGGGGTCGGCGCCATGCTGCTCGGCTACCCGTTCCTCACCACCCATACCGCCCACCTGCACCTGCCGCTGCTCGGTGACGTGCACGTGGCCAGCGCGCTGTTCTTCGACATCGGCGTGTACACCGTGGTGGTCGGCTCTACCCTGCTGATCCTCACCGCCCTGGCACACCAGTCGGTGCGCGCCTACCGCCCGGGCAATCCGTCGAAGTCCAGCCAAGCAGGAGCCGCCTGATGGAAGAAGTCATTGCAGTCGCCATCGGTGTACTGGCCGCCTCGGGGGTGTGGTTGATCCTGCGCCCGCGTACCTACCAGGTGATCATGGGCCTGTGCCTGCTGTCCTATGGGGTCAACCTGTTCATCTTCAGCATGGGCAGCCTGTTCATCGGCAAGGAGCCAATCATCAAGGACGGCGTGACCCAGGACCTGCTGCACTACACCGACCCGCTGCCACAGGCGCTGGTGCTCACCGCCATCGTCATCAGCTTTGCCATGACCGCGCTGTTCCTGGTGGTGCTGCTGGCATCGCGCGGCCTGACCGGCACCGACCATGTGGACGGCCGGGAGCGTGACGAATGAGTGGCATGAGTCAACTGATCGTCGCCCCCATCCTGCTGCCGCTGCTGACGGCGGCGGTGATGCTGTTGCTGGGCGAGAAGCATCGCCAGATCAAGGCACGCCTGAACCTGCTGTCCACCTTCACCGGGCTGGCCATCGCGGTCTGCCTGCTGCTGTGGGTGCGCACCCAGGGGCAAGCGGAATCGATCGGCGTCTACCTGCCCGGCAACTGGCCCGCACCCTTTGGCATCGTGCTGGTGGTGGATCACCTTTCAGCCCTGCTGCTGACCCTGACCGGCGTGATCGGCATCAGCGCCCTGCTGTTCGCCCGCGCCCGCTGGGATGGTGCCGGCGCCAGCTTCCATGCGTTGTTCCAGATCCAGCTGATGGGCCTGTACGGCGCCTTCCTCACCGCGGACCTGTTCAACCTGTTCGTGTTCTTCGAGGTGTTGCTGGCTGCCTCCTACGGCTTGCTGCTGCATGGCTCGGGCCGTGCGCGGGTGCGTGCCGGGCTGCATTACATCGCCATCAACCTGTTTGCCTCATCGCTGTTCCTGATTGGCGCGGCGATGCTGTATGGGGTGACCGGCACCCTCAACATGGCCGACCTGGCCCTGAAGGTCCCGCTGGTACCAGAAGCCGATCGCGGCCTGCTGCACGCGGGCGCAGCGATCCTGGCCATCGCGTTCCTGGCCAAGGCCGGCATCTGGCCGCTGAATTTCTGGCTGGTGCCCGCCTACGCCTCGGCCAGTGCGCCCGTCGCCGCGCTGTTCGCCATCATGACCAAGGTCGGCCTGTATGCCGTACTGCGCCTGTGGACCTTGCTGTTCTCCGGGCAGGCCGGTGCTTCGGCGCACTTCGGCGGACAATGGCTGGTCTACGGCGGCCTGGTCACCCTGGCCGTGGCAGCGGTGTCGATACTGGCCGCGCAGCGCCTGGAGCGGATGGCCGCGCTGAGCATCCTGGTTTCCGCTGGCACTCTGCTTGGCGCAGTCGGTTTCGCCCAGCCGGCGCTCACTGGCGCAGCGCTGTTCTACCTGGTCAACTCGACCCTGGCGCTGTGCGCGCTGTTCCTGCTCGCCGAACTGGTCGAGCGCTCGCGCTCGGCCAACGAAGCGCCGCTGGATGAAGAAGAAGACGCCATGCCTTCACCGCTCGAGTCGCTGCACCCACCCAAGGGCATCAACCTCGACGACGATCAGAAGGTGGTCATCGGCCAGATCATTCCCTGGACCATGGCGTTCCTCGGCCTGAGCTTCATCGCCTGCGCCCTGCTGATCATCGGCATGCCACCGCTATCCGGGTTCGTCAGCAAGCTCAACCTGATCAGCGCACTGTTCAATCCGCAGGGTCTGGGCATGCCAGCCGAACAACCCCTGTCGGCAGCGGGCTGGGTGCTGGTGGCCCTGCTCATCCTGTCGGGCATGGCTTCGCTGATCGCCTTCGGCCGGGTCGGCATCCAGCGTTTCTGGAAGCCTGAAGAGCGCCCCTCGCCCGTGCTGCGCCGCTACGAGTGCCTGCCGATCGTGATCCTGCTCGGCCTGTGCATCATCCTCAGCTTCAGGGCTGAACCGCTGCTGCGCTACACCCAGGACACCGCGGCCAGCCTGCAGGCTCCGGACGCCTACATCGAAGCCGTGATGGCTGCCCGCCCTATCCCTGGCCCGACCACACTCGACGTACAGGTGCAGCCATGAGCCGACTGTTCCCCGCTCCGCTGCTGTCCGTTGCTTTGTTCGTGCTGTGGCTACTGTTGAACCTGTCGGTCAGCCCCGGCAACCTGTTGCTTGGTGCAGCACTTGGCGTGCTGGCTCCGCTGCTGATGGCACCGCTGCGCCCGCAATACGCGCGTGTGCGCAAACCCTGGGTGGTGGCAAAGCTGATTGGCCGGGTCGGCATCGATGTCATCCATTCCAACCTGCTGGTGGCCATCAGCGTGTTACGCGCCGGGCAACGCCCACCTCGCTCGGCCTTCGTGCACATCCCACTGGACCTGCGCGACGCCCACGGGCTCGCAGCCCTGTCGATGATCACCACGGTCGTGCCGGGCACCGTATGGTCGGAGCTGGCCCTGGACCGCAGCGTACTGCTGCTGCATGTGTTCGATCTGGACGACGAGTCGGCCTTCATCGAGCATTTCAAGCTCACCTACGAACGCCCGTTGATGGAGATATTCGAATGACTGGCCTGCTCGCCAACGCAGTCCTCGCCAGCCTGTTCATCTTCGCCCTGGCCATGGGCCTGGCGTTGATCCGGCTGTTTCGCGGCCCCTCCGCACAGGACCGGGTGCTGGCGCTGGACTACCTGTACATCCTGGGCATGCTGATGATGCTGGTACTGGGGATCCGCTATGCCAGTGACACCTACTTCGAGGGTGCGCTGCTGATTGCCCTGTTCGGTTTTGTCGGCTCGTTCGCCCTGGCCAAGTTCCTGTTGCGTGGTGAGGTGATCGAATGACCGAATCCCTTGAACTGCCGTTCTGGCTGGAACTGGTCACCGCCGCCCTGCTGCTGGTCGGCAGCCTCTTCGCGCTGATCGGCGCCATTGGCCTGCTGCGCCTGAAAGACTACTTCCAGCGCATGCACCCACCGGCACTGGCGTCGACCATCGGCGCCTGGTGCGTGGCCCTGGCCTCGATCATCTACTTTTCCTGGCTCAAGGGAAGCCCGGTGCTGCACGCGTGGCTGATTCCGATCCTGCTGTCGATCACCGTGCCAGTCACCACCCTGCTGCTGGCCAGGGCGGCACTGTTCCGCAAGCGCATGGCGAAAGAGGCCGTACCGGAAGAAGTGAGCAGCGGCCGCGATCGCGGCAATTGAAACGGCTGAACTCAGCCCTGAGTCAGGCGCTGCAACTCGCGCCTTACCATGGCGGCATAAGGTGGCGGACCCAGCTGATACAATTGGGCCGCCACCCAGGTCAGCCAGCCCGAGCCCATCGCCTCACGCTGCGCCAGCAAGCGCTGGGCCTCGGCCATGGCTTGCGCCTGGTGCTGCCGATGAAACTCGGCACGCGCCCCAGGCGCTTCGTCACTTGCGCTCATTCACTGGCCTTGAAGGTGGTCAGCTCGCCCTTGCGCCATTTGGCGACCTTGCCGGTCACCGCCTTGAGCAACTTGCCCAAGCCTTCCTGAACCTGTTGTTGCGCGGCGAACACCAACATCACGCCCTGGCCTTCGCGGAACACGATGCCCTCGCCTTCCGGCACCGATACAAATGCGTAGTCGCCCACACCGTAAACGTTCAGCTTGATTTCGCGAAAGCGCATTTCCAGTTTGCCGCCTTCGCGGCTAGGCAAAACGGCTGCACGGAAGTGATCACCGACTTTCAATTCCAGGCGTTGCTTGTCATCGACTACCAAGGCGCTCTCGGTGTCGATCTCGGCCATGTACAGACCTTCGGGGTTCTGTTCGGTGACATAGATGAAACGGCCCTGAAACAGCTTGGCCAACTTGCCGCGCAAATCGCCCAAGGCAAACAAGGCGTGGGTATCCAGTGTACTGACTGCCAATGAAGTAATCCTCAAACCGGTGACATCCGCCCTCACTCGGAGTCGGTGAGGCACGGCCATTTCAATTCGATAGGCGAAAAGAATAATAAAGTGATGCACGAAACGTCTGTATCTGCTGACGATGCAGCTCGCAGGAAACATTACTCTGCCGTGCCAGACGCGGCCTCAAAACAGGCTTTCGGCATATTCCCTGTCAGGGAAGCGTAATGTCTGACAACAAACCCGCCAGAAAAGATGCGATAGATAACTGCAAGCCCCTCGGCAGAACGGGCTCAGGTATCCATCAACGCATTACCGGGGAATAAATATGCACGAAAACACTGAAATCCGTCGAGAGGTAAAGAACATTTCTTACCTCGCGTGCGCCAATAACAGGCCTCGTTACGTCGTCATACCCGCAGGTATCGAGTTCTTCCACGTCACCGAAAGCGCCACTGGCAGGGTCAAAGGCTTTCGCCGGCTGCACCGTGAGGCCTGCGCGCTGGCCCGCAGCCTGGAAGCATGAAGCCGCTCAGGCTGCGTGGCCATCCTGCATGAGCTGCAACCAGGCGGCTTGGCATTCCATGGCCTCACGACGGGTGGCGAACGCTGTACCACGGCGCTCGCCATTGACCAGGACCACCCAACATACCCGCTTGCCCAGTGCCTGCAAGCCTGCTGGCACACCTGAACCGATCATCACGGCGACATCGACTCGGCTGTTCATCATTCCCTCCGGCACTTAGATAGCACCCTAACGATAAGGTCATGATACGCCCGCCGACTGCCGTGTAACAGAGCATCCTCGTACAGCAGTGTTACGTCCTGAGCAACAAAACGCTCAAGCCTCCTAACGCAATAAACGCAAAAAGCCCCAGGGATTGCTCCATGGGGCTTGGCGCATTGCGCCAGGTCAGACCTGACGCTGGTGGCGGTCGAGCTGCTCGTGGCGCTCCTGGGCTTCGATGCAGTACTTGGTGGTCGGGCTGATCAGCAGACGCTTCAGGCCGATCGGCTCACCGCTGTCATCACACCAGCCGAAGCTCTCGTCGGAGATACGGTCCAGGGCCATTTCCAGCTGTGGCAGCAAGCGCTGGTCGCGGTCGATGGCATTCACCAGCCAGCTGCGCTCTTCCTCGACCGACGCCACGTCGGCAGGGTCCGACGGCGTGTCCAGGCCTTCGATGGTAGTGCGGCTGAGCTCGATGCGTTCATGGGTTTCGACTTTCATCGCCTGCAGCAGCTCAGTGAAGAAGGCCAGCTGTTCAGCGTTCATGTAGTCATCGGCCGACATGGCCAGCAACTGTTCCTTGGTCATCGATTTCTCTATGAAAATATGTGCATTTGGGCGATTCGGGTGCCGCCGACGCCTTGGCCTCGGCAGCAGAATTCTTCAAGCGCCAACCGGCACTCTTTTACAGGGGGCGGCAGTCTAAGGCGCCAAGCCGCCGTGAGCAACAGCAATCAAGGGGGAAATTGCCCGAAATGGCTTGGAATCCGCCCGCTGGCACCCTTGCCCTATACAAAAAAGAACGCGCCACGGCATCCCGAAGGACGCCGTGGCGACAAATAGCCCGCCGGTGCACCTGGACGGTGCTCTGCCCAGATCAGCGATCCTTGAACTGCGCCTCACGCTTGGCGATGAAGGCCGCCATGCCCTCTTTCTGGTCCTCGGTGGCGAACGCGGCATGGAACACTCGACGTTCGAAGCGCACGCCTTCACTGAGGGTAACCTCGAAGGCACGGTTGACGCTTTCCTTGACCATCATGCTGACCGGGATCGACTTGGCGGCGATGGTTGCAGCTACCTTCAGCGCCTCCTCCACCAGTTCGGCCTGCGGCACGATACGTGCCACCAGGCCGGCGCGCTCGGCTTCCTCGGCGCCCATCAGGCGACCTGTCAGGCACAGCTCCATGGCCTTGGCCTTGCCCACGGCACGGGTCAGGCGCTGGGTGCCGCCCATGCCCGGCAGCACGCCGAGGTTGATTTCCGGCTGGCCGAACTTGGCGTTGTCGGCGGCGAGGATGAAGTCACACATCATCGCCAGCTCGCAGCCACCGCCCAGGGCGAAGCCGGACACTGCTGCGATAATCGGCTTGCGACGGTTGGCGATGCGGTCCGAATCGCTGAACAGGTCTTCGACGTAGATCTGAGGGTATTGCAGCTCGGCCATTTCCTTGATGTCGGCGCCAGCGGCAAAGGCCTTGGCCGAACCTGTCAGTACCACGCAGCCGATGTTCGGGTCACGCTCGAGCTGGTCCAGGGCCTGATTGATCTCGCTGACGATCTGCGCGTTCAGCGCGTTCAGCGCCTGCGGACGGTTGAGGGTGATCAGGCCGACCTTGCCGTGGATGTCCAACAGGATGGTTTCGAATGCCATGCAGACTGCTCCTTCAAAGATTGCGCGCAATGACCATGCGCTGAATGTCGCTGGTGCCTTCATAAATCTGGCAGACCCGAACGTCGCGGTAGATCCGCTCCAGCGGGAAGTCGCTCAGATAGCCATATCCGCCCATGGTCTGCAAGGCATCCGAACAGACCTTTTCGGCCATTTCCGAGGCGAAAAGCTTGGCCATCGACGCTTCCACCAACGCCGGGCGCCCGGCATCACGCAATGCAGCGGCGTGAAGCACCATCTGCCGGGCTACGGCAATCTTCGTCGCCATGTCGGCCAGGCGGAAGGCTACGGCCTGGTGCTCGATCAGCGGCTTACCAAAGCTTTGCCGCTCGTTGGCATAGTCGCGCGCCACTTCGAAGGCCGCACGCGCCATGCCGACTGCCTGCGACGCAATACCGATACGACCGCCTTCGAGGTTGGCCAGGGCGATCTTGTAACCCTCGCCTTCCTCGCCCAGTCGGTTGGCCGCGGGCACACGCACATTGTCGAAGACGATCTGGCAGGTATCGGAGGCGTGCTGGCCGAGCTTGTCTTCGACCCTCGCCACCTGGTAGCCGGGCGAATCGGTAGGCACGATGAAGGCGCTGATGCCACGCTTGCCGGCCTGCGGATCGGTCACGGCAAAGACGATCACCACACCGGCATTCTGCCCGGAGGTGATGAACTGCTTACTACCGTCAAGCACGTAGTGGTCACCCTCAAGCCGTGCACGTGCCTTCAGGCTGCTGGCATCCGAACCGGCCTGCGGCTCGGTCAGGGCGAATGCCCCGAGCATCGAGCCCATGGCCAGGGGGGTGAGGAACTGCTCTTTTTGCTGTTCATTGCCGAAGCGCAGGATCGGCACGCAACCCACCGAGTTGTGCACGCTCATGATGGTCGAACAGGCACCGTCACCGGCGGCGATCTCTTCCAGCGCCATGGCATAGGCCACGTAACCGGTGTCACTGCCGCCCCACTGCTCCGGCACCAGCATGCCGAAGAGGCCGAGCTCGGCCATCTCCTCGATGGCCTCCTTCGGGAAGCGGTGTTCCTTGTCCCATTGCTCGGCAAACGGCTTGAGGCGCTCCTGGGCAAAAGCGCGTACCGCATCGGCGATCTGTTGTTGCTCGTCAGTTACCAGCATGGTTCACCTCAATACAGGCATTCGACAGCCATGGCCGTGGCCTCGCCACCGCCGATGCAGATGGCCGCCACGCCACGGCGCAGGTTGTTCTGGCGCAAGGCCGACAGCAGGGTCACCAGGATGCGAGCGCCCGAAGCGCCAATCGGATGGCCCAGGGCGCAGGCGCCGCCATGGATGTTGACCTTGTCGTGGGGCAGATCGAGGTGCTTCATGGCCGCCAGGGTAACCACGGCGAAGGCTTCGTTGATCTCGAACAGGTCGACCTCAGCGAGGCTCCAGCCGGTGCGCTTCATCAGTTTGTCGATGGCACCGATCGGCGCCGTCGGGAACAGCGCCGGAGTATCGGCGAAGGCCGCGTGACCGTGGATCACCGCCAGTGGCTTGAGGCCGCGTTTGTCGGCTTCGGAGCGGCGCATCAGCACCAGCGCCGCCGCACCATCAGAAATGGAGCTGGAGTTGGCGGCGGTCACCGTGCCACCTTCGCGGAAGGCCGGCTTGAGCTGCGGGATCTTGTCCAGACGCGCCTTGGGTGGCTGCTCGTCGTCCTTGATGACGCGCTTCTCCTTGCCCTCGGTGACCTCCACCGGGACGATCTCGGCAGCGAAACGGCCGCTCTTGATAGCGTCCTGGGCGCGGGTCAGCGAGGTGATGGCGAACTGGTCCTGGGCTTCGCGACTGAAGGCATTGGCCTGGGCGCAGTCCTCGGCGAAGGTGCCCATCAAGCGGCCTTTGTCGTAAGCGTCCTCCAGGCCATCCATGAACATGTGGTCGATGATCTTGCCGTGGCCCATGCGGTAGCCGCCACGGGCCTTGTCCAGCAGATACGGGGCGTTGGTCATGCTTTCCATGCCACCGGCCACCACCACGTCGGCACTGCCGGCCAACAGCAGGTCATGGGCCATGATCGCCGCCTGCATGCCCGAACCGCACATCTTGTTCAGGGTGGTGCAGGTGGTGTGCTTGTCCAGCCCGGCGCCGAGTGCCGCCTGGCGCGCCGGAGCCTGGCCCTGGCCGGCGGGCAACACGCAGCCGAACAGCACCTGCTCGACACTGGCGGCATCGATACCGGCGCGCTCGACGGCACCACGAATGGCCGCGCTGCCCAGTTGCGGCGCGGTCAGGCTCTTGAGGTCGCCCTGCAGGCCGCCCATGGGCGTGCGCACGGCGCTGACGATAACGATTGGGTCATTGGCGAGGGACATGTGCATTCTCCTTACTTGGCAGCCATGCGCAGTGCGCCGTCGAGGCGGATCACCTCGCCATTGAGCATGCTGTTCTCGATGATGTGGCGGGCCAGCGCGGCATATTCCTGTGGACGGCCCAGGCGCGGCGGGAACGGTACGCCAGCCGACAGCGATGCACGCACTTCATCGGTCATGCCGGCCATCATCGGCGTTTCGAAAATGCCTGGGGCAATGGTCATCACGCGAATGCCGTACCGCGCCAGTTCGCGCGCGGCTGGCAAGGTCAGGCTGGCAATCGCACCCTTGGATGCCGCGTAGGCGGCCTGGCCGATCTGGCCGTCGTAGGCGGCGATGGAGGCGGTGTTGATGATCACCCCCCTTTCGCCACCTTCATCGGCAGCACCTTCGGCCATGGCCGATGCCGCCAGGCGCAGCAGATTGAAACTACCGACAAGGTTCACGTTGATGACTTTGGCGAAGCTGGCCAGGCCGTGCGGCCCTTGCTTGCCCAACACTTTCTCGGCACCGACGATACCGGCGCAGTTGACAAGCCCGTGGAGGCTGCCAAAGGCCGCGACGGCTGAATCGACTGCCGCCTGGGCAGCCTGCTCGTCGCTGATATCGGCGACTGCGAAGCGGGCGTTATCACCCAGTTCGCCGGCCTTGGCCTCGACGGCCTGGGCATTGAGGTCGACCAGCATGACCTTGGCGCCGGCTTCGATCAGCATCTGCGCGGTGGCAGCACCCAGCCCGGATGCAGCGCCGCTGACGATGAAGTGTTTGTTGGCTATCTGCATGATCTCGTTCCTTTTCAGGCGCTGGCAGGGGTGGCCTGTTGCGCTTGTTGTTTGGCGACTTCCTGATTGCGCAGGATGAAGCGTTGCAGCTTGCCGCTCGGGGTCTTGGGCAGCTCACTGACGAATTCGATTTCTCTGGGGTAGGCATGCGCATAGAGGCGCTTGCGCACGTGCTGACGCAGGGCTTCCTCCAGTTCGGCGCTGCCCTGGTATCCGTTGGCCAATACGACGAAGGCCTTGATCAGCTCGGTGCGCTCGGGGTCCGGTTTGCCGATAACTGCCGCTTCGATCACCGCCGGGTGCTCGATCAGCGCGCTTTCCACGTCGAACGGACCCACACGATATCCGGATGTGGTAATCACGTCATCGCTGCGGCCAACAAAGCTGATGCTGCCATCCTGATTCAGTTCGACGGTGTCGCCGCTGAGGTAGTACTTACCGACGAAGGCCTTGGTCGGCAAACCGTGGTAGCCGCCAAACCAGCACAGCGGCGATTGCTCGCGGTCCACCGCCAGGATGCCCGGCTGGCCTGCCGGCAATTCATTGCCCTGCTCGCCCAGTACGACGATGCGGTGACCGGGGATGGCGAACCCGGCTGAACCTTGGTGCACGGGATGCTGCAGGCCGTGGTGGTTGCACAGCACCATGCCCAGTTCGGTCTGGCCGTAATGGTCGTGGATGGTGACGCCCAGTTCATCGGCGAACCAGCGGATTACTTCCGGGTTGAGGGGTTCGCCGGCGCTGCTGACGACCCGCAGGCGGCCTTTGATCGGTGTCGAGAAGTCTTTGCCGGCAGCGATCAGCAAACGGTATGCCGTAGGTGAACCCGCGAGGTTGGTGATACCCAGCTTGTCGATCACCCGCGCGCAGCTGTCGACGCTGAACGGGCCATCGTAGAAGGTGGTAGCGCAGCCCAACGCCAGCGGCCCGGTGACCGCGTAGTACAGGCCATAGGCCCAGCCCGGATCGGCCAGGTTCCAGAAGTGATCATCGGGACGCAGGTCGATGGCATCGCGCATGTAGCCCTGGAAGGCAACGATGGCGCGCAGCGGCACTTCCAGCGGCTTGGCGGGGCCAGTGGTACCGGATGTAAACATCAGCAGGAACGGGTCATCCCCGCAACGCATCACGGGCTCGCAGACATCACTCGCAGCC
Organism: Pseudomonas sp. CC120222-01a; assembly: GCF_003097235.1. Classification (GTDB taxonomy): domain Bacteria; phylum Pseudomonadota; class Gammaproteobacteria; order Pseudomonadales; family Pseudomonadaceae; genus Aquipseudomonas. Next base: position 75,249 of record NZ_QEQQ01000021.1, on the reverse strand, counting down.
TCCAGGCACTGGCGAAAATCCAGCTCGCCACTGCGGGCCTTGACCGTGATGATCGTTGGGCAGCCCTGTACATCGTCGAGCTTGGCGCGATTCTGCGCGTCGGTGACGACTACGCGAGCACCGGACTGCTCCAGGCGATGCTCGATGGCCTTGGGGCCGAAGGCGGTGAACAACGGCTGGTAAACCGCGCCCAGTCGCCAGGTGGCGAGAATCGTCACCAGCAGCTCGGCGGTGCGCGGCATCAGGCCGGCGACCCGATCTCCGGAGCACACACCTTGCGCCTTGAGCACATTGGCGAAGCGGGCGGCCTGGACTTTGAGCTGGTCGAAACTGTAACGGGCACTGTTGCCGTCACGGTCTTCGCAGACCAGCGCCAGCTTGCCGGCCCCGGCATGGCGGTCACAGCATTCGACACAGGCATTGAGGGCGGTGAGCTCGCCATGCAGCGCCGCGGCGGCGGCCTGGGCATGGCCGAACGCACGAATGGCCTCGGCGTAATCGCGCATCGTCGGACTCCTGGTTTCTTGTTTTTGGAGTTGAACCATCGGTCCGAGGATGTTCGCGCCGCGGCGGCGCGGGGGCAATGGCCTAAGCCGTCAATCTGGATGACTGGTTTGGCCGGTTTCCAGCGCTTGCGTGGTCAGTAGTATCTTCAGGCGCGACAGACGGGCCTCCCTATCGACTGCCAGCGCGTCCCACTGCTCCTTGTATTGCCTATCACTCAGGCTTTCGCGCGTCTCATACAGTTGCGCCCCGAGCGAGTCGAGTTCATTGGTTACTGCCGCGAACTCGTCTGGATACTGCGCTTGCAGCCAGGTACTCCAGAATCTCTGCTCACTGATGAAACCTGCCTTGGCCTCAACGGTTTCAGCCGCGCTCACATAAGCCCGCGCTTTCGTTAGCTGGGCTGCGGTTCCACCGCTGATCGTCTCGAACCTCATCGAGGCGGGCTGGCCGGGAAGTTGCAGTTCCGCTGCGAGATTGACGATGTAGTACAGCCTGGCTTCAATCTGATCCAGGTCGGGCGTTATCTGCAGGCGCTGCTCGATATCTGCATGAATGAAGGCTTCGAGTGTCTTCAGGCGGAACAGCCCAGAACCGAGCTTCAGCAGTTCATCACGCTCACCTGGCGCCGTACGTTCAGCGTTCGCGACCAACACCCGCAGTTGTAAATCAGCGAAACGCTCGGCAACACTGTCTGCGCAGGTGACAGGCTCGTCAGCAATCAAACGTAACTCCTGCGCCAGTTGCGCATCAGCATCCATAGTATCGAGCACGCTCCATACCTGGCGGGTAAGTACCTCTCGGTAGGCCCTGTTGTGGAAATCGGCACTTTCCCGCAGCTCGCTCAGAATGCGCAGGATACTGTCTGGTTGCTCATCGTCAGCCTGGGCTGGAAACAGACGGTCCCAACGAGCACCGCGCGCCTCTGCCTGCTCGCCTGTCACCCACAGCGCCCTGGCGGATGGCGCCGAGTCTGCCGCCGCGCTTGGGCCATGCATCAGATGCACCGGACGCGTGTAGAGAAGTTCCAGGCGCGTGCGCTGAATGGCATTGCGCTCCAGCTGGATGGATGCGCGAAACTCATACGGCAGTTGCATGATCACGTCGGGAATGCTGGTCAGTAAGTTGGAATTCAAGTTGACGAAGCGAAGCTGACCACAATGCTGCAACCCTTCAGGCCACTCCAGCAGACCACAGTGCATCAGGTGCAGGCGCCGCAACACCGGAACCCCAGTAAAGCGCAGCACCATTGTGCGCAGTGGGTTGAAGCTCAGATCCAGTGCGATGAGGTTGTGAAGTTCTCCAAGGATACCTGTCGCCACATCATTCCACCTGATGCGGTTGTAAGACAGTTGCAGCCGCTGCAACTGAGCCAACTGACGGATCCCCATGGGTAACGCCCGCAGGTTGTTTCTCGACAGATTGACCCGTCGCAACGCACCAAAACAGCTGAAGAACGATTCCGGCACCTCTTGCAGCGGCGAGTTGACCATCAGCATGGAAGTCACGAAGTGAAAGTCGAGCTCCTGACTCATTTCAGGCAACGAGGTTACCTGGACCCCACTCAGATCCAGGATATACCCCTGGAAGTCCTGATGCTCCAGATCAATATCCAGTTGCCTGCGCCAGGCCGCTCGCAGCCGCTGCGACACAACACGGCGCGCAGCCAGCTCAGCTTCTGATGCAGCAGTAACCCACTCGCTCAGGCGGCTCTCTAGCATTTGCAGGTTGTGCTCTTCGAAAACCAGCTGCTCGAAAGGGTCCTCGGTATCCAGCACCCTCTCGATGTGCTCCTGGATCTGTCGAGGAGAGTCGTCTTCGTAGAGAGCCGCCAGCCGACGCCTCAGTTGCAGAAAGGCCCCTCTCTCGCTTGAAATGCCACCACCGAGCGCATAACCGACTCGACCATCGGGCAGTCGTTGCCCTGGGTTGAACCAGCCTTTGCTTTCAACCTGCCCGAGCGCGCTCATCAGCCGCTGACGTTCGCGTGGCAGTTTGCTCAACACCAATTGCCGCAAGGCATCGGCAGGATTCACCTGGCCAAGATCAAGGCGTTCGCGCTGCGAGGGCTCCAGCAGGCAATAAACCGCCTGGAAGAAGTCGTCGGGCTCTGTGGGTTGCGCCTCAAGCTCCAGACCACGGTGGTCATACAGCGTGAATTGTCCGTCGCGATGCACCAGGATCTGCTGGGTCGCCTCGGGCGATTGCGAGTTGAGCACCGCCAGCAGTCGCCCCGACGAGGAGTTTTCCCGCAGTTCCAATCGCGTATTCAGCGGCCAATGATCAACCTTCGCGAACAGATTAAATGCCAGCTCACCTGCCTCGTCGACATAGGCATTGCGCAACATCAGGCCTTGCTGGGCTCGGTTGAGCCTGGCCAGTTGCAACAATGAGCGGGCTCTTTGCGCCACGCTCAACGGTAACCGCCGCCTCAGCTCGATCACCTCTCGTTCGGAGGCACTCAGCGTCCTGACCAGTTCGCTGACATAGTCTGATGGCAAACCGGCAAAATCACGCCGGGTCACCTGCGCAGCCTGATCGGTGGACGGCTCGATCTCGGTCAGATGCCTGAACAGAGCCGAACGCAGGCGGCTTGCGTTCTTCTCGAGTGCATCATGCAAACGCTCGCCTTCCATTTCAGCGAACTCCGGGCGTTGCTTGCACCACTCAAGCAGTACCCGATCATCGAAACGCGCCCCAACGGGAGGCTTGCCGAAGAAGCGCTCGATACGCTCGTCAGCCTCGAAACGGCGCAACGTATCGCGCAAGTTGGCTGGCATGGCACGGTTTTCCACCGCAATGCCACGCAACTCATCGACATCACTGCAGGCAGCTTGCAGCACTCGCCGCGCTTGCAGAGGATCGAGCGGACGCTCCCGGGGCCAGAGCCGATCGAGCAACTTTGCTTCATCGTTCCAGGCTTGCGGGAGCTCGCCACGCACTCGCCAGAAGCGCTCGCCGTTACGTTCGACAACCGGGCCGTAAGCGGTGTTTCGAAGCGGATGCTGGAGGCGCCAAGGGCCCTGATTCTCAACCTGACGAATCTCATAGTAGTGCTCGTCCACACGCAGCAGGCGCCGCGCTCCGCTGTGGTAGAGGCCATCATCCTCTAGCGTGGCCCCGTTCGCCGAGGTCCGATAGGGCGTCAGGTCGGCGCTCCACAAACGCTGGGTGTGTGGCCCAACGCCAACAGGTTCAAGGCCATCGACAAAAGCACTGCGCACGAATGCACTGGCAGCAGCGCCTGCTCCTGCCGCTGCCGCCGTGGTGGCTGCAACTGCCGCCACCGTCTCGGCAACGTTCAAAACATGCTGCAACGCTTCGTGATCGTGCCCATCCGCCCAATCCTCGCCCCCCTCGAACACCTCTTTGCATACATGCGTGACCAGGTGAGCGAGCAACAGCGCCCCAACCACGGGTATGAAGAACCCGGCCAGGCTGGCCAGGCCCCATCCCAGCGAAGCCCAGGCTTCCAGACGTTCACGACTGGCATCGGCATCGGCATCGGCGGTAGGCACCAGAAGCAACCTGGCATCCGCCTTGACGCGCTCGATCTGCTCGTCGACCCAACGCTTGAAAACTGCCTCATGGTGGGCATCACCCTCCACCTCCAGGTCGGGTTCGTCATCCTTGAGCCGCAATTGCAATGTACTGAAGAAAGCCGCACGGTCCTTCAGTGCGATCAATTGAATGAACGCCGCGAGCTGGTCCTTGTGCTTGAGTGAAGCGGCCATTTCCTTGACCCACTCCAACTTGGAGGCGAACCAGCGCAGCGGTTCTGGCTGGCCGGGCAAGTAGACGACAATGCCGTCGTCCTGGTCATCGACGCCGCGCAGCTGGACAAACAATGCTTCATGGACGCGTACGCCCAACATCGACATCAGGCCAGGATAGGCTGTGAGCACCGGCGCATCGCCTGGCTGAGCCGGTACGGCTGCAGCGGCCGCAGTGGGCTCGCCATTGGCTTGTGCCGAACCGCTGACACTCGCAAGCAAGGCCGCCCTGACGTCAGCCATGATGGCGCCTCTCAGGAATGCCACCTGCACGGCCAGACTGAAACCTGCCAGCTTGTCTTCCATGAGCAGGGCGGCGTTTCGCTCAAAGATGCTGCCCAGCTGCGTCTGATAGCGGGCCCCCACATCCAGCTGGCGACAGGTTGCGATAAAGCTCCCCACGTCACCCGACAATAGCGTGTCGCTGCCCGCAGCAACCAGACCACTGCCATCCAGCGGCGTGGCATTTTCGGCAAAGTTCTGCATCAGGCGCGCCAGCGCAGGCTGCAGTTTGTATTCGGGCTCTAAACGAGGCACCGAGTAGCCTTCCAGCGTCAGGACCTTGTCCTGCCAAAGCAACTGGCTCACGCGATGGCCGACTGGCAAGAGGTCTGCCAGGGTTTGAGAAAACGCGCTATCGGCAAATGCATGGGGCGTTACTGCGGCCGCCGTCGCAGCGCTCACCTTTTTCTGGGTGTTGTGGTGCTGGAGGTACAGGCTTCGCAACTTGCGGATGTCTGCCACAGAAGCCGCCTTGATCCATCGCGGCGTCCGCTGATGGATGAAGGTATCGGTTATCTTCTGGCTGAGTGAAGCATCGCTGACGGGCTGATCGACTGCAGGTGTGTCGGCGGCGACGTTGCGCGCATTTGCAGGGTTGGGGAAATTACGTTTGAGCACGGGCGTCTCCTAAGCAATGGAAGCGCAGACTCTTTCATTGCTTGCCTGCCCGGTTCAGAGGGAACTGGGCTACCCGTGTGCTCCGCGTGCATGAGCCAGCGCGCGATAGTGCCCAGGGTTGCAACCGAACCATTTGCGAAACGCCTTGTAGAAAGAGCTGCTGTCGGCAAAGCCCAGGCGCGCCGCAATTTCGCCCATGCCAGGCTCGGCATGGCTTAGCCACGCGATTGCCAGCTCCCGCCGCACGCTGTCCTTGAGCCCTTGATAGGTCTGCCCCTCTTCTGCCAGGCGCCGACGCAAGGTAGACGGCGACAGGCACAATTGCCGTGCCAAGGCATCACCATCGGGCCAGTGATTGGGGTCCTGATGCAGCAAGTCATGGCGGATGCGCCGCCCCAGGCTGGCAGCATCCCGGTACTTGACCAGGATGTTGCCAGGTGCCTCGGCCAGAAAACGCTGCAGTTCCTCGGGCGTACGCCGCAGCGGTAGGTCAAGGCTTTCAGCACTGATGATCATGCGTGTGCGCGGGCGCTCGAACTGCAGGTTTTGCGAAAACATCACCCGGTAGTCGTCGCAAAACGGTGGTTCGGCGCAGCGCAGCTCGATGGCCAGGATCGGAATGCGCCGCCCTGCCAGCCAGCAGGCCAGGCCATGGACGATCATCCAGAAGGTGAAATAGGTGAAGGCACGACGCGGCTGGTCGCGAGGCTCGTTGATGACGATTTCGGCCAGCTCGTACTGGCGCACCAGGCTCGGTTGCAGGTCTTCAAGCATCAGCGACAGGAACTCCAGAGCAGTGCCCAGCCCTGCACCCAGCGTCGGCTGGCCCATGCTCGCCCGGCACATGAACGCCAGGCTGCCGCTGCGCAGGCCGCGCGGGTCCATGGCGAAGAATTCGTCGTTGCAGCGGCGTGCCAACAGCCGCCACAGCCGTGCATAGGCCTCGGCGCTGACCCGCGCTGCAGGCGCCTGCAATTGCCCGGCGTCGATCCCGGCACGGGCCAGCAGTGCGGCATCCGCCTCGCCCGCCGGGCAGGTCTGCAACAGCGCTTCGCGCACCAGTTGCATGGAGATGGTGTCTTTTTCGCTCATTGCCAATCCATTCGCTGATGCAGGCATCTTAGGCTGGCTCAAAGGCTCGACGCCAGGCCGAGGAAAGCCTGGATCAAGCGCAGCTCGCGGCGCCGTTCCAGGCAGCCAACCATATGCTGGTTGCGCAGGCCCTGGCCAGCCAGGGCCCGCGCCACCACCCGTGGGTCGTTGGCCACCTCGGTCGACGACACCACGCCAATGCCCAGCTCCGACGCCACCGCCTCGGTCACCGCTTCGCGGCTGTCCAGCTCCAACAACACCCTTGGCTGCACGCCAGCCATGCCGCAGGCCTTGTCGAAGGTGCGCCGGGTGGTGGAGCTGGGCTCGCGCAGCACCATGATCTGCTGGTGCAGCTCGGCCAGTGGCAGGTCTTGCTCGGCCTGCGCCCAGGCGTGGCCCGCTGGCAGCAGCGCACACAGGCGCGACTCGCAGAGGTTCTGCAGGTGCAGCCCTTTGCGCGGCTCGATCTCGGTCAGCACGGCGACGTCGGCGTGCTCGTTGAGCAGCGCCGCCAGGGTTTCCTGGGCATTGCCCAGGCGCAGGTTGACGGTGATGCCCGGGTAGCGCTCGCGCAGCATCGCCAGCATCGGCATGACCCGGTGCGGGCCATCGGCTGCCACCTCCAGGCGCCCGGTCAACAATTGCCGATTGGCCTCGAGCATGGCCTGCGCCTCTTCGGCCAGGCCGAACATGGCCCGCGTGATCGCCGCCAGGCGGGTGCCCTCTTCCGTCAGCTCCACCCGCCGTGCGGTGCGCCGCAGCAAAGTGATCTGGTAGTGCTCCTCCAGTGCCTTGACGTGCCCGGTCACTGCCGGCTGGCTGATGAACAGCCGCGCAGCGGCGCGGGTGAAGCTGCCTTCACGGGCAACGGCATCGAAGGCTCGCAGCTGAAACAGGTTCATTAGTATCGGCCTTACTTATAGCTCGGATAACAACAAACAATTTGATTGATGGCAACGCGAATTGCAACCTAGGCCCCGTAGTTTCAGCCCACTGCTTGTGAGGAATAACGGAATGAGCAACGCCCCGATCTTGCTGACCCCTGGCCCACTGACCACTTCAATCCGCACCCGCCAAGCCATGCTCGTGGACTGGGGCTCGTGGGACCGCGACTTCAACCAACTGACCGCCAGCGTCTGCGAGCAACTGCTGGCGATCATCGACGGCAGCGCCAGCCACCACTGCGTGCCCCTGCAAGGCAGCGGCACCTTTGCCGTGGAAGCGGCCATCGGCACACTCGTGCCGCGAGACGGCAAGGTCCTGGTCCTGATCAACGGTGCCTACGGCCAACGCCTGGCGAAAATCTGCAAAGTGCTGGGCCGCACCTACAGCACCTTCGAAACCGCCGAAGACCAGCCGACCACCGCTGCCGACGTCGACCGCCTGCTTGCCGCCGACCCGGCCATCACCCACGTGGCGCTGATCCACTGCGAAACCAGCACCGGCATCCTCAACCCGCTGCCAGAGATCGCCCAGGTGATCAAACGCCACGGCAAGCGCCTGATCATCGATGCCATGAGCTCGTTCGGCGCGCTGCCGATCGATGCCCGCGAAATCCCCTTCGAAGCGCTGATCGCCGCTTCCGGCAAGTGCCTGGAAGGCGTGCCGGGCATGGGCTTCGTCTTTACCGAGAAAACCGCCCTGGCCGCCGCCGAAGGCAATGCCCACTCGCTGGCCATGGACCTGCACGACCAGCACGCCTACATGGCCAAGACCGGCCAGTGGCGCTTCACCCCACCGACCCACGTGCTCGCTGCCCTGCACGAAGCCCTGCAGCAGTACAACGAGGAAGGCGGCCTGCCAGCGCGCCACCAGCGTTACGCCGACAACTGCAAGACCCTGCTCGACGGCATGGCCGCCATCGGCCTGCGCAGCTTCCTGCCTGCCGAGATCCAGGCGCCGATCATCGTCACCTTCCACGCGCCAAACGATGCCCGCTACCAGTTCAAGGACTTCTACGAGCGGGTCAAGGCCAAGGGCTTCATCCTCTACCCGGGCAAGCTGACCCAGGTCGAGACCTTCCGCGTCGGTTGCATCGGCGTGGTCGGTGCCGAAGGCATGCAGGCCGCCGTCAATGCCGTGGCCGACGTGCTGCGGGAAATGGAAGTGCTGGACATCTAACCCCTTTGCCCACCCGATTTCAGGAATCAGCGCACATGAACTACAGCAATCCTACTCAGCTGCAAGCCGCCATCCTCGACTGGGCCGGTACCGTGGTCGACTTCGGCTCCTTCGCCCCGACCCAGATCTTCGTCGAAGCCTTTGCCGAGTTCGACGTGCAAGTTTCCATCGAAGAAGCCCGCGGCCCGATGGGCATGGGCAAGTGGGACCACATCCGCACCCTGTGCGATGTGCCGGAGATCGCCGAGCGCTACCGCAAGGTGTTCGGCCGTACCCCGAGCGACGATGACGTCACCGCCATCTACAACCGTTTCATGCCACTGCAGATCGAAAAGATCGCCGTGCACTCGGCACTGATCCCCGGCGCCCTCGACACCCTCACCGGCCTGCGCCAGGATGGCCTGAAGATCGGTTCCTGCTCGGGCTACCCGAAGGTGGTGATGGACAAGGTGGTGGAGCTGGCTGCGCAGAACGGCTACGTCGCCGACCACGTGGTGGCCACCGACGAAACCCCGAATGGCCGCCCATGGCCGGCCCAGGCCCTGGCCAACGTGATTGCCCTGGGGATCGATGATGTGGCGGCGTGCGTGAAGGTCGACGACACCGTGCCGGGCATCCTCGAAGGCCGCCGTGCCGGTATGTGGACCGTGGCCCTGGTGTGCTCGGGCAATGCCCTTGGGCTGACCTGGGATGGTTACCAGGCGCTGAGCGCAGAGAAGCTGGAGAGCGAGCGCAAGCGCATTCATCAACTGTTTGCCGGCTCGCGGCCCCACTACCTGATCGACACCATCAACGACTTGCCAGAGGTGATTGCCGATATCAACCGCCGCCTGGCCAAGGGTGAGATGCCGCAGGCCTTCTGACAGACCGGTGTCTGGCCATTCGCGGGCACGCCCGCTCCCACAGGGTCATGCATTCCTCTGTGGGAGCGGGCGCGCCCGCGAATACGTCAGCTCAGGCAACAACGATGGGTCAGACTGCCCGGTTCAACTTCACCCAGGACGCAAACTTGTCGATAAAGCCCTGCAGGAACGGCCGGGTCTTGTCACTGAGCTTGCCGCCCTCATCGAACAGGCTGGCCACCCCACCGATATACGCCTCAGGCATCTGCATGCACGGCATGTCGAGGAACACCAGCGATTGACGCAGCGCATGATTGGCACCGAACCCGCCAATGGCGCCCGGCGACACGCTCGCCACCGCCGCCGGCTTGCCACTCCAGGCACTCTGCCCATAAGGCCGCGAACCCACGTCGATGGCGTTCTTCAGGCCACCGGGTACCGAACGGTTGTATTCCGGGGTGACGAACAGCACCGCATCACTGCGGCGGATCTCATCGCGAAAACGCTTCCAAGCCTCGGGCACGCCCTCGGCCTCGACATCCTCGTTGTACAACGGCAGGTCGCCAATCTCGACAATCTTCAGGGCAAGGCTGGACGGCGCCAGCTCCGAAAGTGCGCGGGCCACCTTGCGGTTGTAGGAGTCCTTGCGCAAGCTGCCGACGACAACCGCTACCGAATACACCTGGCTCATGGCGTTATCCATCCTTTGCTGGGAAAAGGGACGTCAGTAGTTATAGATGACCGTTCCTCGGCGGCCTGGATTTTTTTCCACTGGGTGAAAACTTCCGGGTACCTTCTACGGTCTATGCCTGAAGACATTTCCTACGTAATTCAGAGGTTTTCACCCAAATGGCAGCAGTAATGGTCGGCCAATTCCACGCCCGTGACGCCGAAGGCCGTATCTACCCCGTGCACGAATTCCAGGAGTCCACCCTCCAGGCAGACGGCAGCGCACTGGGAGCCCCGATCACCACCTACCGCCTGGCCATCGGCGACCGCGTCAACCACCTGGGTGAAAACCGCTTCGAACTGGCACAGACCGGCGTCGAGATCATTCGCATTCCTTGATGCAATCGACCGTGTACTGGCCGCTTTCATTCTGCAGGCCATGCACATCGGCGACGAAGCCTGGGAAGCCACTGTTGAACGCCCGGGCGAACGCCAGGTAGTCGAGGATCGAGCGGGTCGCTTCGGTGAACCGCTCGCCCGGCATGATCAGCGGAATCCCTGGCGGGTACGGCACCAGCATCACCGCCGCAACCCGACCCAGAAGGGCCTCGATCGGCACCGCCTCCACCTCCCCGCGCACCATCTGGTCATAGGCCCGCGCCGGGCTCACGGCCACTTCCGGCAACCGCGTGAACAGCCGCTTGAGCTGCTTGGCCGTGGCATTGGTGCGGTAGCAGTCATGCAACTGGTCGCACAGCTCACGCAGGCCCAGCCCTTGGTAACGTGCAGCATCGACCGCGACGACGCTCGGCAGGCAGCTACTCAACGCCGTGTTGCCGTCGTAATGGCGCTTGAACTCCAGCAACTCGGTGAGCAGCGTGCTCCACTTGCCCTTGGTGATGCCCATCGAGAACAGCACCAGGAAGCTGTACAGGCCGGTCTTCTCCACCACCAGCCCGCGCTCCCAGAGAAACTTGCTGACCACCGCAGCCGGTATGCCGTGCTCCCCCAGCACACCACCGGCGCTGAGCCCAGGCATCACCAAGGTCACCTTCAGCGGGTCGAGCAGGACGTAGTCGTCCGCCACTTCGCCAAAGCCATGCCACTCGGCCCCCGGCTGCAGCAACCAGTCCTGCGCCGCCAGGCGCTGGATGCCCTCCGCCGCGAGCGGCTGCCAGATGCTGAACCACCAGTCCTCGGCGGCGATGTGCTCGCGCAGGTTGGCCAGGGCACGACGGAAACTCAGGGCTTCGTCGAACATCTCCTGCAGCAGCGAGCGCCCGGCCGGGCCTTCCATCATGGTCGAAGCCACGTCCAGCGAGGCGAGGATGCTGTATTGCGGCGAGGTGGAGATATGCATCATGAACGCTTCGTTGAAGCGGTCGCGGTCCAGCTGGCGCTGGGCGCCATCCTGCACGTGAATCATCGAGGCCTGGCTGAAGGCGGCCAGCAGCTTGTGGGTGGAATGGGTACTGAACACAAGCGGACTGCCCTCGCTGCACGCGGTGCCCATGGCGTAACGACCCTCGAAGAACTCGTGAAACGCCGCATAGGCGAACCAGGCCTCGTCGAAATGCAGCACCTCGACGCTGGTGCCCAGCGCTTGTTTGATCAGCCCGGCGTTGTAACACAACCCGTCGTAGGTGGAGTTGGTCACCACAGCCAGCTTGATCCGCGGTTCACGCCCCTTGGCCAGCGGGTTGGCCTGCACCTTGGCCTTGATCGACTCAGGGCTGAACTCGCTCAGCGGTATCGGGCCGATGATGCCCAGCTCGTTGCGCTCGGGGCACAGGTAGATGGGGATGGCGCCGGTCATGATGATGGCGTGGACCACCGACTTGTGGCAGTTGCGGTCGACCAGCACCAGGTCATCGCGGCCGACCATGGCGTGCCAGACGATCTTGTTGGCGGTGGAGGTGCCATTGATGACGAAGAAGGTGTGGTCGGCGCCGAAGTTGCGCGCGGCACGGGCCTCGGCCTCGGCCAACGGGCCGGTATGATCGAGCAGCGAGCCCAGCTCCGGCACCGATACGGACAGGTCCGAGCGCAGGGTATTTTCGCCGAAGAACTGGTGGAAGGCCTGGCCTACCGGGCTCTTGCGGTAGGCCACACCGCCACCATGGCCAGGCGTGTGCCAGGAGTAGTTGGACTGGGCGGTGTGCTGGACCAGGGCCTTGAAGAACGGCGGCAACAGGCCATCGAGGTAGTTGTGCGCGGCGCGCGCTACCTGACGGGCGAGAAACGGCACAGTGTCTTCGAACAGGTAGAGAATGCCGCGCAGCTGGTTGAGCTCGCTCATGGCCTCGGCCGGGGCGTTTTCCAGGGTGACCTGTTCACCCAGGGCGAAGATCGGCAGGTTGGGCGCACGCAGGCGGGCCAAGCGAATCAGCTCGGCCATGTTCTGCAGCAAGTGGGTGTTGTCGCCGACGCCTTCGGCGGCGATCAGCATGCAGGCCAGGCCATGGTGAGTGGTGGCGACCAGGCGCGCTTCGGTGTGATCGGCAGCCTTGATGATGGCAAAGCCGTCCTGGCTCAGTTCTTCGGCGATGCCGCGGATGCGCTCGCCGGCAACGCTGTCGGCCTTGATCGCACGGTGGACGATGAGGATCGGGAACTTGAGGTCCTTGTACATCCGGCTGCTACCCTCGCAGGACTTGTTGTCCTGTTAAGGGTAGTTGGCCTTGTGCTGCCTGTACCGGCCTCTTCGCGGGGCAAGCCCGCTCCTACAGGAGTCAGGAGATCTCTGTAGGAGCGGGTTTGCCCCGCGAAAGGGCCGGTGCAGCTTTACGAATCAGCCAGCCGGTGTCTCGGTCAGGGCTTGCCACATCGATGGCCCACCCGCCGACTTGGCCACCGCCGCCAGCCGCTCGGCATGCGCCTCCAGCTCTTCGGCAGACGCCATGATCACCCGCCCAGGCGCACGCCCGACGATGCGGCGGATCTCGCTACCACCAGCGCCCTGCCCGTCACCGTCACCGTCACCGTCAGCCCCGTGCCCAGCCAGCGACAGGCTGGTCTGGCCGCCGGTCATCGCCAGGTAGACGTCGGCCAGCAACTCGGAGTCGAGCAACGCGCCGTGCAGTTCACGGCCGGAGTTGTCGATGTCGTAGCGTTTGCACAGCGCATCGAGGCTGTTGCGCTGCCCCGGGTGGCGGGCACGGGCCAGCAGCAGGGTATCGAGGATGGTGCAGTGGTTGGAAATGTCGGCGCGGTCGCTCTGCCCCAGCAGGGCGAACTCGTTGTTGATGAAGCCGACGTCGAACGCCGCGTTGTGGATGACCAGGGTGGCGCCCTGGATGAACTCGAAGAACTCTTCGGCCACATCGGCGAAGCGCGGCTTGCCGACCAGGAATGCATCGGTAATGCCGTGGACGTTGATTGCGCCCTCGTCACTTTCGCGGTCAGGCTGCAGGTAGACGTGGAAGTGCCGCCCGGTCAGGCGCCGGCCCATGACCTCGACACAGCCGATCTCGATGATCCGGTGGCCTTCGCTGACCGGCATACCGGTGGTTTCGGTATCGAGAATGACCAGGCGTTTATCTTGCTGCTGCTCCACGCGGGGCGCTCCAACTTGCATCAGTTACAAAGGCGACGATTGTACCGCAGCTCAACGCTTGGCGCGCACTTCCTCGACGCCGCGGTTGGCCAGTTGGTCGGCGCGCTCGTTGCCGGGGTGGCCGATGTGCCCGCGCACCCACTTCCAGGTGACCTTGTGGCGGTTGACCTGCTCGTCGAGCAACTGCCACAGGTCGGCGTTCTTCACTGGCTCCTTGGCCGCTGTCTTCCAGCCGCGCTTCTTCCAGTTGACCATCCACTCGTTGATGCCCTTCATCACGTACTGCGAGTCGGTGGTCAGCACCACTTCGCACTCACGCTTGAGCGCCATCAGCCCCTGGATCGCCGCCATCAGTTCCATGCGGTTGTTGGTGGTTTCGCGCTCGCCGCCCCACAGTTCCTTCTCGACGCCCTTGAAGACCAGCAGGACGCCCCAGCCGCCCGGGCCGGGGTTGCCCTTGCAGGCGCCATCGGTATACATCTCGACGCTATCGCTCATGTACCACTCATGTTCAGTGCTTTTCGGTATCCGGATTGGCGGCGCTGCGGTTGACCTTGGCCAGCGGCAGCGGCAGCAGCTTGCCCATCGGCTCGCGGCGCACCTGGCGCAACGGCCGCAGGCCGACCACCATCTTGCGCGCCACCAGCAGGTAGACCCCGCCGCCGGCACTCTGCCAGCCGCCCGCCATCCGTTCCCAGCCTGCCAGGCGTTGCTGCCAGGCCGGCGAAGTGAGCGGCGGACGATAGCACCCGAAGCGGCGTTTCTCCAGCGCGAAGCCCAGCAGGTTGAGCCAGTCGCCCACCCGTGACGGCGAGATGCAGCGCGCCTTGCGCAAGGCGCCATGGCTGAAGAAATGGCGCATGCCCCAGCCGCTCCAGGGGTTGATACCGACGATCAGCAGGTGCCCGCCCGGGCGCACCGCACTGGCGGCCTCACGCAACAGGCCATGGGGCGACAGACTGAAGTCCAGGCCATGCTGCAGCACCACCACGTCGGCGGCGTGCTCGCTCAAGGGCCAGGCCTGTTCCTCGCAGACAATCTCCACCCCCGGCAGCGGTGCACCAAGGCGCACATTACGCTGCACCTGAGGCGCGCTGGGCGGCGCCTCGGCACAGGGGCCATAGTGCACAAGGTAGCCACCGAAGAAGCGCCCGAGCTCTTCTTCCAGGAGTTTTTCCTCTTCCTTCAACATCAGCTGGCCGAGTGGGCCGTTGAACCACTCACGGGCCAGGCTGATCAGTTCGACCCATTCCGGGTCGGCCTGAGCAAAGGCTTGGTCGGTCATTGCGCTCTCCCTCGAAGGTTCTCGCACCGCGCCATCGCGGCTAAGATGCCCTCATGTGCCACGCCTGGCGATACGGATCCGCACCATGATACAGATCGACGCTCTCCCCGCTTTCTCCGACAACTACATCTGGTTGTTACAGGATACTGCCAAACGCCGTTGCGCGGTGGTCGACCCCGGCGATGCCAGCCCGGTGGAGGCCTGGCTGGCCGCCCACCCCGGCTGGGCGCTGGACACCATCATGGTGACCCACCACCACCATGACCATGTCGGCGGTGTCGAACGCCTCAAGCAAAAGACCGGTGCCCGCGTCTGCGGCCCGGCCCACGAGCAGATCCCGGGCCGCGACCTGGCGCTGGACGAGGGCGACACGGTCAGCGTGCTGGGCGTGCCCTTCCAGGTACTGGCCGTGCCAGGCCACACCCTGGGGCATATCGCCTACTTCAGCGACCAGCCGGCCACACCGCTGCTGTTCTGTGGCGACACCTTGTTCGCCGCCGGTTGCGGGCGCATGTTCGAAGGCACGCCAGAGCAGATGCAGCCCGCCCTCGCCCGCCTGGCCGCGCTGCCGGAGCAGACCGAAGTCTACTGCACCCACGAATACACCCTGAGCAACCTGCGCTTCGCCAAGGCCGTGGAGCCCACCAATCCGCACGTTCTGCAACGGTTCGAAGACGTTACCCGGTTGCGCGCCGAAAATCGCATCACCTTGCCATCAACGATCGGCCTGGAGCGCCTGACCAACCCGTTTCTGCGTACCGCTGAAACATTAGTTAAACAAAAAGCAGACGAATGGAAGGGACATTCAAACGACTCGCAGGTCACTGTTTTTGCTGCTTTGAGGTCTTGGAAGGACACCTTCTGATAACCTCAAGATATATCGCAGAGGGTTCACAACGGTTGACCCAGGCGGGAGCGGTTTCTAGAATCGCCGAAATTTTTCGCTCGGAAACCTGTGTCAGCCGATGTCTTCCCGTAGCCGCAGAACCGCTCATGCAGTCGCCCTGACGCGCCTGGCCCAAATCAGTGCGCTGGCGCTGGCCGCCACCCTGGTGGGCTGCCAGAGTACCCGTCAGCTCGACGAAGCCGACAGCGTTCGCGCGCACAATTACCAGGCTCGGATCAAGCACAAGCCCTCACCGCTGGCGGTCAAACCTGCCGAACCGCCGCAGGATGTGTGGGAGCGCATGCGCCAGGGCTTCGCCCTGCAGGACAACATCGACGTCAACCCGCGCATCGAGCAGCAGCGCCTGTGGTTCGCCAGCAACCCGACGTTCCTCGAGAGCGCCGGCGAGCGTGGCAGCCTCTACCTGCACTACATCGTCGAGCGCCTCGAAGAACGCGACATGCCGCTGGAGCTCGCGCTGCTGCCGGCCATCGAGAGCGCCTACAACCCCATGGCCTACTCGCGCGCCAGCGCGGCGGGCATGTGGCAGTTCATGCCCGCCACCGGCCGCCATTTCAACCTGCGCCAGACCAACTTCTACGATGGCCGTCGCGACATCACCGCGTCGACCAACGCCGCGCTGGACTACCTGACCCGCCTGCACGACATGTTCAACGGCGACTGGCTGCTGGCCCTGGCGGCCTACAATGCGGGCGAAGGCACCGTCAGCCGTGCCATCGAGCGCAACGAGAAGCTCGGCCTGCCCACCGATTACTGGAACCTGCCACTGCCACAGGAAACCCGTGACTACGTGCCCAAGCTGCTGGCACTGTCGCAGGTGGTCTCCACGCCTGAAGCCTATGGTGTGAACCTTACGCCGATCGCCAACGAGCCCTACTTCGAAGCGGTGGCCATCAACGACCGCCTCGACCTTTCGCGGGTTGCCGCCTTCGCCAACATCGACGAAGACGAACTGATCCAGCTCAACCCGGCCTTCAAGAAACGCATGACCGTGGACGGCCCCAAGCAGCTGCTGGTGCCGACCGCCAAGGCGCAACTGCTCAGCGACAGCCTGTCCAACCTCAAGCCCGAGCAGCTGGTCAGCCTGCAGCCGAACAAAGCCGTGTTCGCCGCCGCCGTGGCCGAAGCCAAGGGGCCTGCGGCGCGCAGCTACCGGGTCAAGCGTGGCGACAGCCTGAGCAGCATCGCCAAGGCTAACCGCGTTGCGGTCAAGGACATCCAGCGCTGGAACAAACTGCCGGGCAACCGCGTCAAGGCTGGCCAGGTCCTGGCCCTGCGCGGCGGCAGCGCACCGAGCGCCGCAGGCAACCGGGTGGCCGCTTCCGGGCAGCGCTCCACCCAGTACAAAGTGCGCAAGGGTGATTCGCTGTATCTTGTAGCCAAACGTTTCAACGTCGAGATGCAGCACCTCAAGCGCTGGAATCCGCGCAGCGGGCATGCGCTCAAGCCAGGCCAGACCCTGACCGTCTACCTGTCGCACTGATACACGACCAAGGGCCGCTATGCGGCCCTTTGCAATCCCCTGGACCCCACTCTTTTTCCATACCCGGCAAGCTGTTACTGTACCCCGACCAAAGCCCAACGCCTCTGGATCGGATGCCGACTTGATACGTCCCCTCCTGCTGTCACTCAGCCTGGCCTTGAGCTTCCCCGCCGTCGCGATGGTGAGCGAAAGCCACGGATACGCGCAGTTCGGCACGCTCAAGTACCCAGCCACATTCACCCACTTCGACTGGGTCAACCCGCAAGCGCCCAAGGGCGGTACCTTGCGGGCCATGGCATTCGGCACCTTCGATACGCTCAACCCCTATACCTTCAAGGGCACCAGCCCCGTCACCACGCCTAACTTCCTGCAGTACGGCGTCAGCGAGCTGAACGAAACGCTGATGGTCGGCACCGGCCAGTACGACCCTTCCGGTGACGAGCCCACCTCCAGCTATGGCCTGATCGCCCGTTCGGTGGAGTACAGCGAAGACCGCAGCTGGGTGGTGTTCAACCTGCGCCCGGAAGCGCGCTGGCATGACGGCGCGCCGATCACCGCCGCCGACGTGGCGTTCTCGTACCGTACCCTGCTCAAGCAGGGGCACCCGATCTACCGCACCAACCTGCAAGAGGTGCAGCGCGTCGACATCCTCGGCCCGCTGCGCATCCGCTTCGTCTTCAAGCGCGCCGGCAACCCGCTGCTGATCCTGCGCCTGGGCGAAATGCCGGTATTGCCCAAGCACTACTGGCAAAAGCGTGACTTCGAGGCCACCACCTTCGAACCGCCGCTGGGCAGCGGGCCGTATCGCATCACCCAGGTGGAGCCTGGCCGGCGCCTGGTGTTCGAGCGGGTGAAGAACTACTGGGGCAAGGACCTGGCGGTAAATCGCGGCAAGTACAACTTCAACCGCGTCGAATACGAGTTCTACCGCGATGCCACCGTGGCCTTCGAAGCGTTCAAGGCCGGCGAGTTCGACATCTATATCGAGCACCAGGCAAAGAACTGGGCCAACGGTTACAACTTCCCGGCCGTGCGCCGGGGCGAAGTGATCAAGGCGCAGATCCCGCACCAGATCCCTACCCAGACCCAGGGCCTGTTCATGAACAGTCGCCGGGCCACGTTCAGCGACCCACGGGTGCGCCAGGCACTCGGGTTGATGCTCGACTTCGAGTGGACCAACCGGGCGCTGTTCAGCAGCGCCTACCGCCGTGCGACCAGCTACTACCCCAACAGCGAGTTCGCCGCCAGCGGCGTGCCCACCGGCAAGGAGTGGCTGCTGCTGGCGCCGTTCCGCGACCAGCTGCCCGACAAGCTGTTCACCCAGCCCTACCAGGTCAGCCACACCGACGGGCGCGGCATTGGCCGCCAGACCCTGCGCCAGGCCCTGAGCCTGCTCAATCAGGCTGGCTGGAAGCTCGACGGCCAGCGCCTGGTCAACGCCAAGGGCCAACCGTTCAGCATGGAACTGCTGCTGGTGAACCCGAGCCTCGAACGCATCCTGCAACCTTATGTCGAAAACCTGGCCAGCATCGGCATCGATGCGCGCTTGCGCACGGTAGACCGTGCCCAGTACAAGCAACGCCTGGACCAGTTCGACTTCGACATGATCCTGATGACCCTGAACCAGACCTTGAGCCCGGGCCTCGAACAGTGGCTGTACTTCCATTCCAGCCAGGCCTCGACCAAGGGCAGCAAGAACTATGCTGGGGTCAAGGACCCGGTGGTCGACCACCTGCTCGACACCCTGCTGGCCGCGCGCACCCGCGACGACCAGGTCGCCGCCGCCCGCGCCCTGGACCGCGTACTTTCATGGCAGTACTACATGATCCCCAACTGGTACCTCGACAATCACCGCCTGGCCTACCGCAACCGGTTCGCCTTCGTCACCACGCCGCCCTACACCCTCGGGCTGAATACCTGGTGGATAAAGCCTTCGGAGAAAGCCCAATGAAGCCGACGCTACGCCTGGCCTGCAGCCTGCTGTTCGCCTGCCTGAGCCTGCCCGCGCTGGCCGCGCCGCAACACGCGCTGACCTTGTACGACGAGCCGCCGAAATACCCGGCCGACTTCAAGCACTTCGACTACGTCAACCCCGACGCGCCCAAGGGCGGCACCTTCCGCCAGTCCAGCTTCGGCGGCTTCGACAGCCTCAACCCGTTCATCAACAAGGGTGTGTCGGCCGACAACGTCAGCATCATCTACGACACCCTGATGCGTCAGAGCCAGGATGAGCCGTTCACCGAATACGGCCTGGTCGCCGGCAAGATCGAGAAGGCACCGGACAACAGCTGGGTGCGCTTCTACCTGCGCCCCGAGGCTCGCTTCCACGATGGCCACCCGATGCGTGCCGAAGACGTGGTATTCACCTTCAACACCCTGATCAAGGACGGCGCCCCGTTGTACCGCCAGTACTACGGGGATGTGGCTGAAGTGGTCGCAGAAGACCCGCTCAAGGTGCTGTTCAAGTTCAAGCACAACAATAACCGCGAGCTGCCGCTGATTCTCGGCCAGCTGCCGGTGCTGCCCAAACATTGGTACGAAACCCGCGAGTTCACCCGTGGCAACCTCGAACTGCCGCTTGGCAGCGGCCCGTACAAGGTCGCCGAGGTCAAGGCCGGGCGCTCGATCCGCTACGAGCGGGTCAAGGATTACTGGGCCAAGGACCTGCCGATCAACCGCGGGTTCTACAACTTCGACGCCATGACCTTCGATGTCTACCGTGACAACAACGTGGCGCTGGAGGCACTCAAGGCCGGGGCCTTCGACTACGAACTGGAGATGAGCGCGAAAAACTGGGCGACCGCCTACGACGTTCCCGCCGTCCGCGATGGCCGCCTGATAAAGGAAGAAATACCCAACGGCAACCCGGTGGGCATGCAAGGCTTCGTCTTCAACCTGCGCAAACCAGTGTTCCAGGACGTGCGTGTACGCAAGGCACTCAGCCTGTTGTTCGACTTCGAATGGACCAACAAGCAGCTGTTCAACGGCGCCTATATTCGCACCGACAGTTACTTCGAGAACTCCGAAATGGCCGCCAGTGGCCTGCCCTCGCCGGCCGAGCTGAAAATCCTCGAACCGCTGCGCGGCAAGATCCCCGAGCAGGTGTTCACCGAGGCCTTCGCCAACCCGGTCAGCGACGGCAGCGGGATGATCCGCGAGCAGCAGCGCCAGGCCTACAAGCTCCTTCAGGAAGCCGGCTGGAAGATCGTCGACGACAAGATGGTCGACAAGGATGGCAAGCCGGTCAGCATCGAGTTCCTGCTGGCACAGACCCAGTTCGAACGTGTACTGCTGCCGTTCAAGCGCAACCTCGCTGACTTGGGGATAGGCTTCGAGATCCGCCGCGTGGACGTCTCGCAATACATCAACCGCCTGCGCTCGCGTGACTTCGACATGATCGTCGGCGGCTTCGCGCAATCCAATTCGCCCGGCAACGAGCAGCGCGAGTTCTGGTCCAGCACTGCCGCCGACAACCCCGGCAGCCGCAACTTCATCGGCTTGCGCGACCCGGCTATCGATCAACTGGTGGAGGAACTGATCAATGCCGACTCGCGCCAGAGCCTGATCGACCACTGCCGCGCCCTCGACCGCGTGCTGCAATGGGGTTACTACGTGGTGCCCAACTGGCATATCAAGACCAATCGGGTGGCCTACTGGAACCACATCGGCCACCCCAAGGTATCGCCCAAGTATGACGTCGGCATCGACACCTGGTGGGTCAAACCGGATGTGACACCGGCGGTCACCGAAGCCCCTGCGGACGAGGCCAACTGACATGCTGGCCTATATCCTGCGCCGCCTGCTGCTGATCATCCCGACCCTGTTCGGTATCCTGATCATCAACTTCATCATCGTCCAGGCCGCCCCCGGCGGCCCGGTGGAGCAGATGATCGCCAAGCTCGAAGGTTTCGAGGGCGCCACCAGCCGCATCGCTGGCGGCGGCGCCGAAGTTTCGGTAGCCGGTTCCAATTACCGTGGCGCCCAAGGCCTGGACCCGGCGCTGATCGCCGAGATCGAGCACATGTACGGCTTCGACAAGTCGGCGCCCGAACGCCTGTGGATCATGGTCAAGAACTACGCCACGCTGGACTTCGGCGACAGCTTCTTCCGTGACGCCAAGGTCATCGACCTGATCGCCGAGAAGATGCCGGTGTCGATCTCGCTGGGGCTGTGGAGCACGCTGATCATGTACCTGGTGTCGATCCCGCTGGGCATCGCCAAGGCCGTGCGCCATGGCAGCCACTTCGACGTCTGGACCAGCTCGGCGATCATCGTCGGCTACGCCATCCCGGCGTTCCTGTTCGCCATCCTGCTGATCGTGCTGTTCGCCGGTGGCAGCTATTTCGACTGGTTCCCGTTGCGCGGCCTGACCTCGAACAACTTCGACGAACTGTCTACCACGGGCAAGGTGCTGGACTACTTCTGGCACCTGGTGCTGCCGATCACCGCACTGGTGATCGGCAACTTCGCCACCATGACCCTGCTGACCAAGAACAGCTTCCTCGACGAGATCAACAAGCAGTACGTGGTCACCGCCAAGGCCAAGGGCCTGAGCCGGCCGCGGGTGCTGTACGGGCATGTGTTCCGCAACGCCATGCTGCTGGTGATCGCCGGCTTCCCGTCGGCGTTCATCGGCATCTTCTTCACCGGCTCCCTGCTGATCGAGGTGATCTTCAGCCTCGATGGCCTGGGCCTGATGAGTTTCGAAGCGGCGATCAACCGCGACTACCCGGTGGTCTTCGGCACCCTGTTCATCTTCACCCTGCTCGGGCTGGTGGTGAAACTGATCGGCGACCTGACCTACACCCTGGTCGATCCGCGCATCGACTTCGCCAGCCGGGAGCACTGACATGGCCCTGTCCCCCCTCAACCGCCGGCGCTTCGAGCGCTTCAAGGCCAACCGCCGAGGCTGGTGGTCGCTGTGGCTGTTCCTGATCCTGTTCGGCCTGAGCCTGGGCGCCGAGCTGATCGCCAACGACAAGCCGATTGCCGTGCGCTACGACGGCTCGTGGTACTTCCCGGCATTCAAGCGCTACCCGGAAACCACCTTCGGCGGTGAATTCCCGCTGGAGGCCAACTACAAGAGCCCGTACATCCGCGATTTGCTGGAGAAGAAAGACAGCTTCGTGGTCTGGGCGCCGATCCCGTTCAGCTACCAGAGCATCAACTACGACTTGCGCGTACCGGCTCCGGCGCCGCCCTCGGCGGACAACTGGCTGGGTACCGACGACCAGGGCCGCGACGTGTTGGCACGGGTGATCTACGGCTTCCGGGTGTCAGTACTGTTCGCACTCACCCTGACCGTGCTCAGCTCCATCGTCGGCGTCATCGCCGGCGCCCTGCAGGGTTTCTACGGCGGCTGGGTGGACCTGGCCGGGCAGCGCTTCCTTGAAATCTGGTCCGGCCTGCCGGTGCTGTACCTGCTGATCATCCTTGCCAGCTTCGTGCAGCCCAACTTCTGGTGGCTGCTGGGCATCATGCTGCTGTTCTCGTGGATGAGCCTGGTGGACGTGGTGCGCGCCGAGTTCCTGCGCGGGCGCAACCTTGAGTACGTTCGCGCGGCCCGCGCCCTGGGCATGCGCAACGGCGCGATCATGTACCGGCACATCCTGCCCAATGCCATGATCTCGACCATGACTTTCATGCCGTTCATCCTCACCGGTGCCATCGGCACCCTGACCGCGCTGGACTTCCTCGGCTTCGGCCTGCCCCCTGGCGCACCGTCGCTGGGTGAGCTGGTGGCACAAGGCAAGTCCAACCTGCAAGCCCCGTGGCTGGGCATCAGCGCCTTCGCCGTGCTGGCGATCATGCTGAGCCTGCTGGTGTTCATCGGCGAATCCGCCCGCGATGCCTTCGACCCGAGGAAGTGAAATGAGCGAACAGAACCTGATCGAAGTGCGCGACCTGGCGGTGGAGTTTGTCACCGGCGAGCAGGTCAACCGGGTGGTCGATGGCATCAGCTTCGACATCCGCAAGGGCGAGACCCTGGCCCTGGTCGGCGAAAGCGGCTCGGGCAAATCCGTCACCGCGCACTCGATCCTCCGCCTGCTGCCCTATCCGCTGGCCCGTCACCCCAGCGGCAGCATCCGCTATGAAGGCAAGGACCTGCTGCAGCAGAACGAGAAGACCCTGCAACGTATTCGCGGCAACCGCATCGCGATGATCTTCCAGGAGCCGATGACCTCGCTGAACCCGCTGCACTGCATCGAAAAGCAGATCAACGAAATCCTCCTGCTGCACAAGGGCCTGACCGGCAAGGAAGCCACAGCGCGCACACTGGAACTGCTGGAATTGGTCGGCATCCCCGAACCGCGCAAGCGCCTGAAGGCCCTGCCCCATGAACTGTCCGGCGGCCAGCGCCAGCGGGTAATGATCGCCATGGCCCTGGCCAACGAGCCGGAGCTATTGATTGCCGACGAGCCGACCACGGCGCTGGATGTGACCGTGCAGTTGAAGATCCTCGACCTGTTGAAAAAGCTGCAGGCAAAGTTAGGCATGGCCCTGCTGCTGATCAGCCACGATCTCAACCTGGTGCGCCGTATCGCCCACCGCGTGTGCGTGATGCAGCGCGGGCAGATCGTCGAACAGGCTGAGTGCGCCACCCTGTTCAGTGCGCCGCAGCATCACTACACGCAGATGCTGATCAATGCCGAACCCAGCGGGTTGCCGGCGCATAACCCGATCGGGGCGCCGTTGCTGGAGGTGAAAGACCTGAAGGTGTGGTTCCCGATCAAGAAGGGGCTGTTGCGCAAGACGGTTGACCACGTGAAGGCGGTGGACGGGATCAACTTCAGCCTGCCCCAGGGGCAGACGTTGGGGATTGTTGGCGAATCCGGGTCGGGCAAGTCGACACTGGGCCTGGCGATTCTGCGCTTGATCTCCAGCCAGGGCGGGATCCGCTTTCATGGGCAGCAGCTCGAAGGGATGAACCAGAAGGCAGTGCGGCCGCTGCGGCGGGAAATGCAGGTGGTATTTCAGGACCCCTTCGGCAGCCTGAGCCCGCGCATGTGTGTGGCGGATATCGTTGGCGAGGGGCTGCGGATTCACAAGATCGGCACGCCTGAAGAGCAGGAAGCCGCAATCGTTGCGGCGCTGGAGGAAGTGGGGCTGGACCCGCGCACCCGCCATCGATACCCGCATGAATTTTCCGGTGGTCAGCGACAGCGGATCGCCATAGCCCGCGCGTTGGTACTGAAACCCGCGCTGATTTTGCTGGATGAGCCCACCTCGGCGCTGGACCGCACGGTGCAGCGGCAGGTGGTGGAGTTGCTGAGGAATCTGCAGGCCAAGTACAACCTGACTTACTTGTTCATTAGCCACGACCTTGCAGTGGTGAAAGCGCTGAGCCACCAGTTGATGGTGATCAAGCATGGGCATGTGGTGGAGCAAGGGGATGCGCGGGAGATCTTCCATGCGCCGCAACATGTTTATACAAAGCAACTGCTTGAGGCAGCGTTTTTGGCGGACGTTTGAAGCATTCAGAATCAGATTTAACCGCTGGTTTGTAGTCCATTTCCCAAAGATACTCCGGGCGCTCTTTTTCCGTTGCGGCTGTGTGGGTCGAGCCCTAGTCTCGGTTGGTCGCTGAACATCAGCGATGCGGCTTTGACAGGCCGGAATTGAAAGTTAGTGCACCCGCGTCGCCCTCAATGGCGGCTGTGCGTGTGGGCACGCTTGCGTGCGCCGGTCTTTCCTTTCTTTCCACCGGTCTGTCAACCCGCGCACAGCTGCCACCCAACCGTTTGACAGCGGACGGATGGCAGCAAAACCGGAAAAAAGGAGATGTATATGCTGAAGATTGTCCCCGATCCACCCCACGATTTTCATTCCCTTGAAGACACGCTTATTCAGGCTGCGGACTACGCGCTATGCGCGGCGACCGTGGTGCAACAGGCGTTGTTGCTACATCCCAAATCACCGTCGTCGATCCTGATGATGACCTCGATGCATGAAATGGAAGCGCTGCGGGCTTTGCTCGAGTCAGCCTTAATTCAGGTGCAGATGCCCACTGGGCCTCGGACTTTGCACTGAGGCTCAGGTGATGTGCTGGCTGGTCTGGCCTCTTCGCGGGCACGCCCGCTCCCACAGGGGATTGCGTACCCCTGTGTGCGGGCGTGCCCGCGAAGAGGCCAGACCAAGCAATAGAGATTTCAGGGAGATTTACACAATGTCCACAGACAACCCCCAATGCACTGTCGGCAAGACCACCTTCTTCCAAGGTGAAAACCAGACCCACCCACTGTTCCGCATCGAACCCGGCATTCCTTGCCAGGATGCCCGTGAACAGGCCTCGGAACTCATGGGCTATGTGCGGGAACTGACCATTCTTGGCCTGATGGACGAGAAACCGATGATGATCTGGGCTTCTCATTATCTGAGCGCGATGGCCAAGGCGCTGATGGATGACGCCGAACTCGGCATGAGGCATTGATCGGCCGGGGCTGGTAACGCATCACGGCCACCAGGTGTTCGCCGACAGATGTGCAGCGCCTATCAGATCGAGCGCCGCCCGCGCGGCGCATCGCGGGCAAGCCCGCTCCCACATCTGTTTCGGGCCAATCTCTCCTGTGAAGCCAACAGGGACCGCCTTGTTGGCATGTCGATGTATCTCGGTGGACGCTGATGCCGCTCCACCTGTCTCCAGCCATGCACCAGGGCGGATCCTGTTGGCGGCACAGGAGTGACTGGCCCGAAACAGATGTGGGAGCGGGCTTGCCCGCGATGCGCCGCACGGGCGGCGCTCGATCTCACAGGCTCTGCAACTGTTGTGGCAAGCACCTGTCAGCCCTGCTGTGATCCCACGACAGGCACCTCGCCCACCCGACCACTCATCAAAAATTCTGATCACGATCGTCTTTCATCATCAGCCAGATCGGGAATAGATTCTCTCCAGTCAACTCCCAGCAACAACGGTAGAGCCCATGTCCAGCCAACAACAACAGCCCGCCTCCCCAGCCCTCGACACGCTGATCCAGCGTTCCGGCCTTCCCAGCCCCTCTCTCAGCGAAGCCCAGGCGCATAAGCTACTGCAGGCGCACTACGGCCTGGATGGCGACCTGACTGCGCTGGGCAGCCAGCAGGACCTGAACTTCCGCGTGGACACAGCCCAAGGGCGCTTCGTGCTCAAGGCCTGCCATGGCAGCTACGCCGAGGTCGAACTTCAGGCACAGCACGCCGCCCTGGCCTACCTGCGCGAGCAGGGCCTGCCAGTGCCTGCCGTGCAAGCTGCGCAAAGTGGCGAAACCTTGCTGGCAGTGGACATCGACGGGCAGCCACTGCGGGTGCGCCTGCTCGACTACATCGACGGCCAGCCACTGACCCGCCTCAAACACATGCCGCCACGCCTGATGGCTGAGCTGGGCAGGCTATGCGCACAGCTCGACCTGGCCTTGGTCGACTTCGACCACCCTGGACTGGTGCGTACCCTGCAATGGGACCCGCAACATGCCCAAGCGCTGATCGAACACCTGCTGCCAATACTGAAGGACACCGGGCAACGCGCTCGCATCGAGCAGGCCACCCGCGTGGCCTGCGAGCGCCTGGCACCTTTGGCGGAGCGGCTGCCGACCCAGGCGGTGCACCTGGACATTACCGACGACAACACCGTGTGGGCCCAGGACGACCAGCGCCAATGGCAACTGCAGGGTGTGATCGACTTCGGTGACCTGTCGCGCACTTGGCGCATCGCCGACCTATCGGTGACCTGCGCAGCGCTGCTGCACCATGCCGAAGGCGACCCGCTGCGCATCCTGCCAGCAGTCAGCGCCTACCAGGCCCTCAACCCGCTGACCGAGGCCGAGCTGCGTGCCTTGTGGCCTTTGGTGCTGAACCGTGCGGCAGTGCTGGTACTGAGCAGCGCTCAGCAATTGGCCGTAGATCCGGACAACCAGTACACCCGTGACAACGTCGCCCATGAATGGGAAATCTTCGATACCGCCACGGCCGTGCCGTTCGCCTTGATGGTGGCGGCCATTCTGCAGGCGGCCGGCCTGCAAGCCGATGCCGTCGACCTGACGGGCTGTGCGCCCCTGCTCCCCGAGTTGGCCGGGCAGGCGGTCAGGCGAATCGACTTGGGCGTGCTCAGCGCGCACTGCGAAGCCGGCAACTGGGAACAGGCGGGCTTCGACCAGCACCTGCTGAGCGCGCAACCTGCGCCGGCCTGCAGCCTGCACGGCCAGTATCGACTGTCACAAACCCATGTCGATCGCCCCGAAGAGCCCGCCACCTGCGCGCTGGGCGTGGAGCTGCATGTGCCCAACGGCAGCCCGGTTCAGGCGCCCGAAGCGGGCATCTGGCAACGTCACGGCGACGGCCGCGGCTGCCTGCGTACGCCGCACTGGGCCTTGTGGCTGCAGGGCCTGGAAGATGCCCCGGCGGATGGCCAGGCCGTGGCCAAAGGGCAATCGCTGGGCAGCAGCTGTGGCTTCCTCAGCGTCCAGTTGTGCCTCGACAGCCACATCCAGCCGCCATTCTTCGCCACACCATCGCAAGCTGCCGCCTGGCTGGCCCTGTGTCCGACGCCAGCCGTGCTGCTGGGCTTCGATTGCGACGCCGAACCGTTGCCCGACCCACAAGCCCTGCTGGCCCGTCGCGACGCCAGCTTCGCCCGCTCGCAGAAGCACTATTACGCGCAACCGCCGCAGATCGAGCGCGGCTGGCGCAACTACCTGATCGACCTGCAAGGCCGTTCGTACCTGGACATGCTCAACAACGTCGCCGTACTGGGCCACGGCCACCCGCGCATGGTCGCCGAATCGGCGCGCCAGTGGTCGCTGCTCAACACCAACTCGCGCTTCCACTACGCCGCCATCACCGAGTTCTCCGAGCGCCTGCTCGACCTCGCGCCCGAGGGCTTCGACCGGGTATTCATGGTCAACAGCGGCACCGAGGCCAACGACCTGGCGATCCGCCTGGCCTGGGCCTACAGCGGTGGCCGCGACCTGCTCAGCGTGCTGGAGGCCTACCACGGCTGGTCGGTGGCCACCGATGCCATTTCCACCTCGATCGCCGACAACCCGCAGGCCCTGGAAACCCGCCCCGACTGGGTGCACCCGGTGGAGGCACCGAACACTTTCCGCGGCCGCTTCCGCGGTGCCGACACGGCGGCCGACTACCTGCGCGACGTCGACACCAAGCTGGCCGACCTCGATGCCCGTGGCCGTCAGCTGGCCGGCATCATCTGCGAACCGGTGTACGGCAATGCCGGCGGCATTTCGCTGCCGGCCGGTTACCTGCGCGACGCCTATGCCAAGGTCCGGGCCCGGGGCGGCGTGTGCATCGCCGACGAGGTGCAGGTCGGTTATGGCCGCCTGGGCGAGTACTTCTGGGGCTTCGAGGAGCAAGGCGTGGTGCCCGACATCATCACCATGGCCAAGGGCATGGGCAACGGCCAGCCGCTGGGTGTGGTGATCACCCGCCGCGAAATCGCCGAGGCTCTGGAGGCCGAGGGTTACTTCTTCTCCTCGGCCGGCGGCAGCCCGGTGAGCTGTCGCATCGGCATGGCGGTACTGGACGTGATGCAGGAGGAAGGCCTGTGGGACAACGCCCGCGACACCGGGCGCTATTTCAAGGCACGCCTGCAGGCACTGGTCGACAAGCACCCACTGGCCGGTGCGGCCCATGGTTCGGGCTTCTACCTGGGGCTGGAGCTGGTGCGCAACCGTGAAACCCTGGAGCCGGCCACCGAGGAAACCATGCTGCTGTGCGACCGCCTGCGCGAACTGGGGATCTTCATGCAGCCGACCGGCGACTACCTGAACATCCTCAAGATCAAGCCGCCGATGTGCACCACCCGGGCCAGCGTCGACTACTTTGTCGACAGCATCGACCGGGTGCTTGGCGAAGGGCTGTAACTGTCAAGGTGTGGGCCCCAGCGCTGCGGCCCACGCCTGTAAAGCCGCGCAGGCAGCCATGGCGATCTGCTCATCGGTACGCCCGGTGAACTGCCGCTCGATCGCATCGGCGGCAATCAACCCGGCAATGGTGGGCTTGCCCACCGTGTCGGTCAGGTCCAGCCACTCCCCCCAACTGGCAGGCTCGTCGTACCAGCGTAGGTAACCCGAGGGTGAACGCGGCCACCAGCGCTCATCGAATTGCAGAATCACCTTTTCCAGCTTGCCCATTGCCAGATGTGCCAGTGCTTGTTGCTGTGCGTCTGGCAACACAGGGTTGAAGTGCAGCGTTTTCAGCACGCCTAGAGGGACTGTGCAAATGCAGAAATCGCACGACTGGTCATTGACCACGACCTTCGCGCCTGACCAGTCGATGGACGTTACCGGGCTGTTCAGGCGGATATCCAGCCCCTGCGCCAGGCGATCTACAAGTTCGCTGTAGCCACCGGGCAGCATGCGATCTCCATGCCCTACACCCTCCTCGTCCAGCGCGCAGATCGACAACTGCGCCACGGGCAGGCACGCTTCCAGTACCAGGTTGCCGTCGATGGCGAATTGCGTCGCGCGCACCTCTGCTGGATCAAGGCTAGCCATGTAGCGGTCGATCGCATCGGACAAGGGCAACCGCCGATCAATAGCTTCTGTCAGGGCCAACCAAGCGCCGTCGATGTCAGGCAACACCCCGCCGCGCGCAGCAGCGAGCGGGTTGCCGAAGTCGGTCTCGACGCAAGCCAGCCCCTGTTGCAGGGCAAGGGCGGCCAAGGGGTTGTCGGCGAAATGCTGAAGCCATGCAGCACCTTCATCGGCCCTAACGCCACCCAGTTCAATAGTGTGCGTGCGCCCACCCGTTCGCCCCCTGGCCTCCAGAACGACGCATTCGATACCTTGCTCATGCAAGGACCGCGCAGCTGCCAGCCCCGCGCAACCAGCGCCGATCACAATCACCTTGCGAGCGCCGGCATGCAAAGCCGCCTCGGCAGCACGCAGGCCATCTTCCCAGGCCCCGTGGGTCATCGCCGGAGCAGTGCCGCTACAGGCCTCCCCGGCGATGACCAGCCGTCTTTCCAGCACCTGGCCAAGGACTGCTCGGTGCTGCCCGGTCCCGCCTGGCAGCAGTGCGCTGTAGGCTCCTAAGCTGAACGGGTCTGTACTCCAGTGGGTGACATGCCACGCCGTGGGTCTATGCACGTTGTTGTCCTTGGGGGATTGTCCGAGCTGTGCATTAATGATCATAATTTCCAACCACAAAAGACAATTATCATCAGGTTCACTGACAATGGCCTTTACCAGCGACTCACTGGCAATTTTCCTTGCAGTCATGGATGCCGGGTCGTTCTCTGCAGCCGCTCGCAAGCTGGGGCGTGTACCGTCGGCCGTGAGCATGGCGATCGCGCAACTGGAGGCCGAGCTGGACCTGGCCCTGTTCGACCGCGCTACACGTAAAGCCCTGCCTACCAGTGCTGCCCTGGCGCTGGAGCCGCAAGCCAGGCAGGTGATCTGCCAGCTCAACCTGCTCGACGCCCAGGCCCTGCAACTGCACCAGGGGCTGGAAAAGCGCCTGACCATCGCCATGGCCCCGGAGCTGCAGACCGGCCGCTGGAGCCAGCCGCTGGAAACCCTGGCGAAGGAGTTTCCCAGCCTGGAGATCGAAGTGCGCTCGGCAACCCAGACCGAAGCGGTGCGCCTGCTGCATGAAGGCAGCGTGCAACTGGCGCTGGTGTTCGAGCGCCCGGGGATCGATGAGCGCGAGTCCTTTCTCGAAGCGGGCAGCCAGTTGCTGGTGGCTGTCGCTTCACCGCGTCATCCCGCTGGCAGCAACAGTGGCACGCCGCTGCCTGAAGAAGCGTTTGCCGAACAGCGACAGATCATCGTGGCTTCGGGCAAGGCCACCGGCTCGGACCCGCGCATGGTGCTGTCGCGGCGGATATGGTTGACCGACAGCTATCTGGCGACGCTCGACCTGGTGCAGTCCGGCCTGGGCTGGGCGTATTTGCCGCAGCCGCTGGTGGAGCCGTTGATTGCCTCGGGGGCACTGGCCGAGGTGCGGTTTGACAACATGGCCAGCCGGTTGCGGCTGTGGGTGGACATCATCTGGCTGAAGCCGCGGCCGTTGGGCCTGGGTGCCAGGCGCTATCTGGAAGTCATGCGCCAGCTCTTCGAAAAGGAACCCCCGAGGGCCTGATTGTGGGAGCGGCCTTGTGTCGCGAAAGGGCTGCGCAGCAGCCCCGGCAATCTATGCTGCGAAGCTGAGATCCTGGGGCCGCTTCGCGCCCCTTTCGCGACACAAGGCCGCTCCCACATTGACCGCGTCAACCTGGCGATGGCGCCACCAGGCGGTAGCCGACTCCGGCCTCGGTAATGATGAACCTCGGCGCCGTCGGATCATCACCGAGCTTCTGCCGCAAATGCCCCACCACGATCCGCAGGTAGTGGGTGTCGTCGACATGGGTCGGCCCCCAGATGTCCTTGAGCAATTGCTGCTGGGTAATCACCCGCCCCGGGTGCCCCGCCAGCTGTGCAAGCAACGCGTACTCCTTGCGCGTCAGTGCGATCTCCAGGCCATCCAGCGTCACTTTGCGAAAGGCGAAGTCCACCACCAGCGGCCCGAAGCTCGCCGTCACTTCGCTGCCGCCCGACTGCGGCACCTGGCGCAGCAGCGCACGCACCCGGGCCAGAAACTCCTGGATGCCGAAGGGCTTGGTCACATAGTCGTTGGCGCCGCCATCCAGCGCGTCTACCTTCTGCACTTCGCTGGCCCGCACCGACAGCACCAGCACCGGCACCGCGCTCCACTCGCGCAACTCGCGCAGCACCTGCTGGCCGTCCATGTCGGGCAGGCCGAGGTCGAGCACCACCAGGTCGGGCTTGGCCAGCGCGGCCTGGGCCAGGCCTTCGCTGCCGGTGGCGGCTTCGATCACCTTGTAGCCCTGGGAGCTGAGGCTGATGCGCAGGAACTTGCGGATCTGTGGTTCGTCGTCGATGACCAACAGGGTGGCGGACTGGCTCATGGGGTTTCGCTTTCGGCTTCGGGTTGCTGGGGCAGCGGCAAGCATAGAGTGATGCAGGTGCCGTGGCCATCGATGCCGTCGCCCACCAGGATCTGCCCGCCGTGGGCACCGATCATGCCCTGGCAGATCGCCAGGCCCAGGCCGGTGCCCTGCCCGCCACGATCACCACGGGCAGCGGTGTAGAACATGTCGAAGATCTTCTCGCGTTCAGCCACCGGGATGCCGGGCCCCTGGTCGCTGACGGCAAAGTGCAGCTGCTCATCGTGCACCGAAACCTGCAACTCCAGGCGGCCTTGGGCGGGCGAGAAGCGTGCGGCGTTTTCCAGCACATTGATCAGCGCCTGCTCGATCAGCGCGGCGTGCACGAACAGCAACGGCAGCTCGCCGGGCACCTCGGTGTGCACGTGCAACGGCGCCAGCACCGCGCGCAGGCGGTTGAGGGCACTGCCGACAATGTCGGCCGGGGCTACCCAGTCGCGGGCAAGCTTGAGGCCGCCGTGGCCGAGGCGGGTCATGTCGAGCAGGTTCTGGATGTAGCGGTCCAGGCGCTCGGCTTCGTTGCGCGTGCCTTCGAGCAGCTCGCGGCGATCTTCGACGGGGATCGCCTCGCCCAGCGCCAGCAGGCTGTCGATACTGCCGCGCATGGCCGTCAGTGGGGTGCGCAGGTCGTGGGACACCGAGGCGAGCAAGGCACTGCGCAGCTGCTCGGTTTCGCCGTGCAGGCGGGCGGCTTCGAGCTGTTCGGCCAGCCGGGCACGGGCCAGGGCCTGGGCCAGGGGTTGGCCGAGGGCCATCAGCAGGCGCCGACGCTGGGCACTCAGCGGTTCGCCTGAGCGTGGGCGCACACCGAGCAGCGCCAGGGGCTGATCGTCAACCGCCAGCGGCCACCACCACCAGCGCCCGTTGGGTAAGGTATCACTGCCGTGGCCAGCGGCCTGGCCATGCTGCCAGGCCCACTCGGCGGCGGCACGCTCGTTGTCGCTCAAGGCCTGGGCTTCGCCGCTCGCCAGGTGCAGCAGCCCTTCGCTGTTGCGCTCCAGCAGGCACACCTGCACGTCTTTCCAGCCATTGAGGTGGCGACCGGCGGCGTTGAACACGGCCTGGCGGTCAGTGGCCACGGTCAGCCGGCGCGACAGGTCGAGCAGCTGGTTGGTCTGCGCCTGGGTTTCGCGCAGGGCCTGCAGCTGGCTGCGCTGGCGGGCCGCGAGGTTGCCGGTGAGGGCCGCCATGAGCAGGAAGAACACCAGCGTTAGTACGTCTTCCTCGCGCTGGATGCTGAACGAGAAGTTCGGCGGAATGAACAGGAAGTCGTAGGTCAGGAATGACAGCGCCGCACAGGCCAGCGCCGGGCCCAGGCTGCTGCGCACGGCCACCAGCAGCACCGCGGCAAGGAACACCAGCGAGATATTGGGCAGCGCCAGCACGCTCGACACGCCCCAGGCCAGGCCGGCGGCCAACGCCGTGGCCACCAGCGCCAGCAGGTAGTGGCGCCAGACCCACACCCGGCTGACCGCAGCCCGCGCCGGCCGTGCCTGGCTGTCGCGGTCGAGCACGTTGATCTCCAGGCCATGGCTTTCGCGCAGCAGCCGGGTGGCAACGCCGGCGCCGAACAGGCGACGGCGCAGCCGGTCACGGGATTGCCCGACCAGCACCAGGCTGGCGCGACGCTCGGTGGCGTGCTGGATCAAGGTCCGCGCCACTTCGCCGGCACGCAGCAACACCACCTCGCCCCCCAGACGCTCGGCCAGTTGCTGGGCCGCCTGCAGGCGCTGGCGGGCGGCTTCGTCACGCAACCGGCCGTTGTCGACATGCACCAGGCTCCACGGCAGGTGGCGGCGCTGGGCAACACGGCTGGCGTGGCGCACCAGGCGCTCGGCCTGCTCATCGCCATCCACGCCCACCAGCAGGCGCCCACGCAAGGCCGGCGCCGCTTCGCCGCGCAGGCGGTAACCGTGGGCAAGGTCGGCGTCGACCTGGGCGGCGGCGGTCTGCATGGCCAGCTCGCGCAGGGCGGTAAGGTTGGTTTGTGAGAAGTACGCATCGATGGCGGCCCGTGCCTGCTCCGGCACATACACCTTGCCTTCGCGCAGGCGTTCGAGCAGCTCGCGCGGCGGCAGGTCGATCAGCACCAGCTCGAAGGCTTCCTGCAGTACCCAGTCCGGCAGGGTTTCGCGCACCTGCACGCCGGTGATGCCGCGGACCTTGTCGTTGAGGCTTTCCAGGTGCTGGACGTTGACCGTGGTGTACACGTCGATGCCGGCGGCGAGCAGCTCCTGCACGTCCTGCCAGCGCTTGGCGTGACGACTGCCGGGGGCGTTGGTGTGGGCCAGTTCGTCGACCAGGGCCAGGGTCGGCGCGGCCTTGAGCAGGCCGTCGAGGTCCATTTCCTCCAGGGTGACGCCACGGTATTCGCTGCGCAGCAAGGGCTGTTGGAGCAGGCCGCCGAGCAGTGCCTCGGTCTCGGCGCGGCCGTGGGTTTCGACCACCCCGGCCAGCACCTGCACACCTTGGCGTTGCTGGGCGTGGGCGGCCTGGAGCATGGCGAAGGTCTTGCCCACGCCGGGGGCGGCGCCGAGGAAGACCTTGAGCCGACCGCGACCGCTGCGTGGGAGGGTGGCCAACAGCGCGTCTGCGCGGGTGGAGTCACTCATGTTTCATCCTTCTGGGGCAATTCATGCCTTGTAGGAGCGGCCTTGTGTCGCGAAAGGGCCGCAAAGCGGCCCCAGACATTCAGCATCATTGCTGAAAGTGCTGGGGCTGCTCTGTAGCCCTTTCGCGACACAAGGCCGCTCCTACAGAGATAGAGGGCAGCTTTGCATCAGCGGCTCAGCTGTTCCAGTGCCTGGTTCAAGGCCAGCACATTGACCACCGGTGGCCCGATCAATGGGTGGAGGGTGGCCTCTTCCAGCAAGGCTTGCAAGCGCTCCACCGGTACCTGCCGCGCCGCTGCCACCCGAGGAATCTGGTAGGCCACTGCTTGCGGTGGCAAGTGCGGGTCGAGGCCGCTGCCCGAGGTGGTCAGCAAGGCCTGCGGCACCGGCCCCAACTGCGCCTGGTACAGTGCCGCAGCATCGCCCTTGACCCGTTCGGCCAGCGCCGGGTTGCTCGGTGCCAGGTTGCTGGCGCTGCTGGCCACGGTGGCGAATGCCCCGGCCGAGGGCCGCGAGTGGAACCAGCCATCGCCCTGGAAATCCTGGGCGATCAAGGCCGAACCCCGCACCTGCCCGCGCTCATCGCGCACCAGGCTGCCATTGGCCTGTTCGGGGAACGCCAGCTGGGCAACCCCGGTCACCGCCAGCGGGTACAGCGCGCCAGTGACGACCGTCATCAGCAGGATCAGGCTCATCGCCGGGCGTACGTAACTGTTCATGATGGCCTCCTCAGACCAGGTGCAAGGCATTGAGCAGCAGGTCGATCAGCTTGATCCCGGCAAACGGCACGATGATGCCGCCCAGCCCGTAGATCAGCAGGTTGCGCCGCAGCAGGTGCGCGGCACTCGCCGCCTGCACACGCACGCCGCGCAGGGCCAACGGGATCAGCACGATGATGATCAGCGCGTTGAACACGATCGCCGAGAGGATCGCGCTCTGCGGGCTGGCCAGGTGCATCAGGTTGAGCACACCGAGCTGCGGGTAGATGGCGGCGAACAGCGCCGGCAGGATGGCGAAGTACTTGGCCACGTCGTTGGCGATGGAGAAGGTGGTCAGGGCACCCCGGGTCACCAGCAGTTCCTTGCCCACCTGCACCACGTCCAGCAGCTTGGTGGGGTCGCTGTCCAGGTCGACCATGTTGGCCGCCTCGCGCGCCGCCTGGGTGCCATCGTTCATGGCCATGCCGACGTCCGCCTGGGCCAGCGCCGGGGCGTCGTTGGCGCCGTCGCCGCACATGGCCACCAGGCGGCCGTCGTTCTGCTCCTGGCGGATGCGGGCCAGTTTCTTCTCCGGGGTGGCTTCGGCGAGCACATCGTCCACGCCGGCTTCGGCGGCGATGGCCGCAGCGGTCAGCGGGTTGTCGCCGGTCACCATCACCGTGCGGATGCCCAGCTTGCGCAGCTCGGCAAAACGCTCGCGGATGCCCGGCTTGACCACGTCCTTGAGGTGGATCACGCCGAGCAGGCGCTTGTCCAGGCACACCAGCAGCGGGGTGCCGCCGCTCTGGGCGATCCGCTCCACTTCACGGGCCAACGCGGCCGGCAGGTCGAGGCGCTGCATGCCGACGAAGGCCAGCACGGCGTCGACAGCGCCCTTGCGGTAGCGGTGCTGCTGGAAGTCGATGCCCGACAGGCGCGACTCGGCGCTGAAGGCAATGGCCTGGTACTGCCCGGGCGACGGCTCGATGAAGTCG
The DNA here is from genome assembly GCF_003097235.1 of Pseudomonas sp. CC120222-01a. GTDB lineage: Bacteria > Pseudomonadota > Gammaproteobacteria > Pseudomonadales > Pseudomonadaceae > Aquipseudomonas. The sequence goes on along the minus strand of NZ_QEQQ01000021.1, from coordinate 38,874 downwards.
TGCAACTGGCGCAGGTATTCGACAATCGACTTGCCCTCGGCGGTGTCATCGGCCAGCGACGCCAGCAAGGCACCCTCCCCCAGCTCCTTGGCGGTCACGCCCGGGGCCGCATGCAGGGCGCTGCAGCGGCGGTTGCCGAAGGTGATGGTGCCGGTCTTGTCGAGCATCAACGTATGCACGTCGCCGGCTGCCTCCACTGCGCGGCCGGAGCGGGCGATCACGTTAAGGCGTACCAGGCGGTCCATGCCGGCGATGCCGATGGCCGAGAGCAGGCCGCCGATGGTGGTCGGGATCAGCGTCACCAGCAGCGCGGCGAGGAAGATCAGCGGCAGGCTGCCGCCGGCAAAATGGGCGAACGGTTGCAGGGTCACCACCACGATCAGGAAGATCAGGGTCAGGCCGATCAGCAGGATGTCGAGGGCGATTTCGTTGGGGGTCTTCTGCCGCTTGGCGCCTTCGACCAGGGCGATCATGCGGTCCAAGGTAGACTCGCCGGGGTTGCTGGTGATGCGGATCAGCAGCCAGTCGGAGACCAGCCGGGTGTTACCGGTGACGGCCGAACGGTCGCCGCCAGATTCGCGGATGACCGGCGCGGACTCGCCGGTGATGGCCGCTTCGTTGACCGCCGCGATGCCTTCGAGCACCTCGCCGTCACCGGGGATCATCTCGCCGGCCACCACGCGTACCACATCGTCCTTGCGCAGTGCCGTGGCCGCGACGCTTTCGAAACTGCCGTCGCGTTTGCGGCGCTGTGCCGTCAGCCCCTGGCTACCGGCCTTGAGGCTGTCGGCGCGAGCCTTGCCACGGCCCTCGGCGAGGGCCTCGGCAAAGTTGGCAAACAGCACGGTGAACCACAGCCACAGGGCAATCTGCGCGGCGACGCCAGTGCTGACGCCATTGCCGGGGGCGAAGCACAGTGCGGTGGTGAGGATGGCCGTCAGGGCGACCACCAGCATCACCGGCGCCCGTTTGAGCTGGCGCGGGTCAAGCTTGACGAAGGCCTGCACCAGCGCCGGCCGCCACAGGGCCGCGAAGCGGGTCTGGTCCTTGGCGCTGTGTGAGGCTTTCACTTCAGGAATGGGCATGTTCATGGATGATTCCTCAGAAACCCAGGCTCAGTTGTTCGGCGATCGGCCCGAGGGCCAGGGTCGGCAGGAAGGTCAGGCCACCGACCAGCAGGATGGTCACCAGCAACAGGCAGGCGAACAGCGGGCCGTGGGTGGGGAAGCTGTTGCTGCCCTGGGGCGCGCTCTTCTTCGCCGCCAGGCTGCCGGCCAGGGCCAGGATCGGCAGGATGTAGCCGAAGCGGCCGATCAGCATGGCCAGGCCGATCATCACGTTGTGGTACACCGTGTTGGCGCCAAAGCCGGCGAACGCCGAGCCGTTGTTGGCGGTGCCTGAGGTGTAGGCGTACAGCAGCTGGCTGAAGCCGTGGGCGCCCGGGTTGCTCACTGCACCTGCCGGGCCTGGCAGGCTGGCGGCGATGGCGCCAAGCACCAGCACGCCCACCGGCATCACCAGCAAGGTCGCCACCAGCAGCTGCACCTCCCGCGCTTGCAGCTTCTTGCCCAGGTATTCTGGCGTGCGGCCAATCATCAATCCGGCCAGGAACACGGCGATCAGCACGAACAGCAGCATGCCGTAGAGCCCGGCGCCGACACCGCCGAAGATCACTTCACCGACCATCATGTTGACCATCGCGACCATGCCGGTCAGCGGGTTTAGGCTGTCGTGCATGGCATTGACCGAGCCATTGGAGGCCGCTGTGGTGGTCACGGTCCACAACACCGAGCCGGTGGTGCCGAAGCGGCTCTCCTTGCCCTCCATGGGCGCGCTCTGCTGCACCTGGGCGCTTTCCAGCGCCGGGTTCGGCTGGTATTCCGACCACAACGCCGTGGCGCCGCCCAGCAGGAACAGGCCAAGCATGCAGGCGAGGATGGCGCGGCTCTGGCGCAGGTCCTTGACGTAGTGCCCGAAGGTAAACACCAGCGCCACCGGGATCAGGATGATCGAGGCCACCTCGAACAGGTTGCTCCAGGCCGTGGGGTTTTCGAACGGGTGCGCCGAATTGACGCCGAAGAAGCCACCACCGTTGGTGCCCAGCTGCTTGATGGCGATCTGGCTGGCGGCCGGGCCGAGCGGGATGGTCTGGTCGGTGCCTTGCAGGGTCACGGCGTGGGCGTAGTCGGCGAAGGTCTGCGGCACGCCCTGCCACACCAGCAGCAGCGCCAGCAGCAGGCACAGCGGCAGCAGGCCGTAGAGGGTGGCGCGGGTCATGTCGACCCAGAAGTTGCCCAGGCTGGTGGTGGAACGGCGGGCGATGCCGCGGCACAGCGCAACCAGCACGGCCAGGCCAGTGGCGGCGCTGACGAAATTCTGCACGGTCAGGCCGAGCATCTGGCTCAGGTAGCTGACCGACGCTTCACCACTGTAGGCCTGCCAGTTGGTGTTGGTGACGAAGCTCACCGCTGTGTTGAAGGCCAGCGACCATTCCTGGCCGGACAGGTGCTGCGGGTTGAGTGGCAGGTAGCCTTGCAGCAGCAGCACGCTGAACAGCAGCAGGAAGCCGGCCAGGTTGAAGGCCAGCAGCGCCAGGGTGTACTGCTTCCAGTTCTGCTCCTGGTCGGCGCGCACGCCAGCCAGGCGGTAGCAGCCCTGCTCCACCGGGCCCAGCACGGGCGTCAGCCAGGTGCGCTGCCCTTCCATGACCTTGTAGTAGAAACGCCCGAGCCAGGGTGCCGGCAGCAGCACGATGGCGAAAAAAGCCACTAGCAACATGTAATCGTAACTGTGCATGGCCGCTCCCTAGCTGCGATCGGCGCGCAGCAGCGCTACCAGCAGGTAAACCGCCAAGGCCACTGCCAGTAGCAGTGACAACCCGTCGAGCATGTACATGAGTGGAACTCCCCCGTGGTGCGGTGTTGACCGCTTTGAAGGAATTGTCCGAGGGAGGGGCGTAAAGGGGCGAGATCAGGGGGTGGGGATGGGAATAAAGAATGCGTAAAAATCAAAGTACAGGTTTTCTGTGCCGGCCTCTTCGCGGCGGTGCAGGTTTACTGCTGGGGTTGCCCGGCGTTACGGCTCCAGTCCAGCAGCAGGCTGTAACCGACCGCCAGCAGAGTCGGCCCGATGAACAGGCCGATAAAGCCGAATGCCAGCAAGCCGCCGAACACACCCAGCAGCACGATGACCAGCGGCAGGTTGCCGCCGCGGCTGATCAGGTAGGGCTTGAGCACGTTGTCCACGCCGCTGATGACGAAGGTGCCCCAGATACCGAGGAATACCGCCATGCCGTATTCGCCCTTCCACACCAGCCAGCCCGTCGCCGGGATCCATGCCAGCGGTGGCCCCATCGGGATCAAGCTGAGCATGAAGGTCACCAGGCCCAAGACGATCGCCCCAGGCACTCCGGCAATCAGGAACCCGATCAGTGCCAGCAGCGCCTGGGCTGCCGCCGTGCCGATCACACCGTTCACCACCCGCTGGACCGTACCGGCCACCAGCTCCAGGTAGTAATCGGCCCGCTCGCCCACAAGCCGGTTCAGCAGCCGCAGCACGAAAGCCGACAGCCGCGGCCCGTCACGATAGAAGAAGAACACGAACACCAGGCTCAGCGTCAGCTCCAGTACTCCGCTGCCGATCTGCGCGCTGCGCGCCAGCAGCCAGTTGCCGACCTGCCCCAGGTACGGCTTCATCGACTGCAGCAGGGCCGCACCTTGCTGATCGAGGGATTGCCACCAACTGACCAGGCGCTCACCCACGAAGGGAATGCCGCCCAGCCAGTCCGGTGCATCGGGCAGGCCATCGACCTGCACGTCACGCACAAAGGCGGTGGCGTCGCGGATGTGGTCGGCCAGGTTGAAGCCCAGCCACACCAGCGGCAAGGCAACGATCAGGATCCAGGCCGTGGTCAGCAGGCTGGCGGCCAGGGTTTCACGCCCCCCCAGCACACGCGTCAGCAGGCGCATCAGCGGCCAGCTGGCGAACGCCAGGATGGCCCCCCATAGTAGCGCGGAGATGAACGGTGCCATGACCCACAGGGCGGCACCCAGCAGCGCCAGCAGCAGAATCTGGATCAGCAGGCGGTCATTGTTGGCCATGGTGACGCTCACTCAACGAATCAGTTCCAGATGCAGGCCATCGGTGGGCGCAGTGCCGACTTCGAGGCGGCCATCACGCACACCGGCCTTGACCAGTTGCTCGCGCCAGGCCTCGGCCTGGGCGCCACTCAGGCTCGCGCGCAAGGTGCTGTCGAGGTTCAGGCTGCGCGCCAGCAAGGTCACCCAGCTGTCCTGCGGTGCAGCCAGGTCAGGGTAGTCGAGCTTGCCGGTGTCGCGCATTTCGCGCAGCACCGTGGCGGCGGTCGGCAGTATCTCGCCCAGCGGGCTGCTGGCGACGAATTCTTCCACATGCAGATAGGCGCGGCGGTTGCCACGGGTGACGCTGTACAGCGCAACCAGGGTGTCGGCCTCCTCGGCCGAGCGGCGCAGCAGGATGAACGCCTGCTGCTCGTCACCGCCGTTCAACCGGGCATTGGCAAACACGTCGTTGGCCCACAGGCTAGCTTCGCCGCAATCGCGGCCCTGGCACCAGAACAACGGATAGCCACCGTCATGCTGCAGCGCCTCGCGGGCGCTGGTGAAGGCTTCACGGGCGCTGCGCTCGACCGGCAGCTCGTAGGTGACCGAACTGACCTGGCCACGGCTTTCGATCTTGTCTTCGACACGCAGGCGGCCGCTGATCTTGCGCAGCGGGCCCATGGGATAGACCCGCTCCTGCTCCACGGCCGGGCGCTGGTCGACCACCTTGGCGTCCACCGGCACGGGCAGGCTGCCGGCCCACAGCAAGGGGCTGGCCAGCAGGAGGCAGGTGGCGATGGCAGTACGCATGGAAACGGGGGCGCTCATCGGCGGCCCATGCGGCGCGGCGCGCCGGGTTGAAGCTCCAGGATGTCTGGCAGTTGCATGGTTGTCTCCCTGTTCAACCCGCCAAGCCTCGACACTTGTCCGGTGCAAGTCAAGCAAAGCCAAAGAAGCGATTGAAACAGTCTGCGACAAGGGCCGCGCCCTCTTCGTCATTCAGGTGCAGGTGATGCCCTCCGGGCAACACAGTCTGCTCAAAGGGTAGCTGCTCCAGCAGTTCGGTGTGGCGCACCAGCATGCCGTCGGCCGCCACCACCAGGCTGGCCGGGCAGCTCACTCGCCGCACGTAGGCCATGGCCTGGGCCTGGCTCAGGCGCACTGGCGATGGCAGGGTCAAGCGGCTGTCGCTGCGCCAGCTGTAACCACCGGGCACCGGCATCAGGCCACGTTGGGCCAGGCGCTCGGCGGCTTCGCGGCTGACCGCGACCATGCCCTTCATGCGCGCCTGCACGCCCTCCTCCAGGGTCGGGTAAACGGACTTGCGCTTGCCATCGAGCCGCAGTTGGGCCTGCAGGGCCATGCCCAGGCGCTCACCGGCATCCTGCTCGGCGCCGGTCGGGGGAATGACACCGTCGATCAGGGCAAGGTGGCTGACCCGGTCTGGCAAGGCACCCGCCACTTGCACCGAAATGATCGCGCCCAACGAATGCCCGAGCAGGGCAAAACGCTGCCAGCCCAGTTGCTCGGCCACCCGCAGCACATCGTGGGCGTAATCGGCCAAGGCATACCCCGCGCCCAATGGGCGATGCTCGGAATAACCGTGCCCGGCCAGATCGAGGGCGACGATGCGCAGGCCCTTCAACCGGGGGGCCAGGCGCGAGAAGCTGTTGGCGTTGTCCAGCCAGCCGTGCAGGGCGATCACCGGCAGGCCATCCTCCGGGCCGAACAGGTGCGCGGCCAGCTCGATGTGGCCCAGGTTCAAGCGCACTTCCTCGACCTGCGCGCTCATGCCTGGCTCCAGCGGTCGAACAGGCCCTTGATCAGGCTGGCCGTGTCGGTCGGCCGTTCCAGCGGGAACATGTGCCCGCCCGGCACGCTATGGTATTCGCCCCGCGGCATGCCGCGCACCGCCAGGGTATGGTGGCGGCGGATGACGTTGCTGCGCTCGCCACGCACCATCGCCAAGGGCACCTGCAACTGGCGCGCAGGCGCCGGGCTGGCGTGCGGGATATTGCGGTAGATGCTGATCTCCGTGGCCGGGTCGAAGCGCAGGCGCAAGCCCTCTTCGTCCGCTTGCAGGCCATGTTCGAGGTAGGCTTCCAGGCAATCCGGGTCGAAGTGGCGGAACAGCGACTTGCTGGCAAAGTAGACGCGCGCGCTGTCACGGTCGGCAAAGGCTTCGCGCCGCCCCAGGGTACGGCCAGCCGGTGTGATGCGGTCGATGAAGCCAAAGCGCTTGGCGGTGCGCAGCAGCCACTGGTCTGCACGGGTCAATACCGGTGAGTCGAGCATCACCACGCCTCGATACAGCTCGGGCCGGCGCAAGGCGGCGTGCAGGTGCAACACGCCCCCCAGCGAATGGCCGACGCCCCACACCGGCGCCGCCTGCTGCGCCAGGTGATGCAGCAGTTCGTCAACCAGCTGCTGCCAGTTATCGTCCACCGGAAAGCGCGGGTCATGGGCGTGCTGAGCCAGATGACTGACCTGATAATCCGGCGCCAGGGCAGCGAACAGCTTGCCGTAGGTGGCCGAGGGAAAACCGTTGGCATGGGCGAAGAAGATCTGCTGCGACATGGCGCCTGGTCCGGACGGGGATGATGGCTCATTGTCGGCATCACGCCGGCACTCGGCAACGTCTGTAAATGTCATCGCCAAGGGCAATCAGGTCATGCCGACTCGTCGAAACTGGCCAGCGAGCGGCGCAGGCAGGCTTGCATGTAGGCAATCTGGCTTTCCAGCGCCTCACGGGCCAGGCGTTGGTCATGGACATCGAGTTGCAGTCGGCGCAGGGCCAGGCAGCTGGTCTGCAGCAGGTGGGACATGCGTATGCAGGACTGCTGCAGTTCGTGCAGGTCCTGCTCGACCAGCAGGTTGTCCATGGGGCGCTGCTCAACCGTGTTACGGACTCTGCTCATCAGGTGATGGAACTTGGCGTCGGCGGCCTCGCGCAACAGGGCGTACTGGGCGAAATCGAGACGGTTGTCACGCTGTACGGCTTCGATCGTTGGTTGCAGATCCAGAGAGCGCAACAGCTCGTGCATCAACCCGCTCATTCAACGCTCCCTGCCCTGTCATCTGCTGAACAACCTGGCGCCAAGCATCCGTTGGATCCAAATGGCTGGCAACTGGCAAAAATGCCAGTTGCTTGCGGTCACTCTGGCGAATTAAGCGCGCGTAAGGTCATCAGCCCTGCCAGCGGCCAGTCGCCTTCCAGCTCCGCCAGGCTGGCGGTGCTCATGGGCGCCGGCTGCTGCACATGGCCATGCTCGAGCATGCCGACCAGCGACCCCACCAGTGGCTGGTGGCTGACCAGCAACACATGCTCCAGGCCCAGGCGCTCGATTTCACCGATCACCTGCCGCACGTCGCTGTCAGGCGTCAGCCACGGCACGGTGCGCACGGGCTCGGCGAAGCCCAGGGTGTCATGCACCAGGGCCGCCGTCTGTTGTGCGCGTACATACGGGCTGGCAATGATCGCCTGCAACGGCTGGCCAAGCAGTCGGGCCGCACTGTGCAGCACCTGCTCGCGGCCATGGCCGGTCAGGCGCCGCTCAGCGTCGGTGTTGGCGCGTGGCTCCGCTTCGCCGTGGCGCAGCACCCACAGCTTCACAGCTTGGGCTCCTCGTCACGCACCGGGTGCGGTGCCGGGGCCACGGCATGGGGCGCCTCGCCTTCCGGGGCACGGGCTGCCGGCCAGTCGGCGAACGGCCAGGGTTTCTGGTCGGTGTGGAAGGTACCGAAACGGCCGATCTGCGCCAGGTACTGGCTCAGGCTGTCACCGAAGTTCATCAGGCTGGCGCTCGGTGCGCCATACACCAGGCGGTAGATCATTTGCACCAGTACCAGGCCGCCGAGCAGCAGCTCGGCCAGTTGCCAGACCACCAGGAACACCAGCATCCACAGCACCCGCAGGATGATCGACTCGCGCTGGGCGCGCTCGGGGGTATCGTTCATGTGCTGCTCCTTCGCTTAATTGAAACCACTGATGGAAATGAAATCGACGTCGGTCTTGGGCTCGGCGCGCATCAGGTGCTCGATCACCTGGTTCAGCGTGCGGCCTTCGAACAGGATGGCGTGCAGGCCGGCCACCAGCGGCATGTAGACCTGCACTTCCTGGGCCTTGGCCTTGAGCACCTTGAGCGTATTGACCCCTTCGGCCACTTCGCCCAGGCGGCTGACCGCCTGCTCCAGGCTCAGGCCCTGGCCCAGGGCATGACCGACCTGGTAGTTGCGGCTCTTGGGCGACGAGCAGGTGACGATCAGGTCACCGACACCCGCCAGGCCAAGGAACGTCATGGGGTTGGCCCCCTGGCTGACGGCAAAGCGGGTCATCTCGGCCAACGCACGGGTGATCAGCATGCTCTTGGTGTTCTCGCCCATGCCCAGGGCGACGGCCATGCCGGCGATGATGGCGTAGACGTTTTTCAGCGCACCACCCAGCTCGACGCCGAAGCGGTCGCTGCTGGCATAGACCCGGAAGGTGCGCCCGTGCAGCACCGCCTGCACCCGCTGGCACAGTTGTTCGTCTTCGCTGGCGACCACGGTGGCGGTCAGCGCATGCTCGGCAATCTCGCGGGCCAGGTTAGGGCCAGAGAGCACGCCGATGCGGGCCTCGGGGGCGATTTCCTCGAGGATCTGGCTCATCAGCTTGAAGCTCTGCGCCTCGATGCCCTTGGTCAGGCTGACCAGGTACTTGCCGCGCAGCAGCTCGGCATGGGGCGCCAGCACGCTGCGCAGGGCGCTCGAAGGCAGGGCGACAAAGATCAGGTCACTGGCTTGCAGGGTCGCCAGCAGGTCGTTGACCGGCTCGACACCGTCCTGCAGGCGAATGCCCTTGAGGTAGCGCGGGTTCTCGCGGTTGACCCGCATCGCCTCGGCCTGCTCGGGGTCGCGCATCCATTGACGCACCGGTACGCCATTTTCGGCCAGCAGGTTCGCCACGGCGGTGCCGAAGCTGCCGCCTCCCAGAACTGCAACAGGTTGCTGTTCAGTCATATTCAATCCGTTAAAGCCATTAAGTTAAGTGGCGACTTGAACATTATACGGGTCGCTTGCTACAGAGCCAGTGGTGGGTTCTTTTGGGTTCGCCGGGGGATTTTTGCTGCCTGTGAGATCGAGCGCCGCCCGCGCGGCGCATCGCGGGCAAGCCCGCTCCCACATTTGTTTCGGGCCAATCTCTCCTGTGAAGCCAACAGGGACCGCCTTGTTTGTTCCCTTCGATATTGAGGTGGGCGCAAGCTGTGCCTCATCGGTCTTCAGTCATGCATCAAGGCGGATCCTGTTGGCGGGACAGGAGTAACTGGCCCGAAACAAATGTGGGAGCGGGCTTGCCCGCGATGCGCCGCGCGGGCGGCGCTCGATCTCACAGGCGCAGGGACTCTCAAGGCATGCACCTCTCACAGGCGCTGAAACCTTCAAGACATGCACCCCCGCCCCACACCCCATCCCAACCCCGCAAATCCCCCGCAACCCACTGGCAAAACCCGCCCGGTCAGTTACCATGCCTGTTTCAATCCTGAGACAAGGCTGTCCTGTGTTGCCCGGCCCGCCCCCCTACCCTCGCCTGCTGTTGCTGACTGCCCTGATCGGCGGTTCGGCCATGGCCGACGACTTGTTCATCGACAACACCGACCTGCCGCAGGTTCTGACCGCGACTCGCCTGAAACAATCTCCGGCGGCGGTACCAGGCAGCATGACCGTACTCGACAACGAGCTGATTCGCGCCAGCGGTGCCCGCGACATCCCTGAACTGCTGCGCCTGGTACCGGGCATGATGATCGGCTACGGCGCCGGCAACCAGCCAACCGTCAACTACCACGGCAGCAACGTCAACGATGCGCGGCGCATGCAGGTACTGATCGACGGCCGCTCGGTGTACCGCGCAGGCCTGGCCACGGTGGACTGGAGCGACATCCCGGTCGCCATCGAGGACATCGAGCGCATCGAAGTGTTCCGCGGCCCCAACACCGTCAGCTACGGCGCCAACGCACTGATGGCGGTGGTCAACATCCTCACCCGCAACCCGGCCGACAGCCACGGCACGCGGATGAAACTGACCCGCGGCCAGGATGGCATCAATGACTATTACCTCAGCCACGGCTTCGGCTGGGACGGCGGCGACATGCGCCTGTCGGTGTCCGGCCAGCAGGATGATGGCTTCGACGAGAACCAGTTCGGCCAGGACTACCGTGACAGCCGCCGCCTGAACCGCTTCAACCTCAGTGTCAGCCACGTGCTGGCGCCAGACCAGACCCTGGAATGGCAACTGGCGGCCAAGGAAGGCAGCAACCAGCGACCGTATACCTATCAGCCGGTGTTCCCCTACGTCACCCAGACCGGCGATAACGCCGATGTCAACGCCAAGGACTATGCCGGCTCGGTGCGCTGGAACATCGACTTCAACCCTGAGCACAGCCTGTATGTGCAGGGTTCGGCCCAGCTTTTCGACCGTCAGCAGGTCTGGCGCGCCTGCGATGCGGCGCTGTCGTTCAGCCCCGAACTGACCCGTTTGTGGCAGATGAACCCCGACTTCGCCGAAAAGGTTGCCCGCGGTGCGAACAACCCGCCAAGCAGCAGCAACCCGGAAGAACAGGCGCTGGTCGATGCGATCAAGGACCAGTGGAACAACCAGGGTGGCAAGAATGTGGTCTGCGGCGATGTCGACCAAAGCACACGCGAGACACGCTATGACCTGGAAGTACAGGACACCCTGAGCCTGACCGACAGCCTGCGTCTGCTCAGCGGCATGAACTACCGTTATGATCGCGCCGACTCGCAGACCTACTTCGACGGCAGCATCGACGACCAGACCTGGCGCCTGTTCGGCCAGCTGGAGTGGCGCGCCGACGAGCACTGGATCCTCCAGGGCGGCGCGATGTTCGAGGACTCGCGCCTGTCCGGCAGCTCGCTGACCCCGCGCATGGCGGTCAACTACCTGATCACGCCGCGCCACGGCCTGCGTGCGGTGTACTCCGAAGCCGTGCGCTCGCCGGACATGTTCGAGAACAACGTCAACTGGAGCTACACGGTCAAGAACCTCAGCCCCGCCGCATTCGGCCAGCGCAATGCCGAATACTTCGTCAAGACCCGCGGCCCTGGCGACCTCGAACAGGAACGCATGCGCTCGCGCGAGCTGGGCTATAACGGCTACTTCAGCGACCTCGACCTGAGCATGGATGTGAAGCTGTTCTACGACGAGATCACCGGAATGATCAGCGAGCCCCTGAAGAACAACCAGTACATCGCCAGCAACGCCAACAAGGCTCGCTTCAGCGGAAGCGAGGCGCAGTTCGACTGGCGCCTGGCGCCACGCGACCGCCTGCGCCTGACCTATGCCTATGTCGATGCCTGGGCCAGCAACCCCGCCGACCGTCGCCTCAGCGCCCACAATAGCGGCTCGGCCGGCTGGATGCGCGAATGGGGCCAGGGCTGGTCGAGTGCGCTGTTCTACTACGGCGACGACGCCCTCAACACGTACCGCTACGAACGCGTCGACCTGCGCGTGGCCAAGCGCTTCCATATCCACGGCAGCACGCTGGAACTGGCCGCGCTGTGGCAGCAACGCCTGGACGATCAACCCACCACCGTGGAGCAGAACCGCTATGACAGCCGCCACCGCCTGAGCGTCAGCGCGGAGCTGGAGTTCTGATGGCCCGGCTGCTGCGCCTGCTGCTGTTCTGCCTGTGGCCACTGGGTACGCTGTCCGCCAGCGAAATCCTGCTGGTCGGCGGCGACGAACAGCCTGGCTTTCGCAGCTTCGTCGAAGCCCTGCAAGGCCGCCGCAGCCATGACCAGGTGCGCTTCCAGAGTACCGCTGCGCTGCCGCGCCCCGCTCAGCTCAAGGCTGACGTGCGCCTGGTGCTGCTCGACAACAGCGCGCTGGAATGGCGCCTGAGCGATAACAGCGGGCCACCCGCGCTCGCCATGCGCATCAGCCGGGTACAGGCTGAACAACGCCTGGGAAAGTCGCGCCCTGCTTACCTGACCCTGCTGTGGAGCGACCCGCCGCTGGCACGGCAGCTGCGCCTGGCCCGCTACCTGTTGCCACAGGCCCAGCGCATCGGCGTGCTGTACGGTGAGCACAGCCACTTCCTACTCGACGAGTTGCGCCAGGCAGCACGCCCGCTGGGCCTGGAGATCGTCGCCCAGGACTGGCCGGACCAACGCGACAGCCGGCCCCTGCAACATCTGCTGGCCAACAGCGACGTGCTATTGGGCCTCGACGACCCCGACCTGTACAACTCCAAGACAGCGAAGAACCTGCTGCTCAGCAGCTACGGCCGGCAGATGGCGCTGATCGGCCCGAACGCCGGCTTCGTCCGCGCTGGCGCCCTGGCCAGCACCTACAGCGACCAGGACGACTGGCTGGCCGTGCTCGACCGGTTGCTCGACCAGCCGCCGGCGCACTGGCCGCGCAGCCTTTACCCGGCGCGCTATGCCGTCAGCGGCAACCAGCAGGTGGCGCGTGCCCTGGGCCTTGAACCGATCGATCCGAACGCCACCGCCAAGGCCTTGGCCGAAGGAGAGCCCACCCCATGAGCAAACGCCTGAGTTGGGACATCCACACCCGTACCCAGATCATCAGCCTGGGCCCGGCATTGTTGCTGACCTTGCTGTTGATCAGCTTTTTCACCTTCGTGCGGATCCAGGATCTGCGCCAGGAGCTGAACCACACCGGGCAGCTGATTGCCAACCAGCTGGCACCGGCCTCCGAGTACGGTGTCATCTCCGGTAACAATGAAGTCCTCGAAGGCCTGATGCGCGCCACCCTGAGCATCCCGCACGTGCGTTTCCTCGAGGTACAGGACAGCCGCAACCACATCCTGGTGTACGTCGAGCAGCAGGACGAGAGCAACAACCGTGCGCAGCAGGTGGAAGTGTTCCAGGCACCGATCCGCCTGCAGCAGATCCGCCTGGACAGCGACTTCCTGCAACAGGGCAAGGCGCCGACACCGGCCATCGGCGACGATTACCTGGGCCGGGTGATCGTCGGCATGTCGGACGATGCCTTCAGCCAGCGCCAGCAGGAAATCGTGATCAAGGCCGCCATCCTGGCGCTGTTCGCCTTGCTGTTCACCTTCCTTCTTGCCCGCCGCCTGGCCATGAGCCTGGCCAAGCCGATCAGCGACATGGGCCATGCGGTCAAGGCCATCCAGCAGGGTGAATACAACGCACCCCTGCCGGTGGTTGACGACAGCGAACTCGGCCACCTGGCGCGGCATATCAACAACCTCGCCAATGCCCTGGACCAGGCCAGCGCCGAACAGAAACAGGCCATCGCCCAGCTGATCCAGGCGCGCGAGGAAGCCGAACAGGCCAACGGCGCCAAGTCGGAGTTCCTGGCCATGATGAGCCACGAATTGCGCACCCCCATGAACGGCGTGCTGGGCATGCTGCAATTGCTGGAGACCACCCAGCTGACCACTGAACAGGCGGATTACACCGCAGTGGCCAGCGAGTCCACCGGGCATTTGCTGAAGGTCATCAATGACATCCTCGACTTCTCGCGCATCGAACGCACGACGCTGCAGCTTGAGCACATCGACTTCAACCTGGTTGAGCTGATCGCCAGCAGCGTGCAGTCGTTCCAGCACAGCGCCCAGCAGCGCGGCCTGGACCTGCACCTGCAGTTGCCGGCAGAGGGCACACAGCCGCAGGTGGTCGGCGACCCGACGCGCATCCGCCAGATCCTCCTCAACCTGATCGGCAACGCCCTGAAGTTCACCGAGCGCGGCCAGGTCCAGGTCGAAGCGCGCTGGCAGTTGCTGGACCGGCAATTGCTTTGGTTCACCTGCAGCGTGCGTGACACCGGCATCGGCATCGACAGCGAACGCCTGGAAATGATGTTCGTTGCCTTCCAGCAGGCCGACAGCTCCATTTCACGGCGCTATGGCGGCACCGGCCTGGGCCTTTCGATCGCCCGCACCCTGGCCGAACGCATGGGCGGCAAGCTGCGCGGTGAAAGCCGCGAAGGGCTGGGCTCGACCTTTACCCTGGAAATGCCCCTGCCTCTGGCCAGTACCACCCCGGCAACGTTGCCCGGCAGCTCGGCGGCCAGCGCGCCACTCGAGGTCGGCAAGCGCATCCTGCTGGTGGAAGACAATCCGGTCAATCAGAGTGTCATCGAAGCCATGTTGCGCAGCCTGGGGATGGAGGTCAGCGTGGCCCACGACGGGCTTCAGGCCATTGAGCAGGTCAGCCAGCAACCGTTCGCTGCGGTGCTGATGGATTGCCGCCTGCCGCAGATGGATGGCTACGAAGCGACCCGGCGTATCCGCCTGCTGCCGGCCTGCAGCCAGTTGCCGATCATCGCCCTGACCGCCAATGCCTTGCAGGGCGACCGCGAACGGTGCATGGCCGCCGGCATGAATGATTACCTGAGCAAACCGTTCCGCCGCACCGAGCTGCAGCGGGTATTGCAGCGCTGGTTGCCTGGACGGACAACAGCGACTGGCGATAAATGCTAAAGTGCGGCAGTCTTAAGTACTGGACAGGACCTTGTTCGGGCCTGAAAATAGACGTTTCAGTGCACACCTGTACTTCTTTCGCCAGGTGCGCTGTGACTTTCACCACAACGCAATAGTCTACCTGTAGGCTGCCGCCCCAGAAGCAAAAAGGGTCGGCCGGGAAGATTCATCCCCTGCCACAGGGGGTTATTGAGGAGCTCGCATGACCAAACAACACGCCTTTACTCGGGAAGACCTGCTGCGCTGCAGTCGCGGTGAGCTGTTCGGCCCAGGTAATGCGCAACTGCCCGCGCCGAACATGCTGATGGTCGATCGCATCACCCATATCAGCGAAGAAGGCGGCAAGTACGGCAAAGGTGAATTGGTCGCCGAGCTGGATATCACCCCGGACCTGTGGTTCTTCGCCTGCCATTTCGAAGGCGACCCGGTGATGCCGGGCTGCCTGGGCCTCGACGCCATGTGGCAGCTGGTCGGCTTCTTCCTCGGCTGGCAGGGCCTGCCGGGCCGTGGCCGTGCGCTGGGTTCGGGCGAAGTTAAGTTCTTCGGCCAGGTACTGCCTACCGCCAAGAAAGTCACCTACAACATTCACATCAAGCGCGTCCTGAAGGGCAAGCTGAACATGGCCATCGCCGATGGCTCGGTCAGCGTCGACGGTCGCGAGATCTACACCGCCGAAGCCCTGCGTGTCGGCGTGTTCACCTCCACTGACAATTTCTAAGGGTTATTCGCATGCGCCGCGTCGTTATCACTGGTCTGGGCATCGTATCGTGCCTGGGCAATGACAAAGCTACCGTCACCGAAAACCTGCGCAACAGCCGTCCGGGTATCCGTTACAACCCGGAATACAAGGAAATGGGGCTGCGTAGCCAGGTTTCCGGGTCCATCGACCTCAACCTCGAAGAACTGATCGACCGCAAGGTCTACCGCTTCGTCGGCCACGCTGCTGCCTACGCCTACCTGGCGATGCAGGACGCGATCAAGGACTCGGGCCTGACCGAAGAGCAGGTTTCCAACCCGCGTACCGGCCTGGTTGCCGGCTCCGGCGGCGCCTCGACCCTGAACCAGATGGAAGCGCTGGATACCCTGCGCGAGAAAGGCGTCAAGCGCGTCGGCCCGTACCGCGTCACCCGCACCATGGGCAGCACCGTTTCGGCGTGCCTGGCCACCCCGTTCAAGATCAAGGGTATCAACTACTCGATCTCGTCGGCCTGTGCTACTTCCGCACACTGCATCGGCACCGCCCTGGAGCAGATCCAGTGGGGCAAGCAGGACATCGTCTTCGCCGGTGGCGGTGAAGAAGAGCACTGGAGCCAGTCGTTCCTGTTCGATGCCATGGGCGCCCTGTCGACCAAGCGCAACGAAACCCCGGAACTGGCTTCGCGCGCCTACGACGCCGACCGTGACGGCTTCGTCATCGCTGGCGGCGGCGGCATGGTCGTGGTCGAGGAGCTGGAGCACGCTCTGGCCCGCGGCGCCAAGATCTACGCCGAAATCGTTGGCTACGGTGCCACTTCCGACGGCTACGACATGGTCGCACCAAGCGGCGAAGGCGCCATCCGCTGCATGCAGCAGGCGCTGTCCACCGTCGACACCCCGATCGACTACCTGAACACCCACGGCACCTCGACCCCGGTCGGTGACGTTGCGGAAATGAAAGGTGTGCGTGAAGTGTTCGGCGACAAGGCTCCGAAGATCAGCTCGACCAAGAGCCTGTCGGGCCACTCGCTGGGTGCCGCAGGCGTGCACGAGGCGATCTACTGCCTGCTGATGATGGAAAACAACTTCATCGCCGGCTCCGCCAACATCGACGAGCTGGACCCTGAAGTTGCCGACCTGCCGGTACTGCGCAAGACCGAAGAAAACGCCAAGATCGACACGGTCATGAGCAACAGCTTCGGCTTCGGCGGCACCAACGCCACTCTGGTGCTCAAGCGCTGGACTGGCAAGTAAGACGCTGCTGCGGTAACTGAAAACGCCCCGACTGGTTCGGGGCGTTTTCATTTGTGAGGCCTGCCAGGACCTCTACTTCACCTTGGGCAACACAGCCAGGAAGTTGTCCTTGGCCACTTTGTTGGCCACCTCTTCAGGCAAGGCATCCAGAAACCGCCTGAACCCGTGCATCTGCTCCCCCAGGCTGCCAAACCGCCCCACCACATCCGAACCCAGCATGAACCGGTCTGGATATTGCTCGACCAGCGCGACCCATTCCTGGCGCGGCACGCCCTGCTCGTCCAGCAGATAGGGCTCCAGGACACTCCACGACAAATCCACATATAAATTCGGATAGTCCGCCAGCAAGCGGGTCAACACCGGCAACAGAAAGTCCATCCGCGTCTGATGCCGATGAATCTCCGCGCTGCTGCCCGCGTGCGCCCAGATGAAGCGGGTATGCGGATGATTGCGCAACGGCTCTTCAATCTCCGCCAGGTACAGCGGATTGCGCTCTCGCTTGGAGGTGATGTTCGAGTGCAGCAACACCGGCATGTCGCGCTCCGCCGCCAGGTGGTAGATGCGGGTCATTGCCTCGTTATTGGCACGCGGTGTATCGCCACTGGTGAGCGCGGTCAGGTCGTCATGGCGCGTGAAGACTTCACCGATCCCCTGCCACAGCCCCGGGTTGAGTTCGAGCATGCGCTCGATATGGCTGACGGCATTCTTGTCCACCGGGTTGAAGCCCGTCAGAAACGGATGGAAACGCTTTCGCTGCTCGGGCGGTAGTTTTTCCAACGCGGCAGCGACATAGGTATCGGTCGCGCTGTACCAATAGGCATCGGCGTCGTCGCCAGCGTAATAGCGCGGGCGCTTGGGTTCGTCTTCGTGCCATTTCTTGGCCACCGGAATGCCGGAAATCATCGAATGCTCGACACCAGCAGCATCCATGGCCTTGATCAGCGCCGGCATGCCCTCCGTCTCCTGAAAGAAATCCACGTAGTGCAGATGAGCATCACTGAAGCGATAGTCACGGGCCTGGGCCGCCTGGCATAGCCAGCCAGACAACAGCATGCAGACCAGCGCTCTGGCAATCATGGGCAACCTCCTTCTGCGGGCATCAGCAGGGTAGACCGGGCCGCCAGCGCAACGGTTCAGCATTGCTCGGCAAACCGCTATGCTTGGGGCATTTCCAACTCGCCTGGAGCCCGCCATGAGCAGCCCGCTGATCATCCGCCCACGCGCCGAATCGGTCGAGGGCCAGCCGATCCTGCGCCCGCTGCCCTCGGCCCAATGCCGCAGCGTCGGCCCGTTCGTGTTCTTCGACCATATGCTCGAGACCGACTATGCACCGGGCCATGGCATGGATATCCGCCAGCACCCACATATCGGCCTCTCCACCCTCACCTACCTGTTCGAAGGCGCGATCCTGCACAAGGACAGCCTGGGCTCGGAGCAACGCGTGCTGCCTGGAGACGTGAGCTGGATGACCGCCGGCAAAGGCGTGGCGCATGTCGAGCGCACGCCGGCAGACGCCTTGGCCCATGGTTCACGCTTGCACGGGCTGCAGGTGTGGCTGGCCTCGCCACAGGCGCATGAACAGTGCGAGCCGAGCTACAGCCACCATCTGGCGGCGAGCCTGCCGGTCAGTGACAACCTGGGCGTGCGCATCTGCATGATTGCTGGCGGTGGCTTCTGCCTGGAGTCACCGGTGCCGGTGCTCTCCCCTACCCTCTATGCACAGGTGTTGATGCAACCGGCTACCACCCTCGTGGTGCCAGTCGAACATGCCCAGCGGGCGCTGTATCTGCTCGATGGCGAGTTGCTGATGGATGATGAGCAGGTCGAGGCTTACAGCCTGGTGGTACTGCCGGAGGGCGAAGAGGTAACGCTGTATGCGGAGGAAGAATGCCAGCTGGTGCTGATTGGTGGCGAGCCACTGGATGGGCCACGGCGGATGAACTGGAACTTTGTGGCCAGTGATGCGGCGCTGATCGAGCAGGCCAGGGTCAAGTGGGCTGCCGGGGATTGGCCGACAGTGCCTGGGGAAACCTCAAGGATCGAGTTGCCACGCTAAAAAACGGGGCCGCGTTGCGGCCCCCCCTGCGATGTCAACGCTGGAACACTTCAGCAAGCAGGTTGTGCATCGAGCGGAACGCCCGCTCCGAGGTGCGACGGTCGTACTGCATCTTGCCCGGCACATTGGCATTCGGGTCGGTGAACGAGTGCACCGCACCACCGTAGCTCAGCAGCTGCCAGTCCACCTTGGCGGCGTTCATCTCATCTTCGAACGCTGGCAATTGTTCCTTCGGCACCAACGGGTCGGAAGCACCGTGCAATACCAGCACCGAGCCCTTGATGCGCTTGGCGTCTTCCGGGTTCGGGGTGTCCAGTGTGCCGTGGAACGACACCGCCGCTTTCAGGTCCGCACCGGTACGGGCCAGCTCCAGGGCACAGCAGCCACCGAAGCAGAAGCCGAAGGTGGCCACCTTGCCCGGCTCCAGCAGCGCCTTGGACTGCCCCAGCAACTGGTCCAGCGCTTCTTTCATGCGCTTGCGCAATTCGCCACGGTCGTTCTTCAGGGGCATCATCGCCGCCCCTGCCTCATCGGCATTGGACGGACGCACCGACTGCCCATACAGGTCGGCAATCAGTACCACATAGCCCTTCTCGGCCACTTCCTTGGCGATACGCTCGGCGCCTTCGCCAATACCCATCCAGTTCGGCGCCATCACCAGGCCCGGGCGGCCCAGTGCACCTGGCTCGTAGACCAGGCGGCTTTCATAGGTCTTGCCGGACAGGTGATAGACCAGCGATTCGACGATTACCTTGCTCATCAAGCACTCCTTAGGCACTCACTATAAAAAAAGCCCGCCGAAGCGGGCTTTCCTGTGCATCAACTCAAGCAGACAGCTCGACCAGTAGCTTGTTCAGGCGACGAACGTACGCTGCCGGGTCTTTCAGGCTGTCACCGGCCGCCAGCGCGGCCTGATCGAAGAGGATGTGCGACAGTTCGGCAAAGCGGTCTTCGCTCTGCTCGTTGTCCAGCTTCTCGATCAGCGGGTGAGTCGGGTTGAACTCGAAGATCGGCTTCGAGTCCGGCACCTTCTGGCCGCTGGCTTCGAGGATCTGGCGCATCTGCAGGCCCAGGTCCTGTTCGCCGATGGCGAGGATCGCCGGCGAGTCGGTCAGGCGGTGCGAGACGCGCACTTCGGCGACGCTGTCACCCAAGGCACCTTTCAGTCGCTCGACCAGGCCTTCCTTGTTCTTGGCTACTTCTTCCTGGGCTTTCTTGTCCTCTTCCGAATCCAGCTTGCCCAGGTCCAGGTCGCCACGCGCAACGTCGACGAATGCCTTGCCATCGAACTCGTTGAGGTAGCTCATCAGCCACTCGTCGATACGGTCGGTCAGCAGCAGGACCTCGATGCCTTTCTTGCGGAAGACTTCCAGGTGTGGGCTGTTCTTGACCTGCGCGTAGGACTCGCCGGTGAGGTAGTAGATCTTGTCCTGGCCTTCCTTGGCACGCGCCAGGTAATCAGCCAGGGCAACGCTCTGCTCGCCGCTGTCGTCCTGGGTGGAGGCGAAGCGCAGCAGGCCGGCGATCTTTTCCTTGTTGGCGAAGTCTTCAGCCGGGCCTTCCTTCAGCACCTGGCCGAAGTTTTTCCAGAAGCCTTTGTACTGCTCAGGCTCGTTCTTCGCCAGTTTCTCCAGCATGTCCAGCACACGCTTGGTCAGCGCGGTCTTCATCGAATCGATGATCGGGTCTTTCTGCAGGATCTCGCGGGAGACGTTCAGCGACAGGTCGTTGGAGTCGACCACACCTTTGATGAAGCGCAGGTACAGCGGCAGGAACGACTCGGCCTGGTCCATGATGAACACGCGCTGGACATACAGCTTCAGGCCACGTGGCGCTTCGCGCTGGTACAGGTCGAACGGTGCGCGGGCCGGCACGTACAGCAGCGAGTTGTATTCGAGCTTGCCTTCGACCTTGTTGTGGCTCCAGGCCAGCGGGTTCTCGAAGTCATGGCCGATGTGCTTGTAGAACTCCTGGTATTCCTCGTCCTTGACCTCGGAGCGCGAACGGGTCCACAGGGCGCTGGCGCGGTTGACGGTTTCCCATTCCTGCGCTGGTTTTTCTTCGCCTTCGGCCGCTTCGGCCTGCTCCTTGGGCAGTTCGATCGGCAGGGCAATATGGTCGGAGTATTTCTTGACCACGTTGCGCAGGCGCCAGCCATCGGCGAACTCCTGCTCGTCCTTCTTCAGGTGCAGGACGATGCGAGTGCCGCGCTGCGGCTTGTCGATGGTCGCGACCTCGAATTCACCCTCGCCCTTCGACGACCAGTGCACGCCTTCGGTAGCTGGCTGGCAGGCACGGCGGCTGTACACATCGACCTTGTCGGCAACGATGAAGGCCGAGTAGAAGCCCACACCGAACTGACCGATCAGGTGCGAGTCCTTCTTCTGGTCACCGGTGAGGTTCTTCATGAAGTCGGCGGTGCCGGACTTGGCGATGGTGCCCAGGTGGGCGATGACATCTTCACGGCTCATGCCGATGCCGTTGTCCTCGAGGGTGACGGTACCGGCGTCCTTATCGAAGCTCAGGCGGATCTTCAGGTCGGCGTCGCCTTCAAGCAGCTCTGGCTTGGCCAGGGCCTCGAAACGCAGCTTGTCGGCGGCGTCGGAGGCGTTGGAGATCAGTTCACGCAGGAAGATTTCCTTGTTCGAGTACAAGGAGTGAATCATGAGGTGCAGCAGCTGCTTTACCTCGGTCTGGAAGACTAGTGTTTCCTTTTGAGCCTCAACACTCATGGTCTTCAAAACTCCGATCTGATGGCAGTGGCGCCTGGCGGCCAACATGGCCTGCTTTAACGGCGGATGTCATGCAGATGGGGGCTGCCCGGACGATTTCAAGGGCTTTTCCGGTTCGATCTTGAAATGCGCGCGGGCGGTAGCGATCGGCGACTGCCGATCACCTTGCCAAGCGGTGATCGCCACGTTGGTCACCCGCCGGCCCTGGCGCCATAGCTGGCACTGGGCATAGGTGTCGCGAAAATGCCCCGCGCGCAGGTAGTCGATGGAGAAATCGATGATCTTCGGGATACTCGCGCTCTCGCTGTAGATCAGCAGGTACAGGGCCGCAGAGAGCTCCATGAAGCCGGCGATGACGCCACCATGGATGGCCGGCAACAACGGGTTGCCTATGTTGTCCTCACTGGCCGGCAGGCGGAACAGCAGGTCGTCACCCTCGCGCTGGCACTCGATGCCGATCAGGCCGGCGTAAGGGATCAAGGCCAGCAAGGGGCCGTAGTCGCCAACCGCGTGAGCCGCGTTCAACTGCTGGCGAACGTCTTCAGGGATCATGCCCCGCCCTCCTTCAGGCTGTTGCCGAAACGGATGCCACCCTTGATCTCCTGGCCCAGGCGCATGAAGGTACCGACCACCTGGCAGATCGGCTGCCCGGGGTCGTCCTGGTAGGCGGTGCCGCGGGTGAAAATGACGTCACGGGTCACGCGATAGCAATGCGCATGGCCGTAGATCGGCTTGCCGGGTGCGGACGGGTGCATGTAGTCGATGCGCAGGTCGAGCGTCGGGCACACCTCGAAGCGCGGCAACACGCACAACGTGGCCATGCCACAGGTGGTATCCATCAACGTGGTCAGGGCACCACCGTGCACCGCGCCGGTCTGCGGGTTGCCGACGATCGCTGGCGACCAGGGCATGACCAGCGTCATACCTTCACTGTCAGCATGGGCAACGCGCATCTGCAATCGCTGGCAATGTTTCAATGCCGAGAGAAAACGCTCAGCCATGGCCAACAAGCTTTGATCGTTCATAGGCGAGTTCCGTAAGCACTGCCGCAGCGGCATAAAATCAATAAAAAGTCTATATAGAACGGGGCGTTATATATCTGTAACCTCTGCGGAACTTATTCCGCGTGATTGAACTCGAAGGAACAAGTCAATTATTCCACCAAGGAGAAACACCCCCATGCGTAAACCTTTTGCTTTTGCTCTGATGCTGGCTGCTGCCATGGGCCTGGCTGCTTGCGATAAAGCGAGCGAAGACAAAGCCCAAGACGCACAGCAACACGCCGAGCAAGCCCAGGAAAAGATGGGCGAAGCTCAGGATAAAATGAACGACGCCGCCAAGGAAAACGCCGAAGCCGCCAAAGATCAGGCCGAAGCCGAGAAGAAGGCCGCCGAAGAGGCTGCC
Source organism: Pseudomonas sp. CC120222-01a (assembly GCF_003097235.1). Classification (GTDB taxonomy): domain Bacteria; phylum Pseudomonadota; class Gammaproteobacteria; order Pseudomonadales; family Pseudomonadaceae; genus Aquipseudomonas. The sequence continues at coordinate 16,184 of NZ_QEQQ01000021.1, read as the reverse complement.
CCGACTACTCCGGCGCCGGAAACCGCGCCTGCCACTCCGGCCGAGCCTGCCAAGCAGTAATCGACCGAAACAAAAAAACCCGACATTGTCGGGTTTTTTTGTGCCTGCATTAACTGGATTAAACGTTTCAGTTAATACTGCTGGAACTTTCCTTGGGCACTTCTGTCGGCGCACTTTCAGTGGGCGTGAACACCATGACGTCCAACACATCGGAATGGAACTCACGGCGATACAGAACCAGCACCACACCCACACTCATGACCATGAATAGCCAGGGGCTGATGAACCAGGTAAGCATGGCCATGCCGAAGTAATAAGAACGCAGGCCGAAGTTGAACTGGTTGGCTGCCAGCGATAGCACCCGCGCCGCACGTGAGGCAAACGCCTTGCGCTCCAGCTCATTGACCTGGCGTTCACCGATCATTGGCGCGGACCCCACCAGTACCGCAGCAAAGTTGTACTGACGCATGCACCAGCTGAAGGTAAAGAAGGCGTAGACGAAGACCATTGCCAGGCACAGCAGCTTGATCTCCGACATGCCTTGGGACGCCTGCTGCACCAGCGGCAGGTCCGCGAGCAACGACAGGGCACGATCCGAAGCGCCCAGCACGGTGAGAATACCGGCGAGGATGATCAGGGTACTGGAGGCGAAAAACGAGGCATTGCGCTCCAGGTTGCCGATCACGCTGGCGTCGGCGATGCGGTTGTCGCGCAGCAGCATGCGGCGCATCCAGTCTTCCCGGTACAGGTGCAACACGCTGGCCAGGCACGCGGTGTCGCGGCCCTTCCAGATGGCATAGCGGGTGTAGCCGCCCCAGCAGAGGGCGAACCAGCAGACGGCCAGGAGGTTATGGAGGTTGCTTTGGATGAAGTTCATGCAGGATTCCCGAGGGCCAGGTGCACAAAGAATAGTGACCGGGTTTCGACGCCTACAAGCGATAAAAGGCACAACCTGAAACGAAAAAGCCCCGCATCCTCGCGGATACGGGGCTTTCGAGTCTCCACCCTTGGCGTGCACCCTATGGCTTGTGGCCGGTGCCGCCCTCAGGCTTCAACTGTTGCCATCAGGCCAACGCTTCGCGCGGCTTGCCGAGCATGCGGTCACAGGCCACGGCGCCAACCAGCGTTACCACCGAAGGCACCAGCCAGGCCAGGCCCTGATCGCTCAGCGGCAGGTGCGCCAGAACGTCCGGCAGCACATGGGCAATATCACTACCCTTGATCGCATCGACGATACCGAACACCAGCGACACCAGCATCACTGGGGCCAGGATGCGGGTCGGCGAATTCCACAGGTCCTTCACGAAGCTCAGGCCCACCACCACGATGCATGGCGGATAGATGGCGGTCAGCACCGGGATCGAGAACATGATCAGCTTGGTCAGGCCCAGGTTGGAGATCAGCAGCGAGAAGCCCGCCAGGATCACCACCAGTGCACGGTACGACAGCGGCAGGATCTGGCTGAAGTACTCGGCACAGGCGCAGGTCAGGCCCACTGCAGTCACCAGGCACGCCAGGGCGATCAGTACGGCAAGGAAGCCGCTGCCCAGCGAGCCGAAGGTGTGCTGCACATAGGCGTGCAGAACGGCGGCACCGTTGGTGGCATCGGCGGCGATGTCGTGGCTGGTGGCGCCCAGGCGGAACAGGCTGATGTACACCAGGGCCAGGCCGACACCGGCGATCAGGCCGGCGATGATGGCGTAGCGGGTGATCAGCTTCGGCGACTCGACACCACGCGAGCGGATGGCGTTGACGATGACGATACCGAATACCAGGGCACCGAGGGTATCCATGGTCAGGTAACCGTCAGAGAAGCCCTTGGAAAAGGCGGCAGCAGCATAGGCCGGCTGCGCTTCACCAATGGTCCCGGCAGGCAGGGCGAAAGCAGCGATGCCCAGTGCCGCCAAGGCGATGATCTTCAGTGGCGCGAGGAAGCGGCCGACAGTGTCGAGCAGCTTGCCCGGGTACATGGACACGGCCAGCACCACGGCGAAGTACACCAGGCTGTAGATGAACAACGCCGTCGGGCTTTCACCGGTCAGCGGCGCCACACCCACTTCGAACGATACGGTCGCGGTACGCGGCGTCGCGAACAGCGGGCCTACCGACAGGTAGCACACGGCCGCCAGCAGGCCGCCGAAGAACTTGCCGATCGGGCTGCTCAGAGCGTCCATGCCGCCACCGACCTTGGCCAGTGCGACCACGGTGATGACCGGCAGGCCAACGGCAGTGACCAGGAAGCCCAGGGCCGCCATCCACACGTGCGGGCCAGACTGCAGACCGACGATAGGCGGGAAGATGATGTTGCCAGCGCCCACGAAAAGCGCAAACGTCATAAAGCCAAGCGCCAGGATATCCTGGCCTTTGAGAACTTTCATTTAAGGTAGTACCACACTGCTGAAATCGGGATTCGAGAGGGGATTTCCCTTTGGATGAGGGGAAATGCTGCCCGGCTTGATAGGCCAGACCCGTTTAGCGTGTCGTTCCCTTTTGGGGTACGGGCACAGAGTGAACGCGTAGATTAACCGTTTTACCCGGCAAACGCACTGGCACAGTGCTGCTTGTCCGATGTGCGTACATGTTTGTCGTCTGTGTGACCGAGAACAGTAGGGATTATCCTCGGATTGAAACATACGTCTGCTTCAAAATTCCTATCGAACCGATCGAATAATCTGTGTTTTCAGGTCCGGCCTCTTCGCGGGCAAGCCCGCTCCCACAAAGATTGCGCATAACCTGTGGCCCGCGAAGAGGCCGGACCTGAAAACACTGAGCCAATAACGACAAAGGCCACCCGAAGGTGGCCTCTGTGCGCGTGGGGGGTGTAGCAGGTATTACTTCTTGGCTTCCCAGCCGGTCAGCTCGGCCAGGGCCTTGCCGATGTCAGCCAAGGAACGCACGGTCTTCACACCAGCGTCCTGCAGCGCAGCGAACTTCTCGTCCGCAGTGCCCTTGCCGCCGGAGATGATGGCGCCAGCGTGGCCCATGCGCTTGCCCGCAGGTGCGGTAACACCGGCGATGTAGGAAACGACTGGCTTGGTGACGTTGGCCTTGATGTAGGCCGCCGCTTCTTCTTCAGCCGAACCGCCGATCTCACCGATCATGACGATCGCTTCGGTCTTCGGATCTTCCTGGAACAGCTTCAGGATGTCGATGAAGTTGGAGCCTGGGATCGGGTCGCCGCCGATGCCCACGCAGGTCGACTGGCCGAAGCCGGCGTCGGTGGTCTGCTTGACCGCTTCGTAGGTCAGGGTGCCGGAACGCGAAACGATACCGACCTTGCCTGGCAGGTGAATGTGGCCTGGCATGATGCCGATCTTGCACTCGCCCGGGGTGATGACACCTGGGCAGTTAGGGCCGATCAGGGTCACGCCCAGCTCGTCGCACTTGACCTTGGCATCCAGCATGTCCAGGGTAGGAATGCCTTCGGTGATGCAGACGATCAGCTTGATGCCGCCGAAAGCTGCTTCCAGGATCGAGTCCTTGCAGAAAGGAGCCGGAACGTAGATAACCGAAGCGTCAGCGCCGGTAGCTTCCACGGCTTCCTTGACGGTGTTGAACACCGGCAGGCCCAGGTGGGTGGTGCCACCCTTGCCTGGGGTAACGCCGCCGACCATCTTGGTGCCGTAGGCGATGGCTTGTTCGGAGTGGAAAGTACCCTGCGAGCCGGTGAAGCCCTGGCAGATGACTTTGGTATCTTTATTGATCAGGACGCTCATTACTTGCCCTCCGCAGCTTTGACAACTTGTTGAGCAGCGTCGGTCAGGCTGGTGGCCGCAATGATGTTCAAACCGCTTTCTGCCAGTACTTTAGCGCCCAGTTCGGCGTTGTTGCCTTCGAGGCGAACGACAACCGGAACTTTCACGCCGACTTCTTTCACTGCACCGATGATGCCTTCGGCAATCATGTCGCAGCGAACGATGCCGCCGAAGATGTTGACCAGAACGGCCGCGACATTGCTGTCGGACAGAATGATCTTGAACGCTTCGGTAACGCGCTCTTTGGTAGCGCCGCCGCCCACGTCGAGGAAGTTGGCTGGCTTGCCGCCGTGCAGGTTGACGATGTCCATGGTACCCATGGCCAGGCCGGCACCGTTGACCATGCAGCCGATGTTGCCTTCGAGGGCAACGTAGTTCAGTTCGAACTTGGCAGCGTGGGCTTCACGGGCGTCGTCCTGCGACGGGTCGTGGAAGGTCTTCAGCTTAGGCTGACGGTACATGGCGTTGGCGTCGATGTTGATCTTGGCATCGAGGCAGTGCAGGTCGCCGTCGGCCTTGATCACCAGCGGGTTCACTTCCAGCAGGGCCAGATCGTGATCCTTGAACAGCTTGGCCAGGCCCACGAAGATCTTGGCGAACTGTTGAACTTGCTTGCCTTCCAGACCCAGCTGGAATGCCAGCTCACGACCCTGGAACGGCTGAGCGCCAACCAGTGGGTCGATGGTAGCCTTGAGGATCTTCTCAGGCGTTTCGTGAGCAACTTTCTCGATGTCCACGCCACCTTCGGTGGAAGCCATGAACACGATACGGCGGCTCGAACGATCTACTACAGCGCCCAGGTACAGCTCTTTGGCGATGTCAGTGCAGGATTCGACCAGAATCTTGGAGACGGGTTGACCGTTGGCATCGGTCTGGTAGGTAACCAGATTCTTGCCCAACCACTGTGCAGCGAACGCCTTGGCGTCTTCCTTGCTGCGAACCAGCTTGACGCCGCCCGCTTTACCGCGACCACCCGCGTGAACCTGGGCTTTTACTACCCACTCGTTCCCGCCGATCTTGTCGCAGGCTTCTGCAGCTTGCTCAGGGGTATCGACAGCGAAACCCTTGGAAACTGGCAGGCCGTATTCAGCGAACAGCTGCTTACCCTGATACTCGTGAAGATTCATGCTTTTTACCGTCTTCGTTAGGTACTGCGCTTCGGCGCTGCGCCATTACTGGCGCCGCACCACCTGTGACCATTGACCCCGGGTTTTCCCGTGTAGTCCGGTCCGGCGGACGTTCCGCGGTGAGTCATGCGCGCAAGACTCACGACGGGCAGCCCGCCGTGGTTTCTTATAATTAACGCTTCTTACGGTTGGCCACGTGAATGGCGCCGCCATTCACTGCCAGCGCTGCTTCATGCAACGCTTCGGACAGGGTTGGATGGCTGAAGACCATCATGCCCAGATCCTCGGCACTGGTGCCGAATTCCATTGCGATTGCGCCCTGCTGTACCAGTTCGGCAGCCGACGGGCCAATCACGTGAACACCCAGGACGCGGTCGGTCTTGGCGTCGGCGATGACCTTGACGAAACCACCGGTATCGTTGGCTGCCATCGCACGGCCGCTGGCCGCGAACGGGAAGGTGCCTACGTTAACCTCAACACCCTCGGCCTTCAAGGCTTGTTCGGTCTTGCCGACCCACGCGATTTCCGGGTGGGTGTAGATGACCGACGGGATCAGGTCGTAGTTCATCTGAGCCTTGTGGCCCTTGATGCGCTCGACGACCATGATGCCCTCTTCCGAGGCCTTGTGCGCCAGCATCATGCCACGCACCACGTCACCGATGGCGTAGACGCCCGGAACGCTGGTAGCGCAGTAGTCGTCGACGAAGATGTAGCCACGCTCATCGATGGTCACGCCGCTGTCGGCAGCCAGCAGATCGGTGGTCACCGGACGACGGCCGACCGCAACGATCAGCTTGTCGAAGGTGATCTTCTGCTCGCCTTCGGCGTTGGTGTAGGTCACTTCGACTTCGTTGCTATTGACTTTCGAGCCGGTGACGCGAGCGCCCAGCTTGATGTCCAGGCCTTGTTTGGTCAGGGTCTTCTGGGCTTCTTTCGACACGGCGGTGTCGGCAGCCATCAGGAAGGTGTCCAGGGCTTCCAGGACGGTGACTTCAGCACCCAGGCGAGCCCATACCGAGCCCAGCTCCAGGCCGATCACGCCGGCACCGATCACGCCCAGGCGCTTCGGTACGGTCTGGAATTCCAGGGCGCCAGTGGAGTCGACGATGACGTTCTGGTCGACCGGAGCCGGCGGAATGTCGATCGGACGCGAGCCGGAAGCGAGGATCACGTTCTCGGCTTCGATGACTTCGGTGGTGCCGTCAGCCTTGGTGACTTCGACCTTCTTGCCAGCCAGCAGCTTGCCGTGGCCCTGGATCGAGGTAACGCCGTTGGCCTTGAACAGAGTGGCAACGCCACCGGTCAGGTTCTTCACGATGCCAGCCTTGCGGCCAACCATCGCGGCGACGTCCATCTTCACTTCGCCAGTGGAGATACCGTGGACGTTGAAGCTCTCTTTGGCTTCCTTGTACTTCCAGGAGCTGTCCAGCAGCGCCTTGGACGGGATGCAGCCTACGTTCAGGCAGGTGCCGCCCAGGGCCAGCTTGCCCTCGGCGTCGGTGTACTTCTCGATACAGGCAGTCTTCAGACCAAGTTGTGCGGCCTTGATGGCAGCAACATAGCCGCCAGGACCTGCACCGATTACCACTACGTCGAATTTCTGGGTCATAAAAGATTCCTTATCAGCTACAAGCTACAGGCCGCGGACCGCGCGGCATGGCTTCTCGCGAAGCCAGGGCCGGCACGGTACGCAGCCAGAGGGTTAGATGTCCAGCAGCAGGCGAGACGGATCTTCCAGCAGGTTCTTGATGGTGACCAGGAAGGTTACCGCTTCCTTGCCATCGATCAGGCGGTGATCGTAGGACAGTGCCAGGTACATCATCGGGCGAATAACCACTTGGCCATTGATGGCCATCGGGCGCTGGATGATGTTGTGCATGCCCAGGATGGCAGCCTGTGGCGGGTTGACGATCGGGGTCGACATCATCGAGCCGAAAGTACCGCCGTTGGTGATGGTGAAGGTGCCGCCGGTCATCTCTTCGATGGCCAGCTTGCCGTCACGGGCCTTCTTGCCGAAGGTGGCAATGCCGTTCTCGATTTCAGCCAGGCTCATCGACTCGGCGTTACGCAGTACCGGTACCACCAGGCCACGGTCGCTGGACACGGCAACGCCGACGTCGGCGAAGCCGTGGTAGACGATGTCGTTGCCGTCGATCGACGCGTTGACAGCCGGGAAGCGCTTCAGGGCTTCGGTGGCGGCCTTGACGAAGAACGACATGAAGCCCAGGCGTACGCCGTTGTGGGTCTTCTCGAACAGGTCCTTGTACTTCGAACGCAGGGCCATGACTTCGGTCATGTCGACTTCGTTGAAGGTGGTCAGCATGGCCATGTTCGACTGGGCTTCGACCAGACGCTCGGCGATCTTGGCGCGCAGGCGGGTCATCGGCACGCGCTTCTCGGTACGGTCGCCAGCGGCAACCACAACCGGGGCAGCAGCGGCAGCAGCGGCAGGCTTGGCCGCAGGAGCCGGAGCCGACTTCTTGTTGGCGACGGCGGCGACGACGTCTTCCTTGGTGATGCGACCACCTTTGCCGGTGCCGGCAACGGTAGCCAGGTCGATACCGCTCTCTTCAGCCAGCTTGCGCGCGGCAGGAGCAGCGATCGGGTCGTCTTCGCCAGCGTCGGCAGCCGCGGCAGCCGGAGCAGCGGCAGCCGGGGCAGCAGCTGGAGCGGCGGCGGCAGCACCGCCTTCAACGATCGAACCCAGTACTTCGTCGGACAGGACGGTGTCGCCCTCGCCCTTGACGATGGCGCCCAGCACGCCGTCGGCGGTGGCCAGCACTTCCAGGACGACCTTGTCGGTCTCGATGTCGACGATCAGCTCGTCACGCTTGACGGCATCGCCAGGCTGCTTGTGCCAGGTGGCAACGGTGCCATCGGCAACCGATTCCGGGAAGGTTGGGGCTTTGATCTCGATAGCCATTATCTGTGTTTCCTTAAATTCGGTTTCAGGTGCGCGAAGGCATTAAACAGTGAAGGCGTCTTGCAGCAGTTTTTCCTGCTGTTCGGCGTGCTTCGATGCGTAACCACAGGCTGGCGCGGCGGAAGCGTCGCGGCCGGCGTATTCCAGGACCAGCGCCTTGTTGTGGCGGCCCAGGATACGGCGCATGTGGTGCTGACTGCTGTACCAGGCGCCCTGGTTCATCGGTTCTTCCTGGCACCAGACCGCATGCTTGAGGTTGGTGTATTGCGCCAGGATTTCGACCAGGTCGTCTTCAGGGAACGGATACAGCTGTTCCAGACGCAGGATCGCGATGTCTTCACGGCCTTCGGCACGGCGTTTTTCCAGCAGGTCGTAGTAGACCTTGCCGCTGCACAGGACCAGGCGTTCGACCTTGGCCGGATCGAGGGTGTCGATTTCCGGGATCACGGTCTGGAACGAGCCTTCTGCCAGGTCTTCCAGGGTCGAGATGGCCAGCTTGTGGCGCAGCAGCGACTTCGGCGTCAGGACCACCAGCGGCTTGCGCAGCGGGCGAATGACCTGGCGACGCAGCAGGTGGTAGATCTGTGCCGGGGTGGTCGGTACGCAGACCTGAATGTTGTGCTCGGCGCACAGCTGCAGGTAACGCTCCAGACGCGCGGAGGAGTGCTCCGGGCCCTGCCCTTCATAACCGTGTGGCAGCAGCATGGTCAGACCGCACAGGCGGCCCCACTTGTGCTCGCCGCTGGTGATGAACTGGTCGATCACCACCTGGGCACCGTTGGCGAAGTCGCCGAACTGGGCTTCCCAGATCACCAGCGCGTTCGGCGTGGTGGTCGAGTAGCCGTATTCGAAGGCCAGTACTGCCTCTTCCGACAGGAAGGAGTCGTACAGGTCGAAACGTGGCTGGCCCGGGAACAGGTTCTTCAGCGGTACGTAGGTGCTGGCGTCCTTCTGGTTGTGCAGCACCGCGTGACGGTGCGAGAAGGTGCCACGGCCGATGTCCTGGCCGGTCATGCGGATCGGGTGACCTTCGAACTGCAGGGTGGCGTAGGCCATGGTCTCTGCATAGCCCCAGTTGATCGGCAAGCCACCGGCCTGCATCTTCTGGCGATCTTCGTAGATCTTCGCGACCTGGCGCTGGACGACGAAGCCTTCCGGCAGCTCCAGCAGCTTGGCCGACAGGTCCTGCAGGGTCTTGAGGTCGAAGCGGGTGTCGTGACGCGCGGTCCAGGCATGGCCCAGGTACGGACGCCAGTCGACGAACAGCTCGCGGTTCGGCTCCTTGACCAGGCTCTTCACCACGTGCAGGCCGTTGTCCAGGGCGTTGCGGTACTCGTCGATCTTGGCCTGAGCACGCTCGGCATCGATGCGACCGGCCTGGATCAGCGAATCAGCGTACAGCTCACGGGTGGTGCGCTGCTTGGTGATCTGCTGGTACATCAAAGGCTGGGTGCCGTTCGGTTCGTCGGCCTCGTTGTGGCCGCGGCGACGGTAGCAGACCAGGTCGATGACCACGTCACGCTTGAACTGCATGCGGTAATCGATGGCCAGCTGGGTCACGAACAGCACCGCTTCCGGATCGTCACCGTTGACGTGCAGGATCGGCGCCTGAATCATTTTGGCGACGTCGGTGGCGTACTCGGTGGAACGTGCGTCCAGCGGGTTGCTGATGGTGAAACCAACCTGGTTGTTGATCACGATGTGCACGGTACCGCCGGTCTTGAAACCGCGGGTCTGCGACATCTGGAAGGTTTCCATGACCACGCCCTGGCCGGCGAACGCAGCGTCGCCGTGGATCGAGATCGGCAGAACCTTGTCACCCACGGTGTCGTTGCGACGGTCCTGACGGGCGCGCACCGAACCTTCCACCACTGGCGAGACGATTTCCAGGTGGGACGGGTTGAACGCCATGGCCAGGTGAACTTCGCCACCCGGGGTCATCACGTTCGAAGAGAAGCCCTGGTGATACTTCACGTCACCGGAGCCCAGCTCATTCATCTTCTTGCCTTCGAACTCGTCGAACAGCTCGCGCGGGTTCTTGCCGAAGGTGTTGACCAGCACGTTCAGACGGCCGCGGTGGGCCATGCCGATCACGACTTCCTTGGTGCCGTAGGAGCCGGAGCGCTGGATCATCTCGTCCAGCATCGGGATCAGGCTTTCGCCGCCCTCGAGGCCGAAACGCTTGGTGCCTGGGTACTTGGTGCCCAGGTATTTCTCAAGGCCTTCACCGGCAGTCACACGCTCGAGCAGGTGCGTCTGCACGTCGACCGAGAATTCCGGACGGCCGCGCACGCTTTCCAGGCGCTGCTGGAACCAGCTGCGCTGCTCGGAATCGACGATATGGGTGAACTCGGCGCCAATGGTGCGACAATATGTCTTCTGGAGTGCCTCGAAGATGTCGCGTAGGCTCGCCTCCTCTTTGCCGATGAACAGGTCGCCGGCACGGAAGGTCGTATCAAGATCGGCATTGGTCAAGCCGTAGTGATTGATCGACAGGTCTACAGGCGCAGGTCGCTGCCACAACCCCAACGGGTCGAGCTTGGCAGCCTGATGGCCGCGCATACGATAGGCCTGGATCAGTCGCAGAACTTCAACCTGCTTCTTCTCGTGTTCTGTGCTCACGCTCCCGGCGGAAACCGGTTGGGCGCGGCGCTGGTTCTTTGCCAGCAGTACGAAATGGTCGCGGATCGTCGAGTGCGATACATCGGTAGCGGTGCTGCCGTCGGCTGGCAACTTCTGGAAGTAAGTGCGCCACTCTTCTGGCACAGCGTTAGGGTCGTGCAGGTAGAGCTCGTAGAGCTCTTCCACATATGCAGCGTTACCACCTGAAAGGTGGGCGCTATCCCACATGCGCTGCATCACGCTTTCTTGCATGCTTGGTCACCCTCGGTTAGGGGACTGATCGGCGAGAGCCACAGCAAACCTGGAAAAGTCCGAATAAAGCGACTGAACCACGCCACTTGGATCCTGCTGATTTTCCGGGTACCAGCCCGGAAAGCCCCTGCTGGTCTCATATCTTCATAGGTATCGAACGCGGGCTTTGTGAGCCCTTGCTCAGGTTTTACCTCAGTGCGGGCTCACCACCCGCACCTCGGCTTACTGCAGTTACAACGCTTTGTATCAGGTGCCGCTTTGCAGCAGCATGTTACGTACGTGACCGATTGCCTTGGTAGGGTTCAGACCCTTCGGGCAAACGTTGACGCAGTTCATGATCCCGCGGCAGCGGAATACGCTGAACGGGTCATCCAGGGACGCCAGGCGCTCCTGGGTCTTGGTGTCACGGCTGTCAGCCAGGAAGCGATAGGCCTGCAGCAGGGCGGCCGGGCCCAGGAACTTGTCCGGGTTCCACCAGAACGACGGGCAGGAAGTCGAGCAGCAAGCGCACAGGATGCACTCGTACAGACCGTCCAGCTTGTCGCGGTCTTCCGGCGACTGCAGACGCTCGATGGCCGGAGCCGGCGTGTCGTTCTGCAGGAATGGCTTCACCTTCTCGTACTGCTTGTAGAAGATGCTCATGTCGACCACCAGGTCACGAATGACCGGCAGGCCTGGCAGCGGGCGCAGAACCAGCTTGTTGCCCTTGACCACAGCCGACAGCGGCGTGATGCAGGCCAGGCCGTTCTTGCCGTTCATGTTCATGCCATCGGAACCGCAAACGCCTTCACGGCAGGAGCGACGGTACGAGAAGCCCTCGTCCTTCTCCTTGATCAGCGCCAGCACGTCCAGCACCATCAGGTCCTTGCCGCCGGTATCGACGTCGAACGACTCCATCTTGGGCGCCGAGTCGGTGTCCGGGTTGTAACGATAAACTTCGACTTTCAACATAGCAGCCACCCTTAGTAAGTCCGGACTTTTGGTTCGAAGGCTGGAACAGTCTTCGGCGCAAAGTTGACGCCACGCTTGGCGACGCGCTTCTCACCCGGGTAGTACAGGGTGTGGCACAGCCAGTTTTCGTCGTCACGGTCTTCGAAGTCTTCACGGGCGTGAGCGCCGCGGGACTCTTTACGGGCTTCGGCCGCAATGGCGGTAGCTTCGGCGACTTCCAGCAGGTTCTGCAGCTCCAGCGCTTCGATACGCGCAGTGTTGAAGGCCTGGGACTTGTCGTTGATCTTGACGTTGGCGATGCGCTCACGCAGGCCGGCCAGCTGCTCGATACCCTTCTGCATGTATTCGCCAGTACGGAATACACCGAAGTAGTTCTGCATGCAGCTCTGCAGCTCGCGCTTCAGGCTGGCAACGTCTTCGCCGGAAGTACGCTCGTTGAGCTTGTTCAGGCGGTTCAGGGCAACATCGATGTCGGTGTCGCTGGCGTCGAGGTGCTCGATGCCGTCGCTCAGCGCCTTCTCCAGGTGCAGGCCGGCAGCACGGCCGAACACCACCAGGTCGAGCAGCGAGTTACCGCCCAGGCGGTTGGCGCCGTGTACCGATACGCACGCCACTTCACCTACGGCGAACAGGCCAGGAATGATGTGATCCTTGCCTTCTTCGTCCATGGTGATGGCCTGGCCATGGATGTTGGTGGCAACGCCACCCATCATGTAGTGGCAGGTCGGAACGACCGGCACCGGCGCGACCACCGGGTCGACGTGGGCGAAGGTCTTGGACAGTTCGCAGATACCTGGCAGGCGGCTGTGCAGCACCTCCTCGCCCAGGTGGTCCAGCTTCAGCAGTACGTGGTCCTTGTTCGGGCCCACGCCGTTGCCGGCGATGATTTCCTTGACCATGGAACGGGCAACCACGTCGCGGCCGGCCAGGTCTTTCGCGTTCGGCGCGTAACGCTCCATGAAGCGCTCGCCGTGGGCGTTGATCAGGTAGCCACCCTCACCGCGGCAACCTTCGGTGACCAGTACACCGGCGCCGGCGATGCCGGTCGGGTGGAACTGCCACATCTCGATGTCCTGTACCGGTACGCCTGCGCGCAGGGCCATGCCGATACCGTCACCGGTGTTGATCAGGGCGTTGGTGGTGGACGCGTAGATACGGCCCGCACCGCCAGTGGCCAGAACGGTGGCCTTGGACTTGATGTACATGGTTTCGCCGGTTTCGATGCAGATCGCGATCACACCGACGAAAGCGCCTTCCTGATTCTTCACCAGGTCAACGGCGTAGTACTCGTTGAGGAAGGTGGTACCGGCTTTCAGGTTGCCCTGGTACAGGGTGTGCAGCAGCGCGTGACCGGTACGGTCGGAAGCGGCACAGGTACGGGCGGCCTGGCCACCTTTACCGAAGTCCTTGGACTGGCCACCGAACGGGCGCTGGTAGATACGGCCGGTTTCGGTACGCGAGAACGGCAGACCCATGTGGTCCAGCTCGAAGACCGCAGCCGGGCCTTCCTGACACATGTATTCGATAGCGTCCTGGTCACCGATGTAGTCGGAACCCTTGACGGTATCGTACATGTGCCAGCGCCAGTCGTCGTTCGGGTCGGCCGAAGCGATGGCGCAGGTGATGCCGCCCTGGGCGGATACAGTGTGCGAACGGGTCGGGAAGACCTTGGTGACTACGGCAGTCTTGTGACCGCCCTGGGCCAGCTGCAGCGCTGCGCGCATGCCGGCGCCGCCGCCACCGATGATGATGGCGTCGAAGGAAATGGTTGGAATGCTAGCCATGGATCAGATACCCCAGAGAATCTGCACACCCCAGACGAAGTAAGCGAACATCGCAACGCCGCATACCGCCTGGAACAGGAAACGAATCGCAGTCGCCGACTTGCCGAACGACATTGGCGTCAGGTAGTCGGTGGCGATGGTCCACATGCCGACCCAGGCGTGAGCGCCCAGGGCAACGAGGGCCAGCAGACTGAAGATCCGCATCGCGTTGTTGGAGAACAGACCATGCCACTGGGTGTAGTCGATGCCTGGGTGGCAGACCACGTAGCCGATCAGGAAGATGAAGTAAGCCGCGAGAACGACCGCCGATACGCGCTGCGCCATCCAGTCATAGAGGCCCGAACGCGACAGGTTCGTGACATTGGTTACCATACCCAAACTCCCACCAGAACGATCAGCACCACGGAGATGACGATCACGATTTTCGAGCCCAGCTTGCCGCCTTCCAGCGTCTCACCGATACCCATGTCCATGATCAGGTGGCGTACACCTGCCACGAGGTGATAAAGCAGGGCGGACAGCAGGCCCCAGGTCACGAACTTGGCCAGCGGGCTGGTCAGACACGCCTTCACCTCACCGAAGCCTTCCTCGGAACCCAGCGACTTGCCCAGTGCATAAAGCATGATGGCAAGGCCGAGGAACAGGATGACGCCGGAGATACGGTGCAGAATGGACGTGTACGCAGTGACAGGAAGCTTGATGGTCCTTAGGTCTAGGTTTACAGGTCGTTGGCTTTTCACGGCTTTTTTCACACTGAAGAGCCCCTAGCGAATCAGGGCAAAGTTGTTGGTAAGTGTACTGGTCAGGTACCCACCACCCAGGGAACGGCGACCCCCAGCAGTTCGGGCTTGCAAGCCCCTGGGAGTCGGGTGCCGAGTATAGACAGTTAGGCTGCTTATGACAACGTGACGGGGTAGCCCAAATAGCGGATTGCCTTTAGCGAGCAAAAGGCGTAAATGGGCGAGAAATTCTAGAAAAATCAGGCTTCAGAGGGCCTTTCAACCAGCCTTTAGGCAAATTGACATTCGAATTTACTTCTCTATAGTGGTGCGGGCCCTGCGTGGGGGGCTGTCTGATGATTTCAAGCATTAATAGGAGGCCACATGGCTGACAAAAAAGCGCAGTTGGTCATCGAGGGCGCTGCCCCCGTCGAGCTGCCCATTTTAACCGGCACCGTTGGTCCTGATGTAATCGACGTCCGCGGGTTGGGGGCCACTGGTCACTTCACCTTCGACCCTGGTTTCATGGCGACCGCCTCGTGCGAGTCGAAGATCACCTACATCGACGGCGACAAGGGCGTGCTGCTGCACCGCGGCTACCCGATCGAACAGCTCGCCGAGAAATCGGATTACCTGGAAACCTGCTACCTGCTGCTCAACGGCGAATTGCCGAATGCCGAGCAGAAGGCCCAGTTCGTCAGCACCGTCAAGAACCACACCATGGTTCACGAGCAGCTGAAGTCCTTCTTCAACGGTTTCCGCCGCGACGCTCACCCGATGGCGGTGATGTGCGGCGTGGTCGGCGCCCTGTCGGCGTTCTACCACGACTCCCTGGACATCAATAACCCGCAACACCGCGAAATTTCCGCGGTGCGCCTGGTCGCCAAGATGCCGACCCTGGCCGCGATGGTTTACAAGTACTCCATGGGCCAGCCGATGATGTACCCGCGCAACGACCTGTCGTACGCGGAAAACTTCCTGCACATGATGTTCAACACCCCGTGCGAGATCAAACCGATCAGCCCGGTGCTGGCCAAGGCAATGGACCGGATCTTCATCCTCCACGCCGACCACGAGCAGAACGCCTCCACCTCCACCGTGCGCCTGGCAGGCTCCTCGGGCGCCAACCCGTTCGCCTGTATCGCTGCCGGTATCGCCGCACTGTGGGGCCCGGCCCACGGCGGTGCGAACGAAGCGGTCCTGACCATGCTCGATGAAATTGGCGATGTCTCGAACATCGACAAGTACATCGCCAAGGCCAAGGACAAGAACGACCCGTTCAAACTCATGGGCTTCGGTCACCGCGTCTACAAGAACCGTGACCCGCGCGCCACCGTGATGAAGAAGACCTGCGACGAAGTCCTGGGCGAGCTGGGCATCAAGAACGATCCACAGCTGGAACTGGCCATGCGCCTGGAAGAGATCGCCCTGACCGATCCGTACTTCATCGAGCGCTCGCTGTACCCGAACGTCGACTTCTACTCGGGCATCATCCTGAAGGCGATCGGCATTCCGACCAGCATGTTCACCGTGATCTTCGCCCTGGCACGTACTGTCGGCTGGATCTCGCACTGGAAAGAAATGCTCTCCAGCCCGTACAAGATCGGCCGCCCTCGCCAGCTGTACACCGGCGAACTGCAGCGCGACATCGTCGAGCTGAAGGACCGCAAGTAAGCCTTACCCGCCGAACGCAAAAAAAGGCTGCCCTCGGGCTAATGCCAGTCAGTTAAGCTGACTGGCATTTTCATTTTCGGGTCGGGTATTTTGCTGGTCGTTGCTTCACTGCTCTGGGGAACCAACGATCAGGTCGCCGATGAGGTAGGACATACTGCGCTGCTGATGCCTGCAAGTCCGCCAGAAATCCTGGCAGGTTGCCGGGATGATTCAGTGATGTGCCATGCAGCAAGCCCAAGATTGCCCAGCTGCAGGCGGTAAAACTCATTTCGCAGGGATAAACACCTGGGCACTGCCTCGACATCTGAACCATCTGATAGCGCAGCAGGTTGTAGCCCAGCAGCACGCCCCAAAGTTCTTGCGCAATCATCTCTGGT
>NZ_QEQQ01000020.1 GCF_003097235.1 Pseudomonas sp. CC120222-01a | reverse complement strand
CGCGCCTTCGGCTGCACCCCGCGGCAGATGCTGACCCGCGTGCAGCTGCCGCTGGCCACCTCGACCATCATGGCCGGCCTCAATCAGACCCTGATGCTGTCGCTGTCGATGGTGGTGATCGCCTCGATGATCTCGGTGGGCGGCCTGGGCCAGATGGTGCTGCGCGGCATCGGCCGCCTGGACATGGGCCTGGCCACCGTTGGCGGCGTCGGCCTGGTGCTGCTGGCGATCTTCCTCGACCGCCTGACCCAGGCCATGGGCGCGCGTACCAGCGCCGACCCGAGCCTGCGCTGGTACCACACCGGGCCCGTAGGCGTGGTAATGCGCCTGTGCGGCGCGGCGCAACCCCAAGGGCGGCGCAAGACCGCCTGAGCTTTAC
The DNA here is from genome assembly GCF_003097235.1 of Pseudomonas sp. CC120222-01a. Lineage (GTDB taxonomy): Bacteria > Pseudomonadota > Gammaproteobacteria > Pseudomonadales > Pseudomonadaceae > Aquipseudomonas. The sequence goes on along the minus strand of NZ_QEQQ01000020.1, from coordinate 108,125 downwards.
CCTGGATACATTCGATCTGCCGCACTTGAAGATAAAAATCAGAAAAAGGTAAGCGACGATGCACGAATCCAAGTTCTCCCGCAGCATTCTCAAATGCGCCACCGCGCTGACCCTGGTAGCCGCCGCGCTGTGTGCCCATGCCTCGGCCGACAAACCGGGAGAAGGGGTCAAGGTCACCCCGATCTTCCCCTCCATCGCTGAAGAGCGCTTCCGTGGCGAAGTGGCCATGGAGGGCCTGCGCGAACTGGGCTACAACGTGCAGGAGCCGAAAGAGACCGAGTACGGCGTGATGATGGTGGCGCTGGCCAACGGCGACGCCGACTTCACCGTGCACCTTTGGGAAAAACTGCATGACAAGTTCTACCAGCAGGCCGGCGGCGACGATGTGATGGTCAAGACCGGCAACATTCTGCCGGGCGTCGCCCAGGGCTACCTGATCGACAAGAAGACCGCCGACCAATACAACATCAAGTACATCACCGACCTGAAGAAACCCGAGATCGCCAAGCTGTTCGACACCGACGGCGACGGCAAGGCCGACATGACCGGTTGCAACCCGGGCTGGGGCTGCGAGCTGGTGATCGCCCACCACATGAAGGCCTACGACCTGGGCAAGACCGTCACCGTCAACCAGGGCTCGTACTTCGCGCTGATGGCCGACACCATCACCCGCTACAAGGAAGGCAAGCCGATCCTGTACTTCACCTGGGTGCCGCAGTGGATCGCCAGCGTGCTGGTCGAGGGCAAGGACGTGGTCTGGCTGGAAGTGCCGAAGACCGACCTGCCGGATGGCAACAATGACGTTGATACCATGTACCACGGCAAGAACCTCGGCTTTGCCATCGACAAGGTGGTGGCGGTATTGAACAAGGACTTCGCCAAGAAGAACCCGGCCGCAGAAAAGTTCCTGTCGCTGGTGCAGATCAGCACCGATGACGAGAGCAACCAGAACCTGAAGATGCAGAAGGGTGAGAAGAAGCCTACCGACATCACCCGTCATGCCAAGGAGTGGGTCGAAGCGCACCGTCAGCAGTTCGATCAGTGGTTGCAGGCCTCACGCGCTGCGGCTACCCAGGCCAGCAATTAATCCTGTTATAGCGGTGTCGTAGCATTCGCGGGCAAGCCCGCTCCCACAGGGATCGCGCCAGTTTCAGGCTTGCGCGGTCCTTGTGGGAGCGGGCTTGCCCGCGAAGAATCCACCGCGTTCTTCCCGCCGTTGAGTCACCGCCATGAGCCATTTCGAAAGCATCCTCAAGAACACCAACCTGGCCCACCTCGACCCCGCCGGCCGCACCACCCTGGGCCTGCCATGCCGGCGCGTGGCCTTTGTCCTGCGCGAGCACTTCTCGATGATGGCCTTTACCGCCGCCATGGACAGCCTGGTCACTGCCAACCTGATGAGTGCCACGCCGCTGTTCGACATCCAGGTAGTGGGCGAGGGTGCGCAGGTGATGAGTGACCTCGGCATCGCGCTGCCGGTCAATACCGCGCTTGCCGATCTTGATGTGCACGGGCTCGACAGCCTGCTGGTGTGCGGTGGTTTCCGCGTACGCCTGGAGGCGTCGGCGCTGCTGCGAAGCAAGTTGCGCCAGGCCGATCACCTGGGTTGCCAGCTCGGTGGGCTGTGGAATGGCGCCTACTTCCTGGCCGAAGCCGGGCTGCTCAACGACCACGACTGTGCCTTTCACCCGGACGGCCGGGCGATGATGAGTGAGCTGTTCCCCAAGGTGCGCGTCAGCCGCCAGGCCCATGTGCTCGACAGCCGGCGGATGAGTTGCGCCGGCGCGAGCAGTGCGTTGGACATGATGTTGGCGATGCTCGAATTCAAAGGCGGAGAGTCGCTGCGCCGGGCCGTGGAGCAGATGCTGGCGTGCGACCGCTCTCGGATGCTGGGCGACGTACCGTCGACCGCGCCAGAAGTCGACCCAAGCCTGCCACGGGGTGTGCGCCTGGCGCTGGAACTGATGCATGCCAATATCGAAGACCCGATCGGCATCGACGAGATCGCTGAACATGCCGGGTTGTCGCGGCGCCATCTGGAGCGCCTGTTCCGCCGCCATGTGCAGGCCACGCCGCCGCGTTATTACCTGGAATTGCGCCTGACCCATGCGCGACAGTTGCTGCAGCACACCAGCAAGTCGCTGACCGAGGTGGCGGTGGCCAGTGGGTTTGTGAGTTTTCCGCATTTCTACCGGCGCTTTCGCGAGTTGTTCGCCATTGCCCCACGCCAATTCCGGGCGCGTAGCCAAGGCTGGGCAGGGCGGCAGGAAGTCGCGGTTCACTGATCCTGAAATTAACGCTGCTTTTTGTGGGAGCGGCCTTGTGTCGCGAAAGGGCCGCAAAGCGGCCCCAGGATCTCACCGTCGCATCCGAAAACAAGGGGCTGCTTTGCAGCCCTTTCGCGACACAAGGCCGCTCCCACAGGGAATTGCGCGGTGTTCGATTATCGCTCAGTTCTGGTCGACCTACTGTCCGCTATTCGCCCAGCCAATCCGAACATCTCATTGCCCAACCCCCGCCTTTTTGCTTAGTGTGTCGCTTACGCGCCAGTGGTCAGCTGCCCCCGGAACCCTGACCCTGGCCCGATAGAATGACCGTGAACGACCGCAACCACAGCCCCCGGGCCAGTAGGAAGCGGCGCCCAGAACAATAACGATGCCGAGTGCCTAGCCTATGGAAAGCCGCCTGCTGAGCGAGCGCAGTAGCGTGTTCCATCACGCCGACCCCTATGCGGTGTCCGACTACGTCAACCAGCACGTCGGCCAGCACTGTATCGGCCTGTCGCGCACCACTCACCCCCAGGCCAGCCTCAGCCACCGCAAATTCGCCGAACTCGACCTGTGCCGCATCAGCTACGGCGGCAGCGTGCGGGTGACTTCGCCAGCGCTGGAAACCATCTATCACCTGCAAGTGCTGCTCAACGGCAACTGCCTGTGGCGCGGACACCAGCGTGAGCACCACCTGGTACCGGGCGAACTGCTGCTGATCAACCCGGACGACCCGGTCGACCTGACCTATTCCGAAGACTGCGAGAAATTCATCCTCAAAGTGCCGACCCGGCTGCTCGACACCATCTGCGACGAGCAGCGCTGGCAACGGCCGGACGGCGGCGTGCGCTTCCTGCGCAACCACTACCGGCTAGAGGAGCTGGATGGCTTCGTCAACCTGCTGGCCATGGTCTGCCACGAAGCCGAGGTCAGTGATTCGCTGCCGCGGGTGCAGGGGCACTACAGCCAGATTGTCGCCAGCAAGCTGATGACCCTGATGAGCACCAATATCCGCCGCGAAAGCCTGGGTACGCCGGGCGCGAGCCTGGAGCGGATCCTCGATTACATCGAGCGCAACCTCAAGCTGGAGCTGACCGCAGAGGCGTTGGCGGAGCAGGCCTGCATGAGCCTGCGTTCGCTGTATGCGCTGTTCGATCGGCAGCTGGGCACCACGCCCAAGCAGTACGTGCGCCAGCGCAAGCTGGAGCGGGTGCATGCGTGCCTGAGCGATGGCAGCTGCGCGGTGCGCAGCGTGACCGAGCTGGCCATGGATTATGGCTTCCTGCACCTCGGGCGGTTCTCCGAAGTGTATCGCCAGCGCTTTGGCGAGCTGCCTTCGGAAACCTTCAGGCAGCGCCAATGACGGGGCTTACAGGGGGTAGTGCTTGAGCTCACGCGCGATCAGCATGCGCTGGATCTCGCTCGACCCCTCGTAGATTTGCGTGATACGCGCATCGCGGTAGTAGCGCTCGACCGGGTAGTCCTCCAGGTAGCCATACCCGCCGTGTACCTGGATCGCCATCGAGCACACCCGCTCGGCCATTTCCGAAGCGAACAGCTTGGCCTGCGATGCCTCCGACAGGCACGGCTTGCCCGCCGTGCGCAGCCGCGCGGCATGCAGAATCAGCAACCGCGCAGCATTCACCTGCACCTGCATGTCGGCCAGCAGGTTGGCGATGCTCTGGTGCTCATTGATCGGCTTGCCGAACTGGATGCGGTCACGTGAATACACCAGCGCCGCCTCGAACGCGGCACGGGCGATGCCCAGTGCCTGGGCGGCGATGCCGATGCGCCCGCCTTCGAGGTTGGACAGGGCGATGGCCAGGCCCTTGCCGCGCTCGCCGAGGATGTTGGCCGCCGGGATGCGGCAGTTGTCGAAGGTCACGGCGCAGGTGTCGGAGGCGCGGATGCCCATCTTGTGTTCGCTGCGGTCAACCTTGAAGCCCGGGTTGTCGGTGGGCACCAGGAAGGCCGACAGGCCTTTCTTGCCCAGCTCCGGGTCGGTGACGGCGAAGACGATCGCCAGCCCGGCACGGCGGGCGTTGCTGACGAACTGTTTGGACCCATTGATGACCCATTCGCCATTGACCAGCTCGGCGCGGGTGCGCAGGTTGTGCGCTTCGGAGCCTGCCTGTGGTTCGGTCAGGCAGAAGCAGCCGATCACCTCGCCGGTGGCCAGGCGCGGCAACCAGGCCTGTTGCTGATCAGGCGTGCCGTAGGCGAGCAGGGGGCCGCAACCGACCGAGTTGTGGATGCTCATCATCGCGCCGGTGGCACCGCAGCCCGCGGCGATTTCCTCGACGGCCAGGGCATAGGCCACGTAATCGGTGTAGCTGCCGCCGAAGTCCTCGGGCACGACCATGCCGAGCAGGCCCAACTCGCCCATCTTGCGCACCACGCCATCGTCGATCCAGCCGGCCTTTTCCCAGGCCTGGGCATGGGGCGCGATCTCGCCACGGGCGAAGTCCCGGGCCATGTCGCGGATCATGATCTGTTCTTCGCTCAGTTCCAGGTCTTGCATCGGTGTACTCCCGGGCTCACAGGCCTTCGAAGAATTGGTCGACCCGCTGGCGCGACAGCCCGGCCAGGGTCGGCGGGTTCCAGCGTGGCTGTTTGTCCTTGTCGATGATCAGGGCGCGCACGCCCTCGATGATGTCGCCGTACTGGAACCACTGGCGGTCGATGTGCAGCTCCATGGCGAAGCAGTCTTCCAGCGCCAGGTGGCGACCGCGGCGCAGCATCTCCAGGGTAACCGCCATGGCCAGCGGCGAGCGGCTTTCCAGCTGTTCGGCGGTGGCCAACGCCCATTGGTGGCTGTCGCCGATGCTCACCGCACGCAGTTGCTCGATGATCGCGGCCAGGTCGGGTTGGGCGAAGAAGTGGTCGATGACCGGGCGCAGTTTTTCCAGTGGCGCATCGTCCAGCACCTGGCTGCCAAGCCTGGCCAGCAGGTTCTGCAGGTCCTTGAGCGGGTGGTCGCCGAAGCGCAGGGTGTTCAGGCCTTCATCCAGCGCGGCAAGCTTGTCGCTGGCCAGGTACCAGTCGGCCAGCCCGCAGTACAGGGCGTCGGCAGCCTGGATCTGGGCGCCACTGACGCCCAGGTAGGTGCCCAGTTCGCCCGGGATGCGCGAGAGGAAGTAGCTGCCGCCGACGTCCGGGAAGTAACCGATGCCAACCTCGGGCATGCCCAGGCGGCTGCGTTCGGTGACGATGCGCAGGTCGCAGCCCTGGGCCAGGCCCATGCCGCCACCGAGGGTGAAACCGTCCATCAACACCAGCACCGGCTTGCGGTAGCGGTGGATGGCCAGGTCCAGGGCGTATTCCTCGACGAAGAAGTCTTCGTGCAGGGTTTCGCCGGCCTTGTAGCTGTCGTGCAGCGAGCGGATATCGCCCCCGGCGCAGAAGCCCTTGGGGCCTTCGCCGCGCAGGACCACGGCCTGCACCTGTGGGTCTTCGGCCCATTGGTCGAAGTGCTGGCGCAGGCTGCGCACCATGTCCAGGGTCAGGGCATTGAGGCCGGCAGGGCGGTTGAGGGTGAGGTGGCCAATCTGGTTGCGGACCTCGGCCAGTACATGAGCCGTTGCCGAGGTATGAGCGTGCGCGGTCATCGCGTTCTCCCTGCTTTGTTATTGATTTTCCAAGTGAAGTCTGGAGTGCGCTGGAGGATCGCTGGATCCTGGCATGCGAATTTATCTTACGCAATGGACAAATCTGCAGGGGGATCGTGCGTTTATGCCTTGAGTTGTTCCTGGCTTGGGTTCTGCAGCGCCTGTGAGATCGAGCGCCGCCCGCGCGGCGCATCGCGGGCAAGCCCGCTCCCACATTTGTTTCGGACCAATCTCTCCTATGAAGCCAACAGGGACTGCCTTGTTTGTTCCCTTCGATATCGAGGTGGGCGCAACTGCTTTTCATCAATTTTCAGTCATGCACCAAGGCGGATCCTGTTGGCGGGACAGGAGTGACTGGCCCGAAACAAATGTGGGAGCGGGCTTGCCCGCGATGCGCCGCGCGGGCGGCGCTCGATCTGACAGGCGCTGAAAGGCTCCAGGCAAACAGCTCGAATGCTAATTCATTACCCTGACCGTAACGGTCAGCCCCCCAGCTTGATTGATCCCCCGACCAACCCCGCCCTAATGTGCCTCCACGACAGCGAACCCGTGGAGTCACCCAATGACCATAACGAAGAATCCACCGCCGCAATGGTCCAGGCGACGCGCCGAGAAGCAGCGCCGCCTGGACCGCGTCCGTCACCTGGCCGACGGTGTGGTACTGCCCACCGAGCGGATCGTCGAAGCCCTTGAACTGCTGATCGCCCCTGGCGACCGGGTGGTGCTCGAAGGCAACAACCAGAAGCAGGCCGACTTCCTTTCGCGCTCGCTGGCCAAGGCCGACCCTGAGCGCCTGCACGACCTGCACATGATCATGCCCAGCGTCAGCCGCGCCGAGCACCTGGACCTGTTCGAACGCGGTATCGCCCGCAAGCTCGACTTCTCCTTCGCCGGCCCGCAGAGCCTGCGTATCGGCCAACTCCTCGAAGACGGCCTGCTCGAAGTCGGCGCCATCCACACCTATATCGAGCTGTATTCGCGGCTGCTGGTCGACCTGATTCCCAATGTCACCCTGGTCGCCGGCTTCATGGCCGATCGCGACGGCAACCTGTACACCGGCCCCAGCACCGAAGACACCCCGGCGCTGGTCGAGCCTGCCGCCTTCAGCGACGGCCTGGTGATCGCCCAGGTCAACCAGCTGGTGGACCGTGTCGACGACCTGCCACGGGTGGACATTCCGGCGTCCTGGGTCGACTTCGTGGTGGTCGCCGACCAGCCGTTCTACATCGAGCCGCTGTTCACCCGCGACCCGCGCCATATCAAGCCGGTGCACGTGCTGATGGCGATGATGGCGATTCGCGGCATCTACGAGAAACACCAGGTGCAGTCGCTGAACCACGGTATTGGCTTCAACACCGCCGCCATCGAGCTGATCCTGCCCACCTACGGTGAGTCGCTGGGCCTCAAAGGCAAGATCTGCCGCAACTGGACGCTCAACCCGCACCCGACCCTGATCCCGGCCATCGAGACCGGCTGGGTCGAGAGCGTGCACTGCTTCGGTACCGAACTGGGCATGGAGGACTACATTGCCCAGCGCCCGGACGTGTTCTTCACTGGCCGCGATGGCTCGCTGCGTTCCAATCGCATGATGTGCCAGCTGGCCGGGCAGTACGCGGTCGACCTGTTCATCGGCGCGACCTTGCAGGTCGATGGCGACGGCCATTCCTCGACCGTCACCCGTGGCCGCCTGGCGGGCTTCGGCGGGGCGCCGAACATGGGCCATGACCCCCGCGGCCGGCGCCATGCAACCCCGGCCTGGCTCGACATGACCGTGCCCGAGACGATGCTTGAACGTGGCCGCAAGCTGGTGGTGCAGATGGTCGAGACCTACCAGGAAGGCGGCAAACCTACCTTCGTCGAAACCCTCGACGCCGTGGAGGTGGCGAAGAAGGCCGGCATGCCGCTGGCGCCGGTGATGATCTACGGCGACGACGTCACCCACCTGCTCACCGAGGAAGGCATCGCCTACCTGTACAAGGCGCGCAGCCTGGAGGAGCGCCAGCAGATGATCGCCGCCGTGGCCGGGGTCACCGCCATTGGCCTGCGCCACAACCCCAAGGACACCCTGCGCCTGCGCCAGCAAGGCCTGATCGCCTTGCCCGAGGACCTCGGCATCCGCCGCACCGACGCCAGCCGCGAGCTGCTCGCCGCGCGCAGCATCGCCGACCTGGTCGAATGGTCCGGCAGCCTCTACAACCCGCCCGCACGGTTCAGGAGCTGGTGATGACTGCGCACGACTTGAAACCGCATCAGCTTCTTCGCGAGCACGCTCGCTCCCACAGGGTTAGTAGTGAACTCCAGTTCGGCGCGGTCCCTGTGGGAGCGGGCGTGCCCGCGAAGAGGCCCGCACAACAAACCGATATTTCCCAGGCTGATTATCTGGCCGACCTGGCCGTCGAGGCCCTCATCGACGAAGCCGACCTGTCGCCCAAACCCGGCCTGGTCGACCGCCGCAGCAGTGGCGCCCACACCGACATGACCCTGGCCCTGATGCATGCCTCAGCCCTAGCCTTGTGGCCTTGCCTGCGACAGATGGCCGAAACCGCGCAGGCCCATGGCGAGATCAGCCAACCGCTGCGCGCCGAGCTGGGCCGCATCGGCCGTGAAGGCGAACAGGCCATGCTCGCCACTACGGGCGGCATCAACACCCATCGCGGCGCGATCTGGGCCCTTGGCCTGCTGGTGGCCGCGCAAGCGCTCGATACCAAGGCCGATCCCCAGGCGGTTGCCGCCCGTGCCGGCCGCATCGCCCTGATCGACGACCCAGCAGCCCCGATTCGGGAAAGCCATGGCACCCACGTCCGCCACCGCTACGGCGCCAGCGGTGCCCGCGAGCAGGCCCAGCAAGGTTTCCCCGCCGTGCTCGAACACGGCCTGCCACAACTGCGTCGCAGCCGCGCCGCCGGCGCCAGCGAAAGCCACGCCCGGCTGGATGCCTTGCTGGCGATCATGGCCGCGCTCAGCGACACCTGCGTGCTCTGGCGCGCCGGCCCGCAAGGCCTGCAAGCCCTGCAGGCGGGCGCCCGTGCGGTGCTGCTGGCGGGTGGCTGCGCCAGCCTCGATGGCCGCCGTCAACTGCGCCTGCTGGACGCACAACTGCTGCAACTGAATGCCTCACCGGGCGGCGCCGCCGATCTGTTGGCCGCCTGCCTGTTCCTCGACAAAGCCGGGAGCCTGTGAAATGGAAACCCTGAACTTTCAATTCCCCGCCGCCGAGCCTGGCCGTGGCCGCACCTTGGTCGGCTGTGTGAGTTCCGGCGACCTGGAAGTGCTGATCGAGCCTGGCAGTGCCGGGCGCCTGGAGATCCAGGTGGTCACCTCGGTCAACGGCAGCAGCGCACGCTGGGAGCAACTGTTCCAGCGCCTGTTCGACGGCCGCTCGCTGCCTGCCGTGAAGATCGACATCCACGACTTCGGCGCCACCCCTGGCGTTGTGCGCCTGCGCCTGGAGCAAGGCTTCGAGGAGATTGCCCATGACTGACACCGCCCGCCTGCTGCAAAGCCGCAGCTTCGTCGAACTCGGCGCCCGCCAGCGCGCCCGTGCCTTGCTCGATGCTGGCAGCTTCCGCGAATTGCTCGGCCCGTTCGACCGCCTGATGTCGCCATGGCTGCCACGCCAGGGCATCGTGCCCCAGGCCGACGACGGCGTGGTTATCGCCAAGGGCCTGCTCAATGGCCGTCATACCGTGCTCGCCGCCATCGAAGGCGCGTTCCAGGGCGGCAGCATGGGCGAGGTGGGCGGCGCCAAGATTGCCGGCGCCCTGGAACTGGCCATCGAGGACAACCGCAACGGCATCCCTACCTGCGCTGTGCTGCTGCTGGAAACTGGCGGTGTGCGCCTGCAAGAGGCCAACCTCGGCCTGGCGGCGATTGCCGAGATCCAGGCGGCGATCATCGAGCTGCGCGCCCATCAACCGGTGATTGGCCTGGTCGCAGGCTCGGTCGGCTGCTTCGGCGGCATGTCCATCGCGGCCGGGCTGTGCAGCCACTTGCTGGTCACCCGCGAAGCACGCCTGGGCCTCAACGGCCCGCAAGTGATCGAGCAAGAGGCCGGGATCGCCGAGTACGACGCCAAGGACCGCCCGTTCATCTGGAGCCTGACCGGTGGCGAACAACGCCACGCCAGCGGCCTGGTGGACGCTTATGTGGCGGACGACGTCGACAGCATTCGCCAGCAGCTGCTGCAACTGCTGGACACGCCATCAGCCAACCGCGCTGGTCGCCATGCCTGGTACCTGGAGCGCCTGGCCAGCCTGGGCGCCGATTGCCCGCAACTGGACGCCGCTGCCGTGCGTGCCCTCTACCAAGGAGATGCCCCATGAACCGTGCCTTGAATTGGCTGCCGGGCCTGGCCGGTGGTGAACCGCTGGCAGGCTATCCCGCCTCGTTGCGGGTGGTCGATGGCGAACTGGACAACCGCCTGGCGCGCTTCATTGCCGTGGTGCCGGACCCGCACAACCCGTTCCCACGGGCGCGAGAGGGCGAAGTTGGCCTGCTGGAAGGCTGGGGCCTGGCCAAGGCCGTGAGCGATGCGGTCGAGCTGGACCGCAGCGGCGAGAAGCGCGCCATTGTTGCCGTCATCGATGTGCCAAGCCAGGCCTATGGCCGCCGGGAAGAAGCCCTCGGTATCCACCAGGCACTGGCCGGCGCCGTGCAGGCCTATGCTCAAGCACGCCTGGCGGGGCACCCGGTGATTGGCCTGCTGGTCGGCAAGGCCATGTCGGGTGCGTTCCTGGCCCACGGCTACCAGGCGCAACGGTTGATCGCCCTGGATGACAGCGGGGTGATGGTGCATGCCATGGGCAAGGCGGCGGCAGCGCGGATTACCCTGCGCAGTGTCGAACAGCTGGAGGCACTCGCCGCCGAGGTGCCGCCGATGGCCTATGACCTCGCCAGTTACGCCTCGCTGGGTTTGCTGTGGCGGCGTCTTGAGGTAGAGAGCGCCGAGGCGCCAAGTGCCACCGACATTGCGCAAGTACGTGCCTGCCTGGCCGAGGCCGTGCGCGATATCGGCAACTCGACTGACCTGACATCGCGGTTGAACGGTGAAAACCGCAGTGCCTCCCGTGACGTGCGCGCACGCCTGCGCAGCCAGTGGCAGGAGGCCTGAGATGAACCTGCCGCAGCCACATGACCTGCTCTGGGGCATGCCCCTGGCCGAGCTGCCTGCCGATGCGCCTGCCTGGGCCATACAGGCATTGGCTGCCGGGCAGCCGGTGGTGGTGCGGCGTGCCGCCTGTGCCAGCGGCTGGGTGGCGGTGGGCGTGCGCGGGCAGGGGCGTGAGCAGCGCCTGGGTGTGCAGATGCGCGTGCGCGATATCCAGCGACAGCTAAGCCCCGAGGCATTGCGCGGGGCGGGGCAGAGCCCCTGGCCAGCCTTGCGGGCGCTGGGCTCGGTGGCACCCGTGCTCGATGCCAGCGGGCTGGCCTGGGGGCCGACCGGAGGTGTGGGGTACCAGTTGGCCACCGGCTGCAACGTCGTGCATGGCGCCAGCGACCTCGATCTGCTGGTGCGCACGCCGCAGTTCATGACCCGCACGAAGGCACGCGAGCTGCTGGACATTCTCGATTGCGGCCCGTGCCGCATCGATGTGCAGCTGGAGACGCCGGCGGGTGCCGTGGCCCTGCGCGAGTGGGCGGGTGTCGCCCGCCGGGTACTGCTCAAGTCAGCCCAAGGCGCACGCCTTGTCGCCGACCCATGGAATGCGCTGGAGTGTGCAGCGTGAGCAGCCTGTTCGCTTTCCCTGGCCAGGGCGCGCAACAGGCAGGCATGCTGCAGCGCCTGCCTGAGGGCGCCACGCTGCTACTGGAAGAGGCTAGTGATGCACTGGGTGAACAGGTTGCTGCGCTCGACAGCAATCAGGCCTTGCAGTCGACCCGTGCCGTGCAGCTGTGCCTGCTGCTGGCCGGGGTGGCCTGGTCGCGCTGGCTGCTGCAGCGCAGCCCGGCGCCGGACTATGTGGCCGGCCTGTCCATCGGTGCTTATCCCGCCGCCGTGACGGCCGGGGCACTGGCGTTCGGCGATGCGGTGCGCCTGGTGGCCTTGCGTGGCGAGCTGATGCAGCGGGCCTACCCACAGGGCTACGGCATGACCGCCCTCAGCGGCCTCGACCTGGGCAGTGTCGAACGTTTGCTGGTTGAGGTGGGCGGCGAGGTGTACCTGGCCAACCTCAACAGCGACAACCAGATCGTCATCGCCGGCAGCGACACGGCCATGGCCGAGGTCGCCGCCAGGGCGCGTGGCCGCGGCCAGGGCGTGGCCACGCGCCTGGCGGTGAGCGTGCCGTCCCACTGCGCATTGCTCGACGGCCCGGCCGCCGAGCTGGCGGTTGCGTTCGCCAGCGTCGAACTCCATCGCCCGCGCATCACCTACCTGAGTGGCAGCAGTGCGCGGCCGATCTTCGATCCACAGCGCCTGCGCGATGACTTGGCCGGCAACATGGCCCGGCTGGTCGACTGGCGTGCTACGTTGCGCAACGCCTATGAACGCGGCGTGCGTTTGCATGTGGAAATGCCGCCGGGCAGCGTACTCAGCGGCCTGGCTCGCCCGGTGTTCGAACAGGGCCGGGTGGTTGCCCTCGAAGCCACCCGCTGGGATACCGTCGATGCGCTGTTGCGCCAGGAGGTGAATCAACACTGACACGCGCCGTGTTTTTCGAAGGACAACAACAAGCAACTTCGACCCAACGCGAGGACAACAATAATGATTATCTACGGTGTGGCCTTCCTGGCCATGTGCACCCTTTTGGGCCTGTTTATCGGTGAGCTGCTGGGCAAGCTTCTGGGCGTGCCTGCCAACGTCGGTGGAGTGGGCATTGCCATGCTGCTGCTGATCTTCATCGGCAGTTACCTCAACAAGCGCGGCCTGATCACGGCCAAGTCCGAACAGGGCGTGGAGTTCTGGAGCGCCATCTACATCCCCATCGTGGTGGCCATGGCCGCACAGCAGAACGTATTTGGCGCGCTGTCCGGCGGGCCTATGGCCATTCTTGCCGGCACTGTTGCGGTGGTGGCCAGTTTCGCCATGGTGCCGCTGCTGGACCGCTTGGGCCAAAAAAAGCCTGAGCCGGTTGCCGACAAACCTCTGACCACGCCACAGCGGTGATCGCCATGTACGAATCCATGATGAAAGTAATCGGTGGTTATGGGCTGGTGAGTGGCTTTGCCGTCATCGGTGTGACCATGTGGCTCTCTTACTGGCTGTCCGCCAGGCTGACCCGCGGCCGCCTGCACGGCTCGGCCATCGCGATCTTCCTGGGCCTGGTCCTGAGTTATTTCGGCGGGGCGCTCACAGGCGGGCAGAAAGGGCTGGTGGATATTCCGCTGCTGTCCGGTATCGGCCTGTTGGGTGGCGCGATGTTGCGCGACTTCGCCATTGTCGCCACGGCTTTCGGGGTGAACATCGATGAGCTCAAGCGTGCCGGTGTCTCGGGCGTCGTTTCATTGTTCTTTGGCATTGGGGTGTCGTTTGTCGCGGGCGTCGGTGTGGCCATGGCATTCGGTTACACCGATGCGGTCAGCCTGACCACGATCGGTGCCGGTGCCGTGACCTACATCGTTGGCCCGGTGACCGGTGCTGCCATCGGCGCCAGCTCCGAAGTGATGGCGCTGTCGATTGCCGCCGGGCTGGTCAAAGCGATCCTGGTGATGGTGGTCACACCGTTCGTGGCGCCGATGATCGGCCTGAACAACCCCCGCACCGCCGTGATTTTTGGCGGTTTGATGGGCACCTCCAGTGGTGTGGCCGGTGGGCTAGCGGCCACCGACCCGAAACTGGTGCCTTATGGTTGCCTGACGGCGGCGTTCTACACGGCTCTGGGCTGCCTGCTTGGGCCTTCGCTGCTGTTCTTCATCATGCGCGCGGTTGCGGCATGAGGCTCATTGCCCTGATTTCATCATGCCCAGTTCGGCATCATCGAGCAGCGCCTTGGCCAGGGCGCTGAGATAGTGCGAGGCCCAGAGCAGCTGGGGTTTGTCTTCCATCAGCCCGTCGATGGTCAGGTCGCGGACGTAGCCCATCAGCTCTGAGGCCTGTTCGCGGGCGCTTTGGCAAGGGATGCCGGGTTCGATGCGGAAGAGGGGATGGGTCTGGTTTTCACCTTGGAAGAAGGTGGTTTTGCCGACTGTGAATTGGGTTTCTTCGGTGGTCATGGCTTGATCTCCCTGAAGTTGTAATTGCCTGGGCTGACCCTGTCGCTGACAACCCTGCGAAAGCGTCAGACCAGGCAGAATCATGATGCGAATTAATGCAGCGTCTGCGGATCGGCTGGTTTCTGGATTTGAACCAGCGCCGATTCGAGCAACTTGCGCAGTGTTTCGAGTTCGTGCATTGACGTCATGATCAACAATGACACGGGTGATTTCGGCTGCATCAACATCGCCTGCTGGGCAACGACTTCCGCGCAAAGTGCGTAGTCAGCCGCCATCATCAGCGTGTCTTCGAGGGAGTGGAGATTGTGGGGAGGGTCTGGAACTACTTTCAGCATGCTTACGCTCCAACAATGGTTGAGCTGCGATCCGCCTCGCTGTCAAACGGGAAGGTGGCAGCTGTACGCGGGTTGACAGACCGAGATTGTTGGCACTCGGCGCACAGTAATGTGCCCGCACGTACAGCCGCCATAAGCGTGTGCACACGGACAACAATCGACGGTCTGTCAAAACCGATCGCTGAATTGGCAGCGACCGGCCGAGACTAGGATCCACATTGACCATGTGCAACGAAAAATGGGCGTCGGCAGTATCTTTGGGAAATGTCCTACGAGGAAGGGACTAAATCTGATTTTTTCAGCGGCCAGTTGTAACAGAATGTAATATTTGAGATTAGGCCCTATACGGAATTCTTAGATACCTAATCGTCGCCCTGAACGCGGGGATTTTGTAAAGTCTCCGTCATCGAAGGAATGGAGTTCATTGATGGCAAAGCGTGACGGAATCTCGGACGAGGCCTGGGGTGTGGTCTCATATTCCTTCATCGATAACCACGGCCGAGGACAGCCGCGACTGAGCGACCGCCTGATGCTCGACGGTGTGTTTTGGGTGCTCTGCTCGGGTGCTGCGAGGCGAGATATGTCGGAGCGCTTTGGCCTATGTCATCGGTAGCAGTGGTTGCGCGTAACTGGATGGTTTTAATTCTATCCAGTCACTATCGTTTTGCAGTAAAGCCAAGCCTTTAATGTAGTGCTGATTAGCAGTGAACTTTGTTTGTATGTAATTTAACATGGATTGGAATATGTGGCTATATAGCGTGACGGGAAGGAAGCAGGTCATCTCTTTTGTTAGCAATATGATGTCAATGGGGATGGTGCTGGGTGTGATGGTTTTTATCATGGCAAGAACACTGAATAAGAATTTTGAGTATTACTTCTTAGTGGTTGGGTTGTTCTTGGTTGTGGTTATCGGTGTGTTGCTTAATATGATAGATTTGATGGAGGGTTTTGCTGATGGTGATAAAGAGTTAAATTCGGTCAGGCGCCTAAGTCAAATAGAGCATGGCTCTGGATTCGGCTGGTTTAGATCTTCTCTTGAAGTGATGGTTTTTTGTTTGAGGCGGCGAAAATTGCGTATTCTTGAGGGGGTGTTTATAGTTTTCCTGATGGTGGTGATCGGCATGGCTATGATTATGGTGGCTTTGAATATAGCTAACGGTATACCTAGATAGATGAGCTGTGTTCTGGAGCTGGTGAAAAAGGCATGAGCCTCATAGAGTAGCGCAAGCTACTTAATTGATTAACTGATCCTGGCGATCAATTAATGCTGAGTTTGGTTGGGTTTGGTGAGTGCCTCTGGCTTTGTGTGTGTGCAGCACAAGAATGGGTGGTGCGATTAGGTCTTACATGTTTTCATTGCTAAGTTGAGGGGTTCATGAAGCTATATCATTTTACGTCGGTGTCGCTTGCTAAAGCAGTGTTGTCAGATAGTTTGTCTCAAGGTCATCTTGACTTGCACACTGGGCAGATTATAAAGGGCGTAGTGTGGTTCACGAGCCTACCGTTCCCCAAAGGTACCGGAGTGCCGACAGAGTCAAAAAGGATTAGTGCAAAGCAGGCGGAAAAGGCCGTAAGGCTCCAGGGAGAGTTGCGTAATGATTTGACATCGGATAAGTCTAAAATTCGCTTCTCTGTGGATGCCAGAAGCCTATCAGACTTCAAAATGGTGGATGGGAGGCCTTATGGTCTGATTTCTTTCGATAAATGGTGCAGATTGGTCGAGGCGCCGAAGCACTGGGTTAAGTATATGGGGTTATCCGCTATGCATGATATTGACGGGCTTTCCGATGATGAGCTTCGGCGGCTTCTCAAGAAGAAAGATAGCTCAAAAGAACATACATGGTATCTGCATTTCGGCCCGGTGCAGTCGAGTCTTATTGAGGCGGTCGACTTCAAGTTAGGTGGCAACTATATTTCTTATGATTTCGAGCGACATGGTCTGGAGGCGATGTCTGAGTTGGGGATAGAATGTGTTGCGGGTGTGGCGCATACGCAATTACTTGAAATCGTAAAGCCTGGACATCGTCAGGAAATTGTACATGCGGGCGTCATTTGTACAGATCCGTTGAAAGATAGAAATGTTTGTATCCGAGGGTTGGGGAATTCGTGCGTTTTGAATATTGATAGTAAGCGTGTAGTGACTCTGCATAAAGACGATTCTAACTATCCGATAAAAGCAGTTGAGTCGTGGGCGGAAGGAAATGTTCATGAATTAATTCGTTGTTGGGAGGGCGCCGTAGAGAGCTTCTACAGGTTTTTTCCAGAAAAACGGATAATTGAAAAATAACAATATGAAAAATGGCCACCCGAAGGTGGCCGCATGCTATGCCGCATTCAAGTGCCTGGCTGAAGCCATTTCAACCGACTCAACGCTCTGGTTTAGGGGGCAAGATCCTCGATCTCGGTATATCATTTGAAGTAATCTGCGCCACTGCCACCTTCTTGGCCCTCAGCTGCAAGCAGGTGATTTTCGAGCTGCCAGCGCAGCCGAATAAAACAACTCCTCATTCGAGAGTTTACTCAACTTGTCGGCTATACATCCGGCACTCAGCCAGCAGAGCCAACAAATTCGGCTCCCGCTCCCGGGCCTTCAGAAACACCACCCCGATATGCTGCTGCAGCCGGTAGCGCGGTTGCAGCGCAATCAACTTCACGCGGTTCTCGTACACCGCTGCGATGCGCCCCGGCAGCAGGGCGAAGCCCACCCCGGAGCTGACCATGCTCAGCAGGGTAAAGATGTCATTCACCTGCATCGCCACCTTGGGCTCGAACCCGGCTTGCTGGAAAACCCGTGCGCCGTCACGGTGGGTGGCGAAGCCCTGGGTCAGGGTGATGAAGGTGGAGTCGGCCAGGTCCGCCAGGTCCACTTCTTGCTGTTCGGCGAATGGTGAATCGGTTGGCACGGCGAGGAAGATGTCGTCGGAGAACAGCGGCAGCTGCTCGCAGGCCGGGTCCGCCACGCTTTCGTCCAGAGATACCAGAATGGCTTCCAGCTCATGGTTTTTCAGGCGTTGCAGCAGGTCAACGTTCGAGCCCAAGGTCAGGTCGATGTTCAGTTCGCTGCGCCGCAGCTTCAGGCCCATCACCAGCTTCGGCACGGTCTTTACCGTCAGCGAATACAGCGCGCCAAGGCGGAAGCGCTCGGCATAGAAACCGGCGGCCTCGCGGGTCTGGCGCACCATCTGCTCGGCGTCCTGGATCAGTTGGCGGGCTTTCTTCTCCAGCACGTAGGCGCTTTCCAGCGGGATCAGCTGGCGGCCTTCGTGCTTGAACAGTGGGCAGCGCAGGGCGCTTTCCAGGGAGTGGATGGCGCGGTGCACGCTGACTGCGCTGGTGGACAGCTCGGCAGCGGCGCGGCCGAGGTTGCCGCTGCGCATGAAGGCGAGGAAGGTTTCGAGCTTTTTCAGGGTCAGTTCTTCGTCGATCAGCATGCACAGTGGCCCGCGGGAAGGGAGCCGCTGATCATGCCACAGCCGCAAGCGTCATGGCGGCGTCAGGTCGCTCGGCAGCAAGCGCGCCCGGCGCAGTTGCGCAAGGTTGCGCGAGCCGGTGCAGAAGCAGGCGATACGCAACTGGCGCAGGAGAATATCGAAATGCTCCACCACGGCCTGGGTGGAGATCATCGCCGCGCCCAGCACATTGGCGGCCTGGCCCACCAGGTCGGCACCGAGTCGAATGGCCTTGGCGGCATCGACGCCGTTGGCCACGCCGCCGGAGGCGATCAGGCCGATTTCCGGCACGGCGCGGCGTACCGCCAGCAGGCACTGGGCGGTCGGGATGCCCCAGTCGGTAAACGCCAGGGCGACCTGGCGCTCGGCGGCGTTGCTGGCGCGCTCGGCTTCCACGGCTGCCCAGCTGGTGCCGCCGGCACCGGCGACATCGACCATGGCTACACCCGCGTCGCAGAGCATGCGCGCCACGCGGGGTGAAATGCCTGCGCCGACTTCCTTGGCGATCACCGGCGTCGGCAGTTGGGAGGTCAGGGCTTCGATGCGTTTGAGTACGCCGCGCCAGTCACGGTCGCCTTCAGGCTGTACGGCTTCCTGCAGGGGGTTCAGGTGGATGATCAGGGCATTGGCTTGCAGGGTGTCGATGGCGCGGCGCGCCAGGTCCAGGCCGTCGGCCTCTCGCAGCTGGGCGGCGCCGAGGTTGGCCAGTAGCGGTACATCCGGTGCCAGGCGTCGGAGTTCATCGGTCAGGCCCTGGTCCTGGTCGCTACGCAGGCTCACCCGCTGTGAGCCGACGCCCATGGCGATGCCCAGTGCCTGGGCGGCTTCGGCGAGGTGCTGGTTGATGAAGCGTGCGCGTTCGGCGCCACCGGTCATGGAGCTGATCAGCAGCGGGGCACGCAGGGCACAGCCGAACAGCTCGGTGCTCAGGTCGACGTCGGCCAGGGCCATCTCAGGTAACGCGCAGTGCTCGAAGCGCAGCGCCGACCAGCCGGGGTCCACACCGTGCGCGGTGGTGGTGGCGGTCAGCACGATGTCCAGGTGGTCGTCCTTGCGTTGGCTTAGCGGGGTTTTCTTCATGCTGGCTCCATTTAGAAGGGGCAGCCATCGTACAGCGCGATCTGTCTCGTATAGATAAGCTGAAAATCGGTACAGCATCAGGCAGCAGGGCAGGTTAGTGGTTCTTTTGGAGGCCGGAGTGAGGGCTGACAGGTGTTCGCCGATATCCTTGCAGCGCCTATGAGATCGAGCGCCGCCCGCGCGGCGCATCGCGGGCAAGCCCGCTCCCACATCTGTTTCGGGCCAATCAGTCCTGTGAAGCCAACAGGGACTGCCTTGTTTGTTCCCTTCGATATTGAAGTGGGCTCAACTGCTTTTCATCGGTCTAAGGTCATGCACCAAGGCGGACCCTGTTGGCGGCACAGGAGTAACTGGCCCGAAACAGATGTGGGAGCGGGCTTGCCCGCGATGCGCCGCGCGGGCGGCGCTCGATCTCATAGGCACTGCAAGATTATCGGCGAGCCCCTGTCAGCCCTAATGCAACTCTAAAGCAGCACAATGGTTTGTCGCCGGCAAGACTGGAACAGTTGACCACCCGCCACCCCCCGCGTAGCCTTGCGACTTCGAGGTTCTTCGGCCCTGCCGAAGCTAAGACGGGAACGCGGTACAAGCCGCGGCTGCCCCCGCAACTGTAAGCACCGACAACGGATCGACACAGCCACTGCGCCGCGCGCGGGAAGGCGTCATCCCGCCAGTTTCTTGCCTGTAAAGAACTGGAATGGTGCAAGCCAGGAGACCTGCCTCGAGACGAATTCGACTTTCAACCGGGCGGGGTGATCCGGTGGCGAACAAGCCCGGCCGGCCTGGCCCGCGGCTTTCGTCCCGTGTGCCCGCGCCAACCTGCCAAGGGCAACGCGACATGAAAACACTGGCCAAGCTCCCCGTCACCATCGTTACCGGCTTCCTCGGCTCGGGCAAGACCACCTTGCTCCGCCACATGCTCGACAACGCCCAGGGCCGCCGCATCGCGGTCATCGTCAACGAATTTGGCGAGCTTGGCATCGATGGCGAAATCCTCAAGCAATGCAGCATCGGCTGCACCGAGGAAGAAGCCAGCGGCCGCGTCTATGAACTGGCCAACGGCTGCCTGTGCTGCACCGTCCAGGAAGAGTTCTTCCCGGTAATGCGCGAACTGGTCGCACGCCGTGGCGACCTCGATCACATCCTCATCGAAACCAGCGGCCTGGCATTGCCCAAGCCCCTGGTGCAAGCCTTCCAGTGGCCGGAAATCCGCAACGCCTGCACCGTCGACGCAGTGATCACCGTGGTCGACAGCCCGGCCGTAGCCGCTGGCACCTTCGCCGCCTACCCGGACCAGGTCGACGCACAACGCAAGCTCGACCCTAACCTGGACCACGAATCGCCGCTGCACGAACTGTTCGCCGACCAGCTGGCCAGCGCCGACCTGGTGGTGCTGAACAAGGCCGACCTGATCGACGCCGAAGGCCTGGCCAAGGTCCGTGCCGAAGTGGCCGAGGAGCTGCCAGCGGCGGTCAAGGTAATCGAGGCCAGCAGCGGCCGGCTGCCGCTGGAAGTACTGCTGGGTGTGGGCGCGGAGTCCGAGGCGCACATCGATGGCCGTCGCACCCACCACGATTCCCACCATGACGGCGATGATCACGACGATCACGACCACGACGCCTTCGACTCGATCTCCATCGACCTGCCCGAAGCCGATGAGAGCCTGCTGCTCGATGCCCTGACCCAGTTGGTGGTGGAATTCGGCATCCTGCGCGCCAAAGGCTTCGCGGCCATCCCCGGCAAGCCGATGCGCCTGCTGGTGCAGGGCGTGGGTACCCGTTTCGACAAGCACTTCGACCGCGCCTGGCGCGCCGACGAGCCGCGCATCACCCGCCTGGTGCTGATTGGCCAGGACCTCGATGCCGCGCACCTGGAAGCGCGCCTGCGTCAGGCCCTGGGCGCCTGACCCATGCACCTGCTGCGGACCCAGCCCGGCGGCTTCGTGCCGGACGACAGCATTGCCGACCTCGGCCAGACACCCGCCGACCTGGTGATTCTCTGCAGCGGCGACTCGCACCTGGCATTGCTCGCCGAAACCGCCGAGCAACTGCCGGACGATTTCCCCAGCCTGCGCCTGGCCAACCCGATGCAGGTGCAGAACCATGCCTCGGTCGACCTGTATATCGACGAGGTCCTGCGCCATGCCAAGGTAATCCTGGTGTCGCTGCATGGCGGCGTCGGCTACTGGCGCTACGGCGTCGAGCAATTGGTCGAGCTGGCGGCGCGGGGCGTGCAGTTGATTATGGTCCCCGGCGATGACCGCCCGGACCCGGAGTTGACCGGCCTCGGAACAGTCACCGGCGAGCCGGCCGAGCGCCTCTGGCACTACCTGCGCCAGGGTGGCAAGAGCAATGCGGTCAACCTGTTCAAATGCCTGGCCAACCAGTGGCTGGGGCGCGATTACCGTTGGGACGAACCGCAGCCTTTGCCGCGGACTTCGGTGTATCACCCGCGCAAACCTGGCGCGCTGCTAGAGGACTGGTACAGCCAGTGGAACCCCGAACACCCGGTGGCGCCATTGCTGTTCTATCGTTCGCACCTGCAGGCCGCCAACACCGCGTTCATCGACGTGTTCTGCGAGCGCTTGCAGGCCGCTGGCCTCAACCCGCTGCCCATCGCGGTGGCCAGCCTCAAGGAAAGCGCCTGCCTGGAGCAGGTCGAGGCCTGGCTGGACGAAGTGGGCGCGGAGGTGTTGATCAACACCACAGGTTTTGCCCTGTCCAGCCCGGAACGCCCCAACCTGCGGCCGTTCCGTCGTGATATCCCGGTGCTGCAGGCCATCTGCGCGCAGGACAACCAACCCGGTTGGGAAGCCAGCGAGCAAGGCCTCGGTGCCCGTGACCTGGCCATGCACATCGCCTTGCCGGAACTGGACGGGCGTATCATCACCCGCCCGGTGAGTTTCAAGGACATGGCCTGGCGCAGCGAGCGCAGCCAGTCCGACGTGGTCTGCTACCGCGCTCACCCCGAGCGCATGGACTTCGTCGCCGAGCTGGCACGGCGCTGGGTCGAACTGGCGCGCCTGCCCAATGGGCAAAAGCGCGTGGCCCTGGTGCTGGCCAACTACCCGACCCGCGATGGCCGCATTGGCAATGGCGTCGGCCTGGACACCCCGGCTGCCGCGCTGAACATCCTCAGGGCGTTACGAGCCGAGGGCTATCCGCTTGCAGAGCTGCCAGACAGCGGCACACAACTGATTCATCAACTGCTCGGTGGCGTCACCAACGACCTCGAACACCTCGACCAGCGCCCCTGCGCCCAGAGCCTGAGCCTGGCGGACTACCAGGTGGCGTTCGAACGCCTGCCCGAGGCCAACCGCCAGGCCGTGCTGAAACGGTGGGGGCCGCCAGAACAGGACCCTATGTACCGCGCAGGCCGCCTGATGGTGGCTGGTTTGCGCTTTGGCCTGACCTTCGTCGGCATCCAGCCGGCGCGTGGTTACCAGGTCGACCCCAGCGCGGTGTACCACGACCCGGACCTGGTGCCACCCCATGGTTACCTGGCGTTTCACTTCTGGCTGCGCCATGCCTTTGCCGCCGATGCGGTCATCCACGTCGGCAAGCACGGCAACCTGGAATGGCTGCCCGGCAAGGGCGTCGGCCTGTCCGCGCAATGCTGGCCGGACGCGTTGCTCGGCCCGCTGCCCAACATCTACCCGTTCATCGTCAACGACCCGGGCGAAGGCGCCCAGGCCAAGCGCCGGACTCAGGCGGTGATCATCGATCACCTGATGCCGCCGTTGACCCGTGCGGAAACCTACGGGCCCTTGCGCCACCTGGAGCAGCTGGCGGACGAATTCTACGAGGCCCAGCTGCTCGACCCGCGGCGCGCACGTGAACTGCAGCGCGACATTCTCGAACTGGTCAAGGCCAACCATATCGACCGTGAGTTGCAGCTGGAAGGCCAGTTGGACGATGCCGCCGTCTGGCTGCCGCGCCTGGACACCTACCTGTGCGACCTTAAAGAGTCGCAGATTCGCGACGGCCTGCATGTGTTTGGCCAGTCGCCCCAGGCCCGTCTGCGCATCGATACCTTGCTGGCCTTGCTGCGCGTGGAACGTGGCGATGGCCGCGGTGGCAATGCCAGCTTGTTGCGGACGCTGGCCAAGGCATTGGCGCTGGGCTTCGATCCCCTCGATTGCGACCTCGGCGAGGCCTGGTCAGGGCCACGTCCAGTGCTGCTGCAGGACGTGAGTGACGGCGCGTGGCGCACCTCTGGCGATACCCGCGAGCGCCTTGAGCTGCTTGCCTTGCGTATCATCGAGCAGGCACTGGAGGGGCAGGCGCAACTGCCCGAGCAGCCCGAATGGCAGCCGGTGCACGAGGTGATAACCGCCCTGCGCGAGCAGGTCGCACCGGACCTGGATGCCTGCGGTGCTGCAGAAATCAATGGCCTGCTTGCCGCGCTGGCCGGGCGTTTCGTGCCGGCCGGCCCCAGCGGCGCACCCAGCCGCGGCCGCCTGGACGTATTGCCCACCGGTCGCAACTTCTACACCGTGGATGTGCGCAACCTGCCAACCACCACGGCCTGGCGCCTGGGGTTCGCCTCGGCCAACCTGATCCTCGAGCGGCACCTGCAGGACCATGGCGACCATCTGCGCCAGCTGGGCCTGTCGGTGTGGGGCACGGCGACCATGCGTACCGGTGGCGACGACATCGCCCAGGCCATGGCGCTGATGGGCGTGCGCCCGGTGTGGGCCACCGGCAGCCAGCGCGTCGACGACTTCGAGATCCTGCCACTGAGCCTGCTCGACCGCCCACGGGTGGACGTGACGCTGCGGGTTTCGGGCTTCTTCCGCGATGCCTTCGGCAACCTGATCCGCCTGTTCGATGCGGCGGTGCAGGCCGTGGCGGCACTGGACGAGCCGGACGACCTCAACCCCTTGGCCGCACGGGTGCGCAACGAGCGCGCCAGCCTGCAGGCGCAGGGCGTGGACGCCGAACAGGCGGCGCGCCAGGCGGGTTGGCGGGTGTTCGGGGCCAAACCTGGCGCCTACGGTGCCGGCGTGCAGAACGCCATCGATGGCCGCTTTTGGCACAGCCGTGACGACCTCGCCGAGGTTTACCTCAACCATGGTGGCTACGCCTACGGTGCCAGCGATGAAGGCACCCCGGCGCGTGCCCAGTTCGCCCGGCGCCTGGGCCAGGTGCAGGCGGTGTTGCAGAACCAGGACAACCACGAGCACGACCTGCTCGATTCCAACGATTACTATCAGTTCCAGGGCGGCATGCTGGCGGCGTCGGAGACCTTGTCTGGCGGGGCAGTGGCCAGCTATCACGGCGACCACAGCCAGGTCGACCGGCCGCGGATCCGTACCTTGAAGGAAGAGCTCAACCGTGTGATCCGTGCCCGCGCCCTGAACCCGAAATGGATCGACGGGGCGAAGCGGCATGGCTACAAGGGCGCGTTCGAGCTGGCCGCAACCGTCGACAACCTGTTCGCCTTCGACGCCACCACGCACCTGATCGACGACCATCACTACCAGTCGCTGGCCGATGCCTATGTGCTCGACCCGGCGACCCGCGACTTCATGCGCAAGCACAACCCCGAGGCCCTGCGCGACCTCACCGAACGCTTGCTGGAAGCCCAGCAGCGCGGGCTCTGGGAAGCCCCCGGTGACTATCGCGAGGCGCTTGAGGAGCAATTGCTCGACGGCGAGGAACAGGCTTGAAATGAGTGAACCCGTACAATTCCCACTGGCAGCCGTGGTCGGTGCCGATGACCTCAAACTGGCCCTGTGCCTGACCGCCATCGACCCGAAGATCGGTGGCGTGCTCATCGAAGGCCCGCGCGGCATGGCCAAGAGCACCCTGGCTCGCGGCCTGGCCGACCTGCTGGGAGAAGGCCCGTTCGTGACCTTGCCGCTGGGGGCGAGTGAAGAGCGTTTGGTCGGCACGCTGGACCTGAATGCCGCGCTCGGCCAGGGCAAGGCGCAGTTTTCCCCCGGCGTGCTCGCCCACGCCGATGGCGGCGTGCTGTATGTCGATGAAGTCAATCTGCTGCCCGATACCTTGGTCGACCTGTTGCTGGATGTGGCCGCCAGTGGCACCAACCGCATCGAGCGTGACGGCATTTCCCACCGGCACAGTGCCCGTTTCGTCTTGATTGGCACCATGAACCCCGAGGAAGGCGAGTTGCGCCCGCAACTGCTCGACCGCTTTGGCCTGAATGTGGCGCTGGAAGGCCTGCCGGCCCCGGAGGCACGCCAGCAGATCATCCGCCGGCGGTTGGCCTTCGACAGCGACCCGCAGGGGTTCTGCGAGCAGTGGGCCAGTGCCCAGGCGCAACTGCGCGAGCGCTGCCAGGCGGCGCGCCAAGGGTTGGCGGCGATTGCCCTGGACGATCAGGCCCTGGCCTGGATCACCGAGCGTTGTTTCGCCGCTGGCGTCGATGGCCTGCGTGCCGACCTGGTCTGGCTGCGCGCCGCACGCGCCCATTGTGCCTGGCGCGGTGGCAAGGCGATCGAGGAGGGCGATGTCGACGCCGTGGCCGAATTTGCCTTGCGCCATCGTCGGCGTACGGCGCCGGATGCGCCAGCCTCTGCGCCACCCGCTGCCGCGGATGGCCGCGACCGGCAGGACGAGGGCGGGCAGGGCGATTGGGGCGCGTTACCCGCGCAGCCTGTGAGCAGCGGTGCACGGCGAGAGGTGCCGAACTGGGCAAAAAAGCCCTGAGCATCCGCCAGCCAGGATTGAGAATGGCGGATGCCATGCCCCGTGTCGGAAAACTGACGGGGGCGAGCCGTGGCCGTACCCGTGCGGCATCCTCAGGCCGGGTAGCCTGGCTGCCGACCTTGCTCAAGGGGCGCCCGAAGCTGCGCCAGGACCTTTGCTGGCAGCAGCGCCAGGCCCAGGCCAATGAACTGTGGCTGGTGATCGTTGACGCCTCGGCTTCGACGCGCCGCCATCAGGCCCTGGCGCAGTGCAAAGGCCTGCTGGCCGAGTTGTTCGACCAGGCCTACCGGCAGCGCGCCCGTCTCGCGCTGCTGACGGCCAGCGGTGGCGCACCGCAATGGCAGCGCCATGGCCTCAAGGCGTCGGCAAGCCTGCAGCCTTGGTTGCAGGCCCTGGGGGCAGGCGGTGGAACGCCTTTGATCGCAGCACTGGAGCAGGCCCGGTGTTGGCTGCAGGCCCGGCAGAAAGCCCATCCCCATGAGCTGCAGCGCTGCCTGGTATTCACCGATGGTCGGTTGCAACGCTGGAGTGCCGTGCACCCCATGCCTTGCGCAACCGTGTTGGTGGACATGGAATTGGCGCCAGTTCGCCTGGGCCGGGCACAACAGTTGGCCACGCAACTACACGCCGTCTATCAGCATCTCGAGCAATTCAAGGTAATGGAGTGAGTTAGGCGGGAAGGGCGGGGCGCGACACTATGTCGCAATAAGAAAGTTGCCCGGCAGGCTATTGGAAAGTTGTTCAAGTGCGTGCCAGGCACGCACTTGCAGGGACGCAGCGATATTACTTCGGCATCGACCAAGGCTGCAGGTCATAACCTTTCTGGCACAGTTCGGCACGTACTTCCTCGATCAGGCTGGCCCATTGCGCAGGGTCCGAATAGATACGCGACGATACTTGTTTGCTGCCAATACGGGTGCTGGTCCGGTCGATCACCGCCAGGCTCAGCTCGCCAGTACCGTTGGGCGCATCCCAGGCAACGCACTGGAAGGGTTCGAACGCGTGGTCGGCAATCAGCAGTGCCTCGTTGACACGCAGCGGTGCATTCATGGTTCGGTCTCTCTATGGTCCCAAACATCGAAATTAGGTCCGCGTAACTGCTACGTCGCTTCAGGTGTTATCGCGATCCGCAGCGCGGGGTTACTTGTACTGATGCTCCAAGTTAGGGGTGGAGTCACACAGGTATTGTAAATTT
Organism: Pseudomonas sp. CC120222-01a; assembly: GCF_003097235.1. Classification (GTDB taxonomy): domain Bacteria; phylum Pseudomonadota; class Gammaproteobacteria; order Pseudomonadales; family Pseudomonadaceae; genus Aquipseudomonas. Next base: position 81,366 of record NZ_QEQQ01000020.1, on the reverse strand, counting down.
TTTGCCGGTTACACATTTTTTGTTTACCAGCGCGGCCTGTGACGCCAATAAATTTGAAAAATTCCCGAACCGGTTTGGCTTGGCAAAATCCGGCAGACAGACGGTCGTGGGCGGCGTCAAGTTCGTTGCTACTGTTAATTCGGCGCCGCAACTTACTGTTTTCACGTAAAAAACCAACAATTGGCGCCAAGGAACGGTCATGCACGAGACTGCCGCCCTGCGTCGCTTGCTCATCGTCGACCCCTGCGACGATTGCCACCGTCTGTTACCCGGCCTTGAGAGTGCCGGCTGGGAGGTTCACAGCTGTGGCCTGGACCAGGCCCTTGAGCACCGTTGTGATATCGGCGTGTTGCGCCTGCAGGCATCGCACCTGCGGCATCCGGACGCGGTCAAGGACATGATCAAGCGCAGCAACACCGAATGGATTGCCGTGCTCAACGCCGAGCAGTTGCGCATGCAGAACGTCGGTGATTTTGTCTGTGAGTGGTTTTTCGATTTTCATACCTTGCCGTTCGACTTTTCCCGCGTGCTGGTGACGCTGGGGCGGGCGTTCGGCATGGCCCGCCTGCGCGGCAAGGGCGCGGTGAGGGTGGATGGGCTGGAGCACGAGCTACTCGGGGACAGCCGGCCAATCCTGGAATTGCGCAAACTGCTCGGCAAGCTGGCGCCTACCGAGTCACCGGTGCTGATCCGCGGTGAGAGCGGTACCGGCAAGGAACTGGTAGCGCGCACGTTGCACCGGCAATCACAGCGCAGCGAGATGCCGTTCATCGCCATCAACTGCGGGGCAATACCCGAGAACCTGATCCAGTCCGAGTTGTTCGGGCATGAGAAAGGTGCCTTTACCGGTGCCCACCAGCGCAAGGTGGGGCGGATCGAGGCGGCCCATGGCGGTACCCTGTTCCTCGACGAAATTGGCGACCTGCCGCTGGAGTTGCAGGCCAACTTGCTGCGTTTCCTGCAGGAAAAGCATATCGAGCGGGTAGGTGGTAGCCAGCCGATACCGGTGGATGTGCGAGTGCTGGCGGCCACCCATGTGGACCTGGAAAAAGCCATCGAACACGGGCGTTTTCGCGAAGACTTGTACTACCGGCTCAACGTGCTGCAAGTGGTGACCGCGCCGCTGCGCGACCGCCACGGCGACCTGTCGATGCTGGCCAATCACTTTTCGCACTTCTACAGCCTTGAAACAGGCCGCAGGCCCCGCTCATTCAGCGATCATGCGCTGGCAGCGATGGGGCGCCACAACTGGCCGGGCAATGTACGTGAGCTGGCCAACCGGGTAAGGCGCGGGCTGGTGCTGGCCGAAGGGCGCCAGATCGAGGCCCAGGACCTTGGCCTGCAGGGGTTGGAGCAGGAAGAGCAGCCGCTGGGCACCCTGGAAGACTACAAGCATCGGGCTGAGCGTCAGGCGCTGTGCGATGTGCTGGGCCGGCACAGCAACAACATGAGCATTGCCGCGAAGGTGCTTGGCGTATCACGGCCGACGTTCTACCGGCTACTGCACAAGCACCAGATCCGCTGATCAGCTGGATTGGGCGATATGCCCGTCAGACAAGTCCTCCAGCGGTTCTTCCTCGCCAGGTAGCGCAGTGATCACACTGAAATCACTGACCTCTACCTCGCCGCCGCCATAACCCAGCAAGTGGAAGGAAAATGCCTTGCGTACCGTCGGGTTATCGAAGCCGAATTCCATTTCCAGTGGTTTGTCGGCCGTCACCTGGATCTCCTCGGGTAGCCCCAACGGTACATCCTGCTCCAGTTCCTTGGCCTTGAGCTGGATATAGGCCGCGTGCTGCGGGTCCAGCGTACGGACCTTGACTCGCACCCGGGTGTGCGAACCCTCGGGCATTTCCAGGTACTGCGCGCCGATCAGGTTGTCTGCCCAGTCGTCGCGGATGCGCGCCTGCAACTGAATGGCAGACGGGCCGCCGAATTGGTAGCGCAGGTTGAGCGGTGTCTGCAGCAGGGACTGGTCGAGCACGCCGGCCAGTGCGCCGATCTGTGCACCGAGTGAGCTATCGCCGGGGCCGAGGTACCGGGCCTGATCGGCGATGAAACCTGGGCTGCCGTAGCGGCGGCAGCGCTGTTGGAAGTCGCACTCAGTGAAGACGCCCTTGCCATCGTGGTAGCGCAGCATGCCGTTGGTGTAGGAAATCATCTCCCGGCCACTGTCGTAATCGCGGTACAGCGAGCGCCCGCCAAGGGCGACCGGGATCGGCAGGGCAAAGTAGTCGAGCAGCGACGTCGCCAGGTCGATGTGGCCGTAGGTGCCGTTCTTGAGGCGTGGCAGCTCGGCCTGCTCCGGTGCCAGGGTCAGGTTGAAGCCCCAGGACGAGGCCAGGCGCACGCCATCGATACCGTGAGACTCGTCCGAAGTGACCACCACCAGGGTGTCCTTGAGCACGCCCTGGCGTTCGAGGTCGTCTAGGAAGGCGCCGATCGCATCATCGAGGTAGGCGACCGCCGCTTGCTTGGCGGTGTCGTAGCGTTGCAGGTACTCCTCAGGGGCGGAGTAGGGCTGGTGGGTACCCACGGTCAGCAGGGTGAGCATCCACGGGCGGTCTTGCTGGCGCAACTGGCCGACATAATCCAGGGCGCCTTCGAAGAAGGCCCGATCGTCCTTGCCCCACGGGAATTCCAGGTAGTTCTTGTTGCTGAACCACTCCAGCCCGTGCACCGAGTCGAAGCCGATATGCGGCATGATCCGGTCCTTGGCCATGAAGCGCAGGCCGGCGCCTTGCAGGTAGTGCGTGGTGAAGCCGGCCTGGCGCAGCTGTGCCGGCAGGCAGGCCTGGTTGCGCTGTTGCTGGGTGAGCAGTTCAACCCCTTTGGGTGTGCCGTTGGCCAGCTTGTCGTAGTCGCCGCAGAGCATCGCATACAGGCCGCGGATGGTCTGGTGCGTGTGCAATACGTAGTCCGGGGTGTTCATGCCGCGTTCTGCCCAGTGGCCGAGCTTGGGCATCAGGTCTTCGTCGAAACGGCTGTGCAGGGCCTGGCGGTTGGGGCGCACGTAGGCGCCGGGGATGCCTTCGAGGGTGATCACCAGCAGGTTGCGGGCGCGACCTGGCGCTGCCAGCAGCTTTTGCCCGCTCAGGTCGTGCTGGGTCAGGCCGGCACTGGGTAGCGGCGTGACGATGGGCGTCTGACCGGCCCAGTGCTGGACCTGACGCTGCAGGTCGCCGGTGGCGGCAGTCAGCAACTGATGGGGAAGGTTGTACTGGCGCCACTGGTCAGCGTCGCTGGGCGCCAGGTGCTGGCTGCCCCAATGGGCCGCGAACAGCACCGCCGGGATGGCCCAGGCCTTGCGCGAGAACTGCTCGCCAGGTTGCTTGCGGCTGGTCCAGGCGCTGCCCAGCCAGACCAGCAGGCCGCCCGCCAGCAATACGGGCAGCCAGGCATGGGCCAGGCCGCCGCCAGTGGAGTTTTCCATGAACTGCGGGTCGAACAGATAGCTCAGGTCGGCACTGTTCGGTAGCCTGCCAACGGCGCTGACCAGTTCAGCCGAAGCCACCCAGAGCGCGGCCCAGGCCAGCAGAACCGGCAGTGCCAGCCACCAGGCGCGGCGATGCAACAGCAACACCAGCAGGCTGCCCAGCGCCAGGTCCGACAGATAGCCATACGGGCTGGACCAGCCCAGCACGGCGCGCACGACCAGGGGAATCACCAGCACCAGTGTTACCAGGGCGAGCAGCCGGGTGCGTGGTGGGCCTTGCAGGTTCTTCACGAAAACTTTCCTTTTTGCCATGAAATCGTCACACATTTGTGCGCGATGATAACAGGCCGATACCCGGAAAGCCGTTGGCTACAAGGTTGGTAACCAATTGGGGCGCGATGCGCCCCGGATCTCAGAAGTAATACGGGAACTTCAGGCTGAAGGAAAAGTCCGGTGCATCGTCTGTCAGGCCAATCGACAAGTTGGGCACGATCGTCAGGTTGTTGGAGGCAGCGAAGGTCAGGCCGACGTTGAAGTTGGCCGCGTTATAGTCGCTGTTGGTAATCGATTGCCAGTCGCTGCCGTCGGGCTTGATCTTGCTCTTGCGGGCGAACTGATCGGTAACCGAGAACGACATACTCATCTTCTCGTTGAGGGCAAAGGCAATACCACCGCCGACCTGCCAGGAGTCACCGAGTTTCACGTCACCCGGCACCTTGGTGTTCACCTGCGGGCTGATGTCGCTGAACGAGTCCTGCATGTTGTAGGTGTACGACAGGCTGCCGAACAGCACGGCGGGGTCGAAGGTCTTGACCAGCGAGATGCCTGGGGTGATTGCCCACACACCGTTACCGGTCGGCAGGTCCTCAGGTACCGACAGGTTGTCGTTGCCCGCCACCTGTTTCAGCTTGATGCCGTATGGGTCCTTGCCGGTTGGCGCCTTCACGCGCAAGGTGGCAACGGCATCCGGCCAGGTCTCGTTCTCATCGAGGAACTTGTAGGCGATGCCGAAGTTGACGTCGCCGATAGTCGGGTCGCGGGTGACCGAAGCGTCGGACGTGACCCCGGCGGCCCCGCCTGCACCACCGGACGAGTAGGTGGAATCGCGGTAGACGATGGGCACGTTGATGTCGAACTGCCAACGCTGGTCGACGTTGTAGCGCGCCGTCAGGTCCAGGGTCCAGTTGTCTGCCTTGATGCGGTCGATGTTGATGTTGCCGAGGAAGATCGAGTCCAGCGCCAGGAACCCGTTGAGCACCAGGGCGCGGGTGTCGTAGTGGGTGTAGGTCAGCCCGGTTTCGACGCTGAACTTGCCGCCACCGAAGAAGCCGCTGGCCTCGTCATACAGGTTGGACACGCTCTGCGCCGGCTCCGAGTTGTCCTGCAGTGACTGCCCATAGGAGGCGCCGCTGCTGCCCGGCGTGCCGGTGGCCACGGTCTGGCCGCCTTTCACCCCCTGTGCGGGGGACTTGGTCAGGCGCTTCGGTTGCGGTTGTGCGGGGGCCTCCTCGACCTGCTTGAGCCGCTGTTCGAGCACCATCAATGCGTTCTGTTGGGCCTCGTAGCGCTGTTTCAGCGCAATCAGTTCCTGTTTGAGTGCTTCGACCTGAGGGTCGGTTGCCGCTTGCAGCAGAGTGGCCGGGGCCAATGTTGAAATACAAACGATAGCTCTGAACGTCGACAAACGGTGCATGGATTAGCCGTCCCTTCTGACTACATACGATGAGACATGAGCGTAGTTCAGTATCCGAGATTGCGGAGGCCTTTAAGTTGCTCAAGATTGGCGCTCACGGAACCCGCCATTGGCGGACTGTCGCGGAGCACGACATTGAGAGATGTCAGGTTGCTCACACGGTTGCTGGCGCCCAGCAGGGTGGTGTTCTGCATCAGCCCACCTTGGCCCAGGCTTTGCGCCGAGTTGCCCTGGTTGCCGTTGGCGACGATATTCATCTGCACGCCAGTGCCGGTGGACGACACGCTCAATGTGCCAGCGCCATTGCTCCCCACCAGCGTAGAGCCCGCAGCCAGGGCCTGGCCCTGCGGCTGCCCGGCAGGTGCCTCGTTGCCTTTGGTGACATTGATATCGACATTGTTGTTGGCCGAGTTGAAGTCGCCGGCAGCCCGTACCACCTGGGTCACGCCCTGGGTGGTGTTGAGGCCGCTGCCACCGCTGACGGTGCCGGTACCGGTGCTGCTGGTCTGTGAACTGCCAGTGCCTTTTTCATCGATCATCGAGACATAGAACTGTGGCTTGATGGTCGATTGCTGGACCTGCATCGCTGAAGTCGCACCAATCACCTCACCGTTGGCGTTCTGCCAAGTGCTGGTCATGACGATGCCAAAGCTCACGATCCGCCCAGGCATCACGTAGCGGCCGCGCAGGTTGGCCAGCTCCTGATCCTTCAACTCGATCGGTTTGAACGTTTCTGCATGGGTTGGCAGGCTGGCGGCCAGGCATACCACTGCCAGCCAGAGGGAAGTCTTCATGGGTGCTCCCTGAGCGTCTTGCCCTACGTCATTGAAAGAAAGTCGTTAGAAGAAGTCGCTTTGAATGAAACCGAAGTCCATCAACTCTGCGTCCGGCACCGGCGTGAAATTGCTGATGCGGTTCTTCGCGCTCAGCGGCAGCGGTGGGTCGAGCAGGATGTTGTTCTTGTCATAGCCTTTGCCGATGACGGCGAAGATGATGCCGTTCCAGCCTTTGACGAAATCGTCGAGCTTGAAGCGTTTGTGGCCCAGGACCGGATCCCCGATGTACACCCAGCCTCGGTCGACCTTCTGCATCACTACGAAGTGCTTGTAGCCGCGGATGTCCATCAGCACGACCACCGGGATACGGATGCTGGGCAAGGTGTCGGGGGCTACCTTGTAGCCGCGTGCACGCATGCCGAGGCTTTCCACGTAGTGCTTCATGTCGAGCATCGAGAAGCCTTGGGTACGCACCAGGTCTTCATTGGCGTGGGCCAGCATGCCCTCGATGACCTGGTTTTCATCCACGTCCAGCCAGTAGGCCTGGCGCAGGATGGTCGCCAGCGACGCTGCGCCACAGCTGAAGTCGGTTTTTTGCTGGACCAGGTCGGCGAATTTGCGTTCGCGGATGCTCTGGACCGGTTTGTAGATCACTGCACCACCCGGCAGCACGGACAACGGCATCTGCGAGGCTTCGCCGACGCTGGCGATGGACAGCAGAATTGCCAAGGCGATAATGCGCATGTTCGACGCCCCCTGCCTTTTTCTTGTTAGAAAGAGGCTCCCCGCAGGGAGCCTCCAGACCGCAGTGGTTACATCGAGGTGTTGGAGATGGCCAGCGAGTTGCTTTGCTGGTTGCCCACACCTGCCGCCACGTTCACGCCCAGGTTGCCGCTGCCACCGTTCACCGAACCACTCAGGGTAGCGGTGTTGGTCACAGGGTTGGCCCAGCCGGTCGGGGTCAGCACTTGGAACGACACGGTGTTGCTCAGCGCGTACTCGCTAGACTCGCTGAAGCTCTTCGAGATGCTGTCCGACGACTGCGAGGCTTTTTCGCCAGCTTTCTCGTAGGCCGAGGCACTGGCTTTCTCCCATGCCGAGGCGTTGGCCTTCTCGTAGGAAGTATCGCGAGACTTGTCGTAGGACGAGTCATGGCTACGGTCATACGAGGAGTCATAGGACCTGTCGAAGGACGAGCTGAGCGACTTGTCGAACGACGAGTTGCTGTTGGACTGATGCGACTTGTCGACCGATGCATCCAGCGATGCACTGAGCGATGCGTCGAAGTCGCTGCTGCGCGAGCGAGTGAAATTGCCGAAGGTTTGCGACGACGATGCGCTGCCATTGGCGCTGGCATCGAGCGATGCGCTAACCGTGGTGTTGGACGACGAGCTGTGGTCGCGGCTGGACGAGCCGTTCGCAGCCCAGTTGTTGGAGCCACTGGCGTTCATGCTGTTGCTGCCGCTGGAGCTGCTGCTGTTGGAGCCGCTGGCGGTCATGCTGCTCGAACCGCTGGAGCTGCTGCTCTTGCTGCCGCTGGCACTGGCGCTTTGGCTGCCCGACGCGCTGTAGCTGGAGCTGGAGCTCTTGTCGACGCTGGCATCGAACGCGCCGCTACGCGAGGCCGAACCACTCGAAGACGTGGTGAAGGTCAGCGTATCGACCCGGTAGGTGCGGTCGGCATTGTTGTTCACTGTCAGGCCAGGGCCGTTCTGGTCGGCCGAGGCAGTTGCGGTGGAGTTGCCGATAGGCGCGGCGTTGTTGGCGATGGCCATGGTATTTTTTTGCTGGTTCAGGTCGCCGCCAGCAATGTTGATACCAATGTTGCCGCTGCTACCGTCGGCCGAGCCACTCATGACGGCGGAGCTTTGGGTCGACCAGTTGTTGACGGTGTTGTTGTTGCTGCGCTGGGTAACTTCAGCGGTCGCCGTGGCAGTGCCGAAGACGAAGCTGTTGTCGATATCGGCATTGTTGGACGACGTGTTGGCGATGGCCGCAGCGTTATCCTGCTGGTTGCCGTTACCGGCGGCCACGTTGACACCTACGTTGCCGCTTGCGCCAGCACCGGAGCTGCTCATTTCGGCTTCGTTGATGGTGCCTTCGTTACGAATGGTGTTGCCGGTGCTTCTCTGGGAGTCAGTGGCAGTGGCAGTGGCGTTGGTGTAGACCGCCTTGTCCATTTGCCGGTGGTTGTTGTTGTGGTGGTCGTGATCACGACGATCGTTTTGATTCGCTTGTGCAGCAACAGCCATGACCGCAGCAATTGCGAAAACCAGAGGCTTGATTGCCATCGAGGGTTTCATGGTGTTTCTCCGTCTTTAGGTTAAGTGTTGTTCTTACCTGTACCTATCTACCTAACTGGGTCAGTTCGCGACCCTTACGCTCAGGGTGTTTGCCGTCTGGTTACCCACCCCGGCGCTCTGATTCAGCTGGATGACCCCGCGGCTACCGGTGAATGCCTGGTCACCGGTGGTGACATGGCGATAGCCGGGTGAGGTATCAGATGGATCGGAGCTGTTGATCAGCGCCACGTTCTGTTGCAGCAGGACGCTGTCATCGATGCTTTGCGGTTGTGTACTGATGCTGATGCGCAGGGCGTTGGCCTGCTGAGTGGCGGCCCCGGCGCTCTGGTTGACGCCCAGTGCGCCGCTGCCATGGCTGAAGGCATTGCCCTGGATACTGGCGCTGGCGCCCATGTTGGGGTCGACGATGGAAAGCTGGCGTTGGCGGATCTGCGTGGTCGCATTGGCTTCGTGACCGGTGGCGATTGCCCGGGCATTGGCCTGTTGCTGGCTGTCGCCTGCAGCCTGGTTGACGCTGAAGTTGCCTTGGTATTGCGCGCCAGAGCTGTCGATGTTGGCGTCGTTGATCACCGGAACGGGTGATGGTGTGGGTGATTGCGCCAGTGCCGAGGCACTGCTCAACAGGGCCAGGATTAACAGCGTCTGCCTCATGTCATTTGCCTCCCGTGAGGATCTGCAGTGGGGCGAGACCGCGCTGGACGCTTGAGTTGACCATGTTGGAAATGCCGTTGCCTGAACCGGTGCCACGCCCGGCTGCCTGGTTTGACAGCTGCGTCTGGTTGCCGATTTGGCCACCAAGGTTGTCGGTCTGCTGGGTGATCAGCGAGGAAATTCCCGTGCCGCTGGTGATGCTGGCGAAGTCGCCATCGCTCAATTCATTGGTCTGCTTGAGCACTTGCGCGGAGGGGTTGGCATTGGCGGTGGTGGGGTAGGGGTCGGGCGCCAGGGGTGCGCGAATGGCCATGCGCGGTTGCACATCGCGGGTGATCACGATGATGCCGTTATCGGCGTATGCGGGTAGCGCCGAAGCCAGTGCACAGCCGACCAGCAACAGGCGAAAAACGCCTCTATCCAGTTTCCCCATGACGGCTACTCCTTCTTAGAGCGCTGGTCTTGTTCAGCGTTGCGAAGGAGGAGAGCGAAAGGCGTGCCGTTTTTGGATATCTGTTCAAGATCAGTAGGTTGAACGCAATGCCTGAACGAACTTTCAACTAGCTGTATCAGCGCTGAGACAGATTTTCAGGGAATGGGTGTTTGGCCCTGCATTTGCGTTACTCGAAGTGGCTTTTTGACGATTGTTTCACCGCCTTGACACTGCCCCCAAAAATGGCTGGAAGCCCGCAAAAACGGGGGCTTGGCCTCAGCCAGGTGTGTCATGGGGTTAACACTCGGTGGGGCAGACCGGGGTTTTTCCTTGCAGCAGGCGCTGAACCGCAAGCAGGGCCGTCGCGCTGCGTTGCGGCCAGTCACCTTCGATGATCTGCAGCGGTTGCCCGTGGCGCTCCAGCCAGCGGCGGCTGTCGTCGAAGAACGCCTGGCGGTCGGCAAGGTCCGGCTGGCTGCGCTGTCCATCGGCGACCCAGCCCACCCCCTGTGGGCTGAGCAGCAGGTGCAGGTCGTAACGACGGTCAAGCAAAGCCTGTTCCAGCCAGGGCGGGCAAGCGTCGAACAGGGCATGGCTCCACAACATGTTGCTGAGCAAGTGGGTATCGAGGATCAGCAGTTCGGGTGCCTGCTGGCGCGCCTGGTCTTCCCAGGCCAGTTGGCCGCGGGCGATGGTGGGGACATCGGCATAGCAGGTGTCGCGGCACTCCTGGTCGATGAAGTGGCGCACGTATTCGGCCACCACGATACCGCCGAAATGCGCCTGGATTTCACCGCTCAACCAGCTTTTACCGCTCGACTCCGGGCCGCACAGCACCAGAACCTTCATGCTTGCACCACTGCCGGGTCACGGCGCCATTCCAGCCAGCCGCGTACCGCGATCAGGGTCAACACGGCAAAGAAACCGGCGGTGAAGTACAACTGCTGGTGCAGGTACTGGCCGACATAGACCACATCCACCACGATCCACAGCGGCCAGCACTGCACGCGCTTTTGCGCCATCCACAATTGCGCGACCAGGCTGAAGCCGGTCAGGGTGGCATCCAGCCAGGGCAGGGCGGCATCGGTCCAGCCGGCCATCGCCGCCCCGAGCGCCACGCTCAGCAGCAGCCCTGCCAGCAACCCGCCGCACAGTGCCCGGGTTGGCAGGCGCGAGACCTGGCGAGCGTCCTCGACCCGGTCCGGGCGCTTCCACTGCCACCAGCCATACAGCTGCAGCACGGCGTAGGCCAGTTGCAGCAGCATGCCCGAGTACAACTTCACCTCGTAGAACAGCCAGCCATAGATCAGCACCATGACCAGGCCGATCGGCCAGCACCAGGCGTTCTGTTTGACGGTGAGCCACACGGCGGTGACGCCGAGCACGGCGGCGATGAGTTCGAGGCCGGACATCGGCGATCCTTGGTTGGCAAAGGGCGGCGATTGTAGCTTGTGCAGGGCGGGAGGTGTAGCGTGCAACCCGCACCGGCCCGCTCACGGGCCGGTGCTTACGGCCGGTTCAGACCCGGAATTGACGCAGTAGTTGCTCAAGCTCCTCACTCAACTGGCCCAGGGCCAAGCCGGCGTCGCTGGACTGGCGCGCGGCATCGGCGGTCTGCTGCGACAGCCCGGCAGTGTCCAGCACATTGCGGTTGATCTCCTCGACCACATGGGACTGCTGCAAGGTGGCGCTGGCGATCGAGGCGTTGAGGGCGGTGAGGTTGTGCAGTGCCTGGCTGATGGCATCGAGGCTGGTACCCGCCTCGCGGGCTTGTTGCACGGTCTGGCGCGAAGCCTCGCTGCTGGTGTCGATGGCCTTGACCGCCGCATCGGACTGGCCCTGCAGGTGCTCGATCATGGTGTGGATTTCCGCCGTCGACTGCGCGGTACGTTGCGCCAACAGGCGTACCTCGTCGGCCACCACGGCGAAGCCGCGGCCCTGTTCGCCGGCGCGAGCGGCTTCGATGGCCGCGTTGAGGGCGAGCAGGTTGGTCTGCTCGGCGATGGCGCGGATCACCTCCAGCACCCCGCCAATCTTCGTGCTGTGCCCGGCCAGGTCGCGGATCACCTGCACCGCTTGCTCGATGGTCGCCGAAAGCCGGTCGATCTGTTGCAGGCTGCCATGGATGGCCTGCTGGCCGTGTTCCACCTGTTGCTGCGCGGCGCGCATCTCACCGGCGGCCTGTTCGGCCGTCTTGGCCACGTCCTGCACGGCATAGGTGACTTCGTTGACCGCCGTCGCCACCTGGTCCATCTGCAGGGACTGCTGGGCACTGTGTTGCTGGGCGGCGCCAGCATTGTCGCCGACGTGCCCGGCCGACTGTGCCAGGGCATGGGCAGCGCCCTGAAGCTGGCCAACCACACCTTGCAGCTTGCCGTTGAACTGGTTGAAGTGCTGGCCCAGGTGGGTGATCTCGTCACGGCCGTGGGTGTCCAGGCGGCGGGTCAGGTCGCTTTCGCCGCTGGCGATGTTGCCCATGGCCTGCACTGCCTCTTGCAGCGGACGGGCGATGCTGCGGGCGATCAGCGTGACCACAAGCCCCAGCAGGAGGGCGATGCCCAAGCCTACCAGCGAGGCATCGCGCAGCTGGCGGGCGAATTCGGCCTGCACGTCGTCTACGTAGACGCCAGAGCCGATGATCCAGCCCCAAGGCTTGAACAGCTGGATATACGACGTCTTGGCCACCGGCTCGCTGGCACCCGGCTTGGGCCAGCGATAGTCGACCGGGCCGGCGCCCTGGCTGCGGGCGAGGGCGACCATCTCGTTGAACACGGCGAAGCCGTCCGGGTCGCGAATGGCCGAGAGGTCCTGGCCGTCGAGCTTGGGGTTGGCCGGATGCATGATCATCTTCGGCCCCAGGTCGTTGATCCAGAAATAGTCGTTCTGGTCGTAGCGCAGCGCCCGTACCACTTGCAGGGCCTGCTGCTGGGCCGCCTCGCGGCTGAGGGTACCGGCGGCTTCCAGGCCCTGGTAGTAGGCCAGCACACCAGCGGCGGTCTGCACCACGTGGCGGGTCTTTTCCGCCTTGGCCTGGTACAGGTCGCCATGGATCTGGCGCAACATCAGCAGGCCGAGCACCACCAGCATGCCCACCGCCACCACCAGAATCAGCCACAGACGCCGGCTGATCGACATCGACCGCAATGCCTTCATTGAACTCACTCCCGCATTGTTCTTTTTATTCAGGTGCATCCAAACACGCTTTGCAGGCGGCAGGCACTCGACTAATGGCTAAGTGCTAGTTATTGGCTACTCTGCCACCGGCCGCACGAGCCTTTGCCTTGCCGCTTTGATAGGATCTCGGCCGTGCGAGATGAAACCTTTAGTCGGGGTGAACTTTTCCACTGGCGCCGGTCCCAGCAGTCGCTGTAAAAAGGCCGCGCCGCGTGCGGTAATCACAAGCAAACCAAGAACTAGGGGCCTGCAAGCAGCAGCGCTTCATCGGGGGAATAATGGATTTTTGGACTGCCTTCCAGGCAATCATCTTAGGTGTGGTCGAGGGGCTCACGGAGTTTCTGCCGATTTCCAGTACCGGCCACCAGATCATCGTCGCCGACCTCATCGGGTTTGGTGGCGAACGGGCCATGGCGTTCAACATCATCATCCAGCTGGCGGCGATCCTGGCAGTCGTGTGGGAGTTCCGAGGCAAGATCCTCGAAGTGGTGTTCGGCCTGGCCAGCCAGCCAAAGGCCCGGCGTTTCACCGGTAACCTGCTACTGGCGTTCATGCCGGCGGTGGTGCTGGGCGTGCTGTTCGCCGACTTGATCCATGAGTACCTGTTCAACCCGATCACCGTGGCGACGGCGCTGGTAATCGGTGGTGTGATCATGCTCTGGGCTGAACGTCGCCAGCACACCGTGGCGGTCGACCATGTCGACGACATGCGCTGGAGCCATGCCCTGAAGATCGGTTTCGTGCAGTGCCTGGCGATGATCCCGGGCACATCGCGCTCCGGTTCCACCATTATCGGCGGCCTGCTGTTCGGCCTGTCGCGCAAGGCGGCCACCGAGTTCTCGTTCTTCCTGGCGATGCCGACCATGGTCGGTGCGGCGGTGTATTCGGGCTACAAGTACCGCCATCTGTTCGAACCGAGCGACTTGCCGGTGTTCGCCCTCGGCTTCGTGACCTCGTTCATCTTCGCGATGATTGCGGTTCGCGCGCTGTTGAAGTTCATCGCCAACCACAGCTACGCGGCCTTTGCCTGGTACCGCATCGTCTTTGGTCTGCTGATCCTGGCGACCTGGCAGTTCGGCTGGGTTGACTGGTCGACGGCGCACAGCTGACATGGCGCGGGCACAGCACACGGCGCCACGCGGCGCCGAGCGCACACAGGGCGTGCGCAATGCGCGCCTGAAATGCTTGCTGCTGGCGGTGCTGTGCCTATTGCCTGGGCTTGGCGCGGCCAAGATGGGCTGGAGCGGGCAGACCTGGGGGCCACTGGCGGCGTACCCGCTGGTCAGCCTGATCAGCCTGCTGCTGTACTGGCAGGATAAACGCCAGGCCCAGGGCGATGCCTGGCGCACCCCTGAAAAGGTGCTGCATGCCAGCGAGTTGCTGGGGGGCTGGCCCGGCGCACTGGTGGCCCAGCAGCTGTTCCGGCACAAGACGCGCAAACTGTCTTACCAACTGGTGTTCTGGGGCATCGTGCTGCTGCACCAGGTGTTCTGGCTCGATTACCTGTTCCTGGGCAGCCGTTTTCTGCCGTTCAACTGATCAGCTCAGCAGGCCTGCCTGCAGACGTTTTGGCAGCCGCCGCACCACCAGTTGGTGCGAGCGCTGCAGCAGGTCGCAAAGTTCGTCCCGGCCCATGGGGTAGGGCGGTTCCATGCTGATCCATTTCGCCCGTGCCAGATAAGGCGCTGGCCGCACGCCGGGCCGGTCGCAATAACCCAGAAACAGTTCATCGGCGACCTTGAACGACAACCCCGCCCCGGCCAGGTCGAGCACGGCGAACATCTTGTTGCCGGCCACGGAAAACACCCGAATGCCGCCCCATTTGTAGTCTTCCCGCGCACCCGGCAGGCTCAGGCAGAACGCCGCCACCTGCTCTTCGCTCATTTTCTGTCTAGACATAACGCTCCCCACACGCCTCGAATGACGCCGCCAGGTGGTCTATCCACGCCCGCACGGCCGGTAACAAGCCCCGTCGATGAGGGTAGACCGCCTGCAGGTAGCCGCCTGGCAAGGACCAGTCCGGCAGCAGCTTGACCAGCTCGCCACGTTCCAGCTCCTCTTCGCAGAACATGCTGGGCAGGGCGGTAAAGCCCAGCCCGGCGCGCACGGCAGCGTTGCGCACGACAAAATCGTCAATCGCCAAGCGTGGCTCCAGGGCGATCTCCTGCTGCCGGCCATTGGGCCCGAACAAGCGGAAGTGCACCAGCCGATCGGCTTCGGCTGCGCCCAGCACGGGCAGGGTGGCCAGCTCGGAGGGTTCGCGGATATGGTCGGCAAAGCCCGGCGCCGCCACCAGCTGCATTTGCGCCTGGCGCAGCCGGCGGGTGACCAGTGCCGGGTCCTCGTCGCCCAGGTCGCGTACGCGAAGGGCCACGTCGATGCCTTCGGAAATCAGGTCGACACGGCGGTTGAGCAGGACCATGTCCAGTTGCACCTGCGGGTATTGTTCGAGGAAGCGGCTGATGACGTCCGGCAGAAACGCATGGGCCAGGGCCACCGGGCACGATACGCGCAGGCGCCCACGTGGCTCGCTGCTCATGCTTGCCACCACTTCGTCGGCGGCCTCGGCCTCCAGCAGCATGGCCTGGCAATGGTGCAGGTATCGTTCACCAACGGCCGTCAGCTTGAGTTGGCGCGTGGTGCGCTGCAGCAGGCGGGTGCCAAGGCGTTCTTCCAGTTCGGCAATCCGCCGCGACAGGCGCGACTTGGGGATGCCCAACTGGCGCCCGGCCGCAGCAAAGCCGCCGGCTTCAACCACCTGGGCAAAATAGAAGAGGTCATTGAGGTCTTGCATGGGGCTGTCTCACTGTTCTACCTGTGGGACAAACTAACGCATTTTTACTGACTTTTCAGCCATTCGGCATCCCGGTAGGATTTTCCCCATCGTGATCGCCCACCGCTGCGGTCTTCATTCACAGGAGAGTCCCATGAAACTGTTGCATATCGATTCGAGCATCCTGGGCGACAATTCCGCCTCTCGCCAACTGAGCCGCGAAGTGGTCGAAGCCTGGAAAGCCGCAGACCCGAGCATCGAAGTGGTCTACCGTGACCTGGCTGCCGACGCCATCGCCCACTTCTCGTCCGCCACCCTGGTAGCAGCCGGTACCCCGGAAGAAGCCCGCGACGCCGCCCAGGCCTTCGAAGCCAAGCTGAGCGCCGAAACCCTGGAAGAATTCCTCGCCGCCGACGCCGTGGTGATTGGCGCGCCGATGTACAACTTCAGCGTACCGACCCAGCTCAAGGCCTGGATCGACCGCGTGGCCGTAGCCGGCAAGACCTTCCGTTACACCGAAGCCGGCCCGGAAGGCCTGTGCGGCAACAAGAAAGTGGTGCTGGTCTCCACCGCCGGTGGCCTGCACGCTGGCCAGCCGACTGGCGTTGGGCATGAAGACTTCCTCAAGGTGTTCCTCGGCTTCATCGGCATCACCGACCTGGAAGTGGTCCGTGCCCACGGCCTGGCCTACGGTCCGGAACACCGTACCCAGGCCATCGACGCCGCCCAGGCGCAGATTGCCAACGAGCTGTTCGCCGCAGCCTGATCGCCTGGCGTCAAAAAAACCGGCTGGCACCCCGTGCGCCAGCCGGTTTTTTCATCCAGTTTTCATCTGCCGGTGCTAAGGCCGGATCTATGCTGACGCTATCCTGATGCTTGCTGCGCGATAGCTGACCGATGAACACTCCCCGCTGTTTGCTGGCGTTGCTGCTCGGCGGCCTGTTGGCCCATGCCGAAGCCTCCCCGTGGGTTGCCGGTTTGCATCACATGACCCTCGACGACCCGGTCGATGCCCGGCCGATGCAGGCCCTGGCGTTCTACCCATCCCATGGCACGCCACATAATATCCGCATCGACGGTTACCCCATCGACGTCGCTGAAGAGGCCCCGGTCGCCCTCGGGCAGTTCCCGCTGGTGGTGCTGTCCCACGGCAACACCGGCAGCCCGCTGGCATTGCATTACCTGGCCACCGCCCTGGCCCGCCAGGGTTTCGTCGTGGTGGCGGTGGTGCACCCGGGCGACAACGCCCGCGATCACAGCCGCCTGGGTACGCTGAGCAATCTGTATGGTCGGCCGCTGCAGGTCAGCGAGGCCATCACGTCCGCCCGTGAAGACGCGTTGCTTGGTCCCTACCTGAATGATGGCAAGGTCGGTGTGATCGGCTATTCGGCTGGCGGTGAAACCGCGTTGATCCTGTCTGGCGCCCAGCCCGACCTCGATCGCCTGCGCCGTTACTGCCTGGAGCGCCCGGGTGATGCCGATGCCTGCAAGACCCATGGCGTGCTGATAGCCGATCGCAGCGAGCTTTCGCCCAAGGCCGACTCACGGGTTGGCGCGGTGATGCTGATGGCACCCCTGAGCTTGATGTTTGGTCGCCATGCCCTGGCCGGGGTAAGGGTGCCTGCGCTGATCTACAGTGGCGACAGTGATCAGTTGGTGGCGGTGGACCGCAATGCCGAGGAACTGGCGCGCAAGCTGCCGATCACCCCGGACTACCGCTTGCTGGCCGGGGCCGGGCACTTCGTGTTCATGGCCCGCTGCGACGAGGAGCAGCGCGCGCGCATGGCGGCGCTGTGCAAGGACGCCGATGGCGTCGACCGCCGCCACATCCATCATTCACTGCAGCGCGACACGGCCGCCTTCTTCACCCAGGCCCTGGGCGCACCGGAGCACGCCGAGCGTTCAGCTGCGGTGACTGCGCCGCGCCAGCAGTAGCGTCAGGCCGACCCCGGCCAAGGCCAGCAGGGCCGCGACACAGAAAATCGAGGCATAACCCAGGTGCACTGCCACCGCGCCCATCACCGGGCCGGCGATGGCCAGTGCCATGTCGAAGAACACCGCATAAGCCCCCAGCCCGGCACCGCGGCTGCTGCTCGGCACCTGCTTGATCGCTTCGACACCCAGTGCCGGGTACACCAGCGACAGGCCGAAGCCGGTCAGGCCAGCGCCGACCAGCGCCCAGGGTGGCGAGGGGGCCAGCCACAGCAGGCTCAGGCCGAGCACCTCGGTGGCCATGCAGGCCATGGCCACGTTGTAGCCGCCAAAGCGGTTGACCGCGTTGACGAACAGCAGCCGCGAAATGATGAAGCACAGGCCGAAGGCACTCAGGCACCAGGCCGCACCGACCCAGCCACGCTCTAGGTAATAAAGGGTGACGAAGGTGGTCAGGGTGCCGTAGCCGATCGACGCCAGGGTCAGCCCCAGGCCGCACGGCGCAACTCGGCCGAAGGCCGACCAGAACGGTAGCCGCTCGCCGCGCGTCACCACGACGTCGGGGCGTTTGCGCAGCACCAGCAAGGCCAGCAGCGCCAGCGCCAGCAGGGCAGGGCCGAGCACGCTGAAGTCCAGGCCGGCGACCGCCAGCACACCGACCGGCGCACCGATGGCGATCGCCCCGTACGAGGCGATGCCATTCCACGAGATCACCCGCGCCGTGTGTTCCGGGCCGACCTGGCTGATGCCCCAGCTCAAGGTGGCGACGCCGATCAGCCCCTGCGCCAGGCCCAGCAGCACGCGGCCGCCGAGTAGCAGGGCCAGGCTCAGCAACGGCACCTGCAGCGACCAGGCCGAGAGCAGCGTCAGCACCCCGCAACCGGCGATGCCCAGCAGGCCATAGCCAATCGCCTTCTTGCCCCCCAGGGTATCGGCCACGCGCCCGGCAAATGGGCGGCTGAGCAGGGTGGAAAGGTACTGCAGGCCGATGGTCACCCCGGCGATCACCGCACCAAAGCCCAGCTGATCATGGACATAGCTGGGCAGCACCGCGATCGGCAGGCCGATGCAGAGGAAGGCAATAAAGGTGTAGAAGACGATCGACAGGATCTGCAGGGTAATGCTGAGGGTGCTGCTGGCGGGGGCGGGCTGTTGCGCGGTCATGGGCTCTTTCGCGGGCGGGCGGTTGGGCGTGCCCTAATCATGGCCGCTGCGCGAAGTAAATGAAAGCAGGCTAACGAATTATTCATCGGCGAGAGCCAGCCCGGTCACCACAAGGCGACCAGGCCAGCTGATCTACCTCAGACCACGACGCCCTGGCTACGCAGGTAATCGTCATAAGTCCCGCTGAAGTCCACTACACCATCAGCGCTCAGCTCGATGATGCGGGTCGCCAGCGACGACACGAACTCGCGGTCATGGCTGACGAACAGCAGGGTGCCCGGGTAGTTTTCCAGCGCCAGGTTCAACGCTTCGATCGATTCCATGTCCAGGTGGTTGGTCGGCTCGTCCATCACCAGCACGTTCGGTTTCTGCAGGATCAGCTTGCCGAACAGCATGCGGCCTTGCTCACCACCGGAAATCACCTTCACCGACTTGAGGATCTCGTCGTTGGAGAACAGCATGCGCCCCAGGGTGCCGCGGATGACCTGCTCGCCGCTGGTCCACTGGCCCATCCAGTCGAACAGGGTCATGTCGTCTTCGAAGTCGTGGGCGTGGTCCTGGGCGTAGTAGCCCACTTCGGCGCTGTCGGTCCACTTCACCGAGCCGGCATCCGGGGTCATCTCGCCGACCAGGGTGCGCAGCAGGGTGGTCTTGCCGATACCGTTGGGGCCGATGATCGCCACGCGCTCGCCCGCTTCGACGGTGATGTCGAAGTTCTTGAACAGCACCTTGTCGTCGAAGGCTTTCGCCATCTTCTCGACGACCACCGCCTGGCGGTGCAGCTTCTTGGTCTGCTCGAAGCGAATGAACGGGCTGACACGGCTCGAAGGCTTGACCTCGGCCAGCTGGATCTTGTCGATCTGCTTGGCACGCGAAGTGGCCTGCTTGGCCTTGGAGGCGTTGGCCGAGAAGCGGCTGACGAAGGTCTGCAGTTCGGCGATCTGGGCTTTCTTCTTGGCGTTGTCCGACAGCAGCTGCTCGCGCGACTGGGTGGCCGCGGTCATGTACTCGTCGTAGTTGCCCGGGAACAGGCGCAGCTCACCGTAGTCCAGGTCAGCCATGTGCGTGCACACGCTGTTGAGGAAGTGCCGGTCGTGGGAAATGATGATCATGGTGCTGTTACGCGCCGTGAGGATGGTTTCCAGCCAGCGGATGGTGTTGATGTCCAGGTGGTTGGTCGGTTCGTCGAGCAGCAGCACGTCCGGGTCCGAGAACAGCGCCTGGGCCAGCAGCACACGCAGCTTCCAACCCGGCGCCACTTCGCTCATCGGGCCAAAGTGCTGCTCCAGCGGAATACCCAGGCCCAGCAGCAGTTCACCGGCGCGGGACTCGGCGGTGTAACCGTCCATTTCGGCAAACTCGGTTTCCAGCTCGGCGACGGCCATGCCGTCTTCCTCGGTCATTTCCGGCAGCGAGTAGATGCGGTCGCGCTCGGCCTTGACCTTCCACAGCTGGCCGTGGCCCATGATCACGGTGTCGATCACGGTGAATTCTTCGTAGGCGAACTGGTCCTGGCGCAGTTTACCCAGGCGCGTGTTCGGCTCGAGCATGACCTGGCCGCCGGACGGCTCCAGGTCACCGCCGAGGATCTTCATGAAGGTCGACTTGCCGCAACCGTTGGCACCGATCAGGCCGTAGCGGTTGCCGTTGTTGAATTTGACCGAAACGTTTTCGAACAGCGGCTTGGAGCCGAACTGCATGGTGATGTTGGCGGTAGAAATCAAGTGCTTGTCCTGCGGGGGTTCCAGAGGTGTATTTAGGCCCTCTCGTCCGTTTTGGGCCAATTTTGGGCCAATTCGACTCGGGGCGGCAGCTTCTCCAGCTCCCTCCAATCCGAGGAGGAGCTGATCCATTTCGCGTAGGTAGAGAGCAACATCTCGACGCTGTGGCCAAGCTGACTCGCGATGAACGCGGGGTTCATCCCAGGCATCAGGCACATGGTTGCGTAGGTGTGGCGGGTGTCGTACTGGCGGCGTTTACGGACGTTCAGCGCCTTGAGCGCCGATTTGAATGGGCGGATTGTAACACTTGGCTCGTTGATCCACAGCCCACCTTTGCTCGGTTGGAGCACAAAAGGGCTCACTGGATGGGCCGATTCGGGCGCCGTGCGTTGAAGAGTCGCTGGATCAGCTTGATTTTTTCAGGCATGACGACGCCTTGGCCGCTCCTGCGACCGGCTTGTGCCTAAATTGGCGGGTTGTGAAATGGATATTTCTAGTTAGAGAGAACGCTTATGTTTGCTGTCGGTATCGGGCTGCTTGTTGTCGGGCTGGCCACTTCGAACGCTGGTCTATGGATACCAGGCGCTGCGCTCATGGCCGCCGGGATCGTTAAGAAAGCGCGCAGCTAATACCTTGGCCGCTATGTCGCGGCGCGGTAATGGCACTTCATCCACGCTGACTGCTCAGCCCTCAGGCAGGGTGATGCCGCACACAAATTCTTTCGAGCCAAGGCGGTGAGAGCCGTACTCCACCACGTAGCCATCACCGCGGCGTTGCGCTTCCGCCTTGGCTGTTTTCTGGTCGGCATAGACGTCGACAAAATGCCATGGATGTCTATCCCGAAGGACGCCCCACCCAAGCACCCAGCCTTCCTTGTCAGGATCTGCAGGCAGGTTTTTCGCCAAGCTGCGAATGGTCATAAAGCGCTCCCTGTTATCCACGGTATCGATTTGTCTGCGAAGTGACTGTTATATTTTGGATCTCGCCGCGCCAAGGCTGGCATATGAGTGAGTGCTCAATGACAAATAATAATTCAACAAGTCTGAGAACCTCCTACCCACGTGTTGAGGACATCCTGAATGCCCCCGGCAACTGGGTGGAACCCCCCAATATCCGCAGGGGCGGGGAAAGTGGCGTTCTCCGGGTTGAGCTAGAGGGCCAGACCTTCTACAAAAAGCAGCAAGTCGGGCATGTCTATCGAAGCCTTTTACACCCGTTCGGGTATCCGACTGTTGCCCGCGAAGCAAAGGCTCTGCGTGCGGCAGCGTCATTGGGCGTGGCAACGCCATCGCTACTCCACGCCGAAGTCCGTAAACGCGACGGAGATTGGCATGCAGTGATGGTGACGGCAGCTCTGGACGGTTATTTGTCGGTGGAAGACTACTACGCCCGCAACCTCGACCAATCACTTGGATTCAGGCGCCACCACGAGATTTTAGAAGCATATGGCCGAGAACTTGCCAGATTGAACCTTGGCCGCTGGCAGCACGGTTGCTTGTACCTGAAACATGTCTTTGTTGACTTCAGCGAAGCGTGCGTAAAAGTCGCACTGCTTGACCTGGAGAAGGCCAGGAAACGCCTTACCGCGAAGCAGGCCGGCCACCATGACTTGAGACAAGTCAAGCGACGGTCAGGATGGTCGGCTGAGGGGTGGGAAGCATTTTGCAGGGGCTACCGATATTCGTTCGGACAGACTGCAGAACTGCTGCTGTAGGGGGCGCATACCGTTATCACCTATGACTATTCGGATTTCATGCGGTGGTGCATGGGGCGATTGTCGGCGGGGCGGTAGGTCAGTGCCGGTGCAGGGCAGGGCGTTGCCGGGTCGGTACTCAACTAGACTTTTGATAGTTGGGGGCAGTGAGGTGGGTTATGCGCTACTCGAAAATCAGACCGTTTCTGTGGTGGGCTGGCGCCCTGCAGTTTTTTGCGATCGTGGCCGCCATCGAACACAGGGCATGGGACGTTGTGTTCATCTGCCTGATGGTGATTGCGGTAGGAATATGGTTCGCCAGGGACGTTCAGCGATTGGAAGCTCACAAGCAGCCAAGCATAAGATAGGCCAGCAGCACGATATGGAATGGGAATTGCTCTCTCCCTGAAAAACCATGCTTTTGGGGGAGATGCCGTGATGACTCAGAACGATTATCGCTACATGATCTTCGTTGTGGTTGCTGTGCTGGTCCTGACTGCGCTGGCGTCCTGGGTGTTTCTTGAGGCCATCAGCTGAGCCCACTCTTGGGACCTGCCTTACCCTGAACCGGGCCTGGGGCTCACCCCTAAGGGTGATGGTCTGTAACCAGGCCCCGTGCAAGAATCCCAGCCACAACAACCCTGGCATGGGACACGACAATGAGCAAAGACCGGCTGAAATCGCCTGACTGGTACGCGCAAATGGCCCGTGTCGTCGACGCCCAGGGCTCGCCGGGCTTCGTCGAGGCGCTGTTCGCCGCGCTCAAGCTGATTGCCCCGTGCCAGGCGATTACTGTTTTTCTCTATCCTCGCAAAGGTCTGCCCTCGGCGCTGTTCGAAAAGGACGAAGAGGGCCCGTGGCTGCCGGAAGGCAATATCCAGAAGTACCTCGAAGGCTACTACCTGCTGTGCCCGTTCTATCGCGCCTGCATGGACGGCATCGCCCCCGGTTGCTACCGCCTCAGCGACGTTGCACCGGACCACTTCAAGCGCAGCGAGTACTACCTGGCGTTCTACCAGCACGCCCACCTGGAAGACGAACTCAACTTCATCGTGCCGCTCGACGAGCACCTGACCATCGCCGTGGCCCTGGCCAGTACCCGCCGCCTGGACCGCCAGCAGGTCAATGACCTCAAGTGCGTGGCGCCGTGGGTGGTGGCCACGGTGCGACGGCAATGGGGCCACCTGGATGTCGACGCCCTGGGCGGGCGCTTCGAGAGCGCCCTGGGCCGGCAGATCAACGCTGCGCTGAACAACTTCGGCTCGTCGTTGCTCACCGAGCGCGAGTGCCGCATCGCCCAGTACCTGCTGCGCGGCCACTCGACCCGTTCCCTGGCCGAGCGCCTGGGCATCAGCGAAGACACGGTCAAGACCCATCGCAAGAACCTCTACACCAAGCTCGATATCGCCAAGCAGTCCGAGCTGTTTTCGCTGTTCATCGACTCGCTCGCCCAGGCCCAGGAAGGCCTGAGCAAGGACCCGCTGGAAAGCTACCTGCGAAGGCGCTGAACGCGCCGTTTCACCCCACCCGTTTTTTACTGTCAGCGGCCTGGCAGGGCCAACTGCACGCCGCGTTTTACCCCGGAGAACAACAATGAACGCACCGTTCCAAGCCAAGCTGCAAGCCCAGCGCGATACCCGTGACTACCAGGCCGGCGACGCCGCCCACCACATCCATGCCTTCCTCGACCAGAAGGCACTGAACGCCGAAGGCCCACGGGTGATGGTCGGTGGTGAGCGCCTGCACCTGTGGGACAGCGACGGCAAGCGCTACCTGGACGGCATGTCGGGCCTGTGGTGCACCCAGCTCGGCTATGGCCGCAAGGACCTGACCGCCGCCGCCGCCGCGCAGATGGACCAGCTGGCCTACTACAACATGTTCTTCCACACCACCCACCCGGCGGTGATCGAGCTGTCGGAGCTGCTGTTCAGCCTGCTGCCGGGCCACTACAGCCACGCCATCTACACCAACTCCGGCTCCGAGGCCAACGAGGTGCTGATCCGCACCGTGCGCCGTTACTGGCAGGTGGTCGGCCAGCCGAGCAAGAAGATCATGATCGGCCGCTGGAACGGTTACCACGGCTCGACCCTGGCAGCCACCGCGCTGGGCGGCATGAAGTTCATGCACGAAATGGGTGGGATGATCCCGGATGTCGCGCACATCGACGAGCCGTACTGGTACGCCGCCGGTGGTGACCTGACCCCGGCCGAGTTCGGTCGCCGCTGTGCCCTGCAGCTGGAAGAGAAGATCCTCGAGCTGGGTGCCGAGAACGTCGCTGGCTTCATCGCCGAGCCGTTCCAGGGCGCGGGCGGCATGATCTTCCCGCCGGAAAGCTACTGGCCGGAAATCCAGCGCATCTGCCGCCAGTACGATGTCTTGCTGTGTGCTGATGAAGTGATCGGTGGCTTTGGCCGCACCGGCGAGTGGTTCGCCCACGAATACTTCGGCTTCGAGCCGGACACGCTGTCGATCGCCAAGGGCCTGACCTCGGGCTACGTGCCGATGGGCGGCCTGGTACTGAGCAAGCGCATTGCCGAGGCGCTGGTTGAGCGGGGCGGGGTGTTTGCCCACGGCCTGACCTATTCCGGGCACCCGGTGGCGGCGGCGGTGGCCATTGCCAACCTCAAGGCGCTGCGCGATGAAGGCATCGTGCGCCAGGTCAAGGAAGACACCGGGCCGTACCTGCAGCGCATCCTGCGCGAAGTGTTTGCCAACCACCCGCTGATTGGCCAAGTGCAAGGCGCCGGCCTGGTGGCAGCGCTGCAGTTCGCCGAGGACAAGGGCAGCCGCAAGCGCTATGCCAATGAGAATGACCTGGCCTGGCAGTGCCGTACTTATGGCTTCGAGGAAGGGGTGATCATTCGTTCGACCCTGGGGCGGATGATCATGGCGCCGGCCTTGGTGGCCAACCACAGCGAGCTGGATGAGCTGGTGGAGAAAACCCGGATTGCGGTGGACCGTACCGCACGCGGGTTGGGCATTCTGTAAGTATCAAAAGCGGGGCTGCATCGCAGCCCCCAGCCATCAATGCATCCCGCGTGGAATGGTCTTGAGCAGATCTTCCGGGCTGATATGCCCCACCACCTGAGCCACCGCGCTACCCGGGGTCGGCAGGTCGATGATGTGGTTCTTCATCTTGCCGATCACATGCATCTCGCACGGCTTGCAGTCGAACTTCAGGGTCAGCACTTCATCGCCCTGGATCAGCTGCATCGGTGCCACCTTGGTACGCACGCCAGTCACGCCCTTGGCCTGCTTGGGGCACAGGTTGAACGAGAAGCGCAGGCAGTGCTTGGTGATCATCACCGGCACTTCGCCGTGTTCCTCATGGGCTTCGTACGCTGCGTCGATCAGTTGCACGCCATGGCGGTGGTAGAAGTCGCGGGCCTTCTGGTTGTAGACGTTGGCCAGGAACGACAGGTGCGACTCCGGGTACACCGGTGGCGGTGTGGTCTCGGCCTTGCGCGAACCGCGCGGGTGGGCCTTGACGCGGGCTTCGGTCAGCGCCTCGATGGCTTCACGGCGCAGGGCCTTGAGCTGCGAGTTGGGGATGAAGAACGCCTGCGGCGCATCCAGCTCGATGCGGTTGGCGTGGTACATCGTGGTACCCAGCTGGCCGAGCAGGTCGTGCAGCTGGTCCAGGGCCTGCTGTGGCTTGTTGGCAGCGCCGAATGGGCCGTCCAGGGCCACCTGCACGCTGACGCCTTCCTCGCTGCTGAGGGTCAGCATCAGGCGCTGCTCGCGCAGCACCGCATGCCACTCGACGCCCACGCGACGCTCCGACGAGGTGCGCAGCAGAGCTTGCTGCCAGTTGTGGTCGAGGTTGCGCGACAGCGGGTGGTTCGGCCGCAGCTTGTGCAGGCCTTCTGGCATCTCGTTGGGCTCGACGCGGTAGCGGTAGCGCTTCTGGCCGTCTTCCTCGAACTCGCCACGCGGCTCGGCGATGTTGGCGCGGAAGCCCACCACCTCACGCTTGACCAGCACGTTGAGGCCGTCGCCGTTGGTCAGCGGCACCTCGGTGACCACCTGCATATCGCGCTTGCCGACCTTTTCCACTACACCCACGGCCAGGCCAGTGAAGGTCGGCGAGTCGAAGGCGCCGATGTCGACCTTGCGGTCGGTGACGAAGTAGTCAGTGCTGCCGCGGTGGAAGGTCTTGTCCGGGTCGGGCAGGAAGAAGTGCTCGGTACGGCCGCTGGAGGCGCGGGCCAGTTCCGGGCGGCCTTCGAGGATGGCGTCGAGTTCCTTGCGGTAGTGGGCGGTGATGTTCTTCACATAGCCCATGTCCTTGTAGCGGCCCTCGATCTTGAACGAGCGCACGCCGGCATCGACCAGGTCGGCCAGGTTGGCGGTCTGGTTGTTGTCCTTCATCGACAGCAGGTGCTTCTCGAACGCCACTACGCGGCCCTGGTCGTCCTTCAGGGTGTACGGCAGGCGGCAGGCCTGGGAGCAGTCACCGCGGTTGGCGCTGCGCCCGGTCTGGGCGTGGGAGATGTTGCACTGGCCGGAGAAGGCCACGCACAGCGCACCGTGGATGAAGAACTCGATGGCCGCGTCGGTTTCGCTGGCGATGGCGCGGATCTGCTGCAGGTTCAGCTCGCGGGCCAGCACGAGCTGGGAGAACCCGGCCTGGTCGAGGAACTTGGCCCGCTCCAGGGTACGGATGTCGGTCTGGGTACTGGCATGCAGCTCGATCGGCGGGATATCCAGCTCCATCACCCCCAGGTCCTGCACGATCAGCGCGTCGACGCCGGCGTCGTAGAGCTGGTGGATCAGCTTGCGTGCCGGTTCCAGCTCGTTGTCGTGGAGGATGGTGTTGATGGTGGTGAACACGCGTGCATGGTAGCGACGGGCGAACTCGACGAGTTCGGCGATATCGCTGACTTCGTTGCAGGCGTTGTGGCGCGCGCCGAAGCTCGGGCCGCCGATGTAGATGGCATCAGCGCCGTGCAGGATCGCCTCGCGGGCGATGGCCACGTCACGGGCAGGGCTGAGCAGTTCCAGGTGATTCTTAGGAAGGGACATGTCGTTATAGGTTCGGGCTGTCACGGTTAGGGCGGCATTGTAGCGGGGAATGGGGCGGGTGGCATCTTTGAGTGCCGAGAGGTGTGCGGCCCGGCCCTTTCGCGGGTAAACCCGCTCCCACAGGATTTCCACAGGCCCTGAACCTGTGCAGTACCTGTGGGAGCGGGCAAGTCGGGCCGCCGAACCGCCGCGAAGGGCTGCAAAGCAGCCCCAAAGGCTCAGAACTGGTATTCCAGCCCGGCCCCGGCATACCAGGACCTGCCCGGCGCCGCCTCGTAATACCGGCCATTGCCATCGCCGACAATCACCGAGCCCACGTACTGCCGGTCCAGCAAGTTGTCCAGGCGCACCAGCTGGTGGAAGGTCCACGGCCCGACCTGCTGCTGGAACTGCGTACGCCAGTTGAACACCGCATAACCCGGCGCCGCATGCTGGTCATTGGTGTCCTCGACGTACACCTTGCTCCGGTACTGCCCTTCGAGCCCCATGCTGATGCCATCCCGCGGCTTCCACACCAGCTCGCCGAACAAGCTGCTGCGCGGCACGCCGGGCAGCTGGTTGCCCTTGTCGATGGTCGTGGTGCCCTGGGTGAAGGCCTCGTCATAGGTGGCGTCGAGCAGGGTGTAGGCCAGGTTGGCCTGCCACTGCGGGCTCAGTTCACGCTGCACGCTCAGCTCGAAGCCGCGGCGCAGGGTCTTGCCGGCGTTGCGGTAGCTGGTGCGGCCATCGGTCGAGGCCGCGACTACGATCTCGTCCTTGGTGCGGATCTCGAAGATCGCGGCATTGATCCGCGTGCGCTCATCCGGGCGCATCTTCAGGCCCAGTTCGTACTGGGTGCTGGTGGCCGGTTCCAGATTGAAGTTGAAGCCTTCCAGGGCACCGGGCGCATAGGCCATCTCGGCCTGGGTCGGGGTTTCGAAGCCCTGGCCGGCGCTGATGTAGCCATGCAGGTCGGGGGTGAAGGCGTACATCACCGACAGGGTCGGGGTCGTACGCTGGTACTTCTTCGACCCACTGGCATCGCCGTTGGCCAGGAAGTGGTCGTCCACCTCCATTTCCATGCTGCTGTGGCGCAGGCCGGCATCCACGGTCCAGCGGTCCAGTTCCCAGTGGGCCTGCACATAGGGGTCGAGGCTGGTGGCGGTGTCCTTTTCATCCCGGCGCAGGTCGCCTTTCACGCCCAGGGTGTTGCCGCTGAAGTTCTGGTAGCCGCGCCGGTCGTCGCGGCTGCGGTCATAGTCGGCACCGAAGGTCAGGGTCAGGTTGCCGGGGGCGGCGCTGACCGGCTGGATCCAGCGCAGGGTGCCGCCATGGAATTCGCGGTCGAAGTCGACCACGCCGCCACCGCGGTTGTTCGCCGGGGTGCCCTTGGGGATCGACAGGTACTGGATGACGCTGCGCTTGCCCGCATACAGGTTGAACTGCAGGGTCGCCTCGCCGAAGTAACGTTCGTAGTTCATGCCCACCTGCTGGTGGTGGATGCTCTTGCGTGTGTCGTACTCCTCGGCGCGCGCCGCCACCGAACGTGGGTCGTGCTTGTAGGCGTCCCAGGTCTG
This sequence comes from Pseudomonas sp. CC120222-01a, assembly GCF_003097235.1. GTDB lineage: Bacteria > Pseudomonadota > Gammaproteobacteria > Pseudomonadales > Pseudomonadaceae > Aquipseudomonas. The sequence continues at coordinate 53,036 of NZ_QEQQ01000020.1, read as the reverse complement.
GCCCAGCGGGTCTTCGGTGCCGTTCTGCTCCAGGGTGCTGAAGATCAGCGCCAGGCGGCTGTCTTCGTCCGGCTTGACGTGCACCTTGGCGAAAGTCTGGTCGCGGCGGGCGGCGCTGTGGTCGCGGTAGCCGTCGGTGTCCATGCGCGAGGCATCGACCAGAAAGCCGGCCTGCTCGCTGCCGCCTTCGCTGTAGACGTGGTTCTTGTTGAAGCCATCGCTGCCGAAGGTGGTTTCGGCGCCGACCTTGGGCGGCCCCGAACCATCACGGGAGAACATCTGGATCACACCACCGGCGTTGCTGCCGTAAAGGGCGGAGGCCGGGCCGCGCAGTACTTCGATGCGGTCCGCCACGTCCAGGTTCAACGACGCGGCCTGGCCCTGGCCATCGGGGGTACTGGCCGGGATGCCGTCGCTGAGCAGCTTGATGCCACGGATGCCGAAGGCCGAGCGGGCGCCATAGCCACGCGAGGAAATCTGCAAGTCCTGGGCGTAGTTCTGGCGATTCTGCACCACCAGGCCCGGTACGCGGTTGAGCGCCTCCGACAGGTTGACGCCCAACTGGCCATCGGCGATCTGCTGGCGGTCGACGGTGTCGATGGAGTAGGGCAGGTCGAAGCTCGGGTTGGGGGCGTAGGTGCCGGTGACCACCACCGGTTCCAGCAGATTGAAGGTGGTGGCGGGTTCGGCCTGGGCCAATGGGCACAGACCGGGAAGCAAGGCGATCAGGGCCTTGCGGCGAAACGGGGGGAATTGCATGCAGCGTCCTGCTTTCGAAAAGAAGGCGCCGCCCGCAGGCGGAGCCGGTAAAACGGTAATCAGCGTTTGGCGGCCATGGCGGTCACTTCGACGCGCATTTCCGGGTAGGCAAGTGCAGCCACGCCAACGGCGGCACGCACCGGCCACGGCTTGCTGAAGAAGCGCTGGTAGACCTCGTTGAAGGCAGCACGGTCGGCCATGTCGGTCAGGTAGATGGTCAGGTGCATGACCCGATCCATGCCGCTGCCGGCCTTTTCCAGCGCGTCCTTCAGGGCCTGCAGGGTGCTCTCGCTCTGCTGGGTGATGTCGGCATCGAGATCGGCCGGGATCTGCGTGGTCACCAGGATACCGTTGTACTCAGCGACGTCGGAGGAAATGGACTCAGCGTCGGAATCCGGTGTGTAGATAAGATCTGCCATGGGTATTCGCCTTGCAACGGAAGGAAAGCGGCAAGCCTACGCGAGCCTGTCGCAAGGGTCGAGCCGATGGGCGCTTATGCATTGAAATGCTGCGCCTCGGCGGTCAGAATCGCCGCCGATTGTTGAGCAAGGTGCTGAAGTTGAACGAACAGACATTATCGATGCGCCTGGAGCGTGTGGCGGCGCATGTGCCGCAGGGCGCACGCCTGGCCGATATCGGCTCGGACCACGGCTACCTGCCGGTGGCACTGGCCCTGCGCGGTGTGATCGAAGCCGGGGTGGCCGGTGAGGTGGCGCAGACACCCTATGCCTCGGCCCAGCGCAACGTGCGCCGCAACGGCTTGACGGAAACCGTCATCGTACGCCTGGCCGATGGCCTGGAGGCCATCGAGGCCGACGACCGCATCACCGCCATCAGCCTGTGCGGCATGGGTGGCAAGACCATGTGCGAGATTCTCGAGCGTGGCAAGGCGCGCCTGAACGGCAGCGAGCGCCTGATCCTGCAGCCCAATGGCGATGAGCGCGAATTGCGCGGCTGGCTGATGGACAACGGCTACCGGATCGTCAGCGAAGAATTGCTGCGGGAAAACCGTTTCGACTACGAGATCATCGTCGCCGAACCTTGCGAGGTGGTGGCCTACAGTGCCGAAGAGCTGTATTTCGGCCCTGTGCTGATGCGCGAGAAAAGCCCGGCATTCGTGACCAAGTGGCAGCGCATGCTGCGCCAGAAGCAGCAGAGCCTGGCCAACTTCGAGCGTGCCCGCGATGCCATCCCGCAAGAAAAGCTGCGTGACTTCGCCCGGCAGATTGGCTGGATCAACGCGGTACTGGCCTGATTCACTGCTGCGAGCAGTTACCCATTTCGCGGTAGTCGACTTCGCGTTTCTGGCCCTGGTGGTCGACATACACCATGTGCGCGGTACCGACCTGGCAGTCGGCGGCGTTGCTGGCCGGGGTGATCGAGATGACCTTGGCCACATCCAGCGGCATGCCGTATTCATAGTTGCTGGCGGCCGGTTGGCTGGCGGGGGTATCGGCGAAGGCGCCGAACGAGGCAAGGGCGGCAGACAGGGCGACAACAGCGATCGAACGTTTCATGGCAGGCTCCTTTTTCAATGTTTACCAATGATGTATTCATTGGTGATCCTCAATAAATGGGCTAAGTCGTGATAGATTCCTGCCTGGAACGTACGAATAAGACTCATCAAGGAGCCCAACCCCCATGGACATGCTGCACGCCATGCGTACCTTTGCCCGGGTGGTGGAGTGCGGCAGTTTCGCCGCCGCCGCCAATGCCCTCGACATTTCTGCGGCGCAGGTGTCGCGGATCGTCGCCGAGCTGGAGAACCAGCTGCAGACCCGCCTGCTGCACCGCACCACCCGGCGTTTGCGCATGAGCGAGGCGGGCGAGCGTTTTCTGGAGCGGGCGCGGCAGATCATGGCGCTGACCGACGAGGCCATGGACGAAGCCCGCGGCGCGCACCTCACCCCGCGTGGTCGCCTGCGCCTGCATTGCCCGCATGGCCTGGGCATGCTGCTGATGCCGCTGGTGGCCGGCTACAACGCGATCTGCCCGGAAGTGGTGATCGAGCTGATCCTGTCCCAGCGCAACCCCGATCCGCTGGCCGAGGGGCACGACGTGGTGATCACCGTGGATGAGGCATTGCCCGATTCGCAGCTGATCGCCGTGCCGCTGGGCAATATCTTCAGCATCCCCTGTGCCGCGCCCAGCTACCTGGAGCTGAACGGCATCCCCGAGCGGCCGGAAGACCTCCACGAGCACCGCTGCCTGCGCATGGCCTACCCGATGTACGAAGGTGACTGGGTGTTCCCCCAGGGCCTCGATCACTGCGTGATCGCCCCGCGGGACAGCTTCATGACCAATGTCGCCGACGCCATGCTGGTGGCCAGCGAGCTGGGCATGGGGATTGGCCTGCTGCCGTTCTACACCGCCAGCCAGGCCATCGAGCAGGGGCGCCTGCGGCGGCTGTTGGCACCTTATCGGCTACGGGAAAATGCGTTGTATGCGATCTACCCGTCGCGGCACTACCTGGATGCCAAGGTGCGGACCTGGATCGATTACCTCAAGGAGCAGTTGCCGGCACTGTTCGAGGGGCATGCCAAAATCGTCGACGACGCACGATACTGGCGTTAAAGTCGCGACCTTTGTGGGTGCGGCCTTGTGTCGCGAAAGGGCTGCGGAGCAGCCCCAGGATTTCAGCACCGATGCAAAGGTTGCTGGGGTCGCTTTGCGACCCTTTCGCGACGCAAGGCCGCTCCCACAAATATCGCGAGCCCGGTCGTCAGTGTCCGTAACGCCCGACCAGGCTTTGCGCGCCCAGCGCATGGTCTTTGAGCAACTCCATCAAACCGTTGCGATCCAGCTCCTCCGGCAAGGTGCCCAGCGGCAGGTCGGTGGCAATCAGGGTCAGTGCATAGTGGTGCGGCTTGTCCCCGGCGGGCGGGCAAGGCCCGCGATAAGTCATGGTCCCGTGGGAATTGCGCCCGACGATCAGCGCCTGGCTGGTCTGCCAGCCAGCGCCTGCTTCCAGCCCGTCGAGCGCCGGGTCGATGTCGTAGGCGAGCCAGTGCACCACGCCCAGGCCCTTGCCGCCGTCCGGGTCGAACATCACCAGGGCCAGCGACTGCGTGCCGTCGGGCAGGTTCTTCCAGCTCAACTGCGGCGTGCGCCCCTCACCCGCACCACAGGCCGGGTCCGGCCCGACCTGCTGCAGGCCGATGACACCGCCATCGGTAAACGACGACGAGCTGATCGACAGCGCGGCAGAGTCGCCACCAGCAGCCAGGGCAGTGCAGGGCAGCAAGGCGGCGAGCAGCCAGGGTTTGAGGTTCATGGCAATCTCTGTGCAGGGCTATGCGCCGCAGTGTAGACCAGCGGCCGGTCAGCGGCTGTCCTGGTCTTCGGCGGTGCCGCCGGTGTGCCCTGCGCCGGAGCCGGTTGCTTCACCGGTGCTGTTGGAGCCACCGGCCGCGCCATCGGCCGCGTCCGAGTTGCTGCCGGTGTCGCTGCTGTCATTGTCCTGGCCGCTGCCCGGGCTGTTGACGCTGCTGCCTTCCCCGGCGGTCTTGCCGCCGCGCTCGTCGGTTTTCGGATGGCTGTCGGTATTGGTCGTGTCCGTCGCGGCGTAGCTGGTGGTGGACGCAATACCCAAGGCAAGGGCAAGCAAGAGCGGGTGAATGCGGATCATGGCAAGTCTCCTGGAAGGATGATCTGTCATTCGTTTGGCTGGGACAGGCTAGCGGGGTGCCCCATGGGCGACGGGCGGTCGAAAAAAAGGGCCGCGATGGCGGCCCCTTCATTCACTTGGCTTCTGGCTGCGCTGTTGGCGCAGCGGGTTCCAGCGGCGGATGCTCCTGCGCCGCATGCATCAGGTCCTCGGTCACCCGCAGCTCGGCGCCGGTCGGCGAGAAGGTGGTCGATGCCGTGAACGGTGCCGGGTGCTCTGCCGCCGGGCGTTTGCCGCGACGCCAGAGGAAGAAGCACACCATCCCCAGGTTGACCACGGCAAAAGCCCAGAACAGCCCCACCTCGCCGAATTCGGTCATGGCCGGCGAAATTGCCAGCGGCGCCATGGCCGAGCCCAGCGAGTTGATCAGCAGCAGGCCCTGGATCATCGGTACCAGGGCGTCGGACGGCGCACGGTCGGCAGCATGGCTGACCGCCACCGGGTACAGCGCGAACACGCCGCCGCCGAGCAGGAACAGCATGGCCGGCAGCAGGGCCGAATCCGACGGCAGGAACACCGTGATCAGCGACAGCACCATGCACAGCGCTGCCAGGGCGATCAGCACATCCTGGCGATCCTTGCGGTCGGACCAGCGGCCCACCGGGTATTGCAGCAGCATGGCGCCGAGGATCACCCAGGCCATCATGTTGCCGACTTCGCCGACATCCAGGCCGATGCGCTGCAGGTACAGCGGCAGCAGGGCGTAGATACCGGCGATGACTACACCGGAGCCGAAGCAGCCGACCAGCCCCGACGGCGCCACGCCCAGCAGTTGCCGTGGCTTGAGTGGCTCGACCTGGTCCAGCAGCGGCGACACCCGCGGCAGGATCACGATCGGCAGTACCGACAGCGCAGCCAGCATGCCGGCCAGCATGAACGGTGCGCTGTCGCCCAGGTGGGTGATCACGCCGAGTCCGGCCTGGGCGATCACACCCGCGCCATAGAAGGCGATCATGTACAGCGCCAGCAGGCGCCCGCGGATCTTCGCGTCACCGGCCAGCAACAGCCAGCTTTCGATCACCAGGAATACGCCGACCGCCGCCCAGCCGTTGATCAGGCGCAGCACCGACCACCAGGTGGCGTCGTAGAACAGCCCCTGCAGCAGGATGGTCGCGGCGATCAGCGAGGCGAAGCTGGTGTAGGCGCGGATATGGCCGATGCGCAGGATCAGCCGGTCGTTGAAGATGGCGCCGAGGGTCAGGCCGATGAAGTAGGTCGACGAAACGATACCGATGGTCGTTGCCGATTCGCCGGCAGCGTCCAGGCGCAGGGTGGTAAGGGAAGACATGAAGCCGTTGCCCAGGGCAATGATGAACAGCCCAAGCAGGGGCGCCAGCGCCATGGCCAGCAAACGCGGAGACATACATACCTCAAGTTGGAGTGGCGATTTAGGAACGCCTCTTCGAACGCGCACGCCAAACGGACCCATCGAGGGCCGAAAGAAGTGCACGGATGTGCCTGGGCTGGATGCGACCTGGGCAAGACTCAACCGCTGGACCCTGGAATAGCCGGGCCGGGCGGGGTGGGTTGAGCCTATTTCACATGGGCGTCATGTGTTCAGGCCTGGACTCTGTCGTTGCTGCCGGTTGCCACCGTTCAAGGCGACGGGCGAAAAGGAAGCGCGATTCTAAGGGTTGTGACCGATTTGCCCAAGAGGCTAAGGCCTGCGACGCGACGACGCAGGGCGGGATGCGACAGCTTTGTGCCCCAATCCGACATCCCTGGGGTCGCTGCGCAACCCTTTCGCGACACAAGGCCGCTCCTACAGGACGGTGCGATCCCTGTAGGAGCGGCCTTGTGTCGCGAAAGGGCTGCGCAGCAGCCCCAGGGTGCAGCAACGCCTTATTTGTCGAACAGTCGCTCGTGCACCCAGCCATTGTTGGTCAGTACCATCACGCGCTTTTCCCGGGCCGGTGTTTGATTGGTCGCCACCGCATTGCCCAGATCACGGATATTGGTCCGGACCTCATCATTGGCCGCCCAGTCCGGCAACCCGGTGATCTTGTAGGCATAGGTCACGTCGGAAACGGTGTGCCCCATCATCTGCCCCGGCTCGCTGAACTGCTCGATCGCCGTCACCTCGGCCTTGCCGAAGCACAGCCCGCCGCGGGTCTGGCCGTTGAGCATCTTCTGGACATCGGCCTTGTAGTACTTGCGCCCTTCGTCGGTGAGGTCGTAGGCGTAGTAGATGTCGGTGCGGGCCGGTTGCCAGAGGCGCTCCGGCACTTCGACGCGAGAGATTTCCTTCTCACTGACGATGCCGACCCTGGCCAGCGCATGCAGCGCCTTGTTGGTGCCGGTGACGTCGAAGTCCTGGGTTTTGGTGGGGAAGTCGGTGACCACGAAACAATGCGGATACTGCGTGTCGAGGTAGGCCTGGGCCGCCTTGTGGAAATTGGCCTCGCTGGCGTCCTGGGTGTCCGAGCAGCCGGCCAGGGTGGCCAACAGCGCCAGCGGTACGAGCTTCCTGTACATGATCAAGCGTCCTTGGATTGCGAAGATAAACCGGTGGGCGGGCATTAGAACCCACGGCCTAGAGCGGCGCAATCGTGGCAGGACGGCATCTCGACAGGGTTCACAAAGCGCAAGTCAATGGTGCCCTTGCGGCTCCCGGGTATCGATGCCCACCACCACCGACATGCCCGGGCGCAGGCGTGCGGCGTCTGGCTGGTCGGGGTCGACGGTGATGCGCACCGGGATGCGCTGGGCAATCTTCACGAAGTTGCCGGTGGCGTTGTCGGCCTGCAGCAAGGCGAACTCGGAGCCGGTGGCCGGCGAAATCTGCTGCACATGGCCGTACAGCTTGAGGTGGTTCAGGGCGTCCACGGTGAAGGTCACCGGCTGGCCGATGCGCACGTCGGCCATCTGGGTTTCTTTCATGTTGGCGATCACCCACAGGGTGTCGGGCACCAGCGCCATCAGTTGCGCACCCGAGTTGACGTAGGCACCCAGGCGCGTGCCGATCTGCCCCAGCTGGCCGTCGCGCGGGGCAGTGACGCGGGTGTTGTCGAGGTCGATGCGGGCCAGCTCGACGGCGGCCTTGGCGTTTTCCACCGAAGCCTCCAGCGAGGCGCGGTTGACGATCACCGTCTCGCGGTCCTGGCGGGCGATTTCCAGCGCGGCCTTGGCCTGGGCCAGGGTGGCGACGGCGGCGGCCTCGCTGGCGCGGGCCAGATCCAGCGAGCTGCGCGACACCGAACCATCGCTGACCAGCGCCTGGTTGCGGCTGAGGTCGGCCTTGGCCTTGGTCGCCTGGGCCGAGGCATCGCCGATTGCCGCCTGGCGCTGGGCGATGGTGGCTTCGGCGCTGTTGCGCTGCTGCAGGTTGTTGGCCAGCGCCGCTTGTTGCTGTTGCAGTTGGGCGATGGCCTGGGCCAGGCGCTGCTTGTAGATGCGGTCGTCCAGTTGCACCAGCAGGTCGCCGGCCTTGACGAACTGGAAGTCGTGCACCGGCACGTCGACGATATAGCCGCTCAGCTGTGGGCCGATGATCGTCACCTGGCCGCGCACCAGGGCGTTTTCGGTGCTTTCGATGGTGCTGCTGAACGGCGGCAGGTTCCAGGCATAAAGCACTACCAGAATGCCGACCAGGGCCACGCAGGCGAAGCTGATCGTAGACAGGATGCGCACCCGCCGCGTGCGCACCGGGCTGGTCGGTTCGCTGGGCGGCGTGCGGCCTTCTGGGGTTTCGGCGATGGCGGTGGTGGTGGTGGTGCGGGTTTCTTCGGTCATCGGCTGGCAGTACCGCTGGTGGAGTCGGATGAAGCGGCCTGGCGGGCGACATACCACAGCCAGGAGCCGCGAATGGTAATCCAGATCATGGTCAGCACGGCGATGCTGCCGATCAGCACGAACACGTCGTTGTAGGCCATTATGTTGGCCTCGCGGGTGGCGGCGCTGGCCAGCACGCGCATGCCGGCCTCGCTGCGCAGTGCCGGGTCGGCGAGGATCCCGGCATAACCGCCGCCGCCGCTCTGCACGCGGGCATTGACCAGCGGTTCGAGGTAGCTGAGGCGGTCCATCAGGTGGCTGGAATGGAACTTCTCGCGCCAGGTCTGGAAGGTGCCCAGCAGCGCCGCGCCGATCAGGCCGCCGAGGTTGTTGCAGATGCCGAACAGCACCGAGAAGCTCACCAGGTTGCGTGGGTTGGCGCGAACATGGCTGATGCCCAGGGCCATCGACGGGCCAAGGAAGAAGGTGCTGCCGAAGGCCAGCAGGAACTGGCTGAAGTACATCTGTGCCGGGCGCGTGAGGTTGCTCGAGCTGCTGTCCATGAATGCCCCGGTAGCCATCGCCAGCAGCGAGACGAACAGCGGAATCACCAAGTGTTTGGGGTCGATGGTCAGCGCACTGCTGGCCAGGCCCGCCACGGCGCCGAGCAGCATGATCCAGTACAGCGAGCGCATCTGTTCGCTGCCCATGTTCAGCACCTGCAGAAAGCCCACAGCACCGGTGGACTGCTCCGAAGTGACCATGCGAATGAGGATGACGCACAGGCCCAGGCGGATGATCGCGCCACTGCCCAGCCAGCGGGTCATCAGCAGCGGGTTCTGACGGTTATGCTCGATGGCCAGGCCCGTGAAGATCAAGGCAATCGACGAGGCCAGGGCAATGCCGATCCACGGCGCCTCCAGCCACCAGTCGATGCGCCCCAGCGACAGCGCGGCGCAAAGCAGGGCGACGCCGCTGGCCATCAAGGTGAAGGTGAGGAAGTCCAGCGGCTCGAAGGTCTTGAAGCGGTCACCGGGGGGCAGCTTGAGCAGCAGCACGCAGCCCAGTGCGGCCAGTGCCAGGCCCAGTTCGAACAGGTACAGGCCGCGCCATTCGGCGATCTGCAGCAGGTCTTCAGAGAAGATCCGCGCCAGCGGCAGGGCCAGTTGCGAGGCGCCAAGCCCCAGCACCATTGCCTTCAACCGCCAGCGCTCGGGGAACGCCTGGATCATGTAGTACAGGCCCAGCGAACTGAGCGCCGCGCCGACCATGCCGTGGGCGGCGCGCACGGCGATGGCCGAGTTGAGGTCGTTGACCAGCAGATGGGCGAAGGTGACCAGGGCATACAGCACCAGGAACACCTCGGTGAACGCGCGCAAGCCGAACTGCTGGCGAAACTTGACCAGCAGCAGGTTGATCGACACGTTGGTCATCACATAGGCCGCCGGCAGCCAGGCCATCTCGGCGCTGGTCGCGCCCAGCGCGCCTTGCAGAAATACCAGGTTGGCGGTGACCAGTGCGTTACCCAGGCCGCCAGTAATGGCCACCAGCAGGCCGACCACCCCGTACGCCAGGCGCTTGGCCGGCGTGTGCAGGGGCGTGGAAGGGGAGCCGGGGAGGCTGGGCTTCTCGTGGGGGAGCCACTGGCGCGGGGTGTATTTGTCCATGGCGTTGACTGTATCACTTCCCCTGTGGGAGCGGCTTTAGCCGCGAAGAGGCCAGATCAGGCGCTACAAGGCCCGGGCCAGAAACTCGGCAGTACGGCTATCAGCACACCCGGCCACCACCTGTGGCGTACCACTGACCACCACCTGACCGCCCGCATCCCCGGCCCCAGGCCCGATATCGATCACCCAGTCACTTTGCGCCACCACACGCATGTCATGCTCGACCACCACCACACTGTGCCCGGCCTCGACCAAGCGATTGAGCTGCAGCAGCAAGCGGTCGATATCCTGCGGGTGCAGCCCGTTGGTAGGTTCATCCAGCACATACAAGGTCGCCCCGCGGGCCACGCGCTGCAGCTCGGTGGCCAGCTTGATCCGTTGCGCCTCGCCACCGGACAGCTCGGTTGCCGGCTGCCCCAGACGCAGGTAGCCCAGGCCGATGTCCTGCAGCACCTGCAGGCAACGCCGCGCCGCGGGCTGCTCGGCGAACACCTGCAGTGCCTGCTCGACCGTCAGCTGCAGCACCTGGGCGATGTTCATGCCCTGCCAGCTCACTGCCAGGGTCTCGGGGTTGTAGCGTGCACCGTGGCAGGTCGGGCAGGGCGCATAGACGCTGGGCATGAACAGCAGTTCGACGCTGACGAAGCCTTCGCCTTCACAGTTGTCGCAACGGCCCTTGGCGACGTTGAACGAGAAACGCCCCGCATCGAAACCGCAGGCCTTGGCCTGCTCGGTGCCGGCGAACAGCTTGCGCACATGGTCGAACAACCCGGTGTAGGTGGCGAGGTTCGAGCGCGGCGTGCGGCCGATCGGCTTCTGGTCCACTTGCACCAGCCGCTTGATGCTATCGAGCCCGGCAGTGACACGCCCAGCGCTGAATTGCTCGGGCTCATCTTCAAGGCTTTGCTCGTCAGGTTCGGCCTTCTGTCCGGCCTGACCGAGATGGGCACCGACCAGTTCCAGCAAGGCCTGGCTGACCAGGCTCGACTTGCCCGAGCCGGAAATGCCTGTGACCGAGGTGAAGCAACCCAGCGGGAAGCGGGCGTTGAGGTTGTCGAGATTGTTGCGGGTGATGCCTTCCAGTGCCAGCCAGTCGTGCGGCTGGCGTGGCGCACGTGAGGTGCGCTGCTGTTCGGCGAACAGGTAGGCGGCAGTGCGCGAGGCCTCGACCTGTGCCAGGCCGGTTGGCGGGCCGCTGTAGAGCACTTGCCCGCCATGCTCGCCAGCCGCAGGGCCGACATCCACCAGCCAGTCGGCGCGGCGCATGGTGTCCAGGTCGTGCTCCACCACATACACCGAGTTGCCCGCCTGCTTGAGCCGCTGCAAGGCATCGAACAGCGCTTCGCTGTCGGCCGGATGCAGGCCGGCGGAGGGTTCGTCGAGCACGTAGATCACACCGAACAGCTGTGAATTGAGCTGGGTGGCCAGGCGCAGGCGTTGCAGTTCGCCGAACGACAGCGTCGGCGTGCTGCGCTCTAGCGCCAGGTAGCCCAGGCCCAGGTCGATCAGGGTGTCGATGCGCTCCAGCAGTTCATTGGCGATGCGTTGTGCGGCCAGGCGTTTTTCCAGGGTCAGGCTGTCGTCGTGCTGCTCCAGGTAGCCCGGCGCTGCGACCTGGCGGAATACCTCAGCCAGGGCCTGCAACGGCAGCCGCGACAGCTCGCCGATGTCGCGGCCGGCGAAGGTCACGTCCAGCGCCGCACGCTTGAGCCGTTTGCCCTGGCACAGCGGGCACGGGCTTGGGCGCATGTACTGCGACACGCGCTTGCGCATCTGCGCGCTCTGCGAGTGCATGAAGGTATGCAGCACATAGCGCCGGGCGCCGCTGAAAGTGCCCTGGTAGCTCGGTTCGAGCTTGCGCTTGAGCGCGGCGCGGGTCTGAGACGGTGTCAGGCCGGCGTACACCGGCACTGTGGGCGTTTCTTCGGTGTAGAGAATCCAGTCGCGCTGCTCCTGCGGCAGGTCGCGCCAGGGGATGTCGACGTCATAGCCCAGGGTCACCAGGATGTCGCGCAGGTTCTGCCCCTGCCAGGCCATGGGCCAGGCCGCCACGGCACGTTCGCGGATGGTCAGCGACGGGTCGGGGACCATGGTCGCCTCGCTCACTTCATAGACCCGCCCCAGCCCATGGCACTCCGGGCAGGCGCCTTGCGGGGTGTTGGGCGAGAAGTCCTCGGCGTACAGCATCGGTTGCCCGGCCGGGTAGCTGCCGGCGCGGGAGTAGAGCATGCGGATCGAACTGGACAGCGTGGTGACGCTGCCTACCGACGAGCGTGCGCTGGGCGTGCCGCGTTGCTGTTGCAAGGCCACGGCCGGGGGCAGGCCTTCGATGGCGTCGACGTCCGGCACGCCGACCTGGTCGATCAGGCGCCGGGCATAGGGCGCGACCGATTCGAAGTAGCGGCGCTGGGCTTCGGCGTAGAGGGTGGAGAAGGCCAGCGAAGACTTGCCCGAGCCGGACACCCCGGTGAACACCACCAGCGCGTCGCGGGGGATATCGACGTCGATGTTCTTGAGGTTGTGCTCGCGGGCGCCACGGACGCGGATGAAGCCGGTGGGAGTGTGCGGCATGGGGCGGTCCTTGGCAGTGAAGAGCGCTCAAGGTAGCAGTATTTTTGCTGGCTGTGCCGGCCTATTCGCGGGCTCGCCCGCTCCCACAGGATCACCTAAAGCCTGAGCATTGTGCGGTACCTGTGGGAGCGGGCGCGCCCGCGAATAGGCCCGTAAGCCTTGCACAGGATCAGGACCTGGGTTCGCGGGTGCCCAGCACGTCGCGGATGTTGTCCACCACATTGCTGTCCTTGATCACGTCGCTCAGCCAGCCTTCCAGCGGCATGTTGCCCCACTTGATGGCGCGTTCGATCAGGTAGGGCACCGGGCTTTGCGGCTCGCTCTGCTTGAAGAACTGGGCGATGCCGGCGAGCATGGTGAAGGCCTCGTCGCGGGTCAGTGGCGTGGTGCGCATGGGCGCAGGCGCGGTGGCCTGGACGGGCGTATTCATCGGTTCACCTGCTTCGCTGGAGGGGGCAACGGTGGCGACAGGTTCTGCCACTGGCACGACGACCGGGTGCAGTTCGACGCCGCGGTCCTTGAGCAGTTTTTCGGCCAGCTGGCTGGCCCGCGACAGCATGTCGGCGAGGCTGGCGAAGCTTGGGGCTTCGTGGCCGAACAAACGGTCGGCACTGGCTTGCAGGCGGTTGCAGGCCTGTAGGCTGGCGGCAATCTGCATGGCCTTGGTGCGCAGGTGCTCGGTGTCACTGAGGGCCACCGAACGCTGGAAGATCTCGGCGTTGATCTTGCCTTCGTTGAGCGCGGTCTGCATCGCCTTGGGGTTCTGCAAGGCGAGGTTTTCTACATGGCGTGATTCGTCATAGCGCTGCACGCCGAAATTCTGCCCTTGGGTGATGGGCAAGCCACCGGCAATGTCGGTGAGTGTGGTCTTGAGCCAGGAAAGGCGCGCGGCGCGCTCGTCCAGGCCGTCTTCAAGCGAGGGGTAGGCGCTGTCCCAGAACTGGTCGAGGATGCGTTCGGTCAGCTGCAGGCCGAAACTGATGCCTTCGAAATGCTCGCGCTGTGCCAGGCCTTCGCTGAGCCAGGCGACCAGCATCAGGTCCTTGCTCTGTTGTGCCAGCCCCTGGGCCGATAGGTCGATGACCTGTTCCCAGTCGGCGGTTTTCAGGTCGGTCTGCCAGTCGCCCTGGGTCAGGTAGTCAGGGTCTGCCCGGCGCGCCTCCTTGATCTGGTCGAACAAGGCAGAGAAGCTCAAGTCTTCGCCACTGCCACCGTCGATCGGTGCGGCCAGCTCGGCCAGCGAAAGGTCGTTGAGGATTTCAGGCATATAACACTCTGATCAGGGGAGGGAAGCGGCGTGCCGGGCCAGCCGGCACGCTGCGGAACATGGGCCGCCTGCGCGGCCCATGGGCAAGCCAGTGCTTAGGCGAACACTTTGTTCGCGGTGCGGTCCCAGCCACCGACGATGTTGCCGCCAGCCTGGCCGTCGGTACGGTTCTGCTGGGTGTAGGTAGTCTTGATGCGAGCGAAGTTGAAGCTGATCTCTTCGATCGGCAGGTCGCTCACGGCCTTGTCTTCACCGCCCTGGTTGCCACCGGCGACGAACTTGACCGACGACACCACGACTTCTTCCATGTCGATGGTCAGGTAGGTGACCTTGTCACCACCGGCACGGTTGACGTTCAGTTTCAGCTTGGAGATGTGCTTGCCGGTGCAGCAGTGTTCGAACAGCTTGGCCGAAGCCTTGTCGACTGCCTTGCGGATCTTGAAGTCGCTCAGGGCAACACGCTCGGAGGACGCACCGCCCGAGGAGCTGGCGGTAGCCGAGGTGGCCTGGGTGGCGCCGTACTCGTAGCCCAGCACTTCGATCCAGTCCTTGTGCTTGTCGTCCAGTACTTCGCCTGGGATGCCGTCGATTTGGATATACGCGTCAAAAGCCATTGTGAAACTCTCCATTAACATCATTTGAAGGGTTGCTCATGCACCCCTTGGTTTTGACCTCGCCGAACACGTCGGCAGAGGTAGCTTGCCGCCCTCCGGGCCTCCTCCTGTGAGGCCCGGGTGGCCGGTTCTTGCGGCGCGGCCTCAGTTGAGCCCGCGCACTTCGATTTCCACCCGTCGGTTGGGCTCCAGGCACTTGATCAGCTGCGCCCGCGGTTGCTGCATGTCGCAGTTGACCAACGGCTTGCGGCTGCCTTCGCCCTGGGCGACCACCAGTTCGGCGGGCACACCCTTGCCGACCAGGTAGGTACGAATGGTCTGCGCCCGTTGTTTCGACACCTGCAGGTTGCCCTGGCTGTCGCCAAGCTGGTCGGCGTGGCCAGAGATGACGATCTTGCCGATGTTCGGCGTGTTCAGCAGTTTGCTGGCGATTGCGCTCAGCTGGTTCTGGCCTTCGTTCTTCAGGCTCTGGAAGTCGGCGCGGCCGAAGGCGAACAGCGTGTCGGATTCCAGCGTGATGGTCTCGATCGAGCGCAGCGACTGGGCCCGCAGGCTGTCGATGTAGTTGCGCGAGCTGGACATCAGGAAGGCGTTGTCGAGGATGCGTGGCACGTCCGGTTCACGGATCTGGTCGCTGTAGAAGGTGATCTGGCGGCTGGCGTACAGGTAGTCCTGGTTGCCGCCTTCGCTACCGGCCGCCGCCATGCTCTTGCCGGTCTGGCGGGCGATGGCCGGGTACCAGTAGTCCGGTAGGCGCGCCTTGAGGAAGGCCGGGTCGGCCTTTTCGCGCTGGGCCGGCGAAAGCATCACGTAGGTGTCCAGGGTCGCCTTGCCGAAGTCGGCGATCGACTGGGCGCGGTTGTCATGGGGCAAGGCTTCGGCCTGCACGCTGTCGACGCCACTGACTGGCTGCAGCTCACGGGCGTTGCGCTGGTAGACCTTGAGCGTGGTCAGCAGGTACAGGGTGCGGGTCAGGTTGTCAGCCGTGGGCTTGAGCATCACGTTCTGCAGGGTGGCGAAGTAGCGATTGCGCACGATCGGCTCCACCTCATGGCCCTGGTACAGGCCCAGGCGCATGCCCAGCGGCACGCCCTGTTCGTGGTGCTGCTGATAGTAGTGCGCAGTCCAGAAGCGCAGGCGATCGAGGCTGCGCCAGGCGGTGTAC
The DNA here is from genome assembly GCF_003097235.1 of Pseudomonas sp. CC120222-01a. Lineage (GTDB taxonomy): Bacteria > Pseudomonadota > Gammaproteobacteria > Pseudomonadales > Pseudomonadaceae > Aquipseudomonas. The sequence goes on along the minus strand of NZ_QEQQ01000020.1, from coordinate 37,615 downwards.
TGGCCGCTGGCGGCCTTGTCTTCGGCCTTGGCCTGGGCCAGCTCGTCGGCAATGCTGGCCAGGGTGGCGCGGTTGTTCAGGTACGACCAGCCCCACAGGCTGCACAGCACCAGGCCAGCCAGGCCGGCAGCGGCTACCCAGGCGCCCTTGCGCCGGCGCTCGCGATGGTTGCTGGTGTACAGCGCCACCAAGTGCTGGTCGGGGATGATCACCTTGCGGAACAGGCTGTTGATGAACAGTGGCGCCGGGTGGCTGCCAGCACCAGCGGCGTCTGCGTCCTGTTCCAGGGCGAAGCGCTCGGCCACATGCTGGCCGTGGCTGCCCCATTGGGCCTCGTCAGCCTCCAGCGCGGCGGTGAAGTAGAAACCACGGAGCATTTCCGCATTCTGGTAAGGGTTGGCACGCAGCAGGCTGTCGACAAACTGCTGCAGGCGCGGCTTGAGCGCCGCCAGCTCCAGCGGGAAGCGGTAGGCGGCGTCGTTCTGCCGGGTCACCTGGATATCCTGTTGCACCAGCTGCTGGCTCGCCACGTGCTGCCAGTAACCGGTCAGCTCGTCCATCGCCTTGCCGAAGCGCTGGCCCCAGTCGGCCTGCTCGTAGCCCTTGTGCGAGAAGGTCTTGCCCATCACCTCGCCGCGTGCGGCATCGTCCAGCTGGCGGTAGAACGGGGTGAAGCCGGGGATCAGGTCGCACTTGGTGAACACCAGGTAGATCGGCAGGCGCACTTCCAGCAGCGCGCAGCTTTCCTGGATGCGTTCACGCAGGCGCTTGGCCACGCGCTCCTGGTCTTCGGCCGAACCGTGCAGGATGTCGGCGATGCTGACGCTGACGATCAGGCCATTGAGCGGGCGGCGTTGGCGATGTTGACGCAGCAGCTGCAGGAAGCCGCGCCACTTGCCGGCTTCTTCGGGGCTGTTCATGTAGCGCCCGGCAGTGTCCAGCAGTACCGCCTCGGAGCTGAAGAACCAGTCGCAGTTACGCGTGCCGCCCAGGCCCGACACCCGCGCGCCCTCGCGTTCGGCGTAGGGGAAGTTCAGGCCCGACTGGAGGATCATGGTGCTCTTGCCTGCGGCCGGCTGGCCGATCACCAGGTACCAGGGCAGGGCGTACAGCGCATCCTTGGCGGTGCTGCCACGCGGCTTGTTGCTGTGCAGGCGTTCGATGCTCTGCAGCAGGCGCTCGCGCAGCAGGCTGATTTCCTCACGGTCGGCCGGGGTGGCGTTGAGTACGGCCTGGTCGGCGTCGTCACGCAGCAGGCCTTCGAGGTTGTGGTGCTGGCCGGCACCCCGGTACAGCAGCAGTACATAGCCTGCCGACAGCAGCAGAAACACGCCGATACCTGCCAGCAGGCTGTGCAGCGAAGCGAAGCCCAGGGCGCGGCCGATGGCCCAGACCAGGAAGATCGCCAGGAAGAACGCGACCCCCAGCAGGTAGGGTTGGTAACGCAGACAGTAGTACTTGATCTTGTTCATACAGGCGTCGCATCCAGCGCATCGACGAACTGGTCGATGACGTGTTCAAGAGGTCGGTCGTAGTCGTGTTTGCGCGGCGCCGCTGCCACCTGGCCGAGCAGCGCCAGGTGCTGATGCGTGTCGGCGCAGCCACTGAGCAGGCGATAGGCGCTGCTGGCGTGGCGCGACGGGAAGCAGTACAGCCGCGGGTGCATGAAGTCGTCGGCCAGCAGGCTCACCGCCGGCACGCTCGGCTGCCTGCTCATGCGTGTCAGCCAGGTCAGCCAAAGGTCGGCCGTGGGGTTTTTCAGGCCACGCTCGGCCGGCAGCGGCAGTTCGATACCGCCTTCGAAGTCGCCGTGCAGCACCGGCCGGCAGGCCTGTAGCTGCGCCAGCGCGGTAGTGCTGTCGAAGCTTGGCCATGAACCATGCAGGGCGCGGGCGACATCGGCAAAGCTGAAGTCGTGGAGGAACTTGGCGTGCACCCGGCGGAACAGGTCGAGGTCCTGGCCCTGCAGCGGGCGCAGTGCCTTGATCTGCTCGAACAGGCTGGCACGCTCGGCACCTTGCACCGCCTGGTGCAGCAACGGCTTGATCTGCGCGCTGAACAGCTCACCCAGGGTGAACGGGTTGACCAGCGCTTGGCCTTCCTCGCCCTTGAGCAGCTGGAAGATGAAGAAAGGGTAGCGCCGCTGGCTGGCGTCACGCGAGCTGAGCAGGCCACCGAGCAGCCAGTTGCCATTGCGCGCCCGGTAGTTGAAGAAGCACATCGGCAATGCGTCGAACAACGCCTGCCAGTCGTCGCGGTGGCGCATGGCCGCCAGCGAGGACTGCAGCCAGGCGTCGAATTCGCAGACTTCTTCCGCCGCGCCATGCAGGCTGACGAAGTCCGCGCTCGACGGCAGCTTGCCGAAGCAACCGATCATTGCGCGCCCCTGCCGTTGAGGGCACTGAGCGCCTTGACGTCGCCCAGGTCGGTCAGCTTGACCCCACCGAAGTTGCGCACCACCAGGCTCACGCGGCCGTTGGCGGTGTTCCAGCTGAAGCGCTGCTGGATACCGTCGAGGTCTTCGACCCGGGCGCTTTCGTTCATGCGCAGCAGGCCCCAGCGCCCCGGGAAGTCGAACACGGTGACCCGTGCGCCGCTCAGGGTGACCACGTCCAGGCGAGCGCCCGGGGCGTTGCTGGTGCCTGGCCAGGCAAAGCGGTTCCAGCTGCTGCGGCCGTTGCGGTAGTGCTGCTCCTGGCCATCGAGGGTGAACACGATGTCGGTGAAGTTGGCCGAAGGCTCCAGCATGATCTCGAAGCCGTTGTCGCGGTCCGACAGGCTGGCGATCACCTGGCCTACGGAGCTGGCCTTGTCGATGCTGTTGAGCATGCCCGGGTTGACCAGCGCCGGCCCTTTACCGTCGCCAGCACCCAGGCCTTCTCCGCCGGCCAGGTTGCCGATTTCGTTGCGCTTGAAGGCCGGCAGCAGGCCGCTGTCGGGGTCGACGAAGCGCTGCAGGTCTTTTACCGAAGCTTCGTTGCGGCTGCCGCCAGCAATCGGGTAGCGGTGCGCCATGACCTGTTCCCACGGCTTGGCGATCTGCTGTGCCCAGGCTTTGGCGATCTGCTGGCCGGCCGGGTCGCGCAGGGTCGCCCAGGCGTACTGGATCGGCAGGCTGAACAGCCCCTGCAGCGAGCGCGACAGGGCGTCCTGGCTGGTGTCGACGCTGCTTTCCACGTAGTTGCGCACGGTGGTGACTTCGCTCGGCTGGCCTTCCAGGGTTTCGCTGATCAGCTGCTTGCTGCTCTTGCCCACATCTTGCGAGCGCTGGATGTTGTTCATACGCACCTTGAGCTTGCGCAGCGCGGCCAGGTAGCGGTCCATGATGGTGCTGTCGGCACCTTCGGCGTTGTTCTCGGCGAACACCCGCGCCACCGGTTCGAAGCGCTTGGCCAGGCTGCCATCGTCGACCGCCGGCAGGGCCGGGGCAACGCTCGCGGGCAGGTCGTCTTTGTTGTCGAGCAGGCCGCTGACCTTGCTCCAGAAGCCGTCCTCGCGGGCGGCGCCCGGGGTCGGGATGGTGTGCTTGAGCGGCAGGTCCCACTGGGTGTTGTCGTTGACCGCCGCCAGCAGGTTTTTCACTGGCGAGTTCTGCACGTCGCTGAGCAGGCCCAGTTGCTCGGTGGCCGAGGCCAGGTCGGCGAAGTGGCGCACGCCGACGCTGCTGACCATCTTGTACCAGGCCTGGGTGTAGTCGCGTTTGTAGCGGGTCATGAACTCGCGGACGAAGTTGGCCTTCTGCACGATGGCATCGCCGCCTTCGCCGTCCAGTACCCAGTCCGACTCGTTGCGCAGGTTGCCGGACACCAGCTTGATCAGCTCGGGCTTGACGAAGGTGTCCCAGCCCTGGCGGGTGTAGATCGCCGGAACGCCAGCGGAGCCGTACAGCAAGGCGCGGCCCGGTTGCGGCACCAGGTCGTTGAGGCTCAACGCCGGGAACTGGCGGCTCGATTCGAGCTGCAGGCGCAGGTATTCGCGATCGACCAGGGAGCTGGAGATCATGAACGACTTGAGGTTTTCCCGGGTTTCGTTGATCAGTTGCTCGTTGCGTGGCAATGACGGTGCCTGGCCCTGTTCCAGCAGCTGCACGTAGAGCGGGGCGTTCTCGTCGATCACGCCGGCATCGGCCAAGGTACCTTCACCTGCGGCGCTGGCCCACGCCTGGGGCAGGCTGGCGGCGACGAAGGCAGCGTCCGGATGGGCCTGGGGTTCGGTCAGCAGCAGGTAGAGCTTGAGGGTGTTGTAGGCATCGATGATCGACGCCACCTGTTGCTCGTCGAGGCGCCCGAGCATTTCCTCGGACAACGACAGGCCGCCGGTGGTGGCCGAAAGGTCGGCGGCATCGCTGGCGGTGGCCAGGTTGACTTTGGCGGCATAGCCACCCAGGCGGGTATTGCTCAACGCAGCCTGGGCCTTGGCGGCAACAGCCGGTGCCAATGGCTTGCCATTGCGCTTCTTCTGCGGCGCCGGGGTAAATTCCAGCTCCTGATTGATACCGCTGGCGAAGGCGTTGAACGCGCGCATCTGCACTTGCAGGCTGCGGGCGATCGGCTCCAGCGCCTGGCTACGCAGTTGCGCCAGGTAGGCGGTGCGGGTCACCTGGTGGATTGCCTCGCCGTGGTACAGGCCGGCACTCAGTTGCAGGGGGACGCCCTGCAGGCGATGGGCCTCGACGGCAGCCATCTGTTCGCGCAGCACTTCCAGGCCCTTGCCCGCGGCCAGCAGCTGCTCGCGGTCTTCTGCCTGCTCGATCTGCGCCAGTTGCCCGCGCAGGCTTTCCAGCCACTGGCGGTTGTTGGCGAACGACAGCGCTTGCCAGCCGATGAACAGCACGCCGGTGGCAGCTGCCAGGCCCAGCAGCAGCGGGCTGAAGCCGGCCTGGCGGCCCATGCGCGACTGGAACAGGGTCAGGTCACGGTCAGGGAAGATCACCCGGCGGAAGGTGTCGGTGATGAAGTAGCTGCGGTTGCCCGCGGCCTTGCCGGCGTTTGCAGCGCCGTCATCGTCTGCTGCCTTCAGGGCGAACTCGTCGGCGATGGCGTCTTCATAGACCTGCCCGAGCTGCTGGTCGGTCTGCAGCGCGCTGGTGAAGTACAGGCCGCGCAGCAGCAGCGGGGCGCCGCCGCGGTGGCCACGGGTGAAGTGTTCGAGGAACTGCTCGAGCACACCGCTGAGGGCGGCGAAGTACTGCGGGAAGTTCACCAGGGTGCTGTCGGCCTCCGAGCCGAGGGCGATCATCTGTGCATCGACGTGCTGGCGCACATGGCCCTGGAGGTTCTTGAGGCGCGTTTGCAGCACGGCATGCAGGCCATTGCTGCGGATTTCCGAAAGGCCGAAGGTCATGCCCAGTGGCTGCTGGCGCTCGTGCAGGTCAAGGCCGTCGAAGGCCTGGTTGAAGCCCGGCAGCTGGTCGGTCTTGCTCAGCATCAGGTAGATCGGCGGGTTGGCGTCCAGGCAATCCGCGTACTCTTCCACCCGCGCCACCAACTGGGCGGCCAGGGCATTGCGATCGTCACTGTTGGCGGCCAGCAACTCCGGCAGGCTGACCACCAGCACCAGGCCGTTGATCGCCGCCTTGCCGCGCTGCTTGCGCAGCATGCGCAGAAAGGCCGAAAACTCGCTGGCCGACTGGTCGTCGCGCAGGTAACGGCCGGCGGTGTCGATCATCACCGCTTCAGGGCTGAAGTACCAGTCGCAGTGCTGAGTGCCGCTTTCGCTGTCGTTGGCCGTGGCGATGCTGGCCGAAAGGCCCGAATGGGTCAGCAGCGAGGTCTTGCCGGCAGCCGACATGCCCAGCACCAGGTACCACGGCAGATCGGACAGCGCCGCCTTGCCGCCACCGCCGGCCGAGCGGTCGGTGCGCAGCATGGCGATGGCGTGCTTGAGGCGCTCGCGCAGTACTTGCTGGTCACGGAATTCGCCGGTGGCATTCCACGAGCGGTCGACCTCGATCTGCAGCATGTTCTCGAGGTTGTGTTCGGCGCGGATGCGCTGGTACTGGCGCAGCACGATCACCAGCAGGAAGCAGGCGCTGATGATCGCCAGCGCTTCGGGCAGGTGATGACGCAGCCACGGCAGCAACGGTGCGGCCAGCCAGCAGATCAACAGGCTCGCCAGCCACAGCAGTGGCAGGAGAATCCAGAAACTTTTCAACAGACGCAGTAATGTTTTCATGTCTTCCTGACTCGGCTACCTGAGGTGTGCTCAGGCACTGAACAGCTGGCGGATTTGTTCGGAAAGGGCGAGGACGTCCTTGTCCAGCAACCAGTCGAGCGTCAGGTACACGGCGACGCAGACCAGCGCGATCAGCGCCAGGTACACCCACAACGGCACCTCGTGGCGCAGCATCTGCGACACCTGGTCGGGCAGCGCCCAGTCCGGCGACAGGGCCTTTGGTGCCTTGCGGTAGCGGGCGATGTCCTGGCCGAGGGTGTTGGCCAGGTAACGCAGCTGGTCTTTCGGACCGATGCTGAACTTGCCTTCGAAGCCCAGGGCCAGGCACAGGTGGTAGACCTCGAGCACGTCGATGTTCTGCTTGACGTCGGCACGCAGCGCATCGACTTTCTCGAAGAACCCTTCACCGGCCAAGTGCACGCCAAAATAGCGGAACTGCAACGGCTGCAGCTCGAAGTGCCGGCGCAGCGCGTTGTCACCGGAGCGCAGCACGCTTTCGTCGAGGAACGCGCACAGCGCGTACTGGGTGTCCTTGACCTGCTCGACGCTGTAGTTGGCGGCGCGGGCATCGCGTTCGAGGTTGGCGAAGAAGCGCTCGACGCTGCCTTCGAAGGCCTGCACCGAGGTGACCTGGCGGCCACGGCGCACGATCAGCGCCATGCTGATGAAGTCCTGGACCAGGTCCTTGAGCGTCGGTTTGTCGCTGGCGGCCGCGACGGCGCCCTGTTGCAATACGGCTTCGGTCATTTGAGCACCGCCATCAGTTCAAGCTTGAGGTTGGTAAAGGCGCTGGGCGCGTAGAAGCACACGGTCTGGGCGTTCATCATTCGCTCATACACAGGGCCGTGCGGCTCGATGGCGAAGTACTGGTTGTCCAGGCGCACCGGGATCGCGTTGGGCAGCCGCGCGGCGTGGTTGAGGGTGACGCCGGGCATGGCGCTGTTGACCACCACTTCGATGTCTTCCGGCGAGCCGACCTTGAATGCTCGCGGCACCAGTTCCAGCAGGCTGGCGCCGGGCATGTCGGCCTGCACCGAGACGTAGAAGTCGGCCTCGACCAGGCGCGGGTCGCGCAGCTGGCCCTGCCAGTACGACGGCTTGGTCTGGGTGAGGTTGATGACGATGCACTGGTTGGGCACCACGTTGTCGAGCATCACCCGGATCATTTCGTCGAGCTTGACCAGCGATGCCGCCGGGTCGCGGTGGTCGTACTCCGGGACGTCGCTGAGCTGGCTGTCGAGGGTGAAGGTCAGCAGGCCGCCGGCCAGGTCGGCGAGGAACAGGTACAGCCGCTCCGGGTGCAGGCGCGGGTGGGCCAGCAGGTGGGCCAGCTGCGGGTGAGCGCGGTTGACCGTGTTCAGCAGCCAGAACAGGGTGACGTCGCTGGAGCCGAACTCGGCGATCTGGTCGGCACGCTCGCGGCGCCGGCCGGACAGCGCCTTGCTCTTGGCCTGCAGGGCGCCGAGCAAGCGCTTGCCGATGCCGGCCAAGGTCTCGTGGTTGCCCAGGTGCAGGGTCGGGTGGACAAAATGCGGGTCGAGGTTGAAGCCGCCCATGCTGTTGCGCGTCAGCTTGGCCAGCGGGCAGTGGCTGTAGCCATCGAGGCTGTCACCGTCGACCAGCAGCACCACGTTCAGGCGCAGGCTGGTGATTTCGTTTTCCAGGTCGCCTTCGTTGAGGTCGGGCAGGGTGTCGAATTGTTTGCGGAAGCGCCGGGCGGCCTTGTGCTCGTGGCCGTCCTCGACGTAGTTGAGGCCGAATGGCTCGGGCAGCTTGAGCGCGGCATAGACCTTCAGCTCGTTGGCCTTGAGCAGGTCCTTGAGGTCGCGTGCGGCCGGCAGCGGGTCGTGCTGCGGTGCGTCATACAGGCTGCCGTCGGGGAACACCAGCTTCAGGCGCTTGAGCTGCAGCGAACCGTTGGCCAAGGCATCCTCGTCCACCTGCAGCGCCTGCACACCCCAATGGAACGGGGTGCCGCGCAGGGTCGCTTCGGCCAGCTGGTGCTGGTGGAACTCATCCTGGTACTGGAAGTGCTGGGGCAGCAGGAACATGCCTTCCGACCACATCACCCGGCTCTGCTTGCTCATTTGACGCTATCCACTAAAGAGTTGAGGGTTTTATCTGCGGCGTTCTGGGCCGACTGGCCGGCCACATCGGTGGCTTTGTCGAGCACGGCGTCCTGCACCTTGTCGGTGAGGGTCGGTTCGGCTTGCCTGGCCTTCTCTGCGGCCGCCAACTGGTCGGCGGTCGGCGGCTTGTTCAGCACGTCGACCCCACGCATGGCACTGATTTCGGTCTTGTCCACCAGCACCCGCAGGCCGTCGGAAGAGAACCAGATAGCGTCCTTGCGCAGCGAGTCGGCGTCGAAGGCGACTTTCCAGCGCGCGTCCTGTTCGTCACGGAAGAACGCCGCCACACCCACGTAGCGTGCGCTCTTGGCCAGAGGCCATTGGTCGATCTGGCCAATGCCCGGCAGCAGGGTGATCTCGCGGGCTTCCACCAGGGTGTTGCCGAGGGCCTTTTCCGGGGTATCCCAGAGGGTCTCGGCATCGGTCGCGGCGAAGCGTTCGAGGTCGGTCAGCTGGTACACGCGCATCACCACCGACAGCGGTTTGCCTTCTGCATCGGGGTTGAGCTGGTTGCCGCCATCGGAGGTCAGGATGACCTTCTCGCTGTCGGCCAGCATGTCGGCTGCCCAGCTGTCGTCCATGCGCTTGCCGATGCGGTCGGTGACCCCGCAGCCGGCCAGCGCCAGCAGCAGGGCGGCGGTGGTCAGGCGCTTGAGGGCGGTGTGCTTGTGTTGCATGACGGCTAAACCTCCTTGTACGGCTCAGGCCAGGCGATAGGCGAAATCGCCATCGCTGCCCAGCTCGATCGTCAGACGCTCAATCGGCGCGTCCTGGGCCATGCGCTCGAGCACGCGCTGGGCGAGTTCGGGCATCAAGGTCTGGGACAGGATGTTGTCGATGTTGCGCGCACCGCTGTCGACTTCGGTGCAGCGCGCGGCGATGGCCTTGACCAGTGCTTCGTCATAGCTCAGCTCAGCCTGGTGGTTGCGGGCGAAGCGCTTGGCGATGCGTTCCAGCTTGAGGGCGACGATGCGCTCGAGGATCTGGTCCTGCACCGGGTAGAACGGCACGATGCTCAGGCGGCCCAGGAAGGCCGGCTTGAACACCTGGTTGAGCTCGTCGCGCAGGCCGTCGACGATGGCGTCCGGCGTCGGCAGTTCGGCGGCGTTCAGGCAGGTCTGCATGATGCGTTCGGTGCCGGTGTTGGAGGTGAGGATGATCACCGTGTTGCGGAAGTTGATCTCGCGGCCTTCGCCGTCGTCCAGCACGCCCTTGTCGAACACCTGGAAGAACAGTTCGAGCACGTCGGGGTGGGCCTTTTCCACCTCGTCGAGCAACACCACGCTGTACGGTTTACGGCGCACGGCTTCGGTCAGCACGCCGCCTTCGCCATAGCCGACATAGCCGGGTGGCGAGCCCTTGAGGCTCGACACGGTGTGCGCCTCCTGGTACTCGGACATGTTGATGGTGATCAGGTTGCGCTCGCCGCCGTACAGGGTGTCGGCCAGGGCCAGTGCGGTTTCGGTCTTGCCGACGCCGCTGGGGCCGAGCAGCAGGAACACGCCGATCGGCTTGTTCGGGTCTTCCATGCGCGCACGGGAAATCTTGATGCGCTTGCCAATCTCGTGCAGGGCGTGGTCCTGGCCCAGCACGCGCTCGCCGAGCAGGGACGGCAAGCGCTGCACGGTGTCGATCTCGTCACGTAGCATCTTGCCCAGCGGGATGCCGGTCCAGCCGCTGATGACCTGGGCGATGGCACCGCTGTCGACCAGCGCATGGACCAGTGGCTGGTCGCCTTGCACGCGGGCCAGTTCGGCGCGCAGGGCGTTGAGCTGCGTGGCATCGGCGTCGTTGGCGGCGTCCAGCGCCTTGAGCTGTTCGACCAGCGCCAGCTCCTGCTGCCACTGCTCGTTCAGTTGCTGTTCCTGTTGTTGCTCGGCCTGCAGCGCAGCCTGCAGCTCGCCGAGGCGGCGGGCGTGGTCGTGGCCCTTGCCGGCTTCGTGGCCAAGCACGGCGATTTCGGCCTGCAGGTTGTCGATCTGCCGGCGGCAGTCTTCCAGGGCACCGGGCTGCGACGATTGCGCCAGGGCGATGCGCGCGCAGGCGGTGTCGAGCACGCTGACGGCCTTGTCAGGCAGCTGGCGGCCAGTGATGTAGCGGTTCGACAGGCGCACCGCCTGCACCAGCGCTTCGTCCATCACCGCCACTTTGTGGTGCTCGCGCATCTTGCCGAGCAGGCCACGGAGCATGTGGATGGCCTTGTCTTCGTCAGGCTCTTCGACCTTGACCACCTGGAAGCGGCGGGCGAGGGCGGCGTCTTTCTCGAAGTACTTCTTGTACTCGGCCCAGGTGGTGGCGGCGATGGTGCGCAGCTCGCCACGGGCCAGGGCCGGCTTGAGCAGGTTGGCGGCGTCGTTCTGCCCGGCCTGGCCGCCGGAGCCGATCAGGGTGTGGGCTTCGTCGATGAACAGGATGATCGGGTGCAGGCTGCGCTTGACCTCTTCGATCACGGCCTTGAGGCGGTTCTCGAATTCGCCTTTTACCCCGGCACCGGCCTGCAGCAGACCCAGGTCGAGGGTGTGCAGGGCGACGTCCTTGAGCACTGCCGGCACATCGCCGTAGGCGATGCGCAGGGCCAGGCCTTCTACCACGGCGGTCTTGCCGACGCCGGCTTCGCCGGTGAGGATCGGGTTGTTCTGGCGGCGGCGGGTGAGGATGTCGACCATCTGCCGCACCTCGAACTCGCGGCCCAGCACCGGGTCGATGCGGCCTTCGCGGGCACTCTGGGTGAGGTTGACGGTGTACTGGTCCAGCGCTGGGGTCTTGCCGCCGGCCTTGGCGTTGCCAGCGACCGGTGCTGCCGGGCTGGCCAGGGCGCTGGCCTGCTTCGATTCGGCGCTGCCTTCGACCAGCGCGGCGAGGTTCAGGCGCAGGTCGTCGGCGTTGATCTTCTCCAGCTCCGCTGCCGACGCGACCACCACGCGGCGCAGTTCGGCGTCGTCGAGCAGGGCTTGCAGCAGGTGGCCGCTGCGCACCTGGCCGACGCCGTACTCGATCGAGGCCAGCAGCCAGGCCTGCTCGATCATGCGGGTGATGTGCGGCGACAACGCCGGGGTGCGGGTGTTGCCTTTCTTGAAGGTACCCAGGGCGGTGACCAGCTGCGCCTGCAGGCGCTCGGCGACCACATCGTAGTGGCGCAGGATCGGCGCCAGGTCGCTGTCGCCGTTGTCGAGCAGCTGCAACAGCAGGTGCTCCACCTCGACATCGTAGTGGTGCTCCGACAGGCACAGGGCCGCCGCGCTTTCAGTGGCCGTGCGGCTGGTTTCGTTGAGCTTGGCGAACAGAGACTTCAGGTTCACAAGGCGACCCCATCGTAAGGAATGTGGAAAACGGCGCAACGCGAAGGCTCCGCGTCACGGCCAGGGCGTTTCAGCCAGCCCAGCCAGCCCAGCGCGACATTGCCGCTGCGGCCCAGCTGGGCGCGTGGTACCGCCTCGCGCTTGAGGCGCGGGGCGATTTCGAAGTCCAGCTCGGCACCTATATAGAAGCGCACCAGCTCGACCAGCTTGCGGTAGCACGTGGTGCCCGGCTGGAAGCGCTGGTAATCGGCCAGGCTCAGCGGGCCCAGTTCGATGCGGATGCACGACTGGTAGTCCCACACCCGGTTGCCGGCGACGGCGCTGTGGCCCAGTTGCGCGTTCTTGCGCCCGAGCTGGGTGCATTGCCCGGGCTCCAGGTTCAGCCAGCGCCCGGCGAATTGCTTGACCTTGATCGGCAGCGAGAAATAGAAGCCGAGCATCACTTCAAGGTTGAGCGCGTTGCGCGGCTTCTGGCTGAGCAGCCCGGCAAAGTAGCTGAACAGCTCGCGGCGCAGCGCCGACGGATGCTCCTCGAACTTGAGCTTTTGCGCACGCTGGCCCAGGCCCACCAGGTTGAGCAGGTAGCCATCGAAGCCCGAGGTGCCATTGCGCTCGTGCTCGATATGGAATTTGTACTTTTGCCAGGCCTCGTAGAACAGCGTGGTCATGCGGTGCGAGAAGATGTCGAGAAACGCATGGGCGGCATCGTCGCGGTACTGCACGTGGCGTTCGAGCAGCAGCTCGGTGTACGGGCGCGGCAGCACCCCCGACGGCCCGACCAGGCCCATGAAGGTGACCTGCACCTCCGACAGCGGCAGGCCGGCCGTGGACACCTTGCCTTCGCGCTCGAAGTGCAGGTCGCTGACCTCGCTGGCCGGGAACGCCAGCGACAGCTGGGTGCGAAAACGCAGCGGGTCTTCGTGCGGCCGGGTCGCCAGGTCCATGCGCCCGGTACGGCTGTAGTGCAGGCGGAGCAGGCGCACCAATTGAAAGAATTCGAATCGGTGCGGCTCGGCTCGGGCCTGATCGATCAGACCAGGGGCTGATCGCCAGTGCGTGCTGGCCATTGGACGATTCTCTTTTCTCGTTGTTGGGAGCGCAGGCTCAGTCGGGTGAAGCTGTTCATCGAGCAGTACTGGCCGAAGAAGTGGTCCAGCACCATGCCGAACAGGAACACGCCGCTGCCGGTGAACTGGCTTTCGTCGAGGGTCAGGGTGATGCCCACGCCACGGACGAAATTCGGCCGCGGGTGGCCGATGCGAGCCACCACCGGCTCGCTGCTGATCGCCTTGATGCCGTTGATCTGTTTGCGAATGGCCGAGACGTTGCGGTAGTTGTACAGCGACAGCAGTTCGAGCAGCACTTCGCGGCCCTGGCTGACCAGTGACAGGTGGTTCAGCGACAGGTGCGCGATCAGCCGCCAGATCAGGCCCTTGCCCAGTGGCACGCGCACGGTGGCGGTGGGCTTGCGCAGGCAGCGGATGTCCTTGATCACCGAGTTGGCCGGGATGTTGAACTCGCCGCGGTCGCCACCGAACGGCAGCATCAGCGGTACGTCGCGGTTGCTGCAGGTCAGGCCGATGCTGAGGGTGTCGCTGCTGCCGTCGATCAGTTCCAGGTCGCGGTCGACCACGCGGATGCTCATGGCCGTGGCGTCGCCCTGGTTGCGCCGGCGGGCGATCCAGAAGCTGGTGCGCGGGTCTTGTTCGCCACGCGGCTCGAAGAACGGCTGGCAGGTGGCAACCTGGTCGATGCCACCGAGCTTGCGCACCCGGCGCACGCGGTCGATCGACACCACTTCGGCGGCATTGTGCAGCCGGGTGTCGGGGGTGACCGGGTATTCGTGCTGGGTGTGGGTCAGCTTGATCGGCTCGGCCTGCTGGCGGAACAGGTTGATGATCGGCGTGCAGTTGAGTTTGAAGTTGTTGCGCCCGATGTTCTGGGTCAGCCGCGCCAGGCGCTCGCTGAGGTCGTAGTCGGAGAAGTAGAAGTTGACCTCGACTTGCTCGATCGCCTTGCCTTGCAGGATGCGGGCAAAGCCACTGAGGTCGAAGAACATGAATTTGTCGGGGAAGGTGAAGTACTCGTGCAGCAGGCGGTAGCCCAGGAACGAGCGCTCGGAGTAGTCCACCAGGCCTTCGTCGCGGGCATAACCGACCGCCTTCAGGGCATCGGCCGGCAAGGCGACTTCGCGATTGCGGCCTTCTTCCTGGAAGCTCAAGGTGGCTTTGGCCAGGTTGTTGAACAGCAGCTCGTACAGCTGCAGCATCAGCGTCGCTTCACCGTCGAGGAAGAACCGCAGGCTATCGATTTCCATCTGGCCGAACAGCACATCGCCGGTGGCTTGCAGGCGGATGCGCAGGCGTGCGACCAGGTCGGCGCTGTGGCCGTTGAAGGCCGAACGTTCCATTTCCGCGAACGACGCCTGTTGCACGCTGATCGGCCATAGCTCCACTGGGTAGCAGGTGCGGAACTTGCACACCACACCTTCGACGGCATTGGCATGCATTTCGGTGTGGCGCGCCACGCGGTAGGCTTCGGTGACCTTCTCGTGCTTGCCCAGGCTCAGCTCGGCGATCGACATCGACGGGGTAGGGCGCAGGTAGTGCGGGTACAGCACCTCAAGGAAGGATTCGACGATTTCCGGAAACTCGTCATCGAGCTTCTTGTGCACCCGCGCAGACAGAAACGAGAACGCCTCGATCAGGCGCTCGGTATGCGGGTCTTCGCAGTTGTCGCCCTCGATCAGCAGCCGCGAAGCAATCTTCGGGTACTGCGCGGCAAACTCCTGGCCGAGGAAGCGCAGGTGCGACAGTTCCTTTTCGTAGTAGGGCAGCAGTTCGTCGAGCATCAGTTGAGGTTCTGCACTTTGTATTCCTGGGTGTTGACCTGCAGCACGGCGTCGAACGACACCTGGCGGCTGATGTCCTGCAGACGCAGCACAGCGTCCACGCGGAAGGTCAACATGCGGTGGCCGTTTTCCTGGGCCAGCAGTTGCACCCGCACCCGGCGAAAACGCCGGTCGCCGGTGCTGATCGCCCGCTCCAGCTGTTGCTGGATGAGCCGGCGATCATGGGGGTCGAGCACGCTGCGGCTGATGAAATCGGGCATGCCGTATTCAAGGATGGAACCACCGAGCTGGCTGAAACCGTCGAGCTCCTCGGCGACCAGGGACTGGCGGGTATTCACCAGCACCTCGAGGTCGCGGACGATGCTCGCCTTGTACTCGGCCAGCGAACAGGTGCGCTGCGCGGCCGCTTCGGCCGACTGGTAGGGACGGTCGTCCAGCAGTCGGTCGAGCAGCGAGGGCAGCAGGCGGGCCTGGTTACTCATGTGTCATCCCTGTACACAGCGGCCGGTCAGCCGCGGGCGCCTTGCGGCAGTTCGGCGACCAGGCGCAGCGAGGCGGTCAGTTCGTCGAGCTGGTAGTGCGGGCGCAGGTAGGTCACGGCCTTGTACACGCCTGGCTTGCCGGGCACTTCGAACACCTCGGCGCGGGCTTCGCGCAGCGGGAACTTGGCCTTGGCCTCCTGGCTGGCGGTGTCGTCGAGCAGCACGTAGCTGGCCAGCCACTGGTTGAGGAAGCGCTCCACATCCATGCGCGAAGCGAAGCTGCCGATCTTGTCGCGCATGATCGCCTTCATGTAGTGGGCGATACGCGAGGTGGCGAAGATGTACTGCAGCTGTGCCGACAGGCGTGCGTTGGCGTTGGCGATGTCGGTGTTGTACTGCTTCTGCTTCTGCGCCGACTGGGTGCCGAAGAAGGCGGCGTAGTCGGTGCCCTTGCAGTGCACCAGGGGGATGAAGCCGAGGTCCGACAGCTCTTTTTCGCGGCGGTCGGTGATGGCGATTTCGGTCGGGCACTTGAGGGCGATTTCGCCGTCATCGGTCTTGAAGGTGTGGGTCGGCAGGCCTTCGACCAGGCCGCCGCCTTCCACGCCGCGAATCGCCACGCACCAGCCGTAGCGAGAGAAGGCATCGGTGACGCGGGTGCCAAGGGCGTAGGCGGCGTTCATCCACAGGTACTTGTTGTGGTCGCGGCCGTCGACGCTTTCGACGAAGTTGAATTCTTCCACCGGCGTGGTATCCGGGCCATACGGCAGGCGACCGAGCACGTGGGGCAGGGTGAGGCCGACGTAGCGCGAATCTTCCGAGGCGCGGAACGACTTCCACTTGGCGTATTCGACGGTGTCGAAGATCTTCGCCAGGTCACGCGGGCCGGACATCTCGGTGAACGAGTCCCAGCCAAACAGCTCGGGCGACGCCGCCGAAATGAACGGCGCGTGGGCCGCGGCGGCGACGTGCGAGATCTCTTCGAGCAGGTACATGTCTTCGGGGCTGCGCTTGAACTCGTAGTCGCCGATCAGCATGCCGAACGGGGCGCCACCGAAGGTGCCGTACTCTTCTTCGTAGACCTTCTTGAACAGCGCGCTCTGGTCGAATTCGCTGGCGGCCTTGAGGTCGCGCACCAGGTCTTTCTTCGAGGCGTTGAGCAGGTGGATCTTCAGCGTGGTGCTGGTCTCGGTCTGGTCGACCTGATACTTCAGGCCTCGCCAAGAGGCTTCCAGCTGCTGGAACTCACGGGCGTGCATGATCTCGTTCATCTGCTCGGAGAGCATCGAATCGATTTCGGCGATGCGTGCGTCGAGCACGGCAATCAGGTCCTTGCTCGGGGTCATCTCGCCCTCGAGCACCTGGTTCACCAGTTCGCCGATCAGGTCGCGGGTGCGGTTGCGCTCGGTGTCGGAGCGGGCCACGCGGCTTTGCGAAATGATGCTGTCGAGCAGCGATGGCTGCGGGGCGAAGTTTTCCACTTCGACCAGGTCGCCGGCCTGTTGCGGTGCGGTTTGCTTGTCGGTCATGTTCGGGCTCCTGCTCAGGCGCGATCGTCGCTGGACGGGTCTTTCACTTCGGCTTCACGGCCGAATTCCTGGCCCAATGTCTTGAGCTTTTCGGTGTTCTGCAGCACGTCCATCAGCAGCTCTTCGAGCTTGTCGTTGCCGCCCATCTTGTTGCGCAGGTCGGCCAGCTTGTTGCGCACTTCCAGCAGCTTGCGCAGCGGCTCGACCTGCTTGACCACGTTCTGTGGCTCGAAGTCTTCGAGGCTGTTGAAGTTCAGCTCGACGCCCAGCTGGGTGCCGTTCTTGGCCAGGGTGTTGTCGACGCGGTAGGTCAGGCGCGGCTTGATGCCCTTGAGCACGCCGTTGAAGTTGTCGCGGTCGATGAACACGAACTTGCGGTCCTTGAGCTTGGGCAGCGGCTCCAGCGGATTGCCGGAGAAATCGCCCAGCACGCCAACGACAAAGGGCAGCTCCTTTTTCTCGATGGCATCACCGATGTCCACGTCGTAGGTGATATGGACCCGAGGCGCGCGAACGCGGTCGAGTTTGTGCTGGGTGCTTTCCTTCTTCGCCATCGTGTTCTCCAGTGCGAGCAATTCGCTGCGAATCATTGCGCGGCCCGCCAGCGGGCCCTGCGCGTTACAGTCCTTCGATCGTCAGCAGCAGGCGCTGACGGATGTCGTCGTTCATTTCCAGGATGTTGTCGCGCCCCACCAGCTCTTCGAAACTGGTGTTGCCGGCAATTTGCGTGCTGCTACGGATAACCGAATCGTCGGGAAGTTCCGAGCGCACCGGCGAGCTGATCACGCAGAACGGCAGGTCGCCAAAGCCCTTGAGGCGCTCGAAGCTGAGCCCGTAGCGCAGGCCTTCGAACAGCCGGCCCAGGCCCGGCGACTTGCTCAGGCAGTAGAACAGCACCAGGTAGTGCACCACGAAGCGGTACAGCTCGGCGCTGCTGCGGTTGGGGTCTTTGATGACGTTGCGAAACTGCGCCAGGTCGAAGGCGTGGAAGCCCACCACCCAGCGCGTCGGGCTGGTGATGCGGATGACCTGGCCGCTCTGTTCGAGGACCTTGTCGTATTCCAGCGGGAACAGTTCGGGGGTGGTGCTGATCAGGTTCAGCGGCACTTCCAGCTCGCTGACCAGCTGGAACGGCGTGGCCGAGCCGATGCGCTCGTAGAGTTCGATCAACGACTGGAAATGGCCCTGGGTTTCGCGCCCGCTGCTGCGCTGGGCGCCTTGCAGGTATTCGCCAAACAGGTTTTGCGGACGGATCAGCGGTGCCACGGTGGCAAGGTAATCCGCCGCCTGCGCCTTCAGCGCATCGGAGATCGCCCGCGTCTGGCTACGCAGCTTGATCAGTGCTTCGACATCAAAAGTCTGTGTCATCGGTACATCGTCCATGAGCCTGCTTGATCGTCCTGAAACGCCAATGGCGTGGACCTGAAAATCGCGCCTCTCGGCTGCGGCAATTTGAGTGCTGGCACATGAATATCGTGTTGCCAGCAATGCCGAGTAGGGCACCCCGCTGAGGAAGAAGTTCCGGCGAGGGGCGCGATTTTTTCCCTGTTTTGTGATGCGACGCAATGATGGCGCCATGCCATTGGCGGTGGGTTTCGAGTGCAGGAAATGGGGGTTTGGCCCCTAAAGTCAGGGGGCTGAAGTGCTAAGAGAACGGTAAAAATTGGTGTAAAAAGTTTTTTTCAAAAAGTGAAGCGGGTCTCATTTTTTTGCGTCATCCCGTTGGCATTCGACTTCCATCGCGGCGCGTTTCAATGATGGCAATGCGACGGAATATGGCGTGCCGAAGCGGTTTCGTGAGGGTTGTCAGAGCGGCTTTGCGCCCACCATGCGACCCTCGATTGCCCACTCCCGCAGCCACCCGAGCAAGGCGTGTAATTCATCGGTGGCCTCGACCGACAGCGTGCCGTTTTCGTACAGCACGGCATCGCTAAGCGTGCCCATGCCACAGGGCATTGCGAACACGCTCAAGCGAACCTGTTCGGGGGCGCTGTGCAGCCGTGAGTGGTAGCCCAGGAGCGTGTTGGCCCAGTTTGAGTAGCCGCCATTGCGCAGCAGCAAGTTTGCTGCGCGCGCCAGTACCGCCGCGACTTCCGAAAGCTCCCAGGTACCGGGGTCAGCCGTGCCGCGCTGGGCGCCAGGTTGCATCATCAGGGCAGGGTCCAGTTCGCGGCGGCGGCATCGGACGACCATGGGCAGTGCTGCTGATGGATCTTGTAGCCAAGCCGTGTATCGGGCCTTGTCGATGCGGTAATACTCTTCGTAATCGGCCAGTGCGTTGCTGACCGGGATCGACAGGTAGCACTGCTGTGAGGTCAGTTCTATCCCTAGCGAAAAACGGTGCTCGCGGCTGGTGTAGGTATCATTGAATTTCATGCTGGGAAGCGCCTTGGAGGTGGACTCTAGCGGCCATCCGGATGGCCTCGGCTTTGCGCCGGTACGAGTCGTTGCCAGTGAGCAGCAGGTTCCGCAGAATGTTCGCATGGATGAGCGCTACCCACAGCAAGGAATCAGCATGATCGACCTGAGAAGCCCGGATGCAACCCTGAGCGAGTACGCCCAGCGCTACGTCAACCTGCTGCCCGAGTGGTCTGCGCAGTTGCAGCAGCGCATGGACTACACGTTGAAGCCCGATGCCCCCAGGCTGCCGCGTATCAAGCCTGCCTGGTTGGGTGACAGGCCGTGCACGTTGTCACCGGAGCAGGCGCTGGACCGTGCGCAGGGCGCACTGCTGGGACTGGCGATTGGTGATGCGGTAGGCACGACCCTGGAGTTTCAGCCGCGCGATCAGGGGCATGTCAGCGATATGGTCGGCGGTGGTCCTTTCCGCCTTGCGCCGGGTGAGTGGACCGACGATACCAGCATGGCGCTGTGCCTGGCGGACACCTACGCAAGCCAAGGCAAGTTCGATTTCGCGACCTTTGCCGGCGCCATGGTGCGCTGGTACCGGCAGGGCGAAAACAGCGTCAATGGCCGCTGCTTCGACATCGGCAATGTCACCCGCCGAGCCCTGGAAGGGTGGGAGGCCCAAGGGCTTGCATGGATGGGCAATCTCGAGGCCTCGACAGCAGGCAATGGTTCGTTGATACGGCTCGCACCTACGGCCATTTTCCGGCGGCACTCGCTGTCGGCAACCTGGAGCGAGAGCGTGACGCAGAGCAGCGTGACCCATGGCGCGATCGAAGTCGCTGAGTGCTGCAAGTTGTTCGGTGCGCAGTTGCATTTGGCGCTCAATGGCGCGGACAAGGAAGAGGCGCTGTCGCCGAAGGTGCGCCCCCTGAAGCCCCGGGCTTTGATCATCAATGCCGGCGAGTACAAGCACAAATCCCGTGAGCAGATTCGCTCGTCCGGGTATGTGGTCGATACCTTGGAAGCAGCGCTTTGGGCTGTTTGGAATACGGACAATTTCCGGGATGCGATTCTCTTGGCGGCCAACCTTGCCGATGATGCCGACAGCGTGGCAGCGACGGCGGGGCAGATTGCGGGGGCCCTGTATGGGGTATCCGGCATGCCACCGGAGTGGGTGGCCAGGGTGGCCTGGTCGCAACGCATTCGTGATTTGGCCAGTCGAATATTCGAACTTGCTCCGCCGGGGGATGAGTTGGATGAACTCACTTACACTCAGGTGTAAAGCAAGGTTACCCGTCCATTGGGGAGGGCGCCTGGCCTCGCGGCAGGCTTTCGCTCGGTAACTATTTTTCTGCAGGCAGGCGAATCTTCAGGCCATTGGCTGATTGCTCTGCAATGTAATAAACATGAAGCAATGCCTCGGCGAGGGCTTCGTCCGTGGGTTCAAATTCCTTAGCCGCGATAGCACCAATCGTCAGTCTGTGCAGCTTCGATTTATCTTTCTCTGTGCCGTCGAATACGGCCCTGATGTACTTTAACTGATCGATGACGGTGGCGTAGACATGAAAGCCAGGGATGCGATTATGGCGGTCAATGGCGAGTGTGAGCGCTTTGTCGACATACTCGAGTGGTGTAGTCGGTTTCATGTTAATCACCTGGGCTTACCAGCTTGAAAAGTGATTTCTCGGTGGAGGTTATCTGCCTTGCCCCGCCCAGGGTCTGGAAAGGCTGGGCTTTCACGGACCAGTCATGTCATCAGCAAGCCAAACGTCATTTACGGGACGTCAATAACAGAGGCGAGACCCCACATCTGGCCGTAAATGGGAAGCACGTGTGTGATTAGCCAATAGACGGCGAACAGACCCACGCTTGCGCAGATGAGTAAGGTCAGAACAGCTCGAAGCCTGAATGCTATTGATCCAGTTTTGCTGCTAGCCAAGGTCATTGGGTCCGCCTTGAAAGGGAGGGCAAGGTTGCCCGTCCATCATCCCTGCGAAGGCTTCTCCCCCATGCGCGCCTTGAGCTTGCGCAGGGTAGGGGATTCGCCCCCCGTCAGCTCGATGCGGAACTCGGCGAAGGCGTGCTCGAGGTCGGCATACTGCTGCAGCCCTTCTTCGGTGAACAGGTAGCGTCCGGGGATGTCGCGCCACTCCATCGGGGTGCGGATGCGTTCCTGGTCTGCGGCTTTCAGCAGAGGCTCCAGTTCGACGCTGAGCTTCATTGCGGCAGGGTCTTGCGCCTTCAGGCTGTCGATGATCAAGCGAAGCTTGAGTGACTTCTGTTTGAGTGTTTCGGTGTTCATGGTCAGCCCTAGTTGGAGATGGTGCCCATCAGTTTCGGAGTGCCCCATTCGCCACGATTGGGCGTGAGGTACTGCATCGCTTCGCCGCT
Source organism: Pseudomonas sp. CC120222-01a (assembly GCF_003097235.1). Taxonomy (GTDB): domain Bacteria; phylum Pseudomonadota; class Gammaproteobacteria; order Pseudomonadales; family Pseudomonadaceae; genus Aquipseudomonas. Next base: position 16,411 of record NZ_QEQQ01000020.1, on the reverse strand, counting down.
GCGTGAGATGGCGCCACCCAGCTCGGTAGTAGGAGCGACTTTACTCACAAATACCTCGGTTGGCTGCAACGGTGACATTTCAAAGATCGAATAACGTGTCGATTCACTGCCCAGTGGCAAGCCAAAGCTGTCAGCCAGTGTCTTGCCAGATCTGGCCGCCGCCTGAAGCTCCTCGTGGGTGGTGAAGAAGGGCGAGTAGGGCGACACACCTTGCCCTTCGGGCACGATCTTGACCAGTGCGGAGTCGATCATCCTCACCTCGGGGATGGTCGACCCGGACGCCACCTGGTCGAACGCCCGCGAGTAGATGGTAGTGGCATCGGCATCTGGGGCTGCGGCCTGCAGCTTGCTCAGCAGCTTCTCGCCGTCTGCGGTGTTGAGGAAGTCTTCGATCTGGGCGTTCGACAGGCCCTTTGTCTTGAAGGTGCTGACCTTCTTGATCTGGTCTTCCATCGAGGCGAAATTCGGGTCCTGCTTGCTGTAGAACTCCCGCAGGGTTTCTGGCTCCGCCGGCTTGAGCGGGGTCGCCTCCTTGATCTGCAGCTCCGGGTTCGCCAGCAGCTTCTGCTCGTTTTTCGCCAGCCACGCTGCCAGCTGCTTGTTGGAGATGTCGGCCTGCAATCGGGCGCTACGTGCGGCAATACTTTCCGCACTGCTGACTATGCCTGCTTTCAGCTGCCCCCGGGTAAGGTAGGTGACAATGGCCGTCAGCAGCAGCAACACCAGTTGCTCCTGACCGCGGGCCAGTTGGCGCGCGGCGCGCTCGACGCGCTCCTGGGCTTGCGCCGACGAGCCGCCGGTTGGGTCCAGGCCAGCGGGCTTGAGGCCATCCTCGGCAAACCATGCCGTGGCCATGCCTTGCTGAAGGGTCGAAAGGCAGGCCGGCAGGCCCTGGTAAAAATATTCGGCGATGGCGGACAGCCCCAGGCCCATGAGAATCAGGTTGCCGACCTGCAGGCCGATGCCGGCGCCGGCCACCGCGCCCGGCGCGGCGCCGACGCCAAAAGCAAAGGCCCCGGCCACGCCACCGGCGAGCGAGCCAACCGCCACGCTGCCACCGAGTATCATCGACACTTCTTTGACCAGTTGCAGGAGTACCGGCAGGATCTGCTCGATGCCGATGGAAGACCACTTGCGCTTGAGGTTGTCCTGAATGATCGGGTAGGACAGGGCCATGGCCTGGCGTACGTTGTCGATGCGCTGGCCACCGAGGTAGCCATAGGCTTGATTGGCACCATTGCTCACTCGGCGGCTGAAACCGTCCCAAGCTTCGTGGGCGCTGTTCAGTCCACTGTCGACGCTTTGGTTCAGCTCGCTGAATTTTTGCTCGAGATTACGCTCGATGTCGCCCCAGCTGGGAATGTTCGTCAAAAGATCCATTTTCGCTTCACTGTCCATGGAGGTAGGCGGCGCTTCGGCGGCGAGCGCAGCATGTCGCGTCAGACCTCGAGATTGGCGTGAAGATCCGACGGAGCGTTCATTGTTCTCATGAGAGGGGCGTGCGGCAATGATGGCAATTGAGTATCGTCGCCCGAATCATGGCTGTTCGCTTACCGCAAGTGCCAGTACCGCCAGTGCCCACGCTAGCCATTTGCCAGAATGGATGAATAGCGAAAAATTTGAACCAATCCACGTTATGAAACATTTTTCTCCGCGATCGCCGTGGACGCAAAAGGTAGCGGGTAGCTCGAAATGGCGTGGTCAGGTACGGGCTCTGGTCACCATCTGAAAAACCTTCTGCTACGGGCCATTCGGCGATGGCCTGTAGCGCTTTGGTGCAGCAGTGACGGTTGCGAAAAGTGGCGATGTGATATCGCTTTGCGCGGCTCTAAGCTCAGCATTCCAAGGCTTCCGATGTGTTGACAGGGCATCATTTGCCGGTGTCTCCTTTTGGGCGCTTCTGCCTGCCTGGCATTCGGTAATGTGAACCAGGTCGCATTAAATGCAACGCATGATGGCACTTTCCATCATGCCGGCAGTCGCATGATTCCGCAGGGCACGCGCGTGATGCGCGCATGCCGAATACGCCTGCAAGAACAGAGTTGTAGCTGAGCATCGCATTAGCGTGCTGGCCGTGTTTTCAAGGAGATTTCGCATGATCATGGACCTGGCCTCCGCGCTGCTGTCGCCGCAGAACCGCCGCCTGTTCAAGTTCCACAACCTGGCCAACCCCGAGCAGGAACTGCTGCTGGAAACCTTCAAGGGCGTCGAGGGCCTGTCGCGGGCGTTCAACTACGAACTGCTGCTGGTCTGCGAAGACTCTGGCGTGCCGCTCAAGTCGATGATGGGCCAGCACGTCAGCATCGAGATCGAACTGGCCGAAGGCGGCCCGCGCTACATCACCGGTTACCTCACGCGCTTTGCCAGCATCGGCAGCGACGGTGGCATGGCGCGTTACACCGCCACCCTCAACCCATGGTTCTCGATGCTCAAGAACCGCTTCGACACGCGGATCTTCCAGGGCAACACGGTCGAGGAAGTGGTCACCGAAGTGTTCGCCCTGTGCCCGGCGTTCTCCCGCCACGAGTTCCGCTTGACCCGGCCACAAAAGCGCTACACCTACATCACCCAGTACCGCGAAACCGACTTCAACTTCGTCCAGCGCCTGCTGGAGGAAGAGGGGATGTTCTACTACTTCGAGCACACTGCCGAAGGCCACACCATGATCATCTGCGATGACTCCAGCACGCTGGTGGACATCCCCGAGCAACCGCAGATCCGCTTCCACAGCGCATCGGTCACCGAGACCGCCGACTCCATCACCCAGTGGAGCGGCAACCGCCAGCTGCAGTCCGGCAAGATGGCCACGCAGACCTTCGACTACCGCCAGCCCAACAACCGCTTGCCGGTGGCGATGAACAGCGTGAACAAGCAAGGCGACGTGGAAAATTTCGAAATCTACGACTTCCCCGGCCAGTACACCCACGGCACCTACGACGAAGGCGAAACCCTGCTGCGCCTGCGTATCGAGGCGCTGGAGCTGCGTGGCAAGAAGTTCGAAGGCGCCAGTAACTGCCGCGCCATGAAGCCCGGCTATACCTTCGAGCTGCTGCAGCACTACACCCACGACCAGGGCGCCGTCGAAGACCGCCAGTTCCTGCTGATGAGCGTGGAAAGCGAAGGCCACAACAACTACCTCAGCGGCCAGCAGGCCAGCTACTACAACACCTTCACCTGCGTGCGCAAAAAAATCCCGTTCCGCCCGCAGCTGAGCACGCCAAAGCCGACCATCGCCGGCCCGCAGACCGCCATCGTGGTCGGTCCGCCGGGTGAGGAAATCTTCACCGACGAACTGGGCCGGGTGAAGATCCAGTTCCACTGGGACCGCAAGGGCCAGCACAACGACCACAGTTCGTGCTGGGTACGCGTGGCCCAGTCCGGTGCCAGCGGCGGCTTCGGCAGCATCCAGATCCCGCGGGTGGAGGATGAGGTGGTGGTGGTGTTTCTCGATGGCAATCCGGACCGGCCGCTGATCATTGGCAGCCTCTACAACAGCAGCAATACGCCGCCGTGGGCGCTGCCGGCGAACAAGACCCAGAGCGGCTTCCTGACCCGGTCGATGAAGGGCGACGGCGGTACTGCCAACTTCTTCCGTTTCGAGGACAAGGCCGGCGCCGAGCAGATCATCATGCATGCCGAGCGCAACATGGATACCGAGATCGAGCTGGATGAGACCCATGATGTGGGCAACAACCGTTCGATCACGGTGGGTGGCACCCACACCGAGACGGTGAAGAAAGACACCGTGGTACAAGTGACCGATGGCTCCTACACCCTCCAGGTGGACAACCAGTTCATTCAGGTGGCGGCCAAGCAGCACATCATCCTGCAGGTCGGCGACAGCAGCATCACGCTGACCCCGGAAGGCATCGAGATCAAGGGCAAGGTCATCACCACCACCAGTACCGACATCACCAAGATCACGGGCGCCCCGGTGCGGATCAACGACTGAGGCCAGGCTCATGTACAAACCTTCGATCTATGACCGGATTTCCGCCCGGCGCGAAGCGCTGGAGGAGGAGGCACGCCTGGCCAAGCTAGCGGAAGCAGCCAAGGCGGCCGAGCCGGAACCAGAGCCGGAACCGGTCCCCGTGGCGCTGCAAGAGGTGGCCAGCAGTTTCACCTTCGGCGGTTTCAACTTGCAGTTCCCGGGCGGTTTTCGTTTTCGCGACATTCAGACCACCCTCGAACACGAAGGCGAGCCTGTTTCGTTGAAGATTCGTCGACGCGAAGCGCCTTCACAGCAATCACTGGAGCAATTATTCGCCGCCTCCATTCAGGCACTGCGTGAGTCGATCACGACACTGCGCGTCATTCGGCAACGTGATTGCAGCCTTGCCGGAAATGCCGCCAAGGTGCTGGATTTCCATTTTGCCGAGGGCCGTGAGCAACGGCACGGCCGGTTGGTAGGTGCACTGGTGCCCGTCGAAGGCCAGGACACAGTCCAATGGCTGGATATCTCGTGCGTGGTCGACCCCTCCAGGCCAGCGCTCAGCCTATGGTTGATCGAGTTTGACAACATGCTGGCAGGCCTCATCGGCCGCTGAGGCTCAACCTTTTTGTTATCAGGAATTTTCATTACATGGACTATCAACTGCAGGAAGGCGGCATCGTGTTGCCTGAAGGTTTCCAGGACCGCACGGTCAACATGTTCGTATTAGGTGCCAGCATTCCTGCGCCCCTGAGCATCACCGTATCCAGGGACAATCTGCTGCCGGGGGAGGCGCTGAAAGCCTACGTCGAGCGCCAGGTGAAAATGCTTTCGTCGAAGCTGCGCAGCTACTCGCTCATGGGGACCAAAGCCGTCACCCTGTCGAGCACGGCGCCCATTGAGGGCCTGCAGATCGATGCTTACTACATGAACGAGGGCCGCCCGTTCTACCAGCGCCAGGCAGCGTTCCTGCTGACGCCTGAGCGCGCACTGATTTTCTCCACCACTGCACAGGCAGACTTCAGCCCACAGCAGAATCAGGATTGGCAAAACCTGCTGGCAAGCTTCCAGCCCCGCACCAGCGGGGGAGCGACTAACGAGCCCGGCGAACAGGAGTAAACCCTCATGTTCGAAGCAGCCAGGTTCGGCGACGAAATTTCGCACACCAGTGCACTCGGAGGCTTCCTGCTTGGCGCAGCCCTGGGGATTGCGCTGGTGGCCACGGTGGCCATTGCAACATTCACCTGCGGGTTTGGTGTTGCCCTGCTGGCAGGTATGGCAGCAGGCATCGGTGGGAGCCTGCTCACCGCTGCGGGGGAGGCGTGGGGGCGAAGTAGGTCGTCCCCCTCAGGGACGATAGCCACCGCTTCACCCAATGTCTTCATCAACAGCCTCAAAGCCGCACGCGTCGAAAAAAGCATCGGCGCCTGTGACAAGCACCCGGGGCCAGTGCAGATCGCCGAAGGCTCGACCAACGTCTTCATCAACAGCGTCGCCGCTGCACGCAAGGGCGACAAGCTGACTTGTGGCGCGACCATTTCCGGTGGCTCGGATGACGTATTCATCGGCGGGGGTACCTACCAGTACCTGCCGGTAGACGACGAGGTGCCGAAGTGGCTGCGCACTACCGTGGATGTGCTGATGGCCATCGCCGGTGCCGCCGGCGGTATCGCCCAGTTGATCAAGGCCGGGACCCAGGCCGGCATGAAAGCCATCATGCCCTGCGCCCTGAAGTTCACCGCAGGCTTCGTCGCCGGCGAGGTGGCCAGCCGCTACGTGATCGAGCCCGTGGCACGCAAAGCCATCGGTGGCTTGGTCGGCAACCCGGTTGACCTCACCACTGGCCGCAAGCTGATCCCCGATGAAATCGACTTCAGCCTGCCCGGCCTGATGCCGATCGAGTGGTCACGCTTCTACGCCAGCGACCTCACCGTCGACAGCGTGCTCGGCCGTGGCTGGGTGCTGCCTTGGGAGCAGAGCCTGCGCCGTCAGGGCTCGTTCATCTACCTGACTGACAATCAGGGCCGCGAAGTCCCGTTCGTGATCCTGCAGCCGGGCGAGCGCATCTACAACCCGCACGAGCAGGTGTACTTGGTGTGCACCGAGGGCGGTCACTACATCCTGCAAACCCTCGACAACCTGTTCTTCTATTTCGGTGAAGTGCCCGACAGCAACACTGAAGTGCCGCTGCAACGCATCGAAAATGCCCTCGGCCATTTCCTGCACTTCACCCGCACCCCCGACGGCACACTGACCGACATCAGCGCCACTGGTGGCACCCGCGTGCACCTGCACTACGACCACCCACTGGGCCGCCTGACCGACATTAAGCGCGTGGTCGACAACCAGGCCTTCGAAACGCTGACCCAGTACCGCTACGACGAACACGGCCAGTTGACCACGGTGATCAACCGCAACGGCGATACCGTGCGCAGCTTCAGCTACGCCGAAGGCCTGATGGTCACCCACAGCAACGCCCTGGGCCTGGGCTGCCATTACCGCTGGGAAACCCTGGGCGGCAAACCACGGGTGGTCGAGCACTGGACCAGCGATGGCGAGCACTACCATTTCCGCTACGACCTCGATGCCCGCACCAGCTGGGCCACCGACGTGCTCGGCCGCGAACTGGAAGTGCAGTACAACGCCGACCATCGCGTGGTCGCCAGCCGTGACTACGGTGGTGAGCGCTACTCCATCGCGCTGGACGAGAACGGCAACATGGTCGGCCTCGACCTGCCGGACGGTAACCGCCTGACCTTCAAGTACGACGAATATGCCCGCCTGCTCGAAGAAACCGACCCGCTGGGCCGCAAGATCGCCTACGAGTATCACCACCTGACGACGCTTGTGACCCAGGTCAGCTACCCGGATGGCAGCACCTGGCGAGCGCGTTACGACGACAAGGGCAACCTGCTCGCCGAATTCGATGCCCTCGGCCAGATGACCGAGTACCTCAACAGCGATGACGGCCTGCCGCACACCATCATCGATGCGACCTACAAGTCCAAGTACCTGTGGTGGAACACCCTGGCCCAGGTCCAGCGTTATCAGGATTGCTCGGGCAAGAGCACCTATTACCGCTATGACGAGCGTCAGCACCTGGTGGCAGTGACCGATGCGCTGAACCAGACCACCAGCCTGGAGCGAAAACCGGACGGGGAAGTGCTGCGTATCACCCACCCGGACGGCACCAAGGAAACCTTCACCTACAACGTCTACGGCCAGGTGCTCAGCCACACCGACGACAAGGGCCAGACCATCCGCCTGATGCGCACCGCCCGTGGCCTGCCGAGTAGCCGCGAGGATGCCAAGGGCCAGCGGGTGCGTTACGAGTACGACAAGGCTGTGCGCCTGACCGCGCTGGTCAACGAGAACAACGCCACCTACAGCTTTGCCTACGACGCCTCGGACCGGCTGAGCGAAGAGGTACGGGTAGACAACCTGACCCGGCGTTTCAGCTACAACGTCGGTGGTCACCTTACGCGACTGGACGAGATTGGCTACGGTGACAATGCCGAGCGCCCGGAGCGGCATACGCTGTTCGAGCGCGACACCATCGGCCGCCTGATCGCCAAGCTCAATCGCGATGCGCAGCAGCAGTTCACCTACGACGACGGTGACCGGTTGCTCAGCATCGAGCGCCACCCGAGTGGTATTGGCAAGCAGCTGGGCGTAACCGAAGAAAAGCTTGAGTACGCCTATGACCTGCTGGGCCGGCTGACAAAAGAAATCACGCCCGCTGGGACGCTGGGCTACGAGTACGATCCACTCAGCAACCTGACCACGTTGACGCTACCGGATGGGCGTAAGGTCAATCACCTGTATTACGGCAGCGGCCACCTCCATCAGCTGAACCTTGACGGCCAGGTCATCAGCGACATGGAGCGCGACGACCTGCACCGTGAGGTCTACCGCACCCAGGGCAAGCTCACCAGTTGCTTTGGCTACGACGCGATGGGGCGCAAGGCCTGGCAGTTTGCCTCGACCTTGCCTGCGGACAAGCTTTCGCAAGTGCACAACACCGGCATCAATACCTCGCTGCTGGTGGAGCACGCCTACAACCCGATTCACCGCCGCTACCAGTACGACCCGGCCGGTGAACTGGTGCGCACGCTCGACAAGCTGCGCGGCGAGATCAAGTACGAGTACGAAGCCAATGGCCAGTTGCGCAGCCGTGATACCGGCTCGCTGGTGGGCAGCGAAGAGTTCCGCTATGACGCGGCGGCCAACCGGCTGAACTTCAATGCCCGTCAGTTTGACAAGGTCAGGGACAACCGGATCAAGCAATGGCGAGATCAGGAATATAGTTACGACCCTTGGGGCAACCTGATCGAGAAGTGCTCGGGGCACAGCAAGCTGCAGACCTTTGCCTATGACTGCGAAAACCGGTTGGTTCGGGCTGAAACAGTGGTCAATGGCAAGCTGGAGAGTACCGGGCAATACCGGTACGACAGCCTTGGCCGGCGAGTGGCCAAGCAGGCGGAGATCGATGGCCAGGTCGAACAGAAGCGCTTCCTTTGGCAAGGCTTGAGGATGCTGCGTGAAGAGACGCCTGGTCAGAGCATTCTTTACCTGTATGAGCCGGGGAGCTATGCGCCATTGGCGCGGGTTGATCAGCTAGAAGGGGAAGAGCAGAAGCTCTACTACTTCCATACTGACCAGATTGGTACGCCGCTGGAGCTGACGGATAGCAATGGCAGGATCGTTTGGCAGGCGACGTATCGGTCATGGGGTGAGATAGAGCAGCTACCTGTAAATGAGGTCGAGCAAAATCTGCGATTCCAAGGTCAGTACTTCGATGACGAAACTGCGCTGCATTACAATACTTTCCGTTATTATGATCCTGAAGTAGGGCGATTTAGCACTCAAGATCCTATCGGCTTAACTGGTGGCTTCAATCTTTATCATTACGTCCCCAACCCCATGTCGTGGGTTGATCCTTGGGGCTGGATGCCATTTTGGAAGCCGTTGAAACCTGACGGTATGGGGCATCATCCGTTTCCTCGGGCTCATGCAAATACACATGGATTTCCAGAGCTAGGAACCAAGCTCGATTCACCTTCGTGGTTCCCAAATGATATTGATGGATCTGATAAGCTACATCAACAATTCCATGATGCGATAAAAAAAGAAGGCGTGCCATTTAACAAGAAGTTTGACGGAACATCTGACGATTTGGTCAGAAAGCTGAATAAAGCATACGAAGGATTCCCTCAGAAAGGCACTCTGAAGATTCCACGTACTGGCCAGGTTCTTGCGAAAGATGTGACAATTGGGGAGGCCTTAACCAAATCGCTTGGGAAAGGTGGTAGTAGCAACTCAGCAGGAGGATGTGGTTAATGAAGAAAAAAGCATTGGTGGAACTGTACTCCCCAGGGATTGTACTGTTTGATCCGGTAGAGCTTGTGAGGTTTTTAAAAAAAAGAGGTATGACTGACACCAATATATTCAATGCTTTTTTGGAAGACGAAGCTCTGGGCCGCGAGGCGATTGAGCAGGGGGTGGTTTGCCCTATATATCAGATTTCTGAGAGTGAGTATGCAGTGTTTGCAGAAGGTGCTGATGACTTGCCGGGCTCTCTGCCAGAGCCGGTGTTCGTGCATTCAGGTCTACCTTTGAAAATAGCCTCCGGCATCATGATTGTTTCGGATCTCAATGCTTTATTTGACTGGGATGAAAGCTTTTTCCTGAATTATAAAGCTGAATATGGTTCGCGCCTCCCTAGTAATGATTATATTGATGTTGAGCCTGGGGTTTACAGTTTGTCTATTAAGGGCTACTCAGATCTTCGGGGGGGCGGTTCGGAGTTCGGGTATGGGTTGGAGTTTTCTTCCGTTCAAGCCCTGCCGGACGTTAAGAGTGGTTCCTCTATAAGCGATTTCGATTTCGAATTAGTTGCTCGATGATGCACGTCGCCAAGCTTAAAAATTGATCAACTCAGTATGGTTTTTTTGGCCCTTAATTTACCGCTCAAGGACTGCGTAGCCGCGTGGAATGTCAAGGGACAGAGGGAGCAGCGGGCCATACGTCTGACAGAACTGGTATAGGAGAACTACGCGACCTATAGGTGTGTCTACGACGCCTCGGGTCGGCCGAACGAAGAAGTAGGGGTGGATTACCCCAGACCAAGAGCTCCAACTATAACGTAGGTGGCAATCCTCACCGGGCTGGCTGAAATTGGCTATGGCGAAAATGTCGAACGCCCGGAGCGTCTTGCGCTGTTCGAGCGAGACACCATTGGTCGCTTGATCGCCAGGCATCAATGACGCCCAATAATAACTCTACTCGAGGAGTGGCTTGTGGCTAAGAATTTCATTTTGGCTATTTCAGAAGATTATCCGGAAAGCTACTGGCTTAAGATCAAGATGTTGTCAGGTGAAGATTCTGGAATCTTCAAAGAGGGCGTGATTGTTAGTGAGGATATAAAGGTCTGTTTCGAGGGGCGAAAAGGATTAGTGCTTCAAAATTATTGACCTATGATTTTTTCTTCAGCGATGGGCCTAACTTGATTTCGCCAAGGCTTCATGAGTTGATAAATCGGGAAGGCATTTCTGGCGTTCAGTTTGTGGATGCCGATTTAGTCCTGGGTGGAGTTTCTCATGCCGGCTACAAGGTTTTTAACGTAATAGGTAAGTCGCCTACTTTTAATTTAAAGGAGTCAATTAGCGAGCCTTTGCTTAGCTATATGCCAGATGGCCCAAGATGGTTTAGTAAGATCGTTTTAGATGGCGAGGCTGAGCTCTCTAGTGATGTTGTAAGGGCTGAGGAGGAAACTGCTACGATTGTGGTGACTGCTCGCGTGAAATCTATTTTCGAAAGTAATTCAATTCGTGGCCTTCAATTTACGGCTTAGAGATCTCTGAGATGAACTCCTTTGAGGGCTTTTTGGGGTAGGGCTTTGTGAGATAAGGCTTATCCTGTGAGGCTTGGATGGATATGATCTTTAAAAACTAACTGTTGAGTTGGCTCTACTAAAGATGCTAGTGGAGCCAATAGTTTCTCCAGCACATAATCGGGGGCGTATCTAGAGCCCGCACGAACAGGTGTACCTGGTGTGCTCCGAGGGTGGCCACTACAATCCTGCAAACCCTCGACAACCTGTTCTTCTATTTCGGTGAAGTGCCCGACAGTAACACCGAAGTGCCGCTGCAACGCATCGAAAATACCCTCGGCCATTTCCTGCACTTCACCCGTACCCCCGACGGCACCCTGACCGACATCAGCGCCACCGGCGGCACCCGCGTGCACCTGCACTACGACAATCCGCTGGGCCGCCTGACCGACATCAAGCGCGTGGTCGACAACCAGGCCGTCGAAACGCTGACCCAGTACCGCTACGACGAATACGGCCAGCTGACCACGGTCATCATTAGTCAGGATCCAGTAGGGTTGTTGGGCGGCGCAAATCTCTATCGTTATGCACCAAATCCATGCACATGGATCGATCCGTGGGGGTGGGCGTATAAAGATGTTGATTTTACTGGTTCCCCTGATCTGTTCCCAGTGACCGGAAATCAGAAAAATATTGTGACGATAACCATGCAGGGTTCAAGGCCGCGGGACTTTACACAAGCATTTAAAGAGGCTGGAATAAAGGCTTCTAATCCTGCCGTCGATGATTATACATGGCACCATGTGGATGACTTCGATCCCAAGACAGGTAAGACGACTATGCAACATGTTAAAACGTCGGCGCATGAAGCGACTTTCCCGCATGGTGGTTCTGTGTCTCAATATGAAAAGCATTTTGGTTTGCGCTCGGGTCGTTATGGCAAGCCAGAGTCGATTGCTATTGCTCAAGATAAAGGTTGGCTTAAAGGTCGTGCTCCAAAAACTAATACCGGTACATGCTGATTTGAGAGGTTTGTCATGTCAATAAAGCTGTCAAGATCTGAGTCGGCGATTGATGTAAGTGATGTTGAGCTTCTTGAGAGTCAGATTTCCACTCATTTGCCTGACTCATTAAAACAGTTCTTTTTGGCGCATAATGGCGGCATACCTGATAGAGATTGGTGGGATGGTGATGACGAAAACGAAGCAATTCGATTAAAGAGGTTTAAAGCCATCGCCCGGTCTGGCGCTCAAGATGCCTCTGATACAAAGTATCTCGGTGGGTGCTATATGGCGATGACAGGGCGAAAAGTTATACCGGTAACCTTGCTCCCGTTTGCAATTGATGATGGTGGTAATTTTTTCTGTCTTGACTTGGTCGATGGAGGTGTCTGTTTTTATGCAACCGATTCTTTTGACTCAGATTTGACTATTACTGAAAATCAATTAAATGCTTATCGCTGGCTTGCTGAGACATTTGATGCTTTTGTCTCTGGCCTAAAGCATGAATCGGACGTTGATTTTTGAAAAAGCTGCAAAAAATCGTTTTTTCCTCCGGTGTCATACTTTCTAAGTAGTTTCAGTATGGCTGAGATCTTTAATAACTTAACGTTGGAGGACTGAGGTGTTAGCCTCAGTCATTCCAGTAACACACTGAATAGAACGTCCTGCAGCAATGAAGCGAGATTGCTCTTTTAGCCGGTAATTCGACAACTAGGTCGTCGAAACGCTGACCCAGTACCGCTACGACGACCACGGCCAGCTGAGTGCGGTGATCAACCGCAACGGCGACATTGTGCGCAGCTTCATCTACGCCGAAGGCCTGATGGTCACCCACAGCTACGCCCTGGGCCTGGGCTGCCATTACCGCTGGGAAACCCAGGCCGGCAAACCACGCGTGGTCGAACATTGGACCTCCGACGGAGAGCAATGTCACTTCCGTTACGACTTCGCTCAGCGCACCAGCTGGGCGACAGATGTATTGGGCCGAGAACTGCAGATCGAGTACAACGAGGACAACCGCGTCATCGCCAGCCGCGATTTTGGCGGCGAACACTATGCCATGGCCTTCGACGCCTCCGGCAACCTAACCGGCATCACGCTGCCCGACGGCAATCAGCTGGCCCTCAAGTACGACGAGTTTTCCAGGCTGGTCGAAGAAACCGACCCGTTGGGCCGCAAGATCAGCTACAAGCACCACCGTGCCACGCCCCTGGTCACCGAAACCCGCTTTCCTGACGGCAGCGTGTGGCAGTCGCGTTACGACGACAAGGGCAATTTGGTTACCGAGATCGACCCACTGGGCCACAAGACCCAGTACCTCAACAGCGATGACGGACTGCCGCACACGATCATCGATGCCAATTTCAAATCCAAGTACCTGTGGTGGAATGCCTATGCCCAGGTCGAGCGCTTTGAGGACTGTTCGGGCAAGAGCACTTACTACCGGTATGACGACCGCCAGCACCTGATCGCGGTCACCGACGCGCTAAACCAGACCACCACGCTGGAGCGCAAGCCCGACGGTGAAGTGCTGCGCATCAACCACCCGGACGGTACGGCGGAAACCTTTACCTACAACACCCTCGGCCAGGTGCTGACGCACACCGACGGGAAAGGCCAGACCACCTATCTCCAGCGCACCTCGCGCGGCCTGCCCAGCAGCCGGCAGGATGCCAAAGGCGAGTGGATTCGCTACGAGTACGACAAGGCCCTGCGTCTGACCGCGCTGGTCAACGAGAACAGCGCAGCGTACCGCTTCGCCTACGACGCATCGGACCGGCTGAGCGAAGAAGTGCGGGTCGACAACCTGACCCGACGCTTCAGCTACGACACTGGCGGGCATCTGGTCCGCCTGGACGAAATCGGATACGGCGAAAGCGGTGAGCGCCCCGAGCGCAGCACGCTGTTCGAACGCGACGCCATTGGCCGATTACTGGCCAAGGCCAACCGCGATGCGCGGCAAGCCTTCGCCTATGACGATGCTGACCGCTTGCTGAGCATTCAGCGCCAGCCGACGCCCACAGGCAAGCAGCTGGGCATCACCGACGAAGCGCTCGGATACAGCTATGACCTTTTAGGCCGACTGACACAGGAACTGAGCCCAAGCGGCGCACTGGACTATGAGTACGATGCCCTCAGCAACCTGACCACACTGACCCTGCCGGATGGTCGCAAGCTCAACCACCTGTACTACGGCAGCGGCCATTTGCACCAGTTGAACCTGGACGGCCAGGTGATCAGCGACATGGAGCGCGATGACCTGCACCGCGAGGTCTACCGCACCCAGGGCAAGCTCACCAGTTGCTTTGGTTACGATGCGATGGGGCGCAAGGCCTGGCAGTTTGCCTCGACCTTGCCCGCGGACAAACTCTCGCAGGTGCACAACACCGGCATCAATACCTCGCTGCTTGTGGAGCATGCCTACAACCCGATTCACCGCCGCTATCAGTACGACCCTGCGGGTGAACTGGTGCGCACGCTCGACAAACTACGAGGCGAGATCAAGTACGAGTATGAAGCCAATGGCCAGTTGCGCAGCCGTGATACTGGCTCGCTGGTAGACAGCGAAGAATTCCGCTACGACGCGGCAGCCAACCGCCTGGACTTCAATGCCCGGCAGTTTGCCAGGGTCAAGGACAACCGGATCAAGCAGTGGCGCGATCAAGAGTACCGCTACGATCCTTGGGGCAACCTGATCGAGAAGCGCTCGGGGCACAGCAAGCTGCAGAGCTTTACCTATGACTGCGAGAACCGGTTAGTCCGGGCTGAAACAGTGGTCAATGGCAAGTTGGAAAGCACCGGGCAGTACCGCTACGACAGCCTAGGGCGGCGGGTGGCCAAGCAGGCGGAGATCGATATGGCCAGGTCGAACAGAAGCGCTTCCTCTGGCAAGGCTTGAGGATGCTGCGGGAAGAGACGCCTGGGCAGAGCATTTTGTACCTGTATGAGCCGAGTAGCTATGCACCGTTGAAGGAGGAGTGGCCCAGTACAAGGCAGCAACTGGGAAGGCTTATACATTCCCTGCTAGGAAACCGGCGGCAGCAAAAAAAATAGGAGGGACTGCATGTTAGATCTAGAAGAGTCTGAATCGAGCATTGATATGGGGGATTTCTCCCAGATTGAGCTTCTGGCTGGAGGGAAGCTTCCGCCTCTATTTAAGAGAATTTATCTTAAGAATAATGGCGGTTTCCCTGAGGCGACCGAGGTCGAAGGTGATGAGTATGTGTTTAGTATAAATGGTTTCAATCCCATAAAATTTGGTAAGCTGCCGATAGAGAAATTAATGCAGGAATATACAGATCAAGATAGCGATCTTGAAGGCTATGTTCCTTTTGCATATGATGATGGTGGAAACAGTTTTATGCTTTCTTTGAAAAAAGAAGATGACGGGGTGGTGTATTTGTGGATTCAAGGTGAAATGCGTTTAGAGAAGGTTTGTTCGAGCTTTGATGGCTTTATAAATTCACTTCGTGTAGGCTAAAGGGCTTGTCTGACAGATATTTCTGGCAATAAGTTGCTTGCTATGAAAATTGCTTATAGCCAGAGCGGCGCACTGGGCTATTGAGTACGCCGCCCTCAGAAATTCAACGGATTTCACGTTGCTGGGCGGCTGTGATATCAGCCATCTGTACCGCGCAGCGAAGACTTAGTCCTCGAGCAAAAATGGTCCCTCTCGACAAAATTATCACTTACGGGGGAGGCGCGAGGCTTTGAGCAAGCTTATTAGGCATGTAGAGTCTGACTTGATCAGAGTAATTAAAGAAGTTGATGTATGGTAGTCGATGGCGGTTCATTGGCGGGAAATATAATTGGGTCGTCCGCTTATAAGAAGCTCCTTTCGGAGCTGGTCGACGCCGCAGGCATTGAGGTTGACTCGGAATATGCAGAAGTGTTCGCGCGGCTTGATTCGGCTAAGATTGTAAAAGCAAAAATCGATATTCAAGACATTATGTTCATTTTGACAAACAAAGTGGATCTTGTAAGGCAGTATTCTCTTTCTAAATTTAAATCGCTTTCCGATGAAGAGGATGAGGAAGAATATCCCGCCGGCGCAGAGTCTTCTGCTGGCGAAAAAAGTAAAACTCTTGCGGCTGGAAAATACTCACAAGGTTTTTTGCTGATCAATCTTATTGAGTATGCATTGGCGATGTCTGGCCGTGAGCGCCTGCTGGAATATATTAAATTGTCTAGAATTCCACATGCAAAAAATATGCTGACCAAATAATCAAATTGACAGGGCTTGGGTAGTGCCAGCTGTCACTACGGCTGGCCTGTTTGAGTTGGGTTGCATGGTATTTTTGCAGGTGTACTTAGCTCTTTAATAATATTCAAGATAGTATTTCGGGGCGAAAGCCCCGAACTCTCTATAAATCTCCAATTCAGAAATTACGTCTTTCATAGGAAGGACGCGACCATTTTGGTAGCACTGCCACAGGTCTGCACCGAAGGCGATCACTAACCTCTTGCAAACCCTCGACAACTAGGCCGTCGAAACGCTGACCCAGTACCGCTACGACGAACTCGGCCAGCTGACCACGGTCATCAACCGCAACGGCGACACCGTGCGCAGCTTCAGCTACGCCGAAGGCCTGATGGTGACCCACAGCAACGCCCTGGGCCTGGGCTGCCATTACCGCTGGGAAACCC
>NZ_QEQQ01000019.1 GCF_003097235.1 Pseudomonas sp. CC120222-01a | reverse complement strand
GCCCATCATCAAGCACGCGGGAAGAAAACCACCCAAGCCTTGGTGATCCTTGCGCGTCGCTTGGCTCGGCTGGCCTTCGGCCTGATGAGGCATCAGGCCGACTGGAAGCCCGAGGTATATACCGGAGGTGCTAAGCCGGCCAACTGAGGCCGGGGCTGCTGCGCAGCCCAACCAAACTGACGGATAGCACCCAACGCCGAAGAGAAATTCTCTGGCGCACTGACTTGTGCCTGGAGATTGCTGAAAGAGGCCGAAGGCGGTTCAACTGAGAAATTGCCTTCGGCCATAGAATCTCCCACAGGGTTTGTGTCGCCTTTGAGTCTTGTGCAGTACCTGTGGGAGCGGGTTCACCCGCGAAGAATCCAACGCATTAGCCGCGGCGGTAGACAATTTCCTTGCGACCCGCCTCACAGCTGCCCACCACCTTGCCAGCCGGCTCGCCCTTGTTGACGATTTCCAGCTTGTAGCCCTTCACGCCCTTGGCATCGAGCTTCGAGGCGATCTCGGCCTTGAGCTCCTCACAGGGTTTGCCGGCGGCCATCGCCCCACCGGCCAGCACCATCAAACCCAACGCCAGCATCAGTTTCGTCATCGATCGCATTCCTTGTACAGATGAGAAAAGACCAGAAGGGCGCCGCCAAGGCGCCCTCCGGTGTTATAACGCCATCACGCAGGGCTATTCCAGCCCGGGAATGTTTCAGCTGTTGGCGATGCGGAAGCCAACCTTCAGCGTGACCTGGAAGTGTGCCGCCTTGTTGTCGCGAATATGGCCACGGGTATCGACCACTTCAAACCACTCCAGGTGCTTGATGCTCTTGCCGGCTTCGGCCAAGGCATTGTTGATCGCCTCTTCGATGCTGTTGTGGGACGAACCCACCAGCTCGATCTTCTTGTAGGTGTGATGATCGGTCATGAGCGCTCTCCTTGGGTGACAGTGAGATTGAGCCTAGCAGCGCAGGCCTGGTTTACCTGCGAGCCGCCACCGTTCGGTAAAGTTCGATCGCACTTTCCCGCAGCCCGGGAGTCGCAATCCTTACAGTCCATACTGCAAAGGAGAGTCAACATGCACCGCAACTCGCTGCGTAAATCGTCCCTGGAGAGCATGGAAGCGGAGATCGAAAGCCTGCTGAAAAGCCTGGAGAACCTGAAGCACGATGCCTCCGAGGAAACCCAGAAGTCAGTCAAGGCCATGCGCAGCAACGCCGAAAGCGCGCTGCGCCATTCGCGCAGCCTGATCAGCGACGCCTATGAGGAAGTGAAACAGCGCACTCGCCAGACCGGCATCGCCACCCGCGACTACGCCCAGGAGCATCCATACACCACTGCTGGCGTTGCCATCGGCGCGCTGGGCCTGCTGGCGGCGTACCTGCTGTGCAAGCGCAACTAAGCGCTCTGCCTGGCCAGTTCGGCACGTAGCCACTGCGCCAGTTGCTCGGCGCGCCCGTCCGCGGCGCGCCGAGGCACCCACAACGCCAGCGCGGCAGGCGTCGGCGAAAAACCCCACGGTGCACTCAAACGCCCCGCTCGCAGATCGTCGGCAACCAAGGGTTGTGGGGCGATCGCCACCCCCAGGCCGGCAACCGCTGCCTCCAACAAGTAATACAGGTGTTCGAACGCCTGGCCATACTTCAACGCGCCAGCTTCCAGGCCTTGCTCAGCCGCCCAGGTTGGCCAGGCTTGCGGGCGTGAAGTGGTATGCAGGAGGCCTTCGTCCAGCAGGGCCTTGGCAGGTGCTGCCTGCAAGCGGTCGAAGCCGGCGAAGTGCGGGCTCAGCACCGGGCCGATGCGCTCCTGCGCCAGCACGTGGACTTGCATGTCCGCTGGCCACGGCGGTTCGGCATACACCAGCAACGCATCCAGCCCGGGCCGGCGTGGGTCGAGGTCGCCTTCACCCGCCGACAGGTGCAGGCGCAGCTCGGGCAGGTCAGCCTTCAACCGCCCCAGGCGGGGAATGAACCAGCGCGCCAGCAGGCTGCCGGAACAGCCCAGCACGAACGGCGCCTCGCTCACATCCCGGCTCAACTCGGCGCACACACTGCGCAACCGGTCGAACGCCTCGCCGCTGGCGTCACGCAGACGCATGCCGGCATCTGTGAGTTTGATGCCACGCCCGTCCTTGACGAACAAGGCTACGCCCAGATGCTCTTCAAGCACCTTGATCTGCCGACTGACGGCACCATGAGTGACGTGCAGCGCTTCGGCCGCCTGGCTGACACTGTTGAGCCTGGCGGTAGCTTCGAAGGCCCGCAGGGCATTGAGGGGAGGGAGGTCGTGGGCCATTTTACCTGTGAGTTTTTCTGACAAGTTTGCGCAATCTTATCGGTTTTCAGCCGGGCTTGCCGTGGTTAGAGTAAAGCCCATCACTCATCGATTACGCCCTGGAGCGCCCCATGACCCAGTCCCAATACCGTCCCGGCCCCGACGCCAACGGCCTGTTCGGCTCGTTCGGCGGCCGCTACGTGGCCGAAACCCTGATGCCGCTGGTGCTGGACCTGGCCCGCGAGTACGAAGCGGCCAAGGCCGACCCCAAGTTCCTCGAAGAACTGGCCTACTTCCAGCGCGACTACATCGGCCGCCCGAACCCGCTGTACTTCGCCGAACGTCTGACCGAACACTGCGGCGGCGCGAAGATCTTCTTCAAGCGTGAAGAGCTCAACCACACCGGCGCGCACAAGGTGAACAACTGCATCGGCCAGGTGCTGCTGGCCAAGCGCATGGGCAAGAAGCGCCTGATCGCCGAAACCGGCGCCGGCATGCACGGCGTGGCCACCGCCACCGTGGCTGCGCGCTTCGGCCTGCCTTGCGTGATCTACATGGGCGCCACCGACATCGAGCGCCAGCAGGCCAACGTGTTCCGCATGAAGCTGCTGGGCGCCGAGATCGTTCCGGTCACTGCCGGCACCGGCACCCTGAAAGACGCCATGAACGAGGCCCTGCGCGACTGGGTCACCAACGTCGACGACACCTTCTACCTGATCGGCACCGTAGCCGGCCCGCACCCGTACCCGGCAATGGTCCGCGACTTCCAGTCGATCATCGGCAAGGAAACCCGCGCCCAGTTGCAAGAGAAGGAAGGCCGCCTGCCAGACAGCCTGATCGCCTGCGTCGGCGGTGGCTCCAACGCCATGGGCCTGTTCCATGAGTTCCTCGAAGAACCGAGCGTGCAGATCATCGGCGTCGAAGCCGGCGGCCACGGCGTGCACACCGACAAGCACGCCGCCAGCCTGAACGGCGGCGTACCGGGCGTGCTGCACGGCAACCGCACCTACCTGCTGCAGGATGAAGACGGCCAGATCACCGACGCCCACTCGATTTCCGCCGGCCTCGACTACCCAGGCATCGGCCCGGAGCACGCCTACCTGCACGAAGTGAAGCGCGTCGAGTACGTCAGCATCACCGACGACGAAGCACTGGATGCGTTCCACGCCACCTGCCGCCTGGAAGGCATCATCCCGGCCCTGGAAAGCTCCCACGCCCTGGCCGAAGCGATCAAGCGCGCACCGAACCTGCCTAAGGACCACCTGATGGTGATCTGCCTGTCCGGCCGCGGCGACAAAGACATGCAAACCGTGATGAACCACATGGCAGCCCAGGAGAAACAGGCATGAGCCGTCTTGAACAACGCTTCGCCGAGCTGAAGGCCGAAGGCCGTTCCGCGCTGGTCACCTTCGTCACTGCTGGCGACCCGGGCTATGACGCTTCGCTGCAGATACTCAAGGGCCTGCCGGCAGCCGGCGCCGATGTGATCGAACTGGGCATGCCGTTCACCGATCCGATGGCCGATGGCGTGGCCATCCAGCTCGCCACCCTGCGCGCCCTGGAAGCCGGCCAGACCCTGGCCAAGACCCTGCAGATGGTCCGCGAGTTCCGTGTGGATAACCACACCACGCCAATCGTGCTGATGGGTTACTACAACCCGATCCACCGCTTCGGTGTGGATAAGTTCGTTGCCGAAGCCAAGCAAGCGGGCGTCGATGGCCTGATCATCGTCGACCTGCCGCCAGAGCACGACGCCGAGCTGGCCACCCCGGCCCAGGCTGCAGGCATCGACTTCATCCGCCTGACCACCCCGACCACCGACGATGCGCGCCTGCCGCGCGTGCTGGAGCGCAGCTCCGGGTTCGTCTATTACGTGTCGGTGGCGGGCGTGACCGGTGCCGGTTCCGCGACTACCGAGCACGTGACCGAGGCAATTGCCCGCCTGCGTCGGCATACCAACCTGCCGATCAGCGTTGGTTTCGGTATTCGTACACCGGAGCAGGCCGCCGCGATCGCCCGCTTGGCCGATGGTGTGGTGGTCGGTTCGGCGCTGGTCGACAAGATTGCCCAGGCCAAGGATGCCGGTCAGGCGGTGAGCGATGTACTGAGCCTGTGCTCGGCACTGGCTGAAGGCGTGCGCGGCGCTCGTCGCTAAACCGCGTCGCCTGCTTCGCGGGCAAGCCCGCTCCCACACGGTGAACTGCGCCGTCCTTGTGGGAGCGGGCGCGCCCGCGAAGAGGCCAGCACAGGCTACTGCGCTCTACCCGCCAAAGATCGACAGCTTCAAAGGCCGCACAGCCCCCATCCAGATCGCATGATCCCGGTGATCCGCCAGCTCATCCCCGGTCAGCGGATGCAGAAACACCACCAGGCCCTTCCGATACAGCGCCAACCAAGGCAACACCACCCCCACGAATTCCGGCTCGAAAGCCAGCTGACAGCTCCAGTCCGGGTGCGGTCCGACCGGTTTCTGGTGCATGCGCCCCATGGTCACGGGAAACAGCCGCGCCGCTTCCTCGCAAAGCTCACGGGCTTGCTCGATAGTGGATGCGTCGTAGTACACGTGGGCGTGGTAACCCTTGATCCTCTGCACGATAACTCCTGATTGCGGTCCAACCATCACCCCCACCTGCAAAGGGAGTGATGTGGTGAAAAATGCCGAAACCCCAGTGTTCAAACTGGTGTTGTTCGGGGCTGAAAGCAGCCTGGGCAATGCCCTGATGAGCGAACTGCTGGCGCGCCAGCACGAGGTCATTGCGGTGGTCGACGACCTCAACCGCCATGCGCCACGCCCTGGCCTGCATTTCAAGATAGGCGCGCTGGACGATGCCGACCAGGCGGAGCAGGGTGCGGCAGGAGGCTCGGCGGTTATTGCCCTGCTGGCGCCGGGTGATCTGGCGGCCCAGGCGCGGGCTAGCGAAGCGCTGGTGGCCGGGCTGGCCCGCACGACTATACGCCGGCTGTTGCTGGTGGGCGATTTCGATGTGCTGGATGCGCCGGGGAAGTACAGCGAAGAACAGCGTGAAGCGGTGGATGAAGTGGTCGATAGGCTGCAGCGCAGCTCGTTGCGCTGGACCCTGATCAATATGCCGCCAACACTGCCAGAGGTTGGGTCGGCACGGGTGGCGGCGGGGATGATTGATATGCTGGAGCTGGACTTGCACCAAGGCGAACATCTGAACTTTGTGGTCTAGATTGCCGGGGCTGCTGCGCAGCCCTTTCGCGACGCAAGGCCGCTCCCACATCGGTCGGCGTACGCAGGTCTTTTGTGGGAGCGGCCTTGTGTCGCGAAAGGGCCGCAAAGCGGCCCCAAAATCTCAAAGGCTGCGCTCTTGCTCCAGCCAATCCACAAACCGCTCGATCAACGCCCCACGCCGCTTGCGCGGCGGCAGCACCACGTAATACCCCCGCGCCGAGCGCAAACTCCCCTCCAGCGGCCGACACAGCAACCCTTGCTCCACCAGCCCATCCACCAGGTGCCCCCAGCCAATCGCCACCCCTTGGCCGGCAATCGCCGCCTGAATCAACAAGGTGTAGTTATCGAACCGCAGCTGCCCCGGCGGCGGCGGGCTGGCCACGCCAAACCCGCGAAACACCCCCGCCCAGTCAAACCAGCGGCTAGCCTGCTCACCGCGCAAATGAAGCAACGGCAATCGTTGTAAAGCCACGGCTGACAAGGGTTTGCCATGAATCAGCCGCGGGCTGCAAACCGGGAAAACCTCCTCGTCGAACAACCAGCGGCTCTCGCCCTGATGGAAGCGCCCGTCCCCAAACAGCACCGCCACATCGATATCCGGGCGCAGCATCCCCTGGCTGCGCTCACCGGTCACCAGGCTCACATCGACCTGTGGATAAGCCTCGTGAAAGCGCTGCAGCCGTGGCATCAGCCAGAACGCCGCGAAGGCAAAGTCGGTGGCCACCTGTAGCACTTCACGCTGGCCGCGCCCACTGGCCTGGGCAATGCCGTCATCCATCGCCTGCAGGCCTTGGTGCACCTGCTCGAACAGCAGCTGGCCCGCCTCAGTCAGCTCGATGCCACGGTAGATCCGGTCGAACAGGCGGGTGCCCAGTTGCGCCTCCAGGCGCTTCACCTGCTGGCTCACCGCAGGCTGAGTGGTGCCCAGTTCCAATGCCGCTGCGGTAAAGCCACGCAAGCGGGCCGCAGCCTCGAATACGCGCAACGCATCCAGCGACAACTCGGCAAGGTGATCAAACATAAGCTCAGCTAATCCCAGACATTGCCCGCCATGGGCTTTACCCATGTTATCCACAGTCGCATCTTGGTAGACAAGCGGTTCGCATAATCCTCAACGATGGAAGCCACCATGACGCGCCCGAATATCCTGTTCATCATGGCCGACCAGATGGCCGCGCCCTTGCTGCCGATCTACGGCCCTTCGCCGATCCAGATGCCCCACCTCAGCCGCCTCGCCGAGCAGGCGGTGGTGTTCGATTCGGCCTACTGCAACAGCCCGCTGTGCGCACCGTCACGCTTCACCCTGGTCAGTGGCCAGCTGCCAAGCCGCATCGGCGCCTACGACAACGCGGCCGATTTCCCCGCCGATGTGCCGACTTATGCACACTACCTGCGCCGCCTGGGCTACCGCACCGCGCTGTCGGGCAAGATGCACTTCTGCGGCCCGGACCAGATGCATGGTTACGAGGAACGCCTGACCAGCGACATCTACCCGGCCGACTACGGTTGGGCAGTGAACTGGGATGAGCCAGACGTGCGCCCGAGCTGGTACCACAACATGTCCTCGGTGCTGCAGGCCGGGCCCTGCGTGCGTACCAACCAGCTGGATTTCGATGAGGAAGTGGTGTTCAAGGCGCGCCAGTACCTCTACGACCACGTGCGCGAAAACGATGGCCGGCCGTTCTGCCTGACCGTGTCCATGACCCACCCGCACGACCCCTACACCATCCCCAAGCACTACTGGGATCGCTACGAGGCTGTGGATATCCCCATGCCCCGCGCCGAATTCAGCCAGGCCGAACTCGACCCCCACTCACAGCGCCTGCTCAAGGTCTACGACCTGTGGAACAAGCCACTGCCTGTGGACAAGATCCGCGACGCACGCCGCGCCTACTTCGGCGCCTGCAGCTACATCGACGACAACATCGGCCAACTGCTGCAGACCCTGGAAGAATGCAACCTGGCCGACGACACCCTGATCGTGTTCTCCGGTGACCACGGCGACATGCTTGGCGAGCGCGGGCTCTGGTACAAGATGCACTGGTTCGAGATGTCGGCACGCGTACCGCTGCTCGTTCACGCCCCCAAACGCTTTGCACCTGGCCGGGTCGCAGCTTCGGTATCGACCTGCGACTTGCTGCCAACCCTGGTCGAACTGGCCGGCGGCGCTGTGGATAACCATCTGCACCTGGACGGCCGCTCGCTGCTTGGCCACCTGCAAGGGCAGGGCGGCCACGACGAAGTGATCGGCGAATACATGGCCGAAGGCACCGTCGGTCCGTTGATGATGATCCGCCGTGGGCCGTACAAATTCGTGTACAGCGAAGATGACCCCTGCCTACTCTATGACCTGAGCCGCGACCCGCACGAGCGGGAGAACCTCACTGGCAGCCCGGACCATCAGGCGCTGCTGCAGGCATTCGTCGAGGAAGCACACCAGCGTTGGGATATCCCCAGCCTGCGTCAGCAAGTGCTGGCCAGCCAACGCCGCCGCCGTCTGGTGGCCGAGGCGCTGGCCATCGGCAAGCTGAAAAGCTGGGACCACCAACCATGGGTGGACGCCAGCCAACAGTACATGCGCAACCATATCGATCTCGACGACCTCGAGCGCAAGGCACGTTATCCACAGCCCGCCCCCATGGATTGAGAAGAGAGGCCGCCATGCACAAGTTCTCCACCGTCGTATTCGCCCTGGCTCTTGCCACCACCGCGGCCCACGCCGCCGACAGCGACGCACAATGCAGCACCGTGAAGATGGCCGACCCCGGCTGGAGCGACATCGCCTCGACCAACGCCGTCGCCCGGCTGCTGCTGGAAAGCCTGGGCTACCAGGTGAAGATCGACAGCCTGGCGGTACCGATCATCTACGGCGGCCTCAAGGACGGCCGGGTCGACGCCTTCCTCGGCAACTGGATGCCGGCGCAGCAGGGTTTCCATGACAAGTTCATCGCCAATGGTGATGTGCAGCAGCTGTCACGTAACCTGGAAGGCACCGAGTTCACCCTGGCGGTACCGGATTACGTATGGAATGCCGGGGTGAAGGATTTTGCCGACCTGCAGAAGCACGCTGACCAGTTCGACAAGAAGCTGTACGGCATCGGCTCCGGTGCGCCAGCGAACCTGTCGCTGAAGGAAATCATCGACAAGAACGAATTCAACCTAGGCCAGTGGAAGTTGGTGGAGTCCAGCGAGCAGGCGATGCTGGCGCAGGTGGACAGGGCGGTGAAGAAACAGCAGTTCATCACCTTCCTCGGCTGGACGCCGCACCCGATGAACGTGAAGCTGAAGATGCACTACCTGACGGGCGGGGAGAAGTGGTTCGGCAGCAAGGGCGAAGTGTTCACCCTGACCCGCAAAGGTTATCCACAAGCCTGCCCGAATGCAGCGAAGCTGCTGGGTAACCTGAGTTTCACCCTGGACATGGAAAACACCATCATGGCCGAGGTTGTGGATAAGAAGATCAGTTTCGATGAGGCGGCCAAGGCTTGGGTCAAGCAGCACCCCGAGCGGCTGGAAGGGTGGTTGGCGGGGGTGACCACCAAGGCTGATGGCAATGCCCTGGAGGCCGTCAAAGCCAAGCTCTGATTCCCGGCTTATCCGATTACTCTGAGGGAGTGGGCAAGCCCGCTCCCACAAGGGAGATGGGTAATCCTGAAGGATCAGCCCCGAGCAAGCTGTCGGCGGAGTTCAGCAAGAACCGGCGCCGTATCCGGCCGCACCCCGCGCCAGATGAAGAAGGCTTCCGCCGCCTGCTCAGCCAGCATCCCCAACCCATCCAGCACCTTGGCCGCACCCAGCTTCTCGGCCCACTGGCAAAACGGCGTCGGCTCCTTGCCATACATCATGTCGTAGCACACCGTGCGCCCCGGCTCGATCAGGCTGTCGGCAATCGGCGGCAGCTCACCGGCCAGGCTCGCCGAGGTGGCATTGATGATCACGTCCACCGGCTCCTGCAGCCAGGCAAACCCGCTGGCTACCACCGGCCCCAGTTCATCGAACTCCCGCGCCAGCTGCTCGGCCTTTTCCACGGTACGGTTGGCAATCACCAACGACTGCGGCTGGTGCGCCAGGATCGGCTCCAGCACGCCACGCACGGCACCACCGGCACCGAGGATGAGAATGCGCTTGCCAGCCAGCTCTACCCCAGCATTCACCGTCAGGTCACGCACCAGGCCGGCACCGTCGGTGTTGTCGCCCTGCAGTGTGCCATCAGCCAGCTTGCTCAGCGTGTTCACCGCGCCTGCACGCTGGGCACGTGGAGTGAGGCTGTCGCACAGGCGATAGGCCTCTTCCTTGAACGGCACGGTGACGTTGCCGCCGCTGCCTTGCTTGAAGAAGCCGCGTGCGCAATCGCTGAACTCGTCCAGCGGCGCCAGCAAGGTGGCATATTCCAGGTCCTGGCCGGTCTGCTCGGCGAACAGGCGGTGGATCAGCGGCGACTTGCTGTGGCCGATGGGATTACCGAAAACAACGTACTGGTCCATGGCGATTCCTTGTTTATCCACAGGCTTACTGGCCGAGCCAGTCGCGGTCCTGCAGGAAGTATTCGGTCAGGCGTGCTTCCTCGCTGCCGGGTGCGGCCTTCCAGTCGTAGCCCCAGCGCACTTGAGGCGGCAGCGACATGAGGATCGACTCGGTGCGGCCACCGGACTGCAGGCCGAACAGGGTGCCACGGTCATAGACCAGGTTGAACTCCACGTAGCGGCCGCGGCGATATTCCTGGAATTCGCGCTGCTGCGGGGTGAAAGGGGTGTTCTTGCGGCGCTGGACGATCGGCAGGTAGGCCTCGACGTAGGCATCACCGATGGCTCGCAGGAAGGCGAAGCAGGTGTCGAAGTCCCACTCGTTCAGGTCATCGAAGAACAGGCCGCCGATGCCACGCGGCTCGCCGCGGTGCTTGAGGTGGAAGTAGCGGTCGCACCAGGCCTTGTAGCGCGGGTACACGTCGGCGCCGAACGGCGCGCAGGCCTGCTCGGCCACGCGGTGCCAATGGATGCAATCTTCTTCGTTGCCGTAATAGGGGGTCAGGTCGAAGCCGCCGCCGAACCACCAGACTGCCTCTTCACCTTCCTTCTCGGCGATGAAGAAACGCACGTTGGCGTGGGACGTCGGCACATGCGGGTTGTGCGGGTGGATCACCAGCGACACGCCCAGAGCCTCGAAGCCACGGCCCGCGAGTTCTGGGCGGTGGGCGCTGGCCGATGGCGGCAGGCCGGCGCCGAACACGTGGGAGAAGTTGACCCCGCCTTTCTCGATCAGCTTGCCATCCCCAATCACCCGCGTGCGGCCCCCGCCACCGGCTTCGCGCACCCAGGCGTCCTCGACGAAGCGGGCGCCGCCGTCTTCGGCTTCGAGGGCAGAGCAGATGCGATCTTGCAGGTCGAGCAGGTAGGCTTTCACGGCCTCGGTGCGGCTAGTCATCGGGTCACCAGGAACGGGCAGGGAAGAATTCGCCGCGTAGCATACCACCGCCGGCGCGCGCGCCGCAGTTGACGGCGATCAAGCAAAGGCGTCCGATAGAAGGCCTTTTCCCGATCCCGACAACAGGAGTGCGAGATGGCCAAGCGTATCCAGTTCAGCCAGCATGGCGGCCCGGAAGTGCTGCAGCTTGTGGAATTCGACCCCGCCCCACCCGGGCCGCAGCAGGTGCGTGTGCGCAACCATGCGATCGGCCTGAACTTCATCGACACGTACTTCCGCAGCGGGCTGTACGCGCCGCCATCCTTGCCCTCTGGCCTGGGCACCGAGGCAGCGGGCGTGGTCGAGGCGGTGGGCGAGGGCGTGACCCGGCTGAAGGTCGGTGACCGCGTGGCCCATGCCGGCGGGCCCCTGGGTGCCTACAGCGAGGTGCATACGCTGCCGGAGGCCAACCTGGTCAAGCTGCCCGACAACATCAGCTTCGAGCAGGCGGCAGCGGTGATGCTCAAGGGGCTGACCGTGCAGTACCTGCTGAAGCAGACCTATGAGGTGAAGCCGGGCGACGTGATCCTGTTCCACGCCGCCGCGGGTGGCGTCGGTTCGCTGGCCTGCCAGTGGGCCAAGGCCCTGGGCGCCAAGCTGATCGGCACCGTCAGCTCCGCCGAAAAGGCCGAGCGGGCCAAGGCGCTGGGGGCGTGGGCAACCATCGACTACAGCCGCGAAGACGTGGCCAAGCGGGTGCTGGAGCTGACCGATGGCAAGAAATGCCCGGTGGTGTATGACGGCGTCGGTGCCGACACCTGGCTGACCTCGCTGGACTGCCTGCAGCCACGCGGGTTGATGGTGAGCTTTGGCAATGCCTCGGGGGCGGTGAGCGGGGTGAACCTGGGGATCCTGTCGCAGAAGGGCTCGCTGTATGTGACCCGGCCGACACTGGCGACCTATGCCAACAATGCCGAGAATACCCAGGCCATGGCCGATGACCTGTTTGCGATGATTGGCAGTGGGAAGCTGGTTGTGGATATCCAGCAGCGGTATCCGTTGAGTGAGGCGGCGAAGGCGCAAGAAGAGTTGTCGGCGCGCAGGACTGTGGGGTCTACGGTTTTGTTGCCTTGATTCTGGCTGGAGATCGCGTCATGGCGAACAGGTGCCTGCCTTTAGGCTTTCAGCGCCTGTGAGATCGAGCGCCGCCCGCGCGGCGCATCGCGGGCAAGCCCGCTCCCACATTTGTTTCGGGCCAGTCACTCCTGTGAAGCCAACAGGAGCAGCCTTGTTGGCATGGAGATACATCTCGGTGGGCGCTGATGCTGCTCCAGCTGTCTCCAGTCATGCACCAAGGCGGTCCCTGTTGGCCTAATAGGAGTGACTGGCCCGAAACAAATGTGGGAGCGGGCTTGCCCGCGATGCGCCGCGCGGGCGGCGCTCGATCTCATACACGCTGCAAGTCTCAAGGCAGGCACCTGTCAGCCCTCACACCTTCTTCTGCTTCACAGGCGTCGTCTCGATGCCATCGAGTATCGCCTCGATAACACCTTCCGCCATTTCAATCGCATGCAGGTTCGACCAGAACATGCCGCGACCTTCTTCGCGCATGTAGTCCAGGGCTTTGTAGCCGGTCTCATAGGCGCAGCGCAGGTAGAGCGCTACGTGGACCAAGGCATCTTCAGCAGCTATGTTCGGGTTGACGGTGAACAGGGCCTCGTGGCCGGCGTCACAGCGGCCGAAAGATCGGCTGGAAGTGCAGGGTAGGGGTGGATCTGGAACAATCTTTTTCATCATGAGATCTCCTTCAGAGCTGCATCCATTCGTTACCACACGGATAGGTGGCAGCTGCACGCGGGGTGGTAAACCGGGAGGGAGATCTCAAACCCCGGCAGGCACGAAGCCTCCCGCGTACAGCCGCCATAGACTGCCAAGATCACCCTACTTCCGGGTTACCACACCCGATCGCCAAGTTATTCGGCGACGGATGAAGCCTAGAGGCAGAGATTCCCACTGAGAAGGTGATGGCAGGGGACGCGGGTCGTAGGATATTTCCCAAAGCCCATGCTGGACAGCCATTCCAGAAAAATTCAGAAAAATCTGCGAGGGAATGGGCCCTCTGTGGGAGCGGGCTTGCCCGCGAAGAAGGCAACGCCATGGATGGCACCGGCTTCGCCGGTGTTCGCGGGCACGCCCGCTCCCACAGGGTCCCGCGCCAGTCCTGAGGTTATGTATCAGCCCGGCCGCACGACCTCACCAGTAGCGAGGTTGCGAATCACACTCGGATTCTTCCGCCCGCCCAGCGCCCCACCGAGCACCAGGTCCAGCTGGCCATGGAAATACTGCTCCACCCGCAAGCGGGTCTTGGCCGCCGGGCGCCCGCCCGGGTTGCAGGAGGTGGAAATCAACGGCCCGACCAAGGCACACAGCTCGCGCACCACCGGGTGATCACTGACCCGCAGCGCCACGGTGTCGTGCTGCCCGGTCACCCACTCGGGCAACAGGTCCTGGTGCGGTACCAGCCAGGTGTTCGGCCCGGGCCAGGTGCTGCCCATGCGGTCGATCCAGTCCTCAGGGAAGTCCTCGAACAGGAAGTCGAACTGGCGGATGTTGTCGGCGATCAGGATCAGCCCTTTATCCACAGGCCGCGACTTCAGCGCCAGCAGGCGATACACCGCGTCCTCGTTCCACGGGTCGCAGCCCAGGCCCCAGACCGCTTCCGTCGGGTAGGCGATCACTGCACCTGCCCGGATCTCACGTGCGGCTTGTTGCACACGAAAACTGCTCACCATTTGCGTCTCTCCGCCTTTTAACCTTGCTTGCGCGCAGTGTACTTAGCCGGCGCGGGCAAACCAACGCCCGGCGACATTGCTGACCCGCCCTTCAAGCTCCAGTTCCGTCAGTTGCGCCAGCACCTCGGCCAGCGGCCGGTCGCTGAAGTGGGCCAGGTTCTCGCTAGTCTGTGGCGCGGCATGCAGCAGGGCAAGCAGCGGATGCGCCGGTTTATCCACAGCAGCTGGCGGCAGGTTCTGCCAACCGCGCAGGCTTTCCAGAATCTGCTCTACGCTCTCCACCAGCAGGGCACCATCGCGGATCAGCTGGTGGCAGCCCTTGGCCGCCGGGTGGTGGATGGAACCAGGAATCGCATACACCTCGCGGCCTTGCTCAGCCGCCAGGCGGGCGGTGATCAACGAGCCGCTGGCAAGGCTGGCCTCGACCACCAGCACGCCGAGCGACAGGCCGCTGATGATGCGATTGCGCCGCGGGAAGTTGCCCGGCAACGGCCCGGCATCGAGCGGGTACTCGGACACCAGTGCGCCGCCCATGTCGATCATCATGCATGCCAGGTCGCGGTGGCGCTGTGGATAAAGTTTTTGCAAGCCTGTGCCGAGCACGCCGATGGTGCCCCCTCCGACCTCCAGCGCCGCCCGATGAGCGGCGCCATCGATGCCCAGGGCCAGCCCGCTGGTGATGGTGAAACCGGCCTGCGCCAGGCAGCGGGAAAATGCCCTGGCCGTGTCGAGTGCCGGAGGTGTGGCACGCCTGCTACCCACAATGGCCAACTGCGGTCGGTCGAGCAGCGCCGGATTGCCAGCCACGAAAAGCAGCGGTGGGGCATCGTCGATTTCCTTCAGCAATGCGGGGTAGTCAGGGCCGTCCCACATCAGTAAATGCTGGCCCGGGCGCTCTAGCCAGGCCATTGCAGCCAGTGCACCGTCACGTACTTCGGCACTGCGCCGCGCATCGATGGTGGCTTGCGGAATACCCAACGTGCGCCAGGCGGGGCCGGGTGCGCTGAGCGCCGAAGATGCACTGCCAAAGGCCTCCAGCAAGGTGCGAAAACGTCGCAATCCGGTCTCGGGCAGGCGATGCAGGCGTAATCGGGCCTCCAGTTCGGCAGGTGGACAAGGCGACGAATGGTAAGTGGGCATGGGGATCATCCTTGATCGAAACAGGGCCATCTACGTGGCACAACCTGTGGATAAGTTTGTGGGTAACACTTTGAAAAGCTGTCCATGATTTGGCAGCTATCAAGCCTATAGAGACCCTAGCCGAGCTTTCACAGGTGCTGAAATCGCCGTTTCCCTTTATTATGTGTGCTCAGTTTTCAACCGACCGCACAGTGACTGCCTGACCTTATGGCCATCTTGAACATTCTCGAATTCCCGGACCCGCGCCTGCGCACTATTGCCAAACCGGTAACGGTGTTCGACGACGCCCTGCGTCAGCTGATCGACGACATGTTTGAAACCATGTACGAAGCCCCTGGCATCGGCCTGGCCGCCACCCAGGTCAACGTGCACCAGCAGGTCGTGGTCATGGACCTCAGCGAAGACCGCAGCGAACCGCGCGTATTCATCAACCCGACTGTCGAAGAGCTGACCCACGACATGGGCCAGTACCAGGAGGGCTGCCTGTCGGTCCCGGGCTTCTACGAGAACGTCGACCGCCCGCTGCGTGTGCGGGTCAAGGCCCAGGACCGCGACGGCAAGCCGTACGAGCTGGAATGCGAAGGCCTGCTGGCGGTGTGCGTGCAGCACGAGTTCGATCACCTCAACGGCAAGCTGTTCGTCGACTACCTGTCGCAGCTCAAGCGCGACCGGATCAAGAAGAAGCTGGAAAAGCAGCACCGCCAGCAAGCCTGATCCCCACCTCCCAGAAGGCTTGCTCCGGCAAGCCTTTTTCTTTTTGGAAGCGAGAACTCCATGCGCATCGTCTTTGCAGGCACTCCAGAGTTTGCCGCCGAACACCTCAAGGCCCTGCTCGACAGCCCGTACGAGATCGTGGCCGTCTACACCCAGCCCGACCGCCCTGCCGGCCGTGGCCAGAAGCTCATGCCGAGCCCGGTCAAGCAGTTGGCCGTGGCCCATGACATCCCTGTGTTCCAGCCGCCAACCCTGCGCAATGCCGAAGCACAGGCCGAACTGGCCGCGCTCAAGCCGGACCTGATGGTGGTGGTCGCCTACGGCCTGATCCTGCCGCAAGTGGTCCTCGACATCCCGCGCCTGGGTTGCATCAACAGCCACGCCTCCTTGCTGCCCCGCTGGCGCGGTGCGGCGCCGATCCAGCGCGCCGTGGAAGCCGGCGATGCCGAGAGCGGCGTGACGGTCATGCGCATGGAAGCCGGCCTGGATACCGGGCCGATGCTGCTCAAGGTGGTCACCCCGATCAGCGCCGACGATACCGGTGGCAGCCTGCACGACCGCCTCGCCGAAATGGGCCCGCCGGCTGTAGTCCAGGCGATCGCCGGCCTGGCGGACGGTTCGCTGCGGGGCGAGGTCCAGGACGATGCCCTGGCCACTTATGCACACAAGCTGAACAAGGACGAAGCCCGCATCGACTGGAGCCGCCCGGCCGTCGAGCTGGAACGCCTGATCCGTGCCTTCAACCCTTGGCCGGTGTGCCACAGCACCCTGGATGGCGAAAGCGTGAAGGTGCTGGCTGCCAACTTGTCCACAGGCAAAGGTGCCCCGGGCGAGATCCTCTCCGCCAGCAAGGACGGCCTCGTCGTCGCCTGCGGTGATCAGGCCCTGAGCCTGACCCGCCTGCAGCTGCCTGGTGGCAAGGCGCTGAATTTCAGCGACCTGTTCAACAGCCGCCGTGAGAAGTTCGCTGCCGGCAAGGTGCTGGGCCAATGAACCCACGCCTCGCCGCCGCCCGTGCCCTTGCCGCTGTGCTCAGCGGCAAGGCTTCGCTGAACAGCTCGCTGCCCGCACAGTTGGACAAGGTCGAAGAACGCGACCGGGGCCTGACCCAGGACCTGGCGTTCGGGACTGCCCGCTGGCAGCCACGCTTGGATCTGCTGGCCGCGCAGCTGCTGCAGAAGCCGTTCAAGGCTGCCGATGCCGATGTGCAGGCACTGCTGCTGGTCGGCCTGTACCAGCTGTTTTACACCCGCATTCCGGCCCACGCCGCCATTGGCGAAACCGTTGGCTGCGCAGACAAACTCAAGAAGCCGTGGGCCAAGGGTCTGCTCAATGCCGTGCTGCGCCGCGCCCAGCGCGAGGGCGAGGAACTGCTCGCCGGCATGGAGCGCGACCCGGTGGTGCGCACCGCCCACCCGCGCTGGTTGCAGAAGTCGCTCAAAGCCTTCTGGCCCGAGCAGTGGGAAGCCATCTGCGCCGCCAACAACGCCCACCCGCCGATGATCCTGCGGGTCAACCGCCGCCACCACAGCCGTGACGCCTACCTGGCACTGCTGGCCGAAGCTGGCGTCAGCGCCAGCGCCTGCCAGTACAGCCGTGACGGCATCGTGCTGGCCGAAGCCTGCGACGTGCGCGGCCTGCCAGGCTTCGCCGAAGGCTGGGTCAGCGTGCAGGACGAAGCCGCGCAGCTGTCCGCCGACCTGCTCGAACTGGCCCCCGGCCAGCGCGTGCTCGACGCCTGCTGCGCCCCCGGCGGCAAGACCTGCCACCTGCTCGAAGCCGAACCGGGCCTGGCCCACATGACGGCCATCGACCTCGAAGCCAAGCGCCTGACCCGGGTGCGCGAGAACCTCGACCGCCTGCAGCTGGATGCCGAGCTGATCGCCTGCGATGCCCGTGACACCGCCAACTGGTGGGACGGCAAGCCGTTCCAGCGCATCCTGCTCGACGCGCCGTGCTCGGCCACGGGTGTAATCCGTCGCCATCCGGACATCAAGCTGACCCGCCAGGCCGACGACATTCCGGCCCTGGCCGCGCTGCAAGGCGAGCTGCTCGATGCCCTGTGGCCGACCCTTGAAGTGGGCGGCATGCTGCTGTACGCCACCTGCTCCAGCCTGCCGACCGAGAACACCGAAGTGATCGATGCCTTCCTCGCCCGCACCCCGGGCGCCCGTGAGCTGGACCTGGCCACCGAAGCCGGCCTGCGCCAGCCCCACGGCCGCCAGCTGCTGGCCCAGGAGGGCGGTCACGACGGGTTCTACTATGCCAAGCTGATCAAGATCGCCGCCTCGCGCGGGTAAGCAAAAAGGTTAGGGAGTAGCGGATGAAGATCATCATCCTCGGCGCAGGGCAGGTAGGCGGTACGCTGGCGGAACACCTGGCCAGCGAAGCCAACGACATCACCGTGGTCGATACCGATGGCGACCGCCTGCGCGACCTCGGCGACCGTCTGGACATCCGTACCGTGCAGGGCCGCGGCTCGCTGCCGACGGTGCTGCGCCAGGCCGGCGCCGACGACGCCGACATGCTGGTGGCGGTGACCAACAGCGACGAAACCAACATGGTCGCCTGCCAGGTGGCCTACACCCTGTTCCACACCCCGACCAAGATCGCCCGGGTGCGCGAGTCGGCCTACCTGACCCGCGAGGAGCTGTTCGACAACGACCACATCCCGGTCGATGTGCTGATCAGCCCCGAGCAGGTGGTGACCAACTACATCAAGCGCCTGATCGAACACCCAGGCTCGCTGCAAGTGATCGACTTTGCCGAGGGCAAGGCCCAGTTGGTAGCGGTGAAGGCCTATTACGGCGGCCCGCTGGTGGGCCAGCAGCTGCGCCAGATCCGCGCGCACATGCCCAACGTCGATACCCGCGTGGCGGCGATCTTCCGCCGCGACCGGCCGATCACCCCGCGGGGCGACACGGTGATCGAAGCCGATGACGAAGTGTTCTTCATCGCCGCGAAGAAGGACATCCGCGCCGTGATGGGCGAGCTGCGCCGCATCGACGAGACCAACAAGCGTATTGTCATCGCCGGCGGCGGGCAGATCGGCGAGCGCTTGGCCGAAGCCATCGAGAGCCGCTACCAGGTGAAGATCATCGAGATGAGCGCGGCACGCTGCCGGCACCTCTCCGATACCCTGGAAAGCACCGTGGTGCTGCAGGGCAGCGCCTCGGACAAGGACCTGATGCTCGAAGAGAACATCGCCGACGCCGACATCTTCCTGGCCCTGACCAACGACGACGAAGCCAACATCATGTCGTCGCTGCTGGCCAAGCGCCTTGGCGCGGGCAAGGTCATGACCATCATCAACAACCCGGCCTATGTCGACCTGGTGCAGGGCGGCGAAATCGACATCGCCATCAGCCCGCAGCTGACCACCATCGGCACCTTGCTGGCGCACGTACGTCGCGGCGATATCGTCAGCGTGCACTCGCTGCGCCGCGGTGCGGCCGAGGCCATCGAGGCGGTGGCGCACGGCGATTCGAAGTCGAGCAAGGTAGTCGGCAAGGCTGTGGAAAACATCGCCTTGCCACCGGGCACCACCATCGGCGCGATCATCCGCGACGAGGAAGTGTTGATTGCTCACGACGACACGGTGATCGAGTCGGGCGACCACGTGATCCTGTTCGTTGTGGATAAAAAGCACATTCGCGATGTGGAGAAGCTGTTCCACGTCGGCTTGAGTTTCTTCTAGGAGAAGAGGGCATGCGTGAGTCGCTGGAAAAAATGCTGGCCAAGGGTGTGGATAACCCGCTGCTGAGATTTGGCCTGGGCAAGGCCTGGCTGGACGAGGGCAATGGCGCGGAAGCGGCGGTGCACCTGGCGCGGTGTGTGGAACAGGACCCGAAGTACTCGGCGGCGTGGAAGCTGTTGGGGAAGGCGTATCAGCTGGTCGGTGACCTGGCAGCGGCGCGCAAGGCGTGGGAAGACGGGATTGTTGCGGCTCAAGCCCATGGCGACAAGCAAGCCGAAAAAGAAATGACCGTGTTCCTGAAAAAGCTCAACAAAACTTCAAGCTGACGCGATCCCTGTGGGAGCGGGCTTGCCCGCGAACACCGGCGAAGCCGGTGCCATGAACCGCGGTGCCTTCTTCGCGGGCAAGCCCGCTCCCACAGAGCCCCTGCTAAATCTGGCAGACATGTATTCATGCCTTCAGTAGAGCAGTGGATAACTCAATACCAGCGCGGCTCGCCAGCCGGGCGCTTCTTGAAGCGCTTCATGCTCCACATGTACTGGCTCGGGTACTCGCGCACATAACGCTCGACCACCTTGCTCATGGCCGCCGCCGACACGTTCACGTCGGTGCTGTACATCTCTTCCGGCGCCGCTTCCAGGAACACCTTGAAGCCCGACCCATCCGGCAGCCGCAGCGCGTGCAGGAACACCCCCACCGCCTTGCCGCCAGCCAGCATGTTCGGCACGAACTTGCTGGTCAGCGCCTGGGTGCCCAGGAACGGCACGAACACACCCGCCGATTCCGCCGGCTCCGGGTCAGCAGGAATGCCCACCTGGCCACCACGACGCACTTCCTTGATCACGCTGAGGATGCCTTCCTTGGTCGAAGGCGCCACGCGGTTGCCCATCTGCACCCGCTGCTCGCGCAGCAGGTCGTCTACTGCCTTGAGCTTGGGCGGGCGGTAGAAAATGATCGGTTTGCACTGGTTGCAGTAGAAGTGGTTGAGCACTTCCCAGTTGCCCAGGTGGCTGGTGATGCCAACCACGCCCTTGCCCGAAGCCAGGGCCTGCTCCAGCACTTCCAGGCCGTGCACTTCCTTGACCAGCTCCAGCGAACGCTGCGGCGGCCAGATCCAGGCACAGGCACTTTCGACGAAGGATTTACCGATATCCTTCAGTGCACGGCCGACCAGCTGCTCGCGTTCGACCGGATCCATCTCCGGGAAGCACTTGGCCAGGTTGATGCGCACGACATTGCGCGAGCCGTTGGGGACTTTCCACATCAGCCAGCCGATACCGGCGCCGACGCGCTGCACAGCGCCCCAGGGCAGCTTGGCAAACAGACGCAGCACCCCGACCATCAGGGCGCCCTTGAACTTTTCCACAGGCAATTCCTTATTTCAGCAAGGCGCGCATTGTAACCCCTCAGCGCAACAAGGCGGCGTAGCGATCGCAATCGGTGGTGTGGTCCATGACCATGCCGGTGGCCTGCATGAAGGCGTAGCAGATGGTCGGGCCGACGAAGGTGAAGCCGGCTTTCTGCAGGGCCTTGCTCATGGCCTTGGCTTCGTCGGTGACCGCCGGCACGTCGCCACGGCCCTGGAAATGGTTGATCT
Source organism: Pseudomonas sp. CC120222-01a (assembly GCF_003097235.1). GTDB lineage: Bacteria > Pseudomonadota > Gammaproteobacteria > Pseudomonadales > Pseudomonadaceae > Aquipseudomonas. Next base: position 98,539 of record NZ_QEQQ01000019.1, on the reverse strand, counting down.
TCGGCTCGCCGCCCACGAACGACCACAGCCACTCGGCGGGGTTATCCACAGCCAGCCAGGCCTGCGCATTGCGCCGGGCAGCCTTGAGCTTGAGGCGGTTGCGGATGATGCCGGCGTCGAGCATCAGCTCCTCGATCCGTTCGTCGCTCATGGCCGCCAGTTTCACGGGGTCGAAGCCATGCATCACCTCGCGATAACGCTCGCGTTTGCGCAAAACGGTGATCCATGAAAGCCCCGCCTGGAACCCTTCGAGCAAAAGCATCTCGAACAGCAACGCCGGGTCACGCTGTGGCGTTCCCCATTCCTGGTCGTGGTAGGCCTGGTACAACGGATCGTCGGTACACCAAAAGCAGCGTGGCATAAGGCTCCAATGAGTAGAGGGCGAGGCGAATCAGGTTATACTCCCGCTCTTTACATCCGCATCCCCAGATACAGGTGAATTTCGTGAGCCAGCCTACGCCAGCCGTGCGTACCTTCCAAGACCTGATCCTCGCCCTGCAAAACTACTGGGCAGCTCAAGGTTGTGTGGTGCTTCAGCCCTACGATATGGAAGTAGGCGCCGGCACTTTCCACACCGCTACATTCCTGCGCGCCGTGGGTCCAGAAACCTGGAACGCCGCCTATGTGCAGCCTAGCCGTCGCCCTGCCGACGGGCGGTATGGCGAAAACCCCAACCGCCTGCAGCACTACTACCAGTTCCAGGTGGTCCTGAAGCCGAACCCGGCCAACTTCCAGGAGCTGTACCTCGGCTCGCTGAAAGCCATCGGCCTGGACCCGCTGGTCCACGACATCCGCTTCGTCGAAGACAACTGGGAGTCGCCGACCTTGGGCGCCTGGGGCCTGGGCTGGGAAATCTGGCTGAACGGCATGGAAGTCACCCAGTTCACCTACTTCCAGCAGGTTGGTGGCATCGAGTGCTACCCGGTCACCGGTGAAATCACCTACGGCCTCGAGCGCCTGGCGATGTATATCCAGGGCGTCGACTCGGTCTACGACCTGGTTTGGGCAGACGGCCCGTTCGGCAAGGTCACCTACGGCGACGTGTTCCACCAGAACGAAGTGGAGCAGTCGACCTACAACTTCGAGCACGCCAACGTCGAGAAGCTGTTCGAACTGTTCGACTTCTATGAAAGCGAAGCCAACCGCCTGATCAAGCTGGAGCTGCCGCTGCCGACCTATGAAATGGTCCTGAAGGCCTCGCACACCTTCAACCTGCTGGACGCCCGCCGCGCCATCTCGGTAACCGAGCGCCAGCGTTACATCCTGCGCGTACGTACCCTGGCCCGGGACGTGGCGCAAAGCTATCTGCAAGCCCGCGCACGCCTGGGCTTCCCGATGGCCACCCCTGAACTGCGTGACGAAGTGTTGGCGAAGCTGGAGGCTGCACAATGAGTGCTCAAGATTTCCTGGTAGAACTGGGCACCGAAGAGCTGCCACCAAAAGCCCTGGCCAGCCTCGGCGACGCCTTTCTGGCCGGCATCGAGAAGGGCCTGCAGGCCGCAGGCCTGAACTACACCGGCAAGCAGGTGTACGCAGCGCCACGCCGTCTGGCCGTGCTGATCCGTCAGCTCGACGTGCAGCAGCCTGACCGCAGCATCAACATCGATGGCCCGCCCATGCAGGCGGCCTTCAAAGACGGCGAGCCGACCCAGGCTGCCCTGGGCTTTGCCAAGAAGTGCGGCGTAGAGCTGGCCGAAATCGACCAGAGCGGCGCCAAGCTGCGCTTCTCCCAGCACATCCCGGGCAAGGCCACTGCAAGCCTGCTGCCGACCATCGTCGAGGATTCGCTCAACGACCTGCCGATCCCCAAGCGCATGCGCTGGGCCGCCAGCCGTGAAGAGTTCGTGCGCCCGACCCAATGGCTGGTGATGCTGCTCGGCGACCAGGTGGTCGACTGCACCATCCTGTCGCAGAAGGCCGGCCGTGAATCCCGTGGCCACCGCTTCCACCACCCGGAAAACGTGGTCATCACCACCCCGGCCAACTACGTCGAAGACCTGCGCAAGGCCTACGTGCTGGCCGACTTCGCCGAGCGTCGCGAGCTGATCAGCAAGCGCACCGCCGAGCTGGCCATGCAGCAGGAAGGCAGCGCCATCGTGCCGCCGGCGCTGCTGGACGAAGTGACTGCCCTGGTCGAATGGCCGGTGCCGCTGGTGTGCTCGTTCGAGGAGCGTTTCCTCGAAGTGCCGCAGGAAGCCCTGATCACCACCATGCAGGACAACCAGAAGTACTTCTGCCTGCTGGACAGCGAAGGCAAGCTGCTGCCGCGCTTCATCACCGTGGCTAACGTCGAGAGCCGTGACCCCAAGCAGATCGTGCAGGGTAACGAGAAGGTCGTGCGCCCACGCCTGACCGACGCCGAGTTCTTCTTCAAGCAAGACAAGAAGCAGCCGCTGGAAACCTTCAACGAGCGCCTGAAGAACGTTGTCTTCCAGGCCCAGCTGGGCACTGTCTACGACAAGGCCGAGCGCGTTTCCAGGCTGGCTGCTTTCATTGCCCCGCTGATCGGCGGCGACGCCCAGCGCGCTGGCCGTGCCGGCCTGCTGTCGAAGTGCGACCTGGCAACCGAGATGGTCGGCGAATTCCCTGAAATGCAGGGTGTTGCCGGCTACTACTACGCGCTCAACGACGGTGAGCCGGAAGACGTCGCCCTGGCCCTGAACGAGCAGTACATGCCGCGCGGTGCTGGCGCCGAGCTGCCGCAGACCCTCACCGGTGCTGCCGTGGCCATCGCCGACAAGCTCGACACCCTGGTCGGCATCTTCGGCATCGGCATGCTGCCTACCGGCAGCAAAGACCCGTACGCCCTGCGTCGTGCCGCCCTGGGCGTGCTGCGCATCCTCATCGAGAAGCAGCTGGACCTGGACCTGAGCGCTGCGGTCGAGTTCGCGGTCAAGCAGTTCGGTGCCAAGGTCAAGGCCGCTGGCCTGGCCGAGCAGGTGCTGGAGTTCATCTTCGACCGCCTGCGCGCTCGCTACGAAGACGAAGGCATCGACGTTGCCACCTACCTGTCGGTACGTGCCCTGAAGCCGGCTTCTGCCCTGGACTTCGACCAGCGCGTGCAGGCCGTGCAGGCCTTCCGCAAGCTGCCGGAAGCCGAAGCCCTGGCCGCGGTGAACAAGCGTGTGTCGAACCTGCTGAGCAAGGCCGAAGGCGCCATCGCCGACCAGGTCGAGCCGAAGTACTTCGACAACGCCAACGAGTTCTCCCTGTACTCGGCCATCCAGCAGGCCGACCAGGCCGTGCAACCGATGGCAGCCGCCCGTCAGTACAGCGAATCGCTGGCCCGCCTGGCGGCCCTGCGTGACCCGGTCGACGCCTTCTTCGAGGCGGTGATGGTCAACGCCGAAGACGCCAAGGTCCGTGCCAACCGTTATGCCCTGCTCAGCCGCCTGCGCGGCCTGTTCCTGGGCGTGGCTGACATTTCGCTGCTGGGGTAAACCTTGAAACTGCTGATTCTCGATCGTGACGGGGTGATCAATTTTGACTCCGACGCCTACATCAAGACGCTGGAAGAGTGGATCCCGATCCCTGGCTCGGTCGAGGCCATCGCGCAGTTGAGCAAGGCGGGCTGGACGGTGGCCGTGGCCACCAACCAGTCCGGCATCGCCCGTGGTTATTACTCGCTGGCAACCCTCGAGGCCATGCACGCGCGCCTGCGCGCGCTGGTGGCCGAGCAGGGCGGCGAGGTAGGCCACATCGTGTATTGCCCGCACGGGCCGGACGAAGGCTGCGATTGCCGCAAGCCCAAGCCTGGCATGCTGCGGGCGATCGCCGAGCATTACCAGGTGGGCCTTGAAGGCGTCTGGTTTGTCGGCGACAGCAAAGGTGACCTGGAGGCCGCCCTGGCCGTCGGTGCACAACCCGTGTTGGTGAAAACCGGCAAGGGTGAGCGGACCCTGGAAAAAGGCGTCCCGGAAACTACACTGATTTTCGACGATCTGGCAGCCATCGCCAGAGAAATTATTTAAACAACAATGCGCCCTCGGGCGCATTTTTCCCAGGCGGGCACGCCCCGCAACGGTACTTGCCACTATGTCGATCCTGCAGGCGATCAGAATCTTTCTTTTTTACCTGCTGCTGGGCACCAGTTCGCTGCTGTGGTGCTCGCTGAGCTTCTTCGTCGCGCCGTTCTTGTCGTTCCCCAAGCGCTACAAGTTCATCAACGTGTACTGGTGCCGTTGCGCATTGTTCCTGGTGCGCACCATCCTCGGTATCAACTACAAGGTCACCGGTGCCGAGAACGTACCGGATGAGCCCTGCGTGATCCTGTCCAATCACCAGAGCACCTGGGAAACCTTCTTCCTTTCCCAGTACTTCTCGCCGCTGAGCCAGGTGCTCAAGCGCGAGCTGCTGTATGTGCCGTTCTTTGGTTGGGCCATGGCCATGCTGAGGCCGATCGCGATCAACCGCGACAACCCCAAGGAAGCCCTGCGCCAGGTCGCCAGCAAGGGTGACGAGTTGCTCAAACAGAAAACCTGGGTGCTGATCTTCCCGGAAGGTACCCGTGTGCCGTTCGGTACCGTGGGCAAATTCTCCCGGGGCGGTACCGCACTGGCCGTGAATGCCGGGTTGCCAGTGCTGCCAATTGCCCACAACGCTGGCAAGTTCTGGCCCAAGACGGGCTGGGGCAAGCGCTCGGGCACCATCGAGGTGGTGATCGGCAAGCCGATGTACGCCGAGGGCACCGGGCCACGGGCCATTGCCGAGCTCAACGACCGTGCTGCGGCATGGAACGAAGCCACCCAGCGGGCCATGGGCTCGCTGCCGCCAGTGGATGAAAAACCGCAGGAGCAGATGGCCTGACCATCTGTGGATAACTTGTGAACAGTTTTTTCTTGAAACGCCCGAATACGAAGCTAAGTGTATGAATTAGCTGTTTATTTCCTGGTGTGACATTTTTCTGAAAAACGTGCATAAGTTTTTTCGAGGCATAAAAAAACCGGCTTTTACAGCCGGTTTTTTTATGGCGTGGTGATAGCGTCAGACCTTGTCGATATCCACGTCCTTGGTTTCTTTCAGGCAGAAGATCCCCACCACCAGGCTGATGCCGGTCACCAGCACCGGGTACCACAGGCCGTAGAAGATATCCCCGGTATACACCACCAGCGCGAACGACACCGTTGGCAGGAAGCCGCCGAACCAGCCGTTGCCGATATGGTAGGGCAGCGACATCGAGGTGTAGCGGATGCGGGTCGGGAACAGCTCGACCATCACCGCCGCCAGCGGCCCGTAGGTCATGGTCGCGATCAGGATCATCGCCACGATCAGCACCACCACCATCACCTGGTTGACCTGCCCCGGGTCGGCCTTGGCCGGGTAGCCCGCCTGATCGATCGCCGTGCGCATGGCCGCTTCATCGAAGCCGTTGATGGTCTTGTCGCCGATGTTCACCACCACATCACTGCCGGCCACGTTCACCGAGCTGTACGGCAGGCCCTGCTTGACCAGGAAGGTCTTGACCTTGTCGCACGGGCTGTCGAAACGCGCCTTGCCAACCGGGTCGAACTGGAAGGTACAGCCTTGCGGATCGGCGGTGACCACGATTGGCGCCTGACGGCTGGCCGCATCGATCTGCGGGTTGGCGTAGTGGCTCAGGGCCTTGAACATCGGGAAGTACAGCACGGTGGCCAGCAGCAGGCCGAGCATCAGGATAGGCTTGCGCCCAATGCGATCGGAAAGCCACCCGAAGAACACGAAGAACGGCGCACCGATGACCACGCTGATAATGAGCAAGGTGTTGGCCTGGGCCGGGTCCATCTTGAGCATCTGGGTCATGAAGAACAGCACGTAGAACTGCGCCGTGTAGAAGGTCACGGCTTGCCCGGCATTGATACTGAACAGCGCGGTGAGCACGACCTTCAGGTTGGGCCAGGAGGTAAACGACTCACGGATCGGCGACTTGCTGACCTTGCCCTGGGCCTTCATTTTCACAAAGGCCGGCGACTCGTGCATGCTCATGCGGATCCAGGTGGAGATCGCCAACAGGAAGATCGACAGCAGGAACGGCAGGCGCCAGCCCCAGGTCTCGAACTGGTCACCACTGATGTAGCGGCTGCCCAGTACTACCAGTAATGACAGCAGCAGGCCCAGGGTCGCAGTGGACTGGATGAAACCGGTGTGGAAGCCACGCTTGCCAGGTGGCGCGTGCTCGGCCACGTAGGTGGCAGCACCGCCGTATTCCCCGCCCAGGGCCAGCCCCTGGAGCATGCGCAGGATCACCAGGATGATCGGTGCCGCGATGCCGATGCTGGCGTAGGTGGGCAGCAGACCGACAGCAAACGTCGACAGGCCCATCAAGACGATAGTCACCAGAAAGGTGTACTTGCGCCCGATCATGTCGCCCAGGCGGCCAAACACCAGCGCACCGAACGGCCGCACCAGGAAGCCGGCGGCAAAGGCCATGAGGGCGAAAATGAAGGCCGTGGTGTCATTTACCCCGGCGAAGAACTGCTTGCTGATGACAGCAGCCAGCGCCCCATAGAGAAAAAAGTCATACCACTCGAACACCGTCCCGAGGGATGACGCGAAAATGATCTTGCGTTCTTCACGACGGCTGGAGGTACTCGCCGCCGCACCCTGCTCTTGGATGTAATCCGACATCGTTGCTGTCCTCGGCCCGCAGGCCACAGTGATTATTCTTGTTGTTCCACTGTCGGCAGCTTGTGACCGCGAGCTGCCGGTGTTGCACGCTCCCGGGTCAGGGGGTCGGTACTGCGTCTTCGTTCAGGTAGGTCTGGGTTGCGGCTCCTTTGAGGATCAGTTGCGCCGCCTTCTCGGCGATCATCAGGGTGGGTGAACAGGTATTGCCGGAGGTGATCTGCGGCATGATCGAGGCGTCGGCCACACGCAAGCCAGGGATGCCGTGCACGCGCAGCTGGTTATCCACAACGTCCAGCTCGCCGTTGCCCATGCGGCAGGTGCCGACCGGGTGGAAGATGGTGGTGCCGATCTTGCCGGCGGCGTCGAACAGTTCTTCCTCGGTTTGCAGGGACGGGCCTGGCAGGTATTCCTGGGGATCGAACGCGGCGAGGGCAGGGGCCTGGACGATGCGCCGGGTCATGCGGATGGCATCGGCGGCAACGCGCAGGTCCTGGGGATCGCTCAAGTAGTTCGGATCGATCCGCGGCGTGCTGTGCATATCGGCGCTGCGGATGTCGATGCGCCCGCGGCTGGCCGGGCGCAGGTTGCACACCGAGGCAGTGAAGGCCGGAAACTGATGCAGCGGCTCGCCGAAGCGCTCCAGTGACAGCGGCTGCACGTGGTACTGCAGGTTGGGCGTGGCCTGCTCCGGGCTCGAGCGTACGAAGGCACCCAGTTGGCTCGGCGCCATGGCCAGCGGGCCACTGCGGTCGTAGAGATAGCGCAGGCCCATGCCCAGCTTGCCCCACAGGCTGTTGGCCATCTGGTTAAGCGTGCGGGTGTTGCGGATCTGGTAGATCAGCCGCAGCTGCAGGTGATCCTGCAGGTTTCCGCCAACGCCAGGCATATCGTGGCGCACACCGATGCCCAGGCTTTCGAGCAGCTTGCGCGGGCCGATACCCGAGCGCTGGAGAATGCCGGGCGAGCCGACGGCGCCAGCACAGAGGATGATCTCGCGGCGCGCAGCAAACTCATGCCAGGCGCCTTGCCACTGCGCCTTCACTGCACGGGCACGGGTGTTGTTCAACAGCACCTGGTCAACCTCCACGCCGGTCAGCACGGTGAGGTTGGGGCGGTCCTTGATCGGCCTCAGGAAGGCCTTGGAAGCGTTCCAACGCACGCCGCTGCGCTGATTGACCTGAAAGTATCCACAGCCCTGGTTGTCGCCGGTATTGAAGTCGTCGACCTTGCCGATGCCACTCTGTTCGGCAGCGTCACGGAAGGCATCGAGGATTGGCCAGCTGTAGCGCTGGCGCTCGACCCGCCATTCACCCTCACCGCCATGGTGTTCGCTGGCGCCGGCAAAGTGGTTCTCGCTGGCCTTGAACAACGGAAGCACATCATTCCAGGCCCAGCCCTCGTTGCCTTGCTCGGCCCAATGGTCGTAATCGGCGGCCTGACCACGCATGTAGATCATGCCGTTGATGGACGAACAACCACCCAGCACCTTGCCCCGTGGATATCCCAAGGCGCGACCGAGCAGGCCGGGCTGTGCTTCGGTCTTGAAGCACCAGTCGGTGCGGGGGTTGCCGATGCAGTAGAGGTAACCGACGGGGATGTGAATCCAGGGATAGTTGTCGCGGCCACCGGCTTCGAGCAGCAATACGCGGCAGGAAGGGTCGGCGGACAAACGATTGGCCAGCAGGCAACCGGCAGGACCAGCGCCTACGACCACGTAGTCGAAGACAGAATCGGCTGATGGCATGTGCAACCTCGCGCCTGATTATTATTCTTGTCCCGATCCATCTTAGTGAGTAATTTCGCCAAGGAAACACGAGATTTCACGCAGCCGTTGTGCGTTTTAGCACAGCCCTAAGGATCAGCATGTTCGACTGGAACGATCTGCGGTTTTTCCTCGAGTTGCAGCGCAGCGGCCGCCTGCTCACGGCAGCCAAGCGCCTCAATACCACCCACAGCACGGTCGCCCGGCATATCGAAAGCATCGAGAAGAGCCTGGGCACGCCACTGTTCGTACAGCACGCCCAGGGCTATGAACTGACCCCGTCAGGCCAGGCGCTGCTCAAGCACGCCGAAGCCATGGAGAACGTTGCCCTGCTGGCACAGGAAGAAATCACCCAGGCCATCACCCCGCTGGGCAAGATTCGCCTGGGCGTCACCGAAGGCATCGGCATCATGTTCTTCACCCCGCGCATGAGCGAGCTGTTCGCCCGTTATCCGGGGCTGGAGGTGGAGCTGGTGGCGGTACCGCGCTTCGTCAGCATCCTCAACCGCGAGGCCGAGATCAGTATCCACCTGGAGCGGCCCAACGCCGACTTGCTGATCACCCGCAAGCTCACCGACTACCGCCTGGCGCTGTACGCCAGCCAGGACTACCTGGACCGGGCGCCCCCACTGCGCAACCGCGAGGACCTGGCCCGGCACAGCTGGATCGGCTACGTCGACGACCTGCTGTTCAGCCAGGAGCTGCTGTTTCTAAACAGCTTCTGCCGCGCACCGAACGTGGCCTTCCGCAGCACCAGTGTGATCGCCCAGCAAACCGCCGCACGGGCAGGGCTCGGCATTGCCGTGCTGCCCAACTACATGGCTCGCCACGACCCGACACTGGTACGCGTGCTGCCCAGCGAGACCATCCAGCGCAGCTACTGGATCTGTACCCGCCGCGAGTTGCACAAGTCGGTGCGCCTGCGGGTGGTGTGGGACTACCTGCTGGCGCTGTGCGCGGCGGAACAGGACGAGCTGCTAGCCGAGTAGCGCCTTGCCGGCCAGTAGCAAGGCCGCCAGCCAACCGGCGACAGCGAACATCTGCTGCAGGCGGGGCCCGGCGATCTTTGCCGCCAGGGGTCGGGCCAGCAACAGGCCGATCACTGCTCCGATGGCAAAAGGTGCGCCAATCCGCCAGTGCATCACTCCGGCCACGCTGGCGCTGACCACGCTCCCCGTGGAAACCAGCGCGATGACGGCCAGGGAAGTCGAGACGATGCTCTTCATGCGCAGGTTGGTGTAGCGGTTCAAGGCGGGGATGATCACAAAGCCGCCGCCGACCCCGAGTAGGCCGGAGAGCAAGCCGGACATAGCCCCGGTAAACGCCAGGGCACGAGCGCAGGGTAACGTCCAGCGCAAGCGCCCCTGCAATGGGTTCAGTACGCAGGGCTCGATGTAGCGATGGGCTTCGCTGCCTTCGCCACGCAGCTCTTTGGCCGCCTTGCGCCAGATGCGCAGGCAGGCATAGATCAGCACGGCAGCGAACACCAGCGCCAAGGGTGTATTGGGCAAGCGGTGGGCCAGCATCAGGCCGAACGGTGCCGCTGCGATACCGATCAAGGCGATGAAGAGGGCAGCGCGATAACGCACCAGCCCTTCGCGCAAGCCAAGTATCGCACCCACCGCCGCAGCAAGCCCGACGGCAAGCAACCCGATGGGTGCCGCTTCGACCATCGACAGGCCCAACCCGAACACCAGCAGCGGCACTGCCAGGATGCCACCACCGGCGCCGGTCAGCGCCAGCACCGCACCGATGATCGCGCCCAGGCCTGCGCCCAGCAGTTGATGTTCGATCACTGTGCGGCCTCGGTGTCCAACGGTTGCGGGCGCGCCAGCCACTCACGGCCTTTGAGCATCCCTTGCCAGTACAACGGCGGCAGCACCCGAGCCTTGAGCAGCCAGGCCAGGCGTGTCGGCTGGCGCCCATCGAGCAGCCAGCGAGGGAAGCTCGGTGCGACCTTGCCGCCATAGGTGAACTCGGCCAGGACGATCTTGCCGCGCTCGACAGTCAGTGGGCAGGAGCCATAGCCGTCGTATTGGGCCAGGGTAGGGAGGCGGCCCAGCGCTACCAGCACATTGTTGGCGACCACTGGCGCCTGCTTGCGCGCAGCCGCAGCAGTCTTGGCATTGCTGGTGTTGGCCACATCGCCCAGGGCGTGGACGTTGCCGAACTGACGGTGGCGCAAGGTATGCGGGTCGACGTCAACCCAGCCGGCGGCATCGGCCAAGGGGCTCTGGCGGATGAAGTCCGGGGCAACCTGCGGCGGCACCACGTGCAGCATGTCGAAGGCTTCGGTACGGGTTTCACTGCTGCCGTCGGCTAGCGTACGCACGAAGGTGGCACGCTGGTTGGGCCCATCCACGGCCACCAGACGATGGCTGTAATTGAGGTTAACGCCGTACTTGTCGATGTAGGCCATCAAGGCTGGCACGTAGTCGGGAACGCCGAACAGCACGGCACCGGCATTGAAGAAACTGGCTTTCACGTCGCCCAGCCGACCACTGCGCAGCCAATGGTCGCAGGACAGGTACAGTGCTTTTTGCGGCGCACCAGCGCACTTGATCGGCATCGGCGGCTGGGTGAACAGCGCACGCCCTTGCTTGAGCGATTGCACCAGCTCCCAGGTGTAAGGTGCCAGGTCGTAGCGGTAGTTGGAGGTGACACCGTTGCGGCCAAGGGTTTCGCTGAGCCCCTCGATCGCGTCCCAGTCGAGCTTGAGGCCGGGGCAGACCACCAGCTGTTCATAACTGATGGCGCGGCCTCCCTCCAGGGTGACCAACTGGGCAGATGGGTCGAAGCCCTGGACGCGCGCCTTGATCCAGCGTACGCCGCGCGGGATGGCCGAGGCCATGGTGCGGGCGGTGCTCGGCGCACTGAAGACGCCGGCGCCGACCATGGTCCAGCCTGGCTGGTAGTAGTGCACGTCGGCAGGGTCGATCAGGGCGATGTCCAGTGTCGGGTCACGGGCGATCAGGCTGGAAGCAGTGGCGATACCGGCGGCACCGGCACCGACGATGACCACCTTGTGGTGGTCGGCATTGGCAGGCATGGCAGTCAATCCTGGAATTTCTGGTAATGGGGCAGGGCAGTCAAAGCTTGTTCAGCGGGATCTTCAGGTAGCTCACACCGTTTTCTTCGGGCTCGGGGAGCTGGCCGCTGCGCATGTTCACCTGCACCGATGGCAGGATCAGCACGGGCATGTCGAGGGTCTTGTCGCGAGCTTCGCGCATGGCCACGAAGCTGTCCTCGTCGACGCCTTGATGGATGTGGATATTGCTGGCGCGCTGCTCGGCCACCGTGGTGACGTACTGCATCTCGCGCCCGCCTGGCAGGTAGTCGTGGCACATGAACAGCTGGGTCTGGTCGGGGAAGGCCAACAAGCGGCGGATGGAGCGGTACAGCGTGCGCGCATCGGCACCGGGGAAGTCGCAGCGGGCGGTTCCGTAGTCAGGCATGAACAGGGTATCGCCGACGAACACCGCCGTCTCACCAGCGTCCACCACCATGTAACTGATGCATGCCGGCGTATGCCCGGGGGTATGCAGCGCCCGGGCATGCAGGTTGCCGATGCTAAAGCCCTCTTCATCTTCGAACAGCACATCGAACTGGCTGCCATCGCGGGCGAAGCCTGGCTCGGCGTTGAACAGCGTGCCAAAGACTTTCTGCACCTGGGTAATGTGCGCACCGATGGCGGTATGGCCACCGAGCTTGCCCTTGAGGTAAGCCGCTGCCGAAAGGTGGTCGGCGTGCACGTGGGTTTCCAGCACCCATTGCACCTTGGCGTTGAGCTCGGTCACACGATCGATCAGGCGATCCGCCGAAGCGGTGCAAGTGCGCCCGGACTTGGGGTCGTAGTCCAGCACGCTGTCGATCAGTGCGCACTGAAGGGTTTCACGATCCATGACCAGGTAGCTGATGGTCGAGGTCGCCTTGTCATAGAAGGCGTCCACGTGAAGGTTGTTGCCGATGATCATCACGTTCTCCAGATTGTCTGCCTCGCCTTGTACAGGCGTAGGCAGTGGGTGGAGGTTTATCAAGATGCATGCCAGGCGTTTTTCTACTTCCGGCCCAATGAACAGGGGGCCTTGATCACAGCTATCAGCACGGGTGGCAGTGGTTTTGGCAGTCGACTGTCAGCCAATGGCAGTGTTTGGCAGTCCTTGTTACCCTGCGCCAGGTTATCCAATCGGTGTCGCCATGCCTGAATCTCATCCACTCATCCTAGCTCTGGTTTCCTACCTTGAGCACGATGCCCTGCCTACCATCGTGCTGGACACCGACTACAACATCCTCGCGGCCAACGCGGCTTATCGCCGGCAGTTCGGTCGAGACAAGCAGGCTCCGTTGGGTGAGAAATGCCATCGTGTGTCACATCACTACGCCGTCCCCTGTGACCAGGCCGGTGAGCACTGCCCGATGCGCAAGGCGTGGGACAGCAAAGTACCGGAGCGTGTGCTGCACATTCATCACACGCCGCGTGGTCCCGAGCATGTGGATGTGGAGCTGCGGCCGATCCTTGATGAACAGGGCAGGGTGGTAGCCTTTGTCGAGCGGCTGACCAGCATCACCCTGGCGTCCGCGCAACCTCAGGAACAAGGGCTTGTCGGGCGAGCACCTGCTTTCAAGACCGCATTGGCCAGTCTGCAGCGAGCAGCACCCGCGCAGATACCGGTGTTGCTTCAGGGCGAGTCAGGCACCGGCAAGGAACTGTTTGCACGCGCAATTCACATGGGTAGCCCAAGGGCCAATGGCCCGCTGGTCGTCGTCGACTGCACCGGCCTGACCGAGTCGCTGTTCGAGAGCGAATTGTTCGGCTACGAGAAAGGCGCTTTCACCGGCGCCAACCAGCGCAAGATCGGCCTGGCCGAAGCCGCCCACGGCGGCACGTTGTTCCTCGACGAAATCGGCGAGGTGCCGTTGGCGATGCAGGTCAAACTTCTGCGCCTGATCGAGTCCGGGAGCTTTCGCCCGGTTGGCAGCCTGCGCACTGTGCATTCGGATTTCCGCCTGGTATCAGCAACCCACAAACCGCTGAAGAAAATGGTGGCCGAAGGAACGTTCCGCGAAGATCTGTACTACCGCATCAGCGGCTTCCCGATCCGCCTACCGGCTTTGCGCGAGCGCGTGGAAGATTTGCCGCTACTGGCCGAGAGCCTGCTGCAGCGCATGGCCGGCAAGCCGACACCGAGCCTGACCGAAGAGGCGCTGAAGCAACTGAAGCTGCATGGGTTCCCAGGGAACATTCGCGAATTGCGCAATATTCTGGAAAGGGCTCGGCTGTTTGCCGATGACGGGCTGATCCGACCTGAGCATCTGCCGGAAGAGGTTGGGCCACAGCAGGCACTGGCCATGAGCAGAGGGCGAAACGATCTGGGTGATCTCGCGCATGCACTGGAGCAGTTCCAAGGATCACGCAGCGAACTGGCCCGTCACCTTGGCCTGAGTGAGCGAACCCTCTATCGCCGCTTGAAAGCGCTGGGTCTGTAGGAGCAGCCCTTTCGCGACACAAGGCCGCTCCTACAGGATTGTGCACCCAGAGGACCTTTACCTGACCTTTACCTCTGCCCTTACATTAACTGGAAAAGTTTGTGGTCTGATCAGTTAACCGCACCAGGCAGACCGCATTACCTGCCGGGCGTTAACAGGTAGAGGTTCCGCAAATGAAGAAAGCCCTAACCGTACTCTGCGCCGCACTTGTGCTCAGCACACCCTTGGCCAGCTTCGCTCAACCGGGCCCGGACCACTATGACGGCGGTCCATCCCATCAGGGCTACCCGCCACATGGTCAACCCGAACGGCATGACCGTCACGACAACGGCCGCTACCCGGCCTACCACAACCCGAACTTCCGACCTGAAGCGGGCATGCCGATGCCGCATCAGCAATGGCATCGCGGCTATGTGGTGGAACCGCGTTACCGCGCCGACCGCTACTGGGTGACCGACTGGCGCGCGCGCCATCTGTACGCACCACCTCGTGATCACCGCTGGTTGTACGTGAACGGGGACTACGTGCTGGTGGCGATCGCCAGTGGTGTGGTCGTCAGCGTTCTTTCCGGCTACTGATTCTCACAGCCACAAAAAAGCCCGCATCAGCGGGCTTTCTTGTTTCTGGCGGTCTACACCGGATCAGAAGTCCAGGTTCGACACCGACAGCGCATTGCTTTCGATGAAGTCACGGCGTGGCTCCACCGCGTCGCCCATCAGGGTGTTGAAGATCTGGTCGGCGGCAATCGCGTCTTCGATGGTGACCTTGAGCATGCGGCGGACGGTTGGGTCCATGGTGGTTTCCCACAGCTGCTCCGGGTTCATCTCGCCCAGACCTTTGTATCGCTGAATGGTGTGGCGCTTGGTGCTTTCGTTCATCAGCCAGTCGAGGGCTTCCTTGAACTCGGTGATTGCCTTGCGACGTTCACCGCGCTGTACATAGGCACCTTCACCCAGCAGGGTCGACAGCTTGGCACCCAAGGTGACCACTGAGCGGTAGTCGTTGCTGCCGAAGAAGTCGCGGTTGAAAGTGACATAGCTGGCCAGGCCGTGGGAGGTGACTTCCACTTCCGGCAGCCAGACATTGCGCTCCTTGTCTTCGCGCAAGCTGGCCTGATAAACCAGGCCCGACTTCTGGCTGTTGCTCAGGCGCTCCTGGAATTTCACCTGCCAGGCTTGCATCGCGGCGTGGTCGGCCAGTTGCTCCAGCGTGACTTCCGGCAGGTAGATGAAGTGCTCGGTGATGTCTTCCGGGTACAAGCGCGACAGGCGCTTGAGGGTCTTCATCACGGCGCGGAATTCGTTCACCAGGGTTTCCAGCTGTACGCCGGAAACGGCTGGCGCCGATTCGTCCAGGTGCAGGCTGGCATCTTCGAGGGCCGACTGGGTCATGTATTCTTCCATGGCCTCGTCGTCCTTGATGTACTGCTCCTGCTTGCCTTTCTTGACCTTGTACAGCGGCGGCTGGGCGATATAGATGTAGCCGCGCTCGACCAATTCCGGCAGCTGACGGAAGAAGAACGTCAGCAGCAGGGTACGGATGTGCGAACCGTCGACGTCAGCATCGGTCATGATGATGATGTTGTGATAGCGCAGCTTGTCGATGTTGTACTCTTCGCGGCCGATGCCACAGCCCAACGCGGTGATCAACGTGCCCACTTCCTGGGACGAGATCATCTTGTCGAAACGGGCTTTCTCGACGTTGAGGATCTTGCCCTTCAGCGGCAGGATCGCCTGGGTGCGACGGTTACGGCCTTGCTTGGCCGAGCCACCTGCGGAGTCACCCTCCACCAGGTACAGTTCGGAAAGGGCAGGGTCCTTCTCCTGGCAGTCGGCCAGTTTGCCCGGCAGGCCGGCGATATCCAGTGCGCCTTTGCGGCGAGTCATTTCACGGGCTTTACGCGCCGCTTCACGGGCACGGGCAGCGTCGATCATCTTGCCGACCACGGCCTTGGCTTCGTTCGGGTTTTCCAGGAGGAAGTCGGCGAAGTACTTGTTCATCTCTTGTTCCACGGCGGTTTTCACCTCCGAGGAGACCAGCTTGTCCTTCGTCTGCGAGCTGAACTTCGGATCCGGCACCTTTACCGAAATGATCGCGGTCAGGCCTTCACGGGCATCGTCACCGGTGGTGGCGACCTTGTTCTTCTTGGCCAGGCCTTCCTGCTCGATGTAGCTGTTCAGGCTACGGGTCAGCGAGGAGCGGAAACCGACCAGGTGAGTACCGCCGTCACGCTGCGGAATGTTGTTGGTGAAGCACAGCAGGTTTTCGTTGAAGCTGTCGTTCCACTGCAGGGCAATCTCGACACCCACGCCGTCTTCACGCTGGATGTTGAAGTGGAAGACCTGCGAGTTGACCGGGGTCTTGTTGGTGTTGAGGTATTCAACGAATGCCTTCAAGCCACCTTCGTATTTGAAGAACTCTTCCTTGCCCGAACGCTCGTCCTTCAGCAGGATGCCGACACCCGAGTTGAGGAACGACAGTTCGCGAATCCGCTTCGCCAGGATGTCCCAGCTAAAGTGGATGTTCTTGAAGGTTTCAGCCGAAGGCTTGAAGTGGATGTGGGTACCGGTGGTTTCGCTGTCACCGACAACCGCCATTGGCGCCTGTGGAACACCGTGAACATAGGTCTGTTCCCAGATCTTGCCGCTGCGGCGAACGGTCAGCACCAGCTTCTCGGACAGGGCGTTCACTACCGACACACCTACGCCGTGCAGACCGCCGGATACCTTATAGGAGTTGTCGTCGAATTTACCGCCGGCGTGCAGCACGGTCATGATGACCTCGGCTGCGGAAACGCCTTCTTCTTTATGCACGTCGACCGGAATGCCGCGACCGTTGTCGCGCACGCTGATGGATTCGTCCGTGTGGATGATGACGGTGATGTCATCGCAGTGACCGGCGAGGGCTTCGTCGATCGAGTTGTCGACCACCTCGAAGACCATGTGGTGCAGGCCGCTACCATCATCGGTGTCGCCAATGTACATGCCGGGACGCTTGCGTACGGCATCCAAACCTTTCAGCACCTTGATGCTGGAGGAGTCGTACGTTTGATTTTCGCTCATGCCTTCACTCCCGATGGTCGTGGGTCTGGGTGATACGGCCTTGTTCCACGTGGAACAAAGCAACTGGCGTTTCCGTCTGCCAGCCTTCCCTCAGTAATTCGTGATCTACACAGGTGATGAACACCTGGCAGCGTAATTCTTCAAGCAAGCGGCACAGCGCGCGGCGATGCTGGTCATCCAGCTCGGACGGCAGGTCGTCAACGAGATAAATACAGTGGCCGCGGCGAGCCTGACTGACGAGATGGCCCTGGGCAATGCGCAGTGCGCACACCACCAGCTTTTGCTGACCACGCGACAAAATGTCGGCTGCGTTATTGGCAGCCAGACGAAGACGCAGATCAGCACGCTGCGGACCGGCCTGGGTATGGCCCATCTGCTGATCGCGAAGGAGAGAGGAGGCGAGTACTTCTTGCAGTTCCCGGTCCTTGTCCCAGCCTCGGTAGTAGCTCAGGGTCAACCCGTCCAGCTCGACCAGCTCGCTCAGGGTTTGCTCGAAGACGGGCTTCAAGGCCTTGATGTAGTTGCGACGGTATTCATCTATTTCCGCGCTGGCCAGGCATAACTCCCGGTCCCAGGCGGCTTGCGAAGCTGGGTCAAGTGTACCATGCCGCAACCACGAGTTCCGCTGCCGCAGCGCCTTCTGCAGACGCTGCCACGCAGGCAGGAATCGAGGTTCCACGTGGAACACTCCCCAATCGAGAAACTGCCGGCGGATCTTCGGTGCGCCTTCCAGCAACCGAAAACTGTCCGGGTTGATCAATTGCAGCGGCAACAGTTCAGCCAGTTGAGCAGCGCTCCTGGCGTTCTGCCCGTCGATGCGGATAGTGAATTCGCCCGCCCGCTCCCGTGAAACGCCCAAGTTGCTGGTGCCACCTTCAGCCAACTGCACTTCGCCAAATACCGTACAAGCGGGTTGCTCATACTGAATGACCGGGTTCAATCGAGTGCTGCGAAATGACCGGGCAAGGCCAAGCAGGTGCACGGCTTCGAGCACACTGGTCTTGCCGCTGCCGTTAGCGCCGTAGAGGATATTGATGCGGGGGGAAGGTGAGAGGGTCACCGGGTGCAGGTTGCGCACCGCGGTGACCATGATACGTCGAAGGGACATTTCGCCTGCTACGAATTACAGACGCATCGGCATGACAACGTAGGAAGAATCGTCGTTGCCAGCTTCCTGCAGCAGGGCGCTGCTGTTGGAGTCGGACAGAATCAGACGAACTTGCTCAGTAGTCATAACGCCCAGCACGTCGAGCAGGTAGCTGACGTTGAAGCCGATCTCCAGCGAGCTACCTTCGTAGTCCACGCTGATCTCTTCTTCTGCTTCTTCCTGCTCAGGGTTGTTGGCCTGGATCTTCAATTGACCGGCCGCCAGCTGCAGGCGAATACCGCGGTACTTCTCGTTGGAAAGAATGGCGGTACGGCTGAACGCTTCGCGCAGCGCCTGACGGTCACCGACCACCAGCTTGTCACCGCC
This sequence comes from Pseudomonas sp. CC120222-01a, assembly GCF_003097235.1. Taxonomy (GTDB): domain Bacteria; phylum Pseudomonadota; class Gammaproteobacteria; order Pseudomonadales; family Pseudomonadaceae; genus Aquipseudomonas. The sequence continues at coordinate 80,151 of NZ_QEQQ01000019.1, read as the reverse complement.
CTTCGGCAGTACACGCTCATAGTCCGGGAACTTGCCATCGACCAGCTTGGAAGTGAACGTGAATTCACCGGTGGTCGCACGGATGTGGTGCTGACCGAGCACGATGCTGACCATGCCTTCCGGATCGGTGAGCAGGCGCGCCAGCTCCAGAATACCTTTGCGTGGAACAATGACCTGATGGCGATCATCCTGCTCGATCGGCGCAGTCATGGAGCACAGCGCCAGGCGGTGGCCGTCGGTGGACACCGCACGCAGGGTGTTGCGCGACACTTCCAACAGCATGCCGTTGAGGTAGTAACGGACGTCCTGCTGAGCCATGGCGAAGCTGGTGCGCTCGATCAGGCGACGCAGTTTGCTTTGCTCCAGGTTGCAGGTCAGCGAGCCTGGGCCTTCTTCAACGGTAGGGAAATCGTTGGCAGGCAGGGTCGACAAGGTGAAACGGCTACGGCCGGCTTTGACCAGCAGCTTCTGCTCGTCGACCTTGATGTCGATCAGAACATCGTTCGGCAGGCTCTTGCAGATGTCCATCAGCTTGCGCGCTGGGACAGTGATCTCGCCTGGCTCTGCCGGCTCTTCCAGTTGCACGCGGCCAACCAGTTCGACTTCCAGGTCGGTACCGGTCAACGACAGCTGTTGGCCTTGTACGACCAGCAGGACGTTGGACAGCACCGGCAAGGTCTGGCGGCGCTCGACGACACCGGCGACCAGTTGCAGAGGTTTCAACAGGGCTTCGCGTTGAATGGTGAAATGCATGGTCTAGTCCCTTGCCTTCAATTAGCTGCGCTGACGACCATCACGTCGTCAGCGTCCGCAGCAGGTTCTTGTAGTCCTCGCGGATGTCCGCGTCGGATTCCTTCAATTCGTTGATCTTGCGGCAGGCGTGCAGCACGGTGGTGTGGTCGCGGCCGCCAAACATGTCGCCGATCTCCGGCAGACTGTGGTTGGTCAGCTCCTTCGACAGCGCCATGGCGACCTGACGCGGTCGCGCAACGGAGCGCGAGCGGCGTTTGGACAACAGATCGGCGATCTTGATCTTGTAGTACTCAGCCACGGTGCGCTGGATGTTATCCACACTGACCAGCTTGTCCTGCAGCGCCAGCAGGTCCTTCAACGACTCGCGAATCAGCTCGATGGTGATGTCACGGCCCATGAAGTGCGAGTGAGCGATCACCCGCTTCAGGGCACCTTCGAGTTCACGTACGTTGGAGCGAATGCGCTGGGCGATGAAGAACGCGGCGTCATGCGGCAGCTCGACCTTGGCCTGGTCTGCCTTCTTCATCAGGATCGCCACGCGGGTTTCCAGTTCCGGCGGCTCGACAGCCACTGTCAGGCCCCAGCCGAAGCGCGACTTCAGGCGCTCTTCCAGGCCTTCGATCTCCTTGGGGTAACGGTCGCTGGTGAGAATCACCTGCTGGCCGCCCTCGAGCAAGGCGTTGAAGGTGTGGAAGAACTCTTCCTGGGAACGCTCCTTACGGGCGAAGAACTGGATGTCGTCGATCAGCAGCGCATCGACCGAGCGGTAGAAGCGCTTGAATTCATTGATTGCGTTGAGCTGCAGCGCCTTGACCATGTCCGCGACGAAGCGCTCGGAATGCAGGTACACGACCTTGGCATTCGGGTTCTTCTTCAGCAGGTGGTTACCCACAGCATGCATCAGGTGGGTCTTACCCAGGCCCACGCCACCATAAAGGAACAGCGGGTTGTAACCATGCTTGGGGTTGTCGGCGACCTGCCAGGCCGCAGCGCGGGCCAACTGGTTCGACTTACCTTCGACAAAGGTCTCGAAGGTAAACGTACGGTTCAGGTAGCTGGTGTGCTTGAGCGCACCTTCCACCTGAACCGTACGCTGTTCGGTGCGGCTGCCAGCTGCAGGTGTCGAAGCGCTGTCGCCCATGCCATCGAAGCTGTCACGCGAAGCCGGCTCAACGACCTCGTTCACGTGCACCGGCTCAACGGCTGCCGCCTGGACCGGTTCGGCAACGGCGGCAATGGCAGGCGCAGCGGCCTGTTGTGTCTGGCTTTGTGCAAGCGTGGCTGCAACTGCGGCGCTGACGGGCGCATTAGGTGCGGCCCGTGGAGCAGAGCTGCGACGACTGCCTATTAACAAGGAAAGGGCTGGCGCCATGCCGCTGCCGTTTTCACCCAACAGTTCGAGCAGACGGCCAAGGTACTTTTCATTCACCCAATCGAGCACGAAACGGTTAGGCGCATAGACGCGCAACTCGTCGCCTTCGGCTTCGACCTGTAGCGGACGGATCCAGGTGTTGAATTGCTGGGCAGGCAGTTCATCGCGCAGAAGCTCCACGCACTGCTGCCAAAGTTCCACTGACACGGATATCCCCTGAGTTGAAAGCCGGATGAGGCAAAAACAAACCGCCATTGTACCGGTCGAGCGATCAGTTATCCACATGTGGAAACATTCTGAGCCATGACAAAACAGCCATTTAGCGGCAAAAACGTCCCTTTACCTCTGTGAATAAGGTCTGTGGATAACCGACCATGAGGGCTATGCACAACCCTGAGGTCAGCCCTGTTGATAACTCGGCTGTGGATAACGGCCTTTTCTATCCACAAGCTATGCGCACGTCCGACACAAGCGCAGCACGTGTTACCGACAAGGTTGTAAATCTCTGTACAGCTCGTAATTCAAGGGCTGCATACAGTTATCCACAGAAGGTTATCCACCTAAGATTTATAAGTTCTTCAGAAAAGCTTTTTATATGTCTCTTCTTTTTTTTCATTTTGTCGTCCGTCTGCCTGCCTGATCAACCCTCCCTGGCATCCAGCACTCAGGTCGCCTTCTATAAGGAAAGGCTGGTTGGAAATTGACCTATGGGCTTGCTTTCTCTAGAATCGCCGATCTCTTAAAAAGGGGGCCATTCCGGCCCGTAGTCGACAAACCAGGTAACAACGCCATGAAACGTACTTTCCAACCAAGCACCATCAAGCGCGCTCGCACCCACGGCTTCCGTGCCCGTATGGCTACCAAGAACGGCCGCGCTGTTCTGTCGCGTCGTCGTGCCAAAGGCCGTAAGCGTCTGGCCATTTGATTTTTCGGCACAGGTGGTGAGTCAGGACTTCAGTCGGGAAAAGCGACTGCTTACACCCCGGCACTTCAAAGCGGTCTTCGACTCCCCAACCGGCAAGGTTCCAGGGAAAAACCTGCTGATCCTTGCTCGCGAGAACGGCCTGGATCACCCGCGCCTCGGCCTGGTGATCGGCAAGAAGAGCGTCAAGCTTGCCGTTCAACGCAATCGCCTCAAGCGCTTGATGCGCGATTCCTTCCGGCTCAACCAGCAATTGCTGGGTGGCCTGGATATAGTGATCGTCGCGCGCAAGGGATTGGGTGAGATAGAAAACCCGGAACTGCACCAACACTTTGGCAAGCTCTGGAAACGCCTGGCGCGCAGCCGGCCAACTCCAGCGGCAAACGCCGATTCCGCAGGGGTAGACAGTCAAAATGCGTAAACTGGCCCTCGTTCCGATCCAGTTTTACCGTTACGCCATCAGTCCCCTGATGGCCAATCACTGTCGTTTCTACCCCAGTTGCTCCTGTTACGCTCTTGAAGCCATTGAAAACCATGGCCTCCTGCGTGGCGGGTGGCTAGCCGTTCGTCGCCTGGGGCGTTGTCATCCGTGGAACGACGGCGGTTTCGATCCCGTTCCCCCCGCTCCTTCCTCCCGAACTTCTTCGATAGCCGAGTAATCATGGATATTAAACGCACGATCCTGATCGTCGCCCTGGCAATCGTGTCCTACGTCATGGTCCTCAAGTGGAACGAGGACTACGGCCAGGCTGCCCTGCCGACTCAGACTACTGCTGCCAACACTGTTGCCCCGGCCTTGCCGGATGGTGTACCGGCCGGTACCGCCAGCGCCGATGTGCCAAGCGCCAATGCTGAATCCAGCCCTGCCGAACTGGCGCCGGCTGCGGTCAGCAAGGATCTGATCCGGATCAAGACCGATGTCCTGGAACTGGCTATCGATCCGGTCGGTGGTGACATCGTCCAGCTTAACCTGCCGAAGTACCCTCGCCGTCAGGACCATCCGGACATTCCGTTCCAGCTGTTCGACAACGGTGGCGAGCGTGTCTACCTGGCACAAAGCGGCCTGACCGGCGCCAACGGTCCGGATGCCCGTTCGTCGGGTCGCCCGCTGTATGCTGCCGAGCAGAAGAGCTACCAGCTGGCTGATGGCCAGGACCAACTGGTCGTCGACCTCAAGTTCAGCGACAACGGCGTCAACTACATCAAGCGCTTCAGCTTCAAGCGCGGTGAGTACGACCTGACCGTCAGCTACTTGATCGACAACCAGAGCGGCCAGGCCTGGAACGGCAACATGTTTGCCCAGCTCAAGCGTGACGCCAGTTCCGATCCATCGTCGAGCACCGCCACCGGCACCGCGACCTACCTGGGCGCCGCCATGTGGACAGCTTCCGAGCCTTACAAAAAGGTCTCGATGAAGGACATCGACAAAGGTAGTTTGAAAGAAAATGTGTCGGGCGGCTGGGTTGCCTGGCTGCAGCACTACTTCGTGACCGCCTGGATTCCGGCCAAGTCGGACAACAATGTTGTCCAGACCCGCAAGGACAGCCAGGGCAACTACATCATCGGCTACACCGGCCCGGCCCTCAGTGTTCCTGCTGGCGGCAAGGTCGAAACCAGCGCCATGCTGTATGCCGGTCCGAAGATCCAGTCCAAGCTGAAAGAGTTGTCCCCAGGCCTGGAACTGACCGTCGACTACGGCTTCCTGTGGTTCATCGCCCAGCCGATCTTCTGGCTGCTGCAACATATCCACAGCCTGCTGGGCAACTGGGGCTGGTCGATCATCGTGCTGACCATGCTCATCAAAGGCCTGTTCTTCCCGCTGTCGGCTGCCAGCTACCGCTCGATGGCGCGCATGCGTGCCGTGGCGCCGAAGCTCGCCGCACTGAAGGAACGCTTCGGTGACGATCGCCAGAAGATGTCCCAGGCGATGATGGAGCTGTACAAGAAAGAGAAGATCAACCCGCTGGGCGGCTGCTTGCCGATCCTGGTGCAGATGCCAGTGTTCCTGTCCCTGTACTGGGTACTGCTGGAAAGCGTCGAGATGCGCCAGGCCCCATGGATGCTGTGGATCACCGACCTGTCGATCAAGGATCCGTTCTTCATCCTGCCGATCATCATGGGCGCCACCATGTTCATCCAGCAGCGTCTGAACCCGACTCCGCCGGATCCGATGCAGGCCAAGGTGATGAAAATGATGCCGATCATCTTCACCTTCTTCTTCCTGTGGTTCCCGGCTGGTCTGGTGCTGTACTGGGTTGTGAACAACTGCCTGTCGATCACTCAGCAGTGGTACATCACCCGCCGTATCGAAGCAGCCACCAAAAAAGCTGCTGCTTGACGGGCTACTGCGCTAGCCTGTGAATAAAAACGCCCCCTCGGGGGCGTTTTTGCTATCTGTCGTTTTTGTCGTAGAGGCTTTCGAGCATGAACACTGTGCGTGAAACCATCGCCGCCATCGCCACCGCCCAGGGCCGCGGAGGTGTGGGCATCGTCAGGCTGTCCGGGCCACTGGCGAGCCAGGCTGGCCAACTGATCACCGGCCGTACCCTGACCCCACGCCACGCTCATTACGGACCGTTTCGTGACGAGGAGGGTCTGGTACTGGATGAAGGTATCGCGCTGTTCTTCCCAGGCCCAAACTCGTTTACCGGCGAGGATGTGTTGGAGCTGCAGGGCCATGGTGGCCCGGTGGTCCTCGACATGCTGCTGCAGCGCTGTGTACAAGTCGGCTGCCGCCTGGCCCGCCCAGGTGAATTCAGTGAGCGGGCATTCCTCAACGACAAGCTCGACCTGGCCCAGGCCGAAGCCATCGCTGACCTGATCGAGGCGAGCTCCAGCCAGGCTGCGCGTAATGCTTTGCGCTCGCTGCAAGGGGAATTCTCCAAACGTGTTCACAGCCTGACAGAGGCGCTGATTGCCCTGCGTATCTACGTCGAGGCGGCGATCGACTTCCCCGAAGAGGAAATCGACTTCCTCGCCGATGGCCATGTGTTGTCGATGCTAGATGCTGTGCGTGTCGAGTTATCCACCGTGCAGCGCGAGGCCGGGCAGGGCGCCTTGCTGCGTGACGGCATGACGGTGGTCATCGCCGGCCGGCCTAATGCCGGCAAGTCGAGCTTGCTGAACCAGCTGGCGGGGCGCGAGGCGGCCATCGTCACCGACATTGCCGGCACCACCCGGGATATCCTGCGCGAACATATCCACATCGACGGCATGCCCCTGCACGTGGTCGATACTGCCGGCCTGCGGGATACCGACGACCATGTGGAAAAGATCGGCGTGGAACGCGCGCTGAAGGCCATTGGCGAGGCTGATCGAGTGCTGCTGGTAGTCGACTCCACCGCCCCCGAGGCCAGTGACCCGTTCGCCTTGTGGCCTGAGTTTCTCGACCAGCGGCCAGACCCGGGCAAGGTCACGCTGATTCGCAACAAGGCCGATCTCAGCGGTGAGCGGGTAGGCCTGGAACAATGCGACGACGGCCACGTGACCATCACCCTCAGCGCCAAGGGTGACGACCAGGGGCTGCAACTGCTGCGCGATCACCTCAAGGCCTGCATGGGTTATGAACAGACCGCCGAGAGCGGTTTCAGCGCCCGCCGGCGCCACCTCGATGCCTTGCGCCAGGCCAGTTCGCACCTGGAGCATGGTCGCGCACAGCTGACCCTGGCTGGCGCGGGTGAACTGCTGGCCGAGGACTTGCGTCAGGCGCAGCAGGCGCTCGGTGAGATCACCGGTGCGTTCAGTTCCGATGACCTGCTGGGGCGGATCTTCTCCAGTTTCTGCATCGGCAAGTAATCCACAGCTGGCTAAACCAAGGCCGCTCCTCCGGGAGCGGCTTTTTTTTTGCCTGCAATTTATCCACTCGTCGGATCTTTCAAATACCACCCCCAGCCCTGTAGGAGCGGCTTTAGCCGCGAAGAGGCCCATTCAGGCATACGGAAATCCATCCACAGATGCAAAACCCTGTTCAGGAGCCCTGTGGAAAACCCGGCTTCAGCTCCGTTGATAAGCAGGCTTTTTTTCTGAGGACGAATCCGCCTGTGGGTAAACAGCCATTTAATCCACAGGCTAAAAGACGTTATCCATAGCCCTCATGGTGGGTAAGCCACAGGGTTCAATTTCTCTGTACACTATGTATGTATTGGCCTGTAGAACCTTATCCACAGAGAAGCCTGTGCATAAGAATAAACATAAAAACAAAGCTTTTTTAAATTTCTCCTCTTTGATTTCTGTTGTCTGCCATTCATCCACAGACTGGTCAAAATTTGCTCAGACGGTTCCTTTAGAGGGGGTGAAGTCCCTATACTTGTCCGCTTACCTTCTCTATTCGCAAAAACAGGCACGAGGTGCGTGGTGGATTTCCCTTCCCGTTTTGAAGTGATCGTCATCGGCGGCGGCCATGCCGGTACCGAGGCTGCGCTTGCGTCAGCACGCATGGGTGTGAAAACCCTGCTGTTGACCCATAACGTGGAAACCCTCGGTCACATGAGCTGCAACCCCGCCATCGGCGGTATTGGTAAAAGCCATCTGGTCAAAGAGATCGATGCACTCGGCGGCGCCATGGCGCTGGCCACCGACAAGAGCGGCATCCAGTTCCGCATCCTGAACAACCGCAAGGGCCCGGCCGTACGCGCCACCCGTGCGCAGGCTGACCGCGCCATTTACAAGGCAGTGGTCCGCGAGATCCTGGAAAACCAGCCGAACCTGTGGATATTCCAGCAGTCCTGTGATGACCTGATCGTCGAACAGGACCAGGTCAAAGGCGTGGTGACCCAGATGGGCCTGCGCTTCTTCGCCGAATCCGTGGTGCTGACCACCGGCACTTTCCTCGGTGGCCTTATCCACATCGGCCTGCAGAATCATTCCGGTGGTCGCGCCGGTGATCCGCCGTCGATTGCCCTGGCTCACCGCATGCGTGAACTGCCGCTGCGCGTCGGCCGCCTGAAAACCGGTACCCCGCCACGTATCGACGGGCGTTCCGTGGACTTCTCGGTCATGACCGAGCAGCCAGGCGACACGCCGATCCCGGTCATGTCGTTCATGGGCAACGCCGACATGCACCCGCGCCAGGTGAGTTGCTGGATTACCCACACCAACGCCCGCACCCACGAGATCATTGCCTCGAACCTTGACCGTTCGCCGATGTATTCCGGTGTGATCGAAGGTGTCGGCCCGCGCTATTGCCCGTCGATCGAAGACAAGATTCACCGCTTCGCCGACAAGGAAAGCCACCAGGTGTTCATCGAGCCGGAAGGCCTGACCACCCACGAGCTGTATCCCAACGGTATTTCCACTTCGCTGCCGTTCGATGTGCAGCTGGAGCTGGTGCGCTCGATCCGCGGTATGGAAAACGCCCATATCGTCCGCCCGGGCTACGCCATCGAGTACGACTACTTTGACCCGCGTGACCTGAAGTACAGCCTCGAGACCAAAGTTATCGGTGGCCTGTTCTTCGCCGGCCAGATCAACGGCACCACCGGCTACGAAGAAGCCGGCGCCCAGGGCCTGCTGGCCGGGACCAACGCCGCGCTGCGTGCACAAGGCCGCGAAAGCTGGTGCCCGCGTCGCGACGAGGCGTACATCGGCGTACTGGTCGACGACCTGATTACCCTGGGTACCCAGGAGCCGTATCGCATGTTCACTTCGCGCGCCGAATACCGGCTGATCCTGCGCGAAGACAACGCCGACCTGCGCCTGACCGAGAAAGGTCGCGAGCTCGGTCTGATCGACGATGATCGCTGGGCGGCGTTCTGCGCCAAGCGCGACGGCATCGAGCGGGAAGAGCAGCGCCTGAAGTCGACCTGGGTACGCCCGAACACCGAGCAAGGCCAAGCCATTGTGGATAAGTTCGGTACCCCGCTGGCCCACGAGTACAGCCTGCTCAACCTGCTGGCCCGTCCAGAGATCGACTATGCCGGGCTGATCGAAGCGACCGGCGGTGCAGAAATCGATCCACAGGTCGCCGAACAGGTCGAGATCAAGACCAAGTACGCCGGTTACATCGACCGTCAGCAGGACGAGATCGCTCGCCTGCGCGCCAGCGAAGACACCCGCCTGCCTGTGGATATCGACTACACCACGATTTCCGGGCTGTCGAAGGAAATCCAGGGCAAGCTCGGCCAGACCCGTCCGGAGACCCTGGGCCAGGCTTCGCGCATCCCCGGCGTTACCCCGGCGGCGATTTCCCTGTTGCTGATTCATCTGAAAAAACGCGGCGCTGGCCGCGAATTGGAGCAAAGCGCTTGAGTTCCCTGGTCACCCCGCAACACGCCGAAGAGTTGTCCACAGGTGCGCGCCAGCTTGGTGTCGAGCTGAGCGCCGAGCAGCACGAAAAGCTGCTGGGTTACCTGGCCCTGTTGATCAAATGGAACAAAGCCTACAACCTCACTGCCGTGCGCGATCCGGATGAGATGGTTTCCCGCCATCTGCTCGACAGCCTCAGTGTCATGTCGTTTATCCACAGCGAGCGTGACAACTGGCTGGATGTTGGCAGCGGCGGTGGCATGCCCGGCATCCCATTGGCTATCCTGCATCCGCACAAGCAGGTGACGGTGCTGGACGCCAATGGCAAGAAGACGCGTTTCCTGACCCAGGTGAAGATGGAACTGAAACTGGACAACCTCACGGTTATCCACAGCCGGGTCGAAGCCTTCCAGCCGTCGCTACCGTTCAGCGGAATCATCTCCCGCGCCTTCAGCAGCATGGAGAACTTCACCAACTGGACCCGCCATCTGGGCGACACCGGGACGCAATGGCTTGCAATGAAGGGGCTGCATCCTGCCGATGAACTGGTAGCATTGCCCGCAGACTTCACAGTGGAAAGCGAGCAGGCCCTGACCGTTCCAGGTTGCCAGGGCCAGCGCCATCTGCTGATACTGCGCCGCAAGGCTTGATTGGGAACACACGCAACAATGGCTAAGGTATTCGCAATCGCGAACCAGAAAGGTGGTGTCGGCAAGACCACCACCTGTATCAACCTCGCAGCATCGCTGGCCGCGACCAAGCGTCGTGTGCTGCTGATCGACCTCGATCCGCAGGGCAACGCGACCATGGGCAGCGGTGTGGACAAACACGAACTCGAGCATTCGGTCTATGACCTGCTGATCGGGGAATGCGACCTTGCCCAGGCCATGCACTACTCCGAGCATGGCGCCTACCAGCTGCTGCCGGCCAACCGCGACCTGACCGCCGCGGAAGTGGTGCTGCTGGAAATGCAGGTCAAGGAAAGCCGCCTGCGCAACGCGCTGGCGCCGATCCGCGAAAACTACGATTTCATCCTCATCGACTGCCCGCCGTCGCTGTCCATGCTGACGCTCAACGCGCTGGTCGCCTCCGATGGCGTGATCATCCCGATGCAGTGCGAGTACTACGCACTGGAAGGTCTCAGCGACCTTGTGGATAACATCAAGCGCATCGCTGCCCGGTTGAACCCGCAGCTGAAGATCGAAGGCCTGCTGCGGACCATGTACGACCCGCGCCTGAGCCTGAACAACGATGTTTCGGCGCAGCTCAAGGAACACTTCGGCGAGCAACTGTACGACACGGTCATTCCGCGCAACATCCGCCTGGCCGAGGCCCCGAGCTTCGGCATGCCAGCGCTGGCCTACGACAAGCAATCGCGTGGCGCACTGGCCTATCTGGCCCTGGCCGGGGAACTGGTACGCCGTCAACGCCGTCAATCTCGCACTGCACAAACAACTTAAGGAATCCGCATGGCCGTTAAGAAACGGGGTCTCGGACGTGGGTTGGATGCACTGCTCAGTGGTCCTTCCGTCAGCGCGCTCGAAGAGCAGGCTGTGACGATCGACCAGAAAGAACTGCAACACCTGCCCGTCGACCTGATCCAGCGCGGCAAGTACCAGCCGCGCCGCGACATGGACCCCGAGGCACTGGAAGAACTCGCTCACTCGATTCGCAACCATGGGGTGATGCAGCCGATCGTGGTCCGCCCGATCGACGGTAGCCGCTACGAGATCATTGCCGGTGAGCGCCGCTGGCGCGCCACCCAGCAAGCCGGTCTCGACACCATCCCGGCGATGGTCCGCGAAGTGCCGGACGAAGCCGCCATCGCCATGGCGTTGATCGAGAACATCCAGCGCGAGGACCTCAACCCGCTGGAAGAAGCCCTGGCCCTGCAGCGCCTGCAGCAGGAGTTCGAGCTGACCCAGCAACAGGTAGCCGATGCTGTGGGCAAGTCGCGGGTGACCGTGGCCAACCTGCTGCGCCTGATCTCGCTGCCTGAGGCAATCAAGACCATGCTCGCCCACGGCGACCTGGAGATGGGCCATGCACGTGCATTGCTCGGCCTCGAGGAAGATCGTCAGGAAGAGGGGGCGCGTCATGTTGTCGCACGTGGCCTCACTGTGCGCCAAACCGAGGCACTGGTCCGTCAGTGGCTCAACGGCAAGCCTGAGCCGGTCGAACCGAGCAAACCTGATCCGGACATCGCGCGCCTTGAACAGCGGCTCGCAGAGCGCCTGGGCTCTGCCGTGCAGATACGCCACGGCAACAAGGGCAAAGGCCAATTGGTTATTCGCTACAACTCGCTTGAAGAGTTGCAAGGCGTGCTTGCTCACATCCGCTGAAACAATTCCCGTTGTAGCGCGCAGTCGGAAATCACTACCGAAGAGTTGAATAGGGGTTAATCCACCCCTATACTCTGCGCGCATTTTGTCGGCACAAATTATGCCAAGTCATAGCTGACTTGTTGGTCGACTTCCGAGGAGCAGTTGTGATGGAAATCCGCACGCCAAACCGCCTGCCTTTCCATCGCTGGGCGGTTTTTCCGGTACTGCTGGCTCAATTCGTCGTACTACTGCTGGCAACTTTGGTGTTGTGGCAGTGGAAAGGGGCGGTCAGTGGATATTCAGGCCTTTGCGGAGGTTTGATTGCCTGGCTGCCCAATGTGTATTTCGCCTGGAAGGCTTTTCGCTTCAGCGGAGCTCGGGCGGCACAAGCTATCGTCAAGTCGTTTTACGCTGGCGAGGCAGGCAAGATGATTTTGACGGCAGTGCTCTTTGCACTGACCTTCGCAGGAGTGAAGCCACTGGCGCCGTTAGCAGTATTCGGCGTCTTCGTGTTGACCCTTTTGGTCAGCTGGTTCGCGCCCCTGCTGATGAATAAAAGACTTTCGAGACCTTAGGGCGTTTGAGGCAACCATGGCAGCAGAAACCGCTTCGGGCTATATCCAGCACCACTTGCAGAACCTGACCTACGGTCAATTACCAGACGGCAGCTGGGGCTTTGCCCATTCGGCTGCAGAAGCCAAGGCAATGGGCTTCTGGGCGTTCCACGTGGACACCCTGGGTTGGTCCGTCGCGCTGGGTCTGATCTTCCTGTTCATCTTCCGCATGGCGGCCAAGAAGGCGACTTCCGGCCAACCAGGCGGCCTGCAGAACTTCGTTGAAGTGATGGTCGATTTCGTCCATGGCAGCGTGAAGGACTCCTTCCACGGCCGCAGCCCGGTCATTGCTCCGCTGGCGCTGACCATCTTCGTCTGGGTATTCCTGATGAACGCCATCGACCTGGTACCGGTCGACTGGATTCCTCAACTGGCCATGAAGATCTCCGGTGATCCGCACATTCCGTTCCGTGCCGTGTCGACCACCGACCCGAACGCGACCCTGGCCATGGCCTTCTGCGTGTTCGCCCTGATCATCTTCTACAGCATCAAGGTCAAGGGCCTGGGCGGCTTCATCGGTGAGCTCACCCTGCACCCGTTCGGCAGCAAGAACATCTTCGTTCAGATCCTGCTGATCCCGGTGAACTTCCTGTTGGAATTCGTCACCCTGATCGCCAAGCCGATCTCGCTGGCACTGCGTCTTTTCGGCAACATGTACGCCGGCGAGCTGGTGTTCATCCTGATCGCCGTGATGTTCGGCGCCGGCATCCTCTGGCTGAGCGGCCTGGGTATCGTGCTGCAGTGGGCGTGGGCTGTGTTCCACATCCTGATCATCACGCTGCAAGCTTTCATCTTCATGATGCTGACCATCGTCTACCTGTCGATGGCTCATGAAGATAACCATTAAGACCGCCTGGCGTGTCTTGTAGCCTTCCCCGCTCGTTTGGGGGGAGGGCTTTAAAAGTCCGCAAGGGCAGCTGTACCAAACGATTTGTTTTACCGCTTCAACTTAAAAACCTAACCAATACGACGTAAAAGTCGGGAGGAAAGATGGAAACTGTAGTTGGTCTGACCGCTATCGCTGTTGCTCTGCTGATCGGCCTGGGTGCTCTGGGTACCGCCATTGGTTTCGGCCTGCTGGGCGGCAAATTCCTGGAAGGCGCTGCTCGTCAACCAGAAATGGTTCCGATGCTGCAGGTGAAAATGTTCATCGTTGCCGGTCTGCTCGACGCCGTAACCATGATCGGTGTTGGTATCGCTCTGTTCTTCACCTTCGCGAATCCGTTCGTTGGTCAGATCGCCGGCTAATCACTCGTAACCACGAGTTGATGGCTGTGATGAATTAAGACCGAGCGAGGTGTTGGCGTGAACATTAATGCAACCCTGATTGGCCAATCCGTTGCCTTCCTGATTTTTGTACTCTTCTGCATGAAGTACGTATGGCCTCCGGTCATCACTGCTCTGCAAGAGCGTCAAAAGAAGATTGCCGACGGCTTGGACGCTGCCAACCGCGCAGCTCGCGACCTGGAGCTGGCCCAAGAGAAAGTGGGTCAGCAACTGCGTGAAGCTAAAGCACAGGCAGCCGAAATCATTGAGCAAAGCAAGAAACGCGCTGCTCAGCTTGTCGAGGAAGCCCGTGACCAGGCCCGCGTCGAAGCTGACCGTGTGAAGGCTCAGGCTCTGGCCGAGATCGAACAGGAACTGAACAGCGCTAAAGACGCCCTGCGTGCCCAAGTGGGTGCCCTGGCTGTTGGCGGTGCTGAAAAGATCCTTGGCGCCACAATCGATCAAAACGCGCATGCGGAGCTGGTTAACAAACTGGCCGCTGAAATTTAAGCGAGGGCGATCATGGCAGAACTGACCACGTTGGCCCGACCTTACGCTAAGGCTGCCTTTGAGCATGCCCAGGCCCATCAGCAACTGGCCAATTGGTCAGCCATGCTCGGCCTGGCTGCTGCGGTGTCGCAAGACGACACCATGCAGCGCCTGCTCAAGGCCCCGCGACTGACGAGCGCAGAAAAGGCCGCCACGTTCATTGACGTGTGCGGTGACAAGTTCAATGCACAGGCACAGAATTTCATTCATGTTGCCGCGGAAAACGACCGTCTCCTGCTTCTGCCGGAGATTGCCGCCCTGTTCGACCTGTACAAGGCCGAGCAAGAGAAATCCGTGGACGTGGAAGTCACCAGTGCCTTCGCGTTGAACCAAGAACAGCAAGACAAACTCGCCAAGGTTCTCAGTGCACGGCTAGGCCAGGAAGTTCGCCTGCACGCGTCGGAGGATGCCAGCCTGATTGGCGGCGTCGTCATCCGCGCTGGTGACCTGGTAATCGATGGCTCTGTTCGCGGCAAGATCGCGAAACTGGCCGAAGCATTGAAATCTTGAGTTTGAAGGGGCAGCAGAGCAATGCAGCAACTCAATCCTTCCGAAATTAGTGAAATCATCAAGGGCCGCATCGACAACCTCGATGTGAGCTCCCAAGCCCGTAACGAAGGTACCGTTGTTTCGGTATCCGACGGTATCGTGCGGATCCACGGTCTGGCCGACGTCATGTACGGCGAAATGATCGAGTTCCCTGGCAGCGTATTCGGCATGGCCCTGAACCTGGAGCAAGACTCCGTAGGTGCAGTGATCCTGGGTGCCTATGACACCCTCGCCGAAGGCATGAGCGCCAAGTGCACCGGCCGCATCCTGGAAGTTCCGGTTGGTAAGGAACTGCTGGGTCGCGTCGTTGACGCACTGGGCAACCCGATCGACGGCAAAGGTCCTCTGGGCAACACCCAGACCGACGCGGTCGAGAAAGTCGCTCCAGGCGTGATCTGGCGTAAGTCGGTAGACCAGCCTGTACAGACTGGCTACAAGTCCGTCGACGCCATGATCCCTGTCGGCCGTGGCCAGCGCGAGCTGATCATCGGTGACCGTCAGATCGGCAAGACCGCCATGGCCATCGACGCCATCATCAACCAGAAAGACTCCGGTATTTTCTGTGTTTATGTTGCTGTCGGCCAAAAGCGTTCCACCGTTGCCAACATCGTTCGCAAGCTGGAAGAAACCGGCGCCCTGGCCAACACCATCGTGGTCGTTGCCAGTGCTTCGGAATCCGCCGCACTGCAGTTCCTGGCGCCATACGCCGGCTGCACCATGGGCGAGTTCTTCCGTGACCGCGGTGAAGACGCCCTGATCGTTTACGATGACCTGTCCAAGCAGGCTGTTGCCTACCGTCAGATCTCCCTGCTGCTGCGCCGTCCACCAGGACGTGAAGCGTACCCAGGCGACGTGTTCTACCTCCACTCCCGTCTCCTGGAGCGTGCATCGCGCGTTTCGGAAGAGTACGTCGAGAAGTTCACCAACGGCGCAGTCACTGGCAAGACCGGTTCCCTGACCGCCCTGCCGATCATCGAAACCCAGGCTGGCGACGTTTCCGCGTTCGTTCCGACCAACGTGATTTCCATCACCGACGGTCAGATCTTCCTGGAATCGGCCATGTTCAACTCGGGCATCCGCCCTGCAGTGAACGCCGGTGTTTCGGTATCCCGCGTAGGTGGTGCCGCTCAGACCAAGATCATCAAGAAGCTGTCCGGTGGTATTCGTACCGCTCTGGCTCAGTACCGTGAACTGGCTGCATTCGCCCAGTTCGCTTCCGATCTGGACGAAGCGACCCGCAAGCAGCTGGAGCATGGTCAGCGCGTAACCGAGCTGATGAAGCAGAAGCAGTACGCGCCTATGTCCATCGCGGACATGGCCCTGTCGCTGTACGCCGCTGAGCGTGGTTTCCTGACTGACGTAGAAGTCTCCAAGATCGGCAGCTTCGAGCAAGCACTGATCGCCTTCTTCAACCGTGATCACGCCGAACTGATGGCGAAGATCAACGTGAAGGGTGACTTCAACGACGAAATCGACGCTGGCCTGAAAGCCGGTATCGAGAAGTTCAAGGCCACCCAGACCTGGTAAGCCGCAGCGGGGGCCCAGGCCCCCGCTTGCTAACCTGATAGGTGATACATGGCAGGCGCAAAAGAGATTCGCAGTAAGATTGCGAGCATCAAAAGCACGCAAAAAATTACCAGCGCCATGGAGAAAGTGGCGGTCAGCAAGATGCGCAAAGCACAAATGCGCATGGCTGCTAGCCGTCCTTACGCGGAGCGTATCCGCCAGGTGATCGGTCATCTGGCCAACGCCAACCCGGAATACCGCCACCCGTTCATGATCGAGCGCCCTGTAAAGCGCGCCGGTTATATCGTGGTGAGCAGTGACCGTGGTCTGTGCGGTGGCTTGAACACCAACCTGTTCAAGGCCCTGGTCAAGGACATGAACGAAAACCGCGAACAGGGCGTTGAAATCGACCTGTGCGTGATCGGCAGCAAGGGTGCGACTTTCTTCCGCATCTTTGGCGGCAACGTCGTAGCCGCGATCAGCCACCTGGGCGAAGAGCCATCGATCAACGATCTGATCGGCTCCGTCAAAGTGATGCTGGACGCCTACCTGGACGGCCGTATCGATCGCCTCTCGGTGGTTTCGAACAAGTTCATCAACACCATGACCCAAAAACCGACGGTCGAGCAATTGGTACCGTTGGTGGCAACCCCGGATCAGGATCTCAAGCATCACTGGGATTACCTGTACGAACCCGACGCAAAAGAGCTGCTGGACGGCTTGATGGTGCGTTACGTGGAGTCGCAGGTATACCAGGCGGTGGTCGAGAACAACGCTGCTGAACAAGCAGCCCGGATGATCGCCATGAAGAACGCCACAGACAACGCCGGTGATTTGATCAAAGAGCTGCAATTGATCTACAACAAGGCGCGTCAGGCTGCGATCACCCAGGAGATCTCGGAAATCGTCGGCGGCGCTGCCGCGGTTTAACGGTTCAAAAATTCAGAGGATCCAGCTATGAGTAGCGGACGTATCGTTCAAATCATCGGCGCCGTCATCGACGTGGAATTCCCACGTGACGTCGTACCGAGTGTTTACAACGCGCTGAAAGTACAAGGCGCGGAAACCACCCTCGAAGTTCAGCAGCAGCTGGGCGACGGCGTGGTTCGTACCATTGCGATGGGCTCGACCGAAGGCCTGAAGCGCGGTCTGGATGTCGTCGACACTGGCGCTGCCATTTCCGTTCCAGTTGGTAAGGCCACCCTGGGCCGTATCATGGACGTACTGGGCAACCCAATCGACGAAGCCGGCCCGATCGGCGAAGAAGAGCGTCGCGGTATCCACCAGCCAGCGCCTTCGTTCGCTGACCAGGCAGGCGGCAACGACCTGCTGGAAACCGGCATCAAGGTTATCGACCTGGTTTGCCCGTTCGCCAAGGGTGGTAAGGTTGGTCTGTTCGGTGGTGCCGGTGTCGGCAAGACCGTAAACATGATGGAACTGATCCGTAACATCGCCATGGAACACAGCGGTTACTCCGTGTTCGCTGGTGTGGGTGAGCGTACTCGTGAGGGTAACGACTTCTACCACGAGATGAAGGACTCCAACGTTCTCGACAAGGTAGCGCTGGTCTACGGTCAGATGAACGAGCCACCAGGAAACCGTCTGCGCGTAGCGCTGACCGGCCTGACCATGGCTGAGAAGTTCCGTGACGAAGGTAACGACGTTCTGCTGTTCGTCGACAACATCTATCGTTACACCCTGGCCGGTACCGAAGTATCCGCACTGCTGGGCCGTATGCCTTCGGCAGTAGGTTACCAGCCGACCCTGGCCGAAGAGATGGGCGTTCTGCAAGAGCGTATCACTTCGACCAAAGAAGGTTCGATCACCTCCGTACAGGCCGTATACGTACCTGCGGACGACCTGACCGACCCGTCGCCAGCGACCACCTTCGCCCACCTGGACGCCACCGTCGTTCTGTCCCGTGACATCGCCTCCCTGGGTATCTACCCAGCGGTCGACCCACTGGACTCGACTTCGCGCCAGCTGGACCCGAACGTGATCGGCAACGAACACTACGACACCGCTCGTGGCGTTCAGTATGTTCTGCAGCGCTACAAAGAGCTGAAGGACATCATCGCGATCCTGGGTATGGACGAACTGTCCGAAAGCGACAAGCAACTGGTAGCCCGCGCTCGTAAGATCCAGCGCTTCCTGTCGCAGCCGTTCTTCGTGGCCGAAGTCTTCACCGGTTCGCCAGGCAAGTACGTTTCCCTGAAAGACACCATCGCTGGCTTCAGCGGCATCCTCAAAGGTGACTACGACCACCTGCCAGAACAAGCGTTCTACATGGTCGGCAGCATCGACGAAGCGATCGAGAAAGCCAAGAAACTGTAATCCCGGCGCCCCGCAAGGGGCGCTAATCAGGTTGAGGCAAGCAGATGGCTATGACAGTCCATTGCGATATCGTCAGCGCGGAAGGAGAGATCTTCTCCGGCCTGGTCGAGATGGTAGTAGCGCACGGCAACCTGGGCGATCTTGGTATCGCTCCAGGCCACGCCCCGCTGATCACCAATCTCAAGCCTGGTCCGATCACGCTGACCAAGCAAGGTGGCGATCGTGAGGTGTTCTACATCTCCGGTGGCTTCCTCGAAGTGCAGCCGAACATGGTCAAGGTTCTTGCCGACACCGTGCAGCGCGCTGCCGACCTGGACGAAGCTCAGGCTCAGGAAGCCCTCAAGGCTGCTGAGAATGCCCTGAACGCGAAAAGCTCGGACTTCGACTACGGTGCTGCTGCCGCACGTCTGGCCGAGGCTGCAGCTCAGCTGCGTACCGTCCAGCAATTGCGCAAGGGCAAGTAATCCGGTTCAGGCCGCATACTTCCGTTGTGATTGAGTTAAAGGGTAGCCTCGGCTACCCTTTTTCTTTTTCTGAATTCCCCGCTTCGGTCATCCCTGACCGCCCAGGATTGGTAGCCAGTCAATGTCCCTCGATATCGTCATTCTCGCCGCCGGCCAAGGTACCCGCATGCGCTCCGCGCTGCCCAAGGTACTGCACCCGGTAGCCGGTAATTCCATGCTTGGCCACGTTATCCACAGCGCGCGCCAGCTTCAGCCCCAAGGCATCCACGTGGTCATCGGCCACGGTGCGGAGCTGGTGCGTGAGCGTTTGGCCGCCGACGACCTGAACTTCGTCATGCAGGACAAGCAGCTGGGTACCGGCCATGCCGTTGCGCAGGCATTGCCGGCGATCACCGCCGACACGGTGCTGGTGCTTTATGGCGATGTGCCGCTGATCGAAGTGGAAACCCTGCAGCGCCTGTTGGCCAAGGTCAGCGACAAGCAGCTGGGCCTGCTCACCGTGACCCTGCAGGACCCGACCGGCTATGGCCGCATCGTGCGTGATGCCCAAGGCCAGGTGACCGCCATCGTCGAGCACAAGGACGCCAGCGAAGCGCAGAAGGCGATCAAGGAAGGCAACACCGGCATCCTGGCCATGCCGGCCGCGCGCCTGGCCGACTGGATGGGCCGCCTGTCGAACAACAATGCCCAGGGTGAGTACTACCTCACTGACGTCATCGCCATGGCGGTGGCCGACGGGCTGGTGGTCGCTACCGAACAGCCACACGACCCGATGGAAGTGCAGGGCGCCAATGACCGTCGCCAGCTCTCGGAACTCGAGCGCCATTACCAGCTGCGTGAAGGCCGCCGCCTGATGGCCCAGGGTGTCACGTTGCGTGACCCTGCGCGTTTCGATGTACGTGGCGAAGTGACCGTGGGTCGCGACGTGCTGATCGACATCAACGTGATCCTGGAAGGCAAGGTGGTCATCGAGGACGACGTGCAGATCGGCCCGAACTGTGTGATCAAGGACAGCACCCTGCGCAAGGGCGCAATCATCAAGGCCAACACGCACCTCGACGGCGCGGTGATGGGCGAGGGCAGCGATGCCGGCCCGTTCGCCCGCCTGCGCCCGGGCAGCGTGCTGGAAGCCAAGGCCCATGTGGGTAACTTCGTCGAACTGAAAAACGCCCACCTGGGTGAAGGCGCCAAGGCCGGTCACCTGACTTACCTGGGCGACGCCGAGATCGGCGCACGTACCAACATCGGCGCCGGCACCATCACCTGTAACTACGATGGTGCGAACAAGTTCAAGACCGTGATGGGTGAGGACGTGTTCATCGGTTCCAATAACTCGTTGGTGGCGCCTGTGGAAATAAAGGCCGGTGCGACCACGGCCGCCGGTTCGACCATCACCCAGGCCGTCGAAGCCGGTGACCTTGCCGTGGCGCGTGCGCGCCAGCGCAATATCTCGGGCTGGAAGCGGCCGGAGAAGATCAAGAAAAGCTGAGTTATACACAGCCGTTTGTCTCGAAAGCCGACTTATGTGAATAAGTCGGCTTTTTTTATGCTTGCACAAAACTCCTGTGGGAGCGGGCATGCCCGCTCCCACAGGGATGTTTGTTGTCAGGAAAACTTATCCACATCTTGACGAAACACTCATCTTAGGTTTTGATTGCAACCATTATCTTTCGAATCGAAACTTAACCAGCCATGTCGAAACGAAACACCCCTCAGCGCCGCCACAACATCCTGGCCCTGCTCAGCGAGCAAGGCGAGGTGAGCGTCGACGCCTTGGCCAAGCGTTTCGAAACCTCGGAAGTGACCATTCGCAAGGACCTTGCCGCGCTGGAGGCCAATGGCTTGCTATTGCGCCGCTACGGCGGTGCGGTGCCGGTACCGCAAGAGATGCTCAGTGAACCCGCGCAACCCATCTCTGCCTACAAGAAGGCTATCGCCCGCGCAGCGGTCGGGCGTATCCGCGAGCACGCGCGGATCATCATCGACAGCGGCAGCACCACCGCCGCCATGATCCCGGAACTGGGCCGCCAGCCTGGTCTGGTGGTGATGACCAACTCATTGAATGTGGCCCGCGCCATCAGCGAAGTCGAGCACGAACCGGTGTTGCTGATGACCGGTGGCACCTGGGACCCGCATTCGGAGTCGTTCCAGGGCCAGGTCGCCGAGCAGGTACTACGCTCTTACGATTTTGACCAGTTGTTCATCGGTGCCGACGGCATCGACTTGCAGCGCGGCACCACCACCTTCAATGAGCTGCTTGGCCTGAGCCGAGTGATGGCCGAGGTGGCCCGTGAAGTGATCGTGATGGTGGAGTCCGACAAGGTCGGGCGCAAGATCCCCAATCTCGAGCTGCCCTGGGGCAGCGTGCACACCCTTATTACAGACGAACGCCTGCCCGCAGCGGCACGCGAACAGATTCAAGCCCGCGGCATCAACCTGATCTGCGCCGCGATCAGCCAGGAGCAATAACCATGTGTGGAATCGTTGGTGCCGTAGCCGAGCGCAACATCACTGCCATCCTCATCGAAGGCCTCAAGCGTCTTGAGTATCGCGGGTACGACAGTGCCGGCCTGGCCGTGTACACCCAACAGGGCGAACTGCAGCGTCGCCGCCGTATCGGCAAGGTCGCCGAGCTGGAAGCCGCTGTTGCTGCCGAGCCGCTGAACGGCCAGCTGGGCATTGCCCACACCCGTTGGGCCACTCACGGTGCGCCGACCGAAGGTAACGCCCACCCGCATTTCTCCGGCAGCGAAGTGGCCGTTGTGCACAACGGCATCATCGAAAACCACGAAGAGCTGCGTGAAGAGCTGAAAGGCCTGGGGTACGTGTTTACCTCGCAGACCGACACCGAAGTCATCGTGCATCTGATCCACCAAACCCTGAAGACCGTTCCGGACCTGGCCGATGCGCTGAAGTCCGCAGTCAAGCGCCTGCATGGTGCCTATGGCCTGGCGCTGATCAGCGTGGCACAGCCAGACCGCCTGGTCGCCGCACGCAGTGGCAGCCCGCTGGTAATTGGCCTGGGCCACGGCGAGAACTTCCTGGCTTCCGACCAACTGGCCCTGCGCCAGGTCACCGACCGCTTCATGTACCTGGAAGAGGGTGATATCGCCGAGATCCGTCGTGACCAGGTGAAGATCTGGGACCAGGCTGGCCACCCGGTACAGCGTGAAACCGTGCAATACCACGAAGGCGCCGAAGCCGCCGACAAAGGTGCCTATCGCCACTTCATGCTCAAAGAGATCCACGAGCAGCCGACTGTAGTCCAGCGCACCCTGGAAGGCCGTCTGGGCAAAGACCATGTGATGGTCCAGGCTTTCGGCCCGCAGGCTGCCGAGCTGTTCGCCAAAGTGCGCAACGTGCAGATCGTCGCTTGCGGCACCAGCTACCACGCCGGTATGGTCGCCCGTTACTGGCTGGAAAGCCTGGCTGGCATTCCTTGCCAGGTCGAAGTGGCCAGCGAGTTCCGCTATCGCAAGGTAGTGGTGCAGCCAGACACCCTGTTCGTCTCGATCTCCCAGTCCGGCGAAACCGCCGACACCCTGGCCGCCCTGCGCAACGCCAAGGAACTGGGCTTCCTCGGTAGCCTGGCCATTTGCAACGTCGGCATCAGCTCGCTGGTACGCGAGTCCGACCTGACCCTGCTGACCCTGGCCGGCCCGGAAATCGGCGTGGCCTCGACCAAGGCCTTCACCACCCAGCTGGTCTCGCTGATGCTGCTGACCCTGGCCCTTGGCCAAGTGCGCGGCACCCTCGAAGCGGGCGTCGAAGCCGGGCTGGTGGAAGAGCTGCGCCGCTTGCCAGCGCGCCTGGGCGAGGCCCTGGCCATGGACAGCACCGTGGAGAAAACCGCCGAGCTGTTCGCCGACAAGCATCACACCCTGTTCCTCGGCCGTGGTGCGCAGTACCCGGTGGCCATGGAAGGTGCGCTCAAGCTCAAGGAAATCTCCTACATCCATGCCGAAGCCTACCCGGCCGGTGAGCTCAAGCACGGCCCGCTGGCGCTTGTGGACAACGACATGCCAGTGGTGACCGTTGCGCCGAACAACGAACTGCTGGAGAAGCTCAAGTCCAACCTGCAGGAAGTGCGTGCCCGTGGTGGCGAGCTGGTGGTGTTCGCTGATGAGAATGCCGGCATGAGCAACGGCGAAGGCACCCACGTGATCAAGGTGCCGCACATCGCTGACGAGCTGGCGCCTATCCTCTACACCATCCCGCTGCAACTGCTGTCGTATTACGTGGCAGTGCTCAAGGGCACTGACGTCGACCAGCCGCGTAACCTGGCGAAGTCGGTGACTGTTGAATAAGCGCTGGTTCTTCGGAAAAGCGAAATGGTTTTAGAGAATTAAATCTGTCGCTTAAAAATAAAAACTGTCGCAGAAGGAGGGAGCCACTCTGGCTCCCTTCTTCGACATTTCAGCCTCAAGCTGATTGTGCTAAAGCTTGCAGTATGAATGTTTAGCCTCTTCGCACCTTTGCTTTCCAGGCAGGCATGTTGAGTATTGAGAGTGATGCTGATTTATCGGCGACTTCTATCAGGATGCCGGCGCTGATTGAAAATTTACCCAGTGGGTCAATGTTCGCTCAGCGGCATCAATGCTTGCCCCACGTCGTGTAAAATTCGATCACAAGGGATACATTGGGCTGGAGGAAACATGAAGTCTCACTCGCACAACGTCAGTGGGAAAAGCCCAGCTCCCGGCAATGCGAAGAAATTCGCTGTATGGGCCAGGAAACTCTGGCCGCTACCAATCCTGTTGCTCGCCACGCTGGCTCGGGTGTACGGCTCAACGGCCTCCGCCATTTGGTGCGACGAGGGCTCCAGCTTGTTAATGAGCCAGTATTCACCCTCGCTCATCTGGGTCCACAGCGCCCATGACGTACACCCACCGCTTTACTTTCTCCTTCTACACGCCTGGATAGGTGTGTTCGGGGACAGTATCTTTTCGGTGAGGTTCATCAGCGTGCTGACAGGTGTCGGTACTGTAGCCCTGGGCATGTGGCTGGTTTATCAGATTGCAACACGCCATGCAGCCATATTGGCTGGTGTTTTGTTGGCCTTGCTGCCAATTGCAGTACGTTACAGTCAAGAAGTGCGCATGTACTCCCTAATGGGGTTTTTTCTGCTGGGCGCAACCATCGCGCTTGTATATTGGGTAAAAAACCCTGAGCGCTACCGCTACCTTTGCGTGTATGTGCTGTTAATAACGGCAAGTTTCTATACTCATTATTTCACGGGCCTTTGCGTACTGTCTCACTGGGCCTATCTATCGGTTGTACGCGGCGACAGACACCGCCTCATCACTCGGCCGTCATGGTGGGTCGCCAACAGCTTGATCGTCTTGTTGTATATCCCCTGGATTCCCAACTTGGTAGACCTGCTGCAGCACCTTGACCAACTCAAGGCGGGTGGCGACATTGGCTGGATACTGCCCGTTACACTGTATTCACTGCCATCGACCCTCTGGCAGGATCTGGCCCTTACCGATGGTCTGAATCTGAAATGGCCAGTCTACTTTGCACTGCCACTGGCATTGGCGCTGGTAACGGGCGCTGTCTGCCGACATGATCGAAGCCCGCATAGATTCCATACGCTAATGGCGATCTATACGTTTCTCCCGTTGATCGTCGTCTTTTCTGTCTCGTGGATAACGCCACTTATGGTCGAGCGTTATCTGATGTTTTCCGCCCTGGGCTTTCCGTTAATACTGGCAGTCGCCATTGATCGAATGAGGCGTCGTTTTCGATACGCAGCAATAGCCACCCTGGTGACCTTTCTGGCGGTAGAGCTGGGCGGCCTGAGTAGTTACTACCAAAAGGATGAAGATCAGTTCAACAAGCTGGTCAACTTCGTCAATGAAAACTATCGTGCCAACGACCGTATCATCGTCAGCGATCTTTTCTGGTATTTCAGCTACGTCTACTATAACAAGACCGGGTCAGTGCCACTGCTCTATACGCCGCCACAGGCCAACGGCGCTTCGGGTCGGCCAGGTAACTACGGATTTGGCACACTGGTGAACCATGATGCCGATAAAATCTATTTCGACAGCCTTGAAAATCTACCCGTTGGCCAAACCAGAGTCTGGTTGATAAGCAATAGCGAACCGCCCGATGATTTCTCACCCATACCGGATAATTGGAATAAGGTCAGTACGCTAAAAGTCGGCGATACCCAAGTGCGCCTTTATACTATTGGCATGGCCTATAACGCAAAAGCAGACTAGCAATCGAAGGTCCGCCGTCGCGAGCGTGCCACATACTCCTGTAGGAACGGCTTTAGCCGCGAAGCAAGCCACGCGAGGTGAGGATCGAGGCGGTATCTTCAAGGGCCCACGCGTCTCATTGATGTCATCCGCGCATCAATTAATGAAAAATGAACGATTATCTCCAGCGCCGCTTTCGACGATCATTCCGGAAATAAGCACTTACAATTATTAAGAAACGCTGGAGATCCACCATGAGTCTGCCGTCACGCTCGGTGCCCGAGGGCAAGTCCAAGGCCGGTATGGTCTTCCGGGTAACGTCCGGAAACTTCCTCGAACAGTTCGACTTCTTCCTGTTCGGCTTCTACGCCACGCACATCGCCGGGGCCTTCTTCCCCGCGTCCAATGAATTCGCCTCTTTGATGATGACCTTCGCTGTGTTCGGCGCAGGCTTCCTCATGCGCCCGCTGGGTGCGGTGATTCTTGGGGCGTACATTGATGACGTAGGCCGACGCAAAGGGCTGATCGTCACCCTGGCGATCATGGCCAGTGGGACCTTGCTGATCGTGCTGGTGCCCGGCTACGCCAGCATCGGGCTATTGGCCCCGGCGCTGGTGCTGATCGGGCGCTTGCTGCAAGGGTTCTCGGCGGGTGCTGAACTGGGCGGTGTTTCGGTGTACCTGGCCGAAATGGCCACGCCTGGGCACAAGGGCTTCTACGCCAGCTGGCAGTCCGCCAGCCAGCAGGTGGCGATCGTCGTCGCCGCGGCGCTGGGCTTTGCCCTCAACGAATGGCTGTCTGCCGCCGAGATAGCCCAGTGGGGCTGGCGTGTGCCGTTCGGTGTGGGTTGCATGATCATCCCGGTGATCTTCCTGCTGCGTCGCAACCTGCAGGAAACCGAGGAGTTCGCCGCCCGCGAGCATCGTCCTACCATGAAGCAGGTACTGGCGACGCTGGCTGCCAACTCTGGTGTGGTGCTGTTCGGCATGCTGATGGTGGCCATGACCACCACGGCCTTCTACATGATCACCGTGTACGCGCCGACCTTCGGCAAGACCGTGCTGCAACTGAGCACCGGCGATGCGTTGCTGGTGACCTTGCTGACGGCAGTGTCCAACTTCATCTGGCTGCCCATCGGCGGCACACTCAGCGACCGCGTCGGGCGCAAGCCGCTGCTGCTGGCCATGTCGCTGATGACCGTGATCACCGCCTACCCGGCGCTGACTTATCTTGCGCAGTCGCCGACCTTTGGCCATATGCTCGAAGTGCTGCTGTGGTTCTCGTTCCTGTACGGCATGTACAACGGTGCAATGATCCCGGCGCTGACCGAAATCATGCCGGTGGAAGTGCGGGTGGCAGGTTTCTCGCTGGCCTATAGCCTGGCGACTGCACTGTTCGGTGGCTTCACCCCGGCGATCTCGACCTGGATGATCCACGTCACCAACGACAGGGCCGCACCGGCCTACTGGATGATGTTCGCTGCGCTCTGTGCATTCGTCGCTACCTGGATGCTCTACCGTCGCCTGGCCAACCGCGCAGCGGTGGCCGCATGAGGGCTTCGTTGAAAGCGTTGCTGGCCGCTACTTTGCTCGCTGGTTGCAGCCTTGCCCAGGCTGCCGAACTGACCGTGATGACCTCGGGCGGCTTCACCGCCGCCTACAAGCAGCTGGGGCCGCAGTATGCGGCGCAGAGCGGCGATACCCTGGTCACCGTGCTGGGCCCGTCCATGGGCAAGGCCCCCGAGGCGATCCCCAATCGTCTCGCGCGTGGCGAGCACGCCGATGTGGTGATCATGGTCGGCTATGCACTGGACGAGCTGATTCGTCAGGGCAAGGTCGACCCGGCGTCGCGGGTGGAGCTGGCGGACTCGCGCATTGGCCTGGTGGTCAGGGAAGGGCAGGCCAAGCCTGCCATCGGCACGGCTGACGAATTGAAGCAGACCTTGCTGGCGGCTCAGTCGGTGGCCTACTCGGACAGCGCCAGCGGCGTGTATATCGAGAAGGAGCTTTACAAGAAGCTGGGTATCCAGGACCAGCTGGTCGGCAAGAGCACCATGGTGGAGCGCATTCCGGTGGCCTCGCAGGTGGCCAAGGGCACCTATCAGCTTGGCTTCCAGCAGGTTGCCGAGCTGCTGCCAGTGCCGGGTGTCACTTACGTTGGCAAGATTCCGGAAAGCCTGCAGTCGGTGACCCGCTTTGCCGCTGGCATCCCGAAAACCGCCGAGCACCCGGCCGAGGCGAAGCAGCTGCTGAACTACCTCGCGTCGCCCGACGTGCAGCCTGCCGTGCGCGCTACCGGGCTGGATTCAGTCGCCCGGTAATACGCCTGGCAGTTCGCGGATCAACCTGACCATCTCAAGTGCCGCAGGCGTCAGCGTGCGGCCGCGGCGCGTGAGCAGGCCCATCTTGCGGCTGACCTCCGGCTCGACCAGTGCAATGCTGGCAAGGATCGGATGCGGGGTCATCGGCAGCGCGATCGATGGCACCGCCGCGATACCCAGGCCCGCTTCGATCAGGCCGAGCAAGGTGGTCACGTGCCTGGCTTCACACACACTCTCTTTGCTGATTTGCATCCCGGCCAACGCCCGATCCAGTACCAGGCGGTTACCTGAAGATTTGCCCAGGGTGATGTAGTCATGCTCGTAGGCTTGTGCCCAGGTCACCTTGTCCAGCTTGGCCAGCGGATGATCCTGGCGGCAGGCGATGACATAGCGCTCCTCGAGCAGAACGCTGAACTCGATCTCCGGGGCGAGGTTGCCCGTGAAGCTCAGGCCGAAGTCTGCTTCACCGGAGGCCACGGCGGCGCTGACTTCATTGGCGGAGGCGTCGTACAGGTTGATCCGAACTTTCGGATACTGCGAATGGAAGGCGCGGATCGCGTGGGGCATGAAGTAGTAGGCCGCTGACGGCACGCAGGCGATGGTCAGGGTGCCGGTGCGCAGCGAGCCACCATCACCGACGCTGAGCAGCGCCAGGTCCAGGTCGTCCAGCAGGCGTTCGACCTGAGGCAGGAAAGCGCGCCCGACATTGGTCAGCGACACCTTGCGCGTGGTGCGTTCAAGCAGCTTCACGCCCAGTGCCGACTCGAGTTTCTCGATGCGCCGGCTCAGCGCCGACTGGGTGATGCGAATGGTATCGGCGGCGCGGCGGAAGCTGCCTTGCTCAACGACAGCGCGGAAAGCTTGCAGGTCATTCAGATCGAAGTTGATGCTCAACCGGTGGGCCCCGCTGGTTTGATCGAAAGCGTGCATCAATGGTATTTCGAAAAAACCGGCGGAGCCAGCTGGGTCAGATCTGCATGGCCATGCCGTGCACGTTCATCGCGGCCTGGCGCAGGGCTTCGGAGCGGGTCGGGTGCGGGTGGCAGATCAGGGCGATGTCTTCAGCCGAAGCGGCGAACTCCATGGCCACGCAGAACTCGCCAATCATCTCGCTGACGCTCGGGCCAACCAGGTGCACACCGAGTACCTCATCAGTGTTGGCATCGGCGATGACCTTGGCGAAGCCTTCGGTCTCGTGGTTGATCTTGGCGCGGCTGTTGGCGGTGAAGGGGAACTTGCCGACCTTGTAGGCGCGGCCTTCGGCCTTCAGTTGCTCTTCGGTCTTGCCGACGGTGGCCAGTTCCGGACGGGTGTAGATCACGCCCGGGATCAGGTTGTAGTTCACTTCATGGGGCTTGCCGGCGATGCGCTCGATGCAGGCGACCGCTTCGTCTTCAGCCTTGTGCGCCAGCATCGGGCCGGAGGTGACGTCGCCGATCACCCACACGCCCGGAACCGAGGTGCGGTGGTGCTCGTTGCTCAGCATGCCGCGCTTGTCGGTTTCCAGCCCTACGCTCTCAAGGTTCAGGCCCTTGGTATAAGGACGACGGCCGATTGCGACCAGTACATAGTCGGCCTGCAGGGTTTCAGCGGCACCACCAGCAGCCGGCTCCAGGGTCAGGCTGACACCGTCGGCTTCAGTCTTCGCCTGGGTAACTTTGCTGCCGAGCTTGAAGGCCATGCCTTGCTTGGCCAGGGCTTTCTGCAGGGTCTTGGCGGTTTCTTCATCAGTGCCCGGGCAGATGCGGTCGAGGTACTCGATGACGGTGACCTGTGCACCCAAGCGGCGCCATACCGAACCCAGCTCCAGGCCGATGACGCCGGCGCCGATCACCACCAGGTGCTTGGGGACCTGCGGCAGGGCCAGGGCACCGGTGGAGTCGATGATGCGCTGGTTGTCGATGGTCACGCCGGGCAGGGGAGTGGGCTCGGAGCCGGTGGCAATAACGATGTCCTTGGCCTGCAGTGCGGTCTCGCTGCCATCTTCTGCCTTGACGATGACCTTGCCTACGCCATCCAGGCGGCCCCAGCCTTTGACCCAGTCGACCTTGTTCTTGCGGAACAGGTACTCGATGCCCTTGGTCAGGCCGGTCACGCTCTCGTCCTTCTGTTTCATCATCTGGGCGAGGTTGAGAGTCGGCTTCACTTCGATGCCGAGGTGGGCGAACTCGTCGCCGCTGGCCGCTTCGTAAAGCTCGGAGGCGTGCAGCAACGCTTTGGATGGCATGCAACCGACGTTCAGGCAGGTGCCACCGAGGGTCGAGCGGCCTTCCACGCAGGCGACGCTGAGGCCCAGTTGGCCAGCGCGGATCGCTGCGTTGTAGCCGCCAGGGCCGCCGCCGATGATCACCACGTCATAGGATTTCATGGGTTTTGTACTCCAGATGAGGAAGCGCGAGAGGGGCATAAGGTTAAGCTGAGAAGCGCAGATTGTATACAATCTGTTGCCTTCATCAGATCAGTTGGTTCTAGACCTTGGTCTTGTTTAGAGGAAAGCTCCTACGAATGAACTACTCTGATCCGGCGACGTTCGAAATATCAGGCGTCGTGGCCTTTTAGGGAAAGGAGGAGTGTTCATGCTTGCTCAACTTCCACCGGCACTGCAGAGCCTGCATCTGCCGCTGCGGCTGAAACTGTGGGACGGCAACCAGTTCGATCTGGGCCCAAGTCCTCAGGTCACCATCCTGGTCAAGGAGCCACAGCTAATCAGCCAGCTGACCCATCCAAGCCTGGACCAGCTGGGTACTGCGTTCGTGGAGGGCAAGCTGGAGCTGGAAGGTGATATCGGTGAAGCCATTCGCGTCTGCGACGAACTCAGCGAAGCACTGCTGCTCGACGACGATGACACCCCTCCAGAGCGCTTCTCCCACGACAAGCGCACAGACGCCAAGTCTATTTCCTACCACTACGATGTCTCCAATGCCTTCTATCAACTCTGGCTCGACCAGGACATGGCCTATTCCTGCGCCTATTTCCGTGAGCCGGACAACACCCTGGATCAAGCCCAGCAGGACAAGTTCGACCACCTGTGCCGCAAGCTGCGCCTGGATGCCGGTGATTACCTGCTCGATGTGGGCTGTGGCTGGGGAGGGCTGTCGCGTTTCGCCGCGCGTGAATATGGCGCCAAGGTATTCGGTATCACCCTGA
Organism: Pseudomonas sp. CC120222-01a; assembly: GCF_003097235.1. Taxonomy (GTDB): domain Bacteria; phylum Pseudomonadota; class Gammaproteobacteria; order Pseudomonadales; family Pseudomonadaceae; genus Aquipseudomonas. The sequence goes on along the minus strand of NZ_QEQQ01000019.1, from coordinate 49,582 downwards.
GCAAAGAGCAGCTCAAGCTTGGGCGCGCGCGGGTAAAGGCAGAGGGCCTGGCCGACAAGGTCGACCTGCAGATTCTCGACTACCGTGACTTGCCTCAGGATGGCCGCTTCGACAAGGTCGTCAGCGTTGGCATGTTCGAGCACGTCGGGCATGCCAACCTGGCGATGTATTGCCAGAAACTGTTCGGTGCGGTCAGGGAGGGTGGCGTGGTGATGAACCATGGCATCACTGCCAAGCACATTGATGGGCGACCGGTCGGGCGAGGGGCTGGTGACTTCATCGACCGTTACGTATTCCCCAATGGTGAGCTGCCGCACTTGTCGATGATCACTGCCAGCATCTGTGAAGCCGGGCTGGAGGTGGTGGACGTCGAGAGCCTGCGCCTGCACTACGCCAAGACCCTTCATCACTGGAGCGAGAACCTGGAGAACCAGCTGCACAAAGCAGCGGCGCTGGTGCCGGAGAAGACCTTGCGCATCTGGCGCCTGTACCTCGCCGGTTGTGCCTACGCATTCCAGAAGGGCTGGATCAACCTGCATCAGATTCTGGCTGTGAAGCCGTATGCCGATGGGCACCATGATCTGCCTTGGACGCGGGAAGACCTGTATCGCTGATCATGCACCGGATGAAGAAAGGGCCGCATAAGCGGCCCTTTCTTCATTCAGAGGATGGGTGAAATCAATCGCGCAATGCGCATTCCCAGCTGCTGGACACGATGGGTATCGCGGCTGTCCTCCGCGGTGATTTCGCGTGCCTGTTCGAAGTCTTCCAGCAACATCGCCTCCACCTGGTCGGCAAACGGGCGGTCCACCGTCAGCAAGGTGATCTCGAAGTTGAGCCGGAACGAGCGGTTGTCCAGGTTGGCGCTGCCGATCGCGCTGACCTCGTCATCCACCAGCACCACCTTCTGGTGCAGGAAGCCAGGCTGATAACGGAACATCCTCACCCCTGCGCGTACCGCTTCAAATGCGAACAAGCTGGAGGCTGCATAGACGATCTTGTGATCGGGCCGAGACGGAATCAGCACGCGCACATCCACCCCTCGCAGCACTGCCAGGCGCAACGCGGCGAACACGGCTTCGTCCGGAATGAAGTAGGGGCTGGTGATCCATACCCGTTTGATCGCCGAATGGATGGCTTCGATGAAGAACAGCGAACAGGTTTCCTGTGGGTCTGCCGGGCCACTGGCCAGGGCTTGGCATAGCACGCCGTTGTCGGGGTAGGTATCCGGCAGGATCAAGGGTGGTAGCTGGCGCGTGGCCCAGTACCAATCCTCGGCAAACGACTCTTGCAGGCAGGCCAGCACAGGGCCGCTGATCTGCACATGGGTATCGCGCCAAGGTGATAGATGAGGGTTCTTGCCGAGGTACTCGTCCCCTACGTTATGCCCACCGATGAAGCCCAGCAGGCCATCGACCACCACGATCTTGCGGTGGTTGCGGAAGTTGATCTGGAAGCGGTTGAACCATCCGCGGCGGGTCGCGAAGGCATGGATCTGTACACCGCCATCACGCAGTACCTGGCTGTAGCTGGCGGGTAGGGCATGGCTGCCGACACGGTCATACAGCACGAATACCTTCACGCCTTCGGCCGCCTTGCGCAGTAACAACTGCTGCAGATCTTTGCCAAGAGCGTCGTCGTGGATGATGAAGAACTGCACGAGTACCGCTTCGCGTGCCTGCTCGATGGCAGCGAAGATGGCATCAAAAGTGGCTTTGCCATTGATCAGCAGCTTCACTTGGTTATTGGCCAGGCAAGGCATTCGCCCGAGTTTCGGCATGGCACGCAAGGCCGCGTAGCTTTCCGACTCTCTGGCGGTGAGGGCTTCTTCAACCCACGGTCGCCAGTTGAGGTTGGCCATCGCCACGTGCATTTCCTGGTTGGCCTGGCGCCGGGCCTGGATGTAGGCGTAGAAGGATCGCGCACCAAAGATCAGGTAGGGAATCAGCGTGAAGTAAGGAATGAAGAACAGCGACATGGCCCAGGCGATTGCGCCTTGGGCGGTACGCACGGTGAACACTGCATGCAACGCGGCGATCATGCCGAGCAAATGAATCAGGCCGAGCACGTAGCCGAAAAAGTAGGGGCTGTGGTAATCCATACGCATCCTGCTTGCCGAATACACAGCGGATAACAGAACACGTTCCACGTCCGGCTTGCAACCTGAAAGCGGATTTGGCGTCTAAGGCTGAGCCCGGCCCGTTGGCCGGTTTTTCGAGGAGCGTTCGTACATGAAGATTCGTCTGCCACTGTTGGCTCTGGCCCTGGGCCTGAGCAGCCCCCTGGTGCATGCGCAGATGTTGCAGCCTGGTTTGTGGGAGCTGACTACCAGCAACATGCAGGTCGATGGCAAGCCGTTACCCGATATGCAGTTCATGCTCGGGCAGTTGAAGAACCTGCCTCCGGAACAGCGGGCCATGATGGAAGGGGTACTGGCCAAGCAGGGCGTCACGATTGGCGGCAATGGCGTGCGTTCGTGCCTGACGCCTGAACAGGTGCAGACCAACGATATTCCGTTGCAGGATCCGAAGTCTGGCTGCACGCAGAAAATCACCGACCGCACAGGCAACGTCTGGAAGTTTCAGTTCAGCTGCCCGAAAGCCCAGGGGACTGGTCAGGCGACGTTCCTCAGCGACAAGGAATTCACCACGCAGGTCAACGGCACCTTCAATGCTTCGGGCGTTCAGCAGCAGGGCAGCATGAACACCCGGGCCGTATGGCTCGGCAACGACTGTGGAACAGTCAAACCGCGTACCTGAGTTTCACCACTGCCATTGGTTGCTGGCTACCGCATCGTGGGCATGCAGGCTCTCTGCATGTTCCACGCGCAGCTTGAAAGCGGTCGCCCACTGCAACTGCCGCAGCGACTGATGCAGTCGCCGCGCGGCGTCCTCACAGAACATCAGGTTCTGCCCATTGGCCAAGGCGAACGCCTGTTCGTCTGCACGCTTTACGGCGGTCTGAACAGCCGTACCCAGGCTGGCCTCAATCTGGTCGATCAATTCGGTTATGGGTAACGACGCCAGGTTGTCTTGCAGTCGCACGCTGATCAGCGCGTGGCTGCGCTGACTATGCGGCGTTGCAACGATGCCCTGGCTGCTGCCCAACCATTCCAGTACTGCAGAGCGCTCCAGGTGCTGCCCAGAAAAATCAGCCTCGAACTGCTGTTGAATCAGTTGCCTTGCCAGCGCTGCCGAACAGGGGCAGGTTGAGGAGTAAGGCACACGAACTGATAGTTCCACGTGGAACATTTCATTTTCTATCTTCGCTTCCAGGGTGATCGGGTAGCGCTTCCAACCTGCGAGTGGGCTGACCAACGCGGGTCGTTTCAGCAGGTGCTCGAAAGCCAGGTTGAGATAAGCCGCGTTGGAAAGCCCGTCATGACTGGCGAGAAAGTCTGCCAGAAGACGGCGAATGGCCAAGGGCGTCAGTGGCTGCTGTTCAAGCGATGCCAGTGCTAGATAGAGGCGAGACATGTGAATGCCCCGCGAAGTGCCATCGACCAGGCTGACACCTGCATCAGCCATGGCCGACACCTGACGGCCGTCGAACTGGATGGGTAAGGCGATACCACACATGCCGACCCAATCAAGCGGGACAGCGTGCGCTTGGGACTGTGTGGCAATGTCAGGAAGCGTGAGGCTAGTCATGGGAGTACCAGGCAAAAGGGTCAGCGACAGCCGCCAACCAGGCTGCAATGCACGTTGAAACGTTGGCCACTGGAACTGGACACGCGATTCAACGTCGTCCATCCAACACGCCGGCTGTAGCCGAACCAGGCTTCACCATCGCTGGCCAGCCCGGTGAAGAACGTCAGCGTGCCGTAGCGGCTGTTGGTCTGCGACCAAAGCCGGCGCGTCTGCGTGTCGAAGCCGCGTAAGTAGAAATGGCTGCCTTCGGTGCGCACGCTGTAGTAATTGCCGTTGCCGTCCTGGCAGGCGAGCAGCGTTGCGCTACGGGTACACAGCGGCAGCGAATTGCTCTGCGCCAACGCCAGCGCTGGTAGCGGTGTGAGTAACAGCAGCAACAGGGCTGCAGGTGACAAGCGCATTTGCATCTCCGAAGTACGCTTCCGACGAGTACGGCTTGGCGAAATTGTATTGTTACTTTATAACATTATGCAATGCATCGTTTCGAGTGCGTCCGCCTGAAGAGGTTTCACCATGTCCAATCGCCTTCCTGTCACCGTGCTTTCCGGCTTTCTCGGCGCCGGCAAGAGCACCTTGCTCAACCATGTACTGCGCAACCGCGACAACCTTCGGGTCGCGGTGATCGTCAACGACATGAGTGAAATCAACATCGACGCCAGCGAGGTGCAGCGCAACGTCAGCCTCAACCGTGCTGAAGAAAAACTGGTTGAGATGAGCAACGGCTGCATCTGCTGCACCCTGCGTGAAGACCTGTTGGAGGAAGTCGCGCGGTTGGCCGAGGAAGGCCGTTTTGACTATCTGCTGATCGAGTCCACCGGTATCTCGGAGCCGCTGCCGGTCGCCGAGACGTTCACCTTCCGCGATGAGCAAGGCCGTAGCCTGTCCGACATGGCGCGCCTGGACACCATGGTCACCGTGGTCGATGGCCTGAACTTCCTGCGCGATTATCAGCAAGCCGACAGCCTGGCCAGCCGTGGCGAGACGCTGGGTGAAGACGATGAACGTTCCATCAGCGACCTGTTGATCGAACAGGTCGAGTTCGCCGATGTGCTGTTGCTCAGCAAGATCGACTTGATCAGCCAGCACGAGCGCGAAGAACTCACCGCCATTTTGCGCAGCCTCAATGCCCGTGCGCAGATCGTGCCGATGGTCATGGGCCAGGTGCCGCTGGCGCGTATTCTTGACACTGGGCTGTTCGACTTCGACCAGGCCGCGCAGGCACCCGGCTGGCTGCAGGAGTTGCGCGGCGCGCACATTCCGGAAACCGAGGAGTACGGCATCGCGGCGACCACCTGGGAAGCCCGCCGGCCACTGCACCCGCAACGCTTCTTCGACTTTATCCACAACAGCTGGAGCAACGGTCGGTTGCTGCGTTCCAAGGGCTTTTTCTGGCTGGCCAGCAAATTCCAGGAAGCCGGCAGCTGGTCGCAGGCCGGAGGCATGATGCGTCACGGCCTGGCCGGGCGCTGGTGGCGTTTTGTGCCGCGCGAGCATTGGCCACAGGATGAGCAGAGCACAGCGGACATTCTCAAGCATTGGCAGGCTGAAACCGGTGACTGCCGCCAGGAGTTGGTATTCATCGGGCAGAACATCGACTTCGCCAGGTTATCCACAGAGCTGAATGCTTGCCTGCTGACCGATGAGGAAATGGATTTGGGGCCGATGGCCTGGCTTCGCTTGCCGGATCCGTTCGGCCCCTGGCATGCCGAGGAAGCAGCATGAACCCGGCATTGCGCCCTGTGGATATTCGCCAGGCCTTTGGTGAAGCGCCAAAGGTGCTTACCGAGATCTTCCAGGATGGCGTGAACCTGGCTGTCTGGCAGCGCCGCTTGCCCGCGCAGGTGGAAGACTTTGCCGCCTTGGCGGTCAGCCTCGGCCAGTCCCTGGCTGACCAGCGTGTGCTCGATGTGAACGAGCACGAGCCGCCGTTATTGCCTGGCTTGTTGCAGGAGGCTGCCGACTTGCATGGTTACGAGGGGTTTGTTGCCGACGTGAAGTGGCTGGTATCAGCCTACACCTGCCTGCTCGGTGCACGGCGGGTAGGGCTGAGGCTGCGAGTGCTGCAAGGTGCAATGTGCCCGCGCTTCCATGTGGATAACGTGCCCTTGCGCTTGCTGACCACCTATGTCGGCCCTGGTAGCGAATGGCTGGAAGAAGGCGCAGTAGAGCGGATTGGCCTGCACTTGTCGCCGGCACCTGTGGATAACATTCGCACCTTGCAGGCGGGCGAGGTGGCTGTCCTCAAAGGGGAAAAATGGTTGGGCAATGAAGGCGCGGGACTTATCCACCGCTCGCCCGCCAGTGAGCAGCGGCGGCTGTTGCTCAGCCTTGACTGGCTGGCGTGACGGGGCATAGTGGGGTGAATTCCCCATAGAAGCCCTGGCATGCTGCAGAACATCCCCACCCACGTCATTGCCGGCCCCTTGGGGGCCGGCAAGACCAGCCTGATCCGCCAGTTGATGGCCCAGCGCCCGGCAAACGAACGCTGGACCGTGCTGGTCAACGAGTTTGGCCAGGTCGGGCTCGATGCGGCCTTGCTCAGCCGTGACGAGGACGGTATTGCCATCGGCGAAGTGGCCGGTGGCTGCCTGTGCTGCGTGAACGGCACACCGTTCCAGGTCGGGCTCGGTCGCCTACTGCGCAAGGCACGGCCCGACCGGTTGTTCATCGAGCCTTCCGGGCTTGGTCATCCTGTGCAATTGCTTGATCAGTTGCAGCAGGCACCCTGGGTAGGAGTGCTGGCGGTGCAGCCGTTGGTGATGGTGCTGGATGCTCATGCACTGGCCCGAGGTGAGCCGCTACCAGAGGCTCAGCAACAGGCCTTGCAGGCAGCAGCGCTGGTTGTACTGAACAAGACAGACGCTGTGGATGAAGATTTTAAGCTGTTGATAAATAAAGAATTTTTAAATATCCACAAGATTTGGACCTGGCAGGGCTTGGTCGAACTCAAAATGCTGCCCGTTTCATCCACAAGTCAGTTTAGTGACAATTCTGTGAATAATTTGCCTGAAGCAAGTCTGTCCACAGCCTCTTCAGCCCTGTGGATAGATCCTGCTTTGCCAATTTGTTCTGCCCAGGAGGGAGAGGGGGGTTGGAGCATCGGCTGGCGCTGGCACCCCAGTCAGCGATTTGATCCACAGCGCTTGCAGGCGTTTCTCGCGGCCTGGCCATGGCGGCGCGCCAAGGGAGTTATCCACAGTGTCGATGGATGGCAGTCATTCAATGGGCTGGAAGGTGACTTGCCGCAGTGGCAGCCAAGCGAATGGCGCAAGGACTCGCGTATCGAGCTGATATTTGATCAAGTGCAATCTCAATCAGTGTTGGCGCATGCGCTCACCCGTTGCCTGATCGGATAACTGATTTGGGCTGCTTTGCAGCCCTTCGCGGGCATGCCCGCTCCCACAGGTATTGCACTGCTCATGTGGGAGCGGGCGTGCCCGCGAAGGGCCGCAAGGCGGCCCCAACTTCAGTTGCGCCAGCGGTTGTGCTCCTGGCGCCACTGCTGCATCTCGATCACATTGTCAGCCCGTGGCGGCGTCTTGATCTCGAACGGGTAGGGTGCCAGTTCGATCTGCACACTGTGGGCGCCGAACTGGGTCGCGGTACCAGGGTGGCGTTGTTCGCCGGTCACGGTGAACTCGAAGGCATAGACCCGGGCCAGGCGCTTCTTGCCATTGGCATCGCGGATGAACGCGATGCGCTTGAGCGCAACGGCGTCATCCAGCAGCTCCAGGTCGAGCTTTGCGCAATGCTGTTTGACCCGCTCCAGGGCCTTCTCGCGCAGCCCATGGTTGTGCCATAACCAAGCGCCTGCCGTGGCCAACAACATCAGGACGAAGAGATTCTCCAGGGTCAACATTTACGTATGCTCCAAACAGGTCGAACCAGCTTAACTGCGTCCCTGGCCTGTCGTACAGGTGGCAATCGAGTCCATACTGCGCGCTGCACAATCCTTGAAACAGCTTTGGAATCTTCCCGCATGAAACGTACCCCGCATCTGCTCGCCATACAGTCCCACGTGGTGTTCGGCCACGCCGGCAACAGCGCTGCGGTGTTTCCCATGCAGCGTATCGGGGTCAACGTCTGGCCCCTCAATACCGTACAGTTTTCCAATCACACTCAGTATGGCCAGTGGGCGGGCGAAGTGCTCGCTCCAGCGCAAATTCCTGCGTTGGTGGAAGGTATTTCCAACATTGGCGAACTGGGCCACTGCGACGCCGTGCTATCGGGCTACCTGGGCAGCGCCGAGCAGGGCCGGGCGATTCTGGCTGGCGTCGAACGCATCAAGGCGGTGAACCCGAAAGCGCTCTATCTGTGTGACCCGGTCATGGGCCATGCGGAGAAGGGCTGTATCGTGCCGCAGGAGGTCAGCGAATTCCTGCTCGATGAAGCCGCGACCAAGGCGGATATCCTGTGCCCTAATCAGCTGGAACTGGACAGCTTCTGCGGCCGCCGTGCGCAATCGCTCGAGGACTGCGTCAGCATGGCGCGCAGCCTGCTCGAGCGCGGCCCGCAAGTGGTGCTGGTCAAGCACCTGTCGTATCCGGGTCGTGCTGAGGATATGTTCGAGATGTTGCTGGTGACCCGCGAAGAGAGCTGGCACTTGCGTCGCCCCCTGTTGGCCTTCCCGCGGCAACCGGTTGGAGTAGGTGACCTGACGTCAGGGATGTTCCTGGCCCGGGTGCTGCTGGGCGACAGCTGGCTGCAGGCCTTTGAATTCACGGCGGCGGCCGTGCATGAGGTGCTGCTGGAAACCCAGGCCTGCGCCAGCTACGAACTGCAGCTGGTGCGGGCCCAGGATCGCATCGCCCACCCGCGCGTGCGCTTCGAAGCGCAGCGCCTGGCTTACTAGATCGCGTCGGTTTTAAGGTCCTGGTAGCGCTTTTCCAGTTCCTGGCGGATCTGGCGGCGCTGCTGGCCCTGCAGGAAGCGGCGCTTCTCTTCGCTGGATTGCGGCTGGCGAGGCGGCACCGGCACCGGGCGGCGGTTGTCATCGACTGCGACCATGGTGAAGAAGCAGCTGTTGGAATGGCGTACCGAGCGCTCGCGGATGTTCTCGGTGACCACCTTGATACCTACTTCCATCGAGGTGTTGCCGGTGTAGTTGACCGAGGCAAGGAACGTTACCAGCTCGCCGACGTGAACCGGCTCGCGGAAGATCACCTGGTCGACCGACAAGGTCACCACATAGCTACCGGCATAGCGGCTGGCACAGGCATAAGCCACTTCGTCGAGGTACTTGAGCAGGGTGCCGCCGTGTACGTTGCCAGAAAAGTTGGCCATGTCCGGTGTCATCAGGACGGTCATGCTCAGCTCGGCGTTTCCAGGTTCCATAGTGTGCTCACGGTGAGATTGCGCTGAATCGGGGCGGGTATCTGCTGACACTTCTGTTTCCCCTCTTGAAGGTTTGCCTTCCTGCATTACGGGACGTTGCCGGACGTTCCGTCGTCACGCCAATTACGTCATCAGAGACGGCTGATCAGCCGATCTGTTTCTGCATATTGCACCGGCTTTTTGCGGCGGGGTGCGATGTTAACCTGAGTACGCCCATGCAACGTGGGCGTTTCTGCATTCAATACAGTATGTACTTGCTGCTCGCTCAGCTTTGCCTTGGCAGAGGAGCGGTCTGCCCGGGCATCCAGCAAAGTCGAAAAGGAGTATCGCGCCATGCATGCCATCAGCTTCATCCAGGACCTGGCAGTGATCATGCTGGTCGCCGGTGTGGTGACGATCCTCTTTCATCGCCTCAAGCAGCCCGTGGTACTGGGCTACATCGTCGCCGGCTTCATCATCGGCCCGCATACGCCACCGTTCGGCCTCATCCACGATGAAGACACGATCAAGACCCTGGCCGAGCTGGGGGTCATTTTCCTGATGTTCTGCCTGGGCCTGGAGTTCAGCTTGCGCAAGCTGTTCAAGGTTGGCGCCACGGCATTCATCGCGGCGTTCCTGGAAATCATCCTGATGATCTGGATCGGCTTCGAGATCGGCCGCTGGTTCGGCTGGAGCACCATGGATTCGCTGTTCCTCGGCGCGATCCTGGCGATTTCCTCGACCACCATCATCGTCAAGGCGCTGAATGACCTGAAGATGAAGAACGAGCGTTTCGCTCAGCTGATCTTTGGCGTGCTGATCGTCGAGGACATTCTTGGTATCGGCATCATCGCCTTGCTGTCCGGCATTGCCGTCAGTGGCACGGTCAGCTCCGGCGAGGTTTTCTCGACGGTCGGCAAGTTGTCGTTGTTCATGATCGTCGCGCTGGTCATCGGCATCCTGCTGGTGCCGCGGCTGCTGGCCTACGTGGCTAAATTCGAAAGCAACGAGATGCTGCTGATTACGGTCCTGGGACTGTGCTTCGGTTTCTGCCTGTTGGTGGTCAAGCTGGAATACAGCATGGTGCTGGGGGCCTTCCTGATCGGTGCGATCATGGCCGAGTCGCGCCAGTTGCTGAAGATCGAACGCCTGATCGAGCCGGTGCGCGACCTGTTCAGCGCGATCTTCTTCGTCGCCATCGGCCTGATGATCGACCCACAGGTGCTGGTCGATTACGCATGGCCAATCGTGGTCATCACCCTGGCGGTGGTGCTGGGCAAGATGTTGTCGTGCGGTATGGGCGCATTCATCGCCGGTAACGACGGGCGTACCTCGCTGCGGGTTGGCATGGGGCTTTCGCAGATTGGCGAATTCTCCTTCATCATCGCCGCACTGGGGATGACATTGCAGGTCACCAGCGACTTCCTCTACCCGGTGGCTGTGGCGGTCTCAGCCATTACTACCTTGCTCACGCCATACCTGATCCGCGCTGCCGACCCTCTGTCGCGGAAGCTTGGCAACGTCGTACCCCGTCGGCTGGCGCGGGTGCTGTCGCTTTATGGGGAGTGGTTGCGCAACATCCAGCCGCAGGGCGAGAGCGCCATGCTGGCGGCGATGATCCGGCGCATCCTGCTGCAGGTGGGCGTCAACCTGGCACTGGTGATCGCGATTTTCTTCAGCGGCGGTTATTTCGCCGGGCGCATCGGCGATTGGCTCAATGAGTGGGTGACGGATGTCAGCCAGCAGAAAGCGCTGATCTGGGGCGCGGCGTTGCTGTTGTCGCTGCCGTTCCTGATTGCCGCTTATCGCAAGCTCAAGGCACTGTCGATGTTGCTGGCGGAGATGGGGGTGAAACCGGAAATGGCCGGGCGCCATACCCAGCGCGTGCGTCGCGTGGTTGCCGAGGTGATTCCGCTGCTGTCGCTGCTGGTGATCTTCCTGCTGCTGTCGGCGTTGTCGGCGAGCATCCTGCCGACCAGCGAGCTGCTGCTGGTGATCGCGGTGGTAGCGGCGGCGGTGGTGGCGTTGCTGTGGCGCTGGTTCATCCGCGTGCATTCGCGGATGCAGATCGCCTTGCTGGAGACGCTGGAGAACAGTCGCGATCATTCGCACTGAGAGAGCATTGCCCTCTGCGCAAGATTTCACCGTCGTCCGAGGGGATGGAGCGGTAGCGATGTCGCCAGGCGCAGAAAGCCTGGCGATTTTAACTACATTGATGGCACTAAGCCATTGTTTTTCCTGTGTGTCAGCTTTCCAGCCACACGTCTCGCGCCCAGTGCCACACCGATTCCCAATTGTCCTCGGCAGTAGCTTCTTCTTCTGCAACCCACAGCACCACGGTGCCGTCTTCTTCGACGCAGTAGTAGTCGTCGCCGTCTTGGCACAGTGGAATCAGGTCGCGTGGCACGCCGGCATCCCAGGCATTGGCCGCGACATCGGGCAGGTAGGTGTGCGACTGGGGATCAGTAACGGTTACCGGCTCCAGCGAACCGTACACCACATCGCTGACGGTCAGCAGAAACTCTTTGAACACGAACGGAATGTTGATGAACAGCTCTTCCTCGATCTCTACCAGCTGGTCCTCGTCGGGAAGCTCCAAGGGCACCGGCACGGGTTCATTGGCTTCACGGAGTTGTTCGATCACTTCTTCCACGGCTTACATCCTCTGACCTTGATGACAACGCTGCGCGTTATACCCTAGTAGCCTGCTCTGGCAAAAGCAAAAACCCCGGGACAGGCCCGGGGTTTTTTGTGCAACGTGCGACGGTTAACCGTTTTGACGGATACCGGCGACCAGCCAAGGCTGGTTCTCGCCCTGGGCGCGAACCATGTGCCAGCTTTCGCTGAAGGCCTCACCCTGGTCGAAGCGCGAGGTCTTCGACACGCCACGGAAGGTCAGGGTGGCGTCGGTGCGGTCGGCGCGATCGTCGACACCGTCCAGTTGCACATCGAGGTCATCGATGTAGGTGGACTGGAAGCCATCACCCAGGTCGGCACGCTCGCGCTTGAGGAACTCGAGCATCTGCGGGGTGACGAACTCGGCGATCTTGTCCATTTCGTTGGCATCCCAGTGCTGCTGCAGCGACTGGAAGTGGCTGCGGGCTGCGGCCAGGAAGCTCTGCTCGTTGAACCAGGCCGGGGCGTTGATCACCGGAGCGGCTGCGGCGGCAGGGGCAGCCGAACCACCGAAGATCGACGGTTGGGCAGGCTGCTGGCCGTGGGCTTCACGCTGGAACGGTGCGTGGCCTGGAGCGGCCATTTGCGGCTGCTGCTGGCGACGGCGTGCGGCAATGAAGCGGAACACCAGGAAGGCGATCAGGCCCATGATCAGGAAGTCCATGATCTGCATGCCCTGGAAGCCGTCACCCATGAACATGGACGCCAGCAGGCCACCGGCGGCGAGGCCGGCCAGTGGGCCCAGCCAGCGCGAAGCACCGCTGGCGGCGGCCGGGGCGCGGCCAGGAGCGGTCGGCGCGGCAGCAGGCGTGGTTGGCGTAGCCTGGCGGGTCTGGTGGATAGGCGCGGCGCCCGAGCTCTTGCCGCCGCCGAAACGCTTGGCGTTGGCGTCCAGGCTCAGCGTCAGGCCGACGCAGAGCGCCAGTGCGATGCTAAGAAAACGTTGCATAAATGGGATTTCCCCTGTTGTGGATTGCACGCGCGCCATGGTGCACAGGTTCCTGTGCACATGACCAGCGACAAGATGTTTCCAGCTTTTGCCTGGAATGTTTCGAGGCTTTTAGATGGCCTCGAGCTTGGCGTACCCCAGCATGAGCCATTTGCTGCCTTCGGCAAAGTTCACCTGCACCCGCGCCTGGGCACCGGAGCCCTCGAAGTTGAGGATCACCCCTTCGCCAAACACGGCGTGTTGCACGCGCTGGCCAAGGTTGAAAGCGGTCTGTGGAATATTGGCATTGGCAAACAGGTTGCTGCTCGTGCTCGTCGAACCGCCGAACGGTCGGCTGACACTGTTGGAAAGGCGTACTTCCTGAACCAGGCCACTCGGAATCTCGCGTACGAATCGAGACACCTTGTTGTAGGTCTCGCTGCCATAAAGGCGGCGAGTCTCGGCATAGGTCATGATCAGCTGGCGCATGGCACGGGTAATGCCCACGTAGGCCAGGCGGCGTTCTTCTTCCAGACGGCCAGGTTCTTCCAGGCTCATCTTGTGCGGGAACAGGCCTTCTTCCATGCCCACCAGGAACACGTAGGGGAATTCCAGGCCTTTTGCGCTGTGCAAGGTCATCAGCTGGATGCTGTCTTCGTGCTCGTCCGCCTGGGCATCGCCAGCCTCCAGCGAGGCATGGCCAAGGAAGGCCGACAGCGGCGACAGGTCGGCGTCGTCTTCGCTGGTTTCGAAGTTGCGTGCGGCGCTGACCAGTTCCTCAAGGTTCTCTACCCGTGCCTGGCCCTTTTCACCCTTTTCTTCCTGGTGATAGATGATCAGGCCGGACTGCTCGATGGCGGTTTGGGTCATGGTGTGCAACGGCATGTCCGCGACCTTGCTGGCCAGGCCCTCGATCAACTCGATGAAGGCGCCCAAGGCAGAGGCCGCGCGACCTTTCAGCGCCTTGGCGGCCAGCAGCTGGCACATGGCTTCCCACATCGACAGCTGGCTGTGGCGGGCATGCTCGCGAATGGCTTCGACGGTCTTCTCGCCGATACCACGGGGTGGCACGTTGATCACCCGTTCCAGTGCCGCATCGTTGCCGCGGCCTTCGATCAGCCGCAGGTAGGCCATGGCATTCTTGATTTCGGCGCGTTCGAAGAAGCGCTGGCCACCGTAGATACGGTACGGGATGCGTTCGCGCAGCAGGGCTTCTTCCAGCACCCGCGACTGGGCGTTGGAGCGATACAGGATGGCGATCTCGCTGCGCGCGTTGCCTTGCTTGATCAGGCTTTCGATGGTCTCGACCACATAGCGCGCTTCATCGTGTTCGTTGTAGGCGGCGTACAGCGTCAGCGGCTCGCCTTCGCCCATGTCGGTCCACAGTTCCTTGCCCAGGCGCCCGCTGTTGTTGGCGATCAGCGCGTTCGCAGCCTTGAGGATGCCACCGGTGGAGCGGTAGTTCTGCTCCAGGCGGATCATCTCGGCGTCAGGGAAGTCGGCGGTGTACTGGTGAATGTTCTCGATCTTGGCGCCGCGCCAGCCATAGATCGACTGGTCGTCGTCACCCACCGCCATCAGGCTGCCACCGTTCTTGCCGGCCAGCAGGCGCAACCAGGCGTACTGTACGGCGTTGGTGTCCTGGAATTCGTCCACCAGCAGGTGGCGGAAGCGCCGCTGGTAGTGTTCCAGCAGGCCAGGGTGGTCGCGCCACAGGTCGAGGGCGCGCAGCAGCAGTTCGGAGAAGTCGATGACCCCGGCACGCTCGCAGGCCTGTTCATAGGCGCTGTAGACATCACGCATGGTCTGCAGGAACAGGTCACCGCTGGCCTGGATATGTTGCGGGCGCAGGCCCTCGTCCTTTTGCCCGTTGATGAACCACTGCGCCTGACGCGCCGGCCACTTCTGCTCGTCCAGGCCGAGTTCGCGCATGACGCGCTTGATCAGCCGCTGCTGGTCATCACTGTCGAGGATCTGGAAGTTCTGCACCAGGCGTGCTTCCTGCCAGTGCGCCCGCAGCAGGCGGTGCGCCAGGCCGTGGAAGGTGCCCACCCACATGCCGGCCGGGTTGATACCCAGCAACTGCTCGATCCGCTGGCGCATCTCGGCGGCAGCCTTGTTGGTGAAGGTGACCGACAGGATCGAGTGCGGCGAGGCCTGCTCGACCTGGATCAGCCAGGCGATGCGGTGCACCAGCACGCGGGTTTTACCGGAACCGGCGCCAGCAAGCACCAGCTGACGCCCAAGCGTGGCCGCGACAGCCTGGCGTTGGGCATCGTTGAGGGAGTTCAGCAGGAGGGAGAGGTCATCTGTGTGCATCCGGCCATTCTAGGGGCAGGCCGGTCAACGGGCAAACGTCTACTGTATAAATATTCACCTCTTGAGCGGTCGCTCATCGGGTTCTGGTAGCCGCAACATTTCAGCTATACCAAATGTCTGCACCCGCATGACGGGGTGAAAGATGCTCCACAGCAGTTTGGCCAAGTCTGCGGTTTGTGTAAGATCGCAGCTCATTTAGTGCCAACCATAACAAGAACACTACAAGAACCAGCGCTATGACCCAGGACTGCACGGCGATCGGAGTATCGCTGGAGATGACAAGGAACGTGCGCAGGCAGTTCGCCACTCAGCTCTCCGTCGAGCGAACTCGACTGCTGTATCAAGGCTCACTATTACCCACATTGTTCATGCTGCTCAACGGCCTGCTGTGCGCCTGGCTGTTGTGGAGCCCTGGGCGTTATCTGCTGGTGGGCGTGTGGCTGGTGTGGGTGCTCGCGCTGGTGGCCCTTCGGGTGATCCAGGTGGCGGCGTTCGACGCAGCCACGGCGCAACGTCAGGCCAACCCCGGCTGGCGCCGCATGTTCCTGTTCGGTTCGGCATTCAGCGGCTTGACCTTGGCCTGTGCCGCGATCGCGCTGGTGCCGGAGGACAATTTCCTGCAGCAGGCCTGGGTGTTCGGGCTGCTGGGGATGGCCACCTTGAGCGCGAGCATTGCCTATGCAGTCAGCCTGCCGGCTTTCCTGAGCTTTGCCTTGCCCTGCCTGTTGCCACCCATCCTGTTCCTGTTCCACTTCGAAGCGGGGCAGCAGCGGGGTTGGGGCTGGCTCGGCCTGATCCTGCTGGCGGCGCTGCTGGTGGTGGCCTGGCAGGTCAACCGGCTGCTCGACCGCAGCCTGCTGCGGCGTTTCCAGAATCAGGCGTTGAACCAGGACCTGCAACGGGTTTCGGCGCAGAAGGTGCTCGAAGAGCAGCAGCGCCTGGCTGCCACGGTGTTCGAGGCCTGCAATGAAGGCGTGGCAATTCTCAGTGCCGAGTTCGTGGTGCTGGCAGTGAACCAGGCTTACTGCCAGATGACCGGCTACAACCGCTCCGAGCTGCTGGCACGCGAGCTGTTCGACCTGCCATGCCACAGCGATGCGCGCCGGCACAGCCTGGCCATCGAGTCGGCGCTGGCGCAACAAGGCGGCTGGCAGGGTGAGCTGGTAGAGGCCCGCAAGCACGGCGAGTTGCACCCGCAAAGGTTGCAGCTGACGGCTGTGCGCGACCCTCAAGGCCACTTGAGCCAGGTAGTCGGCTTCTTCACCGACCTGTCGGCCCGGCGGGCATCCGAGGAGCGCCTGCGCTATCTGGCGCACTACGACGAACTGAGCGGGCTGGCCAACCGTACACTGTTCCGGCTGCGTCTGCAGGAAGCCGCGCAGCGCGTACGCAGCAACGGGCGCAGCCTTGCCTTGCTGCATGTCGACTTGGACCGTTTCAAGCTGCTCAATGAAAGCCTGGGCCATGAAGTGGCCGATCAGCTGATTCACAAGATTGCCCGGCGCATTGTCAGCACCGTTCCCGAGGCGGATACGGTGGCGCGGCTTGCCGGCGACGAGTTTGCCGTGCTGTTCGATGGTTACAGCAACCTGTCGAGCCTGGTGCGAGTCACCACCCGGTTGTTGAACAAGTTGCGCAAGCCGCAGCGGCTCGATGGGCATGAGGTGGTGGTCAGCGCCTCGGTGGGCATCAGTGTGCTGTCCGATGCCACGCTCGATGCCGATGCCCTGATCAGCCAGGCCGACATGGCCAAGCAGCACGCCAAGCATCTGGGCGGCGACAACTTCCAGTTCTATACCGAGAGCCTGCGCGCCAGCACGCTCGAACGCCTGCAGCTGGAGAACCAGTTGCGCAAGGCCATCGAAGAAGAGCAACTGATGGTCTATTACCAGCCCAAACTGTGCCTGCTCAGTGGGCACCTGCATGCCGCCGAGGCACTGGTGCGCTGGCAGCATCCAGAGTGGGGCATGGTGCCGCCAGGGGAGTTCATCGGCCTGGCAGAAGAAACCGGGCTGATCGCTCCTATCGGTGAATTCGTGCTCCGCCAGGCCTGCAGGCAAGCGCGCGAATGGCTGCGGCAAGGGCTGGAGGTGCGGGTTTCGGTCAACCTGTCGGTCTACCAGTTGCGTCAGGGCAAGCTGGTCAGCCTGGTGCGTCAGGTGCTCGAGGAAACCGGGTTGGCACCGCACCTGCTGGAGCTCGAACTGACCGAAAGCCAGCTGCTGGAAAGTGTCGAGCACATCATCTCGACCTTCGAGCAATTGCATGCGCTGGGGGTGAAGCTGGCCATCGACGATTTTGGCACCGGCTATTCGTCATTGAGCTACCTCAAGCGCCTGCCGGTGGACTACGTGAAGATTGACCAGGCATTCATCCGTGGCCTGCACGAGGGCAGCCAGGATGCGGCCATTACCCGGGCGATCATCACCATGGCCAGGAGCTTGGGCCTGAAGGTGGTGGCAGAAGGGGTGGAAACGGCGGAACAACTGGCGCTCTTGCGTGAGCAGGCGTGTGACGAGGCTCAGGGCTACCTGATCAGCAGGCCGATCCCGGAGTCTGAGTTCAGGCAGATGCTCGCCCGTCCGTGGACGCATTGAGCGCATCCTCATTCAGCTATGCCAGTGCCTGCCATGTCGGGCCAGCAGGCTGTTGGCCTGTTCCGGGCCGTTATTGCCAGCGGCATAGTGGCGGGGCGCCTGGAAGTGCTCTTCCCAACCCTTGATGATCGGGTCGATCCAGGCCCAAGCGGCCTCCACTTCGTCGCGGCGCATGAACAGGGTCGAATCGCCTTCCAGGATGTCCAGCAGCAGGCGTTCGTAGGCGTCCCAACGGCGGGTCTGGCCGAATACCTGAGCAAGGTTCAGGTCCAGGTCGACCGGCTCCAGGCGCATGCCCTTGCCGGGGCTCTTGGTCATCATGCGCAGGCTGATGCGTTCCTCTGGCTGCAACTGGATCAGCAGCTGGTTGACCTGGCCACCGCTGAACAGCTCGTGGGGCACCGGTTTGAACTGGATGACGATCTGCGAAGAGCGCCGCGCCATGCGCTTGCCGGTCCGCAGGTAGAAGGGCACGCCGGCCCAGCGCCAGTTGTCGATGTGGGCGTGCACGGCAACAAAGGTTTCGGTGTCGGTGTCGTTGTCGACGTCCTTCTCGAAGTAGTAGGCCGGCACTTCCTGGCCGCCGATGTGGCCAGCACCGTACTGGCCGCGCACGGTCTTGTCCTGCACGTCCTGGCCAGTAATGGGCTTGAGGGCGCGCAGGATCTTCACTTTCTCGTCGCGTACGGCTTCGGCCTCGAACTGTGCGGGCGGCTCCATGGCCACCAGGCACAGCAGCTGCAACAGGTGATTCTGCAGCATGTCGCGGGTCGCCCCGGCGCGGTCGTAGTAAGCGCCGCGGTTTTCCACGCCGAGGGTTTCACAGACGCTGATCTGCACATGGTCGACCTGGCCGTTGCGCCACACCGGTTCCAGCAGGGCATTGGCAAAGCGCAGGGCCATCAGGTTCTGCACGGTTTCCTTGCCGAGGTAGTGGTCGATGCGAAACACCTGCGATTCGTCGAACACCGCGCCGATCGCTTCGTTGATGGCGGTAGCGGATGCCAGCGAGTGGCCGATCGGCTTCTCCAGCACGATGCGCGCTTCGCTGTCGGCCAGCCCGGCAATCCGCAAATGATTGGCGATCGGGACGAAGAGGTTGGGCGCAGTGGCCAGGTAGTAGATGCGGGTCAGCCCTCCAGGTTCGCCTAGGTAGCGCGCCAGGCGGCCAAAATCGGCGCTTTGCGCGGCATCCATGGGGAAGTAATCGAGGCGGGCGGAAAAACGCTGCCACACATCCTCTTCGAAATCGTGGCGGGCGATCTGCGCCCGGCAATGGCGTTCAGCGAGCTTGAGGTATTCGTCACGGCTTATGTGGCGGCGGGCGAGGGCAATGATGCGCACCGCGTTGTTCAGGCGTGCCTCGCGATACAGGTGATAGAGCGCCGGCAGCAGTTTGTGCAGGGCCAGGTCACCGGTGCCACCGAACACCAGAATGTCGCAAGGAATAGTCAAACCACCACTCTCCACGTTCGTTTAACTGGGCGGGTTGGCGTCCATGTAGTATAACTACAAGAAAGCTACATCCCGGCCAGCCGATCATAACCGAGTCCAGCCCGTGAATCTGTTGCAACATATCGCCCAATCGCGCCACCTGCTGCGCAAATCGGAACTCAAAGTGGCCGACCACGTGCTGCTCGACCCGGCTGCCGTGATGCACAGCTCCATGGCCGACCTGGCGCACAGCGTGGGCATCAGCGAGCCGACCATCGTGCGTTTCTGCCGGGCGATCGGTTGTTCGGGTTTTCAGGATCTCAAGCTCAAGCTGGCGCAGAGCCTGGCGGCCGGTGCCAGTTTCGGCCAGTTCGCGATTCATGAAGACGACTCGGTTGCCGACTACAGCCTGAAGATTTTCGATACCACCCTGCACACCCTGATGGAAGTGCGTGAGCACCTGGACCCGCAGGCCCTGCAACAGGCCGTGAGCGCCATGGCTCAGGCGCAACGCGTGGAGTTCTATGGCTTTGGCGCATCCGGCGCGGTAGCGGCCGATGCCCAGCACAAGTTCTTCCGCCTGCTGCTCAGCGCCGCGGCCTATTCCGACCCGCACATGCAGGCCATGTCGGCGGTGACGTTGAAGCCGGGTGACGTGGCGGTGTGCATTTCCCAGTCGGGGCGCTCCAAGGACCTGCTGATCACCGCCAACCTGGTGCGTGAAAGCGGTGCCAACCTGATCACCCTGTGCCCGAGCGCGACGCCGCTGGCGGAGTTGTCGACGGTCAACCTGGCGATCGACGTGCATGAAGACACCGAGATCTACACCCCGCTGACCTCGCGTATCGCTCACCTGGTGGTGATCGATGTGCTGGCGATGGGCGTGGCCATGGCCCGTGGGCCGAGCCTGGTCAATCACCTCAAGAGCGTGAAGCGCAGCTTGCGCAGCCTGCGTTTGTCGCCCAAGTCGATCAAGGCTACCGACGACTGAGGTAAGCCTGTCCTGGCCTCTTCGCGGGCTTGCCTGGGAAGAGGCCGGTACAGACAAAGCAGATTTCACGGTTTTGTCACCATTCCACAGCTAAACCGTAAACCCTCAAGGCCAGTCTGAAACTCCCGCATCCTATCTGGGAGACAGGCAATGGCTCGTGACTTCGACGGTACGTACCAACCCAGCGCCAAGGCTCGCAAGCAGCAGGAAAAGGATCAGCGCCGCATGGAATACCGCCGCGCGATCGAGAGCTATTGCGACCAGCGTCAACTGCTCCGCGATCTGGCCGACTACCCCGAACTGCAAGCACTCACGGTGTGGCAGGCGTCGGCGGCAACCTCCCCGAAAAACGCTCAACCAGTGCGCTGATCAGCGCACGTTCGCTGCGGATGAACGCCAGAAAGGCCAAGGCCACCGGCGACTGTCGCTTGGCCTTGGCCTGCACGACGCACCAGCTGCGGTATAGCGGCAACTCCTCCACCGGCAGCTCCCTGAGTGCCCCCGTGGCCAGTTCCAGGTTCACGGCATGGCGGGTCAGCAGGGCGATGCCCAGGCCGGCGATCACGCATTCACGCTGGGCATCGGCAGACGCGACCTCCAGTGTCTGGGTGAAGTGCACGCGCTTGTCCTTGAAGTACTCCTCGCAGGCCTTGCGCGTGCCCGAACCCTGCTCGCGGACCAGCAGGGTATGAGGCTCCAGGTCCTGCAGGCGCAGGTGTTCGAGCTTGCACAGCGGGTGTTCCGGCGGGGCCACCGCCACGATCGGGTTGTTGAGAAACGGCAGAAACTCCAAGCCCATGTCCTGCGGCACCATCGACATGATGATCAGGTCGTCGCGGTTGTCGGAAAGGCGGCGGATCGCCTGGGCGCGGTTGACCACCGTGAGGGTCAGGTTGACCTCCGGGTGACGCTGCTTGAAGGCGGCGAACAGGTGTGGCACGAAGTACTTGGCGCTGGACTCGATCGCCAGTTTCAGCTGCCCCTGCAGTGAGCCCTGCATGTCTGAAAGCTGCATGTCGAGGCTTTCCAGGCGCCCGAAGATGTCGCGGCTAGCTCGTTGCAGGGCTTCGGCCGCTTCGGTCAGGTAGAGCTTCTTGCCGACGTACTCGAACAGTGGCTGGCCGATCAGCTCTTCGAGCTGACGGATCTGTAGACTAACGGCGGGTTGCGTCAGTGCCATCTCCTCCGCAGCCCGGCTGTACGAACGCAAATCGCACACCTCGTTGAAGATCTGCAATTGACGCAATGTCATACGCATCAAGGACTTACGCATTTTTATCGGCTCTTCGGCAATACCTTGTTACCGAACTATAAGCTTTTGCTAATACAGTCCCTAACAAATATTGATTTTTGTTTATCGACCTTCAGCGCTAGGGTGAATGTGCGACTGGCCAGCAACCTCTGGTCACGCGCCGACCGGTACAACCGGATCGTCTGTTCCTACGGGCTTTGGGAAGAATCCAGTGATAAAAAAAATCCTGATCGCCAACCGGGGTGAAATCGCAGTTCGGATCGTCCGTGCCTGCGCCGAGATGGGCATTCGCTCTGTCGCGATCTATTCCGACGCCGACCGTCACGCCTTGCACGTCAAGCGCGCCGACGAGGCCTACAGCATCGGTGCCGAGCCACTGGCCGGCTACCTGAACCCGCGCAAGCTGGTCAACCTTGCTGTGGAAACCGGCTGTGACGCCCTGCACCCGGGTTACGGTTTCTTGTCGGAAAACGCCGAACTGGCAGAGATCTGCGCCGAGCGTGGGATCAAGTTCATCGGCCCGGCCGCCGACGTCATTCGCCGCATGGGTGACAAGACCGAAGCGCGTCGCACCATGATCCAGGCCGGTGTACCGGTGACCCCCGGTACCGAAGGCAACGTCGCCGATATTCATGAAGCCCTGAGCGAAGGTGACCGTATCGGTTACCCGGTGATGCTCAAAGCCACCTCCGGTGGTGGCGGCCGTGGTATCCGCCGCTGCAACAGCCGTGAAGAGCTGGAACAGAACTTCCCACGGGTCATTTCCGAGGCCACCAAGGCCTTTGGTTCGGCCGAAGTGTTCCTGGAAAAGTGCATCGTCAACCCCAAGCACATCGAGGCGCAGATCCTCGGTGACAGCTTCGGCAATGTCGTGCACCTGTTCGAACGCGACTGCTCGATCCAGCGCCGCAACCAGAAGCTCATCGAAATTGCCCCGAGCCCACAGCTCACCCCCGAGCAGCGCGCTTACATCGGCGACCTGGCGGTGCGTGCGGCCAAGGCGGTGAACTACGAGAACGCCGGTACCGTGGAGTTCCTGCTCGCCGATGGCGAGGTGTACTTCATGGAGATGAACACCCGGGTGCAGGTGGAACACACCATCACCGAGGAAATCACCGGTATCGACATCGTCCGCGAGCAGATCCGCATCGCATCGGGCTTGCCGCTGTCGGTGAAACAGGAAGACATCCAGCACCGTGGCTACGCGTTGCAGTTCCGCATCAACGCCGAAGACCCGAAGAACAACTTCCTGCCGAGCTTCGGCAAGATCACCCGTTACTACGCCCCCGGCGGCCCGGGCGTGCGCACCGACACGGCGATCTACACCGGCTACACCATTCCGCCGTTCTACGACTCCATGTGTCTGAAACTGGTGGTCTGGGCGTTGACCTGGGAAGAAGCCATGGACCGCGGCCTGCGGGCCCTGGATGACATGCGCGTGCAAGGGGTGAAGACCACTGCCGCGTACTACCAGGAAATCCTGCGCAATCCGGAATTCCGTAGCGGCCAGTTCAATACCAGCTTCGTCGAAAGCCACCCGGAACTGACCAACTACTCGATCAAGCGCAAACCCGAAGAGCTGGCCCTGGCCATCGCCGCCGCCATCGCCGCCCACGCAGGCCTGTGAGGAACCCCATAATGTCCAAGAAAATTCACGTAACCGACACGATCCTGCGCGACGCCCACCAGTCCCTGCTGGCTACCCGCATGCGTACCGAAGACATGCTGCCGATCTGCGAAAAGCTCGACAAGGTCGGCTACTGGTCGCTGGAAGTCTGGGGTGGCGCCACCTTCGACGCCTGCGTGCGCTTCCTCAAGGAAGACCCGTGGGAGCGCCTGCGCAAACTGCGTGCGGCACTGCCCAACACTCGCCTGCAAATGCTGCTGCGCGGCCAGAACCTGCTGGGCTACCGCCACTACAGCGACGACGTGGTCAAGGCCTTCGTCGCCAAGGCCGCGGTCAACGGCATCGACGTGTTCCGCATCTTCGACGCCATGAACGACGTGCGTAACCTGCGTGTCGCCAT
Source organism: Pseudomonas sp. CC120222-01a (assembly GCF_003097235.1). Classification (GTDB taxonomy): domain Bacteria; phylum Pseudomonadota; class Gammaproteobacteria; order Pseudomonadales; family Pseudomonadaceae; genus Aquipseudomonas. Next base: position 26,395 of record NZ_QEQQ01000019.1, on the reverse strand, counting down.
CGAAGCCGTGAAAGCTGCCGGCAAACACGCCCAGGGCGCCATCGCCTACACCGTCAGCCCCGTGCACACCATCGACGCCTTCGTCGCCCAGGCCAAGCAGATGGAAGCCATGGGTTGCGACTCGATTGCGATCAAGGATATGGCCGGCCTGCTGACGCCGTTCGCCACTGGCGAGCTGGTCCGGGCGCTGAAGGCCGAGCAGTCGCTGCCGGTGTTCATCCACTCCCACGACACCGCCGGCCTGGCCGCCATGTGCCAGCTCAAGGCCGTGGAAAACGGTGCCGACCACATCGACACCGCGATCTCCAGCTTCGCCTGGGGCACCAGCCACCCAGGTACCGAGTCGATGGTCGCCGCGCTCAAGGGCAGCGAGTTCGACACCGGCCTGGACCTGGAGCTGCTGCAGGAAATCGGCCTGTACTTCTACGCCGTGCGCAAGAAGTACCACCAGTTCGAGAGCGAGTTCACCGCCGTGGATACCCGCGTGCAGGTCAACCAGGTACCGGGCGGGATGATTTCCAACCTGGCCAACCAGCTCAAGGAGCAGGGTGCGCTGAGCCGCATGAACGAAGTGCTGGCAGAAATCCCACGGGTGCGTGAAGACCTCGGCTTCCCGCCGCTGGTGACCCCGACCTCGCAGATCGTCGGTACCCAGGCGTTCTTCAACGTGCTGGCCGGTGAGCGCTACAAGACCATCACCAACGAGGTGAAGCTGTACCTGCAGGGTGGTTACGGCAAGGCGCCGGGCGTGATCAACGAGCAGCTGCGCCGCCAGGCCATTGGTAACGAAGAAGTCATCGACGTGCGCCCGGCCGACCTGCTCAAGCCAGAGATGGCCAAGCTGCGTGGTGACATCGGTGCCCTGGCCCGTTGCGAAGAAGACGTGCTGACCTTCGCCATGTTCCCGGACATTGGCCGCAAGTTCCTCGAAGAGCGCGAAGCCGGCACCCTGACTCCAGAAGCCCTGCTGCCGATTCCCGAGGCCGGTGCAGTGGCATCCCATGGCGGTGAAGGTGTACCGACCGAGTTCGTCATCGACGTGCACGGTGAAACCTACCGCGTCGACATCACCGGTGTGGGCGTCAAGGCCGAAGGCAAGCGTCACTTCTACCTGTCGATCGACGGCATGCCGGAAGAAGTGGTGTTCGAGCCGCTCAACGAATTCGTCGGCGGCGGTGGCAGCAAGCGCAAGCAGGCCAGCGCACCGGGCCATGTCAGCACCACCATGCCAGGCAACATCGTCGATGTGCTGGTCAAGGAAGGCGATGTGGTCAAGGCCGGCCAGGCCGTGCTGATCACCGAAGCGATGAAGATGGAGACCGAAGTGCAGGCGGCCATCGCCGGTAAAGTCGTGGCCATCCACGTGGCCAAGGGCGATCGCGTGACACCGGGTGAGATCCTGATCGAGATCGAGGGCTGATTCGAAAGCCCTCATCTGCAAGCGGTTAACCTCTGGGGGGCGGATGCTCCCCTTTTTTTATGGTTCGCCACAGCATTTTTTGCGTCGATGAGATCGAGCGCCGCCCGCGCGGCGCACCACCTCAGATCCCGAGGCAAGCACCTGAAGGCCCTCCCTAATCTCCCGACAAGCAAATCGCAGCAACTCCAACATTGCATGGAGAGAATGCATTTTAATGCAGAGAAAGCAGGTGTAAGCTGCCCTTTTCTGCAATAAAGTGCAGAATTAGAATAGAGCTACAACCGGCAATGGCGCTGGGCAAGCTTGAGCGCCGGATGGCGGAGTGGGGGTTGGCATGACAGTTTCCATCGATGCCCGCGGGCTGATGATCGATGGCGTGCGCGAAGGCATTGCCGACGGCAGCCTTGAACTGGGGGCTGCCGTGCGACGGCTCCGTGTGGAGGTGGCGAAGATGCAGCAGACTCAGTTTGCGCGGATGTGCAAGATTTCCGTGCGTACGCTCATTCAGATTGAGCAGGGGGATGGTAATCCCACACTCAAGTCGTTAAATGCCGTATTCAAGCCATTTGGTTTGCAGATGGGCGTCGTCAGGCGCGTGAGCCAGATCAGGTAATCCTCTCAGGCCGATCACAGGTCTGCTGGCCCGTGATCGATCTCGACGAATCAGCCTCTGCGGCAGTTCTCAAGTGTTCGTGCCTGGCCTTCTGGCTTCTGATTCTCTGCGCTCAACCACCGCTCGAACCCTGCCGCCACCTGTGGCCACTCATCATCGGTAATTGAGTACCACGCCGTATCGCGGTTGTGGTCTTTCACCACCAGGTGCTTGCGGAACACGCCTTCATAAGTGAATCCGAACCGCTCGGCTGCACGCTTGGAGCGGGCGTTGGCGTTGTTGCATTTCCACTCCAGGCGGCGGTTGCCCAGCGCGAAGCTGAGCTTGCCCAGCAGGTAGACGGCCTCGGTGCTCTTGGGCGTGCGCTGCATGGGGGCGCCGAAGGCGATGTGACCGATCTCGATACGGCCGTGCTCGGGCACGATCGACATCAGGGTGAGCACGCCCTGAGCCTGGCCATTGGTGCGATCGACCACGGTGTAGTACAGCGGATCGTGGCTGGCGGCGTTACCTTGCAGCCAGCGGTCGAAAGCCGCACGCTCGGTGAACGGGCCATAGGGCAGGTAGTCCCACAGCACCGGGTCGGAGTCCGGGCCTTGCAGGGCGGCCCAGAGGTCGTCGCCGTGGCGCGCCGGGTCGAGTTTCTCCAGGCGGATGAAGCGGCCGTCGATGGGCTCGGCCTTTGGCGCTACAGCAGGTTTCCAGTTCAGTGCGTCAGTCATGTGGCCTACAACCCTTTGCGGAATTGGATGAAGCCCGGGCGCTCGGCAACCTGTTCGTACAGGCTGATGGCGGTGGCGTTGGTTTCGTGGGTCAGCCAGTGCACCTTGATGCAGCCGGCGGCCTTGGCCGTGGCGTACACGTGTTCGATCAGCTGGCGGCCGATGCCCAGGCCGCGCTGGCTGCTGTCGACGTAGAGATCCTGCAGGTAGCAGGAGTTCTCGATGCTCCAGTTGGAACGATGGTAGATGAAGTTGACCATGCCAACCGCCTTGCCATCGACCCAGGCCAGGGTCGAATGGGTTGGCTCGTTGGGGTCGAGCAGGCGTTGCCAGGTGCTGAGGCTTACTTCCTCTGCCAGCTCAGTCTGGTAGAAGCGCAGGTAGGCTTGCCACAGGGCGAGCCAGGCGGCGTGGTCTTGGGCGCTGACAGGGCGCAGGGTAACGCTGGGCATGGGGCTTTTCCTTCAGAGTTGGCGCATGTGCGCCGCAAGTTGGTTGTCCAGGTAATCCGGGCTGGCGCCCAGGCCATCACGCACGCCAGCGATATCTTCGGCCGAACGGTTCTGGCTGAGTTTGCGCGCGCCTTGCAGACGGGCGATGGGCAGCCGGATGCCGACGATGGCGCGGAGCATGCCGTCGAGGTAGTCGGCAGGGGCGTCGGCGACTTTCCAGGGCGCGCTGCGGCCCTGTTCGTGGCGGTCGGTCAGGCGGCTGACGATCTGCAGCAGCGGCGCGGCGTCGTGGATCACTTCGGCCGTGCCATAGGCGTGCACGGCAAGGTAGTTCCAGGTCGGCACCACCTTGGGGTTTTCGGCCTTGCTCGGGTAGTAGCTGGGGCTGACGTAGGCGTTGGCACCCGGGAACACCAGCAGTGCTTCGGCGCCTTGCTCCAGGTCCTGCCATTGGCGGTTTGCCCGCGCCAGGTGGGCATAAACGGTGCCGAACTCGCCCTCTTGGCTGTCGAGCAACACCGGCAGGTGTGTGGCCAGCAAGCCCTGTTCACCGTGGCTGACCAGCACGGCCAGACGGGTTTCGCGCATGTGCTGGTGCAAGCGCTCAAGGTCATGTTCCTGATGGGGTTTGCTGTTGTACATGCGCAGGGTCCTTGTCGAATGGTTCCATCCTAGGCAGGCTATTGGATCTGGGTAAGAGCCATTTATGACTGTTTTGATAGGTCCAATCTCATGAGCGAGCGCCCCCTTGTATTGCCTTTCGATCCTGCCGGCATCGTTCTCGATAGTCGTCGTGGGCTCAGTCAGCAGCTGTACCAGGCCCTGCGTGCTCGGGTTCTGGATGGCCGCTTGAGCAGCGGCACGCGGTTGCCGGCCACGCGTGACCTGGCAAACGTGCTGGCGCTGTCGCGCAACAGCGTGGTGCGTGCTTATGACCAGTTGTATGCGGAGGGCTACATCGAAAGCCGGGTAGGGGATGGCACTTATGTGAGCCGTCTACCAAAACTATCCACACAACTGTCCACAGGGTTATCCCGGGGTTTATCAACAGACTTATCCACATTTTCTTCGGGAAACACTGAGGATTTATCCAGCAACACGCTTTCCAGTGAGCCGTTGGAACGGTTGAAAAGTAACCATCTGCCGCCGCCAAAAAGCGGTGCGCCGAAGGCATTTCGAGTCGGAATTCCGGCGTTCGATCTGTTCCCTTTCGACGTATGGGCCAAGCTGCAGGCGGGTTTCTGGCGAAATCCTTCGCCTGCGCAGCTGGGTTATGGCGACCCAGCGGGTGAGCCTGTACTACGCGAGCTGATAGCCGCCTACTTGCGCCGTTCGCGTGGCCTTTCCTGCACGGCTGAACAAATTGTGATCACCAGTGGTGCTCAACAGGCCATCAGCCTTTGTGCACAGTTGCTGTTGCAACCGGGCGACGGCGTGGCTGTGGAAAACCCGGGTTATCGGGCCGCCGGGCATACCTTCGCCGTCGCCGGTGGCAAGGTGACCGGCGTGCCGGTGGACGAGGAGGGCATGGATTGCCAGCACCTGGAGCAGTTGACGGACTGCCGGCTGGCCTATGTCACCCCGGCGCACCAGTACCCGACCGGCGTGACCATGAGCCTGCCGCGGCGCCTGGCCTTGCTGGCCTGGGCCGAGCGCAACGATGGCTGGATCATCGAAGATGACTACGACGGCGAGTACCGCTACAGCGGCGCGCCCTTGACCCCGCTGGCAGCGCTCGACCGCCAGGGGCGGGTGTTGTACGTCGGCACCTTCGGCAAGATTGCCTTTCCGGCATTGCGCTTGGGCTATCTGGTGCTGCCGCCACGGCTGGTGCAGGCGTTCAGCCAGGGGCGGGCGCTGGCGGTTCGGCATTCGGAAGTGGGCACCCAGTGCGTGATGGCCGAATTCATGGCCCAAGGGCACTTCCAGCGGCACATCCGGCGCATGCGCAAGGCGGCGCTGAGCCGGCGCAATGTGCTCAAGGCCGGATGGCCCGTGGATGTGCCTGGGCTGGGTGCAATGCCTGAGGTGGCGGCGGGGCTGCATGTGAAGGTGGATGTGGATAACTTTGCGCGGGAGCAGGAGTTGGTGGCCAGGGCTGAAGCGGTGGGGGTCGAGGTGAACCCGCTGAGCAGTTACTGGCTGGAGGATAGCGAGCTGCCTGTGGATAAGCGGGCAGGGCTGGTGCTGGGGTTTGCGGCGGTGCCGGAAGGGGAGATTGCCGAGTCCTTGTTGAAATTGCGCAGGGTCTGGAAAGTGTGAATGGGGCTGCAAAGCAGCCCCCGGTTCTGAATCAGGTTCCAGACTTGATCCGCGTCCAGGCCCTGGTCCGCGCCCGCTCAGCCTCACGCGTCAATGGCTTGAGGGTATACAGCTTGGCCATCGCCTCCGCCGTCGGGTACAGGTTCGGGTTGTTGCGAATCGCCGGGCTGACCTTGTCGGTGGCATCCTTGTTCGGGTTCGGGTAGCCGACGAAATCGCTGATCGGCGCGATTACCTCAGGCCGCAGCAGGTAGTTGATGAATGCATGGGCATCCTCCGGGTTGGCTGCATTCTTCGGGATCGCCAGCATGTCGAACCAGATCGGTGCACCTTCCTTGGGCAGGCGCATGTCCACCACCACGCCATTCTTCGCATCCTTCGCCCGGTTGGCGGCCTGCGAGAAGCTGCCGCTGTAGCCCACCGCCACGCAGATATCACCGTTGGCGATGTCGGCCATGTACTTCGAGGAGTGGAAGTAGGTGATGTACGGGCGGATCTTCAGCAACAGCGCTTCGGCCTTCTTGTAGTCGTCTGGCTTGTCGCTGTTGGGCGGCAAACCCAGGTGCTGCAAGGCCAGCGGCAGGATCTCCGACGGCGAGTCGAGTAGCGCGACACCGCACTGTTTCAGCTTGGAGATGTTCTCCTCCTTGAAGATCAGGTCCCAGCTGTCGACCGGAGCCTGGTCACCGAGCACAGCCTTGACCTTGTCCGGGTTGAACCCGATCAGGATGGTGCCGTACATGTACGGCACGGCGAACTTGTTGCCCGGGTCGTTGGCCTCGATCAGCTTCATCAGCGCCGGGTCCAGGTGTTGCCAGTTCGGCAGCTTGCTGCGGTCCAGAGGCTGGAATACCCCGGCTTCGATCTGCTTGGCGAGGAACACGTTGGACGGTACGACCACGTCGTAGCCGGAGTTGCCGGTGAGCAGCTTGGCCTCGAGCGCTTCATTGGTGTCGAAAATGTCGTAGATCAGCTTGGTGCCACTTTCCTTCTGGAAGTCGCTCAAGGTCTGCGGGGTGATGTAATCGAACCAGTTATACACACGCAGGGTGCGCTGCTCGGCTTGAGCTTGCAGGGCACCGGTGAACAGGGTGGCAGCGATGAACGGGGCGAGCAGACGCTTGAGTCGGACCATGATCAGGCTCCTGGCTGGGCGCGCTGGAAGCCTTCCAGCACATTGACTGCGTTGATACCGATTTCTTCCACAGCGTAGCCACCTTCCATCACGAACAGGGTGGGCTTGCCGAGCTGGGCGATGCGCTTGCCCATTTCCAGGTAATCCGGGCTGTCCAGCTTGAACTGGGAGATCGGATCGTCCTTGAAGGTGTCCACGCCGAGGGAGACCACCAGCACGTCGGCGTCATAGGCGGCGATGCGTTGGCAGGCGTCTTCCAGTGCGGCGCTCCAGGCCGCCCAGTCACTGCCGGCGGGCAGCGGGTAGTTGATGTTGCAGCCTTCGCCTGCGCCTTCACCGGTTTCATCGGCATAGCCGAGGAAGAACGGGAATTCATCCGTTGGGTCGCCGTGGATCGAGGCGAAGAACACGTCGTTGCGCTGGTAGAAGATGTCCTGGGTGCCGTTGCCGTGGTGGTAGTCGACGTCAAGGATGGCCACCTTGGCGCGGCCCTGGTCGAGGAAGGCCTGGGCAGCGATCGCGGCATTGTTCAGGTAGCAATAGCCACCCATGACTTCAGCGGCGGCGTGGTGCCCTGGTGGCCGGCACAGGGCGAAGGCCGAGTGAGCGCCCTGCTGGATGGCAGCCTGGGCGGTCAGGGCGACCTGCGCGGCGCTGTAGGCGGCCTGCCAGGTGCCAGCGGTGATCGGTGCGCCGGCGTCGAAGCTGTAGTAGCCGAGTTCGCCATGCAGGCCGGTTGGCTTGACCTGGCGCAGCGTGCGCGCCGGCCAGGTGAAGGGCAGCAGGTCGCCGTCGTGGCCGAGCGCGGCCCAGCGTGCCCAGGCGCCTTGGAAGAAGTCGAGGTAGTCGGCGCTGTGAATGCGCTGCAGCGGTGCACGGCCGAAGTCAGTCGGGCCTTGGACGTCGCCGAGGTTGCGCTTTTTCACTTGATCGAGGACGTGGTCGGCGCGCGAGGGCATTTCGAAGCAAGGCATCAGCTTGCCGTCGATCAGCTCGCAGCGGCCATGGTGCAGGCGGTGATCATCGGAATAGATCGTCAGCATTTGTTGTTCTCCGGGGGGACTGGCGTGGGCCCATTTTCACGGGCGGCCCGGTGGCGGAGAACGTCGCAAACGGCCAAAAGGGGATCGATGTGGCCAAGCTCGTTGGCCACTGCAGGTCAGCCACGGAAGTGGCTGGGGGCGACCCCGCTCCAACGCTGGAATGCATGGCGGAAACTTGCGGTCTCGCTGAACCCCAGGGTCTCGGCGATCCGGTAGATCGGCATCTGCTCGTCGGCCAGCAATTGCTTGGCCCGATCGAAGCGCAGCTCATCGAGCAGTTGTTGATAACTGCAGCCCAGCGCCTGCAGGTGGCGGCGCAAGGTCCGCGAGGAACAGTTCATTTGCCGCGCCAGCCCCTCCAGGCCCGGCGCCGCATCCAGTTGTTGCAGCAACAACTGGCGGATGCGCCCAAGCCAGGCCTGGCGCCCGGTGAATTCCAGGTTCAGGCGCCGGCAGCGCTCACTCATGGCCTTGTGGGTAATCGGGTCGGCCAGCGGCAATGGCATGTCCAGCCAGCGCCGTTCGAAGGCAAAGGCGTTGTCCTCGGCGTCGAAGGCCAGCGGGCACTGGAAGGCGCCAGTGTAGAGGCCGTGGTAGCCGGGCCGTGGGTGCTCGAAGCGGGCGCCGAGCAGCGGCAGGGTGCGGCCGAGCAGGTCATCGCAGATCACTTTCAACGACACCAGGCAGAACTCGGCATTGAAGGCGGCGAGTGCCGGGCTGTCATGGTATTCGCTGGCGCTGAACCAGACGCGCTGGCCATCGTCGACCAGGCGCAGCTTGAAGACTGTTCCCAGCAGTGCCGGATAATGCAGCGCCAGGCGCAGGGCGTCACCCAAAGTGGCACTGGAGAGCAGGGCGTAACCGAGCATGCCGTAGCACGACACATGCATGCGACGGCCCAGTTCCAGGCCGATTTCCTCGCGCCGGGCAACGGCATTGGCGCACACCTGCAACTCTTGCTGGGTGGTGATGCGTGCGTCGCTATGGCCCAGGTCGGCCGGGCCTATGCCGCTGCCGGCGAGCAACGTCGTCGCCTCGCAGCCTTCTTCCTGAAACAGGTTGAGGATCAGCGAAACCGCGTTGAGGGTGGTCAGGTGGCTGTGCAGCATGCTCGGTCATCCCGTGGGCCTGGGAGGTATTATGGAGCAAGTTGTGTGCCGATACCGGCATGGCATCGCGGGCGCGACATTCATGAGACCAAAAAAAAGGCCCGGAGCGTGCGCTCGGGCCTTTGAAAGGTTGAGAGGTGTCTAGTCCCTCGACCTGGTGAGACTGTTTGCAGCGGTCTGAGTTACGCCTTCAGCGGAACCAGACGTGGAGCGATCATGTTTTCCGGACGCAGGATGTCGTCGAGCATCGCGTCGTCCAGCAGCTTCTCTTCACGCACCAGTTCCAGTACGCCGCGGCCGGTTTCCAGGGCAACGCGGGCGATACGGGTGGCGTTTTCGTAGCCGATGTACGGGTTCAGGGCGGTGACCAGGCCGATCGAGTGCTCGACCAGTTCACGGCAGCGCTGTTCGTTGGCAGTGATGCCGACGATGCAGTGCTCGCGCAGCATGTCCATGGCACGCTGGAGCAGGCGGATCGAGTCGAAGATCTTGTAGGCGATCAGCGGCTCCATCACGTTCAGCTGCAGCTGGCCACCTTCGGCGGCGACGGTCAGGGCCAGGTCGTTGCCCATGATGGCGAAGGCCACTTGGTTGACCGCTTCCGGGATAACCGGGTTGACCTTGCCTGGCATGATCGAGCTGCCTGGCTGACGCGCTGGCAGGTTGATCTCATTAATGCCGGTGCGCGGGCCGCTGGACAGCAGGCGCAGGTCGTTACAGATCTTCGACAGCTTGACCGCGGTACGCTTGAGCATGCCGGAGAACAGCACGAAGGCACCCATGTCGGAAGTGGCTTCGATCAGGTCGGCAGCCGGTACCAGCGGCTGGCCGCTGATGGTAGCCAGGCGCTGCACGGCCAGGGCCTGGTAGCCCGGGTCGGCGTTGATGCCGGTACCGATGGCGGTACCGCCCAGGTTGATTTCAGTCAGCAGTTCCGGGGCCAGCGAGCGCAGGCGCTGCAGGTCTTCGGTCATGGTGGTGGCGAAGGCGCGGAACTCCTGGCCCAGGGTCATCGGTACGGCGTCCTGCAGCTGGGTGCGGCCCATCTTCAGTACGTGGTCGAATTCCTTGCCTTTGGCAGCGAAGGCCTGGATCAGGCTGTCGAGGCTGGCCAGCAGGGCGTCGTGGCCCAGCAACAGGCCCAGGCGGATGGCAGTCGGGTAGGCGTCGTTGGTCGACTGCGCCATGTTCACGTCGTTGTTCGGGTGCAGGTACTGGTACTCACCCTTCTGGTGGCCCATGGCCTCCAGCGCGACGTTGGCGATGACTTCGTTCGCGTTCATGTTGGTGGAAGTACCGGCACCACCCTGGATCATGTCCACCACGAACTGGTCGTGGTAATCGCCTTTGATCAGGCGGGCGCAGGCTGCACTGATGGCAGCGTGCTTGGCATCGCTCAGGTGACCCAGCTCACGGTTGGCGTCGGCAGCAGCCTGCTTGACCATGGCCAGGGCCACGACCAGCTTCGGGTAGTGCGACAGCGGAACACCGGAGAGATGGAAGTTGTTGGCAGCGCGCAGGGTCTGGATGCCGTAGTAGGCATCGGCAGGGACTTCAAGGGTACCAAGCAGATCTTTTTCGACGCGGAACGATGCAGCGGAGGACATGATGGATATCATCTCGATTTTGACCCGGCACATGCCGGAATGGCGCCAATCCTAGGCCTGAAGGGGATTTTGCGGCCAATGCTGTTGCACGCTAACCTATGCACAAACGGCATAGTGTTTCGTGTGACGCCAATTGACATTCGAGCGTGTTCCATTTTGGTGCACGCCGGGAGATCTGCTTCATGAACCTCGAAAGCAAGTGGCTGGAGGACTTCAGTGCCCTGGCCTCCACCCGCAGTTTTTCCCAGGCGGCCGAACGACGTTTCGTCACCCAGCCCGCCTTCAGCCGGCGTATACGCAGCCTGGAAGCAGCGCTGGGGCTGACCCTGGTGAATCGTTCCCGCACACCGATCGAGCTGACCGAGGCAGGGCAGCTGTTTCTCGTCACTGCCCGTACCGTTGTCGACCAATTAAGCGAAGTTCTTCGCCATTTGCATCACCTCGAAGGTGGCCAGGGTGAGGTGATCCAGGTGTCTGCGGCGCACTCCCTGGCATCGGGCTTTTTCCCACGCTGGGTAGCCCAGTTGCGCAATGATGGTTTGAACATCGCCACACGCCTGGTTGCGACTAACGTCGGAGATGCGGTGCATGCATTAAGGGAGGGTGGCTGCGACCTGATGCTGGCGTTCTATGATCCCGACGCGGCCTTGCAGATGGATGCAGAAATCTTCCCGTCGCTGCACATGGGCAACACCGAAATGCTTCCGGTGTGCGCAGTGGATGCCGACGGCAAGCCGCTGTTCGACCTTGAAGCCGACAGCAGCGTGCCGTTGTTGGCCTACAGTGCCGGTGCCTTCCTTGGCCGTTCGGTGAATCTGCTCTTGCGCCAGCGCAACCTGCGCTATACCACCGTTTATGAAACCGCGATGGCCGACAGCCTGAAGAGCATGGCGCTCGAAGGGATGGGCATTGCCTGGGTGCCTCGCTTGTCGATGCGCGGCGAACTGGAGCGGGGTGAACTGGCGATCTGTGGCGGCACTCAGTGGCATGTGCCGCTGGAAATCCGCCTGTATCGCTGCGCCTTGGTGCGCAAGGCCAACGTCAGGCTGCTATGGCGCAAGCTCGAGTCGGCGGGCAGTCAGGGCGAGGCTTGACCGTCACGGTTGATGGTTGCGCAGGTGTGCGACGATATTCTGACGATTATCATCACTGTAGCGGTAGCAGTTCGAGCGGTCCCAGGCGCGTTCCGGGTAGACATACGTTTCGCATTTGACCAGCAACGGCGTCCTGACGGTTTCTGCATGCTCGTGGGTGGCCCCGAGCATGTGGCCGATTTCGTGCCCCAGGTTGGCGAAACTGCTGCGAGAGGCGATGGCGCTGATGCCTTCGAACTGTGCCAGGCCTTCCACCGTCTTGCCGTTGTCGAGTAGCTCGTAGCCGTTCTGGGTCACCAGGATCGACTTGTTGATGGCTTTTGGATAGTGCTGGAACCTGAGTTCAGCCATGGCGTTGTGAAATGCCTGAAGTGTCGAGCTGGCATTGTTCCTTGCGGCGTATTCGATGTCGGTGATGCCCGGAATATCGCGATGGTAGATCACCTCGATCGACTGCGAGGTGAATGCGTGCATCTCGTCTTCCCAGTGTTTCAGGTAGTCGTAGTACAGCGCTTCTTCAGTGACCGATGCGAGTTCATCGTGCAGGTATACGTGGATGATCAGGGTTTCGCTGGCGATGGCTGCGGGCAAGCGCAGTGCGCACGCCAGTAACATTACCGTGGCAAGTCGTTTGATGCAGTGCATGGTGGAACCTCCATTGTGTGGAGCGTTGAGGTTCCGGTATCGCCGACGCGAGAGGCACCTGGAAGGCCTGGCGCTTGGCCGGTGGACCACTGAAAAGTTGTCCCGCGAGACAGCTTGCCCTTTGATCCGACATGTGCTTATGGGGGTGGGCGGCCCGCGCAGAAATACGCTACAATCCCGCGCCTTCGGCCGACCCGGTCGATTCAGAATCCGTATGACAAGCCACGCCGGTCCACCTGCGTGGCTTGTTGCTTTTAGCGCGCCAGAAGGCGCTTGCAGGAGAGGCTCGACGATGAGTGCACTGGTTGGCGTGATCATGGGCTCCAAGTCCGATTGGTCCACCCTTAGCCACACCGCCGATATGCTGGAAAAACTCGGCATTCCCTACGAAGTGAAGGTGGTTTCCGCCCACCGCACCCCGGACTTGCTGTTCCAGTACGCCGAAGAGGCCGAAGGGCGTGGCATCGAGGTGATCATTGCCGGTGCCGGTGGCGCTGCCCACCTGCCAGGCATGTGTGCCGCCAAGACCCACCTGCCGGTGCTGGGCGTGCCCGTCCAGTCGTCGATGCTCTCGGGCGTCGACTCGCTGCTGTCGATCGTGCAGATGCCTGCCGGCGTGCCGGTTGCCACCCTGGCCATCGGCCGTGCTGGCGCCGTCAACGCCGCGCTGCTGTCGGCGAGCATCCTCGGCGCCAAGTACCCGCAGTACCACGCGGCGCTGAAGCAGTTCCGCACCGAGCAGACCGACACCGTGCTGGACAATCCAGACCCGCGCCAGGCTTGAGGCTGAACCCATGAAGATCGGTGTAATCGGTGGCGGCCAACTGGGCCGCATGCTGGCCCTGGCGGGCACCCCGCTGGGCATGAACTTCGCCTTCCTCGACCCGGCGCCGGACGCCTGTGCCGCCCCGCTGGGCGAGCACCTGCGTGCCGACTATGGCGACCAGGACCACCTGCGCCAACTGGCCGACGAAGTCGACCTGGTGACCTTCGAGTTCGAAAGCGTCCCGGCCGAGACCGTGGCTTTCCTGTCGCAGTTCGTCCCGGTCTACCCGAGCGCCGAAGCCCTGCGCATCGCTCGCGACCGCCTGTTCGAGAAGAGCATGTTCCGCGACCTGGGGATCCCGACTCCGGCCTTCGCCGACATCCTCTCCCAGGCAGACCTCGACGCGGCGGTCGCCAGCATCGGCCTGCCGGCAGTGCTGAAGACCCGCACCCTGGGCTACGACGGCAAGGGCCAGAAGGTTCTGCGCACGCCTGAAGACGTGGTGGGTACCTTCGCCGAGCTGGGCAGCGTGCCTTGCCTGCTGGAAGGCTTCGTACCTTTCACCGGTGAAGTATCGCTGGTGGCCGTGCGTGCCCGCGATGGCGAAACCCGCTTCTACCCGTTGGTGCACAACACCCACGAGAGCGGCATTCTGAAACTGTCGGTGGCCAGCGAAGCGCATCCGCTGCAGGGCCTGGCCGAAGACTACGTTGGTCGTGTGCTCAAGCAGCTGGACTATGTCGGTGTGATGGCTTTCGAGTTCTTCGAAGTCGACGGTGGCCTGAAGGCCAACGAAATCGCCCCACGTGTGCACAACTCCGGGCACTGGACCATCGAAGGTGCCGAGTGCAGCCAGTTCGAAAACCACCTGCGCGCCGTGGCCGGCCTGCCGCTGGGCTCGACTGCCAAGGTCGGTGAGAGCGCCATGCTCAACTTCATCGGTGAAGTGCCGGCGGTAGACAAGGTCGTGGCCATCGACGGCTGCCACCTGCACCACTACGGCAAGGCCTTCAAGGTCGGACGCAAGGTCGGCCACGCCACCCTGCGCTGCCAGGACATGGCCAGCCTGAGGGCCAAGATTGCCGAAGTAGAAGCGCTGATCAGCAACTGATCGAACTTCTGCTCGGGGTCTGCCCTCTGAAAATGGCAACAAGCCAAAGCGCTGTCTAGGCTTTGGCTTGTTCCATCTTCACTTCAGAGGGATTGCCATGGGCATCATTGGAACCATCTTCATCGGCCTCATCGTTGGCCTGCTGGCCCGCTTCCTCAAGCCGGGCGACGACAGCATGGGCTGGATCATGACCATTTTGCTGGGTATCGCCGGCTCCCTGCTCGCCACCTATGGCGGCCAGGCACTGGGGATCTACCAGGCTGGCCAAGCTGCAGGATTCATCGGTGCGCTGGTGGGTGCGATCATCCTTCTGGTGATCTACGGATTCATCAAGAAACGCTGAATACTGGTTAGAATGCCCGGCAATTCATCTCGAGTTGCCGAGCATTTTCATGCGTGCCTTTTTTCTCATTCCGTTGCTTCTGATCAGTACCCTGGCCCATGCCGAGTTGCCTGAAACCGACTGGCTGGAGCTGATGCCCAAGTCGGACCAGAAGGCCCTCGAAGAAATGCCCGAGATCGATCACAACTCGCCGGAAGCCAATGGCACCTTCACCGCCAAGGGCGGCCTCAAGCAGAGCAAGGGCCTGCCGGCGGTGATGTATTCGACCAAGACCGTGGCCGCCATGAACGGCAAGGACATCCGCCTGGGCGGCTACCCGGTGCCGCTGGAAAGCGATGCCAAGGGCAACAGCACCTTGTTCTTCCTCGTGCCTTACCCAGGCGCCTGCATCCACGTGCCGCCGCCACCGCCAAACCAGTTGGTGCTGGTGCGGTATCCGAAGGGCCTGAAGATCGATGATATCTACACGCCGCTTTGGGTCAGCGGCAAGTTGAAGGTGGAGAAGGTCAGCAATGACCTGGCCGATGCGGCTTATGCGCTGGATGCGGGGAAGGTGAGGGTGGTGGAAGACGCTGACCTCTGATCTCTCCTGTGCCGGCCTCTTAGCGGGCAAGCCCGCTCCCACAGGGGATCTCCACAGGTTTTGAACACAGTGGAGAACCTTGTGGGAGCGGGCGAGCCCGCGAAGAGGCTGACGCAGTCATCAGATCTTGGCGCTGCCAACCCTGACCTGCAGCGATCGGCTGGCACCGGGTTTTAGCTCCACCACATCATCCCAAACATTCGCCGTCTCGATGCACAGCATCCGCTGCCAGCCGTCATCGGCCATGTCTGCCAGCTCCTTGGCCCGCTCGGTCCACGGGTTCCAGATCACCGCCGAGCGCGACCCGGTGCAGGTCAGGGTGATCCGCCGCTCCCAGTGCGGATCGACAATGCTCAGCTTCTGCGGCGTATCCAGGTAGATCCGGTCAGTTTCCCCGGCAAAGCCCAGCGCACCCTGCTGCTGGCGCTGTTCCCAGTCAGCCAGGGTCTCGATGTACTGCAGCCCCTCGACCCCTTCGACCCGCGCTTGGCGCACGTCGCTGACGGCAAAGTAGCTGTGCAAGGCCTGGCTGATGGTCACGGGGCTGTTGCCCATGTTGCGGCTGTTCAGGGACACGCTGAGCTCATCACCCAGTACGATCTGCAGTTTCAGCTCGACGTCATGCGGCCAGTCCGGCAGATCGCCCTTGGCCTCTGGCAGCTCGAACTCGATGTGCAGGTCATCACCTTTTTCTTCGACGCCCAGCAACTGCCAGTCACGCGTACGCGCCAAGCCATGGGCGGGAGCCTGCTCGCCACGGTACATGGCCTGCACGGATGCGGGGTTGCGCTGCAGGTTGCCAAACCACGGCCAGCACACCGGCACACCGGCGCGCACCGATTTGCCCTGGCGGAAGATGGCCTGGTCGCTCAGCCATAGCAGCGGTGGCTCGCCAACACGCTGGTAGCTGAGGATCTGCGCGCCCTGCTGGGCGATCAGTAGTTCGGCGCGGTCGCTGCTGATGCGCCAGCAGTTGAGTTCGCCGTGTTGCTCGGATTCGACCTTGAAGGTAGCCATTGCGCTCGTCTCATTGATTGCCTGTGAGCCCTTGGACTCGGTGACGTGCAATGAGTTTACCGCTCGCAAGGCTCAGCGACGAGGCACCGAGCGGGTTCGGCCACTGCCATCGATGGCGACGAACACGAATGTCGCTTCGGTAACCTTGCGCCATTCGCTGGACAGCGGGTCGTCACTCCACACCTCGACCATCATGCGGATCGAGCTGCGGCCGATTTCCAGGGTCTGGGTATAGAACGACAGTTGTGCGCCCACGGCCACCGGCACCAGGAATGCCATGCGGTCAATGGATACCGTGGCGACCCGGCCGCCAGCGACGCGGCTGGCCATGGCGGTGCCGGCCAGGTCCATCTGCGCGACCAGCCAGCCGCCGAAGATGTCGCCGAAACCATTGGTTTCGCGCGGCAGCGCGGTGATCTGCAAGGCCAGGTCGCCTTGCGGGATAGGATCTTCTTGTTCGAGCTCAATCATGCGATGGGGCCTCTGACCCGTGACGCTTTCGTTGGGGGGCGCAAGGCCGGGAAAACGATTCAGCTGACAACATACTACGCCGATTGCGTTTCGCTGGACGGCCATAGGGAAACTCTGCGAAACCGTCTGACATCACGTCCGGCGTTTTCGCACAACTTCCCACGGTTAAAGCAACCTTTTCCTACGAACGGCCAGTATATATAGCCAATCGCCAGGCGACGACTGCGCATTCACGAATATCTGTATGGATTTTGTATCGCTTTCAGCGCAGCTCGGCAATTTGCTATCTTCGCTCCTCGCCCTAACCCAGAAGCCGCGTGCCAAGCGGCCTGCATGACCTACAAGAGAACGACGAGCGATGACCTCCGTGCCGAGCAGTATCGAGCAGCCCTCGCGGCCGCTGACCCGCAGTGACTACAAGACCCTCTCACTGTCCGCCTTGGGCGGAGCCCTGGAGTTCTACGACTTCATCATCTTCGTGTTCTTCGCCACGGTGGTCGGCAAGCTGTTCTTCCCGCCTGACATGCCCGAATGGCTACGCCTGATGCAGACCTTCGGCATCTTCGCCGCCGGTTATCTGGCACGGCCACTGGGTGGCATCGTCATGGCTCACTTCGGCGACCTGCTCGGGCGTAAGAAGATGTTCACCCTGAGCATCTTCATGATGGCCTTGCCGACCCTGATCATGGGTTTGCTGCCGACGTATGCACAGATCGGCCTGTGGGCGCCGGTCCTGCTGCTACTGATGCGCGTGATCCAGGGCGCGGCCATCGGTGGCGAGGTGCCGGGCGCCTGGGTGTTCGTCTCCGAGCATGTGCCGGCGCGCAACACCGGCTACGCCTGTGGCACCCTGACTGCCGGCCTGACGGCGGGCATCCTGCTCGGCTCGCTGGTAGCGACCCTGATCAACACCCTCTACAGCGCCGAAGAAGTGGCCGACTACGCCTGGCGGATCCCGTTCCTGCTCGGCGGTGTGTTTGGCCTGTTCTCGGTGTACCTGCGCCGCTGGCTGCACGAGACCCCGGTGTTCGCCGAGATGCAGCAGCGCAAAGCCCTGGCCGAAGAGTTGCCGCTGCGTGCGGTGCTGCGTGACCACCGTGGCCCGATCATCCTGTCGATGCTGCTGACCTGGATGCTGTCTGCCGGCATCGTCGTGGTGATCCTGATGACCCCGGCGTTGTTGCAGAGCATTTACCACGTCAGCCCCACCGACTCGCTCAAGGCCAACAGCCTGGCAATCGTGCTGCTCAGCTTCGGTTGCATCGGTGCCGGCAGCCTGGCCGACCGCTTTGGTGCGGGCCGGGTGTTCGTGATCGGCAGCCTGCTGCTGCTGGCCAGCTCCTGGACCTTCTACCACAGCCTGCCGACCCATCCTGAGCTGCTGTTCCCGCTGTATGCAGTGACCGGCTTGTGCGTGGGTGTGATCGGCGCGGTGCCGTACGTGATGGTCAAGGCGTTCCCGGCGGTGGTGCGCTTTAGCGGGCTGTCGTTCTCCTACAACGTCGCCTACGCCATCTTCGGCGGCCTGACGCCGATGGTGGTGACGGCGCTGCTCAAGGTCAGCCCGATGGCGCCTGCCTACTATGTGGCTGGCCTGTGCGCTGTCGGTCTGGCCGTTGGCCTGTACCTGCTCGCCAACAAGCGCTGATCTGCGCCAAGGCTACTGGCCTCTTCGCGGCTAAAGCCGCTCCCACAGGTACGGTGTAGGCCCTGAGGCCTTTGCAAAACCCTGTGGGAGCGGCTTCAGCCGCGAAGAGGCCAGACCTGTTTTAGTGATGGCCTTTCATCCATTTGTCACAATTGAGTCATATCGTATTCATGCGGCCTGCAGATACTTGGCCCCGTTCCATCCAACACCCCAATATTCCTGCTAGGAGCAAGGCATGAAACTGAAGCGTTTGATGGCGGCCCTCACTTTTGCCGCCGCTGGCGTTGCCACCGCCAACGCGGTAGCCGCTGTCGACCCTGCGATCCCGACCTACACCAAGACCACCGGTGTTTCGGGCAACCTCTCCAGCGTCGGTTCCGACACCCTCGCGAACCTGATGACTCTGTGGGCCGAGGCCTACAAGAAGGAATATCCGAACGTAAACATCCAGATTCAGGCTGCCGGCTCCTCCACCGCGCCACCCGCGCTGACCGAAGGCACCGCCAACCTCGGCCCGATGAGCCGCAAGATGAAGGACGTCGAGCTGCAAGCCTTCGAGCAGAAGTACGGCTACAAGCCAACCGCCATCCCGGTTGCCGTCGACGCCCTGGCCGTGTTCGTGCACAAGGACAACCCGATCAAAGGCCTGACCATGGCCCAGGTTGATGCGATCTTCTCGTCCACCCGCCTGTGCGGCGCCAAAGCCGAAGTCAAGACCTGGGGCGACCTGGGCGTGACCGGCGACCTGGCCAACAAGCCAATTCAGCTGTTCGGCCGCAACTCGGTGTCGGGCACCTACGGCTACTTCAAGGAAGAAGCCCTGTGCAAAGGCGACTTCAAGCCTAGCGTCAACGAACAGCCTGGCTCGGCTTCGGTCGTGCAGTCGATCAGCTCCTCGCTGAACGGCATCGGCTACTCGGGCATCGGCTACAAGACGGCCAGCGTCAAGACCGTGGCCTTGGCCAAGAAAGAAGGCGGCGAGTTCGTTGAAGACAACGAAACCAACGCCCTGAACGGCAGCTACCCGCTGTCGCGCTTCCTGTACGTCTACGTCAACAAGGCGCCGAACAAGCCTCTGGCCCCGCTGGAAGCCGAGTTCGTCAAGCTGGTGCTGTCGCAAGCTGGCCAGCAGGTCGTGGTGAAGGATGGTTACATCCCGCTGCCGGCCAAAGTGGTCGACAAGACCCTGGCTGACCTGGGCCTGTCCCACTCGGACAACGTTGCAAAGAAGTAACTGACTGAGGATGAGGCCGGTGCTGATGCCCGGCCTCTTCCACGACTTTCCAGTCCGGTGCCAGGGTTCCTGTGCGGCGGGCTTTTTTGCGTCAACTCACTGTCATGTTTTTGTCATACGGGACCGCTAGGGTGTGCGCATGAATGATCTGGCCAATTCCACAATGACCCCAAACTCCCCGCCCGTGCGGATTGACTTCAATACGCCCGAGCTGCAACGCAAGCGCCGCATGCGCGCCCTCAAGGATCGCCTGACCCGCTGGTATGTACTGGTGGGCGGGCTTGCCGTATTGGCAGCCATCACGCTGATCTTCTTCTATCTGGCCTATGTGGTGCTGCCGCTGTTCCAGGGCGCCGAGCTGACCAGCAAGAAGGCCCTGGAGCCAACCTGGCTGCAACAGGATGCCGGCAAGCCACTGATGATTGCCCTTGAAGAGCAGAACCTGGTCGGCATGCGTGTTTCGGACAAGGGTCAGGCCATCTTCTTCGACACCAAGAGCGGTAACCAGCTCAGCCGCGTCGACCTGCCATTGCCGGCAGGCACCCAGGTCGCTTCGATCAGCGCCGACCAGCCGGGCAGCCCGCTGGTGGTGCTCGGCCTGTCCAACGGTCAGGCACTGGTGTTCCACCACACCTACAAGGTCACCTATCCGGACAACAAGAAGACCATCACCCCAGGCATTGACTACCCGTACGGCCAGGAGCCGTTCGTGCTCGACGAGCAGGGTCGTGCATTGGAGCACGTGAGCGTCAACGTCAATGGCGACACCCTGGTGCTGGCCGGCTCCACGGGTGCGCACCTGCAGGTGGTCGAGCTGTCGCGCAGCGAGAACATGCTGACCGGCGAGACCAGCACCGAACAGAACCGCATCGAATTGCCACAGATGACCGAAGCGGTGAAGAACATCTTCATCGACCCGCGTCAGCAGTGGTTGTACGTGATCAACGGTCGCGCCACCGCCGATGTCTTCAGCCTGCGCGACAAGAGCCTCAATGGCCGTTACAAGCTGGCCGAAAGCGCCGACACCGAAATCACCGCCACCGCCCAGCTGGTGGGCGGCATCTCGCTGATCATCGGTGACTCCAAGGGCGGCCTGGCCCAGTGGTTCATGGCCCGTGACCCGGATGGCGAGCAGCGCTTCAAGCAGATCCGTACCTTCCAGATGGGCAAGGCGCCGATCGCCCAGATCGATACCGAAGAGCGCCGCAAGGGCTTCATCGCCCTGGATACCGACGGCAAGCTCGGCGTGTTCCACAGCACCGCGCACCGCACCCTGCTGGTCGAACAGGCTGCCGAGGGCCCAGGCATCCTGGCCCTGTCGCCGCGCGCCAACCGCATCATCATTGAAGAAGGCAGCAAGCTGCTGCCGCTGAGCCTGCGCAACCCGCACCCGGAAATCTCCTTCAGCGCGTTGTGGGGCAAGGTCTGGTACGAGAACTACGACGAACCCAAGTACGTCTGGCAATCGACTGCTTCGAACACCGACTTCGAACCCAAGCTGAGCCTGTCACCGCTGACCTTCGGTACCCTCAAGGCCGCGTTCTACGCGATGATCCTGGCCGCTCCGCTGGCCATTGCCGCCGCCATCTACACCGCCTATTTCATGGCCCCGGGCATGCGCCGTAAGGTCAAGCCGGTGATCGAGCTGATGGAAGCGATGCCGACGGTGATCCTCGGCTTCTTCGCCGGCCTGTTCCTCGCGCCGTACCTGGAAGGCCACCTGCCGGGCGTGTTCAGCCTGTTCCTGATCATGCCGCTGGGTATTCTGCTGACGGGTTACACCTGGAGCCGCCTGCCGGAGTCGATCCGCCTGCGCATCCCGGATGGCTGGGAAGCGGCGATCCTGATTCCGGTGATCCTGGCGATCGGCTGGTTTGCCCTGGCTGTCAGCCCGTACCTCGAGAGCTGGTTCTTTGGTGGAGACATGCGCCTGTGGATCGAGCACAGCCTCGGCCTGCGCTATGACCAGCGCAACGCCATGGTGGTGGGTATCGCCATGGGCTTTGCGGTTATCCCGAACATCTACTCGATCGCCGAAGACGCCGTGTTCAGCGTGCCGCGCAGCCTGACCCTGGGCTCCCTGGCCCTGGGGGCGACGCCGTGGCAGACCCTGACCCGCGTGGTCATCCTCACCGCCAGCCCGGGCATCTTCTCGGCGCTGATGATCGGCATGGGCCGTGCGGTGGGCGAGACCATGATCGTGCTGATGGCCACCGGCAACACCCCGGTGATGGAACTGAACCTGTTCGAAGGCATGCGCACCCTGGCCGCCAACGTGGCGGTGGAAATGCCTGAATCGGAAGTCGGCGGCAGCCATTATCGTGTGCTGTTCCTCGCCGCCCTCGTGCTGTTGATGTTCACCTTCATCATGAACACCTTGGCCGAGCTGATTCGCCAGCGTCTGCGCAAGAAATACTCGTCGCTTTGATAGAAAGGTAGCGATCCGTGAAAAAGGATTCCCTCAAAGGCTGGTTCAAGAGCGGCGCCCCAGGCGTCTGGATCAGCGGTGGCGCGGTGGCCATGGCAGTGATCATGACCATTGGCCTGCTGGCGGTGATCGCCGTGCGCGGCCTGGGCCACTTCTGGCCAGCCGACCTGATCCAGGCCACCTACAAGGTGCCGGGCCAGGCCGATCACGTTGTCATCGGCGAAGTGGTGCAGAAGGAAGAAGTCCCGCGCGCTCGGCTCAAGGGCGCCGGCCTGCCGGTGCCGGACGACGGCCCGGAGTTCATGACCCGTGAGCTGATCAAGGTGGGTAACCGCGACCTCAACGGCAGCGACTTCACCTGGGTAGTCGGCGACTGGCTGGTAGACGAGCAGCGCCCGGCCGACCTGATGGCCCTGGAGCGCCGCGAGTGGGGCAACTTCTACGGCTACCTGGTCAGCGTCAAGGAAGAAGGCCGCGTGGTTGCCCAAGGCCCGGCAGCCTGGAACGAGCTGCAAACCCGCCTGAAGCGCGCCAACCAGCTCAACAGCGAACTGCAAACCCTCGAAAAGAAAGACATCGGTGCCATCAACCATGGCCTCGAGCGCCTGCGCCTGCACGGCCGCAAGCTGGAGCTGGACGGCAAGCTGGACGCCGCCGCCCAGGCCGACATGGACGCCGAACGCGCCGAACTGAACAGCCGCTACAAGGCCATCGAGGACCGCCTGCTGGGCCTGCACCAGGCCTTCGCCCGCGACAGCCTGGTGGCCCGCGACGGCAACGGCCGTGAAGTGGAAATCAACCTGAGCAAGGTGGTGCACGCCATCCAGCCGAACGGCATGTCCGGCTTCAGCAAGATGGGCACCTACTTTGCCAAGGTCTGGGAATTCCTCAGCGACGACCCGCGTGAAGCCAACACCGAGGGCGGTATCTTCCCGGCCATCTTCGGCACCGTGATGATGACCCTGATCATGGCCGTGATCGTCACGCCGTTTGGCGTGCTGGCAGCGGTCTACCTGCGCGAATACGCCAGGCAAGGTCCGGTGACTCGCCTGATCCGCATCGCGGTGAACAACCTGGCCGGCGTACCGGCGATCGTCTACGGCGTATTCGGCCTGGGCTTCTTCGTCTACGTACTGGGCGGCTCGATCGACCGCCTGTTCTTCCCCGAGGCGCTGCCGGCGCCGACCCTGGGCACCCCAGGCCTGTTGTGGGCTTCGCTGACCTTGGCGCTGCTGGCCGTGCCGGTGGTGATCGTGGCCACCGAGGAAGGCCTGGCGCGAATCCCGCGGACCGTGCGTGAAGGCTCCCTGGCCCTGGGCGCGACCAAGGCCGAAACCTTGTGGAAGATCGTCCTGCCGATGGCCAGCCCGGCCATGATGACCGGCATGATCCTCGCCGTGGCCCGCGCCGCCGGCGAAGTAGCGCCACTGATGCTGGTGGGTGTGGTGAAGCTGGCGCCATCGCTGCCGCTGGACGGCAACTACCCGTACCTGCACCTGGACCAGAAGATCATGCACCTGGGCTTCCACATCTACGACGTCGGCTTCCAGAGCCCGAACGTCGAAGCGGCGCGACCGCTGGTATACGCCACCGCGCTGCTGCTGGTGCTGGTGATCGCCACCCTCAACCTGTCGGCGGTGTGGATCCGGAACCACCTGCGCGAGAAGTACAAGGCGCTCGACAGCTGAGCCTGAATTGCAAGCGCGCCGCCTGCCAGCCGGGCGGCCCTTTGAAACGAATTGAAAGCGTATGGAGTTGACCATGCAGAACGAATCCCACACCCACGGCATCGACATGTCTGCCCTGGGTCGCGACAAGCAGGGCCTGCGCCTGGCCGAAGAAACCGTGGCCATCGAAGTGCCGGGCCTGAGCCTGTTCTACGGCGACAAGCAAGCCCTGTTCGACGTGCAGATGAACATCCCCAAGCAGCGCGTGACCGCCTTCATCGGCCCGTCCGGCTGCGGCAAGTCGACCCTGCTGCGCACTTTCAACCGCATGAACGACCTGGTCGACGGCTGCCGCGTGGAAGGCGCCATCAACCTGTACGGCAACAACATCTACCGCAAGGGCGAAGACGTGGCCGAGCTGCGTCGCCGGGTAGGCATGGTGTTCCAGAAGCCCAACCCGTTCCCCAAGACCATCTACGAGAACGTGGTCTACGGCCTGCGTATCCAGGGCATCAACAAGAAGCGCGTGCTCGATGAAGCCGTGGAGTGGGCACTGAAGGGCGCCGCCCTGTGGGATGAGGTCAAGGACCGCCTGCACGAGTCCGCCCTGGGCCTGTCTGGCGGCCAGCAGCAGCGTCTGGTAATTGCCCGGACCATCGCCGTAGAGCCGGAGGTACTGTTGCTCGACGAACCGTGCTCGGCACTGGACCCGATCTCGACGCTGAAGGTCGAAGAGCTGATCTACGAATTGAAATCCAAGTACACCATCGTCATCGTGACCCACAACATGCAACAGGCGGCCCGTGTTTCGGACTACACCGCGTTCATGTACATGGGCAAACTGGTCGAATTCGGGGATACCGACACCCTGTTCACCAACCCGGCGAAGAAGCAGACCGAAGACTACATCACCGGTCGTTACGGCTAGCAGCCCTGCGGCCCCTGTGGGAGCGGGCGTGCCCGCGAAGCAGGCGCCGCGGTGTATGGCACCGGCTTTGCCGGTGTTCGCGGGCACGCCCGCTCCCACAGGGAATGACACGAACCACTAGAAGCTTGCGCTTGCAGCTTCGCGGAGCGAACACATGATCAACAAAGAAAGCCTGACGCACCATATTTCCCAGCAGTTCAACGCCGAACTCGAAGAGGTGCGCAGCCACTTGCTGGCCATGGGTGGCCTGGTCGAGAAGCAGGTGAACGATGCCGTTACCGCGCTGATCGAGGCTGACTCGGGTCTGGCCCAGCAGGTGCGTGAAGTCGACGAGCAGATCAATCAGATGGAGCGCAACATCGACGAGGAGTGCCTGCGCATCCTCGCCCGCCGCCAACCGGCGGCCTCCGACCTGCGCCTGATCATCAGCATCTCCAAGTCGGTGATCGACCTTGAGCGTATCGGTGACGAATCAACCAAGATCGCCCGCCGCGCCATCCAGTTGTGCGAGGAAGGCGAATCGCCGCGTGGCTACGTCGAGGTGCGCCACATCGGCGACCAGGTGCGCAACATGGTGCGCGACGCCCTCGATGCCTTCGCCCGCTTCGACGCCGACCTGGCGCTGGCAGTGGCCCAGTACGACAAGACCATCGACCGCGAATACAAGACCGCCCTGCGCGAACTGGTCACCTACATGATGGAAGACCCGCGTTCGATCTCGCGGGTGCTCAGCGTGATCTGGGTGCTGCGTTCGCTGGAGCGCATCGGCGACCACGCGCGCAATATCTCGGAGCTGGTGATCTACCTGGTGCGCGGTACCGACGTGCGTCACATGGGCCTCAAGCGCATGAAGGCAGAAGTCGAAGGCACTGCGGGCGACGCCGAAAGCGCTAATGTTCCGGGCAAAGCTGACGATAAATAAGATTGCTCCCGAGCATCGACGCCCGGCCCGTGCCGGGCGTTTTCGTGTGTGGCAGAGCAATCAGCAGGCACCCGCGAACGATGCGAAGAAGTCCCGGCGTGACCCTAGAGTTGGCAAGTGGCCACCATTGCGCGGTAGGCTAGTCGGGTTCAAGAGGAGTATCGATGAGTAAAGTCAATGTGCTGGTCGTGGATGACGCGCCGTTCATTCGTGATCTGGTGAGGAAGTGCCTGCGCAATGCCTTCCCGGGCATGGTCATCGAAGACGCGGTCAACGGTCGCAAGGCCATGGCCATGCTGGCCAAGGAACCGTTCGACCTGGTGCTGTGCGACTGGGAGATGCCGGAGATGTCCGGCCTCGAACTGCTCACCTGGTGCCGTCAACAGCCCGAAATGAAGGACTTGCAGTTCATCATGGTGACCAGCCGTGGTGACAAGGAGAACGTGATTCAGGCCATCCAGGCCGGCGTCTCCGACTTCGTCGGCAAGCCGTTCACCAATGAACAGCTGCTGACCAAGGTGAAAAAAGCCCTGAGCAAGATCGGCAAGCTGGAAAGCCTGATGGCCGGTGCACCGGCGCGGGTAAATTCCGCGTTCGCCAATGACTCGCTGAGTGCACTGACCGGTGGCAAGCCTGAAGCGGCCAAAGTGGCGGCGCCTGCTGCCGCGCCGGCCAAGCCTTTGCTCAATGCACCGAAGCCACAGACAGCGGCGGCTGCGGCCCAGACCGGGCGAGGGCAGGGCCAGTTGCGCCTGGCCAGCGGTACCCAGCCCTGCGTGATCAAGGCGCTGAGCCTCAAGGAAGCGTTGCTGGTGGTGCGCCGCAGTGCGGCGCTGCCACAGGTGCTGGAAGGTGCAGTGCTCGACCTGGAGCAGGGTGAGAACGCCGAAGTGGCGCGCTTGAACGGCTACCTGCACGCCATCGCAGCGCTGGAGCCCAAGCCTGAAAGTGACTGGCTGCAGCTGACCTTCAAGTTCGTCGACCAGGATGCGCAGAAGCTCGACTACCTGTCGCGCCTGATTGCCCGTGGTACCCAGCAGAAGCACTTCACCCCCGGCGCCTGACGAGGCCTTCGCTTTTCTGTAATCGATGGACTCGCCCCCGCCGAGGCATCACAGTGCCACGGTGGCGTTCGAAGAAGCCAACGGCAGCGAGGGCGAGACCATGAAAAAGCA
>NZ_QEQQ01000018.1 GCF_003097235.1 Pseudomonas sp. CC120222-01a | reverse complement strand
CTAAAGGGCCGTCGAAGACTACGACGTTGATAGGTTGGGTGTGTAAGCGCTGTGAGGCGTTGAGCTAACCAATACTAATTGCCCGTGAGGCTTGACCATATAACACCCAAGCAATTTGCTGACGCAGATTGCGGTGGTGAAGATGATACGAACCGAAAGTTCGCAGCTCTAAAAAGAGAGCCACAAATTCACATATCCGGATTCGCTGGGCTGTCCATCTGGACATTCTGGCAACAGAATTTCTTGACGACCATAGAGCATTGGAACCACCTGATCCCATCCCGAACTCAGCAGTGAAACGATGCATCGCCGATGGTAGTGTGGGGTTTCCCCATGTGAGAGTAGGTCATCGTCAAGATTAATTTCGCAAAACCCCTATCTGCACATGCAGGTAGGGGTTTTGTCTTTCCAGTCTTCGGCCTTCCTGCAATGCGGCGCTTTGACGCTGCAGTCAAATGTCATTTGTCTGTATCCTCCTATCTGCACCGTCTGTACGGTGCGACAATATTTCTCGCAAATTAACGTGACTTGTTTGCGCTTAAGCTGCGT
Source organism: Pseudomonas sp. CC120222-01a (assembly GCF_003097235.1). Lineage (GTDB taxonomy): Bacteria > Pseudomonadota > Gammaproteobacteria > Pseudomonadales > Pseudomonadaceae > Aquipseudomonas. The sequence goes on along the minus strand of NZ_QEQQ01000018.1, from coordinate 119,980 downwards.
CAAGACTTAAGTTCGGGGCAATCCTGGCCCCCGAACCGAGCGATGCCAGCGTACCGTGCTGCGCATTTCTGGACTTCCACTGTCCGATCACTTGAGGTTACAAGCAAGATGGCCAAGGCCGCCGATGTCGTTGTGCAATGCCTGGAAAACGAAGGTGTCGAGTATGTGTTCGGCATTCCTGGTGAGGAAAACCTCGACCTGCTGGAATCCCTGCGCAAGTCGAAGATCAAGCTGGTACTGACCCGCCACGAGCAGTCCGCGGGCTTCATGGCTGCCACCTATGGCCGCCTGACCGGCAAGACCGGCGTGAGCCTGTCGACCCTGGGCCCTGGTGCAACCAACCTGGTGACCGCCAGTGCGTACGCCTACCTGGGCGGCATGCCGATGATGATGATCACCGGCCAGAAGCCGATCAAGAAGTCCAAGCAGGGCCGCTTCCAGATCATTGACGTGTGCGGCATGATGGACCCCATCACCAAGTACACCCACCAGTTCGCTTCGGCCGACAACATTCCGGCGCGCATGCGCGAAGCGTTCCGCCTGGCTGAAGAAGAAAAGCCGGGCGCCGTGCACCTGGAGCTGCCGGAAGACATCGCCGCCGAGCAGACCGACGCCCTGCCGATCCCGCGCAGCCTGCACCGTCGCCCGCTGGCCGAGCACGTGGCCATCGAAGCCGCTGTAGAAAAACTGAAGAAGGCGCGCAGCCCGATCCTGGTGATCGGCGCTGGCGCCAACCGCAAGATGACCGCCAAGGTCCTCAAGCAGCTGATCGACAAGACCGGTATCCCGTTCATCACCACCCAGATGGGTAAAGGTGTGGTCGACGAGCGCCACCCGCGCTTCCTGGGTAACGCTGCGCTGTCCTCCGGTGACTTCGTTCACCGCGCCATCGAAGCGGCTGACCTGATCATCAACATCGGCCACGACGTGATCGAGAAGCCACCGTTCTTCATGGTCCGTGGCGGCACCGAAGTCATTCACATCAGCTTCCGCTCCGCCGAAGTCGATGCCGTGTACTTCCCGCAGGTCGAAGTGATCGGCGACATCGCCAACGCCGTGTGGCAGATCAGCGAAGCGCTGAACGACACTGCGCACTGGGACTTCACCCGCCTCATGACCATCCGTGAAGCGAACGAAGCCCAGATCGCCGAAGGCGCCGACGACAACCGCTTCCCGGTCTACCCGCAGCGCCTGGTCGCCGACATCCGTCGTGCACTGCCATCCGAAGGCATCGTGGCCCTGGACAACGGCATCTACAAGATCTGGTTCGCCCGTAACTACAAGGCGCACAAGCCGAATACCGTGCTGCTCGACAACGCCCTGGCGACCATGGGTGCTGGCCTGCCATCGGCAATGGCTTCGCACCTGGTGTACCCGGATCGCCCGGTCATCTCGGTATGCGGCGACGGCGGTTTCATGATGAACAGCCAAGAGCTGGAAACTGCAGTTCGTCTGGGCATGCACATCACCGTGGTGATTCTGCGTGACGACGGCTACGGCATGATCCGCTGGAAGCAGGCCAACATGGGCTTCACCGATTTCGGCCTGGACTACGGCAACCCGGACTTCGTCAAATATGCCGAAGCCTACGGTGCCAATGGCCACCGTGTGGAAAGCGCCGAAGCCTTCCTGCTGCTGCTCGAGCACTGCATCAAGACCCCTGGCGTGCACGTGATCGACTGCCCGGTGGACTACAGCGAGAACGACCGCATCCTCAACAGCGAGCTGCGTGAGCGCGCGTTGGCGGTTTAAGCTCTAGCGCCCCTTTCGCGGGTAAGTCTGCTCCAACGCAAGCTGGAGCGGGCTTGCCCGCGAATGCTTTCTGGCAGTATCCATTTACCACTCTGTACTACGATCCACTGATCATGATCATGCTCCCTTTCCAGAGCACACGATCATGACAATCGGATCGACGTATAACCATCCCGCCGAACTGGCCATCGAACCAACTCACCCCATCAAGCCCTGGGCTGCCCGCTTTCCCAATCCGCCTGACCTGTGTTTCGACTACCGCCGCCTGGTTGAGCAGGAAGGAGGAATTGCCAGTGCCACACGCCATGAACATCGCATTTGCATAGTCGGTGCCGGCATCACCGGTTTGACTGCTGCGCGTGAGCTTTTTCGGTGTGGCTTCACCCATATCACGCTGATCGAGCAATCACAACGTGTGGGGGGCCGCCACCTGACGGTCGCGAACAAGGGGGCGGATTACAAAAGGCCCTCGACGCCCTTTGAAATGGGGGCCATGCGCATGCCGTTCTTCAATAGAAGCGGCGAGGCACCTAAGTCAGGGCGCTCGCTGATGGCTTACTACGCCGATCTGTTTGATCTGCATATCTCCGATTTTCCCAATCCAGGTACACCTTGGGTCAATGCCACGGGTATCTATTTGCGCGAAGGTCTGCTTGAGGGTGAGGGCGAGCCGAAGCTGTTGATCTGGCGCAATCCGGAAGGTGATGCGCCTCCCCCGAGCGCTTTGTTGCAGACGGTCCATGGCAAGTGGCGGCGTTTTGCCGAGCAGTTCGCCGAGCGTGTGGCAGCCGTATATGGCACTCAGGAATGGGAGGCGATATGGTCCGCCATTGTTGAGCGCTACCATCAGTTGTCGTTCCGCGATCTGGTCCATCTGCCCGTTCTGGAGACATTGGACCCTTTAGAGCCGGGTGATTTCGGTGGGCTGGGCATGACCCGCGAAGAGTCGGCGATTTTCTATACAATCGGCATTGGTGACGGCAGTTGGGGGGCTTTCTATGATGTCTGCTGCCTTTACCCGCTACGCACCGCCATCTTCGGTTTCAGCAGCCATTTGCAGCTTGTGCATGGCCGAGTCGACCATCTTGGCATACCGTTGGCCGCTCCTCACCTGGGCGCCGGCAACGTGCTGGATAGCAGGGGGCTGAAGTTTCAGGCGCCTGCCTACATCGGCCTCGCTGCCTTGGATGAGTGCTTGCTGTTCATGGAAATCGAAGCATCAGGATCATCACTGTATAGTCATTTGCAGACGCGAGATGATGGCCTTCTGACTGATAGCTCGGTGTGTGGGCTGTACAAGCAGTCTGATGGGCGGATCAGAGTGGAGTATCAGTGGCAGCACAGCCAGCCCAGTCAGGCTCAGTTGCTGAGCGAAGTCTTCGACAGTGTCATCCTCACGACGCCGTCATGGCTGATCGAAACCAATATCCGCCTTGACGGCTTCGGTCCCGAGGTCTTGCCACAAGCGGTTATCGATGCCTGGAAACACGCCCATTGGGAAACCAGCTGCAAGGTCTATGCACCGTTGCGCAAAAACTTCCTCGACCGTAACCCGCATCTGCCGCAGATACTCGTGACCGACAGCTTCGTGCACGATGTCTACGCCTATCGCTACAACGACAGTTACCCCGAGGACTGCATTTTGCTCAGTTATACCTGGGAGGATGATGCGACAAAACTGGCCTCGTTTTCAGATAACGAACTGGCCCAGAAGTGCATCAAGGAACTCGACCGGATCTTGTTGCGCTGCAGCAATATCGGAGAAGCCATTTCGCCTTATATCGATACCCGAAACATCCGCATACAACGTTGGATGACAGATCAAAATGCTTTGGGATGTGCGAAGTTGTACCGCGCGGGCACCTATTACGATGCTGTCAGCCTGATGAAGTACAACCGTGACCTGAGTAGCGCTTCCGGGCTCTATCTGGCCGGCGAGTCCTTCTCTGTAGATGCCGGCTGGACAGAGCCTTGTCTTCGCACGGCTATCGATGCGGTCATCAATCTCTGTAGTCACACGTCTGCGCATTTTCGTGACGGCTTCGAGCTTGCGCACTATCCGCACTATCACGTTCGGTAAGTGCTTGAAATCGAAGCGCATCCGTAGGATATCTCTTACATACTGATTTACCTTTTCCTTCAAGCCCCGTGGGAGTCTCCTGACTGTTGCTCCCCGGGCAACTCCCGTTCTACTGGCGTCCTTCCATAACAACCAAAACCAAGGAAGCCGCCATGCCTGCAGATTGCAAACCGGTAAGTCCCGTCCGTATCGCTGTCATCCAGTACGACCCTCAAGTGGGCCTGGAGTACACCGACGGCAACGTGAGCAAAGGGTTGGCGCTGGCCCAACGCGCTGTCAATGAGGGGGCCAATCTGATCGTGCTGCCTGAGTTGGCCAACACCGGATATACCTTCCACTCACGGGCCGAGGCTTACACGCATGCCGAGACCCTGGATGACGGCCCCAGCCTGCGGGCTTGGGAAACGTTCGCTCGGGAACAACAGGTCTACCTCGCAGCAGGCTTCGCCGAGCGGGACGGACTCAAACTCTATGACAGTGCCATGCTGTTTGGCCCTGAAGGCCGGCTCGGGCATTACCGCAAGGCGCACCTGTGGAATCAGGAAAAGCTCTGGTTCACTCCTGGTGATCTGGGCTTCCCGGTGTTCGAAACCCCGATTGGCCGCATCGGCCTGCTGATTTGTTGGGATATCTGGTTTCCGGAGGTGCCGCGGCTAATGGCCAGCCAAGGCGCCGATATCATCTGCAGCCTGAACAACTGGGTGTGGACACCGCCACCCTTGTTCGATGCAGCGGGACGCTGCATGGCGTCGTACCTGACCATGACCGCTGCCCACGTCAACAACCTCTATATCGCAGCGGCCAACCGTATCGGTCATGAGCGGGGCGGGTGCTTCCTTGGCTGTTCGCTGATAGCAGGCACCGATGGCTGGCCGATCGGCGAGGTCGCTGGTGCTGAAAATGAATGCATCGTCTACGCCGATGTCGATCTGAGTGCAGCGCGCTCGGCGCCAATCTGGAACAGTCTCAACGACTTGCCGCGCGATCGTCGTACCGATCTGTACGATGCCACGCTGGGCTATCGCCTGCATCCAGCGATACCGCGTTGAGGAGGGCGTATGGAAAAGACAATTCCTGTCGTTGGGCAGCGTATGCCTTTACTGACGTTACTTGTTCTGGTGACGTTGCTGGTAGCCAGCTTGGCGTTTGGCGAGTGGCCTGATTATGCAGCGTTGGCCGCTTCACTGGAGCAGCCCTTAAGCCGGCTGCGCTGGATCGTCGGAGATATCAGCGAAGTCGCCTTCTATAAACACGAACTGCCGGCGCTCGGCATGCTATTGGGCGCTTGCCTGGCCCATTGGGCCCATGTGCAGGGTTATCGTTGGCGGGGTTTCGCCATCTGCTACGGCAGTGGCCTGTGGCCTTGGTTGTTTACTAGCTCACTGCTCGGGCTGCTGCTCAGCCATGTCCTCTGGGGCTGGACACTCGCCAGTGGTACTTGGCAACCCACCTTCGTGGCTTTCGTCTCGCTACCTGCCGCCATGGTGCTGCTGTTCGGGGGAGGCTGGCGGGTCACCCTCAGCGGTGCGCTACTGGGCGCGGTGTTGGTCACGCCTGCGAGCCTCTTGTTGGTCAACTACGTGTGCTATCCATTGCAACTGCCGGTGGTGATTGGCAACGTGAGCGGCATGGCGCTGGCGAGCCTGTTGGCATTTGGCTTGTGCAAACGCTTTCCTGTGCTGGTGCGCGACGGCATGTGCCCTCGCACGCCTGAGTCCGCCACCGGCAAAACCGACTACGGCGCGGTGTGGGTGTTACGCCGGGTACTTGCTGATTTCAGCGAAGCGCCGTTCTTCGGCAATGAATTGGCCAGCCTCGGTCTACTGTTGGGGGCAGTCCTCGCCCATGCATTGGCACCTTCGGCCCCCGCCTATGGATCGCAGCTGTTGCTGCCGATGATCGCGGGTCAGGCATTGGCCTCGCTACTCGGCGTGCTGCTGTGGTTGCGCCAGTGGCGCGAGCGCGGTTGGTATCCGACCTATATTCCCATCGTGTCGATTGTGCCGGCTTCGGTACTGACGTTGGGCGCCAGCTGGCAAGTGGTGCTCGGCAGTGCCGCCTTGGGGGCGCTGTTCGCGCCACCACTGGCGGCAGCAATCAGCCAGCGCCTGCCGGGTTACATGCACGGATACATAGGCAATGTAGTGTCCATGGCCGTGTGTACAGCTGGCATCGTATCGGTACTGGGGCTGGTTATGGGGGCTGAGGCATGAACGACAAAGGTTGTTTGCCTCGTTTGTCGTTAGGCTGCCTGGGGGGAACGGTCAGCATGCAGGCGGGGTTGCCTGGTACCGGCGTGACACCGCAGTTGGGGGGGAACGCGTTGTTGGCTGGAGTACCGCAAGTAGCGGCGCTCGCCGAGATCAGCACCGTTACGCTTGGTCTGTTACCCAGCGCATCGCTGACTTGCCGGATCCTGCTCGACGTACTGGCTTGGGCGCGTGGTGAGGTGGAGCGCGGAGCACAGGCGGTGGTGCTGACTCAGGGGACGGACACACTTGAGGAGTCAGCCTATTTTTTCGATTTGCTATGGCCTTTCGATATACCGCTGGTCATGACCGGGGCCATGCGCTCGGCCAGTCAGCCGGGTCATGATGGGCCGGCCAACCTGATGGCTGCAGTGCAGGTGGCGCTGGCGGGCGAGAGCCATGGGCGTGGTGTGCTGGTGGTGCTCAATGATCAGATCCACCTTGCCGCCCATGTCCGCAAGACTGCCAGCCTGGCGATGGCTGCCTTCGAGTCGCCCGGCCGGGGCTTAGAGGGCAGCGTGGTGGAAGGGCAGGTGATCTATCGTGGCCCTCCGGCACCGCGCAAGGTTCTACCGCTGCCGAAGCATTGCGAGCAGCGTGTCGCCTTGCTCGAGGCTTGTCTGGATGCAGACAGCGCACTGCTGCAGGTCATCCCGTCGCTTGGCTACGAGGGCCTTGTCGTTGCAGGGTTCGGTGCGGGCCATGTGTCCATTGCCTGGTCTCAGGCACTGGCGCGGATTGCCCAGGACATGCCGGTGATCGTGGCGACGCGTACCGGCTATGGGCCGACTGCAAGGGCCACTTACGGCTTTGTCGGGGCGGAAATCGACCTGCAGAGCAAAGGTGTGCACATGGGTGGCCCACTCTGCCCGCGCAAGTGCCGAACACTGCTATGGCTCTTGATTGGCCTGGATAACCAGGCGGCACTGGCGGATTGGTTGGCACGCTAGGGAAAATGCCCGCCGCAGCGAGGCGGCGGGCTACCTTCGAGCAGTCCTGTGTTAGGGTGCACACATCTTTGCTTTCCAGGATGTTTCCCATGCTCCCTCCGCTCAGCGAGAAAGAACTCGCCCGCCTCGAAGACCTGCTGATCACCTACGGCAACGACTATTCGGTGCTCAACCTGGCCGAGCTCAACGGCTTTTTCACCGCCCTGGCCAGCTCCCCGGTCGACGTGCTGCCAGAGCAATGGCTGCCCACCGTCGCGGGTGGAAAGGTACCGAAGTTCAAGAAGCCCGCCCATGAGGAGGCCTACACCGCCTTGATGCTGCGCTATGCCTACCAGGTTGCCGAGCAACTGGCAGAGAACCTCGAAGGCTTCGAACCGCTGTTCGAAGAAAGCGAGGCCGAGGAAGGGACGGCGATCATCATGGAAGAGTGGTGCTTCGGCTACATGCGTGGCACGCAGGTAGCGGCTTGGGGCGAGTTGCCGCCCGAGCAGGATCAGCTGCTCAAGGCGATTTCACTGCATGGGCTGGAGGACAACTTCGAGCTGCTCGATGCCATGAGCTTCGATGAGTTGCAGGCTTGCGTGCCGCACGTGGTTGAGGCTGCGCGGGGCCTGTATCGCTATCAGAAGCAGTCGCGGCACTAATCACCCGATTATTTCGCCAGGCGAAATTATGGTTTGCTCCTTGCACTGATTCTGCTGCCCGCCGAATCAGCGCAGGATGGGCTCCACCTGGCACCACCCCGGTGCCAACCCTGGAGCCCAGCCCGTGATCACACTCTACAACTTCCCCAAGTCCGGCCACGCCCACCGCATCGAGCTGATGCTGTCGTTGCTGAAGCTGCCCACCGAACTGGTGTTCGTCGACCTGGCCAAAGGCGCGCACAAGCAGCCGGATTTCCTCGCCCTTAATCCGTTCGGCCAGGTGCCGGTGATCGATGACAACGGCACCGTGATCGCCGACTCCAACGCCATCCTCGTCTACCTGGCCAGCACCTACGACAAGGCGGGCAAGTGGCTCCCCCATGACCCGGTAAAGGCCGCCCGCGTGCAGCGTTGGTTGTCGGTTGCCGCCGGCCCTTTGGCCTTCGGCCCTGCAGCCGCCCGCCTGGTGACGGTGTTTGGCGCTTCGTTCGACACCGATGAAGTCATCGGCCGCGCGCACACCTTGCTCAAGGTGATGGATGCCGAGCTGGCCAAGTCGGCGTTCCTCGTCGGCAATGAGCCGACCATCGCCGATGTCGCGAACTACTCGTACATCGCCCACGCTCCCGAGGGCAATGTCTCGCTGGAACCTTACCCCAACGTGCGTGCCTGGCTGGCACGGATCGAAGCGTTGCCTGGCTTCGTCGCCATGCCACGCACTGCCGTTGGCCTGCAGACCACCATCTGAGGCGCCACCCTACGCGAGGAATGCCGCCATGGCGCAACTCCCCGATCATCGCACCTCGCCCTGGCATGTCGGCGAGAAGCGCCTGCAGGAGCATGCAGGTGTGTCGGAGCGCATGGACGTGTTCGGGCAGAAGGTCATTCGTGACTACATGCCCGACCAGCACCGCAGTTTCTACCAGCAATTGCCGTTTATCGTCGCCGGTGCTGTGGATCAGGGCGGCAAGCCTTGGGCGACGCTGCTCGAAGGCCCGGAAGGTTTCGTCAGCTCGCCCGACCCACGGCAATTGCGGATCGACACCCGCCTTGCCAGCGATGATCCGGCAACGCCTGGGCTGGCCGATGGCGGGGCGATCGGGCTGCTCGGTATCGAGCTGCATACGCGTCGACGCAACCGCATCAACGGGCTGATCGCTCAGGCTGCGGGTGGCGCGCTGGAGGTGCGGGTCGAGCAGTCCTTCGGCAATTGCCCGCAGTACATCCAGTTGCGTGACTACACCCGCGTCGATGAATCGGCGCAAGGGCGGATCGATGCGCAAGGGCTGGATGCAACGACCACCCGGATGATTGCCAACGCGGATACGTTTTTCGTCGCCAGTTACATCGATCACGCCGACGGGCAGCGTTCGGTGGACGTTTCGCACCGTGGCGGTCGCCCCGGCTTCGTCAGGGTCGAAGGCAACTGCCTGACTATTCCCGACTATGCCGGCAACCTGCATTTCAACACCCTCGGTAACCTGCTGGAGAACCCACAGGCCGGGTTGTTGTTCGTCGATTTCAGCAGCGGCGACGTACTGCAGGTGAGCGGGCGCACCGAGGTGATTCTCGACAGCCCGCTGATCACGGCGTTCGACGGCGCCGAGCGGCTGTGGACACTGGACATCGAGCAGGTGGTACTGCGCCGTGCGGCGGTTAGCCTGCGCTGGGCGTTTGAGGAATATGCGCCAACCAGCTTGATGACCGGCACTTGGGCCGAGGCAGAGCAGCGGCTTCAGCAGCGTGAGCGTCAGCGCCAGTGGCTGGCCTGGCGGGTGGCGCGCGTGGAGCAGGAGAGCCGCGATATCCGCTCGTTCTATTTCGCTGTGGATGAGGCGGTGGCATTCAAGCCTGGTCAGCACATTCCCGTGCGTATCCCGCTAGAGGCCGATGCACCGCTGATTCGCACCTACAGCCTGTCCTGCGCGCCGTCCGATGGCTACCTGCGCATCAGCGTCAAGGCGCAGGGCCCGGCGTCGCGCTATCTGCACGAGCGTGTCAGGGCAGGGGACAAGCTGGAGGTGCGCCTGCCCATGGGCAACTTCACCCTGGATAGCACCAGCGACAGGCCTGTGGTGCTGATGGGGGCGGGCGTGGGCATCACCCCGCTGATGGCCATGCTGCGCGAGTTGTTGGCGAGCGAGCCGGGGCGCCGCATCCATCTGTTCCACGGGGCACGCAGCCTGAGTGATCTGCCGTTCCAGCAGGAACTGGCCGAATTGCGTCAGCAAGCCGGTGCACGTTTGAGCGTGCATCGTTCATTGAGCCAGCCCGAGGCCGAAGCCGTACAAGGGCATGACTATGAACACGTCGGGCGCCTGGGTATCGAGCAGGTGAAGGCAACGCTGGCGCTGGATGACTACGACTTCTACCTGTGTGGCCCGGCCAGCTTCACCCAGGACATGTATGAGGGACTGCGCGGGGTGCATGTGCCGGATGGCCGCATTCATGCCGAGGCCTTCGGGCCATCGACGCTGCGCCGGCATGGCGATGACCACCGGCCCACGCTGCAACAGCCACCGGCTGCCAGCGAACCGGTACCGGTGTACTTTGCCAGCTCTGCCAAGGAGGCACGTTGGTCACCTGGTTCTGGCACCTTGCTGGAACTGGCTGAAGCGCGTGGGCTGTCGCCGGAGTTCAGCTGTCGAGGGGGCTCGTGTGGAACCTGCAAGACCAAGGTGGTGAGCGGGCAGGTGCATTACCCGAATCCTCCTGCCGAGATGCCCGAAAGTGGTACCGCCCTGATTTGTTGTGCTGTCCCGGCCCAGGCGCTGGTGCTGGAGTTATGAAGTTGCCTGTGCGGGCCTCTTCACGGCTGAAGCCGCGAAGAGGCCCGCACAGGCAACGCAAATAACCGATAATCCCCGCACCCCCCGATGCCCAGGAGCGCGCATGGATCAGATCCACCTGATGAAGGTGTTCGTCGCTGTCGGCGAGCTGGAAAGTTTCGCCGCTGCCGCCCGTCGCCTCGACATCTCGCCCGCCGCCGTCACCCGCGCCGTCAGCGCCCTTGAAGAACAGATCGGGGTCAAGCTGCTGTTGCGCACCACCCGCAGCGTGCGCCTGACCGAGGCGGGCGGCCGTTACCTGGAAGACACCCGGCACATCCTCGCCAGCATCCATGAAGCCAACGAAGCCGCCGCGGGGATCAACGCCACGCCCAAGGGTGAACTGGCGATCACCGCGCCAATCCTGTTCGGCAAGAAGTTCGTAATGCCTTGCATCGTGCGCTACCTGCAGCAATACCCCGAGGTCGATGTGTCGGCGTACTTCCTCGACCGTGTGGTGAACATGGTCGAGGAGGGCATGGACGTGGCCGTGCGCATCGGGCCGCTGCCCGACTCCGGCCTCAAGGCGCTGCGCGTGGGCCGGGTACGGCGGATGCTCTGTGCATCACCCGACTACCTCGCACGCATGGGCGAGCCGCAGCACCCGTCGGATTTGCCGGAACATGCAGTGATCGCCACCACCAACCTCTCACCGCGCGCCGGCTGGCGCTTCGGCCTGGCCGACGAGCCGACCCTGGTACGCATGAAGCCGCGGCTGACCGTCACCAGCAACGATGGCGCGATTGCTGCGGCAGTAGGCGGGTTGGGCATCGCCCGGCTGCTGTCGTACCAGGTGGTGGATGAACTGGCCAGCGGCCAGCTGCAGGTCATTCTCGCCGAGTATGAAGAGGCGCCCTGGCCGATCCATGTCTTGCACCGCGAGAGCAAGTACGGCTCGGCCAAGGTGCGGACGTTCATCGACATGCTGGCGCAGGACCTGCGAAATCGGCAATTGGATTGAGCACCGAGATCGTACAACTCAACTGGATTATCCATAGAGTTGAGCCGATACCACCCTTTTAGCGGGGCATGAATAATTATTGTTGTACGACGACCTATGACATGGCACTCTTCGCCTGAAACAATTTGTCTCATTTCGCCCTGCCGGCGCATGAGGCAGATCACCCGTCACTCTAAAAATAAGATTCAGGTGAACCATGAAGATCAAAGGCATCCGTTGGTGGATGGTCAGCCTTGTCACGGCCGGGCTCGTCGTCAACTACCTCGCCCGCAACACCCTCTCGGTGGCAGCCCCCACGCTGATGACCGACCTCTCCATCACCACCGAGCAATACGCCAAGATCGTTGCGACCTGGCAGATGTGCTACGCGCTCATGCAGCCGATCGCTGGCTGGCTCATCGATTTCATCGGCACCAAGCTGGGCTTTGCCGTGTTCGCCCTGGCCTGGTCGCTGGCCTGTGCGGGTGCCGCCCTGGCCAGCGGCTGGCAGAGCATGGCGTTCCTGCGCGGGTTGCTGGGCATGACCGAGGCCGCCGGCTTGCCAGCCGGGGTCAAGGCCACCACCGAGTGGTTCCCGGCCAAGGAACGCTCGGTCGCCATCGGCTGGTTCAACATCGGCTCGTCCTTGGGTGCACTGCTGGCGCCACCGCTGGTGGTGTGGGCGATCCTGCACAGTGGCTGGCAGCTGGCCTTCGTCATTGTCGGCGCGTCCGGTGTGCTGTGGACCTTGCTGTGGATGCTGCTGTACAAGCACCCGCGTGATCAGAAGCGCCTGAGCGACGATGAGCGTGACTACATCCTGTCTGGCCAGGAAGCCCACTTCAAAGCCGAGCAGCGCGAGAAGGGGGCCTGGAAGCGCATCTTCAAGACCCGCAACTTCTACGCCATCGCCTCGGCCCGTATTCTCTCCGAGCCGGCCTGGCAGACCTTCAACGCCTGGATTCCGCTGTACCTGATGACCGAGCGACACATGAACATCAAGGAAGTGGCGATGTTCGCCTGGCTGCCGTTCCTCGCTGCCGACATCGGCTGCGTACTCGGGGGTTACCTGAGCCCGATGTTCCATCGTTACTTCAAGGTGTCGCTGTTCACCTCGCGCAAGATGGTGCTGGTGTTCGGCGCCAGCTGCATGATCGGCCCGGCCTGCATCGGCCTGGTCGAAAGCCCGTACACGGCGATCCTGCTGCTGTGCATTGGCGGCTTTGCCCACCAGACCTTGTCGGGGGCGCTGTACTCGATCACCTCGGATTCCTTCAGCAAGGACCAGGTGGCGACTGCGACCGGCATGGGCGGGATGTGTGGTTACCTGGGGGCGGCGGTGTTTACCCTGGTGTTTGGCATCCTGGTCACGCAGATTGGCTACAGCCCGCTGTTCGTGGTGCTGGCGGCGTTCGATATCGTCGCGGCGGTGCTGGTGTGGAAGGTTGCACGCGAGGTGAATGGGGCTACAAGGCAGCCCCATTATCAGGTGGTCACAATGCCTGATACTGCATCCTGAATCCCAGGCTGGTTGCTTCGCCTTTCTGCAACAGTTTCAGCCCCGGTCGCCCCGGCAGGTGATGCGCGTTGATCGGGTGGCTCACCGGTTCAAAGCAGAAGAACGGCTGCTCATGGGGGCAGAACAACAGAAAGTGCTCGGCGCCGCTGGCGCTGCACACCAGCCGATACCCCGCGCCCGGCTGCTCGATCACGCAGTTGCCGGGCCATTCGCTGAAGGCATGGTCGACCAGCGTTGTCGGCAGTGTCCGTGCAGCGGTGAAGTTCCAGTGATCAGGTATCTCAGCTTGCCGTGACGGCAACGCGCCATTCTCCGCCAGCCACACGGTGCGCGCTTGTGCATGCAATCGCGTATCGGCATGGCGCGGGAAGTAGGGATGCAGCCCCAGCCCATACCAGGTGGGCGCCGAATCCAGATGCGTCACCTGCAGGTCCAGGTTCAGGCAGCCCTCATGCAGGTGCACATCCAGCGTTGCCCGGTAGGCGAACGGCATTGTGCTGTCGAGGCTCAGGCGGGCGTGGTGCTTGCTGTGCTGCTCCACCTGCCAGGGCTGCTGCCAGGCGCTGCCGTGGATCGGGTAGGGGTCATGCCCGGTGTTCGGTGCCAAGGCCAGCCAGCCATCAGGGCGCTGGAAACCGCCCTCGGCGATGCGGTTGGACCACGGCGCCAGCGGGTAGCAGCCCAGGCGCCGGGGGCTGCCGCTGGCCAGGGCGGCTTCGTCGGCGGGGCGCAGCAACGCTTGCCCAGTGGCGCTGGCTTGCCAGTTGACCAGGCTGGCACCCAGGTCGGGGGCGATGCTCAGGTGAGTAAGTCGGTCTTGCAGGTGCAGCAGGGGGACGCTCATCAAGGCCTCCGGTAGGTCAACAGGACGATGCCGCACACCACCACGGCACCGCCAATCAATTGCATGCCACTGAGTTGCTGGCCGAGCAACGCCCAGCCCAGCAGCAGGGTGGCGATGGGTTCGACGTTCATCACTGGCGCGTTCTGCGCCATGTTCAGCTTCGGCACGCAGACGAACAGCAAGGTGAAGGCCACGCCATACAACACCACCAGGCTGGCCAGCGCCATCCAGCCGCTGGCGCTGCCCGGCAACGACAAGCCGGCCGGCATCACACCGCTGATGCCGGCAACCAGCATGCTGGTGAACACGATCAGCAAGGTCAGCAGGCTGCGCACCGGGCCGCGTACGGCGGCCAGCTTGTGGTCGGTGATCCACAGGGCGCAGGCGAACACACAGGCGGCGCAGAACGCCAGGCTCACGCCGGTGGCCCAGTGCGGGTTGGCGTCGTGACTGCCGCTCAAGTGGCTCGGAACGTCCAGCGCCAGCACCAGGCCGCAGAGGATCAGGCCCATGAACAGCACCGTGCGCCCGGTCGGGCGGGTGCCGCCCAAGGCCCAGGTGAGCAGGGCCAGCAGCATCGGAAAGGTGTTGCCCACCAGCAGCGCCAGGGCCACCGGAATGCGTGCCACAGCCGAATACAGACACAGGCTCTGGGTCGCGATCAGCAGACCCAGCAGCAGCTGCCAGCGCCGTGTACCGGAAGGCAGGCCCAGTGGCTGGCGCTGCCACAGCACCAGGCTGGCAAGCACCAGGAAGGTGATGCCCGAGCGGCAGAGAATGGCCAGCAGCACGCCGGTGTCGTCGTCGAAGGCGATGCGGGCGGCGATGTGGTTGCCGGCGAACGAGCAGGCCAGCAGGGCCAGCAGGGCGATGGCCAGTTCGCGCGGGAAGAGGGTGGAGGTAGTAGCCAGAGCCATGTGCATGATCCGTTTGCAGGAAGAACTCGTTGCTATGTGGGAGCGGCCTTGTGTCGCGAAAGGGCCGCAAAGCGGCCCCAGGGTTTCAGCATCACGGCTGATATCGAGGGGATGCTTCGCAGCCCTTTCGCGACACTAGGCCGCTCCCACAGTGATCGCGTAGGCAGCTAAAGCACCACGCTCGGCAGCCACAGCGAGATGGCCGGAATGTAGGTCACTGCCATCAGTACCAGTAACAGCGCCACGTAGAACGGCAGCAGTGCCTTCACCGTGGCCTCGATGCTGACCTTGCCGATCGCCGAGCCGACGAACAGCACCGCCCCCACCGGCGGGGTGATCAGCCCGATCCCCAGGTTGACCAGCATGATCATGCCGAAGTGCACCGGGTCCACGCCGATACCGGTAATCACCGGCAACAGGATCGGCGTGAGGATCAGGATCAGCGGCGCCATGTCCATTACCGTGCCCAGCAGCAGGAGCATGAAGTTGATGCACATCAGGATCACGTAGCGGTTGTCCGACAGGGTCAGGAACGCCGTGGTGATCTTCGACGGGATCTGCATCAGGGTCATCACGTAGCCGAAGCTGGCGGCGAAGCCGATCAGGATCATCACGATCGAGATGGTCCGCACCGTACGGTGCATCAGCTTGGGCAGGTCGCGCCACTTGTAGTCGCGGTAGATGAACATGGTCACGAAGAACGACCACACCACCGCCACAGCCGCCGATTCGGTCGCGGTGAACACGCCCGACAGAATGCCGCCGAGGATGATCACCATGGCCATCAGGCCCCACAGCGCTTCACCGGCGATCTTCAGCGCCTCGCGCAGCGGGATCACCTCGCCCTTGGGGTAGTTGCGCTTCTTGGCGAAGATCAGGCACAGGCCCATCATCACCGCGCTCAGCAGCAGCCCGGGCATCACCCCGGCCATGAACAGCGAAGCGATCGACACCGTGCCACCCGCTGCCAGCGAGTACAGCACCGAGTTGTGGCTGGGCGGGGTCAGCAGCGCCTGCACCGAGCCACTGACGGTCACGGCGGTGGAGAACTCACGGGGGTAGCCCTTGCGCTCCATTTCCGGGATCAGCACCGAGCCCACCGATGCGGTGTCGGCCACCGACGAACCGGAGATCGCGCCGAAGAAGGTCGACGCGGTGATGTTCACCAGCGACAGGCCGCCGCGCACGAAGCCCACCAGTACCCCGGCAAATGCCACCAGGCGCCGGGACATGCCGCCCTCGGCCATGATCGCGCCGGCCAGCACGAAGAACGGAATGGCCAGCAGCGAGAACTTGTTAACCCCACTGGCCACCTGGATCATCATCGCCTGCAGCGGGATGTCGATGTACCAGGCGCCGATCAGTGCCGACAGGCCCAGGGCGTAGGCCACCGGCATGCCCAGCAGGATCAGCGCGACGAAACTGCCCAACAGAATGAACGCATCCATTTACGCCGCCCCCTCGTTCTCTTCCACCAGGTCAAACCGCACCACCTTGCGCTGGCTCTGGTCGCCCAGCAGGAGTTTCTCCAGCACGAAGACCAGCGTCAGCACGCCACCGACCGGGATCGGCGCATAGCTCATGCCCACCCGCACGCTGGGCAGCGAGGCCATGTACTGGTTCCAGGTGGTGACGCACAGCTTGAAGCCGTAGCAGGTCATGAAGATGCAGACGCCCACCATCAACAGTTGCGTGAACACCGCCACCAGCCGACGCAGCGGCTCTGGCAGCCGGTCGGTGACCATCGCCACCGCCATGTGCGCACCGGCGCGGTAGCTGGCGGCGGCGCCGATGAAGGTGAACAGCACCATCAGCAGGATCGACACCGGCTCCGGCCAGCTGGAACCGGTACCCAGCACGTAACGGGCAAAGATGCCCCAGGGGATGATCAGCGTCATTGCCAGGATCGACAGGCCGGCGACCCAGATGCAGGCGCGGTACAGCGTGTCGTTGACGCTCAGGAAAAGCATTTTCATAGGCATCACCAAAGCGGCAGGGCGACGGGCGTCGCACTGCCGAAGTCATCTTGGAAAGGGGCCGGTGTTACTGGACCGCGTCGATACGCTTCATCAGGTCGGCATACTGCGCACCGTACTTCTCGCGCACCGGAGCGGTGGCGTCGTAGAACGGCTTGGTGTCGACGGCGATGAACTCGACGCCGGCGGCCTTGAGCTTCTCTTCGCTGGCGGCGGACTTGGCGTCCCACAGCACGCGCTCTTCCATCTGCGCCTCGCGGGCGAGCTTCTTCACCAGCACCTGTTGCTCAGGCGTGAGCTTGTTCCAGGTGGTCTTGGACATCACCACCGGCTCCGGCAGGATCAGGTGGTTGGTCAGGGTGAAGTATTTGGCGCTCTGGTAGTGGTTGTGTTCCAGCAGGGTCGGCGGGTTGTTCTCGGCGCCATCGATCACCCCGGTCTGCAGGGCGCTGAAGATCTCGCCAGTGTCCATGGCAATGCCATTGCCGCCCATGGCGTTCATCATGTCGATGAACAGCGGGTTGCCCTGCACGCGGATCTTCATGCCCTTGAGGTCGGCGAGGCTGCGCACCGGCTTCTTGGTGTAGAGGCTGCGCGAGCCGCCATCCATCCACGCCAGCGCCACCAGGTTGAATTCGGAGTTGGTGATCTTGTCGAGGATCTCCTGGCCGATCTCGCCGTCGATGACCTTGCGCATGTGCTCATGGTCGCGGAACACGAATGGCATGTTGAACACGTTCACGTCCGGTACCACCGGGCCGACGATGCCGAGGCTGACGCGGGTCATCTGCACGGCGCCGATCTGAGCCTGCTCGATCACTTCCTTCTCCGAGCCGAGCACGCCGCCGGGGAACATCTTGAAGGTGATTTCGCCATTACTGGCCTGTTCGAGCTTCTTGCCCATGTTCTGTTCGGCGACCACGGTCGGGTAGCCGGCCGGGTGGATCTCGGCGAACTTGATGTCGAGTGCCGAGGCCGGCATCGACAGGCTGAAAGCGAACGGGAGTACGGCAAGAAGCAGCTTGCGTTTGAAGGTCATGGTGAAACTCCGTGGTTTTTATTATCTGGTTTCGCGCGTGAGTGTTGGGTGCTGCGGTGGTGCGTGAGTCGTGGTCAGCCGCGCCAGGCCGGTTCCTCCAGGCCTTGGACGCCGGGGCGCAGGGCGAACACGCCACCGGCCAGGGGCTGGTCGCTGAGGTCGCTGCCTGCAGGGCGGATCGAAGTGACGAACAAGGTGTCGAGATTGGCGCCGCCGAAGGCGCACATCGCCGGCTTCTTCACCGGCACGCTGAGCGAGCGGTCGAGGCGACCGTCGGGGGTGAAACGGTGGATCTGCCCGGCGTCGTTGCCGCAGATCCAGTAGCAGCCGTCAGCGTCGATGGCGGCGCCGTCGGGGCGGCCGGGGAAGGCGCGCATGTCGACAAACAGCCGCTGGTTGTAGGGGGTGCCGCTGTCGATGTCGTAATCGAAAGTCCAGATCTTCTGCACGTTGGGGTGCGAGTCGGACAGGTACATGCGCGTGCCATCCGGGCTGAAGGCCAGGCCGTTGGGCACGATCATGTCCTTGAGCTGCTGATGCAGTTGGCCTTCGCCATCGACCCGGTACAGCGCGCCGACGTGGGCGCCTTGCTGCATGTCCATGAACATGCTGCCGGCCCAGAAGCGGCCCTGGCGGTCGCAACGGCCATCGTTGAAGCGCATGCCGTGTTGAGGGTGTTCGACTGCGGCGAACAGGCGGCTGTCGAGGCTGCCGTCGGCTTGGGCCTGCAGCTGGAAGATGCCGCTTTCCATGCCGGCGACCCAACCCTGCTCGGTACGGGCAATGCAGGCGAGCATCTCGTCACCCTGCCAGACCTGATGGGCGCCGTCCTGCCAGCGGTGCAGCTGGCGGGCCGGGATGTCGACCCAGTACAGGGCCTGTTCGCTGGAGTGCCACACCGGGCTTTCACCGGTGCCGTTGCGGGCGTCGACGATCAGTTCGCAGTGCATGCTGGAGCCTCCTGGCAGGGCAGTGTCAGCTAAATGGGCCGGCAGCGACGAAGGCGCCACCCTGGTAGACCATGCTCGGGTCGTCGGCGGCAGGCGCAGGTTTGGCCTCTACCGCGGCGCGGAACACTTCCGAAGTGTCCTTGGGCTGGTAGCCCAGGTGCGCGGCATGGCGGTTGTCCCACCACACGGTACGGTTGTCGGAAGCGCCGTAGACCACGGTGTGGCCGACATCAGCGGTGAACAGGCCGCGCTCGATCAGCTGGGTGAGGTCGTCGTAGCTCAGCCAGGTACTGAGCATGCGTGGGTTCTGCGGCTCGTCGAACGAGGAGCCGATACGGATGCTGACGGTCTCGATGCCGTAGCGGTCGAAGTAGAAGCTGGCGACATCCTCGCCATAGCACTTGGACAAGCCGTAGTAGCTGTCGGGCCGGCGCAGGGCATGGGCGTCAATGGCCTGGTCCTGGCGGTAGAAGCCGATCACGTGGTTGGAGCTGGCGAAGATGATGCGCTTGACCCCGTGCTTGCGTGCGGCTTCGTAGATGTGGAACACGCCGCAGATATTGGGGCCGAGGATGTCTTCGAAAGAATGCTCGGTGGACACGCCACCGAAGTGGACGATGGCGTCGACGCCTTCGACCAGGGCATGGACCGCAGCCTTGTCGGCCAGGTCGCAAGGGATGACTTCTTCATGGGGGCCGGTGGCGGGGGCCATCGGCGCGATGTCGGAAAGGCGCAGGACTTCGGCGCAGCCGTTGAGGCGTTGGCGAAGCACCTTGCCCAGGCCGCCTGCGGCTCCGGTGAGCAGCAGGCGCTTGAAGGGGGTGGTGGTCATGGCGGCTCTACTTTTGATTGTTGTAAGTTGTCGTATGACTTTGCTGATTATCGGCAGCGGTTTCCGGGGTTGTCAATGTTGCTCTTTTTAAAAGCTGGCGCGATCCCTGTGGGAGCGGGCATGCCCGCGAACACCGGCAAAGCCGGTGCCATTCACCGCGCCGCCTGTTTCGCGGGCATGCCCGCTCCCACAAGGTCCGCGTTACAGTAACGACAGGGGATAGTTGAAGATCAACCGGTTCTCATCGAACTCGTTGTTGCTGTAGTCGCGGCGAATGGTGGAGTTGCGCCATTTCACGCTCAGATCCTTGAACGGCCCGCTCTGGATCACATAGGCCAGTTCCGACTCGCGCACCCACTCCTTGCCATCGGTTACCGCCCCGCTGTGCACATCACGACCACTGATATAGCGGTTCATCAGGGTCAGCCCCGGCACCCCGAGCGTCACGAAGTTGAAGTCATGGCGCACCTGCCACGAGCGCTCTTCGGCATTGTCGAAACTGGAGTTGTAGCTGTCGTTGGCCAGGGTCCCGCCGCTGGTGCCGTTGACCCGCATCCAGGTATCGCCATCGACCTTCTGCAGCCCGACCCAGAAGGTGTTGCCGCCGTACTTGGCCGAGAACATGCCCGAGTAGGTCTTGTTGTCCAGCTTGCCGGCGCGCTCCGAGCCGTCCTCGCCACCGTGGAAGTAGCCCAGGTTGGCGCCGAGGGTCCAGTCGCCCAGCGGTTGGCTGTGGCTCAGTTGCAGGTACTGCTGCTCGTAGACATCCTTGAGCACCGCGTTCCACAGCCCGACCAGGGTGCGGTCCTGGTTGAACTTGTATTCGCCACCGACAAAGTTGAAGCGGTCCGAGACGCCGCTGCGGTAGCTCATGTCTTCCATGCTTGCGTCGTTGCGCGGGCTGTTACCGCGGAACTGGCCGCCATACAGGGTCAGCCCGGCAATTTCGTTGGAAGTCACCTGGCCGCCGCGGAAGGTCTGTGGCAGCGAGCGGCCATCGTCAGAGCGCAGGATCGGCAGCACCGGCATCCATTCGCCGATCTTCAGTTCGGTCTTGGAGATACGCGCCTTGCCCGCCACCGCCAGGCGGCCGTAGTCGTCCGCCGGCTTGCCATCGTCATGGCGCGGCAGCAGCGCCGTGCCATAGGTGCCGCCACCGCCATCGAGTTTTACCGACCACAGCCCCAGCACATCCGCGCCAAAGCCCACCGGCCCCTCGGTGAAGCCGGAACGGGCATCGAGAATGAAGCTCTGGGTCCACTCTTCAGCCTTGCTCTGCGGGTTGCTCGGGTTGGTGAAATTGCGATTGATGTAGAAGTTGCGCAGGCCCAGCACGGCCTTGCTGTCATCGACGAAGCCCTGGGCGAGGCTGGTGCCTGGCATGCCGCCTAGCAGGCTGGCGCCCAGTAGCGCAAAGGGGAGGGTTGTCTGGCAGATTTTCGACATGGGATGGGTCCGCTGATGTTGTTTTTGTTATGTGTTGTCGTACAACTGCGGCGTTTTTTATCAAGCGGAAAATCAACTGTCAACGCTTGGCGGTGCAATAAATTCGCGCCGTCAAGTGAATAATCAGCGGCAAGGGCTCTAGTTCAAGGACTTGGATGAATTAAAAGTCATACTATGACAGCGAGCATATTGATGGGGTTGCGACCGCGTCAGTCGCAGCATCTTTGCGGTATTCGACTGGGCGGCATTGCGATCACCGCTGAACAAATTGCAACAAGGCATGTCTCACGGCCAGCAGAGACATGACGTTTCATTCCACAAGCAAGGAGGCTCTACCATGCAACCTACCCCAGCCACGTCCACCGGCAAGCTGCTCGGCAGCTATGGCTACGGCAAGGCACTGATCATCAGCCTGATTACCCTCGGCATCATCTGCGTAGGTCTGGCGGCTTTCGTCGGCTATCTCAGCACCATTGTCTCGCCAGACGGCGGCCCGGTGACTATCGATAACCGTCGCGGTACCGTCGTGAACTTCAGCAGTACGCTGCAGCTGTTCTATTTCACCATCGGCTTGCTGCTGTTTCTGGGCGTGTGCATGCTGGGCATGGCCTGGTGGCAGAAGAAACTGCGTGTTGCACGCTATGAGGTATACGAAAAGGGCATCTGCCAGATCATCGGCAGCGAGCATGATTACGTGCCGTTCAGCGAGATCAACGACCTGTACCTGTTCGCCTCGGGGCAGACGGCAGCCGCTGGCCTGATCAACAACCTGGCGTATCGCCGCAACGACAGCGAAGCATTCCGCCGCGTCAATGCCCATCTCAAGGACTTGTACGGTTTCATCGAGCTGGTGCGTGACCTGCACCTGAACGAACGGCTGCCGCAGGCCATGGCCACGCTGGAGCAGGGCGGTGCCGTGCAGTTCAATTACATTGGCACGGGCCAGGTATGGAGCAAGCGCGTCAGCGGCAACTTCCTCAACGTCACCTGCAAACCCATCCTGGTCACCCGCGATGCTCTTGAGGTCGAAGGCAGCAAGGTGTCCATGGCCAGCCTGCGCAGCATCGACCTCAGCGCCTGGACCGAACTGGTGGTGATCAGGGATGAGAGCGGCAAGACCGTACTGTCCACTGCCGCAAACGGCATCATGAGCTTCGACGTGTTCCTCAATACCCTGCACAACCTGCTCGAAGCAGAGCCGGCCCGGGTCACCGCCTGAAGCCCTGGCACTATCCACTTTGGGAGCGGCCTTGCGCCGCGAAAGGGGGGCGCGGCGCGCCCCCTGTCATCATTTAGTCTTCGAGTACGTTGCCTCCCCCTGGCAACCTTGTGCCATGGCCAACTGCCGTATTGCATCCCGGTAGCGCGCCGCCACGCACAGGTCAGATGAGCGAATGTCATTAATTCCCGTTTTTCAATTCTTAAATCCGTTTTTTTAGGTTAATACATGTTTTAAAGGAGTTATGTGCGCTGATTCTTGCTGGTGAGTCTATAATTCTTCAACTGCTTCGCGCTTGGGGAGTTACGTTTGCCATGCTGGATTTAAGCCTCAGTAAACCTTCAGAGATCGTCAAACGATTGTGCGAGCGCCTGCGCAGCGAGCGGTTGTCCCAACAGCTGACGCAAGCTGAGGTGGCGGGGCGAGCAGGTATTGGCATCAGTACAGTCTCAAGTCTTGAGGCCGGGCGTAATGTCGGCTTCGAGAACCTTGTGCGGGTTGCGATGGTGCTCGGGCGTGGCAAGGAGCTGGAGAACCTGTTTCAGCCCAAGCTGGACAGCCTTGAAGACGTGCGCCGTTATGAAGAGAGCGCGAAGCGTCAACGCATCAAGAGGAGACAGGACAATGCCTGAGCAGGTGCGTGTCTACTACGAAGGCTGGGGAGAGCGCTGGCTGTGGGGGACGCTGGCGTCCACTGCTGTGGCTGGGAGTCGCCCGCAAATCGTCTTCGAGTACAGCAATGAAGCTCGGCGGCGCGGGTTTGAGCTGTCGTCCTATACCCTGCCTTTGCGCGGCGAAAACCTGCGCAAGGGTTTCGCTGCTCATCAGTCTTTTCTTCCAAGCCCCGTCTACGATGCGCTGCCGGACGGCTGGGGCATGTTGCTGATGGATCGTTTGTTCAAGTGCCGCGGCCTCAATGCCGCGCGCATTGGTCCGCTGGAGCGGTTGGCGTACATCGGTGACAGCGCCATGGGTGCCATGTCGTTCGAACCGGTCGCAACTGAAGGGCTGGAACCACCGCAACACATCCCCCTTGAAATGCTGGCGGCCGAAGTTCAGGAAGTGCTCAAAGGGGAGGGGGGCGAATTTCTGCAGAGGCTGCTTCTGGTGGGTGGCTCTCCTCAAGGTGCACGGCCCAAGGCTTTGGTTTATCGCGACCCGCTGAGCGGCTCTTTCACCACTGTCGCCAAGCCAGGTCTGGAAGCCTGGCTAATCAAGTTTCCTGCCAAGGAAGAGCACCCGGAAGTCTGCGCGATAGAAATGGTGTACGCCGAATGCTTGCGCTTGTGTGGCATCGCAACGCCGGACACCCAGCATTTCAGCTTGCCCAACGGGCAGGCGGCATTTGCCAGCAGACGCTTCGACCGTCAGGGTGACCTGCGTGTGCCGATGCAAAGCCTTGCCGCATTCACCGGCGCGGATTTCAGATCGCCTGGCGCGCTGGATTATGTCAATTTCCTGCGTGCCACCCACATGTGTACCAATGATTTGCGGGAGAAGGCCCGAGCCTTCGAGCGCGCCGTGTTCAACGTGGCATTCAACAATCGCGATGACCATCCGAAGAACTTCGCTTACCTCATGTCACGTACCGGCGCGTGGACACTGGCACCTGCCTACGACGTGACGTTCTGCGAAGGCCCCGGGGGCTATCACCAGATGGATGTGATGGGGGAGGCTTTGGATATTGGACGCCAGGGGATGCTTGCACTGGCACGAGAGGCGGACATTCCGGAGGTGGCGGCGAGTGAGCTTATCGACCGTATTTGCGCAGTCGCCCGCCAGTTCACAGAGCGAGCGCAGATGAGCTATCCGCGATTGATCACTCAAGACACCCTGCAAACGGTTCAGCGCCGTATTGATGAAAACGTTGCGTTGCTCAGCTGATTAGCAGAGGCGGGAATGGCTGTGCAAGGTTGACGTTTGACGGGTGAACTCGCTTTGGCGACGTTTGCAGAGGGTTGGTATGTTCTGCAATCAAACCTATACTGAACCCGGCCTCGCCCACGACCACTTAGACTGGCAAGTCCAGTCCCGGCACATGGCAACTGAGTGTGCCGTACCCCTCCTGTCGGCGTGGGCGAGGTCTCTTCACTTTGGTTTTTGAGCATGGCTCAATGAATCGCCCTGTTCTGCTATCGCAGGCAATAAAAAAGGCTGCCATTCGGCAGCCTTCTCGATGCTCAGCCCGGACAATCAGTCCCAGCTCAGCGCACCGCCAGTCTGATACTCGATCACGCGCGTCTCGAAGAAGTTCTTCTCCTTCTTCAAGTCCATGATCTCGCTCATCCATGGGAACGGGTTGGTAGTCCCCGGATACTCTTCCTTCAGGCCAATCTGGGTCAGGCGACGGTTGGCGATGAACTTGAGGTAGTCCTCCATCATCGCCGCGTTCATGCCCAGCACGCCGCGTGGCATGGTGTCGCGGGCGTATTCGATCTCCAGCTGGGTCCCTTGCAGGATCATCTGGGTGGCTTCTTCCTTCATCGCCGCGTCCCACAGGTGCGGGTTCTCGATCTTGATCTGGTTGATCACGTCGATACCGAAGTTCAGGTGCATCGACTCGTCACGCAGGATGTACTGGAACTGCTCGGCGACGCCGGTCATCTTGTTGCGGCGGCCCATCGACAGGATCTGGGTGAAGCCGCAGTAGAAGAAGATGCCTTCCAGTACGCAGTAGTAAGCGATCAGGTTGCGCAGCAGCTCTTTGTCGGTTTCGACGGTACCGGTGTTGAATTCCGGGTCGGAGATGGCGCGGGTGTACTTCAGGCCCCAGGCGGCTTTCTTCGCGACCGACGGGATCTCGTGGTACATGTTGAAGATCTCGCCTTCATCCATGCCCAGCGACTCGATGCAGTACTGGTAGGCGTGGGTGTGGATCGCCTCTTCGAAGGCCTGGCGCAGGATGTACTGGCGGCACTCCGGGTTGGTGATCAGGCGGTACACGGCCAGGGCCAGGTTGTTGGCAACCAGGGAGTCGGCGGTGGAGAAGAAGCCGAGGTTGCGCATGACGATGCGGCGCTCGTCTTCGGTCAGGCCGTCCATGCTCTTCCACAGGGCGATGTCGGCGGTCATGTTGACCTCTTGCGGCATCCAGTGGTTGGCGCAGCCGTCGAGGTACTTCTGCCAGGCCCAGTCGTACTTGAACGGTACCAGCTGGTTGAGGTCGGCGCGGCAGTTGATCATGCGCTTTTCGTCAACGGCGACGCGGGCCGAGGAGCCTTCCAGCTCGGCCAGGCCTTCGGCGATGTCGAGGGCGTCGAGGGCGGCCTTGGCGCGCTTCACCGCGTCGGAGTCGGCGGCGGTGGCGGCACGGGCTTCCAGGGCGGCGGCACCGCCGGCGCTGTCGAGCTTGTCGAGGGTGGCGGCGGCAGTGGCCTGCGCAGGGGTGTTGCCTTTGGCGGCTACTTCGCCGTCTTCCTTGTCGAATTCGTCCCAGCTCAGCATGGTGATTGGCTCCTGCTTGAGGGTTGCCCTGGGGCAACCGGTTGGATTTTAAGAATGTGATGCCTGACGCAAGGCCGTTACGGCGAATGGACAGCTCGAGAGGCTGACTCTCGTTACATCTGGTTCGTGCCTGGCCAGGCCTCGGGGAGGGGCCAGGGACTTGAATGGGTGCCCTTTTCAGAGGGGGCGCAGTATACCGGAATTCGCTTTTGATCGGGGCGCATGTCTTGCGGGCGAGGGTAAATTTTCGACCGGTTCTGTGCGCGTCCGTTCAAGGAATCTCGTGTCGTCTTTTACGGGGAGGGAGTTTAGCCTCAAACGGCTCTAGGCACTACATGTTGTGGGTTTTTATTTTTACATCACAAGATGATGGGTTGCTGAAACCCTTGTGGGAGCGGCCTTGTGTCGCGAAAGGGCCGCGCAGCGGCCCCGGCAATCTCGCACTGGAGCAGAGATCCCGGGGCCGCTGCGCAGCCCTTTCGCGACACAAGGCCGCTCCCACAAGTAATGCATCCTGTGGGCCATTCTGCGGATACAAAAATGCCGCGAGGGGCACCCATAGGGCACCCCGCGCGGCATCAGGCCTTACTGGCAGGCTTCGCAGTCAGGCTCGTCGATCGCGCAGGCCTTCGGCACTGGCGCTGGGCCCGCTGCCTGGACCGGGGCGCTGTCGCCGCCGCTGGAAACGGCGTTGAGCTTGCCGGTGTTGATGGTCGACTTCTCGGTGCTGGTCGCGGCCAGGGCACGGAGGTAGTAGGTGGTCTTCAGACCACGGTACCAGGCCATGCGGTAGGTCACGTCCAGCTTCTTGCCCGAGGCGCCGGCGATGTACAGGTTCAGCGACTGAGCCTGGTCGATCCACTTCTGGCGACGGGAGGCGGCGTCGACGATCCACTTGGTTTCGACTTCGAACGCGGTGGCGTACAGGTCTTTCAGTTCTTGCGGGATACGCTCGATCTGCTGCACCGAACCGTCGTAGTACTTCAGGTCGTTGATCATGACCGAGTCCCACAGACCGCGGGCCTTCAGGTCGCGGACCAGGTACGGGTTGATCACGGTGAATTCGCCCGACAGGTTCGATTTCACGTACAGGTTCTGGTAGGTCGGCTCGATCGACTGCGACACGCCAGTGATGTTGGCGATGGTCGCGGTTGGCGCGATGGCCATGATGTTCGAGTTACGAATGCCTTTCTGTACGCGGGCACGGACCGGCGCCCAGTCCAGCGACTCTT
Organism: Pseudomonas sp. CC120222-01a; assembly: GCF_003097235.1. Lineage (GTDB taxonomy): Bacteria > Pseudomonadota > Gammaproteobacteria > Pseudomonadales > Pseudomonadaceae > Aquipseudomonas. The sequence continues at coordinate 93,119 of NZ_QEQQ01000018.1, read as the reverse complement.
CCAGGTTGACGTCGATGTACTTCTGGCCACGGGCCTCGATCAGGATCTGTTGCGAATCCAGTGGCAGGATGCCCTTGGACCACAGCGAACCCTGGAAGGTCTCGTAGGCGCCACGCTCGTCGGCCAGGTCGCAGGAAGCCTGGATCGCGTAGTAGCTGACCGCTTCCATCGACTTGTCGGCGAACTCGACGGCAGCGTCGGAGCCGTACGGGATGTGCTGCAGGTACAGCGCGTCCTGGAAGCCCATGATGCCCAGGCCGACCGGACGGTGCTTGAAGTTCGAGTTACGCGCTTGCGGCACCGAGTAGTAGTTGATGTCGATCACGTTGTCGAGCATGCGCACGGCGGTGTTCACGGTGCGTTGCAGCTTGGCGGTGTCCAGCTTGCCGTCGACGATGTGGTTCGGCAGGTTGATCGAGCCCAGGTTGCAGACCGCGATCTCGTCCTTGTTGGTGTTCAGGGTGATCTCGGTGCACAGGTTCGAGCTGTGGACCACGCCCACGTGCTGCTGCGGCGAACGCAGGTTGCACGGGTCCTTGAAGGTCAGCCACGGGTGGCCGGTCTCGAACAGCATCGACAGCATCTTGCGCCACAGGTCTTTGGCCTGGATGGTCTTGAACACCTTGATCTTGTTGTACTCGGTCAGGGCTTCGTAGTACTCGTAGCGCTCTTCGAAGGCCTTGCCGGTCAGGTCGTGCAGATCAGGCACTTCCGATGGCGAGAACAGGGTCCACTTGCCGTCATCGAAGACGCGCTTCATGAACAGGTCAGGGATCCAGTTGGCAGTGTTCATGTCGTGGGTACGACGACGGTCATCACCGGTGTTCTTGCGCAGCTCGATGAATTCTTCGATGTCCAGGTGCCAGGTTTCCAGGTAGGCACATACGGCGCCTTTGCGCTTGCCACCCTGGTTGACGGCAACGGCGGTGTCGTTGACCACTTTCAGGAACGGCACGACGCCCTGGGATTTGCCGTTGGTGCCCTTGATGTAGGAGCCCAGTGCACGCACAGGGGTCCAGTCGTTGCCCAGGCCACCGGCGAATTTCGACAGCATGGCGTTGTCGTGGATCGCGTGGTAGATGCCCGACAGGTCGTCCGGCACGGTGGTCAGGTAGCAGCTCGACAGCTGTGGACGCAGGGTACCGGCGTTGAACAGGGTCGGGGTCGAAGCCATGTAGTCGAACGACGAGAGCAGGTTGTAGAACTCGATCGCACGGGCTTCTTTGTCTTTCTCTTCCAGCGCCAGGCCCATGGCCACACGCATGAAGAACACCTGCGGCAGCTCGAAGCGCACGCCATCCTTGTGGATGAAGTAGCGGTCGTACAGGGTCTGCAGGCCCAGGTAGGTGAACTGCTGGTCGCGCTCGTGGTTGATTGCCTTGCCCAGTTTTTCCAGGTCGAAGTCGGCCAGTGCCGGGTTCAGCAGCTCGAACTCGATACCTTTGGCGACATAGGCCGGCAGGGCCTTGGCGTACAGGTCGGCCATCTCGTGGTGGGTGGCGCTGTCGGCGACGCTGAGGAAGCCCAGGCCTTCGGCACGCAGGGTGTCCATCAGCAGGCGGGCGGTGACGAACGAGTAGTTCGGCTCACGCTCGACCAGGGTACGGGCGGTCATCACCAGGGCGGTGTTGACGTCCTTGATGGCCACGCCGTCGTACAGGTTCTTCAGGGTTTCGCGCTGGATCAGGTCGCCATCGACTTCGGCCAGGCCTTCGCAGGCTTCGCTGATGATGGTGTTCAGGCGCGCCATGTCCAGCGGCGCCAGGCTGCCGTCGGCCAGGGTGATGCGGATGCTTGGGTGCGGCTCGACCACGGCGTCGGTGTGGGCGCGGGTGGCACGCTCCTTGGCGCGCTGGTCGCGGTAGATCACGTAGTCACGGGCGACTTTCTGCTCGCCGGCACGCATCAGGGCCAGTTCGACCTGGTCCTGGATTTCTTCGATGTGGATGGTGCCACCCGATGGCATGCGACGCTTGAACGTGGCAGTGACCTGCTCGGTCAGGCGCGCGACGGTGTCGTGGATGCGCGACGAGGCGGCGGCGGTGCCGCCTTCAACTGCGAGGAACGCCTTGGTGATGGCCACGGTGATCTTGTCGTCGGTGTAGGGGACGACAGTGCCGTTGCGCTTGATCACGCGCAGTTGGCCCGGAGCGGTGGCGGCCAGATCCTGGTTGGAATCGGCGGCCTGCGGCGCCAAAGCCAGCGGGTTCTCGCGAGTTGTGTCGGTTTGCATGGGTGGGTGTCTCCACAGTTTCTATAGTGTTCAGGCGCCTTTTGGGCGCCCACCGTTCCGTCCACTTGCTCGATGGCCTTGGCGAGGATGCGTCATGCACGCGCATCCACCCGCTCGGGCGTACCGACTTCGGGACAGATCAGGAAATGGGGGCAAGAACCTTGCCGCTCCCTGGCCGAAGTCAAATGCCCTGGGGTGAGCCAGAGCAGGCTGTTCAGTATCCGCTAGGAGCGGTTGGATCGTTGAAACCACGACGAGTTCTGCCAGAAAAATCGCTTGAATTTTTCTGCTGACTCATGCTTGGCGTTGGTGACTGAAACCCAACATCTAGTGGTTTGCTGTGCTGGGGATACAAGATAATGCGGTACAGGGGTCTTTGCAAGGCAACCGCCTGTGGATAACTTGTGCGTACTTTGTGAGTGAATAGTGGGTAATCGCTGTAGGCCTAGTGCCAAGTGGCGTGCACTATTTTTCTCTCGGTCGCTGCCCCCAGGCAGAAATTTTCGGGCGCGAACCCTACCACAAAAAACGGTTCAGTCGAGGCTGCCGTCGGGCAGGTTGGCAGTGCCGATGGGCGGCACGTAGTATCCGGGGGTGATGTTGCCTTTTGGTTAAAGGCCGGTACCGACAGAAAAACAACAATTCAAAGGCAGGGGCCATGGACCAACCCAGCAACCGCATCCTCATTGTCGAAGACGACCAGCGCCTGGCTGAGCTCACTGCCGAGTACTTGCAAGCCAACGGCTACGAGGTCGCCGTGGAGGGCGATGGCGCCCGCGCCGCGCGCCGCATCGTCGACAGCCAGCCGGACCTGGTGATCCTCGATCTGATGCTCCCCGGCGAAGACGGCCTGAGCATCTGCCGCCGCGTGCGTGGCCAGTACCTGGGCCCCATTCTTATGCTGACGGCCCGTAGCGACGAACTCGATCAGGTTCAGGGTCTGGACCTGGGGGCCGATGACTACGTGTGCAAGCCGGTGCGCCCGCGCTTGCTGCTGGCGCGGATCCAGGCCCTGCTGCGGCGCAGCGAAGGCCCCGATACCAAGCGCCACGACCTGGCCTTCGGCCCGCTGCGCATCGACAACCGCCTGCGTGAGGCCTGGCTCGACGCGCAGCAGATCGACCTCACCGGTGCCGAATTCGATCTGCTCTGGCTGCTGGCCAGCAACGCCGGGCGGGTGCTGTCGCGCGAACAGATCTTCACTGCCCTGCGCGGGGTCGGCTACGACGGCCAGGACCGCTCCATCGACGTGCGCATTTCCAGGATTCGCCCCAAGATCGGCGACGACCCGATCCACCCGCGGCTGATCAAGACACTGCGCAGCAAGGGTTACCTGTTCGTCGGCGATGCCCCATGAACCGTTCGATCTTCCTGCGCATCTATGGCGGGATGCTTGCGGTGCTGGTGCTGGTGGCGCTGCTCGGCGTGCTCAGCCTGCACCTGGTCAACGAAGTGCGCGCGGCCCAGCACCGCGAGCGCCTGGCCCAGGGTACGTTCAGCCTGATGGCCGACAACCTGGCGCAGCAGAATGAAACCGAGCGCAAGCGCTCGCTGTTGATGTGGGGGCGCTTGCTCGGCGTGCCGCTCGAACTGCAGCCGATGACGGCGCGCACTTTGGATGGTGGCCAGCGCGCCCGCCTGTACCGTGGCCTGGTGGTGGTGGAGAAGACCGGGCCGCACGCCGCCCAGGTGCTGCGCAAGGTTGGCCGGGAGGACTTGTTGCTGGTGGCCCAGGTCAAGCAGGTCAGCGAGCAGCTGGCGCGGGCCACGCTTTACCTGTTGGCCGATGAGCTGGTGCGCTACCCGGTGACCGAGCAGCAGCAGCGCCTGGCAGAAATCACCCAGAGCAAGGGCTTCGGCTTCGGCGTCGCCCTGCAACGCATCGAGCGGGTCGGCCTGGACGATGATCAGCGGCGCCGGGTGGAGGAGGGGGACACGGTGATGGCGCTGGGGCGCGATGGTGATTCGATCCGTGTGTTCGCCGGCCTGCCAGGTTCGCCGCTGGTGCTGGAGATCGGCCCGCTGTATCAGCTCAACCCCTATCCACCGCAGTTGCTGATCCTGATCGCTTTCCTTGGCCTGTGCCTGATCGGCCTGGTGGTGTACCTGCTGGTACGCCAGCTGGAGCGGCGCGTGTCGGGCATGGAAATCGCCGCCACGCGCATCGCCCAGGGCAGCCTGGACACCCGCGTGCCGGCCGGTGATGCCGATTCGGTGGGGCGTCTGGCCGCGGCATTCAATGGCATGGCCGAACACCTGCAGCGCTCGCTGAACATGCAGCGCGAACTGGTGCGCGCGGTGTCCCACGAACTGCGCACGCCGGTGGCACGCCTGCGCTTTGGCCTGGAGATGATCGAAAGCGCGACCACCGAGCAGGCCCGCGCCAAGCACCTGGCCGGCATGGATGGCGATATCCAGGACCTGGACAAGCTGGTCGACGAGATGCTGACCTACGCACGCCTGGAGCAGGGCGCCCCGGCGCTGAAGTTCCAGCGTGTCGAGCTGGATGCCTTGCTCGACCGAGTGATCGACGAGTTGGCGCCGCTCAACAGCAAGGTCCGCTTGCGGCGTGGGGCGTGCCAGGCCAGCGACGGCTGCTGGGTCGAGGCCGAACCGCGTTATCTGCATCGTGCGCTGCAGAACCTGGTGAGCAATGCCCTGCGCCATGCTGGCAGTGAAGTACGCCTGAGCTATCAGCTGGGTCAGCAGCGTTGCCGCATCGATGTGGAAGACGATGGCCCGGGTATTCCCGAGGGCGTCTGGGATCGCATCTTCACACCCTTTACCCGGCTCGACGACAGCCGCACCCGCGCTTCCGGCGGGCATGGCCTGGGCCTGTCGATCGTGCGGCGGATCATCTACTGGCACGCTGGCCGCGCCACGGTGGGCCGTAGCGAGGCGCTGGGCGGCGCCTGCTTCAGCCTCAACTGGCCGCGTGAGCAGGCGCCGCAGTAGGGCTCAGACGCTGATCAGGCTGAGCAGGTGGCCGTCTTGCAGGCAGAACTGGCCTTCGACTTCGGTGCCGTGTCGCCATTCGGGTGACAGGTCGGTGAGCAGGCGTAAACGGGCCAGTCCATCGGCGGACCACGCCAGCACTTCGGCATGCTCGAAATAGAAGCGCTGCCGGGTCAGTGGGTAGAGCGCCTTGAACAGGCTCTCCTTGAGCGAGAAGGTCAGGGTGACCGTCAGGCCCAGCTGACTGCGGTCCAAGCGTTCAAGCTCGGTGGGCGTCAGGATCTCGCCCATCAGCCGCTCGGCGCGTTCATCATCCAGCAGCGCTTCCTGGTCCAGGCCCAGGCTGCGGCAGGCGCCATCGGCAGCGACGACGGCGGCGGCCCAGCCTTTGCCATGGGTGATCGAGCCGTGTATACCCGCGGGCCAGATCGGCGAGCGGTCCTCGTGGGTGCCTGGCACGTAGTCGCGGCCATCCAGGCGCAGCAGCGCGGCACGGGCGCAAACACGGCCGGCCAGGTACTCGGCCTGGCGCTTGGCCACTGAACGTTGCAGGCTGGCGCTGGGCACGATGCCGGCGCGCTGGAAGTCATCAGCGGCCAGGTGGGCGGGATCGAAGGCGCAGCTGACCAGCACCGCGCCGTGCAGCGGGCGGGGCAGGGGCCAGTGATGCTGGAGCGGGGCGCAGCAGGCGGGGAGTGTGTTCATGACCGGTATTGTGCCAGCCGTGAGTCTCATGTGGGAGATGGGGCCGCACAGCGGCCCCGGCGATCTCTACTCGAACACCTTTTTGAAGAACGCCTGCATGTCTGCCCAGGAGCTCTTGTCCGCCGCTTCGTTGTAGCCAATGTCAGGCCCGCCATGCTCACCGTGGCTCAGGCGGTCTGCATCCGGGTTGGTGAACCCATGCTTGGCGCCCGGAATGCTGACGAACTGGTAGTTGACCTTGGCCGCATCCATCTCTTTCTTGAAGGCGTCCACCTGCTGCGGGGTGACCATGCTGTCGTCCGCCCCGTGTTCGACCAGCACGTAGGCCCGCACCACGCCAGGCTCGGTGACCGGTGTCTGGGTGGCCAGTGCGCCGTGGAAGCTCACCACGCCATCCAGCCGCGCGCCCCGGCGCGCGGCATCCAGTACCACCTTGCCGCCAAAGCAGTAGCCCACTGCGCCGAGCTTGTGCTTGTCGGTATAGGGTTGTTTCTTCAGCAGGTCGAGCCCGGCGTCGAAGCGCCTGGCCGCCGCTTTAGGGTCCTTCATCGCCTCGGCCATGAATGCCTGGGCGTCCTGCGGGTGCTCGGTGTGCTTGCCTTCGCCATACATGTCGATGGCCAGTGCGCTGTAGCCCAGCGCGGCGAGGTCGCGGGCGCGGCGTTTGGCATAGTCGTTCAGCCCCCACCATTCGTGCACCACCAGCACACCCGGGCGTTCGCCCTTCACGGCATCGTCGTAGGCGTAATAGCCGATCAGCGCGGTGCCGTCGGCATCTTGGTAACGGATCTCGCGGGTTTGCACCGCCGCTTGGGCGAAGACGGCGCTGCACATCAGGATCAGGGCCAGCAGGGCACGCATGTTCACTACTCCTTGTTTTGCAAACAGATCGTTCAGCCGCGGTTCAGTCAGGGTTCAGCCGCGGTTCAGGGCACCCTGCTTACTCTAGCTTCCAGACCGCAACAGCGCATTCAACTGGAGTAAGAAGCCATGAAAACCTTCAATACCCTGCTCGCTGCCATGGCCGTTTGCGCCGCTGGCATGACCTCTGCCCAGGCGGCCGAAGATACTTTCGCCAGCTTCACGTACGGGCAGACCAGCGACAAGGTCCGCAAGTCCGGCCTGCTGCAGAGCAATACTGACCACCTGAACGCCGACGGCATCATCGGCAAGGACGATACCTGGGGCGTGCGCCTGGGCAAGATCAATGATCAGGCCCGCTACTACATGACCTACGACAACGTTTCCGGCGACCACAGCGGTTACAAGCTGCGCCAGGAAAACCTGCTCGGCAGCTACGACCTGCTGTTGCCAGTGGGGGATACCACCAAGCTGTTTGGCGGTGGCAGCCTGGGCATGACCAAGCTGACCCAGGATTCGCCAGGGGCTAGTCGTGATACCGACTATGGCTATGCCTACGGCTTGCAGGCCGGCGTTATCCAGGACATCACCGACCAGGCTTCGGTCGAGCTGGGCTACCGTTACCTGCGTACCAATGCTGCAACGGAGGTGGGTGCCAGTGGCGGGCCGAAGGAAGGTACCCTGCGCCTGACCAGCAGTGCACAGACCTACCTGGCGGCCAGCTACAAGTTCTGACCGGCGAGCCGGGTTATCCTGTGCCGGCCCTCTCGCGGGCTTGTCCCGCGAAGAGGCCAGCACAGGCAATACATGAATAGGAGTGCTACATGAAATTGCTGGTGGTCGAGGACGAAGCCCTGCTGCGGCACCACCTCCACACACGCCTGGGCGAAAGCGGCCATGTGGTCGAAGCCGTGGCCAATGCCGAAGAAGCGCTGTACCAGGTCGAACACTTCCATTTCGACCTGGCCATCGTCGACTTGGGCCTGCCTGGCATCAGCGGTCTCGAGCTGATCGGCCGCCTGCGCAGCCAGGGCAAGACCTTTCCCATCCTCATTCTCACCGCCCGTGGCAACTGGCAGGACAAGGTCGAAGGCCTGGCTGCCGGAGCCGACGACTATCTGGTCAAGCCGTTCCAGTTCGAGGAACTCGAAGCGCGCCTGAACGCCTTGCTGCGTCGCTCCAGCGGTTTCACCCAGTCGACCATCGCCGCCGGCCCCCTGGTGCTGGACCTCAATCGCAAACAGGCAACCCTGGATGAGCAGCCACTGGCACTGACGGCCTACGAGTACCGCATCCTCGAGTACCTCATGCGTCATCACCAGCAAGTGGTGGCCAAGGACCGCCTGATGGAGCAGCTCTATCCCGGCGACGAGGAGCGCGACCCCAACGTCATCGAGGTGCTGGTCGGCCGCCTGCGCCGCAAGCTCGAGGGCGAGAGCGGTTTCAAGCCGATCGACACGGTGCGCGGCCTCGGCTACCTGTTCACCGAGCGCTGCCGATGATCCGCTCGCTGCGGGTGCGGCTTATGCTCGCGGCGGCAGTGCTGGCGCTGCTGTTCATGCTTGGGTTGTTGCCGGCCTTGCAAAAGGCTTTCAGCCTGGCCCTGAAAGAATCGATCGAGCAGCGCCTGGCCTCGGATGTGACCACGCTGATATCCGCTGCGCGCATCGAGCACGGCCAGCTGCAGATGCCCGAATTGCTGCCGGACGAGCGCTACAACCTGCCCTACACCGGCCTGCTGGGCTACATCTTCGACCGTGACGGCAACCTGGTCTGGCACTCGCGCGCCACCGCCGACCGGCACATCAATTACCGCCCGCGCTACGACGGGCGTGGCAACGAGTTCGCCCGTATCCATCAGGACGATGGCGAAGAGTTTTTCGTCTATGACGTCGAGATCAAGCTGCTCGGCGGCCAGAGCGCGGCCTACAGCATCGTGGCGCTGCAGCCGGTGAGTGAGTACAAGGCCACGCTCGATGGCCTGCGCGAAAAGCTCTACCTGGGCTTTGGCGCGGCCTTGCTGGCCTTGCTGGCGCTGCTCTGGGCCGGCCTGACCTGGGGGCTGCGTTCGCTGCGCCGGTTGAGCACTGAGCTGGATGAGGTGGAGTCTGGCGCACGGGATGGCCTCAGTGGCGAGCACCCGCGTGAACTGCTGCGCCTGACCCGCTCGTTGAACCGCTTGCTGAGTAGCGAACGCGAACAACGCACCCGCTACCGCGATTCGCTGGGCGATCTGGCGCACAGCCTGAAGACCCCGCTGGCAGTGTTGCAGGGCGTGGGCGAGAGCATGCAGCAGCGTGCCGGCGAGCGCGAGCAGGCTCGGGTGCTGCAGAGCCAGATCGAGCGCATGAGCCAGCAGATCGATTACCAGTTGCAGCGTGCCAGCCTGCGCAAGAGCGGGCTGGTGCGCCACAGCGTGCTGCTGCTGCCGGTGCTGGAGAGCTTGTGCAGCACCCTGGCCAAGGTCTATCGAGACAAGCGGGTCGAGGTTCAGCTGGATGTGCCTGCACAGTCGCATGTGCCCATGGAGCAGGGCGCGCTGCTGGAACTGCTGGGCAATCTGCTGGAAAACGCTTATCGGCTGAGTCTGGGGCACGTGCGGGTGAGCCTGCAGGAGGCGCCTGGCACGCTGACGCTGTGCATCGAGGACGATGGCCCCGGCGTTCCGGTCGACCAACGGGAACGGATACTCGAACGTGGCGAACGGCTGGACCGCCAGCACCCGGGGCAGGGCATTGGCCTGGCGGTGGTCAAGGACATCGTCGACAGCTATGACGCCGAGCTGACCCTGGATGAATCCGCACTGGGCGGGGCCGCCTTCTGCATCACCTTGCACCTCGATTGATGGTTTGCTGTGCCGGCCATTTCGCGGCTTTAGCCGCGAAGGGGCCGGCACAGGCAGTACCTGCTCGGGCGGATTCCCGCCATATCCCCTGTACATTTCCCGCCACCGGGCGGAAATCCGCCACCTTTCCTCAGAAAATTCGCCCCGTCGATGGGCATTTACAGCCCGTAATCATTAGTGCTGCACCCAAGATGGGCATTTTGGCATCGCCCTTGCTATCTCACTGGCAGAGGCCTGCCCAGGCAGCTCGAACACAACGACAAATCCCTCCAGGTGCAGGAGGGTTAGCGATTCAGGTGCTTGCACACCCTGGGAAGGGTGAAGCCGGCACACTTGAGGAAAAATGAGCCATGACGACACGTCAGCCGCTGTACAAATCCCTGTATGTCCAGGTGTTGGTCGCCATCACCATCGGCATCCTGCTCGGCCACTTCTACCCCGAAACCGGCGTCGCCCTTAAGCCCTTGGGTGATGGTTTCGTCAAACTGATCAAGATGGTCATCGCGCCCATCATCTTCTGTACCGTGGTCAGCGGCATCGCCGGCATGCAGAGCATGAAGTCGGTCGGCAAGACTGGCGGCTACGCGCTGCTGTACTTTGAAATCGTCTCCACCATCGCCCTGATCATCGGCCTCGTTGTCGTCAACGTGGTCCAGCCGGGCGCAGGCATGCACATCGACGTCAGCACCCTGAACGCCAGCAGCGTGGCCGCCTACGCCGCCGCCGGCGCGCAGCAGACCACCGTCGGCTTCCTGCTCAACATCATCCCCAACACCGTGGTGGGTGCCTTCGCCAACGGCGATATCCTGCAAGTGCTGATGTTCTCGGTGATCTTCGGCTTCGCCCTGCACCGCCTGGGCAGCTACGGCAAGCCGGTGCTGGACCTGATCGATCGCTTCGCCCACGTCATGTTCAACATCATCAACATGATCATGAAGCTGGCTCCGGTCGGTGCCTTCGGCGCCATGGCCTTCACCATCGGCCAGTACGGCGTGGGTTCGCTGGTGCAGCTGGGCTACCTGATGGCCTGCTTCTACATCACCTGCCTGCTGTTCGTGCTGGTGGTGCTGGGCGGTATCTGCCGCGCCCACGGCTTCAGTGTCCTCAAGCTGATCCGCTACATCCGTGAAGAGCTGATGATCGTGCTGGGCACTTCCTCCTCGGAATCGGCCCTGCCACGCATGCTGGCCAAGATGGAGCGCCTGGGTGCCAAGAAGTCGGTCGTCGGCCTGGTGATCCCGACCGGCTACTCGTTCAACCTTGACGGTACCTCGATCTACCTGACCATGGCTGCGGTGTTCATCGCCCAGGCCACCGACACCCACATGGACATCACCCACCAGATCACCCTGCTGCTGGTGCTGCTGGTCGCGTCCAAAGGTGCTGCCGGCGTGACCGGTTCGGGCTTCATCGTGCTGGCTGCCACCCTGTCGGCCGTCGGCCACCTGCCGGTTGCCGGCCTGGCGCTGATCCTCGGCATCGACCGCTTCATGTCCGAAGCTCGCGCCTTGACCAACCTGGTCGGCAACGCCGTGGCCACCGTGGTCGTGGCCAAGTGGGTGAAAGAGATGGATGACGACAAGCTGGCCTCCGAGCTGGCTTCCGGTGGCGCGCCGCTGGAGTTGTCGGTACCGACCGATGACCTGGGCGTTGCAGAAACCCCGGTACGTTGATCTCGATGCGGTAAAAAAGAAGGCGACCCTTGGGTCGCCTTTCTTGTGCCTGGCTATTCGACGCGGGTTTCGCCGCTGTATACCAATATCCCCCGGCAGCGCCGGCACAGATAGCGCCGCCCCTGGCGCACCAGCTTGTGCCGCTGCGCGGTAAACGGGAAATCACCCTCCGGGCATGGGCAGCGGTAGATGTAACGGGTCACCACCCGCCGCTGTACTGCATAGTTGTGGCAGCGATTTGGCGGCAGCTCATACACCCCGCGCATGATCAGCTGCCACTCCTCACCATGGGCCTGAATGCGGTCACCAAACAGCTGGTGGGCCACCAGGTGCGCCACTTCATGGGCCACGGTCTGGCGCAGGAAGTCGTCCTGGTTCTCGCGATACAGTTGCAAGTTGAAGCGCAGCAGGTTTTCGTGCAGGTGGGCGACACCGGCCTTCTGGCCGCGCAGCTTGAAGCTGACTTCCGGGCGCGGGAAGGGGCGTTTGAAGAAGGCTTCGGCTTGCTGGTAACAGGTTTCGACGCGTTGTTTGAGCAGCTCGGGCATGGCGGGGTGGTTCTCCTGACCGGGCATTATGCCGGATGCCTGTCGCGGTTGCCGAGCCACTGGTCAGCACACAGACAAAGGCCGCCTTGCGGCGGCCCTCGGCTTGATGCCCTATGTTGGCTGGATCTGATCTAGTTGGTGTACACGGGCCCCACGCCCAAACCCCAGATGATCACGGTTGCTGCCATGATCGCCACCAGCACCACGAGGCCCACTGCCAGCACCGAACTGGAGAACAGGAAGCCTTCATCTGACGGTATGTTCATGAACGTCGGCAAGCCGACATACAGCAGGTACACGGTGTAGCAAATGGCAGCGGTCCCCACCAGCATGCCCAGCCACAGGTGCGGATAGAGCGCCGCCAGGCCGCCAAGGAACAGCGGGGTGGCGGTGTAGGTGGCAAAGGCGATGCATTGCGCCATGGACGGGTTGGCGTCGTAGGTGCGGGCCATCCAGTGGATGAAGGCACCCATCACCGCAACCCCGGCGAGCATCGCCACGTAGGACATGATGCTCATCCAGATCGCGCTGTCCATGGTCAGCATCACCGCCGGTCGGCCGCCGATCACCCAGCCCACCTGGGTTGTGCCGATAAAGGCCGAAATGGCGGGAATCGCCGCCAGGATGAGGGTATGAGTCAGGTACATGTGGCTGATGCTTTCTTCTTCGCCACGAATCTCCCGCCATTCCTGGTCGGGATGGGTAAACAGCCCCACAACGTGATGAATCATGCCGGTCACTCCTCTCAATGTTGCCAATCGCCCCCCACATGGAGCGCAAGCGGCCCGAGGCCAGGACACCGAAGCAGAACGGTAATGTGGCCTTATGTCGCAGTATAGGAAGCCAATCCCTGCACAAACCGTGCTTTTTAGAGCAAATTGCGCTGTCAGGGCCGTTGTTGATTCCCTTGAAGTCTTTATCGGAATCCCTACAGGTGCGCGTGGTTTGTGCGTAAAATAGCCGGCTTTTGTCACACCTCGCGGATCCAAGCGCTATGGGCACCCTCTCGGTCAACCAGAACAAACTGCAAAAACGCCTGCGTCGTCTCGCTGGCGAAGCCATCACCGACTACAACATGATCGAAGATGGCGACAAGGTCATGGTCTGCCTGTCTGGCGGCAAGGACAGCTACACCATGCTCGACGTTCTGTTGCACCTGCAGAAGGTGGCACCGATCAAGTTCGAGATCGTCGCGGTGAACATGGACCAGAAGCAGCCGGGCTTCCCGGAACATGTGCTGCCGGCCTATCTCAAGGAGCTGGGCGTCGAGTACCACATCGTCGAGAAGGACACCTACTCGGTGGTCAAGGAGCTGGTGCCCGAGGGCAAGACCACCTGCTCGCTGTGCTCGCGCCTGCGCCGTGGCACCCTGTACACCTTCGCCGATGAAATCGGTGCGACCAAGATGGCCCTGGGGCACCACCGCGACGACATCGTCGAAACCTTCTTCCTCAACATGTTCTTCAACGGCGCGCTCAAGGGCATGCCGCCGAAACTGCGCGCCGACGACGGCCGCAACGTGGTGATCCGCCCGCTGGCCTACTGCAGCGAGAAGGACATCCAGGCCTACTCGGACATGAAGGAATTCCCGATCATCCCGTGCAACCTCTGCGGCTCGCAAGAGAACCTGCAGCGCCAGGTGGTCAAGGACATGCTGGTGGAGTGGGAGCGCAAGCACCCGGGCCGTACCGAGAGCATCTTCCGCGCCATGCAGAACGTGGCACCGTCGCAGCTGGCCGACCGCAACCTGTTCGACTTCACCAGCCTGAAGATCGACGAGAACGCCACTCCGCGTTTCCTCGACGTGGTGAACATCTGAGGCCATGCGCGATTATCAGTGGCTGCATGAATACTGCCTGAACCGCTTCGGCTCGGCCGAGGCGCTGGAGGCCTTCCTGCCGCAGCCGCGCACACCGGCGCAGCTGCGCGACATCGCTGACGACCGCTACCTGTCGACCCTGGCCCTGCGCGTGTTCCGCGCCGGGCTCAAGCACAGCCTGGTGGATGCCAAGTGGCCTGCGTTCGAGCAGGTGTTCTTCGGCTTCGACCCGGAAAAGGTGGTGCTGATGGGCGCCGAGCACCTGGAGCGGCTGATGCACGACGAGCGCATCATCCGCCATCTGGGCAAGCTCAAGAGCGTGCCGCGCAATGCGCAGATGATCCTCGACGTGGCGAAGGAGAAGGGCAGCTTCGGAGCGTTCATTGCCGACTGGCCGGAGACTGACATCGTCGGGCTGTGGAAGTACCTGGCCAAGCACGGCAACCAGCTGGGCGGGTTGTCGGCACCGCGCTTCCTGCGCATGGTCGGCAAGGACACCTTCATCCCCACTGAAGACATGGCAGCGGCGTTGATTGCGCAGAAGGTGATCGACAAGCAGCCGACCAGCCAGCGCGACCTGGCCCTGGTGCAGCAAGCGTTCAATCAATGGCACGCAGAGAGCGGGCGACCGCTGTGCCAGTTGTCAGTAATGCTGGCGCATACCGTCAACCATTGAGTGCTGTGTAGCCCTCTTCGCGGGCAAGCCCGCTCCCACAGGGTCAGCGCTGTCTCTGTGGGAGCGGGCTTGCCCGCGAAGAAGCTAGCTGCCTTCGCCCGCCATGCGCCGCTCGAACTGGAATTTCCAGCGCACATACAGCAGCCCGGCAATGAACAACCCCAGGCTCACCAGCACTTCCACCCAGCCAAACACTGCACGCGCCGGGTCGAACGCCGCCAGCACGCCCTTGATGAAATAGATATTCACCACGAAGCAGGTCCAGGCATGCGCCCGGGCACTGCCCATCAGCATGCCCGGCAGCAGCAACAGCAGTGGCACCAACTCGATCGCCAGGATCACCTCGACCCGCGCCCCATGCAGGTTGGCGAACCACAGGTTGTTCACCACCAGCAGTGCGATCAGGCCAAAGAAGAACGCCAGGCTCAGCGCCCGCGTCAGGCGCAGGCGCGGTGCCAGCCATTCGAGTGGTGGCAATACCTTGGGCTTTTTAGCCACGCGCGGCCTCCAGGGCCTTGGCCGTGGTCGCCAGGCGTTGGCCAAGGGCGCGGCACAAAGCGATCTCGTGTTGGTCCAGCTCACGCTTGCCATCGGCACCGGCATGGTGGCTGGCGCCGTAAGGGGTGCCGCCACCACGGGTCTCCAGCAGTGCCGATTCACTGTAAGGCAGGCCCATCACCAGCATGCCGTGGTGCATCAGCGGCAGCATCATCGACAGCAGGGTGGTCTCCTGGCCGCCGTGCAGGCTGGCGGTGGAGGTGAACACGCCAGCCGGTTTGCCGACCAGTTCGCCACCCAGCCACAGGCTGCTGGTGCCATCGAGGAAGTACTTCAGCGGTGCGGCCATGTTGCCAAAGCGGGTCGGGCTGCCCAGCACCAGGCCGGCGCAGTGGCGCAGGTCGTCGAGGGTGGCGTACAGCGCGCCGCTGGCCGGGATATCCGGGGCCACCGCTTCGCACTCGGTGGAAATTGCCGGCACCGTGCGCAGGCGCGCTTCCATGCCGGCCAGCTCGATGCCGCGGGCGATGTGCCGGGCCATCTCGCTGGTCGAGCCGTGACGGCTGTAATACAGCACCAGGATGTAAGGCGCACTCACGGCAGGATCTCCAGCACCTTCTCCGGCGGGCGGCCGATCACAGCCTTGTCACCGGCGATCAGGATCGGTCGTTCGATCAGCTTGGGGTTGTTTACCATCGCGTCGATCAGTTGCGCGTCGCTCAAAGCCGGGTTTGCCAGGTCAAGGGACTTGTATTCGTCTTCGCCGGTGCGCAGCAGCTGGCGTGGGGCGATGCCCAGCTTGCCGAGCAGGGCCTTGAGGGTGGCGGCGTCGGGCGGGGTTTCCAGGTAGCGCACGATGGTCGGTGCCAGGCCGCGTTGTTCAAGCAGTTCCAGCGCGCCGCGGGATTTCGAGCAGCGCGGGTTATGATAGAGCGTCAAGTCAGTCATGTCGGGTCGCATCCAGCTGGGTGTGGCGGCTATTCTAACCGCAGCGACTGACCTATTTGCTTGAAACTTCGAGAAGGATTGACCCATGGCAAGGCGTCTGGCAGCAGTACTGGCCATCACCGCGAGCCTGTTGCTCGGTGGTTGCGGTGCCGATTACGGCGTGGACCAAGATGGCAAGACGGTAAAGGCGGAACAGATCGACGGGCACTGGGTAGTGCTCAATTACTGGGCCGAATGGTGTGGCCCGTGCCGTACCGAGGTACCTGAACTGAACCAGGCGGCCAAACAATGGGCGGCTGATGGCATCAAGGTGGTCGGGGTGAACTTCGATGGCCTGCAGGGCCCGGAACTGAAGCAGGCAGCGGAAGCCTTGGGCATCGGCTTCACCGTGCTGGCGCAGGACCCGGCCGAGCGTTATGACCTGCCACGCAGCGAGGCGCTGCCGGTGACCTACATCATCGATGACAAGGGCAAGGTGCGCGAGCAACTGCTGGGCGAACAGACCCTGGAAGGGCTGCAAGCCAAGATCAAGGCGCTCAAAGGCGCCTGATGCATTTGGGGCCGCAATGCGGCCCCAAACATTCTCAGCCTTCTTCAGGCCAGAAGCGCAGTGGCTTGCCTTCGGCCGGCCAGAAGCGCATCTGCTCGACGGGCGACACATCCCAGCGCTGCACCGTTTCCAGCGCCTGCAGGAAGCGCTTTTCCTGCTCCATCAACGCCGGGGCACACAGCTTGCGGGTCTTGCCGACCTTGCCGAAGCTCAGGTGTTCACCGTCCAGCGTATACGGCGCAAACCAGTGGTTGCAGCCGGCATTGCCGTAGGCGCGGCCATCGCTGGCCAGGGTCAGGGTCAGGTGGCTGTAGTCGATCAGCGGACGCTCGCCGATCCACTCCAGTACGTAGCTGCGTTCCTGCTGCAGCTTCGAAGGTTCGGCAGCACAGCCGAGCAGGCCGGTGGCAATCAGCACGCCGGTCAGCAGATTCTTCACTCGGCGCTCTCCTGGCAACGCGGGCACAGGTGCTTGTCGCCACGGCTGGCCCAGCCCAGTTCGGCGATACGGGCGCTGGCGGCCGGCTGACGGGCTGCCTTGCCAAGTTTGGCGTCGACGGCGAACTCGAAGTCCAGCACCGCGTCGCAACTGTCGCACTCGACCTTCCAGGTGAGAATTTCCAGCTCATTGAACACCGGGCCGCTGGCCACGGCCACCCACTGGCCGCGTGGGTTGATCAGGTGGCGCACGCTCTCCACGGTCAGGCGCATGGCCAGGTCCTTGCTGCCCTTGAGGGTCACGATCAGGACGTCGCCTTTGTGCATCGAGCCACCGTTGCCGGTCACCTGGTAACGGCCCGGAACCAGGGCGCGGCACTCGATCAAGGTGTGTTGCGGGTTGAAAAGGGTGTAGCGGAAATCGTGCTCGACCATGGGTCCTCCAGAAATGCCGCGTATCCTAGCATCAACCGCTGACCAGATTCTGCGGATTACCCGCCGCCCAGCGGATGATGTTGTCCAGGGTGGTGGCGGCGATGGCGTCAAGTGCTTCGCGGGTCAGGAATGCCTGGTGCGCGGTGATGATCACGTTGGGGAAGGTCAGCAACCTTGCCAGCACATCATCCTGCAGCGGCAGGTCAGAACGGTCCTCGAAAAAGAGCTGGGCTTCCTCTTCATACACATCCAGGCCCAGGTAGCCGAGCTGGCCGCTTTTCAGGGCATCGATCAGCGCCGGCGTGTCGACCAGCGCGCCGCGGCCGGTGTTGATCAGCATGGCGCCTGGCTGCAACTGGTTCAGGCTCTGCGCATTGATCAGGTGCCGGGTGTGCTCTGTCAGCGGGCAGTGCAGGCTGATGATTCGCGCCTCGCGCAACAGTTCGGGCAGGTCCAGGTAGCGGGCCCCCAAGGCCAGCAGCTCCGGGTTGGGGTAGGGGTCATACGCCAGCAGCTGGCAGCCGAAGCCGGCCATGATACGGGCGAAGGCGGCGCCGATCTGGCCGGTACCGACCACGCCGACGGTTTTGCCATGCAGGTCGAAGCCGGTCAGCCCGTGGAGGGTGAAGTCACCTTCGCGGGTGCGGTTGTAGGCCCGATGCAGGCGGCGGTTGAGGGCAAGGATCAGGGCCACGGCGTGCTCGGCCACGGCATGCGGCGAGTAGGCCGGCACGCGCACCACTGCCAGGCCAAGGCGCTGAGCGGCGGCCAGGTCGACATGGTTGTAGCCGGCCGAGCGCAGGGCAATCAGCCGCGTGCCGCCAGTGGCCAGGCGCTGCAATACCTGGGCGTCGAGTTCGTCATTGATGAAGGCGCAGACGACCTCGTAGCCCTGGGCCAGGGCGGCGGTTTCGAGCGTCAGGCGGGTGGGCTGGAAGTGCAGGTCAAGGGCACTGCCTTGGGCGGCCTGGGTGAAGCTTTCCTGGTCGTAGTGCTGGCTGCTGAACAACAGAACGCGCATGGTGGGGGTTCCTTTGCAGTGTATGTCTTGGGTTTTGTGGCGCCTGTGAGATCGAGCGCCGCCCGCGCGGCGCATCGCGGGCAAGCCCGCTCCCACATCTGTTTCGGGCCAATCTCTCCTGTGAGGCCAACAGGGACCGCCTTGTTTGTTCCCTTCGATAACGAGGTGGGCGCTACTGCTTTTCATCGGTCTAAAGTCATGCCCCAGGGCGGACCCTGTTGGCGGCACAGGAATAACTGGCCCGAAACAAATGTGGGAGCGGGCTTGCCCGCGATGCGCCGCGCGGGCGGCGCTCGATCTCACAGGCGCCGAAAATATCCAGTCAAGCGCTCAGACGCGCCTGCGCAGCCAGGCGGTTGATCGCTGCATCCAGCTCATCCAGCGCCTGCGTTGCCTGTGGGCTGTCCTGCTTGAGCAGGGTCTCGCTGCGCTGACATGCCGCGCGCAGCTGGGGCACGCCGCAATAGCGCGAGGCACCGTTGAGCCGGTGTACCTGCTCGATCAGCGTCGCGCTGTCATCCGCCTCGCGCGCTGCGCGAATCGCCTGGCGGTCGCTTTCCAGCGACGCCAGCAGCATGGCCAGCATGTCGGCAGCCAGGTCCGGCTTGCCAGCGGCCAGGCGCAAGCCTTCGTCCGGGTCCAGCACCGGCAGCTCATGGCTATCGCCATGCGGCCCGCTGGCATGCTCCAGTGGTGATGCGCCCAGGCTCAGCCCGGTCCACTTCATGACCACCTGGGCCAACTGTCGCTCACTGATCGGCTTGGTCAGGTAATCGTCCATGCCGCTGTGCAACAAGGCGCGTTTTTCGTTGGCCATGGCATGGGCAGTCAAGGCGACGATCGGCAACGGGTTGCCACTCTGGGTCTTTTCCCACAGGCGGATCTGCTCGGTGCAGGCGCGCCCGTCCATGCCGGGCATCTGCACGTCCATCAGCACCAGGTCGAAAGGCTCGGCCTGTACCGCGTGCACGGCGGCATGGCCGTTGTCGACTGCCAGCACTTCGGCGCCCAGGTCTTCGAGCAGCGTCTGCACCAGCAGCAGGTTGGCGGCGTTGTCGTCGACGCACAGGATCTTCGCCCGGCGTTGGCCGCTGCTGACCAGTGCCGGTTCGGCCAGCGGCCGGCGCGGTTGCGCCAGCTCCAGCAACAGGCGGCGCAACTTGCGCGTGCAGGTCGGTTTGGACAGCAACTGGCCATGACCGTTAGGCAGGAAGGGGTGGTACAGCGCCTGCTCGGTGGTCGGGCACAGCACCACGCACTGGCAGTGCAACCGTTCCAGCTGCTGGTTGTACTGACCGAGCTGCTCCGGCGAAAGCGTGCCGAGGTTGGCGCCAAGTACCGCGAACTCGAATGGCAAGCCGGCCTGGAAGCCCGCCTGCACGCCTTGCAGCAACTGGTCGTAAGAGGCGAACAGGCTGACGCTCAGGCCACAGTCCTCGAGCTGGTGCTCCAAGGCCTGGCGCGCCAGCTCATGGCTGTCGACAATGGCCGCCCTGCGCCCCAGCAATGGTTGCAGCGGTTGTTCCTCGATGTCGTCGTGGGCCTTGGGCAGGCTCAAGCTGATCCAGAACTGCGAGCCTTCGCCCGGCGTGCTGTCGACGCCGATCTCACCGCCCATCTGCTCGATCAGGCGCTTGGAAATCACCAGCCCCAGGCCGGTACCACCGGGCTGGCGGGCCAGCGAGTTGTCGGCCTGGCTGAACGCCTGGAACAAGGTACGCACATCCTGTGGCGACAGGCCGATACCGCTGTCCTGCACGCTGATGCGCAACTGGGCGCTGTCATCCTGTTCGTCCTCGAGCATGGCCCTGACGACAATGGTGCCTTCGCGGGTGAACTTGATCGCGTTGCTCACCAGGTTGGTGAGGATCTGTTTCAGCCGCAACGGGTCGCCGATCAGCGACGTCGGCGTGTCGCGGTAGATCAGGCTGAGCAGTTCGAGCTGTTTGGCATGGGCGGCGGGGGCGAGGATGGTCAAGGTGTCCTGGACCAGGTCGCGCAGGTTGAACGGGATGCTGTCTAGCACCAGCTTGCCGGCCTCGATCTTGGAGAAGTCGAGGATCTCATTGATGATCCCCAGCAGGTTGTCGGCGGACTTCTCGATGGTGCTCAGGTAATCCAGCTGGCGCGGGGTCAGCTCGCTCTTTTGCAACAGGTGGGTGAAGCCGAGGATGCCGTTGAGCGGGGTGCGGATCTCGTGGCTCATGTTGGCCAGGAACTCCGACTTGATACGGCTGGCCTCCAGGGCCTCCTTGCGCGCCATGTCCAGCTCGATGTTCTGGATCTCGATGGTTTCCAGGTTCTGGCGAACATCCTCAGTGGCCTGGTCGATGCTGTGCTGCAGCTCCTCGTGGGCGCCGTGCAGGGTCTCGGCCATACGGTTGATGCCGCGGGCCAGTTCGTCCAGTTCATGGCTGCCCATGGCCGGCAGGCGTTCGTCGAGGTGGCCGTCCTTGAGCTGGTTTACGGTGTGCTTGATGCGTGCGATCGGGTCGTTGATGGTGCGGCTCATGCGCATCGCCAGCAAGCCACTGAGGGTCAGGCAGGCGAGGATCAGCAGCACGCTGGTGAACAGGTTGCGGTAACCGCGCAGCAACGTGCCGTCGTGGGACAGCTCGATCTCGACCCAGCCCAGCAGGCGCTCGGCTTCGGCCGGTACGGCATCGGTGGCCAGGTCGCGGTGGTGGCCGAACACCGGCATCAGGTAACGGGTGGCGTCGTTGCCGGTGCGCTGCAGCAACTGTGTGCCGGTGCCGCCGCTGGGCGCCTGGTTGATCATGCTCGGCCCGGCATGGGCCAGGCGGCTACGGTCGGGGGCGAGGAAGGCCACGGCGCGCACGTCGGCCTGCTCCAGGGTCTGCGCGGCGATGCGCTCCAGCTGGGCAGGCGCCTGCCGTGCCAGGGCCGGTGCGGCCAGCGGCGCCAGCTGCTCGGCGAGCATCTTGCCGCGCTGCAGCAGCTGGGTGCGCAACTGATCTTGCTGCAGCCAGGTGAAATAGCTGCCCAGCACCAGTGCCATCAGGCTGGCTGGCAGCAATGCCAGCAGCAGCACCCGGCTTCTGATTCCCAAACGATCGAGCACACTCGCCTCCTGTGATGTGCCTGCACGCCGTCGTCGCTGCGACGGAACAAAGCGGAAAGTTACTCCGCTGGCTGCGCTAATGCACCCTTTGAATGTCATTTCGTTGCCTGATCCAGGCATTGGTCGCACGGCGGTTGCCTGGAAGGAGTGCATGCACAATAATCGCGCAACTGAGAATGGATGGCAGTTGCCAATGAATCCTGTAACTAATTGCACATCCCGCATCCTGGCGATCGAGGACGATCCGGTCCTTGGGGCTTACCTGCATGAAGAGTTGCAGCGTGGCGGCTTCCTGGTCACCTGGTGCCGCAATGGCCTGGACGGCCTGGAGGCGGCCAGTCGGCAAACCTTCGATGTGGTGCTGATGGATATCCTGCTGCCTGGCCTCAATGGCCTGGATGCCCTGGCCCGGCTGCGCCAGCGCAGCGCCACGCCGGTGATCCTG
Organism: Pseudomonas sp. CC120222-01a; assembly: GCF_003097235.1. GTDB lineage: Bacteria > Pseudomonadota > Gammaproteobacteria > Pseudomonadales > Pseudomonadaceae > Aquipseudomonas. The sequence goes on along the minus strand of NZ_QEQQ01000018.1, from coordinate 71,387 downwards.
ATGTCGGCGCTGGGCGCCGAGGCCGACCGCATCAGCGGCTTCCAGCGCGGCGCCGACGACTACCTGCCCAAGCCCTTCAGCATGGCCGAACTGCAGGTGCGGATCGAGGCGATCCTGCGCCGGGTCGCCCTTGAGCGGCGTCACCAGCCGCCGCTGGAGGCCGCCGCAGATGCGCTACATTTCGACGAAGGCCTGTGTGACGTCAGCCTGGGTGGTCAGCTAGCCGGCATGACCCCCAGCGAATACCGGCTGTTCGACGTTCTCTACCGCAATGTCGATGAAGTGCTGAGCAAACCTTTCCTTTACCAGCAGGTGCTGCAGCGCGGTTACTCGCGACACGACCGCAGCCTCGACATGCACGTCAGTCAGATCCGCCGCAAGCTCAAGAGTATCGGCTATCACGAGCGGGAGGTCCGCACCGTGTGGGGCAAAGGCTACGTGCTCAGCGTTGGCGAAGCGGAGTAGACCATGCTCGATCGCCATTCGCTGTTCTGGAAACTGGCCATCTTGCTGGTGGGTTTCTGCCTGCTGATGATCGGCCTCAGCTACACCTGGGGTCGCCATATGGAAACCCAGAACGCCTTTCTCGACCCGCCGGCCCGCCAGGTGCTGCGCGACTATGCCAGTGAGGCCGAAAAGGCCTGGCGTTCGGGTGGGCGCGAAGGGCTGGATCGCTGGGTAGCGGGAATGCACCAGCGTGAGCATGGCTGGATCGGTGTGCTCGACCTGAATCTGCGGCCACTGGACAGCGCCATTCTCGGCCCCGAGATCATGCAGCGGCTCACCCGCCTGCGTGGCGTCGACTGGCCCATGAGCCGGCGCAGCGTCGACCAGCCGTGGCTGCGCATTCCGTTCCCGGGTGCGCCGCAGCAGGGCATGCTGGTGATCGAGCTGCCACAACGGCTCAACCCGGGCCATTACCGGCTGGTCTGGCAAATCGTCACCAACGGCATCATCCCCGGCCTGTTTACCTTGCTGCTGTGTGTCGGCCTGTACCGCATGCTGATCGTCCCGCTCAACCAGCTGCGCGAGCAGGCCAATGCCTGGCGTGCCGACCAGCTTTCGGCCCGCCTGGATTCACGGACCACAGCCCGCCACGACGAGCTGGGCGAACTGGCCCGAGCTTTCGATCAGATGGCCGAGCGCCTGCAAGGTACCGTGATGATGCAGCAGCAGCTGTTGCGCGACCTGTCCCATGAAATGCGCACGCCGCTCAGTCGCCTGCGCGTGGCCTGTGACGGCGAGACCGACCTTGCGCGCCTGCGAGAGCGCCTGGGGCGTGAGGTGGACTGCATGCAGCAGCTGGTCGAAAACACGTTGCAACTGGCTTGGCAGGATGCCGAGCGTACGCCGATGAACCTTGAACCGATCCAGGTCCAGGCACTGTGGGACCTGCTGGCCGAGGACGCCAGCTATGAAAGTGGCTGGTCGGCCGAGCGCTTGCGCTGCGAGCTGCCGGGCAATTGCTGGGTGCAGGGCAACCTCAACCACCTGGCCCAGGCCGTGGAGAACATGCTGCGCAATGCCATCCGCCATTCGCCGGAAAACGGCCTGGTGCGGCTGGGTGGGCAGCGCGAGGGCGGGTATTGGCGTTTGTGGCTGGAAGACGAGGGCAGGGGTGTGGCCGATGAAGACCTGGAGCGGATCTTTGCACCGTTCTCCCGGCTCGATGGCTCACGACCGGGAGATGGCGGTTTTGGTCTGGGACTGAGCATTGCCCGCAGTGCCATCCAGCGTCAGGGCGGGACCTTGTGGGCGGAGAGTGGCAAGCGCGGGCTGCGGCTGTGCATGAGGTTGCCGATTCATGTGCCGGCCTCTTCGCGGCGGTTCGACGCCTCGACGAGCCCGCTCCCACAGGGTTACGCGGTCTCTGTGGGAGCGGGCATGCCCGCGAAGAAGGCGACACCGTTATAACATGTAGCTATAGCGACCACAGATTGCGTGATATGGCCGGGAAGGGTTTGCCGGTATGATAGGCACCCCTGCCGTCCGGATTGTGAAATACGCCATGACCTTGCAGTACCCAACCATCGCCGATTGCGTCGGCAATACGCCCCTGGTTCGCCTGCAGCGCATCGCTGGCGAAACCAGCAATACCCTCCTGCTAAAGCTCGAAGGTAACAATCCAGCCGGCTCGGTGAAGGACCGCCCGGCACTGTCGATGATCACCCGCGCCGAACTGCGCGGCCAGATCAAGCCAGGCGACACCCTGATCGAAGCCACCTCCGGCAATACCGGCATCGCCCTGGCGATGGCAGCGGCGATCAAGGGTTACAAGATGATCCTGATCATGCCCGACAACTCCACTGCTGAACGCAAGGCCGCCATGACCGCCTACGGCGCCGAGCTGATCCTGGTGACCAAGGAAGAGGGCATGGAAGGCGCCCGCGACCTTGCCGAGAAGTTGCAGGCCGAAGGCCGCGGCCTGGTCCTCGACCAGTTCGCCAACGGCGACAACCCGATCGCCCACTACACCAGCACCGGCCCGGAAATCTGGCAGCAGACCCAGGGCAGCATCACCCATTTCGTCAGCTCCATGGGTACCACCGGTACCATCATGGGTTGCTCGCAGTACCTCAAGGAACAGAACCCCAACGTGCAGATCGTCGGCTTGCAGCCGATGGAAGGCTCGGCCATTCCGGGTATCCGCCGCTGGCCCGAGGAGTATCTGCCGAAGATCTTCGATGCCACCCGCGTCGACCGCGTGATGGACATGTCCCAGCAGGAGGCCGAGGACACCACTCGCCGCCTCGCGCGCGAAGAGGGCATTTTCTGCGGCGTGTCTTCCGGTGGTGCGGTGGCAGCCATGCTGCGCCTGTCCCGCGAAGTGGAGAACGCCGTTATGGTCGCGATCATCTGTGACCGCGGCGACCGTTACCTGTCCACCGGCCTGTTCGACCCGAGCTAAATGTCCAAGAAAAAAAGCAACAGCGGCCTGCGCTTCCAGCCGGCCGGCGGCAACCGTACGCCCCAGGTCCCCGTGGGCAAGAAGCAGCGCCTGGATATCGAGCGCCTGGCCGGTGACGGCCGTGGCATCGCCTTCCTGGAGGGGCGCACCTGGTTCGTCAGTGGTGCCCTGGCCGGTGAAGCGGTCGAGGCGCGGGTGCTCAATGCCCGTGGCAAGGTCGTCGAGGCGCGCCTTGAGCGTGTGCTGCAAGCCAGCCCCGAACGCCGCCAGGCGCCGTGCCGCCACTACGCGCGTTGCGGTGGCTGCAACCTCCAGCACCTGCCGCACGACGCCCAGCTGGCGCTCAAGCAGCGCACCCTGGCCGAACAGCTGCAACGGGTGGCCGGCGTGCAGCCCGAAGAATGGGCCGCGCCCTTGAGCGGGCCAGAATTCGGCTACCGGCGCCGGGCGCGGGTGGCCGTGCGTTGGGATGTGAAGGCAAAGCACCTGGATGTTGGCTTCCGCGCCGAAGCGAGCCAGGAAATTGTCTCCATCGATGACTGCGCCGTGCTGGTACAGCCTTTGCAATCTATTCTTCGCCACTTGCCGACCGTGCTGCGCTCGCTGAGCAAGCCGCAGGCGATCGGCCATGTGGAGCTGTTCAGTGGCACCGCCGAAGCCGTGCTCGTGCGCCATGTGGCGCCGCTGCTGGCGGACGACCTGGCACGCCTGCAGGCATTCTGTGACGAGGCCAAGGTGCAGCTTTGGCTGCAGGGCGAGGGTGAGCCGGCACCGGTGGATGCCGAGGCGAAACTAGGCTTTGCCCTGGCGCCCTGGCAACTGGAACTGGCCTGGCGCCCGGGCGATTTCGTCCAGGTCAACGCCCAGGTCAACACGGCAATGATCGAGCAGGCCTTGGCCTGGCTCGCACCGCAAGCTGACGAGCGTGTGCTGGACCTGTTCTGCGGCCTGGGCAACTTCGCCCTGCCGCTGGCGCGCCAGGCACGTGAAGTGGTGGCGGTGGAAGGTGTACAGGCCATGGTCGATCGGGCCGCGGCCAATGCCCGGAACAACGATGTGCATAACGCCGCGTTTTTTCAGGCCGATTTATCGCAGCCTTTGGCAGGCGCCGGATGGGCCGCCGAGGGCTTTTCTGCGGTACTCTTGGATCCACCGCGCGACGGTGCATACGAGGTGGTGCAAGGCATCGCCCGCCTCAACGCCAAGCGCTTGGTGTATGTATCGTGCAACCCGGCCACGCTGGCGCGAGACGCCCAGGTGCTGGTCGGCCAGGGGTACCGGTTAAAAAGGGCCGGGATTCTCGACATGTTTCCTCAGACGGCGCATGTCGAAGCCATGGCGTTATTCGAAGCGGGCTAGCGAACTGGCCCCTTGGTGCGGCTTCCACGGAAGCGAAGCTGCACGGTGATAGCCAGTGCACCCGTGTGGTGCGCTGTATGGAAAGGTAAAACAAAGATGGTACAGGTGAGAGTGCACCAGCCGGTCAACACAGACGGCAGTATCAATCTCGAAGCATGGCTGGATCATGTGGTGAGCGTCGATTCGGCACTGGATCGCGTGGCGCTGAAAGAAGCCTGCGAGTTCACCCAGGAAATCGAAAAGAAGGGCAACCCGGCGAAGCATTCGTGGGCCGATGGTACGTCCAGTTATCAGGCTGGCCTGGAAATCGCCGAAATCCTCGCCGACCTCAAGCTCGACCAGGATTCGTTGGTCGCTGCGGTGATCTATCGCTCGGTACGTGAAGGCAAGGTGACCCTGGCCGAAGTCGGCCAGCGCTTTGGCCCGGTGGTGTCCAAGCTGATCGACGGCGTGCTGCGCATGGCCGCCATCAGTGCCAGCCTCAGCCCGCGCCAGTCGCTGGTGCTGGGCTCGCAGGCGCAGGTCGAGAACCTGCGCAAGATGCTCGTGGCCATGGTCGACGACGTGCGTGTGGCGCTGATCAAGCTGGCCGAGCGCACCTGTGCGATCCGGGCGGTGAAGTCTGCCGATGACGAAAAACGCCTGCGCGTGGCGCGCGAGGTGTTCGACATCTATGCGCCGCTGGCCCACCGCTTGGGCATCGGCCATATCAAATGGGAGCTGGAAGACCTGTCCTTCCGCTACCTGGAGCCTGACCAGTACAAGCAGATCGCCAAGCTGTTGCACGAGCGCCGACTGGACCGCGAGCGGTTCATCAGCGACGTGATGAACCAGCTGCAGAACGAACTGCTGGCCACCGGGGTCAAGGCCGACATCAGCGGTCGGGCGAAACACATCTATTCGATCTGGCGCAAGATGCAGCGCAAAGGCCTGGAATTCAGCCAGATCTACGACGTGCGTGCGGTGCGCGTGCTGGTACCTGAGGTGCGTGACTGCTATACCGCGCTGGGTATCGTGCACACCCTGTGGCGGCACATCCCCAAGGAATTCGACGACTACATCGCCAACCCCAAGGAAAACGGCTATCGCTCGCTGCACACGGCGGTGATCGGCCCCGAGGGCAAGGTGCTGGAAGTGCAGATCCGTACCCACGGCATGCACGAGGAGGCCGAACTTGGCGTCTGCGCCCACTGGCGTTACAAGGGCACCGACGTCAAGCCGAGCTCCAACCACTACGAAGAGAAGATCTCCTGGCTGCGCCAGGTGCTCGAATGGCATGAAGAGCTGGGCGACATCGGTGGCCTGGCCGAGCAACTGCGGGTCGATATCGAACCCGACCGGGTCTACGTGTTCACCCCGGATGGCCACGCCATCGACCTGCCCAAGGGCGCCACGCCGCTGGACTTCGCCTACCGCGTGCACACCGAGATCGGCCACAACTGCCGTGGCGCCAAGATCAACGGGCGCATCGTGCCGCTCAACTACAGCCTGCAGACCGGTGAGCAGGTGGAGATCATCACCAGCAAGCACGGCAACCCGAGCCGCGACTGGCTGAACTCCAACCTGGGCTATGTCACCACCTCGCGGGCGCGGGCCAAGATCGTCCACTGGTTCAAGCTGCAGGCGCGTGACCAGAACGTCGCTGCCGGCAAGACCTTGCTCGAACGCGAACTCAGCCGCCTGGGCCTGCCGCAAGTGGACTTCGAACGGCTGGCCGAGAAGACCAACGTCAAGACCGCCGAGGACATGTTCGCCTCGCTCGGTGCCGGTGACCTGCGCCTGGCGCACCTGGTCAACGCCGCCCAGCAGCTGCTCGAACCTGAGCGCATCGAGCAGATCGAGCTGACGCCGCGCAAGCCTACCGGCCCGCGTACCGGCAAGCGTGGCGACATCCAGATCCAGGGCGTCGGCAACCTGCTCACGCAGATGGCCGGCTGCTGCCAGCCGCTGCCGGGCGATGCCATCGTCGGCTACATCACCCAGGGCCGCGGCGTCAGCATCCACCGCCAGGACTGCGCCTCGGCGCTGCAACTGGCCGGGCGTGAGCCGGAGCGGATGATCCAGGTAAGCTGGGGGCCGATCCCGGTGCAGACCTACCCGGTCGACATCGTCATCCGTGCCTATGACCGCCCAGGCTTGCTGCGCGACGTGTCGCAGGTGCTGCTCAACGAGAAGATCAACGTGCTGGCGGTCAACACCCGCTCGAACAAGGAAGACAACACTGCGCTGATGTCGCTGACCATCGAGATTCCGGGCCTGGATGCGCTGGGGCGCTTGCTGGGGCGGATTTCGCAGTTGCCGAACATCATCGAAACGCGGCGTAATCGTACCCCTTGAGACCGCGGCGCCTGCTTCGCGGGCACGCCCGCTCCCACAGGTAGGGTGCACATCTTGAAAATTGCACAAAACCCTGTGGGAGCGGGCTTGCCCGCGAAGAAGTTGCCACTGAAGGACCTGCTTAAATGACCTACACCCTCGAAGACCTGCTGCACCTCATGGCCCGCCTGCGCGACCCGCAGTACGGCTGCCCGTGGGACCTGAAGCAGAACTACGCGAGCATCGTGCAGCACACCATCGAAGAGGCCTACGAAGTCGCCGACACCATCGAACGCGGCGATTTCGAGCACCTGCAGGGCGAGCTCGGCGACCTGTTGTTCCAGGTGGTCTACTACAGCCAGCTGGCCCGGGAAGAAGGGCGTTTCGAGTTCGATGGCGTGGTCGACAGCATCACCCGCAAGCTGATCCGTCGTCACCCCCACGTATTCCCGACTGGCGAGCTGTACGCACCGCTGGACACCCCCGGCCTGAACGAGGCTCAGGTCAAGTCACGCTGGGAGGAGATCAAGGCCGAGGAGCGCGCCGAGAAAAGCACCCCTGAACAACTGTCGCTGCTCGATGACGTACCGGCGGCATTGCCGGCGCTGTCGCGGGCGGCCAAACTGCAGAAGCGTGCGGCCACCGTCGGTTTCGACTGGCCAGCGGCACTGCCGGTGCTGGACAAGGTGCGCGAGGAGCTCGACGAAGTGTTGCAGGCCATGGCCGACAATGACGCCGACGCCCTCGAGGATGAAGTCGGCGACCTGCTGTTTGCCGCCGTGAACCTGGCCCGCCACCTCAAGCAAGACCCGGAAAACGCCCTGCGCCGCGCCAACCGCAAGTTCGAGCGGCGTTTCCGCTTCATCGAGCAGGCACTGCGCGACAGCGGCCGGGCGATTGAACATTGTAACCTTGACGAGCTGGACGCCCTTTGGGGTGAAGCCAAGCGTCAGGAAAAGAACCTGCCCAGCTGCGGCTGAGCTGTTGCATAAGTGAGTGAACATTCATGAGCCTTTCCCTTCGCGACCAATTGCTCAAAGCCGGTCTGGTCAACCAGAAACAGGTCTCGCAGACCAACAAAGCTGAAAAGAAACAGAAGCGCATGGAGCACAAAGGCCAGGTCGAGGTCGACGACAGCCAGCAGCGCATGGCCAAGGAAGCCATGGCCGAGAAGGCCAAGCGTGACCAGGAGCTGAACCGCCAGCAGCAGGAAAAGGCCGAGCAGAAGGCCCGCGTGGCACAGATCAAGCAGTTGATCGAAGCCACCCGCCTGCCCAAGCTGACCACCGAGGACTACTACAACTTCGTCGATGACAAGAAGGTCAAGCGCATTGCCGTCAACGCCCTCATGCGCACCCGCCTGAGCAACGGCGCGTTGGCCATCGTGTCGCATGCCGGTGGCTACGAAGTGATCCCGCGCGAGGCGGCGGTGAAGATCCAGGAGCGCGACCCGAACCGCATCCTGCTGCTCAATACCCATGTCGAGGAAGCCGACGAGGACGACCCGTACGCGGCCTACAAGATCCCTGACGATCTGATGTGGTAAACACGAAAAACCCCGCCTAGGCGGGGTTTCTTATTGGAAGACTGTGTAAGGCGCGGATCACTGCGTGGTGCGATGGTTTTCCAGCGCTTCGAGCTCTGCCCGGTACTGGTGAGCTTCATGTTCCTGGTGGAACATGCCGACCAGTTGGCCTTGTTGGTGCACATCCCAGATCCGCACGCCAGCGGCCAGGCCTTCGTGGGACATTTTCGATTCGTCGCGTTCGGTTACTTGGACTGTCATCGGTAAACTCCACTGCTTTGAATTGACTGCGACACTGTGTCGCACAACCCCTTTATAGAGTTTGTTAGCAGGCTAAGTAAATAAAACAGGCATGAAACAAGTTTCATGAAAGCCGGGCAAAAAGAAGCCCCGCACAGGGCGGGGCTCCGGATACTGCGGGCTGCAGCGGATCAGTTACCTTTCACCGTCTTGCCGTCAACCGTGCCATCCTGCAGCACGATCACGTACTCCTTGCCATCGGTCTCGACCTGGCGCAGCTGCACCAGCAGGTAGTCCCAGTCCTTGGCGAACCACAGCTCGGTGACACGCTTGTTCTGAGCAGGTGCACGCACGCGCTCGACCTTCACCGCGTCGACCTTGCCGGTCTTGGTGGTGATCTTCTCGGTGCCGAGCACGCGGAAGTCGTAGTTGTCGATCTCGTCGCCATCGACCACTTGGTAGGTCATGCTCTTCTTGCCGGCGGCCACATCGTGCTGCAGGGCCAGCTGGTAGGACGACTTGTCCAGCACACCGCGATTGAGCGGCAGGTTGATGGCGTCCTTGCGGTCGGTTCCGGTGATTTTCTTGGCGTTCCAGTCGAAGGTCAGGTCGACGGTCTTGGCCTTGCCCAGGCCGCCACGCTCGAAGTGGTACTTCTGCGGCAGCAGGGTGTCGTTGTCCATGCGCAGGGTGCTTTGCTCGGTCAGGCTGGCGATCATCATGGAAGCCTTGAAATTAAGGTCCCAGGTACCGTTGGCATTTTTGACCAGGCTGCGCTCGGCGGTGCCGCTCATGGGCAGTTGCTTCCAGTCGGCGGTGTAGCTGGCCGAGAAGGGCTTGAGGTCAGCTGCCTGGAGGGGCAGGGCGAGCACGGCGAGAGCCAATAGCAGGGCACGACGCATAAATTCTCCTAGGGTCGGATCAAGTGACCACTGGCCGGCAGCGGCAGGTCATCCAGTAACGCACCCTGTTCACCCAGGCGCAAACGCCCTTGGGCAAACCAGTGCACCGCCAGCGGGTAGATCTGGTGTTCCTGATGGTGGACCCTTTGGGCCAGGCTTTCCACCGTGTCGTCAGGCAGCACCGGTACCACAGCCTGTACGACCAGAGGCCCGCCATCGAGTTCCTCGGTGACGAAGTGTACGCTGCAGCCATGCTCGGCGTCGCCTGCCTCCAGTGCCCGGCGGTGGGTATGCAGGCCCTTGTAGCGGGGCAGCAACGACGGGTGGATGTTGAGCAGGCGGCCTTGGTAGTGGCGCACGAAGTCGCCACTGAGGATGCGCATGAAGCCGGCCAGCACCACCAGGTCCGGGGTGAAGCCGTCGATACGCGCCATCAGCGCGGCATCGAAGGCTTCGCGGCCGTCGAACTGGGTGTGGTCGAGCACCACGGTGTCGATACCGACCGCCTGGGCCCGTTGCAGGCCATAGGCATCGGCGCGGTTGGAGACCACCGCAGCGATGCGCACCTGACTGTCCTGCGCACGGCAACTGTCGATCAAGGCTTGCAGGTTGCTGCCGGAACCCGACAGCAGTACCACTACATTGCAGGGCTTGCTCGGCATCAGTGTGCCTTGAGGTTCTGCAGCTCGACCTGGGCGGCGCCTTCGGCGGCTTCGGCGATGTGGCCGATGACCCACGGCTGCTCACCGGCGGCGCGCAGTTCGTTCAGGGCCGCTTCGACCTGGTCCTGGGCCACGCAGATGACCATGCCAACGCCGCAGTTCAGTACGCGGTGCATTTCGTGCTCGTCGACGTTGCCTTTTTCCTGCAGGAAGTCGAACACCGCCGGGCGCTGCCAGCTGGCCACGTCAACCACGGCCTGGGCGTTCTTCGGCAGTACGCGCGGAATGTTGTCCAGCAGGCCGCCACCGGTGATATGGGCCATGGCCTTGACTGCGCCAGTGTTCTTGATCAGTTGCAGCAGTGGCTTGACGTAGATGCGGGTCGGCGCCATCAGCAGGTCGGTCAGCGGCTTGCCGTCGAGCTGGGTGTTCTCGATGTCGGTGCCGGACACTTCGAGGATCTTGCGGATCAGCGAGTAGCCGTTGGAGTGCGGGCCGGAGGACGGCAGGGCGATCAGCGCGTCACCGGTGGCAACCTTGGAGCCGTCGATGATCTCGGCCTTTTCCACGACGCCGACGCAGAAGCCGGCCAGGTCGTAGTCTTCGCCTTCGTACATGCCCGGCATTTCGGCGGTTTCGCCGCCGACCAGGGAGCAGCCAGCCAGCTCACAGCCAGCGCCGATGCCGGTGACCACGGTGGCGGCCACGTCGACATTCAGCTTGCCGGTGGCGTAGTAGTCGAGGAAGAACAGCGGCTCGGCGCCGCAGACCACCAGGTCGTTGACGCACATGGCGACCAGGTCCTGGCCGATGCTGTCGTGCTTGTTCAGGTTCAGTGCCAGGCGCAGCTTGGTGCCGACGCCGTCGGTGCCGGAGACCAGCACCGGCTGCTTGTAGCCGGCCGGGATCTCGCAGAGGGCGCCGAAGCCACCCAGGCCACCCATGACTTCAGGGCGTGCGGTGCGTTTTGCCACGCCCTTGATGCGTTCGACCAGTGCTTCGCCGGCGTCGATGTCTACACCGGCGTCCTTGTAGCTCAGGGAGGGTTGCTTGCTCATTGATCCAGGCCTTTAAGAGGGAGGGATTCGTAAAAACGACCATGACGGCCAAGGCCGGCTGGGAAGCGGCGGCTGCCTGAAACGTCAGTGGTCTGTGAAGGCGCGCGATTTTATCAGGGTTGCCGTGCAGCGGCCATCCTCAGGCCGACGGGCAGGGCGGTAAATTGCTGAAAAAGGTGTGTGGGTGGTTGATGCGCCTCCTTCTGTATAAGCTGCAAGCCACATGCTTCGTGCGCAATCGGACAGGAATCTCCATGCGACTATTCAATTATCTGGCAGCAGGGTGCCTTGCACTGGCCTGCCTCACTGCGCAGGCCGAAACCGTCTCCGGGCTCTATCAAGTGCGCGAGCCGGTCGAAGGGCAGGGCGCTGAAGCCCGCTCCGCAGCCACTGCCAAGGCCTTCGATACCTTGGTACTGCGCCTGACGGGTGACCCCAAGGCGGCGCAGAACCCGGCGCTGGCCGACCTGCGCAAGGACCCGCAACAAATCATCAACCAGGTCGGCACCGAGGCCGGGCCGCCGGAGTCGGTGCTGGTCGAATTCGACCCTGGCAGCACCGAGCGTGCCTTGCGCAAGGCCGGCCTGGCGCTGTGGGGCAGTAACCGGCCCTCCATCCTCGGCTGGTGGCTCAATGACAGTGCTGAAGGCAGCAACCTGGTCGGTGACGGCCAGGCCAGTGCCCAGCCGTTGCGTCGGGCCGCCCAGCACCGTGGCTTGCCGCTGCGCTTGCCGCTGGCCGACCTGCAAGAGCAACTGGTGGCCAACGCCAAGCAGCTCGAAGGCAATGATCCGGCCCCCCTGCGCGAAGCTGCGGAGCGCTACGGCGCCGACGCCATGCTGGCGGTGCATGCCCATGAAGCCGATGGCAAATGGCAAGGTACTTGGCAGCTGTGGCTAGGTGACAAGCGTGAGCAGGGCAACGCCGAAGGCGCTGACCAGGCGGCCCTGGCGGACGCCGTCATGCTGGCGGTCAGTAACCGTCTGGCGCCGCGCTATGTGGTCAAGGCCGGTGCCAGCAGCCAGTTGCAGTTGCAGGTGCAAGGCATGAACCTGCAGCGCTATGCCGAACTGAGCCGCGTGCTGGAGCTTTATGGCCCACGCCTGCAGCTGGCCGAAGGCGGTACCTTGACCTATGCGGTCACCGGTAATCGCGAGCAACTGCGTGCCCAGCTGGGTCTGGCCAAATTGCAGGAAGTGCCACCCGAGCAGGCTCCGCCTGCACCGGCTATCCCTGCTCCGGCCCCGGGTGCTACTCCGGGTCAGGCGGCCGCCCCTGCTCCTGTCGCCGCCAAGCCGTTCGACGGCCTGCGATTCCGTTGGTAAGGGGGGCTATCGATGACTGACATGCGTCGCTGGATCGGCTGGGGCGCTGCGCTGCTGATCGCCGTGCTTCTTTATAGCCTGCACAACATCCTTACCCCGTTCCTGGTCGGCATCTTGTTGGCCTACCTGGCCGACCCGCTGGTCGACCGTCTGGAGCGCGTTGGCCTGTCGCGTACCTGGGGTGTGGTGGTGGTGTTTGGCCTGTTCACCCTGGTGCTGCTGGCCTTGCTGCTGGTGCTGGTGCCGCTGCTGGCCAAGCAGTTGCTGCGCCTGTACGAGCTGGCGCCACAAATGCTCGACTGGCTCGAGCATGTGGCGCTGCCCTGGGTGCAAGGTCGTCTGGGCCTGGCCGATGGTTTCTGGAAGTTCGACAAGATCAAGGCCGCCATCGGCGAGCACATGGGCCAGACCACCGACATCGTCGGCATGCTGTTGTCCCATGCCACTGCCTCGAGCCTGGCGCTGATCGCCTGGCTGGCCAACATGGTGCTGATCCCGGTGGTGGGCTTCTATCTGCTGCGCGACTGGGACCTGATGATGGCCAAGCTGCGTGGCCTGCTGCCGCGTCAGCGCGAACCGCAGGTGGTGGGCCTGGCAGGCGAGTGCCATGAAGTACTGGGGGCGTTCGTCCGTGGCCAACTGATGGTGATGCTCGCGTTGGGCGTCATCTATTCCGCCGGCCTGATGCTGGTCGGGCTCGAACTGGGCCTGCTGATCGGCATGCTCGCGGGCCTGGCGGCCATCGTGCCGTACATGGGCTTCATCATTGGCATCGGCGCGGCGCTGGTGGCCGGGCTGTTCCAGTTTGGGGGTGACCTGTACCCGATGCTTGGCATCGTTGCCGTGTTCATGGTCGGGCAGGCGCTGGAGGGCATGGTCCTGACCCCGCTGCTGGTCGGTGATCGCATCGGCCTGCACCCGGTGGCGGTGATCTTCGCCATCCTGGCTGGTGGCGAACTGTTCGGCTTTACCGGGGTGTTGCTGGCGCTGCCGGTGGCGGCGGTGATCATGGTATTGCTGCGGCATGTGCATGATCTGTACAAGGAATCGGACATGTATGCCGGGGATGTCGACCCGGATCTGTGACCTGAGTACCGGGTTGCGTCGCCCCAAAGTGGCGCAACTCGTTGATTTTGCTTGCGCTATCCGCCTGCATGATTGTGCGCCCTGCAATGCGGGTATAGACTTTGCACATTGTTCACCAAAGGCCCCCTGCGGTCCTGACGACCGCCCGCGAGCATGAAACCACCGATCCAGTTGCCCCTGGGTGTGCGCCTGCGCGATGACGCCACCTTCATCAACTACTATCCGGGCGCCAATGCCGCGGCGTTGGGCTATGTCGAGCGGCTATGCGAAGCCGACGCTGGCTGGACCGAGAGCCTCATCTACCTGTGGGGCAAGCAGGGCGTTGGCCGCAGCCACCTGCTGCAGGCGGCCACCCATCGTTTCCAGCAGCGCGGCGAGCCCGCCGTGTACTTGCCACTGGCGCAATTGCTCGATCGCGGCGTGGAGCTGCTCGATTACCTGGCTCAATACGAACTGGTGTGCATCGACGACCTGCACGTGATCGCTGGCAAGGCGGACTGGGAAGAGGCGATGTTCCATCTGTTCAACCGCTTGCGCGATAGCGGTCGGCGGCTGTTGCTGGCGGCCTCCGCTTCACCTCGCGAACTGCCGATCAAACTGCCCGATCTCAAGTCACGGCTGACCCTGGCGCTGGTCTTCCAGATGCGCGGCCTGTCCGACGAAGACAAGCTGCGCGCCCTGCAATTGCGTGCTTCGCGCCGCGGCCTGCACCTGACCGACGAAGTCGGCCATTTCATCCTGACCCGTGGCGCGCGCAGCATGAGCGCGCTGTTCGACCTGCTCGAGCGCCTCGACCAGGCCTCTTTGCAAGCCCAGCGCAAGCTGACCATCCCCTTCCTGAAGGAAACCCTCGGCTGGTAACGCCCGTAAACACTGGGCTCTGAGGTGCAAAACGAAAAAGTCACATCTTTTTCGATAAAATTTGCAAATGGCCATGATAGAGGGCATAGTTTCACCCTTCTAAAGGATTACAGACACGGTCGTGCCCATGCTGAAGCGCTTCGCACCCCTCGTGCCACTCGCACTCGTGACCCTGCTTTTTGGCTGCGCGGCCCACGGCCCGGATTCCCAGCCACAGGATCACACCCCGATTGCCTCGCAATCGGTCAACAAGGCCAAGGCTTCGCCTTCGTCCGTTTTCGGCGAAGAAGAGCAGGCCACTGAAGATGATCTGGAGGCCTTCTCCAGCAGCAAGCCGTATCAGCTCCCGGTGCTGGCAGACAGTATCCTTGAGCGCGGCATGTCGCTGATCGGCACCCGCTACCGCTTCGGCGGCACCTCGGAAGCTTCCGGTTTCGACTGCAGCGGTTTCATCGGCTACCTGTTCCGCGAAGAGGCCGGCATGAACCTGCCGCGCTCGACCCGCGAAATGATCAACGTCGATGCGCCCAAGGTTGCCCGCAACAAGCTCAAGCCAGGCGATCTGCTGTTCTTCAGCACCAACGGCCGTGGCCGTGTCAGCCATGCTGGCATCTACCTGGGTGACAACCAGTTCATCCACTCCAGCAGCCGCCGCAGCGGTGGTGTGCGCATCGACAGCCTCGGTGATCGCTACTGGAGCAAGACCTTCATCGAAGCCAAGCGTGCCTTGGCCATGGCGCCGACCACCAATATCGCGCGCAACTGATATCAAAATGATATATCATCCCGCGGCGGCGTAGCTGAAAAGCTCGCCGCCGTGCGCATTTACAGAAAGCGTCTAATCTAAATTCTCAACTCTTTTCGGCTGCGGCCGTTCGGTCTCAGACAGGAAGTTCTGGCCATGGCGATGATGGCGCGCTTCGCATTTCTTTCCCTGGTGGCATTGCTTGCCGCCTGCTCCAGCCGTGCCCCGGCACCGGCCCCTGTGGTGCAGCCACAGATTACCTACAACCAGCCCGAGGGCTCGCCGCTGGCGGACGACGTGCTGATGCGCGCCATCGGCCTGGTCGGCACACCTTATCGCTGGGGTGGCAATACACCGGATTCCGGGTTCGATTGCAGCGGCCTGATCGGTTATGTATACCGCGATGCGGCGGGCATCAGCCTGCCGCGTTCGACGCGCGAAATGATCGTCATGCGCGCGCCCACCGTGGACATCAACTCGCTGCAGTCGGGTGACCTGGTGTTCTTCGCCACCGGTGGCGGTTCACAGGTCAGCCATGCCGGCATCTATGTGGGCGAGGGGCGCTTCGTGCATGCGCCCCGCACAGGCGGTACGGTACGCCTGGATTACCTGTCCAACAGCTACTGGTCCAAGGCCTATCTGCAGGCCAAGCGTGTGATCCCCCAAGGCAACCTCGCGCAAAACCGCTGATTTCGCGCCTTCCCCTCACGCGGCAAACATCTACCACTCCGCGTTGCCCCGAGGTCGCCAGTATGCGCCTCCGATAGCAACGCGCTGGAGTGGGCCATGAATACCCTCAATGAACGAATGAACCGCAGCCTGGATACCCTGGATGAGGCGCGCCCACTTGTGCGCCTGGTGGACCAAATCCTCACGGACTTCCCTGACCTGTATGAACTGGCACATCACCATGCCGCGCAGATTCTGCACAAGCACACCGGCAAATGGATGAACCCACGGTTCGTCTGGTGGCACCAGTTCAACAACGAACACAGCAGTGCGCGCAGCTTCACTGGCTGGCAGCACAGCGGTCCACCGCAGAAGTCGATGGTGATGACCGAGTTGATGATTGATCGGTTCGACCTGTACTACCAGGAAGCGGCCGATGAGCTCGACCAGCGCGGCGGCTTCTACCTGCAGGGGCCCCACGCCTCTACCTACAATGAACGCAATGAAGTGCCGATGTTGGGCAGCGAGGTGCAGAAGGATCTGTGGGCCCTGGACCTGGCAGTACTGTATCGCGAATCGGTCGAGCGCTTCTGGTCTAACAACGCCAGGCATTTCCGGGCATTGTCCAAGATCAACCTGCTGGGGCAAGCGGCCGCCGCCTTGCTCGACAAGCGCATTACGGCACAGGACGCCCATCGTCTGCGTAGGCTGGTGTCACCGGAGCTGGCCAACATTGCCATGCCTTCGCTTGCCATGCTGGAGCGCCAATCCACTGACAGCAACTTGGTCGTCAGCCGTTATACCTTCGGTGAGGGAGACCGGGGCTGCCTGTTATCAATGCAGGCAGCTGATGGCCGGGTAATCGCCTATTTACCGTGGGCGGACGAGGCATTGCGGGGGTTCGATTCGGCGCAGGCGATGGCGTCCTGGCTGCGTATGCAGCTGCAAGCCAAGGGAACGCTGGAAGAATTCGTCATGGCGGCCCACAACAACCCTCGCGACAGGTCGATCAACCAGCTGATCAGGGTGCATCTGCAAGGCATCGCCGATAGCCGAGACGATGAAGCCGGATTGATCGCGTTGTCGCTGTTCAAGCGTTCGCTCGGCAGCGATCTTTTTGCCTGGCTGTGCGACCAGGCTGCCGGGGAAATGCGCCGCAACGGGCAGCTTCTGCAAGACAATGCAGGGCTGCGCAAGGCCATGTGCACTGGCTACCTCTCGGCTTTCCTGAATGTCTTCGGTAGCCTTGCACCGCTGGGGTGGCCGATGTCGCTCATGCTGCTCGGGGCCACTGTCGCCAAGGTCGGGTTGGATGTAGACGCGGCGCTGCACGCCACCGATGAGCAGGAACGCAAGCAGGCGTTGCGTTCGGCGATGATCGAAAGCATCTATGCGACGTTCAACATGGTGGACCTCGGCTTCGCATCGATGCATGCCTCGTTGGCTTACGAAACTCCGCCCCACGAGGTCAGCGTCAGTCTCGATGATTGGCAGCCGGTGGCGTCAGCCAGCCTGGCGGTGGAGGGGCAGGAGAGCAATGCGGTGCTTGACGGTGAGCTGGCGCAGAGCGGGCGTTTGCGGGACATACGTGTTGATCATGACGGCAGCTGCTGGATCATGCTCAGTGGCCTGAGCTATCGCGTGCGCTATAGCCACGAAGTGTCGGCCTGGTTGGTGGTGCCTGCTGACAACCCGTTCGCTTTCGCTGCGTTGCAGCCAGTGCGCTTGAATGAGGCGGGCGAGTGGGAGCTACTGGCGCCGCCACGGCTGCAGGGCGGGATGGGTCCGCAGGAGCCGGGCCTGCCCATTACCCGGTCATCCTTCTGGGATACCTACACGGTCAGTGATGGTGCGCGGCTTGGGCGGCTGGCGGCCAGGGCATTGCGCCGGCAAAAAGCGTTGCTGGCGAAATGGCCAGTGGCTGAGCTGCCGCGCGGCCGGGTCCCCGACCTCGATGCGCTGGGCCTGGACTGCGTGATGGTCGGCGGCAAGCGCTACTATTCCTACCGCTACGGTAACCAGTACTTCAATACCCTGATCGAGTACTACACCAGCGATGAATCGCAAGTGAATGACGTTTTCCGTTGGGGTACTTACAAATACGGTGATGAAGACGCGTACATCGCCGACCTGGCGGACAGTCTGGGGCTGCTGCCCAAAAATAACCAAGTGACGCTCTACCGAGGTGGCAACCATTCCCGTGGCACCGGCGGAGGCGCCTACAGGACTGGTCAATTGCAGGTTGGTGATGTGCTGGTCAATACCGACCTGACATCTTTTACCGAAAACCCCTACAAGGTTGCCGAATTCGCCTCAGTGCAGAGCCAGCAAATTCCAGACGGTTTGTCGGGAAGCTTCGATGACAGTTCGGTGGTATTCGAGCTGCCGGTCGGGCAATACCGTGATGCCACGCCGGTCAGTGCGTTTTCCCTGTACTGGGATGAGGCGGAGAGCTTGTTCCTGCCAGGGCATTACTTCCGCATCGAGGGCCTGGAGGAGGTCAAGGGCGAGCACTACCAGTTTATCAAGGTGACCCTGAAGCAAACCGTCAAGCCCGCTGACGGAGTGGTGTACGACTTGCGTTCCGGGTTGCTGTTCAACGAAGCAGACTACCGGAGTCGCTTTCGTACACCGGCCCTGGTCGAGCGTTTCTTTCCTGGCTGATTGCGACTTGCTCGACATCCTCCAGGTCGAGGTGGTCGCTGCGGTGCTGGCGCTGATCCGCCGTTAAGCTCAGGCCTGCTTCAGCAGCAGCGCCACCCCAGGGAAATACTGGCCCAGTTCGTTGTGCAGCTTGCGATAGGCATAAGGGAAGTACCAGGCAATGGCACAAGCTGTGTGTTTTTGCAGGTCATCGACCAGGTCTTGCAGTTCTTCCGGGCTGGCATGCTGGCCTGCCTTCCAGGGCGTGATGAACAGCGCCCCGGCCTTCAGCTGGCTGGGGTAGGCCACCTGGCGGGCAAGTGTGGCGGTTTCCTGCAGGGCTGCTGCCATGTCCAGCTGGGTGATTTTTGGCCAGCGCTGGCTCACGCTCAGGTAGAGCGCCTCGTCGGCGCTGCAGATCGACAAGTCGCAGCGCCCCTCCTGGTCGCCCTCGTCTCGGTGCTTTTTGCTGGAAAATTGCGCCAGTGCCGTCAGTTCGGCCTGCCACGCGGCTGCGGCGAGCATGCCGATGTTGGCGGCGGTGCCGTGCCAGTAGGGGGCCTCGGCATCACCATTGAACCGGTTGAAGCGGTCAATGCAGTCGACCCAGCGCTCCAGTACCGGTTGCAGAAATTCCAGGTGCGGGTTGTTGATGATCTGGCCTTGCATGCTGCGCACTCCTGTTATCGTTGTGATCGCGTTCAGTGCAAATGATGGCTATGTGATATCACTCTGCTCAGTGTGGCACAACCTGGCGGATCGGCCATTGACCCAGGCCAGTTCTGCCGAAGTAAAAGGCCCCGTTCGATTGACGCTCCCAGTGCAACCCTCTAACCTTCGCGGCGTGTTTCAGGTGCCCTGCCAGCCCCGACTGGGCAGGGTGAAACTGGGAAGCCGGTGGTCGCCAGCATGGCGCGATTCCGGCGCTGCCCCCGCAACGGTAGGTGAGTAGCGGCCGCGCAGGGCCACTGGGTACGACTACCCGGGAAGGCGCGCAGGCCAGGGCGTTTGCCCGCTCACGAGCCCGGAGACCGGCCTGGAACTGCCAACGGCATCACGGAGGGTGATGCGCGGTGCACCGTGGCTGCGGCCATGGCCCCTGCGCGTTCTCCGTCTGCCCGCCTATTACCTGTCGCCGCTGTTCATATGGCGACAGCCTGCGGAGAACCTTTCATGAGCGAATCCACCGAACGCGACGAACGCCACCTGGCGCGCATGCAGCGCAAGAAGGCGGTCATCGACGAGCGCATCGCCAATTCCCCTAACGAATGCGGCCTGCTGCTGGTGCTTACCGGCAACGGCAAAGGCAAGAGCAGCTCGGCCTTCGGCATGCTGGCCCGCGCCCTGGGCCATGGCATGCAGTGCGGTGTGGTGCAATTCATCAAGGGCCGCAGCAGCACCGGCGAAGAGCTGTTCTTCCGCCGCTTCCCCGAGCAGGTGCGCTACCACGTGATGGGCGAGGGCTTCACCTGGGAGACCCAGGACCGTCAGCGCGACATCGCCGCCGCTGAAGCTGCCTGGGCGGTATCGCGCCAGCTGCTGCAAGACCCCAGCGTGCAGTTCGTGGTGCTCGACGAGCTGAACATCGCCCTCAAGCACGGCTACCTCGACCTGGACCAGGTGCTGAGCGACATTCAGGCCCGGCCGCCCATGCAGCACGTGATCGTCACCGGCCGTGCGGCCAAGGACGAAATGATCGAGCTGGCTGATACCGTCACCGAGATGGGCATGCTCAAGCATGCGTTCCAGGCCGGTATCCGCGCGCAGAAGGGCGTCGAACTGTGAGTGAAACGCGCAGCTGCCCGGCGGTGCTGATCGCAGCACCCGCCTCCGGCCAGGGCAAGACCACCGTGACCGCAGCCCTGGCCCGCCTGCACCGCAACCTTGGACGAAAAGTCCGGGTGTTCAAGTGCGGCCCGGATTTCCTCGACCCGATGATCCTGGAGCGGGCCAGTGGCGCGCCGGTGTACCAGCTCGACCTGTGGATGATCGGTGCCGAGGAAAGCCGTCGACTGCTGTGGCAGGCCGCAAAAGAAGCCGACCTGATTCTGATCGAAGGGGTGATGGGCCTGTTCGACGGCACCCCCTCGAGCGCCGATCTGGCCCGCCATTTCGGCGTACCGGTACTGGCGGTGATCGACGGCACGGCCATGGCCCAGACCTTCGGCGCCCTGGCCCTGGGCCTGGCACGTTATCAGGTCGACCTGCCGTTCGCCGGCGTGCTGGCCAACCGGGTCGGCAGCCTGCGCCACGCGCAACTGCTCGAAGGCAGCCTGACCGAAGGCCTGCGCTGGTATGGCGGCTTGTCGCGCGAGCGCGGCATCGAGTTGCCCAGCCGCCACCTGGGGCTGGTCCAGGCCAGTGAACTGAATGACCTGGATGCCCGCCTGGATGCCGCTGCCGAAGCCCTCGGCGCCAGCTGCGATGCTGCCTTGCCGCCGCCAGTGGTGTTTGCCGCGCCTGAACCGCAGCCCCATGCTGGGTCGCTGAGCGGTGTGCGCATCGGCGTGGCACGTGACGAAGCCTTCGCCTTCACTTACGGCGCCAACCTTGATCTGTTGCGCGACCTGGGTGCTCAGCTGGCCTTCTTCTCGCCGCTGCACGATCGCGAATTGCCGGCGGTGGACAGCCTGTATCTGCCAGGGGGGTATCCAGAGCTGCATCACCACGTATTGGCGGCCAATACGCCTATGTGCGAGGCGATCCGTGCCCATCACGCCCAAGGCAAGCCGTTGCTGGCCGAGTGCGGCGGCATGCTGTACCTGCTCGATGCGCTGACCGATGTCGCTGGCGAGCGTGCCGAACTGCTGGGCCTGCTGCCGGGCGAGGCAACCATGCAGAAGCGCCTGGCGGCCCTGGCCCTGCAGGCCGTGGAACTGCCAGAAGGTACCCTGCGCGGGCACACCTACCACCACTCGCTGACCAGCACCGGGCTGGAGCCGATTGCCCGGGGCCTGAGCCCCAATGGCGGGCGCGGCAACGAAGCGGTGTATCGCCTGGGCCGGTTGACCGCCTCCTATGTGCACTTCTACTTCCCGTCCAACCCTGATGCGGCGGCGGCGCTGTTGCGACCATGACTGATCACGCCTACAGCGCCGCCGAGCGCGCCGCGGTCTACCGAGCGATCGGTGAACGCCGCGACATGCGCCACTTTGCCGGTGGCTCGGTCGCGCCCGAGCTGCTCGGTCGACTGCTGGCTGCCGCGCACCAGGCGCCCAGTGTCGGTCTGATGCAGCCCTGGCGCTTCATCCGCATCACTCAGCGCGATCTGCGCGGGCGCATTCAGGGCCTGGTCGAAGAGGAGCGGGTGCGCACCGCCGAAGCCCTGGGCGAGCGCGCCGATGACTTCATGAAACTCAAGGTCGAGGGCATCAGCGACTGCGCCGAAGTGCTCATCGCGGCGTTGATGGACAACCGCGAGCCGCACATCTTCGGCCGCCGCACCCTGCCAGAAATGGACCTGGCCTCATTGGCCTGCGCCATCCAGAACCTGTGGCTGGCTGCCCGTGCCGAGGGCCTGGGGCTGGGTTGGGTGTCGCTGTTCGACCCGCAAGCCCTGGCCGCGCTGCTGGGCATGCCCGCCGGGGCCAAGCCGGTGGCAGTGCTGTGCCTGGGCCCGGTCAGCGAATTCTATGCGCAGCCGATGCTGGTGCAGGAAAACTGGGCGCAAGAACGCCCCTTGAGTGAAATGCTGTTCGAAAACCAATGGGGAGAACGCCCATGAGCGTGGCCTTGCTGACTGTGGCCGGCGTAGCCCTCGATGCACTGCTGGGCGAGCCGCAGCGCCGGCACCCGCTGGTGGGCTTCGGCAACCTGGCGTCAAGCCTGGAGCGCCGCCTGAATGCCGGTGGGCGCGGCTGGCGCAGCCATGGCGTGAGCGCTTGGTTCCTGGCCGTGGTGCCGCTGACCCTGGTGGCGCTGATCCTGTCCTGGCTGCCCTATGTCGGTTGGCTGGTGGACGTGCTGGCGCTTTATTGCGCCCTGGGTTTGCGTAGCCTCGGCGAACATGTGCTGCCGGTGGCCAACGCCTTGCGCCAGGGTGACCTGGAGGAGGCGCGGCGCCGAGTCGGTTATCTGGTCAGCCGCGAAACCCGCGAACTGGACGAGCCTGCCGTGGCGCGCGCCGCCACCGAATCGGTGCTGGAGAACGGCAGCGATGCAGTGTTCGCCGCGCTGTTCTGGTTCGTCGTGGCCGGTGCGCCGGGGGTGGTGCTCTACCGCCTGAGCAATACCCTCGATGCGATGTGGGGGTACCGCAACGAACGCTTCGAGCGCTTCGGCTGGTGTGCCGCACGCATCGACGATGTGCTGAACTATATTCCCGCCAGGTTCGTGGCGCTGACCTACGCACTACTCGGCAAGACCCGCCTGGCCCTGGCCTGCTGGCGCAAGCAGGCGCCGCTGTGGGATAGCCCCAACGCCGGGCCGGTGATGGCCTCCGGTGCCGGTGCACTGGGTGTCGAGCTGGGCGGCCCGGCGGTGTACCACGGCGAACTGCACGAGCGCCCGCGCCTGGGTGAGGGGCCAATGGCCGATGCCGATGCCATCGAGCGCGGCTGGAGCCTGGTACAGCGTGGCGTCTGGTTGTGGGTACTGCTGATCTGCGTGGGAGCCTATCTGAATGCTTGAACACGGTGGCCGCCTGCTGCGGGCAGTGCGGCAATACGGGATCGCCCGCGAAGACTGGCTGGATTTGTCCAGCGGCATTGCCCCCTGGCCTTACCCGATTCCCGCGATTCCGCTGGACGCCTGGGCACGACTGCCGGAAGCCGACGACGGTCTCGAAGAGGCCGCGCGACGCTATTACGGTGTGCAGCAACTGTTGCCGGTGGCAGGCTCCCAGGCGGCCATCCAGGCCTTGCCCTTGTTGCGCCCGCTGGGGTGCGTGGGTGTGCTGACGCCTTGCTACGCCGAGCACCCGCATGCCTGGCAGCGGGCGGGGCATCAGCTGATCGAACTGGATGAAAGCCAGGTCGAGGCGCAACTCGATCAGCTCGACGTGCTGGTGCTGGTCAATCCGAACAACCCGACCGGGCGGCTTGTATCCCGTGAACAGTTGCTGGCCTGGCATGCGCGGCTCGCTAAGCGCGGCGGCTGGCTGCTGGTGGACGAAGCGTTCATGGACAACTCACCCGAACACAGCGTGGCTGACTGCGCCGAGCGTCCGGGCCTGATCGTGCTGCGTTCGTTCGGCAAGTTCTTTGGTCTGGCCGGCGTGCGCCTGGGCTGCGTAGTGGCCGAGCTGCCACTGTTGCAGCGCCTTGCCGAGCTGCTCGGGCCTTGGACCGTCAGTGGCCCGACCCGGGTGCTGGCGCAAGCGTGCTTTGCCGACCAAGCGGCGCATCAGGCGCAGATCGAGCGCTGCGCCCTGGCCAGCCAACGCCTGGCTACCCTGCTGCAAGGCTGCGGCCTGACGCCCACGGGTGGCTGTGACCTGTTCCAGTACGTGCGCAGCGAGCGCGCAGCTCACTTGCATGACTTTCTCGCCCGCCGCAGCATCCTCGTGCGCCTGTTCGAGCAGCCGGCCGCCGTGCGCCTTGGCCTGCCGGCAACGGCCGCGGACGAGCAGCGCCTGGCCCAGGCCCTGACTGATTACCAGAAGGAAACGGCATGACCACCCTCATGGTGCAAGGCACCACCTCCGATGCCGGCAAGAGCACGCTGGTCACCGCCTTGTGCCGCTGGCTGTTGCGCCAGGGCGTTGGCGTGGTGCCGTTCAAGCCGCAGAACATGGCGCTCAACAGCGCCGTGACTGCCGACGGTGGCGAAATCGGACGCGCCCAGGCGGTGCAGGCCCAGGCCTGCCGGCTGGCGCCTCACACCGACATGAACCCGGTGCTGCTCAAGCCCAACAGCGACACGGGCGCCCAGGTGATCATCCACGGCCGCGCCGTCACCAGCATGAACGCGGTGGCCTATCACGACTACAAGGCCATCGCCATGCAGGCGGTGCTGGCCTCGCACCAGCGCCTCAGCGCCGCCTACCCGGTGGTGATGGTCGAAGGTGCGGGGTCGCCGGCCGAGATCAACCTGCGTGCCGGCGACATCGCCAACATGGGCTTTGCCGAGGCGGTCGACTGCCCGGTGATCCTGGTGGCCGACATCAACCGTGGCGGGGTGTTCGCCCACTTGGTCGGCACCCTCGAACTGCTGTCGCCAAGCGAGCAGGCGCGGGTCAAGGGCTTCGTCATCAACCGCTTCCGCGGCGACATCGCGCTGCTGCAGCCGGGTCTGGACTGGCTGGAGCAACGCACCGGCAAACCGGTGCTGGGCGTGCTGCCCTATGTCACCGACCTGCACCTGGAAGCCGAGGATGGCATCGACATTCGCCAGGGCGCCAAGCAGGAGCGGGTGCTTAAGGTGATCGTCCCGGTGCTGCCGCGTATCAGTAACCACACCGACTTCGACCCGCTGCGCCTGCACCCGCAGGTCGACTTGCAGTTCATCGGCCCGGGCCAGCCGATTCCGGCCGCCGACCTGATCATCCTGCCTGGCTCGAAGAGCGTGCGTGGTGACCTGGCACAACTGCGCGAGCGGGGTTGGGACAAAGCCATCGAGCGGCACCTGCGCTACGGCGGCAAGCTGATCGGCATCTGTGGCGGCCTGCAGATGCTCGGCCGTGAAGTTCACGACCCACTTGGCCTCGAAGGCGCCGCCGGTTCCAGTACCGGGCTTGGCCTGTTCGATTACGAGACGGTGCTTGAAGCCGACAAGCAACTGCGCAACGTGGCCGGGTCCCTGAACCTGGAAGCCGCACCGGTCGCCGGTTATGAAATTCATGCCGGCGTCACCACAGGGCCTGCCTTGGAGCAGCCCGCCGTGCAACTCGCTGATGGTCGTTGTGACGGCGCGGTCAGTGCCGATGGCCAGATCCTCGCCACCTACCTACATGGCCTGTTCGAGGGCAGCCAGTCGTGTGCCGCGCTGCTGCGCTGGGCGGGCCTGGAAAATGTGCAGATCATCGATTACGAGGCCCTGCGCGAGCGTGACATCGAGCGCCTGGCCGACCTGGTGGAAAAGCACCTGGATACCGCGCACCTGCGCACGCTGTGTGGAGTCGCCTGACATGCGCAACCTGATCCTCGGCGGCGCCCGCTCGGGCAAGAGCCGCCTGGCCGAGCAGCTGGCCAGTGAAAGCGGCCTGCCAGTCACCTACATCGCCACCAGCGAGCCGCTCGATGGCGAAATGAACGAGCGCGTGCGCCTGCACCGCCAACGCCGGCCCGACGACTGGGCGCTGATCGAAGAACCTTTGGCCCTGGCTGCCGTGTTGCGTGCAGAAGCCGCCGAAGGCCACTGCCTGCTGGTGGACTGCCTGACCTTGTGGCTGACCAACCTGCTGATGCTCGACGATCCGCAGCGGCTGACCGCAGAGCGCGATGCGCTGCTCGACTGCCTGGCGGACTTGCCCGGCACCCTCATTCTGGTCAGCAACGAAACCGGCCTGGGCGTAGTGCCCATGGGCGAGCTGACCCGCCGTTACGTCGACCTGGCCGGCTGGCTGCACCAGGCCGTTGCCGAACGCTGCCAGCGCGTGGTGCTGACCGTGGCCGGCCTACCTCTCATGCTCAAAGGACCCGCTCTATGAACCAAGCCTGGTGGCGTGATGCCTGCCAACCCCTCGACAACGCCGCCATGGACCAGGCCCGCGCCCGTCAGCAGCAGCTGACCAAACCTGCCGGCTCGCTCGGCCAGCTGGAAGGCCTGGCCGTGCAGCTGGCTGGCCTGCAAGGCTGCGAGCGGCCCATCCTGGACCAGGTCGCCATCACCATCTTCGCGGGCGACCATGGCGTGGTCGAAGAGGGCATTTCGGCCTATCCGCAGGCGGTTACCGGGCAGATGCTGCGCAACTTTGTTGGCGGTGGCGCGGCGATCAGCGTGCTGGCGCGCCAACTGCAGGCCAGCCTTGAAGTGGTCGACCTCGGCACCATCGACCCTGAGCTGGAACTGCCAGGGGTGCTGCACCTGCGCCTCGGCGCCGGCACCGCCAACTTCGCCCGCCAGCCGGCCATGACCGATGCCCAGCTGCAGGCTGCCTTGCAGGCCGGTCGCGACAGCGCCTTGCGCGCAGCGGCCAATGGTGCGCAGCTGTTCATCGGTGGCGAGATGGGCATCGGCAACACCTCTGCCGCCGCCGCGCTGGCCAGCAGTTTGCTGGCCTGCCCGGCGCGTGAGCTGAGCGGGCCGGGTACCGGCCTGGACAGCGCCGGTGTTCGCCACAAGGCCGAAGTGATCGAGCGCGCCCTGCTGCTGCACGGCCTGCGCGCCGACGAGCCGCTACAGGCGCTGGCCTGTGTCGGCGGCTTCGAGATCGCAGCGCTGACCGGTGCCTACCTGGCCTGCGCCCAGCAAGGCATTGCCGTGCTGGTGGATGGCTTCATCTGCAGCGTCGCGGCATTGCTGGCGGTGCGCCTCAATCCGCAGAGCCGTGACTGGCTGCTGTTCGCTCACCAGGGCGCCGAGCCTGGGCACAAGACCCTGCTCGCGGCACTTGAGGCCCAGCCATTGCTGGCGCTGGGCCTACGCCTGGGCGAGGGCAGTGGCGCCGCCCTGGCGGTGCCGCTGATGCGCCTGGCCTGCGCCCTGCACGGGCAGATGGCGACCTTCGCTGAAGCCGCGGTGGCGGACCGCCCGGCATGATCCTCGACCTGCTGCGCCACGGTGAAACCGAGCAGGGCGGCGGCCTGCGCGGCAGCCTGGACGATGCCCTGACCGACAAGGGCTGGAGCCAGATGCGTGAAGCGCTGGCAGGTGCAGGCCCCTGGGATGTGCTGGTCAGCTCACCGTTGCAGCGCTGCGCGCGGTTTGCCGAGCAGCTGGGCATGCCGGTACAGCTCGACGCCGATCTGCAAGAGCTGCATTTTGGCGAGTGGGAAGGGCGCAGTGCCTTGCAGATCATGCAAACCCAGGCTGACGAGCTTGGGCGTTTCTGGGCCGACCCATACAGCTACACGCCGCCGGCAGGGGAGCCCGTCGCTGCCTTTGCCGAGCGTGTACTGTCTGCCGTCGGGCGCCTGCGCCAGCAGCATGCCGGCAAGCGCGTGCTGCTGGTCACCCATGGTGGCGTCATGCGGCTGCTGCTGGCACTTGCCCGCGGGCTGCCCAGAGAGCAGTTGCTGCAGGTCGAGGTTGGCCATGGTGCCCTGATGCGCCTGGCGGTGGACGAAGCTGGCGCGATGCACGAGGTGCTTTGACATGTTGCCGTTCTGGATTGCCCTGCAGTTCCTCAGCAGCTTGCCGGTACGTTTGCCGGGGATGCCTGAGCCACGTGAAATGGGCCGCTCGTTGTTGTGCTACCCGCTGGTAGGGTTGCTGTTCGGCCTGTTGCTGTGGCTGGTTAGCCACCTGCTGCAAGGGGCTGCGGCGCCGTTGCACGCGGCCCTGTTGCTAACGCTGTGGGTGTTGCTCAGTGGCGCGTTGCACCTGGATGGCCTGGCCGACAGTGCCGATGCCTGGCTAGGTGGCTTCGGCGACCGGGAGCGCACGCTGGAGATCATGAAAGATCCGCGCAGCGGGCCGATAGCCGTGGTCACACTGGTGCTGCTGTTGCTGCTGAAATTCTGTGCCCTGTGGGTGCTGGTGGAGCAGGGCGCGGGCATGGCCTTGCTACTGGCGCCGGTGGTGGGGCGGGCGGCGATGCTCGGCTTGTTTCTCGGCACACCTTACGTGCGTCGCGGGGGCCTGGGGCAGGCCCTGGCCGAGCACCTGCCGCGGCGTACGGCCGTGTGGGTTCTGCTGGCCAGTCTGCTGCTGTGTTTGCTGGTGGGTGGCGCCCACGCGATCTTGCCGATGCTTGCGGCGATCGCTGTGTTCATCGGTTTGCGCCGGTTGATGTGCAAGCGTCTGGGTGGGACCACGGGTGATACCGCAGGTGCCATGCTGGAGATTCTCGAACTGACCGTGCTGCTGGGCTTGGCAATTTAGTAATAGCCCTACAGTGCTTGGCGAAATTTCTTTCGCATAAAACTGGCTGCAAATTTTCGGAAAATCCCTGAAAAAATTCAGGAAATGACGCATTTTCTGCAGCTGTCTATGCTCGCGGTTTCTCTTACACCGCGAAGGCATGGGCAATGCGACAACTCCTGCTGGCCTGGTTGCTGGTCACCGTCATCGGCCCCGTTACGGCAGCCGACCTGATCGACTTCTGGAACACCCCGCGCCACGGCGGCAACAGCTTCAATCGCTTGCCGCCGGACCAGGCCTACTTCGATGCGTTGAGTGCGTACGGCGCGAGCTGGGTACGGCTGTCCTACGACAAGTGGAAGCCGGCGCAGCGTGACTTCCTGTTGGGCAATGCGGACCGGTATGAACAACTGCCCGCCGCTGATCTCAAGCAGTTGCGCGATACCCTGGATCGTGCGCACAGGGCAGGGCTCAAGGTGGTCATTACGCCGCTATCGCTGCCTGGCATGCGCTGGTCACAAAACAACCAGGGGCAGTTCGATGACCGTCTGTGGCAAGGCAACGGCTACGCCCGGCAAGCGGCCAACTTTTGGCGAGATCTGGCCCGGCAACTGAAAGACCATCCTGCCATCGCCGCCTACAACCTGATCAATGAACCTGCCCCCGAGAAACTTGGCGGCCTGGCCGAGCATGCTTCGGCTGAGCACATGCAGCAGTGGTACGCACAGCAGCGGGGTGGGGCGCGTGACTTGCCAGCGCTCTACACGCAGTTGATAGCGGCGATACGCGAGGTGGATGCCAAGACCCCGGTCATGGTCGATGCAGGCTGGTTCGCCAGTGCCGATGCCTTCGGTTACTGGCAGGCGCCCTTGCAGGATGACCGGGTGCTTTATAGCGTGCACATGTATGAGCCCTATTCGGCCACCAGTGCGCCGAACCTGTTGCGCAAGGCCCCCATCGATTACCCCGGCCCGGCGCCGTTCGGTGGTGAAAGTCAGCAGTGGGATGCCGAACGGGTCCGTCAGTATCTGAGCCTGCCATTGGCCTGGATGGAGCGCATGAAGCTGCCGTCTTCCCGGCTGGTCGTGGGGGAGTTCGGGTGCATGCGCCGACTGCCCGGTTGCAGCGAATACCTGGAGGATGTCCTCTCGGTCATGGACCGGCATCGGTTGCATTGGGCGTTCTACAGCTTCCGCGAAGACAACTGGGATGGCATGGACTACGAACTGGGATCGGCAAAGGTGCCATGGCGCTATTGGCAAGCGATCGAGCAAGGTAAGCCGGACCCGTTGGCGCGCAAGGCCACAGCGGAATTCGAGCCGATCCGGCGACGTCTGGCAGACTGAAACTTCTTGCAACACCGTGGGTGCGGGTATATACACGTATCCATGTTGACCAGTGAATGCATCTGCACCCATTTGCGTCGCGCCGCCCGCGGGGTGAGCCGGCATTACGACGAGGCCCTTGCCGGCTTCGGCATCAATGTCGCCCAGTTTTCCCTGTTGCGCCACCTGCAGCGGCTTGATCGCCCCAGTATCACCACGCTGGCCGAGGCCATGGGCCTGGAGCGCAGTACCCTGGGCCGTAACCTGCGCGTGCTGGAGGCCGAGGGCTTGGTAGCCCTTGCCGATGGTGATGACCAGCGCAATCGTGTGGTGTTGCTGACCGGAGCGGGTGCGGCACGCTTGCAAGCGGCTCATCCAGCCTGGGAGCAGGCGCAATTGATGCTGGTCGAGCAGTTGGGCGAAGGGCAGCGTGACGAGCTTGTGCGCTTGCTGGAGCGGCTTGCCTGAATCATTACGACTAGAAGCGGGTATATACCCGTACAACCTTGCGATGTGCTGGAGATAACGACAATGACTTCGGTGTGGCGAACCAGCGGGTGGGTTCTTGTGGGGGCGGCGTTGATCCTGGCGCTGTCCCTGGGTGTGCGGCACGGTTTTGGCCTGTTCCTGGCGCCGATGAGTGCCGACTTTGGCTGGGGCCGTGAAGTGTTCGCCTTTGCCATTGCCCTGCAGAACCTGATCTGGGGCCTGGCGCAGCCGTTTGCCGGTGCGCTGGCCGACCGCCTCGGTGCAGCGCGGGTGGTGATTATCGGTGGCATTCTCTATGCCGCTGGCCTGCTGTTGATGAGCACCGCCGATTCGGCCTGGTCGCTGTCGCTCAGTGCCGGCCTGTTGATCGGTATCGGTCTGTCTGGCACCTCGTTCTCGGTGATCCTCGGTGTGGTCGGCCGCGCCGTGCCGGCAGAGAAACGCAGCATGGCCATGGGTATCGCCAGCGCTGCCGGATCCTTCGGCCAGTTCGCCATGCTCCCCGGTACCCTTGGCCTGATCGAGTGGCTGGGCTGGTCGTCGGCGCTGTTGGTGCTTGGCTTGCTGGTGGCGTTGATCGTGCCCTTTGTCGGTCTCCTGCGTGACCGCCCGCTGCCCAGTCATGGTGCGGAGCAGACGTTGGGCGAGGCCCTGCGCGAAGCGTGTTCGCACTCAGGCTTCTGGCTGCTTGCCCTGGGTTTCTTCGTCTGTGGTTTCCAGGTGGTCTTCATTGGCGTGCACCTGCCGGCCTATCTGGTTGACCAGCACCTGCCAGCGACCACCGGCACCACGGTGCTGGCGCTGGTCGGGTTGTTCAACATCGTGGGTACCTACACCGCCGGCTGGCTGGGTGGGCGCATGTCCAAGCCACGCCTGCTCACCGCGTTGTATTTGCTGCGTGCGGTGGTGATCGCGCTGTTCCTGTGGGTGCCGGTGACTCAGGTGAGTGCCTACCTGTTCGGTATTGCCATGGGGCTGCTGTGGCTTTCCACCGTGCCTTTGACCAATGGCACCGTGGCCACGGTCTTCGGCGTGCGCAACTTGTCGATGCTCGGCGGTATTGTCTTCCTGTTCCACCAGCTGGGCGCCTTCCTGGGGGGCTGGCTGGGTGGCGTGGTGTACGACCAGACCGGCAACTACGACCTGGTCTGGCAGATTTCGATTCTGCTCAGTGTGCTGGCTGCTGCGCTCAACTGGCCGGTACGTGAACGGCCGGTCGCCCGCCTGCAGGTGCAAGCGGCATGAACCGCTACCTGGCCCGCGGGCTGCTGCTGGCGGCTGCGGCGTTGTTGCTGGCGCTGGTGTGGTGGGGCTGGCAGCGGGGCGGGATGGCGTTGATGCAGCTGGGCATGAGCGTTTGTTAAGCGCTACCCTGCAAGTTCAAGGATTGTCTTGCAGGAGGAATGAATCATGCGTGCTCAATGGTTGACGATGCCGTTGCTGGCTCTGCTGGCCGCCAGTTCCAGCTGGGCTGCCGATTGCCCGGCGCTGTTGCAGGGCAGCTTGCCTGAATTGCGTGGCAAGGAGCAGGTCGACCTGTGCCAACGCTTCGGCGGCAAGCCGCTGGTGGTGGTCAACACGGCCAGCTACTGCGGTTTTGCACCGCAGTTCGAAGGTCTGGAGTCGACGTACAAGGAATATCACGAGCAGGGCCTGGAAATGCTGGGCGTGCCGTCTAATGACTTCAAGCAGGAAGACGCTGATAGCGAGAAGACTGCCAAGGTCTGCTACGCCAACTACGGTGTGACCTTTACCATGACCAAGACCCAGCCGGTTCGCGGCAAGGATGCGATACCGCTGTTTGTCGAGCTGGCGCACCAGAGCAGCGCGCCGAAGTGGAATTTCTACAAGTACGTGGTGGATCGCCGGGGCAAGGTGATTGGCAACTTCTCGAGCTTGACCAAGCCCGATGATCCCGCCTTCAGGGCCGCGATCGAGAAGGCGATAGCCTCGCACCCCTAAGTGATGCTTTGTAAGGGCGGAAGGTGTTCGCGTAGAGGCTGGCAGGGGTTTGCCGATAATCATGCAGCGCCTGTCGGCGAGCACCTTTCAGCCCTCACGCAATTGCATTGCGGCTGCTTTTGTCAGTGTGGATGCACCGTAATCGCCACCAGCTTCAGCACCACTGGCCTCACCATCAGCACGCACACAAATGCCACTGGCATCGCCAATTGGTAAGCCTTCAGCACATTACTCAGGTAATCCGGATTCACCCCGGCATTCGCCGCAGTGATCACGAAGCACATCAGAAGCGCCATGATCGACGACATGTAGAACGCGAATACGTACGGCGTAGCGCTCGGGCGTAGTTTGCGCCGGCTGCGGGTGTGGGACAGATTGCTCATGCGATCTCCTGAAGGTTGGCTGAGGGCGCAGGTTAGCAATGCCTCCGGTAGCGGCTGTAGACCCGCTGGATTGAGTTCTTTATAAAGAGATTCTTACGAATCGAAGAGCTTGCCATGGATCTGCTCAACGCCATTCGCAGCTTCATTAAAGTGGTCGAAGCCGGCAGCATCGCCGCCGGCGCCCGTAACCTCGGCCTCAGCCCGGCAGCGGTCAGCCAGAACCTGGCGCGCCTGGAAGGGCACCTGCAAGTGCGCCTGCTCAGCCGCACCACCCGCAGCATGGCGCTGACGCCTGCGGGTAGCCAGTACTACGAACGGGTCAGGCACATCGAGCGCGACTTGGCCCTGGCCGAACAAGCGGTCACCACTCCCGACAGTGAGCCACAAGGGCGGCTGTGCATCGCCTCGACTTCTGCTTTTGGTCGCCATGTGCTGGCGCCGCTGATCCCGGCCTTCAGCGCCCGCTACCCGCTGCTTTCGATAGAGTTGATAACGACTGATCGCAAGGTCAATCACGCGCGCGAAGATGTCGATGTCAGCCTGCGCATCACCCCGCAACTGGAAGACCAACTGCTGGCGCGGCACATTGCCCGCATTCCGTTCATCTGCTGCGCGTCACCGGGTTACCTCGCCAGTGCCGGTTTACCGACCACTCCGGAGGTATTGCGGGATCATCGCTGCCTGGTCTTCCGTTATCCGGTGGATGGCCGTTTCCTGCGTTGGGGCTTTGTGCGTGATGGCATGCGTTTCGAGGCGGAATTCGGCACTGTATTGATCAGTGACGACATCGATGCCCTGACCCAGATGGCCCTCAACGATGGCGGCATCACCCGATTGGCCGAATTTATCGTCAGGCCACACCTGGCCTCGGGAGCACTGGTGCCGCTGTTCGAATACAGCGACGGTGGCCAGGCCTATGCCCAGACCGAGCCAATGGATATCTACCTGTGCGTGGCCGACCGCTTCGCCATGACCGCAAAAGTGCGAGCGTTCATGGACTACCTGCGTGAGTCGTTGGGCGATAACTGGCAATTACAGGCATGAAAAAACCGCCACGAGGGCGGTTTCTTGATGGGGCAGGTACGACTCAGAAGCGGTAGGTGAGCGAAGCACCGATACCGTGGGCACTATTCTCGTACTTGGCTTGGTAGCTGCCTTTGAGCAGAGCTTCCTGACGCGAATCAGGCAGGTTGTTTACCTTGGTGTCTTCTTCCCACAGGTAGGAGTAGGCAACATCGATGGTCATGTCGTCGTTCGGGCTCCAGCCAGCACCAATGCTTACCGCTTTACGATCGCCGGTAGGGATGCGCGGCGAGCGATCATGGTTGTTGGTTGGCGACTGGTCGACCGAGAAGCCGGCACGCAGGGTCCACTCTTTGTTTACCTTGTATGCTGCACCAATGGCATGAGCCCAGGTGTCATGCCAATTCTGCTCTTCGGTGATGGTCTGAAGTGGGTAGTTTGCCGGAGCATCGTTCTTGACGGTGATGTTTTCCAGGCGGCTCCAGCGAGTCCAGGTGCTACCCGCGTACAGTGTCCAGTTGTCATCCAGTTCATGAGTGATCGAGAAGTCAACTGACTCTGGCGTCTTGATTTTCAGGCTGGCGTCGAACTTGCCGCTGAGGCCAAGCTGTGGGACCGGGTAGGAAACGCGGGTATCGCCTTCAAGCTTGTAATCGACCATGGAGTGGTAGGTCAGGCCGAGGCGGGTACGGTCGGTTGCCTGAACGAGTACGCCGATGTTGTAACCGACAGCGGTGTCGTCGCCTTTGATCTTGACTTCGCCATCAGGACCGTTGGGGCCGAGCAGGGCTTTACTGGCCAGGTTCGAGCCCAGCTCACCCTTGATGTGGTTGATGGTCGGGCCAAAGCCGATCGACACTTTGTCGTTGAAGGCATAGCTAACAGTTGGCTGGAAAGTAATGACCTCGACTTTGCTCTTCTTGCCCCAGTAACGTGCAGCGTCACCGTTGCCATAGTCTGTAACCAGGCCGAATGGCACATACACACCGAAACCTACGCTCCAGTGGTCGTCGATCGGTTTGACGTAGTAGCCCATCGGCACGCCGACAGTCGGAACCATGTCGCCATCGGTTTCCCCCCCGAAGCTACTGCCTGGGCCCGAAATGTCAGTTTTTGCGATGACAGCCGCACCACCCACAGTGACTTGTTCGCGCTTGAGGCGGGACATACCGGCCGGGTTGCCATACACGGTGCTGGCATCATCGGCAGAAGAAGAACGACCAGCAAAACCGGTACCCATGCCGCTGATGCTTTGTTCGTTGAGTGCGAAGCCGGCAGCGAACAGTTGGCTGGATGCCAGGGCAACGGCTACACCGAGGGAGGTTTTGAGCATTGCTTTTTTCATTATTAGAAACTCCTTGTGATCTCCGGGGCGAAAAGCTACCAACAAATTACGCGCCGCGCTATAGCCTGAATCACAGGAGATAGAGCGGTTTTGTAGGACAATCCGACCAAAATTCCATTTTTTCCGATAAAGCTGTAGGACACTTCTTAGGATGCCTGTGGCAATTTCTGTTCAATACACGATTGCCAGGCCTGGGTGAAGTCGCGCAGGCGACCTTGAGGGTGGAAAATCTGCCGCCAGATGCGTGCCAGGCCGAGCAGGTCGTCGGCCGCTGGCAGCGGCGTTGCCTGCTCTTCGATGAGCATCCAGGCGATGGCAGTGGAGTAGCGCAGGTTCACCGTGAGCTCCAGGTGCGGCCCGCCGAGGAAGGCGTGTTGGCTGGCAAGGCCCCGAACCAGGCTGGCCAGCTCCGGATCGCGGGCAAGAAAGTGGTCCCAGACGGCCTGGTGACGGCTTTCGCCAATGCGGTAGAGGCCGTGGCCGCGACGGTCGTGCAAGGCTGAACCGAGTGCCGACTGGCAGGCCGCGATACCGAGCAGAAGGGCCTCGGCGCTGGCGCAGTGACGATTCAGATAGACCAGGGTTGGTCGGATCACATACTGACACAATTCATTCGCCGCGATACCCATGATGCCCTCGAGCAGTAAAGGGCCGACGGGCGCTGGAGCTTGGCAGCTGGAAATTGGTCAGGCCCGCCGGAAGCGGTAAGGACCGCTCGAGTTGAAGTGTAGTGTGATAATCGTGGTGTAAAGGGCTGTTTTTAAATCGATTGCTGCCTGCCATCCGGCGCTATATGCCTTGCAGCACTTAGGCCAAGAACGATCAGGCAGCATGTGGCAGGTGCCATTCAGCCTCTGAATACCCCGATATTCGCCACTCACGCGGTGAGCGATTGGCGGGTGCGGGCGATCACCGCCTGCAGCGGTTCCGAGCGGCTGTATTGTTCAGGGTACAGGCGTTCGGTGTGGCAGGCGACGCCGTGTTCGTCCACCAGGGTGAAGCTGAAGTTGCCCTTGCGTGGGGCGGTGATCAGGCACTTCAACGGCGAGAAGGCCTGGGAGAGGGTGCCAATGGCAGCCTGAATTTGATGATGAGTTTGCATGTTGTTGGAGGTTCCTGCTTTAAACACGGGGGATATGATCCGTGCATGATAGAAACGTTCCAGTGACGCCTTTATTAAGGGACGAACGAACCTGACTGGAACAGGGCAGCCAGAGAGAGCGCAATCAAAGTGTGGGCGCTTGGGCTGACTGGTAGGTACTTCAGAAGGCAGGCAGCACGCCGGGGCCAAGGTTCTAGGCCGTCGGGGTGGAATCCTGATCAATCTTCCGGTTGATTCGTGCTTGAACAGCGCTGGGCTGGCGAGTGAATCATCGAGTGGGCCGGTCCTGGTTTCAGCAGCGATCGTTCGGGAGAGCGATGGGCTGCAAGGACGCTTCTGGCCAGAATTGACTTTCAGCTTGGTACTAACGAGGCGCACCTTACCGAAAATGTGCGGCCTTTGCAAGCCTTGCACGTTTCTTCAGGCGAGCCGCGCAGTATGGCGCGTCTTTCGCCTGATGGGAAGAGGGGGCAACTGGCCGCCAATCGGCCCGATGTGCCAATTTTGTGCATCCAAACGCAGGCTTTCGGTGCACTTGTTCACATTCGAGGCGTGACTTGTAACAACCCGGCAACAGCCCTCCAAAGGCTCGCCAATGACTTGACTGGCACCTTAAGTCAATGAAAAAAAACACTAATTTTTGCTGGTGAAAAAATCGTCAGTTTGACTGTAGGCCCCATTTCACGGGGGTTTGCGGGCTCATTGGAGGGGTTGTCCACCGAGTTATCCACAGGAACTGTGGATTGTCCCGAGCGCTTGCTCTAGGACGGGCGTGCCAGCAAATTAGAGAACTGTCCGACAATCGACAGGCACCAGCCGACCCGCCAGTCATCCACCCGGAAACGTCAAGAAAAAATCATCGAAAAAAATTTCAATCCTCCGGAAATCGACAGGTCAGGCACAAAAAAAAGGAGTAGAGTGGCGCGCCTTTCGAGTTGCCATCCCTGTCGGTCATGAAGTTTCGCGGTAAACCCCTCGTCAGCCTCGCTGTTGCCTCGACAGCCCCTTCGCCCAAACGCTTTTCCCTGAAAGTGGCCCTCTGGCTGCTCGACAGCCCGCGCCTGGGTGACAAGCAGCAGGTCAAGCACATCGCCGGGCGCCTGCTCAAGCAACCCGCACGTGAAGGGGTGGTGGTGGCGCAGAGCCGCTTGGGGCAGATGCTCTGCCGTGATTGCGGCAATGCCCGGGACCGTCGCATCGGCCATGAGCTGTTGCGGCAGGCGGCGAGGGCCGGGGACACGCGGGCGCAACTGGAATATGCGCGGCTGTTCCAGGCCGATCAGTCGGAACAGGCGCCCGATCCAGCAGACTGATAAGCTGCACACAACTTGCAATAGCGTGATCGGGGTAAGCATGGCAGTGGATCTGACCAGCATTCTGCTGGGCTTGGTGGCGGGCGCCGTGCCTTGCCTGGGGTGGGTCATGCACGTGCAGCGCCGTCAGGGCGCCCGGCAGGGCGAGCAGGCCCTGCTCGAAGAGCGGCTCAGCAGCGCGCAACTGGCTCAGGCCGGCTTGCAGGCGCAACTGGACGCCAGCCGCGACGAGGTCAGCGACCTCAGCGAAGCCAACA
Organism: Pseudomonas sp. CC120222-01a; assembly: GCF_003097235.1. GTDB lineage: Bacteria > Pseudomonadota > Gammaproteobacteria > Pseudomonadales > Pseudomonadaceae > Aquipseudomonas. The sequence goes on along the minus strand of NZ_QEQQ01000018.1, from coordinate 33,986 downwards.
CCGTCAAGCAGACCCAGCTGGCCGCCCAGGGCCGTGAACTGGAACTGCTGCAGATCGACCGCGACAACGCCCGTGATGCAGCCCACGCCTGGCACCTCGAGCGCGCCACCCGCGAAGCCGAACTGCGTCGCCTGGAAGCCCAGGCCGCGCGCCTCGAAGCCGAGCTGCGCGAACAACAGGACAGCCACCAGCAGCGCCTGGAAGACCTTCAGGAGGCCCGTGACACCCTGCGCGCCCAGTTTGCCGACCTGGCCACGAAAATCTTCGACGAGCGTGAGCAGCGTTTCGCCCAGACCAGCCAGCAGCATCTGGGCCAGTTGCTCGACCCGCTCAAGGAGCGCATCCAGGCGTTCGAAAAGCGCGTCGAGGAAAGCTACCAGCAGGAAGCTCGCGAGCGCTTCTCGCTGGGCAAGGAACTGGAGCGCCTGCAGCAACTCAACCTGCGCCTGTCTGACGAAGCCACCAACCTCACCCAAGCCCTCAAGGGCCAGAAGACCCAAGGTAACTGGGGCGAGCTGATTCTCGAACGGGTGCTCGAGCATGCCGGCCTGGAGAAAGGCCGCGAATACCAGACCCAGGTCAGCCTGAAGAGCGCCGATGGCGAGCGCTTCCAGCCTGACGTGCTGATCATGCTGCCTGGTGACAAACAGGTGGTGGTCGATGCCAAGGTCAGCCTCACCGCCTACCAGCAATTTGTCAGCAGCAACGACGACGCCGCGCTCAAGCAGCACGTGCAGTCGCTGCGCAACCACGTCAAAGGCCTGTCGAGCAAGGACTACAACCGCCTCGAAGGCCTGCACAGCCTTGATTTCGTGCTGCTGTTCGTGCCGATCGAGGCGGCCTTCTCGGCGGCCCTGCAGGCCGAGCCCAACCTGTTCCAGGAAGCCTTCGACCGGCAGATCGTGATCGTCAGCCCGACCACCTTGCTGGCCACCCTGCGGGTCATCGACAGCCTGTGGAAGCAGGAGCGCCAGGGCCAGAACGCCCGTGAGATCGCCGAGCGTGCCGGGTGGCTGTACGACAAGTTCGTGCTGTTTATCCAGGACCTGGACGAACTCGGCAACCGTCTGCAGCAGGTCGACAAGGCTTACGCTGCAGCTCGCAACAAACTGTGCGAAGGGCGCGGCAACCTGGTCAGCCGCAGCGAACAGCTCAAGCTGCTCGGCGCCCGCGCCAGCAAGAGCCTGCCTGCCGAGCTGCTGGAACGGGCACTGTCTGACGAAGCGCTAGCCGACGAGGCGGTTACTGAACCAGGCTCAGATGGCGATTGAGCAAGGCGCGCAGAGCCGCTGGCTTCACCGGTTTGGCCAGGTAGTCCAGGCCTGCGGCATGCACGGTGGCCAAGGTTTCCTTGCTGCCGTCGGCGCTGATCACCACGCCGGGCACCGGCTCGCCCAGGCGTGCACGTAACCAGCCCATCAGCCCGGTGCCGGTTTCGCCGTCATCCAGGTGGAAGTCCACCAGCGCCAGGTGCGGGCGCATGCCCTTGGCCAGCAGCGCTTCGCATTCGGCGCGGTTGCGTGCAGTCCACACCTGGCAGCCCCAGCGACTGAGCAGGCTGTTCATGCCGATCAGGATGCTGTCCTCGTTGTCCACGCACAGCACCTGCAAGCCGGCCAGCGGCTGGCTCGCGGCTTCCACCGTAGCGCTCGGCGCTGCCGCCGCCTGGTGGGCTATCGGTACATTGACGCGGAACACCGTGCCCTTGCCGGGCCAGGAGCGTACCTCAAGCTTGTGGCCAAGCACCCGGCACAAGCCGTCGGCGATCGCCAGGCCCAGGCCCAGGCCTTTTTCGGCGCGGGTCTGGTGGCTGTCCAGGCGCTTGAACTCCTGGAAAATCACCTGCAGCTTATCGTCGGCAATGCCCGGGCCACGGTCCCACACCTCCAGCCACAGGTGCTCGCCCTGGCGGCGTACACCCAGCAGGATCGGGCTCTTGCCGTAGCGCAGGGCATTGGTGAGGAAGTTCTGCAGCACCCGGCGCAGCAGTTTCATGTCGCTGTCGACCCGCAGGCGGCTGCCGCGCAGGCGGAACTCCAGGCCCTTTTCAGCTGCCAGCACCTTGAACTCGGCGCCGAGGGTGTCGAACAGTTCGTTGAGGGCAAAGGGTTTGGCGTCGGGGGTGATCTTGCCGTTTTCCAGGCGCGAAATGTCCAGCAGGTCGCTGATCAGCTCCTCGGCCGAGCGCAGCGAACTGTCCATGTGCTGCACCAGCTGCTGGGCCTCTTCGTTCATGCCTTCGGCCTGCTGCGACAGGGCAGCGGAGAACAGCCGCGCAGCGTTCAGCGGCTGCATCAGGTCGTGGCTGACGGCAGCCAGGAAGCGGGTCTTGGACTTGCTTACCGCTTCGGCCTGGCTCTTGGCTTCCGAGAGCGCCTGGTTGAGTTGCGACAGCTCGTGGGTCCGTTCGGCCACGCGCTGTTCCAGGCCTTCGTTGGCGTCACGCAGCGCCTGTTCGGCCTCGCGGAACGGGGTGATGTCGGTGAAACTCATGACAAAGCCGCCACCGGGCATCGGGTTGCCGATCAGTTCGATCACCCGGCCATTGGGGAATAGCCGTTCGGAAGAGTGGGCGCGGCCCTGGCGCATCCAGTGCAGGCGCCGCGCCACGTGAACTTGCGCCTCGCCAGGGCCGCACAGGCCGCGCTCGGCGTTGTAGCGGATGATATCGGCGATTGGCCGACCAACGCTGATCAGCCCTTCGGGGTAGTTGAACAGCTCCAGGTAACGGCGGTTCCAGGCCACCAGGTGCAGGTTCTGGTCGACCACGCTGATGCCCTGGTTGATGTTCTCGATGGCGCCCTGCAGCAAGGCTCGGTTGAACTGCAGCACCTCGCTGGCTTCGTCGGCGATGCGCACCACGTCTTCGAGCTGCATGTCGCGGCCCTCGATGGCGGCCTTGACCACGGCACGAGTCGAGGAGGTGCCGAGCACGCCGGCCAGCAGGCGTTCGGTGTGTTCGATCCAGTCGCCATCGGCGTTCTGGTTGGGGTTGAAGCCCTTGCCCTGGCGGTAGGCGAAGCGGATGAAGCTTTGTCGCGCGCGCTCCTCGCCGACGAAGCGCGAGGCGAGGGTGAGCAGGTCTTCGATCTGCACCGCCAGCAGCGGTTTGCTGCTGGGCCGGGCGCTAGTCTGCTGGCCGATGAAGCGGCCTGCCTGCCAGTGTTCCGACACGCGGGTGCGCGACAGCATCGACACCCACACGAACAGGGTGAAGTTGCCCGCCAGCGACAGTACCACGCCCTGGGTCAAGGGGCTGATCGGCAGGTCGAGCGGGTTACCGTGCAGCCACGCCAGGCCCGGGAACAGCCCCAGCGACAGGCCCAGGCTATGGGCGATGATCGGCAGCACCAGGGTGTAGAACCACAGGAAGATGCCCGCTGCCAGGCCAGCGAACACGCCACGGCGGTTGGCCTGCTTCCAGTACAGCGCGCCGAGCATGGCCGGAGTCAGCTGGGTGACAGCGGCGAAGGCAATCTGGCCGATGGTGGCCAAGCTCGCGGTGGAGCCGAGCAGGCGGTAGCTGACATAGGCCAGCAGCAGGATCACCACGATGGTCACCCGGCGCACCGACAGCATCCAGTGGCGGAACGCCTCGAACGGCCGCTCGGCGTTATTGCGGCGCAGCAGCCAAGGCAGCAGCATGTCGTTGGAGACCATGGTCGACAGCGCCACGGCCTCGACGATGACCATGCCGGTGGCGGCCGAAGCACCACCGATGAAGGCCAGCAGGGCCAGGCTCGGATGCGCCTCGGCCAGTGGCAGGCTGATGACGAAGGAGTCGGAGATCACCGTGCCCGGCAGCAGCATCTGCCCGGCCAGGGCAATCGGCACCACGAACAGCGCGGCCAGGGCCAGGTACAGCGGGAACACCCAGCGCGCCAGGCGCATGTCCTGGGGTTCGATGTTCTCCACCACGGTGACATGGAACTGCCGCGGCAGGCAGATGATCGCCATCATCGCCACGGCGGTCTGCACCACCATCGACGGCCAGTTGATGGTTTCCTGCCAATAGCTGTCCAGCTGCACCGACTGGCGCGCCTGGGTCAGCAGGTCGTCGAAGCCGTCGTACAGGTTGAACACCACGAACACGCCCACGGCGAGGAATGCCAGCAGCTTGATCAGCGACTCGAAGGCAATCGCCAGGACCATGCCGCGGTGGTGTTCGGTGACGTCCAGGCTGCGTGTACCGAAGACGATGGCGAACAGCGCCAGCACCAGCGACACCACCAGCGCGGTGTCCTGCACGCGGGTGCCGGTGGCGTCGGCGTTGGCGCCGATCAGCAGGTTGACGCCAAGCACGATGCCCTTGAGCTGCAGGGCAATGTAAGGCAGCACGCCGACCAGGCAGATCAGCGCCACCACCACCGCCAGGGACTGCGACTTGCCGTAGCGGGCGGCGATGAAGTCGGCGATCGAAGTGATGTTCTGCTGCTTGCTGATCAGCACCATCTTCTGCAGCACCCACGGCGCGAAGATCAGCAGCAGAATCGGGCCAAGGTAGATCGGCAGGAACGCCCAGAGCTGTTCGGCGGCCTGGCCGACCGCGCCGAAGAATGTCCAGCTGGTGCAGTACACCGCCAGCGACAGGCTGTACACCCAGGCACGCAGGCGCGGCGGCAACGGTGTGCTGCGGCGGTCGCCGTAGAAGGCGATGGCGAACATGACGGCCATATAGGCCAGGGCGACCAGGGCGATCAGCCCGCTGGACAACGACATGAAAACTCCGGAGCAAAAAAGATAACGCGGTCCCGATCAATCAGTCTGGCACGCGGGCGGCGGTTCGTCAGCGCCGACGATGGTCGCAGCGGCGAGTCGTCGCAGATTTCTCCTGTGTTGGCCTATGTAGGTACCCCGCCAGTAGAACAGTCCGGCGAGTATCACCGACATCAATAGCAGGTATGAAGACTACCCCTAGCCAACACCGCCCCTAAGTACTTATCCTCTCGGCAGAGGGAGACATAATTCAACCTGTACTAACGTGGATCTAGGCCAGTCAAAGTACAGAGGAACTGGCATGCCAGAGCCCCGTGCGGCGCTTTGGTGAATTTCTTCAAGTGCCCAGCATCGAACTGGATCTGGCAGAAGTCAGGTGACTTGGCAATGACCAGCGCACAGTTCAGGAGCGTATCAATCCAGACGTTAAGCTGCCGCGAAGAATCCTGCTCGGTGCAGTGCACCGTCTGAACTGATCGCGGCTACAGTTGCTTGCCATTTCGGTATGGGCACAATGCAAGCAGGCCAGTCTCTGCTCCCTGGCTAGGCGTTTTTAATCCCTATGGAATTTCTGACATAAGATAGCAACCTCAGCGCCGCAGCTTGGCTCCACGTAGACAAGACTCAGCTTTCCGGAATAGACGGCCTGGATCAGTTCCGCCAATTTGCTTTCCGTCAAGAATGACGTCGAATCAGAAAGGCTTGTCAGCCATCTTATGAGGCTCCCGATCGCCTCGTCTGGGGGAGATTTTTCATTAAAGACAAGGACGCGAGATATTATATTTTGGCGGGTGAAGTCGGTTGCGCGATAATGGATGCATTGTTCGAATGTAATGCTAAGGTCAATGTCCTCAGTGGTTCTAAGTTTAATTTTTAGGCGGGCAGGGGCATCGCCGGAGTCTAGGCCAATTAGCTCGGCATCATGTAGTCCGTTCAGAGTTTCGCTCAGCACTTGATAATCCTCATTTATCTATCGAAGGGTCGAAAGGGCGTCCCTTGCCTCGGACTGGAGCTCCACCGTCGCTTCGCCCCCATTCGTGAACGTGTGGAATTCCCTGGCCATGGTCATGGTCCCAATCTACGTCTTTAACAGGAAGTCCGTCCGACCCATACCAGCGCTCTTGACCGCACGGCGTAATACACCTCATCACCAGTGAAGGGCGTATACCGGTCGATCTCATGGGCGACAACCTTGACTAACGCGTGCTGGGGCATGCGCGGCAACTGCACATTGCACTCCAGCACCCGCCTGAGTACCGGGATGAACAATCAGAATGCGCAAATTCAGGTGGGTGACAACATACCAATCAACCAGACCACCATCAATCTGGACAATACCTCGGTCACAACCAGCAGCGTGCAATATGTGCAGACGGGCGTGATTCTGGACGTGGTACCCCGGATCAACCCTGGTGGACTGGTCTACATGGACATTCAGCAACAGGTGAGCGATGCCAGCAAATTGCTGGACAGCAATGGCAACCCAAGTATCTCCACGAGGGCAGTATCGACGCAGGTTGCGGTCCAGAGTGGTCAGACGGTGCTGCTGGGAGGCTTGATCAAGCAGAATGAGGCCGATAGCCAGAGGCGTGTGCCTTGGCTGGGGCGGGTGCCGGGGTTAGGCTGGCTGTTCAGTGACATCCAGCGTAGTCATGCACGTACCGAATTGATTGTTCTTATAACGCCTAAGGTGGTGAGCGACGCGGGTACCGCGAGACAGGTGACGGATGAGTACCGGCAGCAGTTACAGTTGATTCGTCCGGATACCCTCGCGAAGCCCTCGGCTGTAAAAAACGGCAGCTAGCACCACGGCTGCGATCAATAGGTAGAAAATCACCCCCGGCCACCATAGCCCCAGGGCAAACCCCACCATCACCGGCCCCAGCGCCGCCCCGAGGTTGGACAGGTTCTGCGCCCCGTAATACACCCCACGCAGGTGCTCCGGGGCGATCAGGTCGATGAACATGTACTCGGCAGGGATGACGATGATTTCGCCCAGGGTGAACACCAGCATCGCCAGGCACCAGGCCACCACCGACCCGGCCAGGGCAAACCCCAGCAACCCGGCGATGAACAGCGCCATGCCGGCCAGCAGCCAGGGCATCAGCTGCTGGCGGCCAATGCGCCGGCCGATCAGGTACTGCAGGGCAATCACCGTGACCGCGTTGGTGGTCACCAGGTAGCCGACCAGCCGCGCCGCCTCGCTGGCGCTGCTGGTCACCACCAGGTATTGCGACAGGTAAGCGGTGAACTGGCCGAACACTACCGCGCTCAGCACGCCGCCCAAAGTGAAGCACACCAGCCGGCGGTCACGCGCCAGTCCCAGCGCCACCTGGCTGAACCCGGCGCTCGGCTGCTCCTGTGCGCTTGCTTGCAGGCCACGATCGCCGAGCCGCCAGTAGGCCAGGCACATGCCCAGGCCGGTCAGCGCCGAGGCAATGAAAGGCAGGTGATCGTCCAGCTCCAGCATGGCCACGCCGAGCAGCGGGCCGACGGCATAGCCGACGTTGCTCAGGGTGTACTTGATGGCGAACACCTCGGCCCGTTGCTCCACCGGCAGCAGCGCGCAGAAGCCGGCCTTGGCGGCGATGTCGACCACTGCCAGAGCCAGGTTGATCAGCACCAGGCAGGTGAAGAACAGCCACACCGAACGGCTGGCGATGGCTGCCACGAAGGCGAGGGCGAAGACCAGCGTACTGGCGCTGACCAGGGTGTGGTTGCGCACGGTGTCGACCAGGTGCCCACCGTACAGGCTCAGCAGTGAGGCAACGATCAGCGCGCCACCGATCAGCAGGCCGATCTGCCCGACCGACAGCTGGAAGTTGTCGGCCAGGTAGACCACCAGGTAGGGCAGGGTGAGGGCGCGGGCCACGGTCAGGGTGAAGGTGGTGGCCAGCAATAGGCGGATGCTGGCGGGGTAGCGCTTGAGGGCGGCGAGCATTGCCACGTCCTTGTGCATTCATGGGCTGGTGCAAGCATATGGCACGAACCCATTGCCGCGCCTGCTCAGTGTATCGCCGTCGCCGGGCTTTCGAGCTGGTTGTCGTGCTGGCAGGCCAGTGTGTGCAACGCATCCAGCAGCCATTCCAGCTCCTCCAGGCTGACCCCGGCTTCAATGTGGGCGTAGAACTGTTCTGGGGTGCTCAGATCACAGGGCAGTTCGACACCCATCAGGTCGTCATCCTCGAAGCTGATGCAAAGCTCGCCGCCTTCCTCGGAAAACTCCAGGTTCATGTCGATCAGGTTGGCCTCCATTTCCAGCAGGTGCTGGATCGTCTCGGGCTTGGCGAAGCGGGCGCAGACCTTGCGGGTGATTCCGGTCAGGTAGAAGGTATCCTCGAATTCGCTGGATGTCGTTTCATACAGGTAGTCGAAGTCGACATCTTCCTGTTCGTCAGTGCGTGCCGCGATGCCGCGCACCCAGGGGAACTCGACGACCAGGCTGAAACGGTTGTAATGGTCGTGAACGGTCCTGGTTTCGTAGTTGCCCCCGCCAGTGCTGTGCCGCTCCTGCCGTGCATCGACGTACGCCAGGTTGAAGTAGCTGAAATGGAAGGCATGCCGTTCCCCTTCATAGCGGCCCTCGAAGGCGCCGACGATTTCACAGCCGTGGTCGCCCCTCAGGTAATCGGCGAAGTGGTCGGAAAGGCGCGAAAGGATATCCTCGGGGGGCGTGGTGATGGGGCGTATTCCTGCCTCGATCATGCCCGCCCGCTGGGCGATGTCATATGAAAGCTCCGACAGCCATTCATCGCGGGTGTCGCTGTTGAACGTGTACATCCACCAGCTGACGGCTGTCCATCCGAGAACCCCGGCGATGCTGAAATTCACTACGCCGGGCATCTTTCGACCCAGCCCGAACTCAACCCAGCCGAGGGTCCAGGACACCCACAGGAGCGCTGCGCTAATCGCCAGCGCGCCATACATCAACGCCTTGCGCCGATCGTCCACGTTGTCGAAGTGCAGCCCTCCCGGAAAGTCGCGCAAGGACGCCACTGCTCGCAGCAGTTCATTTTTGCTGGTGGCGGCCTCGGTCATTTCCCTGGCGGTGTTGATGGTCGCTTCCAGGCGCTCGTTATGGCTTTTCGACACGGTTGAACTGCTCCTTCAGTGCACAGGTTGGAGGCATTCTGCCATCCCCGGCCTTTTTGTCTACGCATCAGGGTGACCAGCGGAGGATTGACAGTCCTCCCCCTGCGGGGAATACTCTCGGAAAAATTCATATATATGTTTACATAACAAGACGAGAGCCGACCCATGCACCCACTGTCCGGTGATGCTCGACTGCCCCGCTATCAACAACTGCGCGATCACCTGATCGAGCAGATCGCCAACAACCGCTGGCGCCCGGGCGAAGCCATTCCGACCGAAGCCGCCCTGGCTACCGAGTTCGACATGTCCGTCGGCACGGTGCGCAAGGCCGTGGACGTGCTGGTCGCCGAAGGCGTACTGGAGCGTCAGCAGGGCCGCGGTACCTTCATCCGCCGCCCGCAGTTCCAGTCTTCGCTGTTCCGCTTCTTCCGCTTCGAAAGCGCCACCGGCGAGCGACTGATGCCGGAAAGCCGCATCCTCTCCATCGAGCCGGTACCGGCACCGTCGGCCGTTGCCGAAGCGCTTGGCCTGGCCGCCGAGGCCGAGGTCATTCGCATTATCCGTACCCGACTGCTCGGTGCCCAGCCGGTGCTCGCCGAGGAAATCTGGCTGCCGCGCCAGACCTTCCAGCCGCTGCTCGACGTCGAGCTGCAAAGCAAAGGCCCGCTGCTCTACCCGATCTACGAGGAGCTGTGCGGCCAGGTGGTCGCCTACGCCGAAGAGACCCTGACCGCCGAAGCGGTCGATGCAGCCCATGGTCGCTTGCTGCAACTGCCGGCCGACAGCCCGGTGGTAGTGATCGAGCGCCTGGCCCGCGACTACGCCGGCAAACCGCTGGAATGGCGCCGCTCGCGCGGCCACGCGCAGCACTTCCGCTACCGCGTCGACATTCGCTGAGCCGTTAAACCGGCCGCGTTACCCGTTACCCGTCTGCGCCGTTCTGCCACGGCGCAGTGGCTTCGCCTGCCCGGTCGTCAGCGTGCCTAGAGCTTCGGTACGCCCGGCCGTAACACACACGACTAAGAAGGATAACAATCATGTTCAGCTGGTATCGCCAGATCACTTCACGGGAACGCAAGACGTTCTGGGCCTGTTTCGGTGGCTGGTCGCTCGATGCGCTGGAAGTGCAGATGTTCGGCCTGGCCATCCCCGCGCTGATCGCCGCGTTCTCCCTGACCAAGGGCGATGCCGGCCTTATCAGCGGCCTGACCCTGATTACCTCGGCGATTGGTGGCTGGCTCGGCGGCACCTTGTCGGACCGTTATGGCCGCGTGCGGACCCTGCAGTGGATGATCCTCTGGTTCTCCTTCTTCACCTTCCTCTCGGCGTTTGTCACCGGCTTCTATCCGCTGCTGTTCGTCAAGGCCATGCAGGGCTTCGGCATCGGTGGCGAGTGGGCGGCCGGCGCGGTGCTGATGGCCGAGACCATCAACCCGAAATACCGCGGCAAGGTCATGGGCACGGTGCAGAGCGCCTGGGCCGTGGGCTGGGGCCTGGCGGTGGGGCTGTTCACCCTGATCTATTCGCTGGTACCGGCTGAATACGCTTGGCGGGTAATGTTCTTCGTCGGCCTGCTGCCGTCGCTGCTGATCATCTGGGTGCGCCGCAACGTGCCGGAGCCGGACAGCTTTCAGCGGCTGCAGAAGGAGAAGGCCATTCCCGGCAGCTTCTTCAAATCCATGTCCGGCATCTTCCGCCCGGAACTGCTGCGCGTGACCCTGCTCGGCGGCCTGCTGGGCCTGGGTGCCCACGGTGGTTACCACGCGGTGATGACCTGGCTGCCGACTTTCCTCAAGACCGAACGCAACTTGTCGGTACTGAACTCCGGTGGCTACCTGGCGGTGATCATCTTCGCCTTCTGGTGCGGTTGCGTGGCCAGCGGCCTGTTGATCGACCGCATCGGCCGGCGCAAGAACATCCTGCTGTTCGCGCTGTGCTGCGTGCTCACCGTGCAGGCCTATGTGTTCTTCCCGCTGACCAATACCCAGATGCTGTTCCTCGGCTTCCCGCTGGGCTTCTTCGCCGCCGGCATTCCGGCCAGCCTGGGAGCGTTCTTCAACGAGCTGTACCCGGCCGACGTGCGCGGTGCCGGGGTCGGCTTCTGCTACAACTTCGGCCGCGTGCTGTCGGCGGTGTTCCCGTTCCTGGTCGGCCACATGAGCGAATCCATGTCGCTGGGTAGCGCGATCGGTATCGATGCCGGCATCGCCTACGGCGTGGCCATGCTCGCAGCGCTGTGCCTGCCGGAAACCCGTGGCCGCAACCTTGAGGCCACGCCAGCGCCGGCAATGGCTGGCGCTGTTGCCAAGTAACCTGACTGTCCTGTGATGACCATGCCCGACGTTCCTGTTTCACACCTGACCGCCATCGACAGCCATGCCCACGTGTTCAGCCGTGGGCTGAACCTGGCCAGCGAGCGGCGTTATGCGCCCAGCTACGATGCGCCGCTGGGCGACTACCTGGGCCAGTTGCTGACCCATGGTTTCAGCCATGGCGTACTGGTGCAGCCCAGTTTCCTGGGCACCGACAACCGTTACCTGCTCAGCGCCCTGCAGACCGTGCCGGGGCAACTGCGCGGGGTGGTGATGCTTGACCGGGACGTCGAGCGCGAGACCTTGCAAGAGATGGATCGGCTCGGGGTCAGGGGCGTGCGCCTGAACCTCATGGGCCAGGGCCTGCCTGACCTGACAGGCACCGAATGGCGGCCCCTGCTGGAGCGCATCGGCGAACAGGGCTGGCACCTGGAGCTGCACCGCCATGTCGCGGACATTCCGGCGCTGGTACGGGCCCTGGAGCCTTACGGGCTGAACATTGTGGTCGACCATTTCGGTCGGCCCGATGCCCGTCTGGGGCTTGGGCAGCCGGGGTTTGCCGAGCTGTTGACGCTGGGCGGCAAGGGCAAGGTGTGGGTCAAGGTGTCGGGTATCTACCGGCTGGAGGGCACGCCTGAGCAGAACCTGGCGTTTGCACGGCAGGCCCTGTGTGCGCTTGAGGCTCACTATGGTGCCGAACGGTTGATGTGGGGCAGTGACTGGCCGCATACCCAGCATGAGTCAGCGGTGAGCTTTACCAGAGTTGTCGAGCAGTTCGATGCCTTGGGCTGCTCGGCTGAACTGCGCCGGGCGCTGCTGGTGGATACTGCGCAGGCGCTGTTCGGCTTCGAGTAATCTGGCGCTGCATTATCTGTAGGAGCGGCCTTGCGTCGCGAAAGGGCCGCAACGCGGCCCCAGATTCCTGCGGCGATGCAGCAATTGCCGGGGCTGCTACGCAGCCCTTTCGCGACGCAAGGCCGCTCCTACAGTCAGTGCAGCTTTCTGATCAATGAATCAGAACCGGAACCGGCTGATCATCTGCTGCAACTGCCCACCCAGCCGCGCCAGCTCCACGCTGGACACCGAAGTCTGCTGGCTGGCCTCGGCGGTCTGTTCGGAAATGTCCCGCACCGTCACCACGCTGCGGCTGATCTCTTCAGCCACCGCGCTCTGCTGCTCCGAAGCCGCCGCAATCTGCTGGTTCATCAGTTGAATCGCCGACACACGCTGGGTGATCCCTTCCAGCGCGACCCCGGCTTCACGCACCAACGCCACGCTGCTTTCGGTCAGGCTCTGGCTCTGCTCCATCAGCTCGCTCACCGAACGGGTACCGTCCTCAAGGCTGCCGATCGCCGACTCGATCTCCAGTGTCGATGCCTGGGTACGCTGTGCCAGGCTGCGCACTTCATCGGCCACCACCGCAAAACCACGGCCCGCTTCACCGGCCCGCGCCGCTTCGATGGCGGCATTGAGCGCCAGCAGGTTGGTCTGTTCGGCCACGGCTTTGATCACGTCCATGACTTTGCCGATACGCTGGCTCTCGCTGCGCAGCGCGCCCATGGCTTCGCCAGTGGCGTCCACCTGGCTGGCCAGGCGGCTGATCTGGGCCACGGCGCGGCTGACCACGCTGTCACCTTCACGGGCTTCTTCATCAGTTGCGCTGGCGGCTGTAGAGGCTTCGCCGGCATTACGCGCGACTTCATGCACAGTGGCCGCCATTTCCTGCATGGCCGTGGCCACCTGGTCGGTTTCCACCTTCTGGTTGTTGGCACCGGCGCTGGTCTGCTCGGTGATCGCCGAAAGCTCCTCGGTGGCGCTGGCAATCTGCGATATGCCATCGCGCACCTGGGCGATCAGCTCACGCAGGTTGCGGGTCATGCCCTGCAGGGCGTTCTGCAACTGGCCGACTTCGTCACGGCGGCGGCTGGTCGGTTGTTCGCCGAGGTCACCGGCAGCCACCTGTTCCATGGCTTTCAGCGCCTGGCGCAGCGGCTGGCTGATCTGCCGGGCAATCACTACCGCAGCGAGGGCGCCGATCAGCAAGGCGAGCAGGGTGGTGGCGATCTGCAGGGTGCGGGCGAAATGACTGTCCTTGGCGACCAGTACCGCCTGGTCGTCCAGCAGTTGGCCGATGACACCGTTGAGGGTCTCGATGTCGTTGGCCATGGCGGCGCGGTATTCCACCAAGTGGCTGACTTCGCCACGGAACGCCTCGACGGCCTTGGCATAGGCCTGCACTTGCTGCTCCAGCTGCTGGAACTGCTGTGGGAAATTGCCGTTGAAGCGGGCGACCAGCCCAGGCAGCTCGTTCACCGTGGTGGCGATCTGAGCGTTCATCAGCTTTTCGGTCTCGGCGTTGGTGTTCCCGGTATAACCGCGCACGTGGTAGCGCAGCAGAATCAGGTTTTCGCGAATCTGGTTGATCGCCTCGATGCGCACGAAGCGCTGCTCGGCATCGGGCAAGGCGCGTACCTGGTTGCGGATCTGCTCGATGCTGGCGAACGACTGGGTGGCCAGCACGCCCATTTCCTTCTGCGCGGCGCGCATCTTTTCATAGGAACGGAAGCTGGCCGCCTGGTTGCCGCTGTAGCCCTGCAGTGCCTGGTCGGCGGTATTGAGCAGCGCATGGCTCTGCGCCCTGATCATCACTTCGCGCAGCTTTGCCAGTGTCGGCTTGAAGGCGTCCAGCGCAGCTTGCAGCTGCTTGCTCTCGGCGGGTGCGCCGTTGGCCATGGCGTGACGCAAGCGCGCTTCGCGCAAGTCGCCGAGGGCGTCGTTGAGGCGCGACACATCGCTGACCACCTCGCTGCGCCGGACCAGGCTGCCCAGGCCGTCCCAGCTGATCAGCGACTGCACCAGTGTGAGGCACAGCACCAGGCCGAAACCGAGGAAGAGTTTGTGGGCGATCCTGAGGTCGCCAAACCAGGTAAACATTACTGCCGAGCTCCTTTTCTTATGCGTTGGAGGAGACCTGAGGTCTGTTCCTTCTGTCAGATATAGTCATCTATATGAATTATCGGCGCATGTAACAAAATCTGAACAGTGGTTTGGCTGAAATTAATGTCACTGTGATATCAAATTGTGAGCGGGTTCCTGTATTGCCCCGTGTTCCTTGCCAGGCGCAGGCATTCCCATGCAGATTTGTGGCTTGCAACGCTCCACGTGCCTCCAATGACAAAAGACACTCAGGAACAAGGACGATGAGTCACCCCTCGCAATTCACCTTGCTCGGCAAGCGGCGTTTCCTGCCGTTCTTCGTCACCCAGCTGCTGGGTGCCTTCAACGACAACCTGTTCAAGCAGTCGCTGATCCTGGCGATCCTGTTCAAGCTCAGCCTGGGCGACGGCGACCGTTCGATCTGGGTCAACCTCTGCGCGCTGCTGTTCATCCTGCCGTTCTTCCTGTTCTCGGCACTGGGCGGGCAGTTCGGCGAGAAGTTCGCCAAGGACGCACTGATCCGCGCGATCAAGCTGGCCGAGATCGGCATCATGGCGGTCGGCGCCGTCGGCTTCGTCACCAACCATCTCACGCTGATGCTGGTGGCGCTGTTCGGCATGGGCACCCACTCGGCGCTGTTTGGCCCGGTGAAGTACTCGATCCTGCCCCAGGCCCTGCGTGAAGAAGAGCTGGTCGGTGGCAACGGCCTGGTGGAGATGGGCACCTTCCTCGCCATCCTGGTCGGCACCATCGGCGCCGGGGTGATGATGGCCCACGACAGCTACGCCACGGTGGTGGCCGGTGGGGTGGTCGGCACCGCCATGCTGGGTTACCTGGCCAGCCGCTGGATTCCACGTGCCGCAGCCGCGTCGCCGCAGATGGCGCTGGACTGGAACATCTTCAAGCAGTCGTGGGTGATCCTGCGCATGGGCCTGGGGCAGACCCCGGCGGTGTCGCGCTCGATCGTCGGCAACTCGTGGTTCTGGTTCATCGGCGCCATCTACCTGACCCAGATCCCGACCTACGCCCAGGAGTGGCTGCACGGCGACGAGACCGCCGTGACCCTGGTGCTGACCCTGTTCTCGGTGGGCATCGCCCTCGGTTCGCTGCTGTGCGAACGACTCAGTGGGCGCAAGGTGGAGATCGGCCTGGTGCCGTTCGGCTCGTTCGGCCTGACCCTGTTCGGCCTGCTCTGGTGGTGGCATTCGGGTGACGTGCCGGCTGGCGCCCAGCCGCACGACTGGCTGGCGCTGCTGGGCATGCACCAGGCCTGGTGGATCCTGGTGTCGATCGTCGGCCTTGGCGTGTTCGGCGGTTTCTACATCGTGCCGCTGTACGCCCTGATCCAGGCACGCACCGCCGAGGACCAGCGGGCTCGGGTGATCGCCTCCAACAACATTCTCAATGCCCTGTTCATGGTGGTCTCGGCGATCTTTACCATTGTCCTGCTGAGTGTGCTCAAGCTGAGCATCCCGCAACTGTTCCTGGTGGTGTCGCTGCTGAACGTGCTGGTCAATGCCTACATCTTCAGGATCGTGCCCGAGTTCACCATGCGCTTCCTGATCTGGCTGCTCAGCCATTCGATGTACCGCGTGCAGCACCGCGACCTCGAGCGCATCCCTGACGAAGGCGCGGCGCTGCTGGTGTGCAACCACGTGTCCTTCGTCGATGCGCTGCTGCTGGGCGGGGCGATCCGTCGGCCAATCCGCTTCGTCATGTACTACAAGATCTACAACCTGCCGGTGCTCAACTTCGTGTTCCGCACGGCGGGCGCCATCCCGATTGCCGGGCGCAACGAGGACCAGGCCACCTACGAGCGAGCCTTCGCCCGCATCGCCGAATACCTGGCGGACGGTGAACTGGTGTGCATCTTCCCGGAAGGCAAGCTGACGGGCGACGGCGAGATCGATGTGTTCAAAGGGGGCGTCAGCCGCATCCTCGAAGAAACCCCGGTGCCGGTGATTCCGCTGGCGCTGCAGGGCCTGTGGGGGAGCTTCTTCAGCCGCGACCCGGCCAAGGGCTTGTTCAAGCGCCTGTGGTCGCGGGTGACCATCGTGGCGGGCGCCGCCATCCCGGTGGAGGCGGCGCAGCCAGACGCCTTGCGTGAGCAGGTCAGCCGCTTGCGCGGCGGCCTGCGTTAAGGAAGGGGATCAGCTGGCGCTGACTTTCAGGCCGATCAGGCCGGTGACGATCAGCGCCACGCTGGCCAGCCGTACCAGGGCCATCGACTCGCCGAACAGGATGATCCCGGCGATCACCGTGCCGACGGCGCCGACGCCGGTCCAGATGGCATAGGCGGTGCCCAGCGGCAGCTCCTTCATGGCCAGGCCCAGCAGGCCCAGGCTGATGGCCATGGCGGCGACGGTCAGTACGGTAGGCAGGGGTTTGCTGAAACCGTCGGTGTATTTCAGGCCGACGGCCCAGCCGACCTCGAACAGGCCGGCGAAGAACAGGATGATCCAGGACATGATGCGTCTCCATCGTTGCGAATGATGGGGCCGTCCCCGGGATGGTCACGCGGTGCGTCGTGAGGTCGTCCTCACCGTGGCCATCAGGGTACACATCAATGCCTGGCCGGCTCAACCTCTGCAGCCTCGGTCGAAGGCTCTTCCATCCGCCGGAAGCAGGTCGACAACAGTGCTCCGGAGATGTTGTGCCAGACGCTGAACAGCGCGCTCGGCACTGCTGCCAGCGGCGAGAAATGCGCTGCCGCCAGTGCCGCCCCCAGCCCCGAGTTCTGCATGCCCACCTCCAGCGCCAGCGACTTGCGCTGGGCCAGCGGCAGCTTGCAGAGCCGGCCGGTGAGGTAGCCCAGCAGGTAACCGAAGGTGTTGTGCAGCACCACCACCGCCATGATCAGCAAACCGGACTCGGCGATCTTGGCCTGGCTGGCCGCCACCACTGCACAGACGATCATCACGATGCTCACCACCGACACCAGTGGCAGCACCTGCACCGCCATTTGCACCCGCGCACCCAGCAGGCGCTGGGCCAGCACGCCGAGGATGATCGGCAGCATCACCAGCTGCAGGATCGACCAGAACATGTCCATGA
Source organism: Pseudomonas sp. CC120222-01a (assembly GCF_003097235.1). Classification (GTDB taxonomy): domain Bacteria; phylum Pseudomonadota; class Gammaproteobacteria; order Pseudomonadales; family Pseudomonadaceae; genus Aquipseudomonas. The sequence goes on along the minus strand of NZ_QEQQ01000018.1, from coordinate 16,875 downwards.
AGGACACCGGCAGCCAGGCCGAGGCCAAGAACCAGATCAGTGCCGGAGTCAGCAGCGGAGCGAGCAGGGTGGTTACCGCGGCGATTGCCACCGCCAGCGCCAGGTCGCCCTTGGACAGCCAGACCATCACGTTCGACGCCGTGCCGCTCGGGCAGCAGCCGACCAGGATCACGCCCACGGCGATTTCCGCCGGCAGGTGGAAAGCAGCCAGGCCATGCCCGGCATGATCACGAAGTGCGCCACCACGCCCAGGGCCACACGCCAGGGCTGGCGGGCGAGGGCGGCGAAGTCGTCGAGCTTGAGGGTCAGGCCCATGCCGAACATCACCAGGCCCAGCAGCGGCACGATGGCGACCTTGAGGGCGATGAACCACTGGGGCATCAGGAAGGCCAGCACGGCGAACACCAGCACCCACAAGGCGAAGGTGTTGCCGACGAAGCGGCTGAGGGCGGCGAGGGCACGCATGGGGCAATTCCTTTTCTATTTATAGCTATATGAATTTCGAGGGCCCTTTCGCGGGTGAACCCGCTCCCACAGGAACTGCGCAGGCCTCAAATGTGGCGCGGTACCTGTGGGAGCGGGTTCACCCGCGAAAGGGCCGGTGCAGGCAATAAAATGATTCTCAGGCCAGCACCGGCATTTCAAACCGAATCAGACCCCTTGCGGGATCTCTTCCCCACCGAGCACTTCGAACAGCGCTGGCAGGAATTCGGCAAAGGTCATCATCATCAGCTGGAAGCTGGCATCGAACTGCTGCGCGGCCTCTTCGCCACCGTCTTGTTCAGCCTGCTCCTGCAGCAGCTCTTCGAACTTCAGGCGCTTGATCACCATCTTGTCGTCGAGCACGAACGACAGCTTGTCCTGCCAGGCCAGGGCCAGCTGGGTGACCACCTTGCCGGTGCTCAGGTGCAGCTGGATTTCCTCGCTGGTCAGGTCCTGGCGCTTGCAGCGCACGATGCCGCCGTCTTCGGCGGTGTCACGCAGCTCGCACTCGTCCAGCACGTAGAAGCCTTCGGCAGCCTGTTGCGACTTGACCCAGTCGGTCATGGTCGCGGTCGGTGCGATCTTCACGGTGACCGGGCGCACCGGCAGCGAGCCCATCACTTCGCGCAGGGTCGACAGCAGGTCTTCGGCGCGCTTGGCGCTGGCCGAGTTGACCAGGATCATCCCCAGGCGCGGGGCGATGGCGGCGAAGATCATCGAGCGGCGGATGAAAGCCCGCGGCAGGAAGGCCTGGATGATTTCGTCCTTGATCTGGTCGCGCTCTTTTTTATAGACCTTGCGCATCTGCTCGGTCTCGATCTCTTCGACCTTTTCCTTCACCGCATCGTTGACCACGCTGCTCGGCAGGATGCGTTCTTCCTTGCGCGCGGCAACCAGCAGGAACTCGCCACTGACGTGCACCAGGGGAGCGTCTTCACCCTTGCCGAACGGCGCGATGAAACCGTAGGTGGTCAGCTCCTGGCTGGCGCAGGGGCGGGCTGGCTTGGTGGCCAGCGCGGCTTCCAGCGCTTCAGGCTCGAACGGTACTTCCTGGGTCAGGCGGTAGGACAGCAGGTTCTTGAACCACATGGGGGGCAATCTCTCCTTAATGCATAAGGCGGGCATTATTCTCCGAGCAGTGCCCGCAGGCCAACCCTGTCAGAGGGCCAGTAGCCGTTTATAAGGGAAGAAAAGCCCCGGCTGCGCTAGGTCTTTGAAAGGCTTGGAATTTTTTTTGAGAAATTTTAAAAAAGTGCTTGCCAGGGTGGCAGGCCCTCCGTAGAATGCGCGCCACACCGAGACGAAGGGTGATTAGCTCAGCCGGGAGAGCATCTGCCTTACAAGCAGAGGGTCGGCGGTTCGATCCCGTCATCACCCACCACTCGATGTATAGCGCAGCGGTAGTTCAGTCGGTTAGAATACCGGCCTGTCACGCCGGGGGTCGCGGGTTCGAGTCCCGTCCGCTGCGCCATATTCCACTTCCAGGGCCCACTGAACACCCGGAAGTAACAAAGAAAGCGACCTTAGGGTCGCTTTTTTTGTGCCTGAAATTTGCGATTGATAATTTTTGCGAAAAAGTTGCATCAATGGCTTGCCAGGCTGCTGGTTCGTCCGTAGAATGCGCGCCTCACCGAGACGAATGGGTGATTAGCTCAGCCGGGAGAGCATCTGCCTTACAAGCAGAGGGTCGGCGGTTCGATCCCGTCATCACCCACCACTCGTTGAATAGCGCAGCGGTAGTTCAGTCGGTTAGAATACCGGCCTGTCACGCCGGGGGTCGCGGGTTCGAGTCCCGTCCGCTGCGCCATATTCCGCTTCCAGGGCCCACTGAACACCCGGAAGCCACAAAGAAAGCGACCTTCGGGTCGCTTTTTTTGTTTCTACGCCATGCGCGCCCTTCTTGTGGGAGCGGCCTCGTGTCGCGAAAGGACCGCAAAGCGGTCCCAGCAGTATCAGCTCTAACGCTCTTCTTCCCGCAACGTCAGCACCTCGACCCCATCCTCGGTCACCGCCACCGTATGTTCCCACTGCGCCGACAGGCAGTGGTCGCGGGTAATCACCGTCCAGCCATCCTTCAGCGTCCGCGTCCCGCGCCCGCCCTGGTTGATCATCGGTTCGATGGTGAACACCATCCCCGGCTGCAACTTCATGCCCATACCGCGCGCGCCAAAGTGCAACACCTCCGGCCCTTCGTGCATCTGCTGGCCGATGCCATGGCCGCAATACTCGCGTACCACGCTGTAGCCAGCCGCTTCGGCATGGGCCTGGATGGCATGGCCGATATCACCCAGCGTCGCCCCGGGGCGTACCTGTTCGATGCCTTTCCACAGCGCATCGTACGTAGTGTCGACCAACCGCTGCGCGTCTTCGCTGATTGGCCCGATGCTGTACATCTTCGACGAGTCGGCAATGTAGCCGCCCTGTTCGAGGGTGATGTCGACGTTGATGATCGAACCTTCCTTCAGTACTTCATCGACTTTGGGGATGCCGTGGCAGACCACATGGTCCACCGAGGTATTGAGCGAGTAAGGGAAGCCGTACTGGCCCTTGCTGGCCGGGCGGGCCTTGAGGGTATCGACGATGAAGGCCTCGGCGCGGTCGTTGATCTGCATCGTGGTGATGCCGGGGCGGATGAAGCTGTCGAGTTCGGCGAACACCTGGGCCAACAGCTGGCCGGCGTTGCGCATCAGTTCGAGTTGGGCAGGGGTCTTGAGGATCACCTTGGACATGGAATGCGGGCTGTAGCTCTTGCTGGAAATTGCCCCAGCATAGCGCCATGGGCCTTGTTGCTGCCACCGCATGGTGCGGTTGCCTGTACCGGCCTCTTCGCGGGCACGCCCGCTCCCACAGGACCTCCACAGGTTTGAAGACTGCGCAGTACCTGTGGGAACGGGCGTGCCCGCGAAAGGGCCGGTACAGCTGGCCCACAAATTGCTGACTGACTGCTATCTAGGGCTATCAACGTCGACAGCCCAGAAACCTCACGACAAAGGCGCCGTGTTGCCCCGCTTGCTTTGCAAGCCCGGGCAGCCGGCGCCTTTTTGCGTTCCTGAAAGGGGAGACCGCCCATGACCACCCGCGAAGTACGCAGCGTCTGCCCCTACTGTGGCGTCGGTTGCGGCATCGTCATGAGCGTTGCCGACGGCAAGGTCAGCAAGATCAGCGGCGACAAGCAGCACCCGAGCAACTTCGGCCGCCTGTGCACCAAGGGCCTCACCGCGCACCTGCCCCTGACTGCCGCCGGGCGCATGCAGGACGCTTACGTGCGCCAGCAACGCAGTCAGCAGCCGGCGCGCAGCAGCCTGGACCAGGCCATTGCCCAGGCCGGCCAGCGCCTGCGCGGCATCATCGACCAGCATGGCGCGGACGCCGTGGCGCTGTATGTGTCCGGGCAGATGTCGCTGGAAGCCCAGTACCTGGCCAACAAGCTGGCCAAGGGTTTTATCCGCACCCGGCATATCGAGTCCAACTCGCGCTTGTGCATGGCCAGTGCCGGCAGTGGCTACAAGCTGTCGCTCGGCGCCGACGGCCCGCCCGGCAGCTACCAGGATTTCGAGCGCGCCGAGGTGTTCCTGGTGATCGGCGCGAACATGGCCGACTGTCACCCGATCCTGTTCCTGCGCCTGCTCGACCGGGTCAAGGCCGGCGCCAAGCTGATCGTCGTCGATCCACGGCGCACCGCCACGGCCGACAAGGCCGACCTGTTCCTACAGGTGCGCCCCGGCAGTGACATGGCCCTGCTCAACGGCTTGCTGCACCTGCTGCACCACAACGGCCACACCGACCCCGCCTTCATCGCCCGTCACACCGAAGGCTGGGACGAGTTGCCGGCCTTCCTCGACGATTACACCCCGGAGCGCGTGGCCGCCATCACCGGCTTGAGCGAAGCCGACATCCGCCAGGCAGCCGAATGGATCGGCACGGCCGGGGAGTGGATGAGCTGCTGGACCATGGGCCTCAACCAGAGCGTTCACGGCACTTGGCACAGCAACGCCCTGTGCAACTTGCACTTGGCCACTGGCGCCATCTGCCGCCCCGGCAGCGGGCCGTTTTCGCTGACCGGTCAGCCCAATGCCATGGGCGGCCGCGAGATGGGCTACATGGGCCCCGGCCTGCCGGGCCAGCGTTCGGCGCTGGTGGCGGCAGACCGCGCCTTCGTCGAGGCGCAATGGCGCCTGCAACCGGGCACCCTGCGCAGCGAAGGCGGCGAGGGCACGATCGCGCTGTTCGAGCAGATGAAGGCCGGCGAGGTGAAAGCTTGCTGGGTGATCTGCAGCAACCCGGTGGCCAGCGTCGCCAACCGCCAGCAGGTGATCGACGGCCTGCGCCAGGCCGAGCTGGTGATCACCCAGGACGCCTTCCTCGACACCGAGACCAACCGCTACGCCGATATCCTCCTGCCCGCCGCGCTGTGGGCCGAAGGCGAGGGCGTGATGATCAACAGCGAACGCAACCTGACGCTGATGCCACGTGCGGTCCAGGCCCCGGGCCAGAGCCTGGCGGACTGGCAGATCATTGCCCGGGTCGCCTGCGCCATGGGCTACGCCGAGGCCTTCGATTACCCCGACGCCGAGGCGGTGTACGACGAGATTCGGCGTTTCTGGAACCCGGCGACCGGCTACGATCTGCGCGGCATCGGTTATGAACAATTGCGCCAGGGCCCACGGCAATGGCCCTGCGCGCCGGGGCGCGAAGATGACCGCAGCCCGCTGCGTTACCTCAACGACGGCAACAGCCAGCCTCTGTTGCGCGATGCGCAAGGCAATGCGCCTGCCCTGGCATTCCCCACCGCCAGCGGCAAGGCGCGCTTCTTCGCCCGGCCCTGGCTGCCTGCACCCGAACTGCCCGACGCCGACTACCCGCTGGTGCTCAACACCGGCCGCGTGCAACACCAGTGGCACACCCTGACCAAGACCGGCAAGGTGCCGGCGCTTAACAAGCTGGAGCCTGGGCCCTTCGTTGAGCTCCACCCTGAAGATGCTGCCCGCCTGGGCATCGCCGACAAGGACCAGGTCGCCATTCGCTCTCGTCGCGGCCAGGCCGTGCTGCCGGCGCGCATCAGCGACCGGGTCATGCCCGGCAACTGCTTTGCGCCGTTCCACTGGAATGACCTGATCGGCGAACAGCTGGCGATCAATGCCGTCACCTGCGATGCAGTCGACCCGCTGTCGCTGCAGCCGGCGTTCAAACATTGCGCGGTGGCGCTGGAACGGGTTGTTGGCGAGCGCATCGATGCCCTTGAACTGAACACTGCCATCCCGGAGCCTGCCCGCATGCCGACCGCGACCCTGTCCCGCCTGCTTGGCCTGGACACCCTGCCAGCCCCGGTGCTGGCCGATGACGAGCGTCATTACCTGCAGGGTTTCCTGCTCGGCCTCGACCAGGCGCGTGCCGAGGGCGTGCCCAGTTTGCCGGCCAGCGCGCCACTGGCTGCTTCGCGGCGGCTGTTCGTCGATGGTTTGCTGGCAGGGTTGTTTGCGCAGCCAGCCGCCGTACCGGCCATCGCCGCGCCGCGCCACCAAGTGTTGTGGGCTTCGCAGACGGGCAATGGCGAGGCGCTTGCCGAGCGTTGTGCCGAGCGCTTGCGCAGCGCGGGTCTGGAGGTACAGCTCAGCTGCATGGCGGCGGTCAGCCCCAGCCAGTTGCAAGGCGCCGCCAGCGTGGTACTGATCACCAGCACCTTCGGCGACGGTGATGCGCCCGACAGCGCCACGGCATTCTGGCAGGCGCTGCAGAGTGAGCAGGGCGCCTGCTGCGCAAAGTTGCCTTACGCGGTGCTGGCCCTAGGCGACTCCAGCTACGACCAGTTCTGTGGCTTTGGCCGCAAGCTCGACCAGCGTCTGGCCGAACTGGGCGGGCGCCGCTTGCTGCAGCGGGTCGATTGCGAGCCGGATTTTGATGAGGCCTTCACCGGTTGGCTCGAAGCCCTGCTGCCGGAGCTCGGCAGCGCAAGCTCACCAGCACCGCTCAGTGAACCTGCGCCAGTCGCGAGCTACAGCAAGCAGCAACCGTTTTTGGCCCCGCTGCGGGAAAATCACCTGCTCAACGGCCCCGGAGCCAGCAAGGAAACCCGCCAGCTGGTGTTCGACTTGTCCGGCAGCGGCTTCAGCTATGCCGCCGGTGATGCCTTGGGCATATGGCCGCGCAACTGCCCGGCGCTGGTCGAGGAGCTGCTGGCGCTGATGCATCTCGATGGCCAGGCGTCGGTGGAATTGAAAGGGCTGCCGGCGATGCCACTGGCCGAGGCCTTGGAAAGCCATCTGGAAATCGCCAAAGTCACCCCGCAGCAACTGCAGGTGTTCAGCACGCATGCCGCTGACCTGCAACGGCTGCTGCAACCCGAGTGCAAGGGCGAACTGCAGGACTGGCTGTGGGGCCGGCAGTTGGTTGACGTGCTGCGGGCGTTCCCTCAGCAGTTGCCGCTGGCCACCTGGCTCGATCTGCTCAAGCCGCTGCAGCCGCGCCTGTACTCGATCAGCTCAAGCCCATTGGCTCATCCGGACCAGGTACACCTGACCGTTTCCACGGTGCGCTATGGCGAGCGCAAGGGCGTGTGCTCCACCTTCCTCGCCGATCGTGCGCAGTCACTGAAGGTGGCAATCTTCCCGCAGGTATCGAAACACTTTCGTCTGCCCGAGGACAACGACGTGCCGGTGATCATGGTCGGGCCCGGCACGGGCATCGCGCCGTTCCGTGCCTTCCTCGAAGAGCGCGAGGCGCAGGGTGCCAAAGGGGGTAACTGGCTGTTCTTCGGCGAACAGTATGCGGCCACGGATTTCTATTATCAGGAGCAGCTTCAGGCCTGGCAGGCGAGCGGGCATCTGCGCCTGGACACGGCGTTCTCGCGGGACCAGGCCGAGAAGGTCTATGTGCAGCAGCGTATGCTCGAACAGGGTGCGCTGCTGTGGCAGTGGTTGGAGGCGGGGGCGTACTTCTATGTGTGTGGTGATGCGCAGCGCATGGCCAAGGATGTGGATGCGGCGTTGCGTGAGGTCATCGCCGTGCACGGGGGCGTGGATGCCGATGCCTATGTCGAAGCGTTGAGCAAGGCCAAGCGGTACCGGCGTGATGTGTATTGATGTGCTCCAGGATGGGGAGCGCTGCACTTTAAATGTGCGTTGTCAGTGCCGGCCTCTTCGCGGGCCCTCGCTGCTGAACCCTGTGCGGTCCCTGTGGGAGCGGGCTTGCCCGCGAAGAGGCCAGTACAGGCAAACCAATTGGCACAGTCCCTGCTTTATCCCTGATACAACAAAGCCCACTGATCAACGGCGATCAACCCGGGCCACCCACCGTGATGAATACAGGCAAAGGCGCCTGGAGCTTCGGCTCCAGGCGCTTTTTTTTTGATCGAGGATCGGCTTATGAAGGCAACAGCGAGCGGGCAACGAGAGCGACTGGTCATCGTCGGCAACGGCATGGTCGGCCACCACTGTGTGGAGCAACTGGTCGAACGCGGCGCCCTCGAGCGTTTCGAGCTGCACGTGTTCGGTGAAGAGCGCCAGCGGGCTTACGACCGCGTGCACCTGTCGGAGTATTTTGCCGGCAGCTGTGCCGAGACCTTGGCACTGTGTGGGCAGGACTACTACGGCAACAGCGGCGTGCACCTGCACCTCGGCGAAGCGGTGCTGGAGATTGACCGCGAACGCTGCGAGGTGGTGACTGCCGAGGGCCGCTACAGCTATGACCAGTTGGTCCTGGCCACCGGTTCCTACCCGTTCGTGCCTCCGATCGAAGGCTCCAGCGGCAACGCCCGCCTGGTCTACCGCACCCTCGATGATCTTGATGCGATTCGCGCTGCTGCCGGCCAGGCGCGCCGTGGCGTGGTGGTCGGTGGTGGCCTGCTCGGCCTGGAAGCCGCCAACGCGCTGAAGTCCCTCGGCCTGGAAGCACACGTGGTGGAGTTTGCCCCACGGCTGATGCCGGTGCAGCTGGACGGCGAGGGCGGCGCCGCACTGAAGGCGCAGATCGAAGCGCTGGGTGTGGGCGTGCACCTGTCGCGTGCCACCCAGTCGATCAGCGCGGGAGAAGCCTACCGCTACCGCATGAATTTCGACGGCGGCGAGCACCTGGAAACCGACCTGATCGTGTTCTCTGCCGGTATCCGCCCACAGGATGCTCTCGGCCGTGCCTGCGGCCTGGAGATCGCTGCACGCGGTGGCGTGGTGATCGACAACGACTGCCGCAGCAGCGACCCGCGCATCTTCGCCATCGGTGAATGCGCCTCGTGGAATGGCAGCGTGTTCGGCCTGGTCGCTCCGGGTTACAGCATGGCGCGCAACCTGGCTGCGCTGCTGATGGGCGAAGCTGCCAGCGCCTTCACCGGTGCCGACATGTCGACCAAACTCAAGCTGCTGGGCGTGGATGTCGGCTCCATCGGCGATGCCCACGGCGCCACGCCGGGTTCGCGCAGCTACCGCTTCATCGACGAGGCCAACAGCGCCTATCGCCGGCTGGTGGTGGATGCCAGCGGCAAGCACGTGCTCGGCGCGGTGCTTGTAGGCGACAACAGTTACTACGACACCCTGCTGCAGTACGCTCAGAACGGCATTGCCCTGCCGGCCGACCCAGCAGCGTTGATCCTGCCGCAGAGTGGCGGTGCGCCTGCGCTCGGTGCCGATGCGCTGCCCGACAGCGCGACCATCTGTTCCTGCCACAACGTCAGCAAGGGCGCGGTATGCGCGGCCATCGACAGTGGCTGCGGCGACCTCGCTGCGGTCAAGGGCTGCACCAAGGCGGCCAGTGGTTGCGGTGGCTGCGCAGCGCTGCTCAAGCAGGTGTTCGAGCACGAACTCACCGCCCGCGGCGTGACCGTCGACAAGAGCCTGTGCGAACACTTCGCCTACACCCGTCAGGAGCTTTACGGGCTGGTGCGAGTGGAGGGTATCCGCACCTTCAATGAACTGCTCGAACGTCACGGCAAGGGCCATGTCGGCTGCGACATCTGCAAGCCGGCGGTGGGCTCGATCCTCGCCTCGTGCTGGAACCAGCCGATCATGGACCCGGCGCTGGTGCCGCTGCAGGACACCAACGATACCTTCATGGCCAACATGCAGAAGAACGGCACCTACTCGGTGGTGCCGCGCATCCCGGGTGGCGAGATCACCCCCGACAAACTGATCGTGATCGGCCAGGTGGCGAAAAAGTACGACCTCTACACCAAGATCACCGGCGGCCAGCGCATCGACCTGTTCGGCGCCCAGCTGCATGAGCTACCGCTGATCTGGGGCGAGCTGATCGAAGCCGGCTTCGAGACCGGCCATGCCTACGGCAAGTCGACGCGCACGGTCAAATCCTGCGTGGGCAGCACCTGGTGCCGTTACGGCGTGCAGGACAGCGTCGCCATGGCCCTGCGCCTGGAGGACCGCTACAAGGGCCTGCGCAGCCCGCACAAGCTCAAGTTTGCTGTCTCTGGCTGCACCCGCGAGTGCGCCGAGGCGCAGAGCAAGGACATCGGCGTGATTGCCACCGACAAGGGCTGGAACCTGTACGTCTGCGGCAACGGCGGCATGCGCCCGCGCCACGCCGAACTGTTCGCCACCGACCTGGACGACGAAACCCTGGTGCGCCTGATCGACCGCGTGCTGATGTTCTACATCCGCACGGCCGACAAGCTGCAGCGCACCTCGGTCTGGCGTGAAAGCCTGGAAGGCGGCCTGGACTACCTCAAGCAGGTGATCCTCGACGACAGTCTGGGCCTGGCGGTCGAGCTGGAGGCGCAGATGCAGCATGTGGTCGACCAGTATGAATGCGAATGGGCCAACGCCCTCAACGACCCCGAGAAGCTCAAGCGCTTCCGTACCTTCGTCAACGACAAGCGCGCCGACCCGGACGTGCACTTCGTGCGCGAACGCGAACAACGCCGGCCGGCTGCAGCGCTGCACCTGATCCCAACCGTCGAGGAGGCTGTCTGATGAACCTGTCCAATGCTGCTGTGAAGAACCAAGTGAACTGGCAGGCGGTGTGCCAGGCCGATGACCTGGTGGCCGACTCTGGCGTGGTGGTGTGGCTTGAGGGGGCGCAGGTGGCGTTGTTCTACCTGCCGGGCCTGGAGCAGAGCCTGTATGCGGTGGACAACCGTGACCCGCGGTCGGGGGCCAATATTATCGGACGTGGGTTGGTTGGCAGTGTGCAGGGCGAACTGGTGGTGGCGGCGCCGTTGTACAAGCAGCACTTCAGCTTGCAGAGCGGAGAATGCCTGGAAGATGCCGGGCAGCGGCTGCGGGTGTGGCCGGTGCGGTTGAATGGTGGGGCGGTGGAGCTGGCAGTGGCCTGATCAATCGCTGGGGGCGCTTTGCGCCCCTTCATGTATGGCCAGGCAGATCATTCAAGTTGCCAGCCTGCATCGCCTTCTTCCAGATACCCGCCATGGTCAGTACGATCACCCTGGCGCGCCACGGCCCTGCCTTCGATCTGGTAAGCCGCCGAGCCGCTGACGATCACTGCCCCGCAACTTGTCCGGTCACCGACCCTGGCCACGGCCTTGCCGTTGAAGGTGTAGTTGGGGCTGCCGGTTTCCACGACGCTTTTGCCGTGGATCGGGCAGGCATGGGAGTGGCCGACGAGTACCACAGGTTTCATGGTTGTTCTCCTGGGGCGGGGGCGGTGCGGGATTCCAGGTCCATTTCGGCGGGCCAATTGACTTCGGGGGCCAGGCGGTCGAACGGATTACGGAAAACTATTTTTCCCTCAGTGCTAGGACTCGGGGTCTCGTCCTTGCTATTGGAAGGATGGAGGAACTCGGGAAGCGCTTCAGGGCCTTGTTGCATGAAAAGCCTGACGATGGCCCAGTACTGCTCGCCTTCCTCTATGTCGTCGGTAAAGAAGACTCGGTCGATTACTTCGTTGGTGCCGGGTTTGCAGATCGAGACTTTCACTTCTTCCTTGAGTCCACCGTTACCCATGGGAGCATAAATTCGGTAAGCCTCAAGTGTGAGATCATCCCAGTCATACGCTACGGGTATCACGCCCCAGTTCTTTTTACTGAATGGGTTTAGGAGGTTGAATCTGTATTGATAGAAATAGACCTTTCGACGTTGTCTGTTGAAACGGATGGGTTCATTTCGAGGAAAGCCAAAATCCATTCGGATGTAAGGAGTGAGGAGGCAGAAGATGCAGACATGAAAGAAAATATACCAAGAGAGCTCTTCTATTCCTGCCGAGTTTAGCTTGAGCGGGAAGCGGCTGAAATAATCAATTGTGAAGTACAGGGCCATGATTGATATGATCACGCCTATTACAATCCAGCCACCTCTCAGCTTCATGGTGACTCGGGATAGTTCGAGATGGTTTTCATTTATTTCGATTGAGGCGCGAGGCGGATTTTTAAAGCTAGGGTCAATATTCGCTTCGGCATTAGGGGCGGGTAGGTCGTACTTCCAACCTAGGCCTCGATCAGGACTCTCCATTATTTATTCTCCTGAAGCGAAATTTCGGCATAGGCCTGAGGGATGCTGCGGTCCGGCCAGTAAGTAATAGTCAAGGAGGCTGACAGGATGTTATGTCTGCCTGTGTCTTGAGTTAGTTCTATTTTTCCGGTAAAGGTTTTTATCGAGTGGTTGGCTCTGGGTTGGAGAGGTTGATGGCTCTCTGTGATTTCTAAGCTTTCACGTTTGTAATCCGCTTTGTTTGTCGATTTTGAGGGGTTCAGCGAAACCCTCTTTGAGGCAGCGGGCGTAAGTGCTGGAGGGAAGTACTCTTGTGACACGATAACTTCGCCGCCAGTGTAATGGGGAGGGGCGCCGTCGCCGTGTCTGTGGATCAGGACTGCCCATTGATAGCCAGCGGATGAACTGTTGAAATTGGGGAGTGTTATCCGGAACTTCAAGAAACTCTGCAGGTCAATGGGTACTCCAATTTTAGTATTGCTGAGTTCGCTTGCAATGACGGTGTCAAACTTGAGTCCGCCCGTTGCACCCAGTGTTGCTGCGTTTAGCGCTGCTAGCGCTATGTCTGCGTGGTTTGGAGAGTTCCAGTGTGTGCGAGGTGTTTCATCAGCATGGCCGAAATAACAACGGCGAGCCCATAACTCCAGTGCGGTTGACTCGTTTTTCTCGGCTATCTTGTTGGATATGTATGCAGCCAAGCTTGATATAATGGCGATTCCTATGGCTTTTAGAGCCAGTGGGTTGAACACTCCCAAGGCACCTGCGCTAGCGGCAACTGAACTAGCCAGTGAAGCGATAATATAATGTCTGGCAGCCCTTTTATCTCCGGCTTTTTCAGTGCGGCCGTAAGCAGTCAATGCCTGCGCAGCCTCAAATATACCTGCTGCGGCATTAAGTACTCCGCCAATTCTGGCAACGCTACGGCCAAGAGAAATTTGACTGTTTGTACTTGCCTTGCGCGGCATCAGAAGCCCAACCAACTCTATACCTCCGCCGATAATTCCCAGCTTGGCTCCATACAGCGCCAGCATGGCTTCAGCGGCCTTAGGCCCCATCGCCTCTTCTGCACTCTTCAGGCTCTTGCCAAGACTATCGTTCAGTAAATACAGACCGCCCAAGGAAAGCAGCAACTCCCAGCCTTTTCCCGTTCCCCGCAGCCCCTTAAAACTGTCCCGCACCAACTGCGATGCTTGGCCCGCACTGATCTTCATGCCATTCAGTGATTTCCGCGCATCTAGTTCCAGCGTCCCCGCTGCCACCTTGATTTCCACCAACGCCATCTTCGCGGCGTCATTCAGTTGGTTGACGTTCAACTTCACTTCCCTGGCCAATCGTTCATGCAGCTCATGCGCCGTACCCTCGACCCAGACGCTGATCTGGATCACGGTATGCGCCACTTTCGGGTCGAGCACGGCCAGGCTCAGCAGGCCGGTCTGGATGATCGGTTTTACCTTGCGCGCTTCGTTCTGCACGCCGGCTTTCAGTTCATCGAGAGACGGCATCATCTCCGCGCGCGCTTTGGCCAGTTTTTCGCTGGCGCTGTTCTGCATTTCACGCAGGTGCGCGCTCTGCAGGGCGTAGTACTCGCCTAGCTTCATCTGCACCTGTAATTCGATGAGATGCACGCCGTTGTAGACCCGCTGGCTGGCATTGTTCAGGTGCCGCACGGCTTGCTGGATGCCAGGATCGAGCAGCGTTTGCAGGCGCTGGCTGGCGGCGTTGACCGACCCCTGCAGTTCGGTGATGGCTTGCTTGACCGAGTCACGCAGCTTGAAGCCGACGTCATCACTGGCGATGAGCTTGCTCAACGCGTTGTAGAGCTTTTCGCTGTCGTTCCAGTGGGTCGGCTCGGTCGCCGAGAAACTTGGCAGCAGCGCTGCCATCAGAGGGCCATCGCGCAGCATCAAAGCGCGGTAAGGTGGGCTGTTCGGGTCCTGCAGCCACCTCAGCCACAGCGCTTCGCTGGTACCGGGGGCAGGCGGGGACGGTTCGGCGCTGGCGGCGGGCGCCTCGGTGATGCCACCGGAGAGGCAGGCAGCGATGGTCTTGCTGTAAGCGATGCCTGATTCGCGGTTCCGGCCGTCGTAGTCGTGCCGTTCGATGAGGGCGAAGGCCGCGCTCTCGCAGAGTTGCGCATAGGTGCCAGCATGCCGATCAATGTAGGCCTGAAACCGGGCTTCCTCTTGTTCATACTCCGCCTGGAACGCCGCACGCCGAGGCTCGTCATAGCGCTCCTCGAGCTTTTCGTCGCTCTCTTGCTGGCGCATCTCGACCACCGTCTGGCGCTGCTTTTCGGGATCGGTGAACACAGGCGGACCATCACCGGTCTGTGCTTCGAACGTGAACACTTTCTGCGCAGCCCATTCGCGCTGGGTCGCTCGGATGATCTGCAGGATCTGCGAGGTCTGCAGCTGGTAGGCGCGCAGCGGGTCTTCGCGCCAGGCCTGGCGCTTGACCACCCAGTTCAGGCGCTGATGGTTGTACTCCTGGATCAGGCCTACGGTGTCGTCAAGCACCACTGCCAGCACGCCGTTTTCCAGCTGGTGGCGGGCCATGGCGTTGACCACATAACCGCGCAGGGCGGTCTTGCGCAGGAACCGGCTATGAAAACCATGGGCGCTGTCGAACGGGCCGTTCAATTGCTGGGCGTATTCGAACACCTGGCGGTCGACCTGAAGGTTGTCCGGGGTCATGGCCAGGCCCAGCAGTTCGGGATTGTTGCGCGCCTGGATCAGGTCCAGACCCTCGAAGCGATGCGCAGGCGCCTGACCAGTTTTGTAGGCTTGCAACACGCTGACCGGCCAGGGATCGCTGGAGAAGGCCAGCCAGGCCGAACCGTAGGTGTCGGTGTCGATGTTGAGGAAGGACGAGGGGATGTCGTGATCCTCATGTACACAGTGCTCGGGGAGGGACGGTGGCGGTCCTGGATTAGGTTCGTAGGGGTTGAAGCGGCGCAGGTGGCCTTGCGCGGTGACTTCATAGGCGTGCCAGATGCGCTGGTCGAGCAGCACGTAGAGGTATCCGCTGCGCAAGGTGCGCAGGCCCATCCGGGTTTGTGTGGCGGGGTCGCTGGCGGGATGGGTATCGGGGACTACGGCGTGGCGAAGGGGGAGGATGGGTAAGCCCTGGCGCTGGCAGGCTTTGCAGGGGGTGAGAAGAAAGTCGACTTCAGCGACTGCATTGGCGATGTCTTGAGTGATGCTCATGGATAGGCCTCTGGCTGGGGTGTGGCTGCAACCAGGCGTTGCCAGCTCGAATCGGAAAAATGCGCAAACATCTCGGCGAGTGGCCGTTGCTGACGGATGGCCACCTCGATCATTTCGCGCACGGCTTTCTGGGTGTGCAGCCGCGGGTGCAGCCGCAGCAGGTGAAAAGCCATTACCAGGATGTCCTGCTCAACCTTCAGGCCGAGTCCGCGAGCGTCATCGATATGGTTGGACGCACGCACGGCGGCAAAAGGAGGGAATTCGCGGGCGCCGGGGAGCGCAGGCAATGTCCTCCATGCGGCTAATACGGCCTCGATCAGCGCGGCGTCCTGCTGTACACCGATGGCGCCTGCAGGCAGACCACGCCGGTTGCGAGGCTGACCTTTCAGGCTCGCCAGGCTGCCGCCACTGGTCACGAACACCCAGCGCTCGATCGGCCACCACGGACCCTGTTCTGCACGCTCGTACAACGCGGCGAGCAGTTCCAGGCGCAGCGGTTCGTAAACAGGGTGAATCGACGTCGCTCCGGATGCCTCGGGCAAACGGCACAGCGCCGTCAGGTGGGAAGCAATAGCAGAGGGCGGCGCTTCGCTGAGCAGCCAGCCACAGACCTGGCGCTTGCGCCGATGCATGTCGTGTTCTGCAGCCTGTGCTGTCAGCGCCAGCAGCGCCGCGTCAGGCAAGCTGCCGGGTGAGCCAAGGCACACGAGCACGGGATGCAATCCAGGTGCAAGGGGCAGGTCAGGGCGAACCACGCGCGTCATCGCACTGTCGCCCAATACCGACTTCAGCCTAGCGAGTGCTGAGTGCTCGCTATCTTCTGAGACTGCCAGCGGGTCCAGCAGCACATAGCTGTACTGCCCGGGGCGGTGGTGCTCGTTGATGAGTTCGACCAAGGCTTTGCTGTTCATCGGCCTTTTTCCTCACACCCATCGCTGTCATTGGCGAGCAGATCCAGGGCCAGTGTGTTTGCCGATCCCTCGATGGCCGCTTTGGTCGGGCCGAGCAATGTGAGTGTCAGGCCGTTCAAGGTGATGCCTTGCTGATCCAGCACGATGCTGCCACCGGGGCTTCTGAATTCGATGCGCTCACTGGCCTGCAGTTGGTAGAGGGTGGTTTGCTGGTTCACGCCCCCGCCGATGGTGATTTGCTGTCGTCCTTTGATGTGCAGTTCGCTCTGCCCACCGATGGCGATATGGTGGTTGGCACCTGTGGTCTCGCGATGGTCATTTTCGACTTGCTCGACCAGATCCTTGCCGATGTTCACCTGGCAACTACGCCCGACCCGTTGAGCACAGTCGCGCCCGGTTTCCTGGAGCAGGTCATTACCCACTTTCAGCTGCTCGTCATTACCAACCTGCTCGACGCGGTTACGCCCGACGCGAGTAGTCTCATCGTGCTTGACCACATTGTTCTGGTCCCGCTCGGCATGGATGAAAACCTCCTGCCGCCCCAGTTCATCCTCGAAACGCAGCTCGTTGTAGCCATCACCCTTGTGGGTCTGGCTCTTGATGGTCATGCGGGTCTTGTGTTCCGGCAGGTCGTATGGCGGCAGCTGGTTACCGCAGTAGGTGCGACCGGTGATGATCGGCTGATCCGGGTCGCCGTTGAGGTACTGGACGATCACCTCCTGGCCGATGCGTGGGATGGCCATCGATCCCCAGCTGCCGCCAGCCCAGCCTTGTGACACGCGTACCCAGCAGGAACTGAACTCGTTGCTTTTGCTCTCCCGGTCCCAGGGAAAGCTGACCTTGACCCGGCCCCACTGGTCGCAAAAGATCTCCTCGCCGGGCGGACCGACC
>NZ_QEQQ01000017.1 GCF_003097235.1 Pseudomonas sp. CC120222-01a | reverse complement strand
ACAAGGCGGGCCCTGTTGGCATGACAGGAGAGACTGGCCCGAAACAGATGTGGGAGCGGGCTTGCCCGCGATGCGCCGCGCGGGCGGCGCTCGATCTAACTGGCGACAAAAACCTCAAGGCGAACACCTGCTGGCCTCCCCCAAACAACCTGCTCAGACGCTGCGCGTCACGCCACCATCGACCTTGATGTTCTGCCCGGTGATGTAGCCAGCACCGTCGCTGGCCAGGAAAGCGATGGTGGCGGCGATCTCCTCGCTGGTGCCATAGCGCTTGAGCGGCACGCTGTCGCGGCGTTGTTCGGTGGCCGGCAGGCTGTCGATCCAGCCGGGGAGCACATTATTGATACGCACGTTATCGCCAGCGAACTGGTCGGCGAAGATCTTGGTAAAGGCCGCCAGGCCCGAGCGGAACACGGCCGATGTGGGGAACAAGTCAACAGGCTCGAACGCCCAGGCGGTGGAGATGTTGATGATCACCCCACCCTTCTGCTTTTGCATGTAAGGCGTCACCAACCGCGTCGGGCGGATGACGTTGAGCAGGTAAGTATCCATGCCCTTGTGCCAGTCTTCGTCGCTGATTTCCAGGATCGGCGCGCGCGGGCCGTGGCCGGCGCTGTTGACCAGCACGTCGATGCGGCCCCATTGCTCGACCACAGCATCCACCAGCCGCTGCAGGTCCTCGACCGACTGATTGCTGCCGGTAACGCCGATACCGCCAAGCTCGGCGGCCAGCGCCTCGCCCTTACCTGAAGAAGATAGGATGGCGACCTTGAAGCCGTCAGCGGCCAGCCGACGTGCCGCTGCTGCGCCCATGCCGCTGCCGCCAGCGGTGATGATTGCCACTTTTTCTACAGACATGTTGCCTCCTGGGGTAATGGAACTGCGCTGTTGCAAGTTTCATCACACTAGCAGCCGCCCGCTGGACGAGGGAGGCAGGGAATGCTTGCAGAGACAGTAGATTAACTATCGCCTACCTGACCTTTGAGCCATGCTCTGACAAGGCCGAGTGCTGCTACCTCCTGCGCCTTGCGCGGCCAGACCAGGTAGAACGCCTTGTCCAGCTGCAACTGCTGGGGGAACACCTGTTCCAGCCTGCCAGCCGCGATGTCGTCCTTGACGAAGGCATAGCTGGCGAGGGTAATACCCTGCCCGCCAATGGCGGCGTCGATAGCCAGTGATGTCTGGTTGAAACGCACACTCTTCGCCGTCGGCTTCGGATGTTCAGGGAAGAAGGCGGCCGTGAATTGCGGCCAAAAGTTGTGCCCATCGTGCAGGGCGACATAGCGTTGCAAGGCAGCGAAGTTCTCTGGCCTGCCCATTTCAGCCAGCAATGCCGGGCTCGCCACTGCGACAACCCGCTGCTCCATCAGCAGCTCGACGTTCAGCCCGGCCCCGAACGGCGGCTGACCGTAGCGCACGGCAATGTCGACGCCATCGGTATGAAAATGCGAGAGCCGGTCGGTGGCCAGCAGCCGCAGGTCGATGTCGGGGTGGGCCTCGGCGAAGTGGCCGAGTCTTGGAATCAGCCACTTCGAGGCAAAGGTAGGCGTCACGCTGACCGTGAGCTGGGACGGCGCCGGGCGCAGCAGCCGGGTGGCCTCATCGATCATCCCCAGGGCGCTGCGGATGCTCGCCGCATAGCCACGCCCGGCATCGGTCAGGCCAACGCCCCGTGGCAGGCGCTCGAACAGGCGCACCTGCAGGCTGGCCTCCAGCCCACGCACCTGCTGGGCGACCGCCGCCTGGGTCACGCCCAGTTCCTCGGCGGCGAGGCGGAAGTTCAACTGACGCGCCACCACTTCGAACACACGCAGCGCATTGAGTGACGGCAACCCGGGGAATCCAGCAGGCATGGGAATGGATTTTCTATCGGCCAAGGTCTCCCGAGGCTACCGCCATCACCTCGGGTTTGGAAGCGGTGCCAGCCGATGATCCATCGCAAAGGCCCCGACTAGGGGTATTCAGCCCCCGAGGCTGGGTTCAGGGTTTGCTGCGCCAATACAGGGTGACCGCCACCACATCCACGGCCAGCACGATCGCCACAACGAGCAACATGAAGTAGTGGTCCTCCACGAGCATGGGCGTATCCCCTGTCTGGTCAGCTTCTCAGCATTGCGAGCAATTCCTGTTCCAATGGCGCTCAAAGGGAGAAACGAATGTTTCATCTGAACAGCTGAAGGGGCTCGACGTGTTCGTCGCCATGGCTGCCCTGGCCAGCCACGGGCACGCTGCCAGCGCTGCGGGCCTTCTGCGCGGCCTGAATCAGCTGAACGTTGCGATTGCGCAGCGCAGTATTGCGCCCAACTCGCTGGTTGGAACGCACCGCCAGCACTTCGGCCTGGTCATACTGCCCCTGCTCCAGGCGCAGCACACCCAGGTAGTGCAGTGTGGCCGGGTTGCCCGGCTGGATCTGCAGCGCGCGCTCCAGCGTGGCAGCGGCCTGGTCCAGCTTGCCTTCCTCGTATTGCCGCGATGCGGCTTCTATCAGCTGTGTCGAGGCCTTGTTGCTGTGCATCGGCGCCGAATATGAACCCGCCAGCACGCCTTGGCAGGCAGCGGCGCCGAACAACAGGAACAGTGTTGAAAGCAAGCGCTGGCTTGGCATGGGATAGGCACTCAAAAGGTCAGGGGAATTCGGCGAGAGCCTACAGACCGGGCCCGCAGGATGAAGTTCCCGAGGTACAATGCGCGACCCACGCTGCACATCAGAGATACGCAATGAACCGCCAGAAGAAACTCAAACAGCTGCTCAAGGCCCACCAGAAAAAGGCCAATGCCAAGCTGGCACCGAAGAGCAACAAGCCCAAGTACATCAGCAAGGCCGACCGGCTGAAGCTTGAAGCTGAAGCGGCAGTTGTACAGAACGAATCAGACACACCGGCGGCCCAGGCAATCGCCTGAGCCCCAGCAGGCTCGATCAACGCTGCGTCTGCGATATTTCATCAAGAAAAACCTGATCATTTTCGTGAATTCCTTTTCATGAGGACGGGATTGATCGCCTACGCAGTTGCTGGTCCAGCTACATACCCTCCCCATGCCGCATTGAGCACACGCCTCATCACTTCACTCCCCGTCAGTGGCGATTAAACAAATCTTAATATCTCTCAGGCATTTGCCGCCCTCTGGCCAGTTGCTTGCGACTGGCGCTGCCATTGACCTGTAAGCCAACTGAACCATACTGGCTCACGTGGCGACATCTGCCCTTCCCAGCCCCTGACGATAGAGACCTGATCATGGCCCGCCTGTTCACCCCGTCGCCAGGCCTGCGTAACGCCGCGCCCAATCGTTGGGACTGGATCCTGCTGCCGCTGGTGCTGGTATTGCTGGTGCTCGCCGCCTATGGCGCCATGCAGATGAGCCGGCCGTTCGTGGTCGGTGAGGCGCTGCCAATTTCCCTCGATCCCGTCAACCTGCCCTATTACCTGATGCGCACCATCCTGCGGATGTTCATCGCGCTGGGCTGCTCGCTGCTGTTCGCCTTCGTCTTCGCCGCGCTGGCGGCCAAGTACCGCGCCGCTGAAAAAGCCATGATCCCGCTGCTGGACGTGCTCCAGTCGGTGCCCATCCTGGGCTTCCAGGCCATTGCCATCGCGCCCTTCATCGCACTCTTCCCGGGCAACCTGCTGGGCGTGGAATGCGCGGCGATCTTCGCCATCTTCACCTCCCAGGCGTGGAACATGGCGCTGAGCCTGTACCAGTCGTTCCGCACCGTACCGCCGGAGCTGAACGAGGCTGCGCGAATCTTCCGCCTCTCGGCCTGGCAGCGCTTCTGGCGCCTGGAGCTGCCGTTCGCCATGCCTGGCCTGCTGTGGAACATGATGATGTCGATGTCCGGCGGCTGGTTCTTCCTGGTCGCCGCCGAAGCCATCTCGGTGGCCGGACAGGACATCAAGCTGCCCGGCATCGGCTCCTACATCGCCGTGGCCATCGACCAGCGCAACCTTGGCGCCATCGCCTGGGCCATCGGCGCGATGCTCAGCGGCATCCTGCTCTACGACCAGCTGTTCTTCCGCCCGCTGCTGGCCTGGGCCGACCGCTTCCGTTTCGAAGACACCCAGGGCGACACCGCACAGCGCTCGTGGATGCTTGACTTCGCCCGCCGCAGCCGTTGGCTGAGCGCCTTCAGCGAGCACTTGGCGAAGGCTTTCCAGAACGCCATGGGCTGGTTCGCCCAGCGCCACGACGGCACTGTGCCAAGGCGCCAGTGGCTGCGCCTGCCCACCTGGTGGCCGCGTGCCTGGGACGTGATCCTGATCCTGGCCTGCGCCTTCGCCTTCTTGCGCCTGGGGCTGTTCGTGCACCAGGACGTCGGCTGGGGCGAGGCGTTGCACGTGCTCGGCCTTGGCCTGATCACCCTGTGCCGGGTGATGCTGCTGATCGCCCTCGCCTCGCTGGTGTGGGTGCCGCTGTCGATCTGGATCGGCCTGCGCCCACGTTACTCGCAGAAGGTCCAGGCGCTGGCGCAGTTCCTCGCCGCGTTCCCGGTCAACCTGCTGTTCCCGCTGGTGGTCCTGGTGCTGGTGCACTTCCAGCTCAGCCCGAACATCTGGCTCAGCCCGCTGATGGTCTTCGGCACCCAGTGGTACATCCTGTTCAACGTGGTCGCGGGCGCTGCGACCATCCCCTATGAATTGCGCCTGGCCGCCGACAACCTCGGCCTGCGCGGCTGGCTGAAATGGAAACGCGTGTACCTGCCGGCGGTGTTCCCCAGCTTCGTCACCGGCGCCATTACCGCGAGCGGCGGCTCCTGGAACGCCAGCATCGTCGCCGAGTACGTCAGCTGGGGCGACACTTCGCTGGTGGCCAACGGCCTGGGCAGCTACATCAAGCAGATGACCGACGCCGGCGATTTTCACCGCATCGCCCTGGGCATCGGCGTCATGTGCATCTACGTGATGCTGTTGAACCGCTTCTTCTGGCGCCGCCTGTACCTGCTCGCCGAAAACCGTCGTTGAGGACCTGCCATGAAACAACTGCTGATCGAACTCAAGGGCGTGAGCAAGGCCTTCCAGGCCTCCGACGGCACGCCGCGCACCATCCTCGAAGGCGTCGACTTTCACCTGCGCGAACGTGAGATCGTCGCGCTGCTCGGCCGTTCCGGTTCAGGTAAATCGACCCTGCTGCGGATCATCGCCGGCCTGGTCAACGCCGACCGCGGCACCGTCAACTACCGCAGCCTGCCGATCCACGGCCCGGTGGGTGGCGTGGCCATGGTGTTCCAGACGTTCGCACTGTTCCCCTGGCTGACCGTGCAGCAGAACGTCGAACTCGGCCTGGAAGCCCAGGGCGTGAGTGCAGCCGAGCGCGGCCGTCTGGCCGATGCGGCACTGGAACTGATCGGCCTGTCCGGCTTTGGCGGCGCCCTGCCACGCGAACTGTCCGGCGGCATGCGCCAGCGCGTGGGCATCGCCCGCGCCCTGGTGATGAACCCCGAAGTGCTGCTGATGGATGAGGCCTTCTCGGCGCTCGATGTACTCACCGGCGAAACCCTGCGCGACGACATGCTCGAACTCTGGGAAGAACAGCGCATCACCACCCGCAGCATCCTGGTGGTGTCGCACAACATCGAAGAGACGGTGATGATGGCCGACCGCATCCTCATCCTCTCCAGCGACCCTGGCCGGGTACGCTCGGAACTGCACATCGACCTGCCGCGCCCGCGCAATGCCGACTCGGCGGAAGTCCGCGCACTGATCGATGAAGTCTACGGGCTGATGACCCAGCGCCCCGAAGCCATCGCTGCGGCGGGCGCGCCGCCGGCCGTGGAGCTGGGCTACCGGCTGCCCGACGCCGACATCGCACGGATGGAGAGCGTGCTCGAGCTCATCGCCGGTGAGCCGTTCAATGGCGAGGCCGACCTGCCCCACCTGGCTGAGGAAACCGAGCTGCCCGACGAGGTGCTGTTCCCGATCTACGAGGCTCTCGGCCTGCTCGGGTTGGTCCAGGTGATCGAGGCCGACATCCGCCTCACACGCCAGGGCCGCAACTATGTGACGGCCCGCCAGGCGCGGCGCCAGGACCTGTTCGCGCGCCAGTGCAAGGGCCGCGTGTCGCTGATCAGCTACATCCTCGACAGCCTCCACCTGGAGCCCGCCGGCCTGCTGGAAAAGACCGTGCTCGACCGCCTGACGGAGTACATGGACGCCGAGGAAGCCGAGCGCGTGCTCAAGGTGGCCATCGAGTGGGGGCGCTATGCCGAACTCTATGAGTACGACTTCCACACCCGCCGCCTGACCCTGGCGCGGGAAATCATGGGCGAGCACTGATTGCGGCGTTCAGGCGCCAGACTTCCCTGCTGACGCAATCTTGGCTTATTGGGTCATGCCTAGTTCGGCATCATCCATCAACGCCTTGGCCATCGCGCTGAGGTAGTGCGAGGCCCAGATCATCATCGGCTTTTCATCCATCAGGCCCAGGATGGTCAGTTCGCGCACATAGCCCATCAGTTCCGAAGCCTGCTCTCGGGCATCGCGGCAGGGGATGCCGGGTTCGATACGGAACAATGGGTGGCTCTGGTTTTCACCTTGGAAGAAGGTGGTCTTGCCGACGGTGCATTGGGTGTTGTCTGTGGTCATTGTGTAAATCTCCCTGATCTCTATTGCCTGGTCTGGCCTCTTCGCGGGCACGCCCGCTCCCACATGGGTACGCGATCCCCTGTGGGTGCGGGCGTGCCCGCGAAGAGGCCAGACCAGCCAGCACATCACCTGAGCCTTAGTGCAAGGTCCGAGGCCCAGTAGGCATCTGCACTTGGATCAACGCCGATTCGAGCAAAACCCGCAGCGCCTCCATCTCGTGCATCGAGGCCATCATCAGGATCGACGCCGGTGACTTTGGCTGCAGCAGCAACGCCTGATGCAGCACAGTCGTCGCGCAGAGCGCGTAGTCAGTGGCCTGGATCAGGGTATCTTCGAGGGAATGAATATCGTGGGGTGGATCGGGGACAATCTTCAACATCGCATAGTACCTTTCGTGGGGCTTCCACCTGCCTGCTGTCAAACAGTCGGGTGGCAGTTGTACATGGGTTGACAGACCGGCGGACTATGCAAGTTCCGGCGCACGCAAGCGTGCCCCACGTACAGCCGCCATATCAGGCGAGCCACATGCATAATACCGTTACGGCCTGTCAAAGCCGTGTCGCTGATGAGCAGCGACAGGCCGAGACTAAAGCCCTTGGCAGAGCAGCCGCAACGGAAAATATGCGGGAAGAGTATCTTTGGGAAATGGACTACAAGAAAGGGGCAAAATCTGATTTTTTTAAACGGTCTGTATAATCCCGCGGCGTTAACCGCACCCCGTGCGGTAGCCGAAGGACCGGCGCCCAGACTCGCGCCTGGTCGTTCGATCAAAGCCAATCGATACTTAAATCCCATGCGTCAACTCAAACTCGTGCTCGCAGCATTGCCCTTCTGTGTACTGGCCGGCTGCAGCAACGATGCCCTGGAAGGCACCTATGAACAGACCACCACGGTGATGGGCATCCAGGGCCCAAAACAGAAAGTCGAGTTCGCCAAGGACTACATCATTGCCTACGGCAACAAGTTCAAGGTCGAGGAGTGGGAGCGCAAGGATGATGAGGTCGTCGCGCGCGACAAGGATGGCCAGGCACTGATCAATGTGCGCGTACTGGACGGCGGCAAGCGTCTGGAAGCCATTGGCGGCAGCAACATGGCCAAGAACGTGTTCGTGCGGGTGGACTGACCGACCGCGGTCACCCAACGCCAAGCCTTCGCGGGTGACCGCGCTGTCGCTGTAGTCATTACCCAGAGGCGCCTCGATCCCTTGTGCAAGGTTGAGGCGCCCTGCCCGCCTGATGCACGCGGCTCCAATGAATGCTCACGCATTGCCCGCTGGATCAGTGGCAATCAGCGTGGCGTGAATGTTCAGCTCTTCGGCGATGAACGCCGATATCATGGCCCGGTAGACCTGTTCCACCACCGCAGGCGAAGCACCCGCCTCGCCTCAAATCCATTGCTTTGTAGTGATCATTATCGAGTTTTTGCGGACGCTTTTGACGGCCGATTGGATCGAAAGCGGCCGGTCGTAGATGGCTGTTCCGACCCAGGCTGTGTGAAAACGCTAAGGCCAAGTCGGACAACGCGCTTCTATGCGTATTCTGAATCAGCGCGGCTACTCACCTGACCCAGAATTCACGCAGGAGCGCGATTTTTAGGTTGTTTCTCAATCAGCGGAGCCCGCTTGGAGTTTTCACACAGCCTGGACCCGCAGCGGCCGGTCAATACGGAAGAATTAATCCCCCTGGAGATGCTAGTCTGCTGATGGTCGATTGCGAACCCTTTGTGCTTGGCCTCCGGGAGGAGCAGAGATGCTGAGTTCGTCTATTCAGAGAGGCATTGTAATTTCCCAAGTGCTGGCGTGGCATTTCTATGCCTCCCCTGTGCTGGCAGATGATTCCGCAGAGTTGGCAAAAAAAGCGCAGAACCCTATCGCGGCCATGTATAGCCTGCCTGTGCAATATAACTGGGACCAGAAACTTGGCCCAACAGGGGACGGTAAGCGCAGCCTCACCAATATCCAACCTGTGTTGCCCTTTAGCCTGAACGCCGACTGGAATCTCATCTCCCGCACTATCCTGCCAGTCATTGACCAGCATGGCCTCGCGCCACGGGGTATTGCCGACAAGTCAGGAGTGGGTGATGTAACGCAAAGCTTCTTCTTTTCGCCAAAGCAACCCACAACAAGCGGCTGGATCCTTGGTGCCGGCCCGGTGCTATTGATACCCACCGCCAGCGATGACCTGCTTGGCGGTGAGCAGTGGGGTGCCGGCCCGACGGTGGTGGCGCTCAAGCAAGCTAATGGCTGGACGCATGGCGTGCTCGCCAACCATATCTGGGGGCTCGAAGGCAGCCCAGCCGATGACAAGGAAAAGATCAATCAGACTTTCCTGCAACCGTTCCTGTCCTACACGACCGGCAGTTTCACCACGTTCGGCATCAACAGCGAATCGACTTACAACTGGCAGTCGCAAGAGTGGGCTGTGCCAATCAACCTGACAGTAACCCAGCTACTGAGGCTAGGCGGCCAGCCACTGACTGTACAGGCCGGTCCGCGCTATTGGATTGAAAGCCCCAAAGATGGGCCGCAGGGTTGGGGCTTTCGCGTCGCGGTCACGTTGCTGTTCCCCCGCTGAATACATCTTTGCGAATGCTCTCCATGCTTTCAGCGGAACAATCAAGACGCCCCATTTAGCGTTTAAATGGAGCGTATATGGACTATTTCTTGAGTGCCTGGAATGAGCTGACCATGTCCTTGGCCCAGCCATCAAGCACCGCCTTGGCATCCTTGGCCTGCATGACCTGCGAAGAATTTTCCAACTCTGTACCAGCACCCTTGCGCACCACCTCAGCCACGACCTGATTGGTATCGCCGTCCAGGAAGGCCGCCTCGGTCGCTATGCTCGTATCCTGATCACGTATCCCGGTAGCGGTGCTGATCCCCGCCGCCACCAGCGCAATCGGGATCACTTCATAGGGACGCAGGCTTTTGGTCTTCGCGCTGACAGCGGTAATGGCAGGCCGGACTACCAGCACGCCTGGCCCAGGGCTTGTCGCTAAAGGCAGCGCTTGGGAAAAATGGTTTTTGAGCGTTTGGTCGTAGTAGGTGGTGATGCCTTGCAACGTCGATTGCGGAATCTTTTCTGTCGGCTGCGGTTTTGGATAGAGCTGGCTAGGCTCCAGGTACACGCTGGTATAGCGATTGACGTCTACCCCAGGTTTGATCCAGCGCATCACCGCCGCTCCCGATGGCGACTTGTCCTCCTTCAACATGCTGTAATCTTTGAGGAAGCCAGAGTACTGGTCCGACTCCACATATTTGCTCGCGCAGCCATGCAACATGAGTGTGGTGAGGCACAGACTAGCGGCCAATATCTTGGTTTTCATGCAGGGTCTCCTTCCTTACGTAACGATGATCCGCACCACTCAGAAGCGCCAGGTCGCGCCCCCGCCGATAATGTGCAATGCGCTGTTGTCGTAGCTGCCCGACAGTGTTATGCCGGAGCGGCTCTTGGTTTGATCAACGTCCATGTCACCCAGCCACACCAAGGTGTAGGCCAGGTGCAGGTCCAGCCCTTCATCCACCGCGTAGTTGACGCCAGCGGCCAGGCGCCAGGTCTCGGCCATCGGGTTGTCGACGGTGCGGTCTTCATCATCCACGGCTGAGCTGTCGTACCCCAGGCCTACACTCCAGCGCCATTGAGGGGTAGCTTGATACAATGCACCTACCGAGGCGTGCCAAGTGTCTTTGTATTTGCGGTCCACGGTGCGGCTAGTACCGCCAGCATTGGTATCGACATCCACCCCGACATCGCCGAAATCGCTCCAGTCCTGCCAACCGAGGCTGCCCAAAAGTGTCCACTGTTCATCCAGTTCATGCGCGATGCTGGCGGTGACTGTTTGCGGTACGTTCAAGTCGAGTTCCAGTGAGTCGACATCCAGGCGGCGTAACGCTGCGTTGAGTAGCAGGTTGCTGACGTCGCTCAGATGGGGCTTATCCTCGAACTCCAGCTTGACCTTGCTGGTATAAGCAAGCCCGAGCCGTGTACTCGGATCTACTTGATAAAGCACACCCAGGTTCACGCCCACGCCGACATCGGTATCTTTGTATTCCAGTTGGCCATCAGGGCGGTCAGCCAGCCCCAACAGGTTGTTGTTGATGGCCATCTCGGTACGGTAATAGCCGACCATGATGCGTGGACCGATACCGATCGACAGATCGTCCGTGAACTTGTAAGCCCACGTGGGCTGTAACGAGACACCAATGATCGCGGCCTCTTGCGTGAAATAGCGGCCGGCCCAGTCATCGTCATAATTCAAAGCGAGGCCAAAGTTGCCGTACATGCCAAAGCCGATGGCGGAGCGTTCGTCGAGCTGGTGACTGACGAACAGGCTGGCCCCCGGCAGATACTCCAAAGCGTTGCCGCCCTCGTTGCCGTCAAACTGGTTGTTGCCGTCACGGGAAAAACGCAGGGCGCCCAAGATCACCTGCGCATTGGCACTGATCTGGGTGCCCTTGAGCTGTGTGATACCTGCAGGGTTGCTCATTAGCACACTGGGGTCGTTGGCCAGCGCTGCAGAGCCGGCATTCGCCAAGCCATTACCTTCCTGGCCAGCTTCATAGATCAGAATCCCACCCGCCCAGGCTGGGTTCGTCTGGATGGATGTGATCAATGCCACTATCGGCAAGCTCATGGCTCGCACATGCGCACAGAGCGTACTGGCGGATCGGTAGCTTTTCATCGTCGCTCACTCCATTTTCCGAGGGCCGCAAGCTTTACCCTCGCTCCCCCAGGAACGTGGCAAGGCCACGAGCAAGTCGTTGACCTTGCCTGCGTCCGCTGACGCTCGCGATTCTTCAAGGCGTAACGATAGGGAACCAGAACTCGAAGTTGTCCATGTAGCTCATCAATTCTTCAAGCTTGGCTTCAGCACCGTCTACCTTCACTGCCCCTGATGCCACAGCGTCCTTGAGGGTGGTTTCCTTGAGCATCAGCTTGTTCAAGGTGTCCCGGGTCAGGGTCACCTTGGCATCGGCGTCGTTCGCCTGCATGCCCTCGGTGTGGTTGAGCACGCCGTTGACCATCTCCACTGCGTACTGCTGTTTCAGGTCAGTGAAGTCGAAGTTCAGGGTGATGTGCTTGTCTTCAACCTCTGGGCCTTTCAAACGCATGGCCAGGTAGTCGAAGAACAAGTCCAGATCCATGGCCCTCACAGTGTCCGGGCTGGCAGTATCCGGGGTTGGCAGCTGCTTGACACCTTCGCGAAGTTCCTTGGCGCCGGTCAGGTAGAAGTTCCGCCAAGGCCCACTTTCGGCCTGGTAGCCCAGTTGCTCAAGCGCGTCGGCCTGCATGTTCTTGGCTGCCTGGTTGCTCGGGTCGGCGAACACAACTTTATTGACCACTTCCGCAACCCAACGGTAATCGCCCTTGTCAAAATATTCCTTGGCCTTTTTCAGCACAGCATCGGCCCCCCCCATCATGTCCACATAGCGCTTGGCCTGCTCTTCTGGCGGCAGTTCCCAAAGTGTGGCCGGGTTACCAATGAACCAGCCCAGGTACAAGACATAGGTGGCTTTCACATTGTGATTGAGCGAGCCATAGTAACCACGGTTGGAAAATCGATTGGCAATCGACTTGGGCAATTTCACCTGTTCGGCGATTTCGGTCATGGTGTAACCCTTGTTGGCCAGGCGCAGGGTTTCATCGTTGATGTAGCGATACATGTCACGCTGGGAAGACAACTGCTCCTTGACTTCCTTGTTGCCCCAGATCGGCCAGTGGTGCATGGCATACATGACTTGCACGTCGTTGCCCCACATCTTCAGCGCTTCGTTCAGGTACTTGGACCAAGGCAGCGGCTCGCGGATTTTCGCACCGCGAAGCGAATAGGTATTGTGCAGGGTGTGCGTAGAGTCTTCGGCGGTATTGAGCGCTTTCTTCTCATGGATGTAATACAGCATCTCGGCCGGCGCTTCACTGCCTGGCGCATAGAGAAACTCGTAGGTCAGCCCATCGATGGTGCGCTTCTCGCCGGTCTTCTCGATGATGTCGGTTGGCGGGATGAGGGTCACGGTACCGGCAGAGGTTGTAGTGCCCAGGCCCGCGCCAAGTTGGCCGGTTTCATTCGGTGGAAGCAGGTTGCCATACATGTAGGAGGCGCGGCGGCTCATGGCGGTACCGGCCATGACGTTCTCTGCTACGGCATGCTCCAGGAAGCCCTTGGGTGCATAGATCTTGACCTTGCCGGCTTTCACATCCTTCTCGTCGATCACGCCACGTACGCCGCCATAGTGGTCAATATGGCTGTGGGTATAGATTACTGCGATCACAGGTTTCTTCGGACGATGTTTGAAGTACAGGTCCAAAGCGGCCTTAGCGGTTTCTGCGGAGATTAGCGGGTCGAAGATTGTAATACCTTCTTTACCCTCAACGATGGTCATATTGGACAGGTCGTAGTTACGCACCTGGTAAATGCCATCAGTGACTTCAAAGAGACCGGAGATGTTGATCAGTTGCGACTGGCGCCACAGGCTGGGGTTGGTTGTCGCGGGAGCGGCTTGCCCTTCCTTGATGAACCCGTACTTGCTCGGGTCCCAGATCATATTGCCACTAGTACCTTTGATCGGCTCGGAAGGCAGCGGGGCGATGAAGCCTTTATGTGCCAGTTCGAAAGAGGTCTTGTCGTTGAAGGGCAGTTCTTTGAGCAATGCGTCATTGGCCGCTTTGGTCGCATCGGTGGCGGGCTTTGGCGCTTCTTCCGCCCACCCTTGGCTGGTGAACGCGATAGCACTCGCCAAGAGAAACGATGAGCTCAATTTCCACAATGATGAAGGCGCTGCAGTAACTGAATGGGTTGGCTTCAGTTTCGCAATCATTCTCATGACAAGCTCCTTTTTAACAGAAGCGCTGTACCAATGAGGTAACTGCCAGCGGAATATTAAATACCGCGAAATCAAGTAATTACGCCTAACGCCCGAGCTGGCGCCATCTCGCTGTATGGCACGGTCACTCGAGAACGAGACGCAAACCTGCACAACAGAATTTTCACATTAGGCGGCTTCTCAAAGCTTTCAAGCAAAAGCTCTAAAAAAAGTAGAACTTTTTAACAGTGCGGTTTTCTTATGGCAGTTTAATATCAAGCCACTGATATAATGATAGGGCCGCACACGGCTAATAAAACATTGGAAATGGCATAACAAACAGTGAATCCGACTACTGGCGTATTGCTACCTGATTGTTCGATGATCTTGTTCATCGAAGCCGCTTCTGTCTGTGCTCCTGCTAAAGCGCCCAACAGAATCATCGGGTGCAGCCCAAGTACGTAACGGCCGAAATAGAGCGTGACCAGAGGCGGAACAAGGGTTACCAGTGCACCTGCCACCACCAACGCAAGTCCCTGTTCCAGTATGGCGGTAAGCGCTGCCGGGCCGGCGAGAAGCCCGATAACGGCGCCAAAAGCTGTCAGGCCGAATTCGGAAAACGCCCACTGAGCAGCAGGAGGTAAAGCCCCCATCTCTGGATGTCGCGAGTTGTACCAACCGATCACCAGCCCTGTCAGCAAGATGCCACCACCAATGCCGAGCTCGACGGGGATCATGCCTATATGTGTGGAGAGCAAGCCAAGCAAGGAACCAAGCACCATGCCAAGGGCGTGAATGGCTATGTCGGTGCGATGGCTCGCCTTGCGTATACGTCCCAGTTGCGCCGCTAACGCGTCAACGCCAGCAGCGCGTCCCGTCAAACTGATAACGTCGCCTCTACGTAGCACAGTCTCGGGCAATAGGGGCAATGACAGAGCTTGGCGCGTAACTCCAGTCAAGAAGCATCCCATCCGCTCTGCACCCACAAGCTTGAGCTTGATGTGGTGAAGGGTACGACCGGCCAACTGGCGGCTGGTCAGCACAACGTCAACGCTGCGCGTGGGAAACGACAGGGTACCGGCGTGGTCCACCTCTGGGCCTATCCATTTGTCGAGCATGCCGACTGAATCACGCAAGGCGTAAACACCGATGATGTCTCCCTGCACCAGCGTCAATCCTGGATCACGCTCCAGGGTCTGCTCTGCCCGAGTCACCCGCTCAATGCTGAGGGATGGGTAGCGGGCTTCGAGGTCTGCGATCGTTTTGCCTGACAGCTGAGCGTGACTGAGACGGTGTGCCCGGACGACGATGCGGGTATAGGGAATGCTGAAAGCTTCCTCATCCCTCTCAATGCCCAGCTCTCGTTCAAGCTCCTGTGCGCTGGTCCTGAGATCTACCCCAAGCAGCCGCGGGGCGACGCTGCCGACAAAGACGATCAACCCCACCGTACCGAATACATAGGTAATCGCATACGCCACCGCCATATGGCTGTTGAGTTCTGCTTTGGCTGCGGCATCCAGTGGCAACTGGGCAATCGCACTGCTGGCCGTCCCCATGATTGCGGTATCTGTCAGAGCACCTGCGCCCAGGCCTGCGGTGAAACCTGCATCAAAGTCGTAGAGCGCATTCATGGCGAGGATTACCGCCAATGCTGTACCGCATAGAACGACAGAGAGCAGCACAAGCTTGAGTGTGCCCCGGTTCAGGCTTCCGAAGAACTCGGGGCCACTTTTGAATCCGACCGCGTAAATGAACAGAGCAAAAAACACGGCTTTGAGTTCATGCGGTACTTCCAGGCCGATTTGACCGATCAATAGGCCCATCAACAACGCCCCAGCAACCGAACCCAGATGAAAGCTGCCGATCTGCAGGCGCCCCAGCATGACTCCCGATGCGATGGCGAGAAATACCGCAATTTCTGGGTTGGCACGTAAAGCGCCAAGGGCAAGGTCGATCATCGACATCTCCTCAACGGATTCATTCCCGACTGGTTGCTATTCCATAGTCGGAAATCCTGACACTACTTGCTGGCGTCTAGAAGTCTACATCTGTTGGCGCCTAATTCATGTGGTTGTGCCACTACCCCAATGGATGGCCAAAGAAGCTCAGTAACACCGTAGGAATTCCAAGACATCGCACACATTGGGTATTAAAGCTTCTTTTGGTGGAGTGAACGTCCACATGGGGTCGTAAGAAGCCATTCACGACCGGCAACCTCCGACCGATTGCCGACACTTAAAGCCTTGCAGCCTTCTCGTGCCCACGTTGGCTGGCGTTCACTTCGATAACCTCGACAAACCCCTCGGACCTGCAAGGTGGCTCGAACGCAGCCGCCACCGCCTCGATACTCGCCCTCGGCACTTGATGATCGACCCGGCGCAAGGCATTGCGTGCCAATGCCTGCTCGACCGGAGCCTGCACCCAGACTGCCGTGACCGGCACACCATGGCGCGCAGCCAACGCCAGGATTGGCGCACGGTGCACGCGCCGCGGCAGTGCTGCATCGAAATACAGGCAACTGGTGTCGTTGGTAGCGGCACGATTGTGCTCGATCCAATAGCTTTTCCCCGACGCCTGCACGCCCACCACCAACTGCAACCGCGCGTTCGGCCTCGCGCGCGACAGTGCTCGCTCCAGCGCCAGCAGCACGAGCCGCCAAGCCTCGGCGTTGCGCGACCGGCTGAACACGCGCCAGCCAAGCGTTTCAAGATAGTCATCGGGATTGAACACGCACGTATCAGCTGCAGCAGCTGAAGACCAGCGATACCCCGTGATCGGCCATGATTGCCCGGCCAGCTCGATGGACTGTGTGGATACCTCCCCGCCACCGCAGCGCTGATAGAAATGCCGGTGCGGGTTATCCGCCAGCACCCAGGCGAACAATCCTTGCCGGCCCGGCGCCTGCAGCTGCATCGCCACGGCCAGCAGCAGTTGCCGCCCGATGCCCTACTCGGAAGGCGCCGACGCATGCCGCGATGGCTCTTCCTGGGTACTTCATTGCAACGCTCCTTGTCAGTCTCCAACCAGTGGGCCTGAGAACGCTCTTAACCGGCCTGCCGGCGCATGGTCAGAATGGCCGCACCAAAACCGATGAACGTCGTGCCGACGACCCGGCTCACCCAACGCGACAGCGCCGGCCGGGTCAGCACACCCTTGGCCCGCGACGCCAACGCGGCATACAGGCTCAACGAGCTCAGCGACAACGCCACGAAGATCCCGGTCAGGGTCAGGAACTGCGGCAGCAGCGCCGCGCCCTGGTCGATGAACTGCGGGAACAGCGCGGTGAAGAACATGGTCGCCTTGGGGTTGGTGACAGCCGTCAGGAACGCTGACTTGTACAGCTTCAAGGGGGTCGGCTTGCTGATCTTGGCCGCCGCCTGATCCACCAGCATCGGGCTTTTCTTGAGCAACTGCCGGGCACCGAGGTAGAACAGGTAGCCGGCACCGATCAGCTTGACTGCGTTGAACAGCATCTCGGAACTGGCCAGCAACGCCCCCAGGCCAAGCATGGCGGCCGCCGACAGGCAGAACAGGCCCGTGCCGTTGCCCAGTGACGACCACACGGCACTGCGCTGGCCGTGGGCGAGGCTGTTGTTGATGGCCATCAAGGTGGCGGGCCCCGGGCTGGCAATGGCGATTGCCGCGACCAGGGTGAAGGCGAGAAGCGAGTGGGTATCCATGCGACAGGCTCAAGAACGGTGCGAAGCCTGCATCTTACACAAGCGCAAGCGCTTCAGTCGTTGCCCTGGCGCTTGGCGTTCTTTTTGCTGATGGCCTTCATCCGCGTGGCCGCGCGTTGCACGGTGGCCATCTTCTCCGGGCGTTTCATGCCGCGCCACTTGCGGATCTCTTCACGGGTGCGGCCGCAGCTCACGCACAGCTCACTGTTGAGCTGGCAGAGCGAGACGCAGGGGTTTTCGATGTCTTTGGCCATGGCGGGCTCCAATCACGGCCGCAGATCATATCCTGTGGGAGCGGCCTTGTGTCGCGAAAGGGTCGCAAAGCGACCCCCTGCAATCTGCGTCGCGCCTCAGATTCTGGGGCCGCTACGCAGCCCTTTCGCGACGCAAGGCCGCTCCCACACAGACCGTGCTCGCTCACGCTGCCGCAGCACGCCCGCTGTCACTGCTGACCTCGAACTGCCCCACCAGCTTCTGCAGCTTGCTGGCATTGACCTTCACCGTCTCGGCACTGCTCTGCAACACCACCGCCGTCTGGCGCATCTCGCTGGACGACTGGTTGACCTGCTCGATGGTCTTGCCGTATTCCACGCTGCGCCGGTTGAGCTGCTGGATGATCGCGAACATCGCCTCCACCGCCTGATGCAGCTGTATGTTCTCCGACGAGGCCTCTTCTGCCAGGCGCAGGCTGTTATCGACATCCTGCACGCCGGCCTCCATGAAGCTCACGGCTTGCTGTGTTTCGCCTTGCAGGCCTTCGACCATCTGCCGGATGTCTTCGGCGGCACGCGAGGTCCGCGCCGCCAGGCTGCGCACCTCGTCGGCCACCACCGCGAAACCACGGCCATGCTCGCCGGCACGGGCCGCCTCGATGGCGGCATTGAGCGCCAGCAGGTT
The DNA here is from genome assembly GCF_003097235.1 of Pseudomonas sp. CC120222-01a. Classification (GTDB taxonomy): domain Bacteria; phylum Pseudomonadota; class Gammaproteobacteria; order Pseudomonadales; family Pseudomonadaceae; genus Aquipseudomonas. The sequence continues at coordinate 140,643 of NZ_QEQQ01000017.1, read as the reverse complement.
GGTCTGGTTGGTGATGTCGCTGATCAGCCCGCTGATGTTGCCGATCTGGCCCATGCGGCTGTCGAGCAACTGCACGCTGGATGACGAGCGCGCCACCACATCGCGAATCGACTGGGTCCCCGCCTGCACCGCCAGGAACTGCTCGCGGGCGCGGCTGACCACCTCGTCCATGGCCTGCTTCATCTGTTCGGCGCTGACCGAAGCCTGCTGCAGTTCGCCTAACTGCTCCTCCATGATGATCATCATCTGGTGCACCGCGTCGGCCACATCGGCGGACGTCACGCTCGCCTCCTGGCTGCGGCCCAGCATCATCTGGTTGGTGCTACCCACCGTGCGGCTGGCCTTGATCACCTGCCCCACCACCGCGTCCAGGCGGTCGATGAAGCTGTTGATCCAGCGCGCCATGTCACCGCTCTCGTCGTTGGCCATGGTACTGGTGTCCAGGCGCTGGCGCAGGTTGCCTTCGCCCTCGGCGATGGTGCGCAGCACGCCGCTCATGCCATTCAGGCGTGCGGCCAGGCGTTTGGGGCCGAGCACACTGAACAGCAGCGTGGCGGCGACCATGCACAGCGCTTCAAGGGCATCGTTCAGCCCCTGTGGCAAACCGGCGTAGTGCTGCACCAGGTAATTGCAGCCGAACAACCCGGCCATGGTTGCCACGTAGGGTTTCATCAGCCCGTAGCTGAGCGAGCGGCGGCGGTAGACTTCTTCCAGGTCGGCTTCGCACATCATCCCCCAGCGGTCTGGCGAGCCGGGCAACTGGAACGTGACGCCCTTGCCGACCACCGGCACATGCCGGTAGTCCGAGTAGCCTGGGTAGGTCACGAACAGGTTGGCGCCGTGACGGATGGTTTCCCGCACACCGGGGTGCAGTTCGCGGGTCGAGGGGTCGGTGAAGCGCAGTTCCAGTTCGGTATGGCGTTGGATCTGCACCGTGCTCCAGGGCGTGTGCACGCCGCTCTTGAGGTTGTCGCCATGGGTGAAGGTGCCGTCCTCGAAGCGCGAACGGGACAAAGCAGTACCTGGCTGGATGGTGCGGTCGAAGTGCGATTGCGCCATGAACAGGTAATTGTCGCCAGACTCGGCATAGATGTGCCCGGCCTCACGCTGGATCAGGTCGCCCAACACATCGTTGGGCACCCGCCCACACAGGCAGCCGACGGTTTTGCCTTGGTGCTTGAGTGGCTGGTAGAACATCAGCGTCACCTCATCGTGGAAACGCGACGATGACGGGCCGATCTGCAGCGTCAGCGGGTCGCTGTAGGGGCCGTGCAGGAATGGCGCCTTCAGGCCCTGGGCCAGTGCCTGCAGTTGGTCGATCCGCGAGTTGCCGCGCTTTGCCCAGGTAGAGGCGATGACATTGCCAGCGGCGTCGATCACGCACAGTTCGGAAAAGTCTTCAGCCTGGGCCAGCTTGTCGAGCAACAGCGACCGGTCGGCCTCACTGCAACCTGGGGCCATGTGCTGCGCCAGTTCCGCCAGATGCTCCCACTGCTCACGGGCCCAGTTGTGCAGCAACTGCACGCGCGTCTGGGCGATGGCCTCGAAGGTTTGCTCGATCACGGGATAGTGCGCGCGGTTCAGGCGACAGGCCCAGCCCATGCTGATCTTGCCGGTTTTACCGAACCAGGGCAGCCAGCCCTTCTCGCTCGATGACAACTGCATGGAACTGCTTGAAAGCGACATTGTTTTCACCATACGCGACATCGGATGGCAAAGTGACAGCAAGTTGCAAGCCAACTCGTATGCAAGCTAACTATTCGCGCTTTCCTGCGTTCGACACTCCCCGCATGCGCACCGGCGTGGTGCGCCTGTTCACGCGCGCCCCATCACGGGGCGGTTGCTCCAGCGCCGCCAAGCCAGGCGGCCGCAAGTGATCGACCAGTTGGCCAGGGCAATTACCAGCAGCAACTGCAGCAACGCCGGCATGCCTGCCTGGACGATGACCTTGCCGGCCAACAGCGGGAAACCGAACACGCCCACGAAATAGGCCAGGCTGAACAGCACCAGCGACTGGGCGGTCTGCCCGGCGGGCGCTTCGTTGGCCGCCAGGCCGTTGATCACCGAATAGGTCAGGCCATAGCCGACACCCAGCACCACTGCCGCCAGCACATAGGCCGCCGTGCTGTCGACGCCGTACATGAACATCAGCACCGACAGCACCATCAACGCCGTCAGCAGGCAGGCCATGCGGTACGGGTCACGCTTGACGATAAAACCGGCAATCAGCAAGCGGCAGGAGATCGCAGCCGACATGAAACCGAGGAAGAACAGCGAGTAGTCCAGCTGCCTGGCGCTGGCGTACGAGGTCTGAAAGCTCGACAACCCACCGAAGATCGCGCCGCCCAGGCCAACCATCAGGATGGCAAAGGCCGCTTTGGAAGACAGTACCGCACGCGTGGCTGCCGGGGTGATCTTGCACACCACCACGGCGCCGGTCTTCAGCTGCTGCATGCGCGGCCCCATCAGCAGGAACATCACGCCACCCAGCACGCTCGCCGCGGCTGCAGCGACGAAGGCAGCCTCCACCGGGTAACCCAGCGCCTGCGCCGCGCGCCCCAGCAACGGCCCGGTGCCGATGCCGGTCATCATGCTGCCCGAGAGCAAGGCAAAGTATTTGACCCGCCGTGCCGGCTCGATCAGCTTCGCCACGATGATCGGCCCCAGCGTATAGAACAGGCCCCAACCGAAGCCCAGCAACAAGCCACACAGCAGGATGGCCGTACCGAACCCTGGGGCGGCGGCAAAGCCCAGGCAGGCCGCGGCGAGAAACACCGCGCCACCGGCCACGGCCTTGGGCGCGCCAATCACGTCAGTCAGGTGGCCGGAGAAGATCACCGCCAGAAACGTGCTGAGCATGGCGACGGAGATCACCGTGCCGGCATCGGCTTCGCTGGCACCGTGTGCGCGCAGGGTCATTGCCAGCAGGAAGGTGGTGCCGTAGGACAGCGAAAGCAGGTAGCTGCTCAGGCAAAAGGTGGCGAACAGGCCATTGGCAGGTGGTTGACTGGCAGACATCAGGCATTCCGGTTGTTTTTGTCGAGTGCCCGGTTTTTAGCACGGGGTGACCGGCGTTTGGATACGAAAGCAGCGGAGTGAAGCGTGGCAGACTCATACCTATCAGGCTCAGGCGAACTCAGGAGGCTTCAACTTGAACCCAGACCTTACCCTTCGCAGGGCCGAATTTGCTGACATCGAGGCGATCAAGGCGCTGGTCCAGGCGGCCTACTCGCCCTATATCGCCCGCATCGGCAAGCCGCCGGCTCCGATGCTGGATGACTATCGCCAGGTGGTGGCGGATGCAGAGGTGCATGTGGCACTGCAAGGCGCGCAGGTGGTGGGCGTGCTGGTGCTGGAGCGCGAAGGCGATGAGATGCTGCTGGCCAACGTTGCGGTGTCGCCCGCGTGCAAGGGCCGGGGGATTGGCAAGGTGCTGATGCAGCTGTGTGAAACCCGCTCACGGCAAGCAGGGTGCAATGCCGTGCGGCTGTATACCCATGAGCGGATGACCGAGAACATCGAGATCTATCGCAGGCTTGGCTATGTCGAGACGCACAGGGCTGAAGAACAAGGATTTGCCCGGGTGTTCATGCGCAAGGCCTTGTGACGCCTGCTCCGGCCTCTTCGCGGGTAAACCCGCTCCCACAGGGATAGCACTGTCATCGGGACCTGTGCAGTACCTGTGGGAGCGGGTTTACCCGCGAAGAGGCCGGCCCAGTCGACCCATCACTTGCGCCTGAGCACCGGCAAGCGCACCAGCGACCACCCCGCCTCGGACTCGGCCAACGCCAGGCGAATGCCATCGCGCGGCAAGGTGTTCAACAAGGCCTGGGCCAAGTCGCCGACCATCCAGTTCGCTGTGTTCGAGGCAATCACCCGCCCGTCCGCCGAGATCAGCACTGCCTCATGCTCCAGGCGCATCAGGCTGCGCACCAGCAGGCGCTCGACATTGTGCAGCGACAGGTCCAGCCCGGCGACGCCGATGAACCGGCCCTGTACCTCGATCGGCATGGTGAAGGTCAGCACGTACATGTTGGTGCCGTACAGGTCCACGTACGGCCCTTCGACCACGCTCTTGCCGGTCTTCATCGGCCGGCTGTACCACGGCATTTCGGTGTAGTCGTAGTAGTTTTCGCGGCGCCGGTCGAAGTTCGGCCGCAGCGGCAGGGTCTTGCCGCCGTCGGCCAGGTACCACCACTCCAGGTGCATCTCGCGGTCGGCCAGGCCGTTGGGCTCGACGATGATGCCGCCGCCACAGCCAAAGGCACCGGTGGTGAGCAATTGCTGGTCGATGGCCGGGCGCAGGGTCGCAAGGTCCTTGGCACACGGCTGGCGGCCCTCGGCCAGCACCCGCTCCCATAGCGCTCGGGTTTCTTCCACCAGCTGGCGAACCTGGCCGAAGATGGTCCCCAGGGTGTGGTCCAGCTGCTGGGCACAGGCTGACAGCGGGTCATTGTCGCTCAGGGCAAACATGGCATTACCTCACGCAGGTACAGCTTTGTTGTTATGGACGGCTCAGTCCTGCTCGTCGGCCAGCAGCTCCAGACGCAGGCTGATCAGGCGCTTGATGCCACGGCTGACATGGGCCTCGGCCAAGGCACCAGCCAACACCGCGTCACCGGCGACCAGCGCTTCGAGAATGGCTCGGTGCTCGTGTTCGACCACCGTCACGTCACCGCCGCCAGCGGCTTCCATCCACAGCAGTTCACCGACTTCCGACTGCAGGCGCATTTCCGCGCTGGTCAGGCGCAGCGACTGGGCGGCAGCAGCCACTTCGATATGAAAACGCGCATCGGCACGGTGCCGGGCCAGGCGCGAACCGGCCTGGCTGAGGGTTTCGATATGCTGGGCGATACGTGCCTGTTGCTCCGGCGAGCTGCGCTTGGCGGCCAGGCGCGCCGCGGTGCCGGAAATCGCCGTCTGTTCATCGCCCAGGTCGCGCAGGTCCGGGCCACTCATGTCGCGCAGGCGTTGCAGCAGCAGCGCTTCGGGCAACTCCACCGGGGCACAGACAAAGCTGCCGCCATTGCGCCCGCGGCGGGTCTCGATCAAGCCACGTTGGCGCAACACTACCAACGCTTCACGCAGGGTCACCGTGGCCACACCCAATTGCAGGGCCAGTTCCGATTCACTGGGCAGTTGCTGCCCCTCAGCGAACATCCCCAGCTCGATCGCCTCCACCAGGCGGCGCGCCACTTCATCGGTCCGCCCTTCCTGGCGCAACCGGATGAAGGCGGTGTTACGAGCACTATTCAGGGCAGTCATTGCCTCTCCCTATCGAGCATTGCCAGGCTTGGCGCGGGCCACAGCTAAAAGGTTCAGTTCCGCATCTTATAGCGAACGGGCCAGCGCCCGATACCGATTTGCCGGCCATTCTACCGCCTGGAAGTCGATTTTCGCAGTGGTTGGCAAACTAAAAATATTAAGATATGGTTTCATAGGTTTAGATTTCTACCAATAAGACCGACCAAGGAATCCGCCATGCAAACCAAACTCCTGATCAACGGCCAGTTGGTCGACGGGCAAGGCAGCCCGTACGCCGTGTACAACCCATCCGAAGGCACGGTGCTGGTGACTATCGCCGAAGCCAGCGCTGCCCAGGTGGATGCTGCAGTGCAGGCCGCCGACCAGGCCTTCGTCGGCTGGTCGCAGACCGCACCCAAGGATCGCGCCCAGTTGCTGCTCAAGCTGGCTGATCGCATCGAAGCCGAAGCCGCCCGCCTCGCCCGCCTGGAGTCGCAGAACTGCGGCAAGCCTTACCAGGCGGCGCTGAACGACGAAATCCCGGCCATTGCCGACGTGTTCCGCTTCTTTGCCGGCGCCAGCCGCTGCCTGTCGGGCTCGGCCGGCGGTGAGTACCTGCCGGGCCACACCTCGATGATCCGCCGTGACCCACTCGGCGTAATCGCCTCCATCGCGCCATGGAACTACCCACTGATGATGGTCGCCTGGAAGCTCGCCCCCGCGCTGGCCGCCGGCAACTGCGTGGTGCTCAAGCCCTCCGAGCAAACCCCGCTGACCGCCCTGGCGCTGGGCGAGATCATGGCCGAGCTGTTCCCTGCCGGCGTGGTCAACATCCTCTTCGGCCGTGGCCCGAGCGTTGGCGAGCCGCTGGTCAACCACCCCAAGGTGCGCCTGGTGTCGCTGACCGGTTCCGTGGCCACCGGCGCACGGATCATCGCCAGCACCGCCAGCAGCGTGAAACGCACCCACATGGAGCTCGGCGGCAAGGCGCCGGTACTGATTTTCGACGACGCCGACATCGATGCCGCCGTCGAAGGCATCCGTGCGTTCGGCTTCTACAACGCCGGCCAGGACTGCACTGCGGCCTGCCGCCTGTATGTCCAGCAAGGCGTCTACGAGCAGTTCGTCAGCAAGCTGGGCGAGGCCGTGGCCAGCCTGCGCATGGGCCTGCAGGACGACCCTGAAACCGAGCTCGGCCCGCTGATCACCCGCGAGCACCTGGAGCGTGTCGAAGGCTTTGTCGAGCGCGCCAAGGCTCAGCCGCATATCCGCCTGGTCACCGGCGGCCATCGGGGCGCAGGCGACGGCTTCTTCTTCGCGCCGACGGTACTGGCCGATGCCCGCCAGGATGACGAGATCGTCCAGTGCGAAGTATTCGGCCCGGTGGTCAGCGTCACCCCGTTTACCGACGAAGCCCAGGCCCTGGCCTTCGCCAACGATTCCGACTACGGCCTCGCCTCTTCGGTGTGGACCCGCGATGTCGGCCGCGCCAACCGCCTGGCTGCACGCCTGCAATACGGCTGCACCTGGGTCAACACGCACTTCATGCTGGTCAGCGAAATGCCCCACGGCGGCATGAAGCAGTCGGGCTATGGCAAGGACATGTCCATGTACGGCCTGGAAGACTACACCTGCGTGCGCCACGTGATGTTCAAGCACTGATTGTCGACTTTGGTCATAAAACATATAAAACCATAGGCAATATGGCATGGGTTCTGCTTCCGCCCATGCCCGAGCCTGAAAACAGCCGTCAACGTTACCTTCCGGCACAGGCCGGGGGTTCGGGCTTACGAGGTGTGTCACCATGCTTATCACCGGCATCAAAAGCCGCCCGGTCTACGACCAGCTGCGGCCCATGGCAGGCGGCCTACGCCACCTGATCGCGGGCCAGGGCAGCGGCGGCGCGGCCATGCTGCGCCTGATCGCGGACATGTCCCCTGCACAGCGCGCCCACAGCACCCTGCTCTACTCCACCGAGTCGTTCTCCGGGCACGACCACCTGCAGGCGTTGCAATCCGCAGAAGCGGCCGGGCTGGAGGTATTCCCCAGCAACCAGGCGCTGATCACCGCCCTGCGCGAACGCCTGGGCCAGGCCCACATGGGCACGCGCCTGTACCTCAGCGGCTCGGAAAGCTTCATCGGTACCGCCATGCAAGCCGCCAACGCGGTTGACCTGAACCGTGACGAAGTCTTGCGCGAACACAGCGGCACCCTGGTCCGCCGCGTGTGGTGCGCGCACTGCGACACCTACACCGAGAACGTCACCCAGCGCGTGTTCAGCTGCCCTGGTTGCCAGCTCGACCTGGTGGTACGCGACCACTATTCCCGCCGCCTGGCCGCCTTCCAGGGCATCAAGGCCGATGGCGAAGTCCCGGGCGAACTGCCAGCAGCCGAGGAGCTCGACACATGAATACCCATAACGGCACCCTCAGCGTGCGCGTCGCCCGCATCGAAGCGCTCACCCCGGAGATCACCCGCTTCACCCTGGTCGACCCGGCCGGCAAGCACTTGCCGGCGTTTTCCGGCGGCAGCCACGTGGTGGTGGTGCTCGAAGACGGCGACAAGACCCACCGCAACGCCTACTCGCTGATGAGCTCGCCCTACGACTCCAGCGCCTACCAGATCGCCGTGCGCCGGGTCAGCGATGGCCGGGGCGGCTCGCGCTTCCTGCATGACCGGGTCGCTGAAGGCGACCTGCTGCAGATCCTGCAGCCGGCCAACCTGTTCCCGCTGGCCAAGCACGCCCGCCAGCACGTGTTCATTGCCGGCGGCGTGGGCATCACCCCGGTCTACTCGCAACTGGAAGAACTGCAGCTCAAGCAGGCCACCTTCGAGCTGCACCTGGCCGTGCGCGGCCCCGAGCACACCTCCCTGGGCCTGGAACTGCAGGCACGCTACGGCGAGCGCGTGCATCTGTACGTGCAAGGTGTCGATGCGCGCATGGACATCCGCCACATCCTTGCCGACCGCCCCTTGGGCAGCCACGTGTATGTCTGCGGCCCGGACAGCATGATCGACGACACCCTCGACAGCGCCCGCGCCCTGGGCTGGACCGACAGCCACATTCACTACGAGCGCTTTGTCGAGCAAGGCTCCAGTGGCCAGCCGTTCAGCGTCACCCTGGCACGCCAGGGCGTGACCATCGAAGTACCGGCCGAACAGTCGCTGCTCGAAGCCGCCGAACAGGCCGGCTACAAGGTGCCCTACCTGTGCCGCGGCGGCGCCTGTGGCTACTGCGAGACCGAAGTACTGGACCTCGATGGCGAACTCGACCATCGCGATGACTGGCTCAGCGAGGAAGACAAGCTGAGCAAGCGCAAATTCATGCCCTGCGTATCCCGCGCCAACTGCAGCCGCCTGGTCGTAGACCTCTGAGACAGGAAAACAACAACATGACCGTATTCAAGCCGATCGAATCCTACGCCGACGCAGGCCAGGGCCACACCTACAAGAACAGCCGCGAAGCCGTGCTGCGCCTGCCCTTCCCGTACCCGGAAGACCAGTACATGTACTCGATGAACGTCGAGCCGCACGTACCGTTCGGCACCGGCGCGCTGCGCGGGCAGTTCGACATCGACGAGCACTACATCTCTGAATGTCACCACCGTGCACACACCCTCGACAGCCAGCCGGGCGTGCACTACGCCGCCCTGCCGCACATGATGGAAGCCCAGTGGGACCTGCTGGAGCTGCTGATGGAGTCGTACTCGCGCGACTACCCCGAGCACTTCACCCTGGAGAAAAAAGGCAGCCAGTGGCACTGGATCAACCGCCCGCTGCAGATCGACCAGACCTTCACCTTCGGCGATGCCAGCACCCTGCCGATGGAGCCGATGGAATACATCACCCGCCAGGCCCAGGGCGAGTTCATTCTCCTCGAAGAGCGTGACGACACCCTGGTGATGGGCGCCGGCATGGCCACCCAGCGCGCCGACTACTCGCTGCGCTTCAACCTCGGCATGAGCTTCATGGAGTTCCACGGCCCGGTGCCCAAGCTGCATGAAATGGGCATCCTGCAGCGGGCGCTGAAGTTCCTTCTGCGCCTGCGCCCTGGCCACCCGGTACGCCGCACCAACTGGTCGATCACCGTTGACCCGCGCCTGGAAACCTCCGCCGAAACCCTGCCCGACTGGGCCCCGGAGCGCACCACCATTACCGCCGAAAACGCCGGTGAACGGGTCAACCTGCGCATCGAACTTCAGCCCCTGCACCGCCTGCCACGCAGCAACGCCGTGCTGTTCCCGGTGCGGACCTACCTGGTCAGCCTGCAGGAACTGGCCGAGTTCGCGCCGCAGTGGGCCAAGCGCATGCACCGGGTGATCCGCGACCTGGACCAGCAACTGGTCGACTACAAGGGCTTCACCCGCTACCGCGATGCCATGGTCAGCTGGCTGTCGCAGTACGACGACGGCACCCCGGTCGACGAAAGCCAGCAGTAACCCGTACCCTGCGCGCGCCGACCACCGGCGCGCGTCTACCCAATGCTGTGCATGCCATTCAGGTGTTAGCCAATGAAAACAATAAAACACTGCTTGCCCGAGAGCTGGAGCCTGGTGTTCTCCGCCGCCGCGTCTGCCTACGGCGTCGGCCTGCTCGGGCTGTGGGCCTTGCCGTTCCTGATCAGCGCCATCATTCACGACTTGCAACTCAACGAAGCCCAGGCCGGGCTGCTGATGTCGGCCGAATTCGGCTTCACCATGCTCGCCTCGCTGCTGGTCGCCCCGTTCATGGGCCGCGCACCGCGGCGCACCCTGGCCTTGGCCGGCACCGTGCTGGCGATTGCCGCCAACCTGCTCAGCGCGAATGTCGACAGCATTTATGCACTCGCGGCAGTCCGCTGCGTGGCGGGTATTGGCGCCGGCCTGGCACTGGCCTGCGGCAACGCTGCCGTGTCCAGCGCCAAGCACCCGGACCGGGTCGCCGGGCACATGAACGTGCTGTCGGTGGTGCTGATGATCGTGGTGATGCTGGGCTATGCCAAGGTCATGGCTGCCCATGGCCTGCACGGTCTTTACTACGCGATGGCGGCGACCATGGCGGTGATGCTGCTGGCTATTCCGGCGATGGTGCAGCGCGCACCGGTTGCCGAGCCTTCGCCCCAGGCGTCAACCGGCAAGCCAGGGGCAGGCAACATCCTGCTGAGCCTGCCGGCGATCTGCATGATGCTGGCGATGTTCGTGTTCCAGGCCCGCGACACCATGGGCTGGGCCTTTGTCGAGCGGATCGGCACCATGGTTGGCTACAGCGGCGATGAACTGGGCGTGCTGCTGTCGTTCCAGTCGTTCGTCGGCCTGATCGGGCCGCTGATCGCCGCCATGGTCGGCAAGCGCTTCGGCATGAGCACGCCGGTGATCCTGGCGATTCTGCTGACCGGCGCAACCAGCCTCAGCTACGTATTGGGTGAGCACTCCAAGACCCTCTACACCGCCGGGGTAATGACCATCTGTATCACCTACTTTTACGCTCTCAGCTACCTCACCGGCCTGGCTGCAGCATTGGATCGCGAGGGGCGCGTGGTGGCTGCCGCCGGCAGTTTCCTCAGTCTCGGGCTGGCAGTAGGCCCGGCTATTTCCGGCGGGCTGATTTCGCTGGGTGGCTTCAGCCTGGCGGCTTGGGGCATCGGCGTGACAGTGGTGCTGACCTTGCTGCTGGTGGCGGTGCCACTGGCCAGTATTCAGCGGGAGCCTGGCATTGGGGCCGTTGCTGTGGGGGTTTGATGATTTGAGTGTTGGCCTTTAGGTGTTCGCCGTTGGGGGTGTGGCGCCTAGGAGATCGAGCGCCGCCCGCGCGGCGCATCGCGAGCTGCGCTCGCTCCTACGTTTGTTTCTGGCCAATTTTCCTGTGGGATTTGCGCGCGAACGCCTTGGTGCATGGCGCGATATTGCGTCGTACCAACAAGGCGGTCGCGCGCGCCTGTCACAGGCGTTACTGGCCCGAAACAAACGTAGGAGCGAGCGCAGCTCGCGATGCGCCGCGCGGGCGGCGCTCGATCTCCCAGGCGCCACACCGCTCACGGCGAACCCATGAGCTCACTCAAACTCCAGGCTATAACCCACCCCGTAGACCGACCGCAACGGATCGTGCTTCGGGGTGACTGCCGTGAGCTTGCGCCGCAGGTTCTTCACATGGCTGTCGACGGTGCGGTCAGCCACCACCCGGTGGTCCTGGTAGATGTGGTTCATCAGCTGGTCGCGGGACAGCACCTGGCCGGGGCGCGCCGCCAACGCGGCAAGCATGCGGAACTCTACAGGCGTCAGGTCCAGCGGCACGCCCTGGTAACGCGCCTGGAACGCACGGGCATCGAGCTCCAGCCCCAGGCTCGGCGCCTGCTGGCCGCTGCGGCGCAGCACCGCCTTGACCCGCGCGACCAGCTCGCGCGGGGAGAACGGCTTGCAGATGTAGTCGTCGGCGCCCAGTTCCAGGCCCAGCAGGCGGTCGATCTCGTCGACCCTGGCGGTCATCATGATCAGCGGCATCTGGCTGAAACCGCGCAGTTCACGGCAGATGTCCAGGCCATCGCGACCGGGCAGCATCAGGTCGAGCAGGACCAGGTCGTACTGGCCCTGGCGGATCGCCGGGATGACGGCCAGGCCTTCGGCCAGGTGATCGACGCTGTAGCCACCGGCACGCAGGTAATCCCCCACCAGGGCGGCGAGCTTGGGTTCATCTTCCACCAGCAGGATCTGGCTCATGCCTGGTCTCCGGCAACCGGGAGGGTAAGGGACAACAGCAAGCCGCCCAGGGCCGAGGCCTTGGCGGTCAGCTTGCCACCGTGCACTTCAGCGATGCCCCGGCAGATTGCCAGGCCCAACCCGGTGCCGCCACTGGCACGGTTGCGCGAGCGCTCGGCGCGGTAGAAGCGCTCGAACAGCCGCGCCAGTGATGCGCTGTCCACTCCCGGGGCGGTGTCTTCGCACTGCACCAGCACCTGGTCGCCGTCCTGGAATGCCCGCAGTACCGTGTGGCCACCTGCATCGGTGTAGCGGCGGCTGTTTTCCAGCAGATTGTGCAGCAACTGGCCCAGGCGCGACTCATCGCCCAGTACCCACAGTGGTTGTTCGGGCAATTCCAGGCGCAGGGCCAGCCCGCGCTCGGCGAAGCTCGCCTGGAATGCGTCGGCCACTACCGGCAGCAGCACGCACAGGTCGATGCGTTCGCGGCGATAGGTGGGGCCGCCGACCTCGGCCAAGGACAGCTCGAACAGGTCGTCGACCAGTTTGCTCAGCGCCCCCACCTCGCCCTGCAACGAGCGCAGGGCGTTGCCATCGAGCGGGCGAATGCCGTCTTCCATGGCTTCCAGCTCGGCGCGCATCACCGCCAGTGGGGTGCGCAACTCGTGGGAAATGTCCGCCATGAAATCACGGCGCAGGCGCTCGTTGCTGGCCAGGGTGGCGGCCATGCGGTTGAAGTCACCGGCCAGTTGCCCTGCCTCGTCGGCCGAGCGTACCGGCAGCTGGATTGCGTAATCCCCCGCCGCCAGGCGATGGGTAGCGCTGGCCACTTCGCGAATCGGCCGCAGCAGGGCGCGGCTCAGCCACCAGGCGATCACCGCCGTAGCCAGCAGGCAGGCCAGGCCGATCAGCAGGCTGGAGCGCAGCTGGTTGAGCTGGAAGCGCCGGTCACCGACGCTGGTGACCGACTGCAGCGGCGCCAGGGCCATCCAGCCGACCACCTGGCCCTGGTGGTGGATTGGCCGCAGCAGCATGTCGCTGCTGGCCGCCTGGTAGCCGATGATCGGCTGGCGCTGCTCATCGAGCAGGGCAAAGCGCACGAACGCGCCGGTCAGGTCGGAGACGGTCAGCAGGCTGGGGTCGAAGGTCTTGTCCGGCTGGGCATCGTCCGGGCGCAGCAGCTCGAACCACTGGTCCTTGTCGCGGCGGATGAAGTCCCAGCTGCCGTTACGCGCATAGGCCTGCTCGACCCGCGGCACGATACGGTCCATACGTTCTTCGGCCTGCTGGTTGAGGTAGCCGAGAAAACCGTACTTCAGGCTCAGGTAGGCGGCGAACACCATGCCCAGCACGGCAAATGCGCACACCGCGAGCATGGCGATGAAGAACTTGCGGGAAAGGCTGAGTTTCATGGCACCGCCGGCACATTGGAATTGCCGCTATTGAAGCGCGCAGGCCCTGCTGCCGCAAGGCGCGCCGGGCAATCTCCACGCTTTCTGCACATTGCCTGCACAATTGCCGCGCACGCTTGGGCCATCGAAATCTTCTGGCTCGGAGCCTGCGATGCCTACGTTATTCCACTCCCTGATGCTTGCCCGTTCGCCCTTGGCCCGCGCCTGGTTGCTCAGTGCCGGCCTGCTGGTCATTGGCGGTTGCCGCGAGGCCGAGACCGCCGCCCCGGCAGCCCCATTGCAAGAGGTCGCCGTGTACGAAGTGACCAGCGCGGCACAAGCCCTGACAACCACCCTGCCCGGCCGTGCCAGCGCGCACCTGATTGCCGAGATCCGCCCGCAGGTCGGCGGCATCATCCAGCAACGCCTGTTCAACGAAGGCGACACGGTCAAGGCCGGCCAGGCGCTGTACCAGATCGACCCGCAGTCGTACCAGGCCGCGCTGGCCCAGGCCAAGGCCACCGTCAGCTCTGCCAACGCCACGCTCAAGGCGGCGGAACTCAAGGCCAGGCGCGATGCGCAACTGGTGAAGATCGACGCCATCAGCGCCGAGGACAACGAAAGCGCCCAGGCCGCCCTGCTCGAAGCCCGCGCCAGCCTGCAATCGGCCCAGGCAGCGCAGCGCACGGCGCAGATCAACCTCGACTACACCCGTATCAACGCACCGATCGCAGGCCGCACCGCCACTTCGTCAGTCACCCCTGGCGCGCTGATCACCGCCGAGCAAACCACCGCCCTGACCACCGTGCAGCAACTGGACCCGATCTACGTCGATTTCACCCAGCCCAGCAGCACGCTGTTGCGCCTCAAGCGCGAGCTGGCCGACGGCAAGCTGGCGCCCAGCGAGCAGGCAGACGCCACGCGCATCAGCCTGGAGCTCGAAGACGGCAGCACCTACGCCCATGCCGGCACCCTCACCTTCAACGGCGTGAGCGTGGATGAAAGCACCGGCAGCGTGACCTTCCGCGCCGTGGTGCCGAACCCCGACGGCCTGCTGATGCCGGGCATGTACCTCAAGGCCACCGTCCAGGAAGGCGTGCAGCACGACGCCATCCTGGTGCCGCAACAAGCTGTCAGCCGTGACGAACGCGGCGGCGCCACGGCCCTGGTGGTGGTCGACGGCAAGGTGCAACAGCGCGAGCTGACCCTGGCCCGTGCGGTGGACAACCGCTGGTGGGTCAGCCAGGGCCTGGCGGCCGGTGACCAGGTCATCGTCCAGGGCTTGCAGAAGGTCCGTGTCGGGCAACAGGTGCAAATCCGCGACAACACCCTGACCGCCCATAACGACAGCAACTGAGGCGTATTACATGGCACGTTTCTTCATCGACCGGCCGATCTTCGCCTGGGTCATCGCCATCCTGGTGATGCTGGGTGGCGGCCTGGCCATCTTCAAGCTGCCGCTGGCGCAGTACCCCAACATCGCTCCGCCGCAAATCAGTCTCAGCGCCACCTACACCGGCGCGTCGGCCAAGACCATGGAAGACTCGGTGACCCAGGTCATCGAGCAACAGATGACCGGCCTCGACGGCCTGACCTACATGTCGTCGAGCAGCAGTTCATCGGGCAGCGCCAAGATCACCCTGACCTTCGAGGCCGGCACCGACATCAACACCGCGCAGATGCTGGTACAGACCAAGCTGGAGCAGGCCAAGGCGCGGTTGCCCGACACGGTGCAGCAGCAAGGCATCGAGATCCACAACTCGGCCAGCGACTTCCTGATCATCGTCTCCCTGGTGTCGGACAACCCCGACATCGGCGCCACGGACATCAGCGACTTCATCTCCAGCACCCTGTACGACCAGATCAGCCGGGTCAGCGGTGTCGGCGAAGTGACCACCCTGGGCTCGAGCTACGCCATGCGCATCTGGCTCGACCCGGACAAGCTCAAGCAGTATGCGCTGATGCCATCGGACGTAAGCAGCGCGCTGGAAGCACAGAACGTCGACACCTCGGCCGGCCAGCTCGGCGCCCTGCCCGCCCGCGCCGGGCAACAGCTCAACGCCACCATCAACGCCCGCAGCAAGCTGCAGACCGCTGCACAGTTCCGTGACGTGGTACTCAAGCACAACAGCGCCGGCGCGGTGGTGACCCTGGCCGACGTGGCCCAGGTCGAACTGGGCAGCGAGAGCTACGACGTGATCGCCGAGCACAACGGCCGGCCGTCTGGCGGCCTGGCGGTAAGCCTGGCCACCGGCGCCAACGCCCTGGACGTTGCCGACGCGGTGCAGGCCAAGCTGGCCGAACTGCAGCAGTTCTTCCCCAGCAAGCTGCAATTGCGCAGTGAGGTGGCCTACAACACCGCGCCGTTCGTGAAGATCTCCATCGAGGAGGTGGTCAAGACGCTGTTCGAAGCCATCGCCCTGGTGGTGCTGATCATGTACCTGTTCATGCAGAACCTGCGCGCCACGCTGATCCCGGCCATCGCCGTACCGGTCGTACTGCTCGGTACGTTCGGGGTGCTGGCCCTGCTCGGTTACTCGATCAACACCCTGACCATGTTCGGCATGGTGCTGGCCATCGGCTTGCTGGTGGACGATGCCATCGTAGTGGTGGAGAACGTCGAGCGCATCATGGCCGAAAAAGGCCTGGCACCCCGCGAGGCGACGCGCCAGTCGATGGGCGAGATCAGCGGCGCGCTGGTCGGCATCGCCGTGGTGCTGTCGGCGGTGTTCATCCCCATGGCCTTCTTCGGCGGCTCCACCGGGGTGATCTACCGGCAGTTCTCGGTGACCCTGGTCGCGGCCATGGCCCTGTCGGTGCTGGTGGCCATGACCCTGACGCCAGCGCTGTGCGCCACCCTGCTCAAGCCGCTGGCCGACCACGGCGTCACACGGCGCGGCTTCTTCGGCTGGTTCAACAGCAATTTCGAGCGCATGTCCGAGCGCTACCAGCGAGCCGTCGGCAAGGTGCTGGCGCGGCCACTGCGCAGCCTGCTGGTGTACGCCCTGGTGCTCGGCGGCGTGGTGCTGATGTTCCACAAGCTGCCGACAGCGTTCCTGCCCGAGGAGGACCAGGGCATGCTGATGATGCAGATGACCCTGCCAGTCGGCGGCACCGACCAGCGCCTGCAGGCGGTGAGCCGCCAGGTGCAGGACTACATGCTCGAGCAACCGGAAGTCGATTCGATCCTGACCGTGCGCGGCCTGGGCAATGGCGGCAACGCGCAGAACTCCGGGCGCGGTTTCATCAAGCTCAAGGACTGGAGCGAGCGCCAGGGTGACGAACACAGTGCGGCAGCCGTGGCACGCCGGGCCAACATGGCGCTGTCGTCGATCCTCGACGCCAACGTCTTCGTCATCGCCCCGCCGGCCATCCAGGGCCTGGGCCAGAGCTCCGGTTTCGATGTGCAGCTGCAGGACCTCGGCGGCCTCGGCCATGCCGAGCTGCTCAAGGCGCGCAACCAGTTCATCGCCCTGGCCGCCAAGGACCCGCGCCTGGCCAACGTGCGCGCCCAGGGCCTGGAAGACACACCGCAGCTGAACGTCGCCATCGACGACCGCAAGGCCGGCGCCATGGGCGTTGCCGCCAGCGACATCAACGCCACCCTGAGCACGGTGATGGGCGGCAGCTACGTCAACGACTTCATCGACGCCGGGCGGGTGAAGAAGGTCTACCTGCAAGGCGAGGCCGACAAGCGCATGCAGGCCGAAGATATCGGCGCCTGGTACGTGCGCAACGACAGCGACGCCATGGTGCCGTTGTCGGCCTTCACCAGCACTTCATGGAGCACCGCCTCGCCGCTGCTGGAGCGCTTCAACGGTTTCGGTTCGTACGAGCTGGTGGGCGAGCCGGCAGCGGGCGTCAGCTCCGGCGATGCCATGACCGCAGTCGAGCAGATCATGGCGCAATTGCCCAATGGCATCGGCTACGCCTGGGCCGGGCAGTCGTATCAGGAACGCCTGGCCGGCAACCAGGCACCGCTGCTGTACGCCATTTCGATTCTGTTCGTCTTCCTGTGCCTGGCTGCCCTGTACGAAAGCTGGTCGGTGCCGTTTGCCGTGATGCTGGTGGTGCCGGTGGGCATCCTGGGCGCGCTGCTGCTGACCGGCCTGCGCGGGCTGGCCAACGACGTGTACTTCCAGGTCGGGTTGCTGACCACCGTGGGCCTGGCGGCGAAGAACGCGATCCTGATCGTCGAGTTCGCCAAGGAAGGTTACGAACGCGGCCAGGACTTGCTCACTGCCACCCTGGAGGCCGTGCGCATCCGCCTGCGCCCGGTGCTGATGACTTCGCTGGCGTTCATCCTCGGCGTTCTGCCGCTGGCACTGAGCAGCGGCGCCGGCGCGGGCGGGCGGCAGGCGATCGGTACCGGGGTGCTGGGTGGCATGCTGGCCGCCACCGTGCTTGGCCTGTTCTTCATTCCTTTGTTCTATGTGCTGGTGCAACGCCTGGCCGGGCGCCGCGCCAACAGCACCGCAACCGTTGCAGGAGAAGCCTGATGCGCCTGTCCCCCCTCTTGCTGGCGCTGGCCCTGACCGGCTGCGTCAACCTGGCCCCCGACTACCAGCGCCCGGTGGCGCCGGTGGCCGAGCAGTGGCCGACGACCACCGGTAACAGCGCGACCAGCGCCGACATCAGTTGGCAATCGCTGTTCGTCGACAGCCGTCTGCGCGACACCGTAACCCTGGCCTTGGCCAACAACCGCGACCTGCGGGTGGCGGCACTGAACGTCGAGTACCAGCAGGCGCAATACCGCATCCAGCGCGCCGCGATGCTGCCCGCGGTGTCGGCCACGGCCGATGGCACTCGCCAGCGCGCGCTGTCCAATGGCACGACCTCGGTCAGCAGCCAGTACAGTGTCGGCCTTGGCGTCAGCAGTTACGAGCTGGACCTGTTCGGGCGCCTGGGCAACCTCAAGGACGCTGCCCTGGAACAGTACCTTGCCCTGGAGCAGACCCGCCGCAGCACCCAGATCAGCCTGGTGGCCGAGGTAGCCAGCGCGTGGATGACCCTGGCCGCTGACCAGCAGCTGCTCAAGCTGGCCAACAAAACCTACACCAGCCAGCAGAAGACCTACGCCCTGGTGCAACAGAGCCACGGCCTGGGTGGCGAGTCCGGGGTGAGCCTGGCCCAGGCCCGCAGCACCGTGGAGTCGGCCCGCGCCGATGCGGCGAATTACGCCAGCCAGGTCGAGCAGGACCGCAACGCCCTGGATTTACTGGTTGGCCAACGCGTCGACAGCTCACTGTTGCCGGATGACAGCCAAAGCAATGCCGCGCTGCTGGTCAGTTTGCCTGCAGGCCTGCCCTCGACGCTGTTGCAGCGCCGCCCCGACGTACTGGCCGCCGAGCACACGCTGAAGGCAGCCAACGCTGACATCGGCGCGGCCCGGGCAGCGTTCTTCCCCAGCGTCACCCTCACCGCCAGCGGCGGCAGTGCCAGCAGCCAGTTGTCCGGGCTGTTCAAGGGCGGCAGCGGCGCCTGGAGCTTTGCCCCGTCGATCAACCTGCCGATTTTCAACGCCGGCAGCAACCGCGCCAGCCTCGACGCGGCCAAGGTCAGTCGCGAGATCGAAGTGGCCACCTATGAAAAGACCCTGCAGACCGCCTTCAGCGAAGTGGCCGATGCGCTCTCGGTACGCGCCCACATCAATGAACGGCTCGACGCCCAGCGCAACCTGACCGATGCCACCCAGACCAGCTACAACCTGTCGCTGGCACTGTACAAGCAAGGTTCGGACAGTTTCCTCGATGTGCTCGACGCCCAGCGCTCGCTCTACTCCGCGCAACAGTCGTTGATCAGCCTGCAACTGGCCGAGCAGGTCAACCGGGTGACCTTGTACAAGACGCTCGGCGGCGGCTGGCAGGGATAAGACAATTTTCACATCCGCTTCACTATTGGGCCACAAAGCCGAGGATAAGGTGCAGCCAGCCTTGTCCTCGGAGTGGCAGCATGCTGGAAAATGTAATTGCGACGCACCCGCGCCTTGTGCGCCAGAAACGCCGGAAACTGCCTGTTGTCTGGCTGCTGGCGTTGCTGCTGGCGTTCACGGCGTTCGGCCTCTGGCACGTGCTGCGCACGCATGTCACCAACCTGGGCAGCTCGCAATTGATGAGCGAACAGGGCGTCTACAGCGCCTGGAACAGCGGCAAGGTGATTGTGCTGATCCGCCATGCCGAGCGCTGCGACCGCTCCAACCATGCCTGCCTTGGCGACCCTGCCGGCATCACCGTAGACGGCAGCCAGGCCGCAGCCGCTGTCGGCGATGGTGTCCGCCGCCTGGGCCTGGCCAACGCCGATATCCTCAGCAGCCCGGAAGTCCGCACCCAGCAGACGGCCTCGTTCGTCTTCGGCAAGGCCATCGAAACCCAGGACTGGCTGGCGCGCTGTGACAGCACCTTTGCCGACGCCGCCCTGGCGCACAAGCGCGAAGGCCACAACCTGGTGCTGGTCACCCACAGCGGCTGCATCGACCACCTCGAACGCCAGCTGCGCGTAGCGGGCGGCGAACGGGTTGCCGGCTATGCCAGTGCACTGTTCGTCAGCAAAGACAGCAACGGCAAGGCACACTTGCTCGGGCAACTCAACGCCAACCAATGGCAGACACTCAACAGCAGCACAGGGAAGTAAGCATGCCCGTTTCGTCACGCACCACGTTCTACGTCAACAACTTGCTATTGCCGCTGTTGCTCGCCGCGATCACCTTCCTGCTGTTCGACCTCACCACGCTGGACCGCTGGATAAGCAACCTGCTGCTCGACCCGGTCAGTGGGCAATTCCCGCTGCTGCATGACCAGCTGTTCGAGAAAGTGACCCACAAATGGCCGCGCATCCTGCCGAACTGGACCGGCGAGGCGGCGATCATCGGCTCGCTGCTGTCGTTCATCTGGCCACGCCTGGCCAACCACCCCGACGCGCTGATCACCCGCGGCCTGAATGCCGCCAGAATCAGCCCGGTGCTGCGCTTTACCAGCCGCCATCGCCGCGACTTCCTGTTCGTGGTAGTGGCATTTGCCCTGAGCACCACGGTCATCCATTACCTGAAAAGCCACACCAGCGTGTATTGCCCGGTGGAAACCACCCTCTATGGCGGCCCCGAGGCGCACGTGGAGTGGTACGAGAACTTCCGCTGGTTCAGCAAGGCGGGTGAAGGTCGTTGCTGGCCGGGCGGCCACGCTTCCAGCGGTTTCACCCTGCTGGCGCTGTACTTCGTGGCGCTGCGTTACCGCTGGCAGCATGCACGCAAGCTGCTGGTGGCCATTCTGCTGATCGGCTTCGTCTACGGCACCACCCGCGTGCTGCAAGGCTGGCACTACATGTCGCATACCTTCTGGGCCGGGATTTTCGTGTGGCTGACCACCTGGGCCACTGCGCTGGGCTTCTACGGACGCGAGGCGCTTCAGGCTCCCGCCCAGGCCCCTTCGGACAAGAGGTCGGCGAACGCCTATGCTTGAGCAGTCTCACTGCTCAGGAACACCGACATGCCCAGCCCCGAAGACGCCCTGCTGCACAGCTGGCAGCACAACGCCCAAGCGTGGATAGACGCGGTACGTGGCGGCGCCATCGAGAGCCGCCGGCAGGTCACTGATCAGGCAATCCTGCTGGCGATCCTCGGTCGCCAGCCTGAACGGGTGCTGGACCTGGGTTGCGGCGAGGGCTGGTTGCTGCGGGCGCTGGCTGATCGCGGCATCGAGGTGACGGGCGTGGATGGCGACGCCGCGCTGGTCGAGGCAGCGCGGGCCGAAGGCTCGGCGCAGGTGCACCAGGCCAGCTATGCGCAGCTGGCCGAAGGTGAGGTGAATATCGGCAGCGGCTATGAGCTGATCTGCGCCAATTTCGCCCTGTTGCACCAAGACATCATTCCTTTGCTCGCTGCAATGAAAGCACTGCTGACGCCCGCTGGCGTGCTGGTGATCCAGACCCTGCACCCTTGGAGCGTGGCAGGCGGGGAGTATCAGGACGGCTGGCGCGAGGAGTCATTTGCTGGCTTTACCGGGGAGTGGCGGCCGATGCCGTGGTACTTCCGGACCTTGGCCAGCTGGCTGAATGCTCTGGACATGGCGGGGTTCAGGTTGCTGAGCCTGCAGGAGCCGCAGCATCCGCAGAGCCCGGTGCCGCAGTCGTTGCTGATCGTGGCTGGATAGCCTGTTCCGGCCTCTTCGCGGGCATGCCCGCTCCCACAGGTACCTCGCTGTACTTGAGATCTGTGCAATATCTGTGGGAGCGGGCGAGCCCGCGAATAGGCCGGAACAGGCGAGATCAATCTTGAAATTCTTTGCAACAACCCGCTAGCCTGCGCCCCTCCTTTCTGGATGGACCCTGCCCCATGCAACCGCGCGATATCGCCGCCTACCTGTTCCTGGCCATCGCCTGGGGCTTTTCCTTCCTGGTGGTGCTCAAGGTGGTGCATGCCTTCGGCTGGGTCGGCGCGGTAAGCCTGCGCGCCTTCATCGCCGGCGGTACCCTGGCCATCCTCGCCGCCCTGCTGGGCCGGAGCTTGCGCCTGCGCCCGCTGCTCAAGCCGTTGCTGGTGGTCGGCGCCACCACCGTCGCCGGGCAATTGATCGGCCTGTCCTATGCCACCCCGCGCATCGGCACGGCCATGGCCGCGATCTTCGTTGCGACCATTCCGCTGTTCTCGATGATCATCGGCCGTGTCTGGGGCCTGGAGAAGATCAGCCCGCAAGGCCTGGTCGGCTTGTTGCTGGGCCTGCTGGGCATGGTCATGCTGGTGGGTTTCCCGGCGCAGGCAGTGACCGAGGACTTCATCCACGGCTGCCTCGCTTCGCTGTTCGGCTGCGTGTGCGCGGCCTTCGGCAGCAACTACGCCAGCCTGCACCTGCGCGGGCAGGACCCTTGGACCGTGACGGGCGGCGCGTTCCTGGCCGGTGGCCTGCTGACCTTGCCATTGCTGCTGATAGTCCCGGTGCCAACCTTGCCGCAGGCCAGCGACTGGCTGTATCTGGCGCTCAGCGGCAGTGTGATGAGCGCCACCACCTACGTGCTGTACTTCGGACTGGTGGCACGCATCGGTGCGACCCGCGCCATCAGCGTCGAGTTCGTCGTCACCCTGGTGGCGGTGCTGGTCGGCGCGCTGTTCCTCGGCGAAACCCTGAGCCTGCTGCAGGCCGCTGGCGGACTGGTGATCCTGCTCGGTTGCCTGCTGGTGCTGGGCTTGCTGCCAGGGCGCAAGCGCCGCCTGCCCAGTTAACGCTGGGCAGTGGCTTCGTCGGCAGGCGGGGTCAGCTGCAGCACGCGATTGCGCCCGCCTTCGGCGAGCAGGTAGCCACCCTTGCCATCGGCGATGATCGACTGCGGCGCCTTGAGGAAGGTCAGCACCACGTGCTGGGTGCCATCGGCGTCCACCCGCAGCAGGCGTGCGCGGTGGGTGTTGTCTTCGCTGATCCACAGGCCGCGCTGGTCGCACATCAGGAAGGTGGGATGGTGCAGGCCCTCGACCACTACCGGGTCTTTGCCGTCGTCGGATAACGCACGAACGATGCCGGTGCCTTTCTCGGTGTACAGCAGGCGGCCGTCGGCGCAGCGGGTCAGGCCTTCGGTTTCGGTCAGCCCCGAACGCAGCACTTCGAGCTGGCCGCTGGCCCAGTCATAACGCATCAGGCGCCCATTGCCCTTGCGATCTTCGATGGCATACAGGTGATCGCCATCGTTCCACAGCCCTTGCACACTGTTACCGTCGAACAGGTGGGTGACTTGACCATCGCGGGACAGGCTGACCGGTGCTTGACCGCCTTCCTGGCTGAACACCCAGCCACCTTGGGCCGCGATCATGCCGTCGGGCTTGGACAGGTTGTCGATCAGCACCACGCGGTCGCCGTTGGCGGAGATCTTGAGAATGCTGCCTTTGCCGTCATCCAGCTCGCGGCTGACCAGCAGGCTGCCGTCAGCCTGGGGCAGCAACGAAGCGGCCTTGGCCACGTCGCGGTGCAGCACCTCGACATTCCAGCCAGTGGCGGCCTGTACCGGGTAGAACGACTGCCAGGCGAAAAAACCCAGGGTGGCAGCCACCAGTCCAGTGGTGGCAGTCAGGGCGATACGGGTGCTGCGCCGGCGCAGGATGGGCATGAACGGGGCTCCTTTTGATTGGCCCGAATCCTAGCAAGAGGATGTGAAAATTTCGTCATCGGACGACATAGCAACAAAAGGATATAAAAAGAACAAAACAATCTAACCAAATGGAATTAAAAAATTGAAAGCCAAACGCCACCTCCTTAGGCTGGGTACACCGTTTCCCACCCAGCTCAAGGAGCGACGCCCATGCCCTTCTCCCCCCTGCGCCGCCTGCTCGTCGGCGGCCTCCTGACCGCTGTCGCCAGCAGCCTGCTACCCTGGTCCAGCGCCTTTGCCGAAGACAGCAAGACCCTGCGCATCGGTTATCAGAAGTTCAACAGCATCAACATCCTCAAAGGCAGTGGCGCGCTGGAAAAGGCCCTGGCGCCCCAGGGCGTGAAAGTCAGCTGGCACGAGTTCGCCGCCGGCCCGCAACTGCTCGAAGCGCTGAGCACCGGCGCCATCGACCTGGGCCACGCTGCCGACGCGCCGTCGGTATTCGCCCAGGCTGCCGGCAAGCCCGTGGTCTACCTGGCCGCCGAACAACCTTACCCGCGCGGCATCGGCCTGGTGGTGCGCGAGCAGGATCACCTCACCGCAGTGCAGGACCTCAAAGGCAAGCGCGTGGCCACCGGCCGCGGCTGGAACGCCCAATACTTGCTGGCGGTAGCCCTGGAGCAGGCCGGCCTGAGCTATCAGGACATCACCCCGGCCTATGTCAACAACGCCGCCGACGCCGTCGCCGCCCTGCAATCGGGCAGCGTGCAGGCCGTGACCTTGTGGGACCCGTTCCTCGCGGCAGCCGAAAGCCAGCCTGGCCTGAAGAACCTGCGCGACGGCAGCGGCCTGACCAACAACCGCACCTTCTACCTGTCCACCGCCGCTTTCGCCGACCAGCACCGCGACCTGCTGAAGACCTTCTTCAGCGAACTGGGCAAGGTCAGCCAGTGGGCCAACGCCAAGCCCGCCGAAGTCGCCGCACTGCTGGCACCGCAACTGGGCATCAACGCCAATGTGCTGGAGGTGGCCAGCGAGCGGCGCAACTATAACGCCGTGGCCATCACCCCACAGATCGTCGCCGAGCAGCAGAAGCTGGCCGATACCTTCCAGGGCCTGGGCCTGATCCCGCACAAGTTGCAGGTCGCCGATGCCGTCTACCCGGCCTCTGTATTGCCGTGACCAGGGAGTGAAGGCGATGCCCCGCCACATCCGTTTCAACGCCTTCAGTATGAACGCCGCCAGCCACCAGTCCCCGGGGCTGTGGCGCCACCCGCGCAACACCAGCGTGGCGTTCAACCGCCTCGATTACTGGACCGACCTCGCTCGCCTGCTGGAGCGCGGGCTGTTCGATGCGCTGTTCATCGCCGACGTGCTGGGTATCTACGACGTCTACCAGGGTGGCCCGCAAGCCGCCCTGCGCGGTGGCGTGCAGGTGCCGGTCAACGACCCGTTGCTGCTGGTGCCGGCCATGGCCGGGGTCACCGAGCACCTGGGGTTCGGCGTGACCTTTTCGCTGACCTATGAACACCCTTATCCCTTCGCCCGGCGCATGTCCACGCTCGACCACCTGAGCAATGGCCGGGTCGGCTGGAACATCGTCACCGGCTACCTCGACAGCGCCGCGCGCAACCTGGGCCTGGCCCGCCAGCTGGGCCATGACCAGCGTTACGACCTGGCCGAGGAATACCTGGAGGTGCTGTACAAACTCTGGGAAAAAAGCTGGGAAGACGATGCGGTGCAGCTGGAGCGCGAAACCGGCCGCTATATCGAACCGTCGAAAGTGCACGCCATCCGCCATGCCGGTGAGCATTTCCAGGTACCCGGCATGCACCTGTGCCAGCCCTCACCCCAGCGCACCCCGGTGCTGTTCCAGGCCGGCGCCTCGGCCCGCGGCCAACAGTTCGCCGCCCGGCATGCCGAGTGCGTGTTCATCAGTGGCCCGACGCCCACCGTGCTGCGCCGCTACGCCGACGGCATCCGCCAGGCCAGCGAAGTAGCCGGGCGTGGCCGCGATGAGGTGCTGATCTATGCCCAGGCGCTGCTGATCGTCGCGCCGACCACTCAGGAAGCCCAGGCACGCTTTGCCGAATACCGCCGCTACGTCGATCTGGACGCCGCCCTTGCCTTGCTCTCAGGCTGGACCGGTATCGACTTCGCAGGCCTCGACCCGGATGCCCCCATCGAATACGTCGAAAACGATGCTGGCCGTGCCGCCCTGGCGGCATTCACCGCCGCCGACCCGAACCGCCGCTGGACCGTGCGTGAGGCCGCCGAATTCGTCGGCCTGGGCGGGCGTGGCCCGGTCCTGGTCGGTTCGCCCGGCGAAATTGCCGATCAGTTGGAACACTGGCTCGACCAGACCGGCATCGACGGTTTCAACCTCACCTACGCCGTGCAACCGGATGACCTGGCCAATGTCGTCGACCTGCTGGTACCGGAGCTGCAGCGCCGTGGTCGCTACCCGCTGAGCTACACCGACGGCACCTTGCGCCACAAGCTGTTCGGCCAGGGCGACCGGCTGCCCGAAGCCCACGCAGGGCGCCAGGTTCGCATTCAGTAACTGAATGTCGAGTATTTCAACATTTAATTTGTGGATGATGCGGACTGCCCCATATGCTGTCCGCACATCCCCTGCACGCACCGGCCGGTGTGGTCCAAGGCACGGGGAGAGAACAACAAGTCGAGACCGCTCATGTCGAACCACTCCTACTTCGCCCCCCACGGTGGGCACCCAGCTCAGACCGAGCTGCTGACTGACCGTGCCATGTTCACCGAAGCCTATGCCGTCATCCCTAAAGGGGTGATGCGTGACATCGTCACCAGCCACCTGCCGTTCTGGGACAAGATGCGCATGTGGGTCATCGCCCGCCCGCTGACCGGTTTTGCCGAAACCTTCTCGCAGTACATCGTCGAAGTGGCCCCGGAAGGCGGCAGCGAGCGCCCTGAGCTGGACCCGAACGCAGAAGCCGTGGTGTTCATCGTCGAAGGCGAACTGGACATCACCGTCGAAGGCAAGCACCACACCCTGACCCCAGGCGGCTATGCCTTCCTGGCCCCGGGCGCCGAGTGGAGCCTGCGCAACAACAGCAAGGCCAACGTCACCTTCCACTGGCTGCGCAAGCACTACCAGAAAGTCGAAGGCCTGGCCGTACCTGAGTCGTTCGTCACCCACCGCGACAACGCCACCGTCATCGAGATGCCGGGCACCGAAGGCCGTTGGGTCACCACCCGCTTCGTCGACATGGCCGACATGCGCCACGACATGCACGTCAACATCGTCACCTTCCAGCCGGGCGGCGTGATTCCGTTCGCGGAAACCCACGTCATGGAACACGGCCTGTATGTGCTGGAAGGCAAGGCGGTGTACCGCCTGAACCAGGACTGGGTCGAAGTGGAAGCCGGCGACTTCATGTGGCTGCGCGCCTTCTGCCCGCAAGCCTGCTACGCCGGCGGCCCAGGCAAGTTCAGCTACCTGCTGTACAAGGACGTGAACCGCCACGTGCACCTGACCCTCAACCCACAGCGTTGAGTTCAGGCTGATGCCCGAAAGCCCGCCACCTGGCGGGCTTTCTGTTTGCCGCTCATACTGATAAGCCCTGCCCCTAGCGCGGTGCTCGCCATGAACCGCTGCCTGCTGCTTGCGGTACTGCTTGTCTCCGGCGCCAGCCTGGCGGCTGACGACTGGAAGATCGCCTACGACCGCGAAGGTATCCGTGTGTACCTGGCTGCGGCACCTGATTCGCCCTACCAGCAGTTTCGCGGCGTCAGCACCATGAAAGCCAGCGTGCGCACCCTCACCGACCTTCAGGAAAACCTGCGGGTGGCGTGCAAGTGGCTGTACGCCTGCGAACAGATGCGCTTGCTGGACGTGGATGGCGACAGCACCTGGGTCTACCTGACCACCAACCTGCCGTGGCCGACCCTGCCGCGCGACATCATTCTCAAGGTCCGCACCGAGCGCCTGGATGACGGCACCCTGGTACGGCACCTGAGCGCCGAACCGAACCGCCTGCCAGAAGAGCCGGGGTTGATCCGCGTACAGCACCTGTCGGGCGAATGGGTCATGAAGCCGCTCGGCGAACGGGAAACCGAGGTGACCTACCAGTTGCAGGCCGACCCTGCCGGCGACGTGCCGGGCTGGCTGGCCAACCGCTTCGTGGTCGATGCCCCGGTGGTGACGCTGCGCACATTGCGTGCGGTAGCCGAGCGCCAACCCTGAGCAGCCCTTTCGCCCTGCCGCGTTTTCTGCCACTGTCGGCGCGCGACGCGGACCAGCGCGTCGCGCCTTGCCAGGACGTCGAATGAAAACACAAGAAAACAGCGATACGCACAAAGGCTACCGTCGCATCATCCCATCGATGACTGCGCTCCTTGAGTTCGAAGCGGTCGCCCGCCACAGCAGTGTCACCCTGGCGGCCCGTGAGCTGGGCGTGACCCAGGCGGCGGTCAGCAAACAGATCCGGCAGCTCGAGGAAAACCTTGGGGTACAACTGTTCCAGCGGCTGCACCGCGGCATCCGCCTGACCAGTGAAGGCCAGGCGATGTTCGCAGTGATGTCCGAGTCCTTGCAGAAAATCGCGGCAATGTTCGACCGCCTCAGTGAAGGCAGCAGCGAACAGGAACTGGTGCTCAGCACCACCGCAACCTTTTCCCAGCTGCGGGTGATGCCACGCCTGAGCAACCTGCGCGCGGCCATGCCTCACGTGCGTCTGCGCCTGGCGACGCAGATGTTCACCGGCGACCTGCGCAATCATGACATCGACCTGCTGGTGCGCTACGGCAATGGCCGCTGGGAAGACGGCACCGCGTTGCAACTGTTCGAGGAAGAGGTGTTTCCGGTGTGTTCACCGGCCTGGCTGGCACGCAATAGCATGCCGGACTCGCTCGAAGCCCTGTACAACGCCGACCTGCTCGACGCCGATGCCACCACCGAGGGCTGGATGACCTGGCCAACGTGGTTCCGCGCCCTCGGCGGCAACCCGCCGAAGCTCGATTACGGGCTGCGCTGCCACCTGTACACCGACACCATCCAGGCCGCATTGCACGGCCATGGCGTGGCGCTGGGCTGGGGGCGCATGCTCGATCACCTGCTGGCCTCGGGCGAGCTGGTGCGCCTGACCGACCTGGCGGTGAAACCGCGCGAAGCGTATTACCTGGTGGTCCCCCATGGCCGTGACACCACGGCCACGGTACTGGGGCTGGTGGAGTGGCTGCGCAGCTGAGCTGCCAAGGCTTACGCTGTAGTTGTGGGAGCCGTGCTTGCCGGCTCCCACAGGGATCGCGACAACTTCAAGAAATGGATTACTGAACGACCCCACAAGCCACGCGGGCCCCGCCACCGCCCAGCTTCTCTGGATGGTCACTATGGTTGTCGCCACCGGCATGCACCATCAGCGCGTGGCCTTTGAAATCGGTAGCTTTCAGACGTGGCGCCAATACCGGGTAGGTGGCCTTGCCGTCGGCGCCCACATACAGCGCCGGCAGGTCACCACGGTGGCCACTGTCATCATAGGGGCCTTTGTGTGCGTTGGTGGCGTCAGGGTCCCAGTGCCCGCCCGCCGCGCCAGCTGGTACTGGCTTGCCGTTTTCCTCTGCCGCTGCGCACGAACCCTGCTGGTGCAGGTGGAAGCCATGTACGCCGGGGGGCAGGTCCTTGAGGTCGGGGGTGAGCACGGTGCCGTACTTGTTCTGTTCGATGCTGATGGTCCCGATCGACTTGCCCGGGCCGTCCGCCCCGGCCAGCTTCAATTCCACCGTCTGTGCGGCCTGGGCGAGACCGGCCGAGGCCAGCAATGCGGTGAAGACTACTGCTTTCATGTGGTTTCTCCATGGCGTGGGATAGACGGGTTTCGTACCCGCGTAACGAGTGGGACTGCGCAGCTTGCCAGGCATTCCATTCAGCCACAGACTGAAACACTTCCCTCGCCGCCCGGAGCCCGTTCGCGTGTCCCTCAAAGCCCTGCGCACCCTGGTGACCATCGCCCGCCACGGCACCTTCGCCCGTGCCGCCGATCTGCTCAGCCTCACCCCTTCGGCCGTGAGCCTGCACATCAAGACCCTCGAAGACGAACTCAAGGTCGCGCTGTTCGACCGCAGCCGTCGCCAGGTGGTGCTGACCGAAGCCGGGCAACTGGCGGTAGCGCGGGCCGAGCATATCCTCGGCGCCTATGACGAGCTGGCCGATGCCCTGGCCAGCGGCCCGAGCCTGCGTGGCCGCTTGCGCCTGGGGGCGATCCACACAGTCCTCGCCCGGCGCCTGCCCAAGGCCCTGGTCTGGATCAAGGCCCATCACCCGGAACTGCACATCAGCGTCAACTCAGGGATGTCGGCCGAGCTTGCACGGCGCGTCGAGGACGGCGAGCTGGATGCAGCGATCACCACGGAGCCGGTCAGCCCCTACCCGCAGAACCTGATTTTCACGCCACTGTTCGAGGACCGCTTCTGGGCCATCGCCAGCCCCGAACTGGCTGGCCAGAGCCTGCCGCAGCTGTTGGCAGGCCAACCGTTCCTGCGCTTCGACAAGCGTGCATGGGCCGGGCGGCAGATCGAGCAGGAACTGCGCCGCCAGCATCTGCAGGTCAGCGAACAGATGGAACTGGACAGCCAGGAAGCACTGGCGCGCATGGCGGTGATGGGGCTCGGGGTAGCGATCATTCCCATGGCCGATGACGACCTGCAACGCTTGCCGCCGGCCACCTGCCTGCCCTTTGGTGAGCCACAACTGGTACGGCGGGTAGTGTTGCTGGAACATGAAAAGAGCCAACGCCGGCACCTCAGTGCTGTGTTGAGGACCGCCATGGACGCGTGAAGGTACAGTTTTCCTCATCAGTCAGTGCAGAAATCAACGTTTTTCCCAATCAGTCAGCCACGCTAACCTGTGCCCGTACCCGACCACGGAACGACCACCATGCTTCACCTGCTGCTGACCACACTCGTGCCGATCATCTTGCTGATTGCCCTGGGCACCTTCCTGCGCATCCGCGGCTTTCTCGCCGAGTCGTTCTGGCCGGGCGCCGAACGCCTGAGCTATTACGTGCTGCTGCCGTCGCTGTTCCTGCATGGCCTGGCCACGGCCAATCTCGATGGCGTGCCGGTGCTGGGCATGGTCGGTGTACTGATGCTTTCCACCCTGCTTGGCGCCGTGCTGCTGGTGCTCTACCAGGGTGCAGTGAACCACGACGGCGCCGACTTCACCTCAGTGTTCCAGGGCGGCGTGCGCTTCAACAACTACATCGGCGCCACCCTCGCCGCCGGCATCTACGGCAGCGCCGGGATTGCCCTGGCCGCGGTGGCCAACGCCGCCATCGTGCCCTTGGTCAATCTGCTCTGCGTGCTGGTATTTGCCCGCTTCAGCGCACGCCACAGCTCCCCGGCAACGGTGTTGCGGGCCATCTTCGCCAACCCGCTGATCGTCGGCTGCGCCGGGGGCCTGTTGTTGCGGGTCACTGGCCTGGGCCTGCCGGCCGGCCTGGAGCCCACGGTCAAGGCGCTGGGCCAGGCCGCCCTGCCCCTGGGCCTGCTGTGCGTGGGCGCTGCACTCGGCGGCGCCAGTCTCGGCCAGCAAGTGCGGCCATTGCTGGCGGCATCGGCGTTCAAGTTCCTGGTCATGCCGCTGACCACCTGGGGCCTGTGCCGCCTGCTCGGGTTGAGCGGCCAGGCAGCGGTTGTGGCGGTGCTGTTCCAGGCTTTGCCGACCGCTTCGTCGTCTTACGTGATGGCGCGGCAGATGGGCGGCAACGCGCCGCTGATGGCCACCATCATTGCCCTGCAGACCGTGCTGGCTGCCGCGACCTTGCCTTTGGTGCTAATGCTTACGCTGAAGTGATTGCGCTTGGCTAGACTGTGACTCAGCCCACACTTCGGAAAATTGACCATGCGCTTCTCGTGGATGCTGATCGGCTTGACCTCGGCCCTGCTCGCAGGCCCTTTGCATGCCGCCGACAGTGCCAAGGCCGCAGTGGCCGAGGACAAGGCGCAAAACCTGGAGAAAAAGGTGGTGGAGGACGCTCCACCGCCGAAAAAGGCAGAAACCATCACCCCTGGCGAAGTGCAGGCGGTGGACCCTGCAGGCCAGGCGCCGATGGATGACAGCATCACCTGCCTGGCCCGCACCATCTATTGGGAAGCCAAGGGTGCCGACGGCGAAGACATGAGCGCAGTGGCCAACGTGGTGATCAACCGCTTGGGCAAGGATGGCTTTCCCGACACCATCTGCGGGGTGGTCAAGCAAGGCGTGGAAACCAAATCCTGCCAGTTTTCCTGGTGGTGTGACGGCCGCCCGGACCAGGTCGAGGAAAAGGACCGCTACGACATCGCCAAGGAAATCGCCCGCAAGGCCTTGAACCAGCAACTCAAGGACAGCACTGGCGGCGCGCTGTACTTCCATGACCGCCAGGTGCACCCGAGCTGGGCCAAGGCCTATCGCAAGACCGCCGAGACCCGGCATTTCCTGTTCTACAAGCCGAATCAGGAACTGGCGCGCTGATCCGCCACTGCACTTTTCTGGCGCTCACCGGTCTACTCCCTCTTTTGCTGCCCGCAAGTCATTGCTGGCGTTATCGATGCTTTGCACGAGACTGGGCCAAAAGCCTCGCGCTTGTGTAGGATGAGCAGCGCATACCAAGACGCTGCCAGTCACAGGGAGATCCACATGCGCGTCCTGTCATCCGTTGCCGCCTTGTCGCTGGGCCTGGTCCTGTCGACCGGGGCCTTGGCCGTCACCGGCGAAGAAGCGCAACTGATCGATTCGATCAATACCTACCGCAGCCAGGCCCAGCGCTGCGGGGACCAGGTGTCGGTGGAACTACCGCCGCTCAACAGTGACACGCGCCTGGCACTGTCGCCGGAGGGCACTCGCGACCTGCAGCAGGCCATGAGCCGCGCGGCCTACCCGATGGTCAACGTCCAGGCGATCAGCCTGTCCGGCCCACGTGATGCGAACGCTGCCATGAATGCCATCAAGGAGAGCTTCTGCCAGGTGGTGCTCGACCCGCAGTTTGTCGACATCGGCGTCAGCCAGGAAGGCCGCGACTGGCGCATCGTGCTGGCCCGGCCCTTGCTCAGCGGGCGCCTGGGTGACTGGCAGGCCGAGGGGCAGAAGCTGCTGCAGGCCATCAATGCCGCACGCAAGGCCCCCCGCCAATGCGGCGGCCAGCCGTTTGCCGCAGCCCCTGCGCTGAGCTGGAGCGCGGCGCTGGCGGGCGTGGCAGCCAGCCATACGCGGGCCATGGCCAACCAGAACTTCTTCGACCACATCGACAAGGACGGGCGCACGCCGGGTGACCGGGCAGAACTGGCTGGCTACCTGTACCAGCAGATCGGCGAAGACATCGCTGCCGGGCGCGACACCGCGCAGAAGGTGGTCGATGGCTGGCTCGACAGCCCCGGCCACTGCGCCACCCTGATGAACCCGGACTTCCGCGAAATGGGCGCGGCCTATGCGGTAGACCCGAAGAGCGATGCCGGCATCTACTGGACCGGCCTGTTCGGCACGCCGCAATGACCCTGTAGGAGCGGCCTTGTGTCGCGAAAGGGTCGCATAGCGGCCCCAGGATTTCAGCTTCAACACGTTAACCGCCAGGGGCCGCTTTGCGGCCCTTTCGCGACACAAGGCCGCTCCTACACGATGCGTGTAGCACTTGTGCGCAGCGCCAGCGCCGTGCAGCCAAACCGCCGCCGCACGCACTTGCCCAGGTAGCTGGCATCGCCCAGGCCGACCTCATCGGCGATCTGCGCCAGGCTGTGACTGGAGTTGAGCAATCGCCAACGCGCCTGCTGCAGGCGCATCTCCAGCCACCAGGCCTTGGCGCTCATGCCGTGACTGGCCTGGAACTGGCGGTCCAGCTGACGGCGGCTGATGCCGAGCTCCGCAGCCAGCTGTTCGATCGACCCTTGTGCCCCCAGGTGATGACGCATCAGCGCCAACGCACGCTGCACCTGGCGCCCCTGCCCGGCACCGGCCTCCAGTGAACGCAAGGCATGGCGGCTGTCGCGTGATTCGTCGACCAGCATGTCGGCCAGGCCCTTGAGCGCCCGGGCACGCCCGCAGGCACCTGCCAGCAGTTCCACCGCCAAGTCGATGGCTGCCGTGCCGCCGGCACAGGTGATGCGCGCGCCATCAATGCAGTACAACTGCTCGCGCAGTACTTGCAGATGCGGGAAGGATGCCCGGAACTCCGCCTCATGGCGCCAGTGCACCACGACCTTGTGGCCGTCCAGCAGGCCGCAAGCGGCCAGCAGGAAGGCAGCGTTGTCGATGGCGACCAGCTTCACCCCCGCCTTGGCCGCTCGCTTGAGCAAGGGCTTGTAGCTCGGCGCCAACGCGGCAGTAGCTTCGGCATTGCGGCTGCCGAACAGCACCAGGTAGTCGTAGTTTTCCCACTGCAGCTGTTCGGCAATGGCCTGCACCTGCATCACCGCACCGCTGCTCGACGGCACGGGCTCGCCGGTCAGGCTGGCCAGGGTCCAGCTGCAGTAGCGCTGCTGGCTGTAATCCTCGTCGTCGGCGCTGAAGCGCAGCTTGTCGAGAAACGCACCGAATGGCAGCAGGGCGAAGTCCGGTAACGGCAAGATCAGCAGGCGGATATCAGGGATCATTCAAAACGGGTCCAAAAAACACCATTGAATGTCCAGATCATACCCTTCACTTGCAGTGCCGTCGCATAGACTGGCCGCTCTTGAATAGCGAAGGCGCACATCATGGCTCTGGATACCTGGTTGATCTACCTGCTGGCGAGCATCGGCCTGTCGCTGACGCCCGGTCCGAACAGCCTGCTCGCCCTGACCCACGGCGCGCTGTATGGCACACGGCGCACGCTATTCACCATTGTTGGCGGGGTGTTCGGCTTCAGTGCACTGATTGCCCTGGCGATGTTCGGACTGACGGCGCTACTGCAGACCTCAGCCTCGGTACTGACCGTGCTCAAGTGGGTGGGCGGCGCCTATCTGGTGTGGCTGGGCATTCAGCTCTGGCGCAGCCCTGCCCTGCATCTGGAGGTGACCGAGCGTGCAGCCCGCCTGAGCAACCTGGGGATGTTCCGCCAAGGCCTGCTGTCCGCGATCGCCAACCCCAAGGTGCTGTTGTTCTATGGCGCCTTCCTGCCGCAGTTCATCGACCCGCAGCGTGGGCTGTTGCTGCAGTTCGTGATCATGGCGGCGACCTTTGCCAGCGTGGAATGCGTGGTCGAGTACGTGCTGGCGCGCCTGGCGTTTCGTATCCGGCCATGGCTGGCCAAGGGCGGCAAGGGCTTCAATCGTTGCTGCGGGAGCCTGTTCGCGTTGATTGGCGTGGCCTTGCCGCTGGGCCGCTAAGTGCTTACCCTCGCCGCGAGGCCAGCAGGAAGGCCACCAGAGCCACGCCCGGCAGAGCCGCCCCCACCAGCGCCACACCGTGCCAACCCTGTTGGGCAAATACCGCACTGGCCACCGCCGACCCCGCTGCACCGCCCAGGAAGATGCTGGTCATGTACAGCGCATTCAGCCGCCCGCGGCTGGCCGGGTCCAGTGCATAGACTTCGCGCTGGCCGATGACCATGTTCATCTGCACTGCAAAATCCAGCAGCACCCCAGTCAGCCCCAGGCCGATCACGCTGTAGCCGGGCGTGGTCAGTCCCATCAGCAGCGCCAGCGGCGCCAACACCAGGGCCAGCAACGAGCCGGCACGGGCATGACCGGCATCGGCCAGGCGGCCCGCCATCGGTGCAGCAATGGCACCCACCGCGCCGACCAGGGCGAACAAGGCGATCTGGCTTTGCGACAGGCCATGCTCGTTGGCCAGGGCCAGCGGCACCGCAGTCCAGTAGAGGCTGAAAGCCGCGAACATCAACGCCTGGTACAGCGAGCGCTGGCGCAGCACCGGGTATTGGCGCAGCAAGGCGACCAACGACAGCATCAGCCCGGCGTAGCTCGCCTTGTGCTCAGGCACCCGACGCGGCAGGGTCAGCGCCAGCAACAGGATGATTGCCAACATCAGGCCAGCAGCGCCGATGAATACCGTGCGCCAGCCAAAGTGGTCGGCGACCAGGCTAGACAACGGCCGCGCCAGCAGAATGCCTAGCAGCAGGCCGCCCATGATGTTGCCGACCACCCGCCCGCGCTGTTGCTCAGGCGCAAGGTGCGCGGCCAGCGGAATGAGCATCTGCACAGCCACCGAACTGAAACCGATCAGCAAGGCATAGACCAGGAACAGTTGCCCCTGGCCGCTGCTGTTGGTCCCCGCCAGCAACAGGCTGACGCAGGCCAGCACGGCGGTGATGATCATCAAACGGCGGTTTTCCACCAGGTCTGCCAGTGGCACCAGCAACAGCAGGCCCAGTGCGTAGCCCAGTTGGGTCAGCGACACGATCAGGCTGGCGCGCTCAGTGGACAGCCCCAGGTCCGGGGCGATCAGCCCGACGATGGGCTGCGCGTAGTAGATATTGGCGACGATCGCGCCACAACAGAACGCCAGCAGCGCGACCAGGGCACGGCTCAGGCCGGCATGGGCTGGCTGGGCAGCAGCAAGGGAGGGATTCATGCGAGGGACCTCGGCATCGGGTTGGAATATGCCAGGCACCTTACCGAGCGCTTGCCTGCGAGAGAATCCGGCCCCGGCGCAACGAGGCTTTGCGCAAGGCGCAACGACAGGGGATCAGGGTTTGAGCAGGCCTTCGCAAAAGCCGATGAACGCGTTGACCCGCCGAGAGCCGCGATGGTTGGGCAAATACAAGGCATTGATGCTGTCGTTGGCGGTGCCGGGGCTGACCTGCCAGTCTGCAAACACCCGCTGCAGGCGCCCGGCCGCCACATCCTCGCGCACCAGCCAGTCAGCCAGCAAGGCGATGCCGCTGCCGGCCAGTGCCGCTTCGCGCAACAGGTCGGCATTGGCGCTGCGCAACGGCCCGCTCACGTCCAGTTCCAGTGCCTCATCGGCCCGCTGCAGGCGCCAGGCGCGCGCCTTCTGCCCGTAGCGAAAACGCAGGCAGGCGTGCTGCAGCAACTGCTCGGGATGCAGCAGCGCGTCGCGCCTGGCCAGGTAATCGGGGCTTGCCACCAGCCAGCGCTGGAAGCGGCCGAGTGGCCGGCACACCAGTTCGTCGTGCGGTGATGGGTCGCCGAGGCGAATGGACAGGTCGTAGCGGCCGTCGAGCAGGTCATCGAGCCGGTCGCTCATGTCGATGTCCAGCTCCAGCGACGGGTGGCGGGCCAGGAAAGGCCCCAGGTGCGGTGCGATCACGCGGCGGCCGAACTCCACAGGCAAGCACAGGCGCAGCACGCCGACCGGCTCATCGCCACGGTCGGCGACGCTGGCATCGGCCTCGTCCAGCGCATCGAAGATTTCCTTTGCCCGGGCGTAGTAACGTGCGCCCGCTTCGGTCAGGCTGACCTGGCGCGTGGAGCGGTTGAGCAAGGTCGTGCCGAGCTCCGACTCCAGCCCATCGACCAGGCGCGTCACCGAAGAGGTGGCGACGCCGAGCCTGCGCGCTGCCGCTGAAAAGCCCTGGGCATCGACTGTCGTGGTGAACATCCTCATCGCCAGGAGCTTGTCCATGGATACCCCGATTCTCAAATCTCGGAACAGTCCTACAAACCACGAAGCGGGTCAAGAAGCGCACGACAGAGCGATCAGGTCCATAGTGGAAGCACCTCCACCAGCACGAGAACGGCCCATGCCCCTCACCAACCTGCTCAACGCCCTCCCCCATTGCGACCCTGCCGCTGCCGAGCGGGTCGATGAACTGCTGCGGCGCCCCGGCCTGCGCATCGAACGCATCGTTTCCTGCGGCCAGGCCAGCCCACCCGGGTTCTGGTACGACCAGGCCGAAGGCGAATGGATCATGCTTTTGACTGGCAGCGCCGGGCTGCGCCTTGAGCACGAGGACTACACCCGCTTGCTGGTGCCGGGCGACTGCGTGGATATTCCGGCGCATTGCCGTCATCGCGTGGAATGGACGGCCCAAGGGCAGCCGACTATCTGGCTTGCCGCGTTCTATGGCATCGACTCGCCGTGGCCGACGCATTGAGGCACCCAACGGTCATGCTACAAAAGTCTAGGCGGTCAATTTTATATATCGGATAAACACCGCGTTTAATGCAATTTTGAATGCCTGATCTAAGCTTTTAGCCACATCTTCGCAAGTTCAGCCCTGCGACAATCAGCCCCATGAAATTATGTACCAACTTGTTAATTAGCAAGCTAAGGGCTTAAACTGCGCACATTCCACCTGCTGAGATCCCTGGCATGAACGAAACACCGCGCGCCTCTGGCGCCACAAACATCATCCTGGTCGGCTTGGGCGTGATCGTCGCCCTGCTCGGCCTGCTCCTGGCTGCTGGCGGCATCAAGCTCGCCGGCCTGGGCGGTTCCTGGTACTTCCTGATCGGTGGCCTGGCCATGGCCATCGCCGGTATTCTCATCGCTCGCCGCAAGCAGGCCGGCGCCTGGCTGTACGCGGCGTTCCTGGTCGGTACCGCGATCTGGGCACTGGTCGACGCCGGCCTGGTGTTCTGGCCACTGTTCTCGCGCCTGTTCATGTTCGGCGCGATCGGCATGGTGGTGGCGCTGGTCTACCCGATGCTCGCCCGTGCCAATGGCGCCAGCGCCGGCCGTGGTGCCTACGGCATCGCCGGCGTGCTGGCCGTGGTGCTGGTGATCGCTGCCGGCAACATGTTCGTCGCCCACCCAAGTGTTGCTCCCACCGGCAAAGGCCCGGGCATGACCCCGGTCGAAGCCGGCAAGGAGCAGAAGGACTGGGCCCACTACGGCAACACCGAAGGTGGCAGCCGCTTCGCCGCGCTGGACCAGATCAACCGCGACAACGTCAACAAGCTCAAGGTGGCCTGGACCTACCACACCGGTGACGTCGCCATCAGCGACGGCAACGGTGCCGAAGACCAGCTGAGCCCGCTGCAGATCGGCAACAAGGTGTTCATCTGCACCCCGCACAACAACCTGATCGCCCTCGATGCCGACACCGGCAAAGAGCTGTGGAAGAACGAAATCAACGCCCAGTCCAAGGTCTGGCAGCGTTGCCGTGGCATGGCCTACTTCGACGCCACCGCCGCGATCGCCCAGCCGACCCAGCCGAACAGCTCGCCAATCACCGGCGGCAGCGTCGCAGCCGGTGCCAATTGCCAGCGTCGCCTGCTGACCAACACCATCGACGGTCGCCTGATCGCTGTTGACGCCGACAACGGCCAGTTCTGCCAGGGCTTCGGCAACAACGGCCAGGTCAACCTGATGGCCGGCCTGGGTAACGTGCCGGACTCCTACTACCAGCTGTCCTCCGCACCGCTGATGGCCGGTACCACCGTGGTGGTTGGCGGCCGCGTCGCCGACAACGTCCAGACCGACATGCCAGGCGGCGTGATCCGTGGTTTCGACGTGATCACCGGTGAAATGCGCTGGGCCTTCGACCCGGGCAACCCGGAAGACCGCAAGGCGCCGGAAGGTGACAACACCTACGTGCGCAGCACTCCGAACAGCTGGGCACCGATGTCCTACGACCCGGCAATGAACACCGTGTTCCTGCCAATGGGCTCGTCGTCCACCGACATCTATGGCGTTGAACGCAGCAAGCTGGACCACACCTACGGTGCTTCCGTGCTGGCCCTGGACGCCACCACCGGTAACCAGAAGTGGGTCTTCCAGACCGTGCACAACGACCTCTGGGACTTCGACCTGCCGATGCAGCCAAGCCTGATCGACTTCACCAAGGACGACGGCAAGTCCGTGCCTGCCGTGGTGATCGGTACCAAGGCCGGGCAGATCTACGTGCTCGACCGCGCCACCGGCAAACCGCTGACCCAGGTCGACGAAGTGCCGGTCAAGCCAAGCAACATCCCCAACGAGCCGTACTCCCCGACCCAGCCCAAATCGGTAGGCATGCCGCAGATCGGCGCGCAGACCCTGAGCGAATCAGACATGTGGGGTGCCACGCCGTACGACCAACTGCTGTGCCGTATCGACTTCAAGAAGATGCGCTACGACGGCCTGTACACCGCGCCGGGTACCGACCTGTCGCTGAGCTTCCCGGGTTCGCTGGGTGGCATGAACTGGGGCAGCCTCTCCACCGACCCGGTGCATGGCTTCATCTTCGTCAACGACATGCGCCTGGGCCTGTGGATCCAGATGATCCCATCGCAGAACAAGGGTGACGCAGCCTCCGGCGGTGAAGCACTTAACACCGGCATGGGCGCTGTACCGCTCAAGGGCACCCCGTACGCAGTGAACAAGAACCGCTTCCTGTCGGTTGCCGGCATCCCGTGCCAGGCGCCGCCATTCGGCACCCTGACCGCCATCGACATGAAGACCCGCCAGATCGCCTGGCAGGTACCGGTCGGTACCGTGGAAGACACCGGCCCCCTGGGCATCCGCATGCACCTGCCGATCAAGATCGGCCTGCCGACCCTCGGCGGCACCCTGTCGACCCAAGGCGGCCTGGTGTTCATCGCCGGCACCCAGGACTTCTACCTGCGCGCCTACGACAGCAGCAACGGTAACGAAATCTGGAAAGCCCGCCTGCCTGTCGGCAGCCAGGGTGGCCCGATGACCTACGTTTCGCCGAAGACCGGCAAACAGTACGTGGTGATCACCGCTGGCGGTGCGCGCCAGTCGACTGATCGTGGCGACTACGTGATTTCTTACGCCCTGCCGTAAGACCGCGTCGCTGCATTCGCGGGCAAGCCCGCTCCCACAGGTTCTCTGCTGATCCTGATGAGAGCGGGCTTGTTCGCGAATGGCCCCCCGAAAACAACACGAGACACAGCAATGCCATCCGCAATCCGCATCACCCCAACCCTGCTTCTGGCCCTGGCCAGCACCACCGCCCTGGCCGACGGCGACCTGCTCAACCGCAGCACCATGACCGGTGACTGGGGCGGCCTGCGTCACCAGCTCGAAGAAGACGGCGTCAAGATCACCGGCGACTACAGCGGTGAAACCGCGTACAACGCCCACGGCGGTCTGCACCGCTCGGCGCGCTATTCGCAGAACATCAAGCTCGGCGCACAGTTCGACCTGTCGAAACTGTACGGCCTGGAAAACGGCGGCAAGGTCCAGCTGACCATCAACGACCGCCGCGGCAACAGCGCCTCGGAAGACCTGGTCGGCAACCGCCTGCCGATCCAGGAAAACTACGGTGGCCTGTACACCCGCCTGACCGAACTGAGCTACGAGCGCACCCTGTTCACCCCGGCGCTCAACGTCAAGCTCGGCTACATGGCCATGGGCAACGACCTCGGCGGCCTCGACAGCGGCATCCTGTGCAACTTCATGAACGCCGGCTTCTGCGGCCACCCGCTGAACATGTCCGGCGGCAGCGGCTGGACCAACTACCCCAACGCCCACCTCGGCGTGCGCGTGAAGTACGACCTGTCGCCGTCCTGGCAGCTGCGCGTGGCAGCATTCAACGTCGACCCGGAAAGCAACGGCAACTCCAGCCGCGCCTGGCACCTGGGGCCCAAGCACACCACCGGCACCGTGGTGCCTGTGGAACTGGTGTACAAGCTGCAGGGCGAACTGCCGGGCGAGTACAAGCTGGGTTACTACTACGACAGCTCCGACGTGAAGCGCGTCGACAGCAGCAAGGAAGTGTCCGGTCGCGGTGGCCACTACCTGCTGGTCGACCAGGCCGTGTGGAACGACGCCGGCTCGCCGGGCCGCAGCCTGCACGCCTTCGGCCAGTACTCGGCAGCGAGCGAGGCCGCCTCGCCGTTCACCAAGTGGTATGGCGCCGGGGTGGTGCTGTACAAGCCGTTCGAAGGCCGCCCGCGCGATACCGTGGCCCTGGGCTATGGCCGCGCCGTGCCGAACCCACGTAGCCGCGATGTGCTGGAAGACGCCGCATTCAATGCCGGGCAGCAGTTCCCCAACATCGACAATGCCGAGCAGTTGGTCGAACTGAGCTATGGCTACCAGGCCACGCCGTGGCTGAACCTGCGCCCGGATGTGCAGTACATCATCGAGCCAGGGGCGTTCTCCGGGAAGGACATCGACAACGCGCTGGTCTTCGGCCTGCAGGTCAAGGCAACCTTCTAAACTGCCGGGGGCCGCGCTGCGGCCCCTTCCCGGCGGTTCGGCAACACAATCGCCTGGCACACCGTCTAGCCTCGGTCTTTACTCAACCCTTCAGCGCAAGGGAGAGCAAGCCCGATGACCACCGCAACGGAAGGCAAACTCAACGTCTGGGCGCTCACCGCCCTGGTCGTCGGCTCGATGGTCGGTGCCGGCATCTTCTCCCTCCCGGCCACCTTCGGCCGCGCCACTGGCGGCCTGGGCGCGATCATCGCCTGGTGCATCGCCGGCTTCGGCATGCTCATGCTGGCCTTCGTGTTCCAGACCCTCGCCCGCCGCCGCCCCGACCTCGACTCCGGGATCTACGCCTACGCCAGCGCCGGCTTCGGCAGCTACCTGGGTTTTGCCTCGGCATTCGGCTTCTGGGCCGGCACCTGCATTGGCAACGTCTCCTACTTCATCCTCATCAAATCCACCCTCGGCGCCTTCTTCCCGGTGTTCGGCGAAGGCAACACGGTGGCCGCCATCGCGGTTTCCTCGGTGCTGCTGTGGGCCTTCCACTTCCTGGTGCTGCGCGGGGTACAGCAGGCCGCCGCGATCAACACCATCGCCACGGTGGCGAAGATGATCCCGATCCTGGTGTTCATCGTAGTGATCGTTGCCGCCTTCGACAGCGAGCTGTTTTCGCTGAACTTCTGGGGTACCGCCGCAGCTGGCCCAGCCGCCGATCTGGCCCACCTGGACGACTATGGCCGGGTCGGGCATGCCGCCGCCGAGATGCTGCCACCGACCGAATCCCTGTTCGAGCAGGTGCGCAGCACCATGCTGGTCACCGTGTTCGTGTTTCTCGGCATCGAAGGCGCCAGCGTCTATTCGCGCTATGCACGCAATCGGCGTGACGTCGGCATCGCCACGGTGCTCGGCTTCATCGGCGTGCTGTGCCTGCTGGTGCTGATCACCCTGCTCAGCTACGGCGTGATGCTGCGCCCGGAGCTTGCCGGCTTGCGCCAACCGTCGATGGCCGGCGTGCTGGAGGCCATTGTCGGGCGTTGGGGGGCGATCTTCATCAGCATCGGGCTGATCGTCTCGGTGCTCGGCGCTTACCTTTCGTGGACATTGCTCGCCGCCGAGGTGCTGTACAGCGCTGCTCATGACCAGGCCATGCCGGCCTTCCTCACCCATGAGAACCCGCACAAGGTGCCCTCGGCAGCGCTGTGGCTGACCACGCTGTTCGTGCAGTTGTTCCTGTTGCTGACCTGGTTCACCGAGTACGCCTTCACCTTGGCGCTGGAGTTGACCAGTTCGCTGACGCTGATCCCGTACCTGTTGGTGGCAGCCTATGCATTGAAGCTGGCATCCAGCCGCGAGACCTATGAAAACGACGCCCGAGAGCGTGGCAAGGATCTGCTGATCGCCTTGCTGGCGACGGCCTATGCGGTATTGATGGTGTGGGCGGGAGGGATGAAATATCTGCTGCTATCGGCCGTGATCTATGGGCCGGGGACAGTGCTGTATTTCAAGGCGAGGATGGAGCAGCAGCGGCAGGTGTTCAATGGTTTCGAGCGAGTTGTGTTTGCTGTGGTGGTGCTGGGGGCCGTGATTGCGGTGTATGGGTTGGTCAGTGGGGCGATTGAGATCTGATTATCAAGCCTGTGGCCTCTTCGCGGGCGCGCCCGCGAAGAAGCCAACACCATTATTCCTGCCTCAGGTAATCCACCAACCTCAGCAACATCGCATCACAACCCTGCATCTGTTCGACGCTGACAAACTCGTCCGGCTTGTGCCCCTGGTCCATGCTGCCCGGCCCGCACACCACGGTGGGAATACCGGCCTGGTCGAACAGGCCGCCCTCGGTGCCGAACGCCACGGTGCCGAAATCATCCGAACCACTGAGCAATGCCACCAGGCGCGCGGCCTCACTGTCGGCTGGCGTGGCCAGCCCCGGGTACGCACTCAACGGTTGCAGGCGAATCGCACTGCCCGCATTGACCTTGCGCATGCGTGGCAGCAACTCGGCCTCGGCGTAGGTCTGCAGCTGGTCGGCCACCGCCTGCGCCTCGAACCCCGGCAGCGCGCGCACCTCGAAATCGAACGCACATTCCTCCGGCACGATGTTCAGCGCCCTGCCCCCTTTGATGACCCCGGTCTGCACCGTGGAAAACGGCGGGTCGAAGCGTTCGTCGTGGTGGGCCGGCAGCGCCAGCGCGTCACCGATCTCGCCCAGCTTGCCGATCAGCTTGGCAGCGTACTCGATGGCATTCACCCCGTAAGGTGCGTACGCCGAGTGGCACGCCGCGCCGTGCACTTCGCAACGCATCGCCAGCTTGCCCTTGTGGCCCAGCACCGGCTTCAGCTCAGTAGGCTCACCGATCAGGCACAGGCGCGGCTTGTGCGGGCGTTGTTCCAGTGCGGCCAGCATCGAGCGCACGCCCAGGCAGCCGACTTCCTCGTCATAGGAGAACGCCAGGTGCACCGGCATGCGCAGCGGTTGCGCCAGGAATGCCGGCACGGCAGCCAGCACCGAGGCGATGAAGCCCTTCATGTCAGCCGCGCCGCGGCCATACAGGCGCCCGTCGCGCTCGGTCAGGGCGAAGGCCGGCAGCGTCCAGGCCTGGCCGTCCACCGGCACTACGTCGGTGTGCCCGGACAGCACCACACCGCCGATATCCTTGGGGCCGATGGTGGCGAACAGGTTGGCCTTGCTGCCTTCCGGGTTGTGGAACAGCTCGCACTCCACGCCAAGCCCGGCCAGGTAGTCGCGGATGAAACCGATCAACTCGAGGTTGGAGTCGCGGCTGACCGTGGCAAAGCCGATCAGCCGCTCCAGCAAGGCGCGACTGCTGAATTCACTCATCGCCCGGCACCCCGTAGCTGGGAGCGGCAGTCGGATCGAGGGCGCGGGTAACATAGTCCTGCATCTGTGGCCGGTACGCCTGCCACAGGCCATCGAGCACGCCGATCGGGTCCTCGTCAGCCCAGTCCACACGCAGGTCCACCAGCGGCCAGGTCAGCTCGCCGGCGATCTTCAGCGCCGCGGAATGCACCGGGCCGGCTTCACCACC
This sequence comes from Pseudomonas sp. CC120222-01a, assembly GCF_003097235.1. Taxonomy (GTDB): domain Bacteria; phylum Pseudomonadota; class Gammaproteobacteria; order Pseudomonadales; family Pseudomonadaceae; genus Aquipseudomonas. Next base: position 96,212 of record NZ_QEQQ01000017.1, on the reverse strand, counting down.
CGCCGCCATCGCGGCGTGCATGGCCGCCAGCAGGCGGTCAGCCAGATGCCCACCGGCCTGTTCGAAGGCCTGCACCATGGCTTCGATCACCTGCAGCGAGGACAACAGGTTGCCCGCGGCCGCGCACTGCTCGCCCGTGACGGCGTTATGCACGCCCAGCGCCTCCTTGCCGGTGAACAGCGCCACCTGGCCTTGGCTGTCGATCACCGTGACCTGGCGATACTCGCTCCAGCCATTGGCGCTGAGCACCCGGTCCAGCGCGGCGGCAGGCGGCAACTGGCCCTGCTCCAGGGCATCGAGGATTTGCGGGCCGAGTGCCGGCAGGGTGATGTTCTGGGTCGACACGGCGCCGACGCCGGCACGAACCCACGGGCAACGGGCGCCCACGGCGATGCTCGAAGAGCTGATGGCAATACCGACCTGGCCGGTTTCCTGGCAGCGACCGATGATGGAGAAGGTCATGGTGGAACTCCTGTTGTTCTGTGCGATGCCCAGCATTCTGGGCGCAAGCTTCAGGGCCACGAAACCAACATTTTCCTGTGCCTTGAACAGGAAAAAACTAAGGCCGGCCAATACCGGTCGAACAGCCCTTAAAACCCCAGCCAAGCCCAGGCAAATCGGGGCCTTCGCCGTTTTATCGGCAAGCCCCAGCTAAATACTATTTTCGCGATTTTCCAGGCATCCCTAGTCTGGCCCCAGGCAACGGCGGTCCTCCAAACCGACCTGACAAAAACCGCCTGAACAAGGGCTCGGACATGACACTGAACAACATCGAAATCGACACCCTCGTGGTTGGCGCCGGCCAGGCCGGCGTGGCCATGAGCGAACACCTGAGCAAGCTTGGCGTGCCGCACCTGGTGCTGGAGCGCAAGCGCATCGCCGAGGCCTGGCGCACCGGCCGCTGGGATTCGCTGGTGGCCAACGGCCCGGTCTGGCACGACCGCTTCCCGGGGCTGGAATTCAACCTCGACGCCGACGCCTTCGCTGGCAAGGACCAGGTCGCCGACTACTTCGAGCAGTACGTACGCAAGTACAACCTGCCGGTACGCACCGGCATCGAAGTGAAGAAGGTGGTACGCAACGCCGACCGCCCCGGCTTCACCATCGAGACCAACGAAGGCGTGATCCGCGCCAACCGCGTGGTGGCTGCCACCGGCCCGTTCCAGAAACCGGTCATCCCGGCCATCGCACCGAAAGATGCCAACCTGCACCAGATCCACTCCGCCGCCTACTTCAACCCCGAGCAGCTGCCTGAAGGCGCCGTGCTGGTGGTAGGCGCCGGTTCCTCCGGTGTGCAGATCGCCGAAGAGCTGATGCGTGCCGGGCGCCAGGTGTACCTGTCGGTCGGCGCCCACGACCGCCCGCCACGGGCCTACCGCAACCGCGACTTCTGCTGGTGGCTGGGCGTGCTGGGCGAGTGGGACGCGGAAATCGCCAAGCCCGGCCGCGAGCACGTGACCATCGCCGTCAGCGGCGCCCGTGGCGGCCACACCGTGGACTTCCGCGCCCTCGCCCATCAGGGCATGACCCTGGTCGGCCTGACCCAGTCGTTCGAAAACGGCGTGGCACGCTTCCAGGACAACCTGGTCGACAACATCAACCGCGGCGACGAGAACTACCTGGCTTTGCTGGATGCCGCCGATGCCTACATCGAGCGCAACGGCCTGGACCTGCCGGAAGAGCCCGAGGCGCGCAAGCGCCTGGCTGACCCGGAGTGCATGGTCAACCCGCTGCAGCAACTGGACCTGGCCCAGGCCGGCGTTACCAGCATCATCTGGGCCACCGGCTACGGCGTGGACTTCAGCTGGCTGCAGGTCGACACCTTCGACGCCAACGGCAAGCCCCAGCACCAGCGCGGCGTCGCCCGCGAGCCGGGCGTGTACTTCCTCGGCCTGCCCTGGCTGTCGCGCCGTGGCTCGTCGTTCATCTGGGGCGTGTGGCACGACGCCAAGCACGTCGCCGGCCACATCGCCACGCAACGCACTTACCTGGCCTACCGCGACCGCGAGCAGCGCGACGCGGATGAGCAACAAGACCACTCGATCAGCAACGTCAGCACCTTCGGAGCCCACTGATGCCTACCCATACTCGCATCCGCATGTTCAACACCAAGGAAACCTACCCCAACCAGACCCTGGACAACGACCTGTGCCAGGCCGTGCGGGCCGGTAACACCATCTACGTGCGCGGCCAGGTCGGCACCGACTTCGAAGGCAAGCTGGTGGGCCTGGGCGACCCTCGGGCGCAGACCGAGCAGGCGATGAAGAACGTCAAGCAGCTGCTTGAAGAAGCGGGTTCCGACCTGTCGCACATCGTCAAGACCACCACCTACATCACCGACCCGCGCTTCCGCGAGCCGGTGTACAAGGAAGTCGGCAAGTGGCTGAAGGGTGTGTTCCCGATCTCCACCGGGCTGGTGGTGGCCGGCTTGGCCCAGGCCGAGTGGCTGATGGAAATCGACGTGATTGCGGTGGTGCCGGATCAGCAGTGATCCATTTGAGATAGCTGGGGCCGCTTCGCGGCCCTTTCGCGACACAAGGCCGCTCCTACAGGAAATGTGTGTTCCCTTGTAGGAGCGGCCTTGTGTCGCGAAAGGGGCGCAAAGCGCCCCCAGATATTCAGAACTTGGCCAGTTCTTCGCGGCAGAATTCGACGAACAACTGCGCGGGCTTGGTCAGCTGCACCCGCTTCAGGTGCGCCGCCGCCAACCCCGACAACGCCACCGGCTCGGCGATGTCGATCGTCACCAGCTTCTGCCCGTCATAGGTGCATTCCGAATGCGGCCGGGTCACCAGCAGTGAAAACCCGAAGCCCTGCCCCACCATCCCGCGCACCATCTCGATCGACGGCGAACTGAAGACGATGTTCGGCGTCAGGCCCATTTCATTGAACAGGCTGACGAAATAGGTCCGGCTCGGCGCCACGTCCAGCAAGATCATCGGCTCCGGGCACAGATCACGCAGCGACACCTGGGCCTGGCCGGCAAACCGGTGCTTCTCGGGCAACAACACATAAGGCTTCTGCGCAGGCATCAAGGGTTCGGCCTCGATGGTGCCGTCCAGGTCGTGATCATAGAGAAACGCCAGATCGAAGGTCCCCGCGGTCAGGCCTTGGATCAGGTCCTGCTGCTCACCATCGCGCAAGCGGATGTCCACGCCTGGGTAGCGTTCGCGAAAACCGGCGATCAACCGCGGCAGGTACAGCGGCGCCACGGTTTCGAAGCAACCGATGTCGATCTGCCCGGCCACCGTGTCGTTGTCCGCCAGGGCGTTCTGCTCGAATTCGTGGGCCATCTGCAGCAGCGACTTGGTCTTGGCATAGAAACGCTTGCCGCTGGGAGTCAGCGACACGCCCTGGGCGTGGTGGCGGATGAACAGCTGCACACCGAAACTTTCTTCCAGGCTCTTGATCGCCGTGGAGATCGACGGCTGGGCGATGTACAGCTGCCGCGAGGCCTCGGCGACGCTGCCGGCCTCGACGGTGGTGACGAAGTATTTGAGTTGTCGCAGGGTGTAGGAAGCCACGGGCACCTCGTTGGCGCCGTTTACGGGCGCCTTGGAATTTTCCTGTCACTTTACCTTGTGGCCTGATTCAGCGGGTTGCCGGGTGATGAAGGATTTGCCTAAGGCTTGAACATAGTTTTCCTGCATTGCAGGGCTGGCTGTAACCTGCAATGCCCCAGTTGCCGGCTTCCCAGCGACCGGGACGTTTCAGTCGACACAAGGCTGTCGCCTCAGAACTGCACACCTACGTGCCGAGGGCTGTAAGCCATTTACTGATCATCCTCAGTCAAACGGTATATCAGCGACTACACAATCATCGCCAATTAATTTGTACCCGTGCTCGCACAGCATGCCCACAACCGGGGCAACGCCGCGTTTCTTTCGGGATAGTTTTCTCGTCGCATCAACATCTCCGCCATCGACGGCATCCGCCTGGATTGTCTTCAAGTCGTCAATCGGGCTGCAGCCCTCATTTGTATTCAACTGCTCTTGTGCTTGCGCGCCAGCGGCAGTGGCAGCGATCAGAAGTACAACCATTACCCTGAATTTCATGCGCATCACTCCTTACCAAGATGGGGTTGCTCGCCAAGGCTATTGCCGTGCGGACCATGTCCCCATCTGGAAATGAAGCAACGCACAGGAGCAGGGTCAAAGCTCGCTGGTGAATTGAGCCAGAGCCGTCTTTACTGGTAGGTAACGACCCGAAGATACGGTGTGCGCCTATGAAGATCGTTGTCACCAGCATCCTCGTCGACGACCAGGCCAAGGCCCTGGCTTTCTACCACTACGTGCTCGGCTTCATGCCCAAACACGATATCCCAATGGGCCAGCACCGCTGGCTGACGCTCACCTCGCCCAGCGACCCCGACGGCGTCGAACTGCTGCTGGAGCCCGACGTGCATCCGGCGGCCAAGGTCTACAAGGCCGCGCTGAGGGAAGACGGCATCCCCGCCACGTCGTTCGGCGTGCGTGACATCCAGGCCGAGTACGCCCGCCTGTGCAAAGCCGGCGTCGTGTTCATCAAGGCGCCCACGCGCCTCGGCCCGGTCACCGTCGCCCTGTTCGACGACACCTGCGGCAACCTGATCCAGATCGCCCAGAAACACTGAGCATGCCCATGGCAGCCGATGCTGCCATTGGCTACATTGCAGCTGTATCCCGTGCGCCACAACAAGGAAAACAGATGCGCCACGAATTCAGCGAAGTGCTCAACGACCTGGTCGACTATTTCCTGCTGGGTGATATCCAGCTGCTCGACCGTTTCAAACACGAAAACCACCTGTCCGACGACCTGGCCCGCGAGTTCACCAGCAATGACAGCGGCGACAAGGCCGTGGCCGAGGGCGTGGTGGTACCGCTGGCGGGGGTCGACAACCTGCCCTACCACATCCTGTTCACCCTCGATGGCTACACACCGGCCCTGCTCGAACCTGGCAGCCGCCTCAAGCACCGGCGCAACGGCTATGTGCTGCAGGTCGAGAACCGCACGGTGATGCTGTATACCTGGCGCATCCTGCAGCACTTCACCAACAAGACGCTGGGTGACCTGATTGCGCGCTATCAGGTGCCGGGGCGGCCGATCATCGAACTGGACAATGGCTGGTATGACGTCGAGGTGCTGGCGGGGGCGCTGATCAGGGATGGGTTGTACGAACCGGCATTCGAGTTCGTGCTGAAGAAGCGCTGGAACCGGGGTGAGGCCAAGGGCGTGGATACCGGATATGCCTTTACCTTGCGGGGGTATTTCGACTGAACTTTGCCTGTGCCGGCCTCTTCGCGGGCTTGCCCCGCGAAGAGGCCAGACCTGCCTAACTGATATCCCGGTCCTTGGTTTCGGGCAGGAAGAAGATCCCTAATACCGCCGTCATCACCGCAATCACGATCGGGTACCACAGCCCGTAATAGATGTCCCCGGTCGCCGCCACCATGGCGAACGCCACCGTCGGCAGGAAGCCACCGAACCAGCCGTTGCCGATGTGGTACGGCAGCGACATCGAGGTGTAGCGAATCCGCGCCGGGAACAGTTCAACCAGCCAGGCGGCGATCGGCCCGTAGACCATGGTCACGTAGATCACCAGAATGGTCAGCAGCAACAGCACCATCGGGTAGTGGATCTTCGCCGGGTCGGCCTTTTCCGGGTAACCCGCCTCTTTCAAGGCGCCGCCCATGGTCGCGGTGAAGGCATCGCTCTGGGTTTTCAGGTCGGCGGCTGCCAGGCTGCTGCCGTCAAAGCTCGGGATCACCCGTTCACCGATACGTACCTGTGCCACGCTGCTAGGCTCGGCTGCCTGGTTGGTGTAAGGAATCGCACGTTTGGCCAGCAGGCTCTTGGCGATGTCGCAGGAACTGGTGAATCTGGCCTTGCCCACCGGGTCGAACTGGAACGCGCACTGGCCCGGGTCGGCGACCACTACCACCGGGTTCTGCTCCTGGGCGACGAACACGTCCGGGTTGCCGTACTCAGTCAGCGCCTTGAAGATCGGGAAGTAGGTCAGCGCGGCGATGATGCAGCCGGCCATGACGATCTTCTTGCGGCCAATGCGGTCTGACAGGCTGCCGAAGAAGATGAAGAACGGCGTGCCGATCAGCAAGGAACCGGCGATCAGCAGGTTGGCGGTCTGCGGGTCGATCTTGAGCATCTGCAGCAGGAAGAACAGCGCATAGAACTGCCCGGTGTACCACACCACCGCCTGCCCGGCAGTGCCGCCGAGCAGCGACATGATCACCACCTTGAGGTTGTCCCAGCGGGCGAACGACTCGGTCAGTGGCGCCTTGCACGCCTTGCCTTCGGCCTTCATCTTCATGAACACCGGCGACTCGTTGAGCTGCATGCGGATATACACCGAAATCGCCAGCAGCAGGATCGACAGCAGGAACGGAACCCGCCAGCCCCAGGCCTCGAACACCTCGGTACCCATCACGGTACGGCAGGCCAGGATCACCAGCAGCGAAAGAAACAGACCGAGCGTGGCAGTGGTCTGGATCCACGCCGTGAAGAAGCCGCGCCGGCCCTTGGGCGCGTGCTCGGCCACATAGGTGGCTGCACCGCCATACTCGCCGCCCAGCGCCAGGCCCTGGAGCAGACGCAGGGTGATCAGGATGATCGGCGCCGCTACGCCAATCGCCGCGTAGCTGGGTAACAGCCCCACCACTGCGGTGGACAGGCCCATGATGACGATGGTGATGAGGAAAGTGTACTTGCGCCCGATCATGTCGCCCAGGCGGCCGAACACAATGGCCCCGAACGGCCGCACGGCAAAGCCGGCAGCAAAGGCCAGCAAGGCGAAGATGAACGAGGTGGTTTCATTGACGCCGGCGAAGAAATGCTTGGCGATGATCGCTGCCAGCGAGCCGTACAGGTAGAAGTCGTACCATTCGAACACGGTGCCCAGCGAGGAGGCGAAGATGACCTTGCGCTCCTCCTTGGTGATGCCCCGTTGGGGCGCGCTACTGCCCGTGGAAGCGCTGTCGAGAACCGCCATGGGTTGCCTCCGTCTTGTCGTTATCGAAGGCCGGAGTACCTCACACCCATTTCACCGTCGCACCCAGGCCCTAGGGCTAGCATTGGTTGCGCGAAGCACGACGAGGTCAGCTGCCTCGGATCGCAGCAAGGTAACTGAAGCATAATCGGCTTTGCCGCAATATCCACTTGCCAGCATCGCCAGATGCCATCACGCCAGAAACCGCTGCACCTCGGCCAGCACGATTTCAGCCTGTTCCCGGTGCGGCACATGCCCGCAGCCCGGCAACAAGCGCATCACGCTCGGCCCGGCAGCCAGCGCGGTAAAGCGCCGGGGATGCGCTGGCGAGCCGAATTCGTCCTGGTCGCCATGCAGGCTGAGCAGCGGGCACTGCACCTGCGCCAGCAACGGATCCAGGTTCCAGTCGGCGAAGGCGTCACCCAGCCAGGTGTCCACCCAGGCGCGCAACACCCACTCGGCCTTGTCGCCGTGATAGCGCGCCAGGCGCTGCAGTTGCCCCGGCTCGGCGAACTGGCGGTCGGCATCGCGGATGCCCTGCAAGGTACGGTCCTCGACAAAGGCCTGGGCCGACTCGATGATCAGACCTCGGCAATGCTTGCCATGGGCCGCAGCGCAGCCGACGGCCATGCCGCCACCGACGCTGTGGCCAAAGACGATGAAGTCGCCAATGTCCAGCTGCCGCAACAGTGCCGCAAAGCCCTGCTCGGCCTCGGCCTCGACAAAGCCACGGCGCAACCGGCCTGGGTGCGCAGCGGAGCGGCCGAAGCCCAGGCGGTCATAGGCAATCACCCGTTGGCCGGTCGCCGCGGCCAGCTGTTCGGGGAAGTCACGCCACAAGGCAACGCAACCCAGCGAGTCGTGCAGCAGCATGATTGGCACGCCCTGGGTGTTCAGCGGGTGCCAGTCCTGGGCGAACAGCTTGCCGTCAGGCGTATCGATCCAGTGCTCGATCACCTCGATCTGGGTCATACCGCCTCCTCGACCGCACCCTTGAGCTCGACCTGATTGCCATCGGGATCGAAACAGTACAGCGACAGTCCCTCGCCTTCGGCGCCATAACGTTTTTCTGCCGGCTCAACCGCCACCCCGGCCGCCTGCAGGTAAGCCGTCAGGGCCTGTTCGTCGAACGGCTCGATGCGCAGGCAGAAGTGGTGCAGGTTGCGCCCTTCGGCCCCCGGTGCCGCACCACCGGGCCGACCCAGCGGGCCGTCGAGTGTCACCAGGTCAATCATCGCCGTGCCGGTCGCCAGGTGGACCATGCCCAGGTCAGGGCGCTCACGGCTGACCGTGCAGCCCAGCAGGTCACGGTAGAAGGCCACGCTGCGTTGCAGGTCACTGACCCGCAACACCAGGTGGTCGATGTGCTTGATGGCGAACGGTCGCATGCAGGCTCTCCTTGCGGTGTTCGTCACCTTAGCGCAGGAGCCGGCAGGCTGGCCACACCCCCGCTATTCGTTCACCAGCCGCTGCAGCAGGCCCCCTTCATGGCGAGCAAGGATGCGCAGGATCTGATCGACCAGCGCCCGGTCCGGCGCCTCGAGATGGAAATGGTGCCCACCGGGGTGCCAGGACACCTTGGCATGGCCCGGCAACGCTGCCTGGCGCTGTTCGAAACCATTGCCGGTGAATGCGCCCTGCCTGCCGAACATCAGGTACAACGGGCAGCGGATCTCCCGCAGCAGGTCGCACGCCTCTCGCTCGGTCAGCGGCATGGGCTCGGGCAGTACCAGCCGTGGGTCGTGACGCCAACAATAACCGTCGGCCAATTGCAGCAGGTCGCGCAAGGCCAGCAGCCGGGCGGCATCCTCGCTCAACTCGCCATCCAGGCGCTTGCGCCGTTGTTCGAGCGCGGTTTCCAGATTGTCGAAGCGGCTGCCATCGGGCTCGCCAAAACCTTGCAGCCGGCTGCGCTGGACCATCTTCTTCAGCCGATAGGCGCGTGCCAGGTGCTGCACGCGATCATCCTCGGCCACGGTGAACGGCGCGCCGATGCCATCGAGGAAGATCATGCTGGCGATGCCGCTGGTCATGGCAGCCAGCAACGAAGCGATGCCGGTACCCATGCCATGGGCAAGCACGTGAAACTGGGACAGGCCCAGGCTGTCGGTGACCGCCAGCATGTCCTCGGCATGCTCCCAGAGGTAATAGCCACTGTCGTGGCGGCGGTGATCGGAACGGCCATGGCCGACCAGGTCGGGGGCCACCACGAAGCAACCTTCCAGCAATGGCCCCAGGCGCTCGAACGAGGCCGCATTGTCCAGCCAGCCATGCAAGGCCAGCACCGGGATGCCGTCTTCTGGCCCCCAGGTGCGTACCGCAATTTCAATACCATCGAGGTCCAGCAAATGATCCTTGGGACTGCACAGCGAATGCATTGGAGTTCTCCCTGACAACATGCCGTTCCCCACCTTCCCTCAGTCCCCCTGCCCACGCTGGCCTCTTCCCGACCCCTGCATACACAGGACCGACCCGTGCACGCAACTGACTACCACCCTCTGCTGCCGCGCAGGCTGCCAAATAGCGCTTCTTTCAACAGGAGCACCCTCAACCATGACCACCTCACCCACGCCCTTCCATCAAGCCCAGATTGACCGCAGCCTGCCCCTCTGGGCGCGCACGATGCATCCTGAGCATACCCGCCGTATCGTGCAGGCCGTGCGCAAGGACTACCTGGATGAAAATGGCGCGCCATACAGCTGGTACGCTGCTGCCAGTCAAGATGACCAGGTGCTTGTGCGGCAACTCATTGTCGACCGCGATAAGCAATTCAAGGCATTGCGCGGCGCGCTCAAGGGCTTCAAGCAGATTCATGAATTCTGCAAACCGTTGCTGAGCCTGCAATTGGGCCTGGATGTCGAGGTGGACCAGGCTCAATACGTCCACCAGCCATACACGGTATTGGAACCGCAAGTAAACTCGCCTGGCCTGGAGATTTCCCTGGGAGAACCCCAGCCTCCCATCACCCAGCTCGATGGGCCGGCACAGCGGCGCTCCTTGCTTGAAGCCGCCCTGCACAACTTTAAAGGGCCCGACGAAGCCGGCCTCCATGACAGCCTCACCCAAGGCCGCGACAGCGACGCGATACTCTTTGACCTCGAACCCAAGGCGTTCGTCGAGCAGTGTCGAACGCTGGACCTTGGCCAGCACTATCAGGACCACCTGAAAGCCATATACGAGGGCCCCCGCAAAGCAGAAATCGAACAGCTGTGGATTGATGCAACCCGTCAGGCGCTGAAAACCGAGGCAATGACCGCTCACCTCAAATACCTTTTGACTCGCAAGGGGTGCGATGCCCTGACCCAGCTATGCGATAACCACCCTGCGCCGCGCTATGGCGAACACACCCTTCATTGCTGGCGTTTTGGCCTGTTCGGCATCCCCTTGAATAACGTCCTGGTGTTTGGCACCGATCGCGCGGATCAGTCCAACCCCTGCATTCTCTATATTCCCCAGGACAGCGAGCATCCTGTCAGGGAGTTCCCCTCGTTACAGAAGGCCGGCACGCATTTGCGTCACCGCTTGCTGCAAACCACGTTTCGCCGCCATCTGATCGGATTTGCCGACCAGGACAAGCAAGCAGCACTCACCGCCAAGCTGGAAAACGCCCTGTACGAACGAACCACCTCCGGGCGCAAGCCCGCTATGAATCCCAAGCTGGACTTCGACACCGTCAAGCAGACACTGCCCATCTGGCCAGCGCTGTACCGCAACCACGCACGGCGCCTGAAGGCCGACGCCCGAACGATTGCGGTTCCCACTGCCGATGTCGATGCCAAGGCACGCAAGGAACGGCTTGCGCGGTGGCTTGACGCCGGCATGAGCGTGCTTAATGTGGCTGCTTTCCTGGTGCCAGGGCTGGATGCCGTCATGCTCGGTGTCTTCGCCTACGACATCATGGATTCGGTGTTCACCGGCTTCGAAGCCTGGGAGGATGGCGATACCCATGAAGCGTTGCTGCAGCTGGAATCACTGGCCATCAATGCCGCCACGATCGGGGGCTTTGCAGTCGGTACAAGACTGGTCAAGGCATCGGGGTTTGTCGATGCGCTGGAAAGCGTCTGGAAAGGTAACCGCCAAAGCCTCTGGCAGCCCGATATGCGCCCCTATGCCAGCAAGCAAGCGCTGCCCGCAGACGCACAGCCCAACACGCAGGGGCTCTACGTCAGCGGTGACAAACACCACCTGCGGCTTGAAGAGCAGCTGTACGAAGTGTTCGAAGGCACGGACGGCAAATGGCGTGTCCGCCACCCTGAAAACCCCGATGCCTATAGCCCGACATTGCGCTACCTGGGTGAAAAACGCTGGCAGCTGGATCATGACGACCCGCTCGCTTGGAGCGACAGCAAACTGCTGGAAGGGCTTGGCCAGTTCAGCGAGGGCCTTGCCCCCTCGGAACAACTCACTGCCCTGCGCATTGCTGGCGACGATGCAGACAGCCTGCGCCACAGCCAGTTCAACGGCTCACGCCCGCCAGCGTTGCTGGCCGACACTTTGCTGCGCCTGCGCCTGGACAACGACACCCAGAACATCATCACCCGAGTGCGCCATGGCCTGCCACTGGCAGCCTACAAGAACTTCGCGCTACCGCAACTGACCAGCATGCCGGGCTGGCCTGCGCGGTACCGCTTGAAGGTGTTCACGGGGCCTGAAAAATGGGGGGATGCAGTTTACTTTGGTGCAGATGAGGCCGCCGATACGTTATCGATCGAGATCGGCCGGGAAGAGCTGGACGCCGGTAACCTGAGCAACGTCGTCGTGGAACAGATGGATGAGCAAGCCCTGCAACAGTTGCTGCCAGGCACTGCTGCGCAACAGCGTGCGCGCGCGCTGGACGAGCAATTGGCGAGCCGTTTGACTGAACGCCGCAGCGACATCTTCGACAGCATGCTCAAGAGCCAACAAACACCACCCGGGGTGGAAGCACAGACCCTGCGCCGCCAGTTTCCCGGCTTGCCCGACCACGCACTGGAAGAACTGGTCGCCCATGCCGGCAGTAGCGAACGCCAACGCATGGCGGGCGGCCGCGTCCCCTTGCGCGTGGCCGAGGAAGCACGCTACCTGCAAGCGCGCGCCCGCCTCAACCATGCCTTGCTGGGCCTCTACCGGCCCAGCTTGGCCAATGCTGACAGCCAACTGCTGGGCCAGGCCCTGCGAACTGACCACCCGCAAGCGAGCGCAGCCCAACTGCTGGATATCGCGCTTGCCGACCGCCCAGGCTGCGCCACACGGCTTGGCCAGCAACCGATCAAGCCGGGTTGGCGCTCACCGATGCGCCTGGCCCATGGCCGCCTCGGTTACCCACTCAGCGGTCGTGGCGCAGCCACCCTCAGTGCCAGCGCTGCTGCGAAGCGGCTGAAGTTACTCTTCCCAGCCTTGGACAGTCCCCAGATCGCAGCCTTGCAGGCCGAACTGGCCAGGACCGGCGACCTCAGCGCCGCGATCAAACAATTGCAGAGAGAATCGCGCGATCTCGCGCATGACTTGGAGCAATGGGTCGGGAGCGCCGAAGGCCTGCACGATCTTATGGAACGACAGCAATGTGCCGAGCAGCTCAAACAGGCCTGGATGGGCCGCAACCAGCAGACGCTCGTGCTCGAGCGCATGCGCTTGAGCCAGTTACCCCCGATCAACGCCCGCCTGCCTCACATCCGTGAACTGAAACTGACCGAGCTGTGGTTGAAGCACCTGAATGCTCAGTTCCTGTCGTGCTTCCCCAACCTGCAGGTGCTGGAAGTGACCGGCAACCGAGAGATCGATGCTGAAGAGCTGTTCCAGGCACTTGAATCAACGCCCAGGTTGCGTACGCTGGACCTGACCAGCAACGGCTTGGCGTCCCTTTCGCCCACTGCGCAGCGGGTGCTGGCCGCGATGCCGGACCTGCGCCAGTTGAACCTGCGCCGCAACCAGCTGACACTCGACGAAAGCACACTGGCGTTCCTGTGCAAGCAGCCTCTGGATGTCCTCAGGCTGGGGAGCAACCGCATCACACTCGATCAGAACCTCGCGGCACGCTTCCAGGATCTGGTCCATCCACAACGGCTGGACCTTGACTTCAACCCACTGGAGCACGCCCCTGATGTCAGTTTCATGGGTCGGCTCCAGTATCTGGAATTGAGCAACTGCGAGCTACAGGCATGGCCCAACGGCCTCACTACCTTGATGAACCAACCACAGTATCAGTTGCGTTACCTGAACTTGTCGTCCAACCGCATCCACCATATCCAGGATCTGGCCAACATACTGCGCAGCCCGTTTGCCCGCGATGTCGCCGCCCGGCAACCTGGACGCAGCTGGTTGTTCAACTACAACAATCTCGAAGCCGAATCGTTAAGGCGCCTGCGCGCGAGCGGCGTGAACACCTTCGAGCAGACGCCCGACAGGCCAGAGTGGCAGGGGTTCTGGCGGGACTCGGCGAGCAGCCGGCAGGACCAGCTCTGGGCCGACCTGTTCGACCAGAACGAAAACGGTGACCTGCAAGCCGTGTTCGAACGCCTGACCAACTCGAAGGAAGCACAAAGCGACCCGCAGGGCCTGCGCACGCGAGTATGGTCACTGCTGGAGAAGGCCGGTGCAGACACTGCGCTGCGAGAGCGCCTGACGGAGGTGGCGCAACTCTTCCCAGCCACCTGTGGTGATGCTGGCGCGGAAGCCTTCAGCGCGTTGGAAGTCGAATTGCTGGTCAACCAGGCAGCTGGCCACCAACAGGGCAGCGTCAAGCCGCTTTTAGACCTGTACCGCCAGTTGTATCGCCGGGAAAAGGTCAACGAACTGGCTGATCGCATCAGTATCAAGCGCACTCTGCGCAAGCAGGCGCTGCAGAACGACGTCATGGACGATGAGCTGCCGGCCTACGATGCGCTGGACTACCCCGCTGCCTTCCCTGATGTGGACCTGGAAACGGGCCTGGTCGACGACATTGAAGTCCGCCTGGCCTTGCGTCAGTCCCTGGCGCAGCGCCTTGACTTCCCCGAACCCAGCAGGGGCATGCTCTATCGTAATGTCGCGAGAATCAACCAGCAGATCGTCGACAACGTCGGTTCTGCCGTGCTCGCATTGGATGCCGACACCGCGGCCCGGCAGCAGTGGATGGCCAGTCAACCCGTCTGGGTTGACTTCCTGAAAGCCAAACATGCCAGCCAGTTCGAAGATGTTACCGACTTCTGGCGCCCAGGTATCGACTACCTGTTCTATTGCTGGGACGCGGACTATGAGCCCGTCACCCAGCTGAAAAACGCCATCACGCGCACGCTGAGCGCAGCCATGCCAGAGTCGCCGCTGGACGAAAACGGCCTGCTACGCCGAGTGCCACTCGATCAAGGCGCTTTTGACAAGGCCATGGGCGCCTTGACGCACGAACAGCAAGAGGTTGAGACCGAGCTGCTACTGAGCCTTACCCGCCAGGCAGAAACCTTGAACGAGTAATCATTGACCGCGCAGGTCTTCAAAGAAGGCCTGCCGCCCATCCACTTGGCTCGACGCCCGCGGTGCACCCACTGCCTCGCCGTTGGCCGCCTCCACATGCCAATAGCAGTGCCTGACCGCACGGGTCACCGCCACATAGGCCAGGCGCTGTACCTCCTCCTTCTGCGCCGTGTCGAACGGCTGGGCATCGCCGGCCTTGCCCAGGCCAGCCTGGCGGTACACCTGGTTCTTGTACGGCGAGCTGGTCAGGTACTGGCAATCGCCGAGCATGAACACCGCATCGGCCTGCAAGCCTTTGGCACTGTGGTAGGTCAGTTGGCGCAGGCGCCGTTGCTCAGCCGGCAACAGGGCTTCGGCGTGCAAGACACTTTGCAGGTGCTCGTTCATCAGGGCTTTGTCGCTGCCCTTGCGGTACAGCATCATCACCGACTCGCCGCGCTGGTAATGCTCGATCAGCGTCTCACCCAGCGCCGCCTCATCACGGTCGAAGACCCGCACCGGGGCAGCCGGCAGCTCGGCGGCCGGCCCACTGGCGCGGGCCTTCTTGCCGGCAATGGCCGGAGTGCCTTTGACCAGGTGCTCGGCGGCATCGATCACCTGCTGCTGGCAGCGGTAGTTGTCCACCAGCATCACCCGGGTATTGGCCGGCGACGGGAAGGCCTTGGTGAACTCCATGAAGTACTTCGGCGAACTGCCACGCCAGCCGTAGATCGACTGCCAGTCATCGCCTACGCACATCAGCGAGGCATGCTGGGCATGGCGCCCGGTGTGCATGGCCGGGCCACGTCGGCGGACTTCCGCAAGGCAGGCGCGCAGCCAGCTGACGATCTGCGGCGAGACGTCCTGGAATTCATCGATCATCAGGTGCGCCAGTGGCCGCAGCAGCGGGTCGGGCAGCAGTCGCAGGTTCTCCGGGTTGTTCTCGCCGAACAGGGCGAACATGCGGTTGTAGCTCATCACCGGTGGCGACTGGTCGAGCAGGTGCGCTTCCAGGGCTTTCCAGTACAGGGCCAAGGCCTCGAAGAACAGTGCGTCGGAGTCGCCGGACGGGAAGCTCATGGCCGCCACGGCCGGGTTCACCTCAAGGCCAAGGTTCTCGATGAAGTTGGCGGCACCGACGAAGGCGTCGAGCAGCGGCGCCGGGGCCAGCTCACCTTTGACCTTGTACTCGAAACCGGGCCCGGCCACGGCATCGCCGGCCAGCGATGCCGCCAGGCGCCGGGCCATGGCGTAGTTGTCGAGCCAGATCAGCGGCTTGTCGCAGAACGCCTGCAACAAGGTGCGCTTGACCGCCCACTCGGCACGCACCGCCAGCTTGGCGCCGGGGCGTTGGTACTGGGCACTTTCCGCCGGGTCGAAGCCCAGCACCACCCAGGCATCGAGGCCTTCCAGGCGCCCATGCACATGGAAGCGGCTGCCACGGATCTCGACCGTTTCGCGGCACGGCTCGATACCCTTGATCGGCCAGGCGCCGGCGGCGAACCACAGGTCTTCGATCACATCGCACAGTTCTTCGTCACGCTGGGCAGCCAGCTGAGTGACCTGCACGCGCTTCTGCACATCCGGGTGGTCCGGGTCCAGCGGTTTGAGTTGCAGGGCCTCGCGGCGCAAGGTGGCGACGATTTCGGCGAAGCGCGGGCTTTCACCGAGCAACTGGCTGTAGCACTGGTTGAGCTGTTGGCGCTGGGCATCGTTAAGCCGCAGGTCGAACGGGTTGCTGTCGGCCTCTGCCTCGCGGCCAGCCGGCATTTCGTTGCCCAGGGTCTCGAACGCCCGCACCTGGCCGAAGCCCGGCAGGCTGCGCACCAGCGGCAGGATCCGTGAATGGAAGGTACGCACCAGCTCGCGGGCCTTGGCCGGTTGCAGGTCGAGCTGCCACAGGCTGAACACCTGCACCAGGCGCTTGATGAAGTCCTTGCGCGACTCGCGGGTGAAGGTGACCACGGTCATCGCGTCCAGCTCGTAGCCCAGGTAGTGACGCAGCAGCAGGATGCGCAGCACCAGCGAGGTCGACTTGCCCGCCCCGGCGCCGGCCACCACGCAGGTGGACGGCGTATCGCTGAAGATCAGCTTCCACTGCGCCGCGCTGGGCTGGGCCTCGGCAGGCAGGCGCTGGGCCACGTCGGCCTTGAAGCGTTTTTTCAGTTCGGCACTCAACGGCAGGCGCCAATCGTCGAACAGGTTGTCGTCCTGCCTGGGCACGGCGGCGGTGTCAGGGCGCGCGTCGCGGATGACCAGCACCTGGCGCCCAGCCTCGTAACCAAGACTCCAAGAGTCGCGGTGTTGTGCCTGCAGGCGGCTCAATCCACGGCCCAGCAGGCGGGCAGCCAGGCGGCGCAACCAGGGTAATTGGGCGGGTGGGGTCAGTTCGGCGGGGGCCTGGGGTTGCTCGTGGGCCACGGTCACTCCGTTGAAAATCAGATCAGCGAGCCATGTTCGCCGCATCTGCCGAAAATCGCCAGCGAATGCTTGCAGATCAGTGCATTAGGCGATGAATCGCACAATCCACATCGCCACGATTAATCTATAGAACAGATAATAATCAGCCGATATTTACGCTTATTTTCGATCTATTTTTGACGCATCATGGCCTCATTCCACTGATTCAAGGAGCACGACCATGCTGCAACTGCGACCCTTCGAAGGCCTCGGCCACGCCAACCACGGCTGGCTCGACGCTCATCACCACTTCTCGTTCGCCGAATACTACGACCCGGCGCGCATGCACTGGGGCAACCTGCGGGTGTGGAACGACGACCTGATTGCCGCAGGCAGCGGTTTCCCGCCACACCCGCACCGCGACATGGAAATCATCACCTATGTGCGTGAAGGTGCCATTACCCACCAGGACAGCCTGGGCAACAAAGGCCGCACCGAGGCTGGCGACGTGCAGGTGATGAGTGCCGGTAGCGGCATCGTGCACAGCGAGTACAACCTGGAAGAGGTCGATACCCGTATCTTCCAGATCTGGATCGTGCCGGAGAACGTCGGCGATGCACCGTCCTGGGGTGTCCGCCCATTCCCCAAAGGTGAACGTGGCGAAGGCTTCGTGACCCTGGCCAGTGGCCGTGCCGGCGATGAGGACAGCCTGCAGATCCGTACCGATGCACGGCTGGTGGCCGCGACACTGCGGGCTGGCGAAACCGCCGAATACCGCTTCGATGCCGGGCGCCGGGGTTACCTGGTGCCGGCCAAGGGACTGGTGGAAGTCAATGGACTGCGTGCCAAGGGCCGGGATGGCGTGGCCATCGAGGAAGAAGAAGTGCTGCGGGTGACCGCGATCGAGGACAGCGAAATCGTCCTGGTCGATGTTGCTTGAGTGAAAGGGGCTGCTCTGCAGCCCATTCGCGACACAAGGCCGCTCCTACAGGGGATATGCGATCTCCTGTAGGAGCGGCCTTGTGTCGCGAAAGGGCCGCAAAGCGGCCCCAGGGATCATTCAGGCAATCGCCGCATCCACCAGCACCTGCGCCTCTTCCACCAGGCGCTTGAGGTGCGCCTCGTCGACAAAGCTCTCGGCGTAGATCTTGTAGATGTCTTCTGTACCCGAAGGCCGCGCGGCAAACCAGCCATTGGCGGTCATCACTTTCAAGCCACCAATCGCCTGACCATTGCCTGGTGCCTGGCTGAGGATCTGCACGATAGGCTCACCCGCCAGTTCGGTGGACTTCACCTGCTCCGGTGCCAACTTGCTCAGCGCCGCCTTTTGCCGCGCATCGGCCTTGGCCTCGACGCGGGTGGCGAACGGTTTGCCCAGCGCAGCCGTCAGGTCGTTGTAGGCCTGGCTCGGGTTGCGCCCGGTGCGGGCAGTCATCTCGGCCGCCAGCAGCGCCGGGATCAAGCCATCCTTGTCGGTGGCCCAGACCGTGCCGTCCTTGCGCAGGAACGAGGCACCGGCACTCTCCTCACCGCCAAAGCCGAGCGAGCCGTCGAACAGGCCTTGGGCGAAGAACTTGAAGCCCACCGGCACTTCGTACAGCTCACGGCCCAGGCGCTCGGTGACACGGTCGATCAGGCCGCTGGACACCACGGTCTTGCCCACCGCGGCATCGCTACGCCACTGCGGACGGTTGCGGTACAGGTAGTCGATGGCCACGGCCAGGTAGTTGTTTGGCTGCAGCAGGCCATCGGCGGTGACGATGCCGTGGCGGTCATGGTCCGGGTCACAGGCGAAGGCCACGTCGAAGCGGTCGCGCAGGCCAATCAGGCCTTGCATGGCATAAGGCGAAGATGGGTCCATGCGGATCTGCCCGTCCCAGTCCACGCACATGAAGCGGAAGGTCGGGTCGACCTCGGTGTTCACCACTTCCAGATTCAGCTGGTAGCGCTCGGCGATCGCCGACCAGTAGCGCACCCCTGCCCCGCCCAGCGGATCGACGCCCAGGCGCAGGTTGGCGCCACGAATGACGTCGAAGTCGATGACGTTTTCCAGGTCGGCCACGTAATTGGCCACGTAGTCATGGCGCTGGGTGGTGGCAGCTTGCAGCGCCTGGGCGTGCTCCATGCGCTTGACCCCCGACAGGCCCGCAGCCAGCAATTCGTTGGCCTTGGCCTCGATCCACTTGGTCACATCGCTGTCGGCCGGGCCGCCGTTGGGCGGGTTGTACTTGAAGCCACCACTCTGTGGCGGGTTGTGCGACGGGGTGATGACGATGCCATCGGCCAGGCCCTGAGTGCGGCCACGGTTGTAGCAGAGGATGGCATGGGACACCGCCGGCGTCGGGGTGTATTCGTCGTCCTTGGACAGCATCACTTGCACGCCATTGGCGGCCAGCACTTCCAGCGCACTGGCTGCAGCCGGTGCGGACAGCGCGTGGGTGTCGGCGCCGATGAACAACGGGCCGTCGATGGCTTTTTCCTGGCGGTACAGGCAGATGGCCTGGGTGATCGCCAGCACATGGTGCTCGTTGAAGCTCAGGTCGAACGAGCTGCCCCGGTGCCCCGAGGTGCCGAAGGCCACGCGCTGGGCCGCCACGGCGGCGTCGGGGCGGCCGGTGTAGTAAGCGGTGAGCAGGCGGGGGATATCGACCAGCACGCTGGCCGGAGCCGGCTTGCCTGCCAAAGGACTGAGCGTCATGCAAAAACCTCGAGTTCAACGGATGTTGGTGTTGGAACACGCAGTGTACTGGGAGTTGCAATGCCGTGCGATGGGGCCACCCAGGATTATTTACCGGCCACCTGCCACCATGTGGGGAACATCTGCTGCACCCGGTGTTCGGCGAAGCGTTCGTCGATCAGCACCAGCACACCGCGGTCATGGTCGCCGCGAATGACCCGCCCGGCGGCCTGGATGACCTTGCGCACACCCGGGTACAGGTAGGCGTAGTCGAAACCGGCGCCAAACTGCCGGCCCAGACGCTGCTTGAACTGCTCGTTGACCGGGTTGACCTGAGGCAGGCCGAGGGTGGCGACAAAGGCCCCGATCAGGCGTGTACCCGGCAAGTCGACGCCCTCGCCGAACGTCCCGCCGAGCACGGCAAAACCGACCCCCTGCCCGTCCGCCACGAAGCGATCGAGAAAAGCCTGGCGTGCACCTTCGTCCATGCCCGGCGCCTGGGCCCAGAGCGGGATGCCCGGATAACGTTCAGCGAGCAGGCCGGCCACCTGCTGCTGGTATTCGAAACTGCTGAAGAACGCCAGGTAGTTGCCTGGCTGGCGCTGATACTGCTCGGCAATCAGCTCGGTGATCGGCGCCAGTGAAGCCTGGCGCTCACGATAGCGGGTCGATACCTGGCTGGCGATGCGCACCTCGAGCTGCTCGGCCTTGAACGGTGCCGCCACCTCCAGCCAGGCGGTATCGGGCGGCATGCCAAGCAGGTCGGTGTAAAAAGGCCTCGGGCTCAAGGTGGCGGAAAACAGCGTCACGCTGCGCGCTGCCTGCATGCGCGGGGCTAGTAGCCGGGCCGGGGTGACGTTGCGCAGGCACAGGCTGGCCAGGCGCCGCCTGCGCGGGCCCTCGCGCAGGCTGACGTCGAACAGGAAATGCTCGTCGAACAGTTCCGCCACCCGGCTGAACTGCAGCGCCTGGTAGAAGAACTGCAGCACCTGGGCATCGACCTCGGCAGGCTTTTCATTCATGCGCTCCTGGATCAACCCGATGCATTGCTGAAGGGCACGCAGGAAGGCCTCCGGCAACTGGTCGCAGGCCTGGTAAGGCGCGCGCTGTTCCTTGTACAGCGCGTTCCACTGCCGGTTCAGCCGGTCCAGGGCACTGCCAAGCCCTTGCGGCTTGCTCTGGCGCAAAGCAAGCAACTGGCCCTGGTCGAGGCTGGCGCTGTACATGCCGCGGCCGCGCTCCACCAGGTTGTGCGCCTCGTCCACCAGCACCGCGACCCGCCACTGGTTGAGCTGAGTCAGGTTGAACAGCAAGGCGTGGGCGTCAAAATAGTAGTTGTAGTCAGCCACCAGCACGTCCACCCAGCGGGCCATTTCCTGGCCGAGGTAGTACGGGCACAGCTGGTGCGCCAAGGCCACCTCGCGCAAGCCGGCGCGGTCGAGCATGGGCCGCAGGGCCGCCGCCTCGCGTGCGGCGGGCAAGCGGTCGTAAAAACCTTGGGCCAACGGGCAGGACTCACCATGGCAGGCTTTGTCCGGGTATTCACAGGCCTTGTCCCGGGCGATCAGCTCAAGGGTGCGCAACGCCGGCTGTGGCGTGCCTGCGCTGATCTGGCCTAGCGCGTCCAGCGCCAGCGCCCGGCCGGGGGTCTTGGCCGTGAGGAAGAACACCTTGTCCAGTTGCTGCGGGACCATGGCCTTGAGCAGCGGGAACAAGGTGCCCAGGGTCTTGCCGATGCCGGTGCTGGCCTGGGCCATCAGGCAGCGCCCGGTACTGACCGCCTTGTACAAGGTTTCGGCCAGTTGCCGCTGGCCCTGGCGAAACTCCGGGTACGGAAAACTCAGGCTCTGCAAGCCCCGATCACGCTCGGCAAGGCGCTGTTGCTGGGCCTGGGCCCAGGCGAGAAACCGCTGGCACTGGGTTTCGAAGAAGCCCTGCAACGCTTCGGCGCCATAGTGCTCGCTGATCAGCGTCTGGCTGTCGTTGTCGACATCCAGGTAGACCAACGCCACCTCGATGGCCACCAGCTGCCGCGCCCGGCACAGCAGCCAGGCATAGACCTTGGCCTGGGCCCAGTGCAACTGGCGATGATTGGCCGGCTGGCGGGCCAGGTCGCCGCGATAGGTCTTGATCTCTTCCAGGCGATTGGCGGCCGGGTCGTAGCCATCGGCGCGCCCGCGCACCAGCAGGCCCTGGTACTCGCCCTCAAGGGCAATTTCCGCCTCATAGCCCGCGGCACGCCGGGCGACTACCCGGCGATGCCCTTCGATACCTTCCTGGGCCGTGGGGGACGGGGTAAAGCGCAGGTCCAGGTCACCGGCCTTGGCGCTGAACTCGCACAACGCCCGCACCGCCACGCGATAGCTCACGGTGCCTCGCTCCAGCGCACATGGCAGACCGCCACCGGCAAGCCATGCTCGGCGCAGAACTCCAGCCAGCGCAGCTGGTTGTCCTGCAGGCGGTCTCCCGGGCCCTTGACCTCGACCATCCGATAACGCTGCTGCTCCGGCCAGAACTGGATCAGGTCTGGCATGCCGGCGCGGTTGTTGCGGATATCCTGCAACAGGCGCAGGAAGCACTGCTTCAAGTGCGCGGCGGGCAGGCACGCCAGCGCCTGATCGAGCAACGTGTCGCTGAGCATGGGCCAGAACACGAACGGCGATTGCAAGCCTTGCTTGGCCGCGTAGCAGTCGAGAATGGCCTGGCGGTGGCAGCCATCGTCCAGGCGGCCCAGGCAGGCCGCGAACTGTGCCGCACGCCGTTGCAGGAAGTCGCTGTCATGCAAGTCCTGGGGCGCCGCCTGGAACGGGTTGAAGAAGGCCCCCGGAACCGGAGCGAAGATCGCCTCCCAGCACAACAGGCCGAACAGGCTGTTGAGCAGCGTGTTTTCCACGTAATGCGCCTGCCCTCCCGCCTGCTCCAGGTATTGACGCACGGCTTCCTCGACACCCAGCGCTGCCTGCTCGCGCGGCAGCTCCAGTTCGATCACCTCAAGGGGTGCTGCACGCCGGCGGCGCTGTGCGGGCCCGCCGAGTTTGCGTGCCAGGCGTGGCAACATGCGCTCCAGGGCTTGCACTTCAAGGGCGTTGGCAGGTGCGGCCGCCAGCTCCTGGGCGAATGCGTGGGCCTGCTGCCAACGCTCGCTGCGTTCGAACACGCGAACCTGTCGGATACGCGCTTGCGCATGGCTGCTACGGGCATACACCTCCAGGGCCTGGTCCCAGTCTCCCAGACGTTCGCACTGCTGGCCCACGGCGAACAGCAGCCGCCCATGGCGCCGCGACAGCCATGGGCTGTCGATGTCCAGGCCGGCCAGTGTCGCCAGGATCGCTTCGGGATCTTCACCCAGCTCCAGACGCTCGGCACACTGATGCAACGCCATCGCCTGGTCGACCTCGCTGCGCTGCTGCAGGGCACGGGAGTCGGGGCTGAACGCTACCTGCTCGAAGCGCAGCAGGCCCAGGTCGGCCAGCACGAAGTCCGACCAGTCCTGGTACAGGTTGCCGAAAAACAACAGGCGCATGCGATCGCACAGCGGCTGCAGGCACCATTGCACGATACCCACCGGGGCCTGGGCGAACCACTCGCGCAAAGGCCTGGGGGCCAGCGACAGGTGCCGCAATTGTTCAAACAGGTCGCCCTTGGCCGCCCGCGGGCGGCTCAACTGCCCAGCGAAACCAACGGCGAGTTCATCCTTGCGCAACAGCGCGAACAACTGCTCAAGGCTCAGGGCCTCGGGCTCGCGCACCCACCCCAATGCCAACAGCGGTTGCAGGGCAGCCATACTGTCACCAATTTCGGCGTAGTCCAGGCGGTCACTGCGAAACAGCTCGCCCTTGCGCATCACCATGCGCACCAGCAGCGCCTGGGCCGGCTGCGCCAGTTCGGCAAAGGCATGGAGAAAGGCCAGCTCCTGCTCGTCGAGCAGGTCGGCGTAACGAGACTCGACCCACAGCAGCACCTGACGGAAGTTATGCAGGTAATACAGCGGGTCATCGACAGAGTGAGCGATCACAAGACGGGGTCGGGCAGCAAGAGTGAGCACTGTTTATACATACAGACCGCACACACAGGCAAGCACTCTGAACCGTTGCGCCGGCCTAGCGACGAATGGCGTCAAACGCCAAGCCCCGTGCCAGGCCTTCGAGCGCTTCGATCAGCGCTCCAGGCTCCTCACCCAACCAGGTCAGCGCCAGAAACTGCCGATAACGCCCGTGTACGCTGAACTGCTCACCCGCCAGCACCTGCAATGCCGAGCCTGCGGTCGCCGCCACGGCTTGAGCGCCCACACTTTCCGGTGGCAGGCGCACCCACAAGGCGCACCCACCCTCAGGCATGTCGAAGACCAGCTGCCCTCCCAATACTGCACTCAGGTGCTGGCAAAGTTGCGCCATGCGCCCCGGCAGTGCCACCCGCATCCGACCCAGGTGCTCGTCCATTTCGCCTGAGCTGATCATCTGCGCCAGCGCCTGCTGGCGCATCGGGGCAAGCTGGAAGGCACGCTGGTTGAACGCATCTGCCAACGCAGGATGGCCCCCCAGCAGGTAGGCATAAGGTGCCTCGGCCCCCATTGCCGCCTCCAGCGAACCCAGTATCAGCAGCCAGCGCGGGTCTACCCAGTCGCGCAACCGAGAGTCCGCTGGCGTGTAAAAACACAGTTCGCTGTCCAGATCGTTCTCCAGCAGCCAGACCGGGTGCAATGCCAGCAGGTCGCCGATCTGCTGCTGGGCGCGCTGGGGCATCAGGCGCCCGACAGGAAAACCCAGGCACGAAGGCAGGATCATCATGCGCACCGGCTCACGGCCCAGCAGCCTGGACAGGCTGCCGATATCCGGGCCGCCGCCGCTGTCCAGCGGCAGTTCGAGTACCCGCATGTCACAGCGTTGCAATGCCCGCAAGATCCGCCAACAGCACGGCGAAGCGACCACTACGGTGCAACCACGCAGCGCCAGGGCCAGCAGCAGCGTTTCCAGCAACGCCTGCACGTCCGGGCCCAGGTGCACATCCTCAGGTCGCCAGTACTGACGCGAAGACCGGGTGTAGCGTTCGGCCAGGGCATCACGCAGGCGTGGGCCGCCCAGCCCCTGCGCTGGCCGCGTGCGCAGCCGCCCCAGGCGCCGCTCATGGGCGAACAGTGCGCGCTCCAGCAGCGGCTGTGCGGGCAACACATGGGCCACATCGGCCAGGCCTGCTTGCAAGCCGACCTGGGCGAAGTAGCCAGACTTCGGCACCGACTGCACCCGCCCTTCATGCTCGAGCAGGCTGTAGGCCGCCTGCACCGTGGCCAATGAAACCTGCAGGCGCCTGGACAAGGCCCTCAGCGAGGGCAAGCGCAACTGCCCACCCCGCTCGGCTTCGTCGATCAAGGCGACCAGGTAGCGATACACCACCTGGTAGGCGAACTCACGCCCCATCAGGATGAGGCCTTGCACGGCGCAGGGCGGCCCAGCCATCGCAACTGCACGTCGCGCCGCGCCAGGCTGGCGAGCAAGCGCCGTACACCCGCCCCCAGCCGCCCTTTGTAGACCATGCGTAACTGCCCCAGCGGCAGGCCGCTGGTGTTGACGATCCAGTCCTTGACTGCGTCAGGGCAGGATTTGCCCTGCAGGGCCCGGTGCAGGTAAGGCAACGCGACCAGCATGTCGGCGTGACAACTTTGCAGAAACCGTTCCAGCCCCGCCCCCTGGTCGCAAAATGGCCGGTACAACATGCAGGCGAGCTGGGTCTGCTCAAGCCCGTAGGCCTTGGCGAAGCGCCCCGGCTGAGGCACCGGAGGCCTGGCAGGGTTGTTCTGGCTGACCAGACGCAAGGCTTGCCCGGGTGCAGAAAACGATTGGCCGTGACCGTCTGTTTCATGCAACTGCGCCAGCGCCAGAGGGTCGACAAACGCCGCCAACGGCGAGCCTTCACACCCCGCCTCGAAACTCCACCCCATTACCAGGTCCAGTTGGCCGTCACTGAGCAACTGGGCCAGCAAATCATCGATCGCGATGACCCGCAGCGGCAAAGCCCGGGCGCGGGTGCTATCCGATGCGGCAATCGCCGCTCCCGGTGAATCGGCCATGGCATGCAACTGGCCCAGCCATCTGGCCAGGCTATCGACGCATTGATGCAGCGAGTCAGGGCTGACGACACCTGCCAGGCGCAGGCTGCGCCGGGCCCAGGCGACAAAGCGCCGGCGCTGGCGGGCGGGCACGGCGGTTACCAGTGCGTCGGTAGCTGGGTACTCGGCCAGTGCCCGGCGAACGGCATTGGCCAGTTCCAGGTGCGTGCGACTGCCCAGCAGTGCTTCCGGGCGTGCATCGAGCAGGTGGCCGAACAAGAGCAAGGCTTTGCGTGGCAACGGCAACTGCGGAACTGTGGCGCCAGCGCGGCGACAGAAGGGCACCACCTCAGCGCCCTCGACCATCTGCAGTTGCACCCGCGGATCATCGTGCATGAACAAGGCGCTGAAGGCGCGCTCATGCTGCTCCAGCAGCGCGCTGCCGGTTGCCGGCAAACAGGTCACCAGCACCCGTAACTTGAAAGTGACCGGCGCTCGCAAGGCAATGCTCAACTGGGCGGCACGCAAGATCGCCAATAGCCGGGCACTGCGACGATCCGCGCCCTGAACCACCAGCAACCTGAACGTACCGATATATTCCGGCCCACCAGCGGCCACCAGCAGGCGCTGTATCAACAGTTGCAGCGATGCGCGCTGCTCTTTGGACATATGACTCAACAGGCGCTCAAGCACTTGCTGATAGATAAAGTGCATAGCCTGGTCGTGAATAATACTCACGGCGTCACCTCACAACTTCATTCACTGCAAAAAATCGCCGCCCATGAGTTAGCGCAGCGGATTTAATTTGAAGAAATTTCCTACAACAACCCGGAAAACTTTGAAGTTGCACAACGCTGTCGCCACACCATCGAAAAATATGATCCCATCCATGGAGTTACCAACGTCTTCAACCAAGCACGGCTGTGCCTTCCCCTCTCCACTGCCCGCTCCTTGCGCCAACTGTCAATGCGCCATTATCGAGCGTTGAATAAGGATTAAAAGATACAGATCCTGATGAAAAAACCATTCAGAAATCGGCAAACACACCATTCGCAGAGCCGAAACGTCATTTGAAAATAGGCTGTCGGCTATCAGGCAACATCAACTTACAAAGCTCATATCACCTGTCACTGAAATATAGCCAGCCATAATGCAAAAAACCGGGCATGCGCCCGGTTTTTCGTTGCCAAACATGCTGTCAGGCCGAAGCCATGTCCAGCACAACCCGCCCACCACAAGGGCACTCGTCCATATACCGATGGGCCTCGACCACCTCGGCAAACGGATACACCTTGATGATCTGCGGCGTCAGCAATTGATCAGCGGTGAACTGGTTGATATCGCGCAAGGCCCGTTGCAACGCCACCTGGTCCTGGCTGATGCCCAGTTCCGGCTTGCCGGTGAAGTTGCCGATGCAGTGCACGTAGAACTGGATGTTCTTCTGGAACGCCGCGCAGGCCGGGAACGGTGTCTGGTTACCGCCCTGCAGGCCATACAGCACCAGGCTGCCACGCGGCGCCAGCACATCGCCGAGCAGCGACATCTGCGGCCCGCCCATGCCATCGAGGACCATGTCCACGCCGCGGCCATCGGTGTACTTGCCGACCTGCATGAGCAGGTCCTGCTCTTCGGTGACGATCACCTTGTCGGCGCCCAGGCCCAGCAGGTATTCACGCTGCTCAGCTTCCTTGGTGGCGGCGAACACCTTCAGGCCAAGCGCCTTGCCCAGTTGCACGAAGGCTGGCCCGGCGCAATGGCTGGCATCGGTGACCAGCGCCGTCTGCCCGGCCTTGGCGCGGGCCAGGTCGACGTAGGCGAAATAGGCGATCAGCAGCGGCGTGTAGTGCACGCTGGCCTCGATCGGCGTCAGCAGGTCCGGGTAGCGGGTAATGGCGGTGCGCGGCAGGACGATGACGTCGCCATACACCGGGTGATCGTTGGCGCTGGTGGCCGGGAAGCTGGCGACCCGGTCGCCCACCGCGATGTCATCGACGCCCTCGCCGACCGCCGTCACCACACCGGCCATCTCGTGGCCGATCCCTGCGGGCAGACGGGCTTGAGAGGGCGCCAGGTTCTGCCGCCAGAGCACGTCATACCAGCTCACGCCGATGGCCTCGACGCGGATCTGCACCTCGCCGACGGCAGGTGACGGTTCGGCCTGCTCCTCGCAACGGAGCACATCGGCAGCGCCGAACTTGTGGAAACGGATCATGCGGGACATCGCATACCTCGCCTGTGTGAATCTCGTATTACCACGGACTTTATCCGGGCTTTAGCCGTTAGACCATCAGTGGCTATTAATAGTCGACATGCCTGTCATCGATTGGGCACCTGACTTTCCTGTGCATTGGCCCCCGGAAATCGGTGCAGGGTAACAGCCTTTGGCCTTAAGATTCACCCCTGCCCCACTTTAGGCGAAGCGCACCGATGAATCGAAACGACCTGCGTCGCGTAGACCTCAACCTGCTGATCGTGTTCGAAACCCTCATGCATGAGCGTAGCGTGACCCGCGCCGCAGAGAAGCTGTTCCTCGGCCAGCCGGCAATCAGCGCAGCCCTGTCGCGCCTGCGCAACCTGTTCGACGACCCGCTGTTCGTGCGTACCGGCCGCAGCATGGAGCCGTCGGCACGCGCCCATGAAATCTTTGCTCTGCTGTCGCCGGCGCTGGATTCGATCTCCACTGCGGTCAGCCGTGCGGCCGAATTCGACCCGGCGACCAGCAACGCGGTGTTCCGCATCGGCCTGTCGGACGACGCCGAGTTCGCCCTGCTGCCGCAGTTGCTCAAGCGCATCCGCGCCGAAGCCCCCGGCATCGTTCTGGTGGTGCGCCGGGTCAACTACCTGCTGATGCCGACCCTGCTGGCCTCGGGCGAGATTTCCGTGGGCGTCAGCTACACCAGCGAACTGCCAGCCAACGCCAAGCGCAAGATACTGCGCCGCAGCAAGCCCAAGCTGCTGCGTGCCGACAGCGTGCCGGGCAGCATCACCCTCGACGACTTCTGCGCACGGCCGCATGCGCTGGTGTCGTTTGCCGGGGACCTTTCCGGTTTCATTGATGAAGCGCTGGAAGAGATCGGCCGCAAACGCCATGTGGTGTTGGCAGTGCCGCAATTCAATGGTTTGGGGAGCTTGCTGGCGGGGACCGATATCGTTGCCACGGTGCCGGACTATACGGCCGATGCCTTGACGGCAGCCGGAGGGCTGCGCGCTGAAGACTTGCCCATGGAAGTGCGCACGTTCGAGCTGCACATGGCCTGGCGCGGGGCGCAGGACAATGATCCGGCGGAGCGGTGGCTTCGGTCGAGGATACAAATGTTTTTTGGCGACCCTGATAGTCTGTGAGCAAGCGAATTGAGTGGATACCAAGCGGCGTGCAGAATTCCGACACCATCCGCCTGATCCCCGGCGCTCAGAAGCTGGTGTCGACCGGCCTGGCCCAGGGCAAACGGATGACCAGCTACAAGACGTTGCAGGACGATATTCGCAACATGGGCGGTAACTGGGTTGATGAAGAAGTAGTGGTGGATGGCAACCTGATCACCAGCCGCAAACCGGACGATATTCCGGCCTTCAATGAACAGTTGATCAAGGCCCTGGCTGGCTGACCCTTTTCTCTGCACATCAGCCCCCTTTCCAGGGGGCCATAGCGAGGCGGTCAGTTCGATAGAACAAACGATGCAACCCGACATTCAATTCGCATTTTTGAGTGCCACGCCGCTCGTCGTAACGAATGCACATTGAACCCAACCCACAGCAATCCGATGCTTCGAAACGGTAAGAGCGTTCTCAACTGCAGGAGCTTCTACCATGCGCGATTTCCCTACTCCGCCCTTCCCTTCACAGCCGCAAAGTGTTCCCGGTTCGCAACGCAAGATGGAGCCCTATCCAGACTGCGGTGAGCAGTCGTATACCGGCCACAACCGCCTGGAAGGCAAGATAGCCCTGGTCACCGGTGCTGATAGTGGCATCGGGCGAGCCGTCGCCATCGCCTATGCCCGCGAAGGTGCTGACGTTGCCATCGCTTATCTCGATGAGCATGAAGACGCTCAGGAAACGGCGCGCTGGGTCGAAGCTGCAGGCCGACAATGCCTCCTGCTGCCCGGCGACCTGGCGCAGAGAAATCACTGTCGCGACATCGTGGAGGAAATCGACGATGACGAATGGGTAAAAACCTTCGATACCAACATCACCGCTATCTTCAGGATCTGCAAGTCAGCACTACCTTCCATGCCACGAGGCAGCTCGATCATCAACACGAGCTCGGTCAACTCCGACGA
Source organism: Pseudomonas sp. CC120222-01a (assembly GCF_003097235.1). Lineage (GTDB taxonomy): Bacteria > Pseudomonadota > Gammaproteobacteria > Pseudomonadales > Pseudomonadaceae > Aquipseudomonas. The sequence continues at coordinate 66,429 of NZ_QEQQ01000017.1, read as the reverse complement.
TCCATCGCCAAGCCTGCTGGCCTATGCCGCGACCAAAGGTGCCATTGCCAACTTCACGGCGGGTTTGGCTCAGCTGCTAGGGAAGAAGGGAATCAGGGTCAACAGCGTTGCGCCTGGCCCCATCTGGACGCCTTTGATCCCGGCCACCATGCCCGACGAGGCGGTTATGAACTTCGGCTCCAGCTACCCCATGGGACGTCCGGGGCAGCCAGTGGAGGTCGCGCCAATCTATGTGCTGCTGGGCTCCGATGAGGCCAGTTACATCAGTGGTTCACGGTACGCTGTCACTGGTGGTAAACCGATCCTTTGACGAAAAAGAGGCTCGCCCGAAAGGCGAGCCTCAGCCCTGATTCCCGTGACGAAATCACGGTTTTCGCTGTCCGTGCCCACGTGCTGTGGTTGCTGCGCGGCTTGCTCACTTTCACCAGCGCTGGCTTCGCGGCGAACGCGCCTGAGGGCAAGTGATACCGCCGATCAGGGCATCAATAACGCCTGACCTCGAACATGATGGTAGTCCGCGCCCCCTATGGCTTCGAGAAAGCCCCAGACGGTCTATCTCGTCGCCCCCACGAAGCAACTCTTCGTGGTGGCAGAACACCCATCGGCTGCATTCAACCCTTGCGCTTGTAGCCTACTCCACCCAGAGCAACCGTGATTTTCCCCAGCCCCTGAAGAGGTGTCCCATGAACGCAATCGAACTGCTGATCCAGGACCATCAACTGGTGAAGAAACTGCTCGAGGAACTGTCGTCGACCACCGAGCGCGCCGTAAAGAAACGCGCCGAACTGCTCGAACGCATCAAACAGGAAGTGAGCATCCATACGACTTTGGAAGAAGAGATCCTGTACCCCGCGATCAAGCAGGCCGGTGGCAAGGAAGAAGCGAAGATGTATTACGAGGCCAAGGAGGAACACCGCACGGTCGACTCGCTGGTCATTCCCGACCTGCTGCACACCGAGACCGGCACCGTAGAGTTTGCCGGCCGGGTCAAGGTGATGAAAGAGCTGCTGGAGCACCATATCGAGGAAGAAGAAAGTGAGCTGTTCCCCACCGCCCGCAAACTGCTGGGCAAGCAGGAACTTGAAGACATGGGCAAGGCCATGGAAGCTCAGAAGAAACTGCTCAAGGGCGAACAACGCGCCGCCTGATGAGTGCCAGCGCGCCCATCCAGGCCCCCTGGAATTAGCGTTCAAGCTGGGCTTCTGCTGTTTCATCGCCAGCAATGTGCTGTGGGGGGTGTGGGGATGGCAGGCACAGGCCTGGGCGCTGATCATCCTGCTGGTGGGTCCGTGCATCATGAGCCTGCGAGGCTGGAAGAAAAACACCGCGATGGAACCGGGCTGAATGGGTCGCGCTTATGTTTGCCGCACTGTCCTGGATGAAAAAAAAGCCGGTAAAAAGACGTTACCGGCCACACCGCCAATACCCGGCGGCTACTCCTCGTACATGACCTGAGTGATCAGAACAGCGGTAATGTGTAGCTCACTATCAGCCGGTTCTCATCGATATCGCGTTGGTAATTGGAGCGCAGCGCCGCGTTTCGCCACAGCACGTTGACGTTCTTCAGCGGCCCGGACTGGACGGTGTAACCCAGGTCGGTGTCCCGCTCCCACTCGCGCCCTTCCCCAGCGAAAGTGGCCGGGTTGGCGTGATCGGCATGGTTGTATCGGGTCGAGAACGTCAGCCCCGGGATGCCGAGGGCAACGAAGTCGTAGGCGTAGCGCAGCTGCCAGGTGCGCTCGCCGGTTTCCATGAAGTCGGCGGCCATCATGTAGTTGGTCAGATAGGCGTCGGTGCCGATCAGGTAAGGCATGGCCGTGGAGCCCGACAGACCCTGGTAGGCGACGCCAAAGGTATGCCCGGCCTGGCTGTAGCTGAGCAGCACGTTGAGCGTGCGGTTGTCGACCTGGCCGGCCAGGGCCTGACCTTTGTCATCGCTGATGAAATAGCGCGCATCAAGTGCAAGTTTGCCGGGTCCCAGCGCGGTGCTGCCGAGCAGGCCGAAATAGTGCTGGCCGTAGATCTCGTCGAGCTCGCCGTATTGGTAGCTGAGGCTCAGGTTGGGGTTGACCACGTAGTCCACGCCGCCCATGCGAAAGTCGTCAGCCTCGGGCGTGCCGCTGAAACGCCGGTTCTTGTTGACCAGGCTCATGGCCTCTGTGTGGGAATAGTCACGCTTGGTGGTCCGGTCGATCTGCGCGTAGGTGAAGGTCAGGCTATCCAGCTCTTTGGAGGTGAGCACACCGCCCTGGAAGGTCTGCGGCAGGATGCGCCCGGTGCTGGAGGCGATGGTCGGGTACTTGAGCAACTGGGTGCCGATCTTCAGCTCAGTCTTCGACAGGCGCACCTTGGCGGTCACGCCGAACTTGCTGTACTGGTCCGGGGCGCGACCGTCGTCGCCTACCGGCAGCAGGCCAGTGCCACTGCGCCCCGGGGACGAATCGAGCTTGAGGCCAAGCATGCCGATGGCGTCGACGCCAAAGCCGAGGGTGCCGGGGGTGTAGCCGGAGCGGAAATCGAGGATGAAGCCCTGGGCCCATTCTTCGCGCTTGGAGATGCCGGCGTCTTCGCGGAAGTCGCGGTTGAGGTAGAAGTTCTGGGCTTTCAGGGAGGCTTGGCTGTCTTTCAGGAAACCACCGGCGTGGGCCGGAAGGGTGAAGCACAGCAGTGAGGCGACAGGCAGGATATTGTTGTTTTTGTGCATGACGGGTCCATTCGGCCGGACTGTAGGCTGGCCGTTATCGTTGTGTTGTCTGGGAGGGCCTCTTCGCGGGCACGCCCGCTCTCACAGAGGGAGTTGTACAGCCCCTGAGCGCCAGGTGAATCCTGTAGGAGCGGCTTTAGCCGCAAAGAGGCCGGGTCAGGCGAGCACGCCTATCTGCCATGGGCAGAATTCATCCTCGCCCAGGCCGTTGAGCTCGCTCTTGGTCGCCTCTCCCGAGGCATGGGCGAGCAACCGCTCGAAGATTTCCTGGCCCATCTGGCCAATGGTCTTGTGGCCGTCGATGATCTGCCCGCAGTTGATGTCCATGTCGTCGCTCATGCGCTGGTACATGGGCGTGTTGCTGGCCAGCTTGAAGGTCGGTGCCGGGACCGAGCCAAAGCACGAGCCACGGCCGGTGGTGAAGGCGATCAGGTTGGCGCCGCCGGCAATCTGGCCGGTGGCCGAAACCGGGTCGTAGCCGGGAGTGTCCATGAACACCAGCCCGTGGGTCTTCACCGGGTGGGCATACTCATAAACATCCATCAACGGCGCGTTACCGCCCTTCTTCGCGCCGCCCAGCGATTTTTCCAGCACGTTGGCCAGGCCACCGGCGTTGTTGCCGGGGCTGACCCGACCATTGATCTGGGTATCGCGGCCGCGGTTGTACTCCAGCCACCATTCGATGCGCTCGATCAGCTTGCGGCCTACCGCCGGAGTGGCGGCGCGGGCGGTCAGGGTGTGCTCGACGCCGAAGATTTCCGAGGTTTCCGAAAGGATCGCGGTGCCGCCATGGCGCACCAGGATATCCACCGCTGCGCCCAGCGCCGGGTTGGCCGAAAGACCGGAGAATCCATCGGAGCCACCGCACTGCATGCCAATCATCAGGTGTTCGGCGGACACCGGCTGGCGCCGCGCCTGATCGGCCTTGGGCAGCATGCCTTCGATCAGGGCAATGCCCTGGTCGGTGGCGCTCTTCACCCCGCCGACGTCCTGGATTACCAGCTTCTTCAGCATGTCGCCTTCCATCAGCCCTTCCTGCTCGAAGAAACCATGGATATTGTTGCGCTCGCAGCCCAGGGCGATGACCACCGCACCCACGGTGTTGGGGTGCTTGATGTAGCCACCGATGGTGCGACGCAGCAGGTCCATCGGTTCGCCGGTCATTTCCATGCCACAGCCGATTTCATGAACGTGGGGCACCACGCCGTCGATATTGGGGAAGCCGGCCAGGCGACGTTCGTCGAAGTGATTGGCGATCTTGCGCGCCACGGTGGCGCCGCAGTTGCCGACCACGAACACGCCCAGGTAGTTACGGGTAGCTACTCGTCCGTCTTCCCGGACGATGCCCTGGAAGGTCGCACGCTGCTCTGGCGGCAGCATGTCGGTAGGTACATAGTCCAGGCCGTAGCGGTAGTCGCGGTCAGTTTCACCAAAGGCAATGTTGTGGCTGTGCATCCAGGTACCCGGCAGCAGGTCTTCGGCGGCATAGCCGATCACCGTGTTGTACTTGAGTACCGGCTCGCCCATGGCGATCAGCCGGGCGGCGACTTTGTGCCCCAGCGGTACGGGCTGCCGAGTGGTCACGCCTTCACCGGGGATGGCGGTGCCGGCGGGGATTTCGACGCGCGCGACAACGACGTTGTCAGCGGCATCGAGGCGAATGACGGGGCTCACTTCACGGTGACTCATGGTGTTTTCCTATGGGTATGTCATACACGGCGGTGGCGACAAAAGCGCCACCGCCGTGGCTTGCTCAGGGGCGTTTGCCGAATTCGACGCTGTGCTGGGTCCAGGCCAAGGCCTGTTCGCTAAGGGAGAAACCGAGCCCAGGGCGGTTAGGCACCCACATGCGCCCTTCACGCAACTCCAGGCGCTCGTTGAACATCGGTTCGAGCCATTCGAAGTGCTCCAGCCAAGGTTCTTCCGGGTAAGCCGCCGCCAGGTGCAGGTGAATCTCCATGGCGAAGTGCGGCGCCAACTTCAGGCCCTTGAAGCTGGCCAGGTTCATGATCTGCAAGAATGGCGTAATACCGCCGACACGCGGCGCATCGGGTTGCACAAAATCGCAGGCGTTGGCGGTGATCAGCTGGGCGTGTTCGTTGAAGCTGGTGAGCATTTCGCCGGTGGCGATAGCGGTGTCCAACGACGCAGCCAGGGCAGCGTGGCCTTCAACATCGGCGCTGTCCAAAGGCTCCTCGATCCAGGTCAAGTCAAACTGCTCAAGCTTGCGGCAGAATCGCTGGGCGGTGACCCGATCCCATTGCTGGTTGGCGTCGACCATCAGCGGGAAGCCTTCGCCCAATTGCTCGCGAACCGCCTGCACACGCTTGAAATCGATGCTGGTGTCCGGCTGACCAACCTTGATCTTGATGCCGCCAATGCCGTTGCCACGGGAGGTCTGCACGTTCTCCAAGACCTTTTCCAGCGGTGTCGACAGGTAGCCGCCCGAGGTGTTGTAGCACTGCACAGAGTCGCGGTGGGCACCCAGCAACTTGGCCAACGGCAGGCCGGCGCGCTTGGCTTTCAAGTCCCATAGGGCGATGTCGAAGGGCGCGATGGCCTGGGTGGTCATGCCGCTGCGGCCCATCGAAGCGCCGGCCCAGAGCAGCTTGTTGTAGAGCTTGGCGATGTCGTTGGGATCTTCCCCCAACAGGGTCGGGGCGATTTCCTGGGCATGGGCATACATGCCCGGACCGCCAGCGCGCTTGGAGTAACCGAAGCCGATGCCTTCGTGGCCTTCGCGGGTACGGATTTCAGCGAAGATGAACGCGATTTCGGTCAGCGGTTTTTGCCTCCCGGTCAGCACCTTGGCATCGCTGATCGGCGCACCCAGTGGCAGCATGGTGTAGGACAGCTTGATCCAGGCAATGCTGTCGGTGGTGGCTGGCCCGGCTTGCAGGGCGGCGATCTTCGGGTCGATGTACACGTTGCTTTCGATCATGGCGTGCTCCTCTAAATCACTGGGTGTCGGCAGGTTTGCCGGTCAAGTCGGAAAGTTGCAGGCGCTGGATGCGGCCGACGATCACCAAGTAGGCGAATGCCGCCAGCAGGCCGTGGGCGCCGACATAAATGAGTGCGCTATTGAACGAGCCGCTGGAATGCAGCAAGTAGCCGATCACCACGGGGGTGACGATGCCGGCGGTGTTGCCCAGGGCGTTAAACACGCCACCGGTCATGCCGATCATTTCCCGCGGAGCGGTGTCGGCCACCACGCTGAAGCCAAGGTTGCCGAAGCCCTTGCCGAAGAAGGCCAGGCTCATCACTGCGATCACCAGCCACTTGGCGTCGACGTAGTTGCACAGCATCATGGTCGAGCTCAGCAGCACGCCGGTGATGATCGGCGTCTTGCGGGCGATGCTCAGGGACTTGGTGCGGCGCAGCAGGTAGTCGGAAAAGAAGCCAGAGGAGACCGCGCCGATCAGCCCGCACAAGGCCGGGATGGAAGCCACCAGGCCCGCCTGGAGGATGTCGAAACCACGCTCTTTGACCAGGTAGATCGGGAACCAGGTCACGTAGAACCAGGTAACCGCGCTGACGCAGTACTGGCTGATGAACATGCCCAGCAGCATACGGCTCTTGAACAGCAGGCCCACTTCAGCCAACGAACTGCGGCGCTTTTCCTTGGGCAGCGAGGCCTGAGCTTCGAGATCGACCAGCGCTTCCCCTTTGCGCAGGTAGTCGAGTTCTTCGCCGTTCATCTTCGGATGGCTGACCGGCAGGTAATAGTTTTTCCACCAGATCGCGGCGATACCGAAGCCGACGATGCCCATGACGATGAACATGTACTGCCAACCGAAGGCGTAGCAAAGCCAGCCCATGAATGGCGTGAAGAAGGCCAGCGAGATGTATTGGGCGCTGTTGAAAATGGCTCCTGCCATGCCCCGCTCCGCCGACGGGAACCAGGAGGCGATCACCCGGGTAGACGCCGGTCCCACCGGCGCTTCGGCCACGCCAAGCAGAAAGCGCAGGGCCAGCAGCAGCGGCACGATCATGCCGACGTAGTGCACCAGGCCCATGCACACCGTGAATGCCGACCAGATGCAGATGGCAAGGGCCAAGGTCTTTTTCGAACCGAAGCGATCGGCCAGCCAGCCGGAGGGAATCAGGAAGATCACATAGGCCCAGCTGAAAATGGAGAACAGATAACCCATTTCCACCGAGCTGATGCCGAGCTCCTTGCTCATGTCGGAACCGGCCACCGACAGGGCGGCGCGATCACCGCTGCTCAAGGCCAGAACCATGGTGATCAGAGCCAGGATCAGGTACCGATAGCGGGTAGCCGTGGTGGACGCGGCCGCGGCGCCGGGGGCAGGCCCGGCGGCGTAGGTGTCGTGGTTGTGCATCGCGGTTGCCTCATTGTTTTTATTGGCGTGTAGCAGGGCCTTGCACCGGCGCCTGCCTGGGATTCTGGCAGCTTGCAGCCCTGCTGGAGAGCTGTTTCCGACCAATGACAGCGCTATCAAATGACAGCGCTGTCATTTATCCTAGGCCTTATTCTGCGCGGGTTGCAAATTGGCATTCCGGCGAAATTCCCACCTATTGGGAATGCTTCAAAAGGGGCAGGAAAGCGTGCGCCGTTCCGGTAGAATCGACCCACCCGCCACCCCGCCTGCCTTGAGGCTTCGCATGCTGGAAACGTCCGTAATCACCCCTGGCCCGAAACCGGGCCCCGCCACCCTCGATGACGTGGCGAAGATGGCCAAGGTCTCGCCCATCACCGTTTCCCGGGTGATCAACCGGCCGGAACTGGTGTCGGAAAAAACCCAGAAAAAGGTGCGCAATGCCATCCGCAAGACCGGATATGTGCCGAATATGCTGGCGGGCGCATTGGTTTCACAGCGCAGTCGGCTGATCATCGTTGTGGTGCCGAACATTGCCAACCGTGCCTTCGTCGACACTATCACCCAGCTCGGCCAGCGCCTGGCCGCCGCGCGCTACCAACTGCTGCTGAGCCAGTCGGATCTGGCACACAGCAGCGAACCGGAATTGATCGACGCGATCCTGGCCCGCCGCCCCGATGGCATCGTGCTGACCCGCCAACTGCAAAGCCCTGACGCACGGGAAAAGCTGATCGCCCGTGGCATTCCGGTAGTGGAGACCTGGGAGCTGGCAGTGGACCCGATCGACACTGTGGTCGGCTTTTCTCACGAAGCCGTTGGCCAGGCCATGGCCGAGCACATCATCGAACGCGGCCACAGCCGCGTCGGACTGGTCTGGAGCGACGACGCCCGCGCCACCCGACGGCGCCAGGCGTGTGTCGACACTTTGCACGAGGCCGGTGTCGAAGTGGTCGCCTGCGAGCTCGAAGCCGTACCGGTGAACATGGGCCACGGCCGTGAAGCCATGGCCCGACTGCTGGCGGCCAAGGTGCCGATGGATGCGGTGATCTGCAGCATCGACCTGCTCGCCCAGGGGGTCATGGCCGAGGCCCAGGCCAACGGCCTGCGAGTGCCTCAGGACTTGGCGGTAATGGGCTTCGGCAACCTGGAATTCGCCGCGCATACCCACCCGCGCCTGAGCACGGTGAATGTTGACGGCGGGCGTATTGGCCTGCGTACGGCAGAGTTGCTGCTGCAGCGGATCGAAGGCAGCCTGGGGCGTGGTGAACAAGTGGAGGATGTGGGCTTCAGCCTGGTGGTGCGCGAAAGCACCTGAGGGCTGCGCACGTCAATTGCCAGCCCAGCGCCGCAGCTGCGCCGCCATGTAATCCCAAGCCTGTTCCACTTCGGCCACCCCGAATGCGCGCAGGCTCGAATGCACCATGCCCTCGCCCACCCAGGCTCGGGCCACCACACCCGCTGCCACCAGCGCATCGACATAGGCAAGCCCGTGATCGCACAGCGGGTCGACCCGCGCCACCAGCGCCAACGCCGGTGCCAGCCCGGCAAAGTCTCCAGCCTCCAGCGGCATCGCGCAGGGGTCATCACGCTGCGACGCTTCAGGCACGAAGCCCGCCAATGACTTCATCAACCCCGCCACCGTCATCATCGGCGCCTCGACGTGCTCGCGCATCGATGGCAAGTGCTGCCGAGCCGACAGCACCGGATACACCAGCATCTGCCCCAGCGGCTGTTCCAGCCCGTCGCGGCGCAACGCCATGCACAGGCCAGCAGCCAGCGTGCCACCTGCGCTGTCCCCCGCCACCATCAGACACGCCTTACTGAGGCGGGGGTCGACGGCCCCGGCCCGCAAACCGTGCCAAGCGTTCAGGCAGTCCATCAGCGGCGCCGGGTAGGCATGCTCCGGCGCCAACCGGTAGTCCACGGCAACGATCGCCAGCGGCAACCGCTGCATCAGGGCATGGGCGAACCAGTCATGGGTGTCGAGATTGCCCAGGTCCCAGCCGCCGCCGTGCAGGTACAGCAGTGTCGTCCACCCCCCGGGCGGCACTTTGCCCGGGGGTGTGTAACAGCGCAGGCGTAAGCCCTTCAGGTCGATATCGGCAACCTGCCAGCCGAACGGTCGCGGTGGCGTGCAAGCACGGCAGGCAGCGAGAAAGGCTTCGCGCCGGGCTGCCAGACTGTCGTCACGCGGGGCGAAACGCTGGCTGTTGTCGATGTAGGCCTGCATGGCAGGATCGAGCGGACGGGATAGCACGGGCAATTCTCCGGGTCAGAGCAAGGGCAAGGTATAGGCGATGATCACCCGGTTCTCATCTCGCCGGCCGGTGGCATCGCCCTGCAGTTCGACGTTGCGCCAGCGCAGCGCCAGGTTCTTCAGGGGCCCGCTCTGGATCACATAGGTGATGTCCAGATTGCGCTCCCATTCACTGCCGTCCTCGCCGGCCACCTTGAAGTTGTCGCCCTTCACATAGCGAGCGAACGCGGTCAGTCCCGGCACCCCAAGGGCGGCGAAGTCGAGGTCGTAGCGGGCCTGCCAGGAGCGCTCTTGGGCGCGGTCGAAGCGCAGCACCTGTACGGCGTTGGCCACCCCGGGCAGGTCGGTGTCGTGGATGAACGGCAAGGCGCTGTCACCGGCGTTGTATTGGTAGCCGAGGCGAAAGGTCTGGGCACGCAGGTTGGCGCTGAGCATCGTCGAGGTCATGCGGCTGTCGAGCTGGCCGGCCTTTTCGCTGCCGGATTCGCCGGTGTCGAGGTAGTTGAGCGTGCCGGAAAGGTTCCAATCACCCACCTTGAGGGTGTGGATGCCGGTGTACAGGGTTTGCTGGTACACATCCGCCAGGCGACCGGTCCACACCCCCAGCGAGGTCTGCGGCGTGGCGCGCCAGGTCCCACCGAGGTAATCGAAGCGGTCGCTGAACACGCTGTAGTAATTGCCCACCTGGATATCCCGGGCACCGGCAAATTCGCGCTGGTTGACCCGGCGCATCTGGCCCAGGCCGATGTCGAGGTTGTCCAGTTCGCGAATATCCAGCATCGCACCCTCGAAGAACTGCGGCAGCAGCCGTGCGTCACCGGAACTGACCAGCGGAATCTTCGGGAACAGCCCGCCCACCTTGAGCTCGCTCTTCGAATACTTGAACTTGGCCGCCGCCGTGGCTTCGGAGAAATCGTCCACCGAGCGCGGGTCGGCATTGCGCGGCCCGCCGGCACGGTCATAGGCCCCCGGCAACAGCCCGGTGCCGCTGCGCGAGGACGACGAATCGAGCTTCAGGCCAAGACCTGCGTACACATCCACGCCCACCCCGACCGCCGTATCGGTATAACCTGACTCGCCTTTGAGGATGAAGCCCTGGGCCCACTCCTCCAGCTTTGACTGGGCAGGCTTGGTCGAGTCGCGCAGGTCGTGGTTGTAGTAGAAATTGCGAAAGGTCAGGTTGGCCTTGCTGTCGTCGAGGAATGCGCCATGGGCATACAGCGGGCCGAGGCCGAGCAGCAGGGAGAGGGGTTTTGCAGCGCGAGCGAAGCCCGCTCCAGTCGAGGAGTGTTTCATTGTTGTTGTGCTCTTCTTATAGGTATGTGGGGTGTTGCGTCAGCGGTGTTGCCAGGTGTATTCGAGGGTGGCTTCCAGGCGCTGGCCAGGAGCAAGCTCACGGGTGCCGGTTTCGGCCCAGCTGTCGCGGGGCTGGTTGAACGCGTCAGCCAGGTGCGACACCGGCTCCAGGCACAGGTATGGGCTGCCGGCCGGAGCGAAGGCGACAAAGTGGCTCAGCACCGACGAGACTTGAACGTGCAAATGGCCCTTGGGGTAATCGAGTTGCAACCGGCCATCCCAGCGCGACTGGTAATGCGCCAGCGCCTCGCCGGCATCCGCTTCGATCAACCAGTCCCTGGCACCGTCCTGGTAGGTTCCGGTGGCCAGGTACTCCGCGTCGATCTGCCATTCGCGCCCGGTGCGGTACTGCACGCGCATGCCGGGGTGGCGCTGGAAGTACGGGTGCAGCCCAAGGCCGCCGGGCATGGGAGTTTGTCCCTGGTTTATCAGCACCAGGGTGATGCGCAGACGTGCGCCGTCGAGCACGAAGTGCTGTTCGGCGCGAAACGCCCAGGGCCAGTGCTCGCCTTGATAGTCGCAGGCGATGCTCAGGCGATCGCTGCCGGTGTCCACCACCTGCCAGGGTTGGGTGTGGCCCACCCCATGCAAGGTATGGGGCCGTGCCGCCGGATGTGCGGGCAGCGCGTGCCCGGTGCCGGCGTACTGCAACCGCGCGTTGCGGATGCGGTTGGAGTACGGCATCAGCGGATACGCGCCTGCCCGTGGCCAGTCCAGCGGGTTAAACGAATGGGCGTTGATCGGCAGCAGGACCGCCAGCCCCTCGGCATCGAGGTGGGCGATGCGCCCTCCCCAGGCCGGCAGCACGCCCAGCGACCAGGTGGCATTGCTCAGAACCACGGTGTGCATAGAACCTCCAATGCCATTTTTCAGGCATGCACAGCCCCTGCCGCCATGCCGAGGCACGGCGGTGAGGCGTTTACGGGTCGGTTAGCGGCGGAAGCGCTCGGCCACTTGCAGGTCGATGTCCAGGCCTAAACCTGGGCCCTGAGGGATCTGCAACTGATTGCCCTGACGCAGCTGCTCCACCGGGTACAACCAGCCAGCCGGCTCGACGAACAGGTATTCGATCTGCGGTACCTGCGGCTGCACCGCTGCCAGGTGCAAGGTGGCGATCAGCCCCGGGCCGAAGTACGGGCAGTGCGGCAGCACCACGCCCGCATGCTGCTCGGCGAGCGCGGCAATGCGCAGGCACTCGGAAATGCCGCCTACCTTGGTCACGCTGGGCTGAACCGTATCCACGGCGCCGCTGCGCAATGCCTGCTCGAACTGCACGGCGGTGCACCAGTTCTCTCCAGCCGACAGTGGCACGCCCTGCCCGCGCAGGCTGGCCAGGGTGGCAAAGTCCTCCGGCGGGAAGATCGGTTCCTCCAGCCAGGCCAGTTGCAGGTCGGCCAGCGCCGGCAGCCATTCGCGGGTATCGGCCACGGACCAGCCACAATTCACATCGGTGGCCAGCGGCACGTCATGGCCGATGGCACGGCGGCAGGCAGCGATCTCCGGCACGGTCACTTCATGCAGCTTGATGTCGGTGAAGCCCATGCCCAACGCCTTCTCGCAAATGGCCGGGGCCACCTGATCGTCGGCATAGCGCACCAGGCTTGCGTAAGCGGGCACCTGCTCGCGGGTGGCCTGGCCGAGCAACCTGTGCAAGGGCACGCCTTCACGCCGGGCCGCCAGGTCCCACAGGGCGATATCGACACCGGAGATGGCGAACATCGTCACGCCATAGCGGCCGAACAGGTGCAGGCGCAGCTGCAGTTCCCGGTTGAAGGCGGCAATGTCGTCGATCTGCCGGCCCAGCAGCAGCGGCGCGATCAGGCGATCGATCAGGGCCTTGGTGGCGTCGGCGACGAAATAACCGAACGCCTCGCCCCAGCCGACATTGCCCTGCTCGTCTTCCAGGCGGATCAGCACGTTCTCCAGGGTGTGCCAGGTGGTCGGCGTGATGCCCTGGCCCTTGCCGCCATCATGGAAGGGAATTTCGACGACCTGGGTATCGATACGGACGATTTTCATGCTTGCTCCAGAACACTGGCCAGGGCAACGCCGGCATAGGCGCCACCAACATGGTCACGGCCGGAACCGACCGGGGCCATGGTTTCATAGGCGAGGAAGTTGTCGGCCAGGTGCTCGGCCGCATTGTCCTGCGGCCGGTAGCCCAGGGCGCGGGCACGGCTGTTGTGGAACAGCGCCTGGGGGCATTCCGACACGCCGTAGACGATCTCATGGCGCACCTGCGGATGCTCCAGGCCGATCAGCACCAGCTGCGCGAGGTCCCGGGCACTGGTCCACAGGCGCAGGCGACGGGCGTCGGCAACCTTGGCGTCGGCGTTGCCAATGCGCACGACGAACGTCGCCAGTTCGCTGCGCTGGGAGAAGGTTGCGCAGGCCGCTTCGCCGAACACCTTGCTCAGCGCGTAGTAGCTGTCCGGCGCCACCGGGTGGTCGTCGAACTGTTCGGCTGCCTGCGTGGGGTACTGGCCCAGCACATGGTGGCTGCTGGCGAACACGAAGCGCCGCGCCCCGGCGCGCTGGGCGGCCTCGAGCAGGTAAAGGGTGGCGTGGTAGTTGGGCTCTATCGTGGCCTGGAACTGGATATCGGTGCCATGGGCACAGGCCAGGTGCAGCACCGCGTCGATACCTTCGCAGGCCTGGCGGACGAAGGCCGGGTCGGTCAGGTCGCCAACCAGGGCGGTTTCATTGGCGGCTAGCTCGGCGATCGGCCGGCGATCCAGCAGGCGCAGGCTGAAGCGCTCGCGCAAGTACGGGCGCAGGGCGGTTCCGACGATTCCGGCGGCGCCGGTGACTAGAAGCGTAGGCATGGTGTATTCCCGTAAAACGTGGGTAGCAGTCAGTTCAGACGGTGGCGATGACGGTGACTTGGCGGGCCGGCTTCTGGCCGACGAACAAGGCCACGATCAGCGCACCGACGATGCCCAGCACGGCGGCCAGGCCAAAGCCGCTGCTGTAGGTGCCGGTGGACTGGATGATGAAACCGGTCACGGTCGGCGCAACGATGCCGGACAGGTTGGCCAGGCCGTGCATGAAACCTCCGGCGGTGCCCACCTGATGGTCCGGCACGGCGTCCTGGATCAGCGACCAGTAGGCGGGCGCGGTCAGCATCAGGAAACCGATGGCCACGGTCATCACTACTACGGTGCTGGTCACGCTCTCGACCTGTCCGGTCAACCCAATGCACACAGCAGCCACCAGCAAGCAGCTGACCAGCACCACCTTGCGCGAGAACAGTTGCTTGCCGGTGCGCTTGAACACCCAGTCGATCAGCAACCCGCCACAGATGAAGCCGACGGTACCCACCAGCCACGGCAGTGCGGTGACGATGCTCATGGCCTTGAGGTCGATGCCCTTGGCCTCGATCAGGTAGCTGGGGAACCAGGTCATGAAGAAATACAGGATGTAGTTGTAGCAGAACAGCGATACGCCAGTGACCAGTACCGAACGCTGCAGGATGATCTCCAGCACCGGGGTGCGGGGAGCTTCTGCGACGGCAGTGACCGGCGCCTCACGGCCCTCGTTGATCAGTGCCAGCTCTTCGGCCGACACCTGCGGGTGCTCCTTGGGCGTCGAGGCCGCCAGGCGGTACCAGGCGATGGCCCACAGCACACCGATCACCGCGATCACTACGAAAGCCACGCGCCAGCCCAACCACAGGGCGAGAAAACCCACGATCGGGCCGGCCAGGGCGCCGCCCAGCGGGCCGCCAGCCTGGTTGATGCCGATCGCGCGGGCGCGCTCCTTGATCGGGAACCAGCTGTTGACGGTCTTGTTGGCGGTGGTCGACACCGGGCCTTCGCCGACGCCGAACAGCGCGCGCACGATCAGCAGCGACCAGAAATTGAAGGCCAGTGCGGTGGAACCGCACAGCACCGACCAGAAGCTCATTGACCAGGTCAGCACCCGCTTGGGCCCGAAGCGGTCGGCCAGGTAGCCACCGACGAAGCAGAACAGCGCATAGCCGAAGAAGAAGCTGCTGAAGATCATGCCCTTCTCGGCGGGCGTGAGGTGATACTCCTGGGTAATGAACGGCATGGCGATCGACAGGGCAGCGCGATCGACATAGTTGATGATCATGGCCAGGAACAACATGGTCAGGATCGTCCAGCGATAGTTGTTTTTCTTGTTCATGTACGACTCCGCCCGGCACCTGTGATGCCGGATCTTTTTTTTGTTATAGCGCCTGGCCCCGGCAGAGGGCCAGGCGCCTCTGGGGTCAATCAGACGCTGTAATCCACTGCCACCCACTCGAAGTACTGCTTGAGGTCGGCGACCAGGGCCTGGTGCGCGGGGTGTGGCAGGTAACGCGCTACCGCGTCGGCGTCATCGAAGCTGGACTCGAGGATGTAGTCCCAGCAGATCGGCCGATCCAGTTCGTTGGCCGCGACGCGCCAGTCACGGATGAAGTCGATTTCTTCGGTCAGGTCACGCATCCGCGCCACCAGCACCGCTTCCCGTTCAGGCTGCGCTTCGACGCCGGGCAGGCGGCGGAACAGCACGATATGTCGCATCATCACCCTGCCCTCCTCAGCCCAGTACCCAGGCCGGTGCGTCCTGCAACGCAACCGGACGCAGGAAACGCTCGATGGCGGCAAAGCCGACCGAAGTGGACTGTGGCGCGGTGGAAGACGGCCATGGCCCGCCGTGTTGCTGGGCGTGGCACACGGCAACGCCGGTCGGCACGCCGCTGAACAGCACGCGCCCGGACACTCGCTGGGCCGCCCGCAGCAGTTGGCGGTTATCGGCGTTATCGGCGTCCAGGCCCCACAAGGTAGTGGTCAGGGTACCGCCGATCGCTTCGAGTACTTCGGCCGCCTGAGCAACAGAATTCGCGGTGACGATCAGCGCCGCCGGGCCGAACATTTCTTCACGCAGGTGAGCGTTGGCAATGAACGATGCGGCATCGGTGGCGAACAGCCGCGGTGCCGGGCCAGCGCCATCGGCCTGCGGGGCGAACACCGGCGTGGCGTTGGCCGCGACCGTGGCAGCGGCCGCCTCGAAGCCCTGCTGCATGCCCGGCGTCAGCATACGGTGCGTGGCAATCGGCGCAATGGCCTCGGCCAGCTGGGCGACGAAACGCTGGCTGTGGGGCGAGTCGAGCAGCACGATCACGCCGGGGCTGGTGCAGAACTGGCCGCAGCCCAGGGTGATCGAGCCAGCCAGGGTCCTGGCCAGGGCTTCGCTGTCTTTTTCCAGCACGGCCGGCAAGGCCACCAGCGGGTTGATCGAACCCAGCTCGCCAAAGAACGGCACCGGGCGCTCGCGGTCATTGGCGGCCTGCCACAGGGCTTTGCCACCCTGGTAGGAGCCGGTGAAGGCCACGGCGGCGATTGACGGATGCTGGACCAGATAAGTGCCGGCGGCACGATTGGGCGCTTCGGCCAGGGTCAGCAGGCCTGCCGGCAGGCCCTGGGCGCGGACCACGCCTGCCGCCAAAGCGAACACGGCGCGGGACAGTTCCGGGTGGCCGGAGTGCGGCTTGATCACCACCGGGCAACCGGCGGCCAGGGCCGAGGCGGTATCGCCACCGAGTACCGAGAAGGCGAACGGGAAGTTGCTGGCCGAGAACATCGCCACCGGGCCCAGCGGCCGCTGTACACGGGTCAGGCGCGGACGGCCGGCAGGTGGTGCACCGGCAATGGCTTCATCATCGACCTGACGATATGGCACACCGGCTTGCACTTCGCTGGCGAAGCCACGCAGCTGGAAAGCAGTGCGAGCCACTTCGCCGTTCAGGCGGGCTTCGCCCAGGCCGCTTTCGCGGTCGGCGATGACGACCAGTTCGGCCTGCTGCTGTTCCAGGACATCGGCCAGGCCGCGCAGCAAGGTGGCGCGCTGGGTGGCGCTGGAATCGGCCCAGAAGTCGGCGGCAGCGGCCGCTTGGGCGACGACCGCATCGATAGCGGCGAAATTCGGGTTTTGCGGGGTAGTCATGGGAGACTCCTTCAACAATTGCAGTGTGGCCATTCGCGGGGCAAGCCCCGCTCCTACAGGTACAGCACGGTCCTTGTGGGAGCGGGCTTGTCCCGCGAAGAGGCCAGTGGCCTTAACGCGCCTTCGGCTCCAGGTGATATCCCCGGCCGACATAGTCGAAATCGACCAGCTCGTTGATCACCACGTCCTTGTCCGCGGGCGATGCATAATAGGCGCGGATCTCCTTGATCAAGCCGCTCTGCTCGTCGAACACGTACCACTCATCACCCCGCAGGGCCGTGCCCAGCTTGCTCTTCCAGTGGGTCCACTCGATCACCGCTTCGTTGCTGTCGTGGCTGACCAGAATCCTCTCGATGGTCCACTGCGAACCCAGGTTCTCCACGCACCACACCCACTTGCGGGCGATGGTGTCAGCGGTGCGCCACGGGATTTCCGGCAACCCCGAGGGGAAGTAGTGCACCGCGTCCGGGGTGAAGCAGGACACCAGCTTCTCGTAGTCGCCTTCGTTGCAGGCGTCGAAGTAGCGGCGGATCAGTTGTGCATGCTTGTGCTCGGCCATGGTTCAGCCCTCCTCGCGGTCGATGATCGACGGGATGGCCGGGCGGCCGGCGGCGACCCACGCGTGGTAGTCGGACACCGACGCCGGGCTCGGCGGGTACACGCCCCACAGCGCTTCGCCGGCGGCAATGCGCATGGCCAGGTAGCCTTCGATGTCGTCCTGCACGCTGCACACCTCGGCCAGCTCCTCGGCCAGGTGCGCCGGGACCACGGTCAGGCCGTCGGCATCGCCGACGATGATGTCGCCCGGGTACACCGCCACGCCGGCACAACCGATCGGCACCTGCAGGTCGGCCACGTGGTGATAGGAAATACGCGTGGTCGCAGTGATCTCGCGGGCATAGGCCGGCAGGCGCATGGCAGCGATTTCGCTGCCATCGCGCAGCGCGCCGTCGGTGACAATAGCCTTGGCGCCACGGGCCAGCAGGCGGGTCACCAGGATGTTGCCGGCCGACGCGGCGGCCGGGTCGTTGCGGCTGTCGATCACCAGCACGTCACCCGGCTGGATCTGCTCCACGCCCACCCATTGCAGGTTGTCGTCGTTGGGCTTGGTGGTCATGGTCGAATAGGTGTCGATGTCTTCACGAGCGGGGATGAAGCGCATGGTGAAGGCTCGCCCGGCGAACGGCTTGGCGTCGGGGCACATGGCGCGCAGGCCGACCAGCGCCGGCTGGCGGAAGCCGCGCTTGAACAGCTGGGTGGTCAGCGAACCACTGCTGCAGGTGGCCAGCTTGGCCAGTACTTCGTCGCTGACGACGACCTGTTTACCGGAGACGCTCTCATGGGCATCGGCGTAGTTGTGGATGACGGACATTGTTGTAGGTTCTCCTCGCGGGTTCATCCGATTGAGTTGCCAGGGCGAATTCCCAACATATGGAACCGCTGTTCGCTACAGGCCCTGTTGAGTCCGATTCTATGGCGGAAAACTGTTCGAAAAAGGGGCAGACTTAGCACTCACCCAGCCGAGTTCCAATAGATGGGAATCCACGATGAAACCAGGTGAAGGCACCGCTGCTCTGGAAAAAGCCCTGGACGTGCTCCAGGCCATTGGCGCAACCGCCACCGGCATCAGCCAGGCCAAGCTGGCCGAGCAGGTGCCACTGCCGCGCACCACGCTATATCGCATCATCGCCACCTTGGTGGAGCGCGGCATGATCCGTCGCGACCCGACACGCAAGGTCTACCGCCTGGGCTTCAACTACCTGGAGATGGTCCGCAACGCCTACCTGGAACCGGACCTGGTGGCCGCCGCCAGCGCCGAGCTGCGTGCCCTGCGTGACCTCACCGGCGAAACCTCCTACCTGGCGGTGCTCGACGGCAATCAGGTGCTGTCACTGGAACGTTGCGAAGGCGCCCACACCCAGCGCTCGGCTGCAAGCCTCGGGCAGGGCAAGCCGGTGTACTGCACCGGCCAGGGAAAGGCGATCCTGTCCGCGCTCTCACCTACTGCCCGCGATGAGATCCTCAAGGGACTGGTGCTGACGCCGCTGACGCCGCTGACCATCACCGACCGCCGCCGCCTGCTGGCCGAACTGCAGATCACCCAGGCACGCGGCTATGCCCTGGACGACGAGGAAATCCGTCTGGGCATCCGCTGCGTCGCAGCGCCGATCATCGACAAGCAGGGCCTGGTACGCGGTGCCTTGAGCGTGGCCGGGCCGGCCTACCGCCTGACACTGGAGCGCCTGACCCTGCTCGGCCCGGAACTGGCTGACGCGGCGCGCCGGGTCGGTGAGCAACTGCGCCCGGACAGCAGCCCGCGCGCCACCGGCGAGCTCAGCGTGCTGCCCGGCCCCTGGGCGTTTCACGGCGCGTTCCCGCGCTGGCACGCGGGCCAGCGCGTGCTGTACTGGGCCGACACCCTGGCGCCAGCCATCCATTGCTGGGACGGCCAGTCCAGTCGCTTGCTGATTCGCCTCGACCTGCCGATACGTGGCATGGAGCTGCACTCTGACGGCCTGCTAGTGGCCCAGGCCGGGGGCTGGTCACTGATCGACTGGCAAGGCAACGAGCATCCTCGCCAGGACCTGCTCGGTAGTCGTCTGCTGGCATTGGCCAACCACCCCTCCGGCACGCTGTGGGCCTGTGCCAGGAGTGGAAACGGCTGCCTGATCGGTGAGCTCAGCGCCGAGGGCGAGCTGCGCCATGGCTGGTCGTTGCCGGAGCCGGTCAGTGCGTTTCGCTGGGACGCCAAGGGCAGCGCGGTCTATGCCTTGGAACCTGAGGCCGGGGACATCCTGTTGCTGCAACCGGGAAGCAGCAGCGTGCGCCGCCTGGCTTCACTGCCCCGTGGCGGCGGCAGCCTGGGCGGGCTCGCGCTGGATGGCAAAGGGGGAGTGTGGACCACGCAACTGGAAGGCTGGAGCCTGGCGCGCTTTGATGCCGAGGGTAACCTGGACCGTATGATCGGGTTGCCGGTGCCGAGCCCGACCGACCTGTGCTTTGGTGGAGAGGATGGCACCACACTGTTCATTACCAGTGCCCGCCATGCACTTCAGCTGGAAACGTTGGCCAGTGCGCCGAACTCGGGGTGCCTGATGCAAATGCAGATTTGAGCTTGAAGGCATGGGGTTGGTGCTTTGAAGCTTTCACGTTGATGTGAGGAATCGGGCTGTGACGATAAGCGAATACCCCTCCCCGCCAAACGCAGTCAACGCGCCGGAGGGCGAGTGAATACCGGACGATGCAGTCGGCTACTGCATCAGTATCGCTTGATGCGGCTCGATGGTAGGAACCCGTGCGACATTACGACACATGCCAAGCCACTGTCTCATCTTCTCGGCATCGAAGATCTGCCCCTCTTCCATCATTGCCAGAACAAGTACTTGGGACATTCGGTAACAGCCACATTGAGGGCAGTTTCGCTCTTCCCAGCCCACAGCGCACTCGATGGACTCAGCAATTCCCGCGCAAATCAGGCAACTCATAAAGCCCCCGTATTTATTGTGGTGGGAGATTAAATTGATCTTTCGGGAGTTATGAAAATTCCATGCCAGTCATTGCCAGGGAACGGCCGGCGGCAAGCAAGAAGTGACAATGTAATACGAGACCAAGGAAGCGCAGCGCACAGCCTCAACGTCTTGACGTGTCGTGTAAATCGAGGTCGCCACGCAGTGCGTCCACAACGATTTTGAACGCAGCCGTTTGCTGTCGCCGTGTCGGGTAATACAGGTGATAGCCAGGGAAGCTCTCCGACCACTGCTCCAGTACCTCCACAAGCGCCCCACTACGCATGTATGCCAGCGCATGGACATCAGTCACCTGGGCCAGCCCTGCCCCGGCCAGGCAGGCATCGAGGATCTGCAGCGAGCTGTTCATGATCAGCGGCCCTTGCACGCGGACACGGAACTCGTTGCCATCACTGGTGAACTCCCAGGGGTAAAGGCCTCCGTGCGTAGGCAAGCGCAAATTGATGCAGCGGTGGGTCATCAGCTCTTCAGGCCGCAGGGGGACGCCGTATCGCTTCAGGTAGGCCGGTGAGGCGACGGTCACCATGCGCATGGCTGGGCCGATGGGTACCGCCACCATGTCGGCATCGATAATGCCGCCCAGTCGCACGCCCGCGTCGAATCGCTCGGCAACGATGTCTGTCAGGCCGTAGTCGGTCATCAACTCGATCGTGATGTCTGGATAGGCCTCGATGACCGGCTGCAGCTTCGGCCACAGCACATGGCGGGCGGCAAATTCGTCAGCGGTGATGCGCACCGTGCCTGACGGCTGCTGGCCGAACTCCGTCAGCGCCCCCAGGTGGCCCTCGATCTGATCCAGCAAGGGCGCAACCTCGTGCAGCAGCCGCTCCCCCGCTTCAGTCCGGGTGACGCTGCGGGTGGTGCGCGTCAGCAGTCGCACCCCGAGGCGCTCTTCCAGGCCGCGAATTGTCTGGCTGACGGCTGATGGCGACACGCCCAGATGGGCCGCCGCCCGGGTGAAGTTACGCTCCCTGGCCACGGCCACGAACACCACCAGATCACTCAGGTTGTCTGCTTTCATTGTTAAGCCCAGCTTCACACCGATTTCTGTATTTTGCCAATACTCGAATTAAAACGCGCTCGGTACAGTTCTCTCAACTCGATTTTCTGAGAGGTTGGCAACACCATGACTGACAGCAATCTTCCCGACGCCGATATGCAGATCCATCGCGCGGGTTCAGCCAAAGCGATCCAGGGGCCTGCTGAGTGGTTCACCGGGCGCGTGCGCATCGACCGTGTATTCATGGCTCCGGCCCCGGCCCGGATTGGCGTTGCGGTGGTCAACTTCGAGCCGGGTGCTCGTACCCACTGGCACACCCATCCCCTGGGCCAGGCCTTGCTGGTCACCGATGGCGTGGGCTGGACGCAATGCGAGGATGGGCCGAAAACCGAGATCCGTGCAGGTGATCTGATCTGGTGCAACTGTGGCCGACGTCACTGGCACGGCGCGACCGACACCACGGCCATGCAGCACGTTGCGATCAATGAGTTGCTGGAGGGCAAGGCCGTGGACTGGCTGGAGCCCGTCACTGACGACCTGTTCCTGGACGGCACCGTCGAAAGAGACTGAAATAGGAGTCGCCACATGCTCAATAAGCAGGGCCAAGTCGCCATGGCGATCACATTCATGCTTGGACTGGGCGCTACGGAAACGGCTTGGCCTGACCCTACCGGAACGGGTAATACAATGACCGCACCCACTTCGCAGCAACCGAGCTCCACTTCCCTCAGCAATCAACAGCAAGCGGTTGTCATCCTCGCCGCGCTTGCCGCCGCTGGCGACATGCCTCGCTTGAACACTGCGCTGGACCAGGCCTAGCCAGCTGAAACCACACGCCTCGCGTCCCTTCGCACGGCTTGCGGGGGGACGCCATAGCCGCGAATGAAGACCTCGCGCATATGCCGCCGGTCCCTGAAGCCAGCCTCCTTCGCCACCACGTCCAGGCTGTGCCGGCTCTGCTCGATCATCAGCCTGGCCGCTTCAAGCCGCAGGCTTTCCACGGCCTTGGCGGGAGACTGTCCGGTCTCGGCAGTGAACACCCGGGTAAATTGCCGGGGGCTCAAATGCACAGCTTCAGCGAGTTCTTCGACGCTCAACGGGCGAGTCAGGTTCTTGCGCGCGTAATCCAGGGCGCTCTGAATACGGTCTGACTTTGGCGAAAGGGTCAGCAGCTCGGAATGTTGCGATTGCCCACCGGAGCGGCGCTGATGCATCACCAGCTTTCGCGCCACTGACCTGGCCATTTCGGTGCCCAGGTCCTTTTCCACCATGCCCAGCGCCATATCCAGGGCGGCGGTCATGCCAGCGGAAGTCCAGATCTGCCCATCGACAATGAAGATCCGATCTTCTTCCACTTCAATTTTCGGGTGCAGCTCACGCAGCTTTTTCGCATAGGCCCAATGCGTCGTGGCTCGCCGGTTATCCAGGACGCCCGCCTGGGCCAGGATGAAGCAGCCGGTACACAGCCCTGCGGTGCGTCGAGCACCGTCGACAAAGCTTCGTACGCTGGCCAGCACTTCCTCACTCGGCGGCGTCAGCGGGGTCAACGTCCCCGTGATCATCCAGGTGTCAGCCAACCCAGGAGCGCCCAACGCCAGCGTGTCCATGTACATCCCCAGGGAAGAGCGCACCGTGCCGCCCTCGATGGAGAAGTTCTGGATCTTGTAAACCGCTTCGCCCGCGACGATGTTCGCGAACTCGAATACGGCCTGCGTCGCCAGCGACATGATCTGGAAACCTTCGGTGATGAGGTAGCCGACCCGGTGCATGGTGTGTGCTCCTTGTTCAATGTCCTGAAAACGTATCATATGCGTCGTTTAAGACGAAAGCGACGTTCTGCATCATGGCTCCACACCCAACCACGGAGCATGATCATGACCCAGTCATTCAAAGGCACTGCCCTCATCACCGGCGCCTCGACCGGCATCGGTTCCATCTACGCAGAACGCTTGGCACGCAGGGGCTACGACCTGGTGCTGGTTGCCCGTAACCGGGAGCGTCTCAACACATTGGCCAATCGCATCACCACGCAAACCCAACGGAACGTGGAGGTGCTCCCGGCAGATCTGGCCAATGCAGAAGCGCTGGCCAAGGTAGAACGCAAACTGCGTGAAGACGCCAGCATCAGCCTGCTGGTGAACAACGCGGGCATCGGTACTCACACCGGCCTGCTGGAAAGTGATGTCGAGCGCATGGCCGAAATGATCACCCTCAACGTCACCGCCCTCACCCGCCTCACCTATGCAGCCATTCCAGGCTTCGTGGCTCGCAAGCACGGCGCCGTCATCAACATCTCGTCCATCGTCAGCCTGGCCCCGGAGCTGCTCAACGGCGTATATGGCGGCAGCAAGGCCTATGTCACTGCCTTTACCCAGTCCCTGCACAAGGAGTTGGCGGGCACCGGCCTCAAGATCCAGGCAGTCTTGCCAGGCGCCACCGCGACCGATTTCTGGCAGATCGGCGGCTTGCCGGTGGAGAACCTGGATCCAGCCATCGTCATGTCGGCTCAGGATCTGGTGGACGGTGCCTTGCAGGACTTCGACGACGATGTACTGATTTCCATCCCCTCGATGCACGACCTGCAGTCATTCGAACGTTACGACGCCAGCCGAAAGGCCCTGTTCGACCAGCTGTCCAGCAACCAGCTCGCTCCACGCTACAACGCCAGGTGATCACCCGCGCCCTCTGGGTGGAGCAGGTTGCTTCACCCAACTTTCACCGCGGGAGAGAAAGTCTTACTCCATTCAGGCTGTTTCTTGAATGAATCGAAACGAATAGCCTGCACCCACTTTTTGAATCTCTGGAGGTCGCGCCAATGAAGGCCGTCGTTTACACCCAAGCCGGTTTGCCTATCCATGACCCGCAAGCGCTCTATGACGCGGAACTGCCCGTACCCAAACCCGGTGCCCGGGATCTGCTGGTAGAGGTCAAGGCGATTGCGGTAAACCCGGTCGATACGAAAATCCGCGCAAGCCGTGGAGGTGAGCAGCCGCAGGTGCTCGGCTGGGATGCTGTCGGCGTCGTCCGCGAGGTAGGCGCTGAAGTGACGTTGTTCCAACCGGGCGACGAGGTGTTCTACGCTGGCGCCATTGATCGCCCGGGCAGCTACAGCGAGTTTCATGTGGTCGATGAGCGCATCGTTGGCCACAAGCCCCGCAGCCTGGACAACGCAAGCGCAGCGGCCTTGCCGCTGACCGCCATCACCGCTTGGGAGCTGCTGTTCGACCGCCTGGGCATTGCAGAGAACGCTGGCGAGGGCCAACGCCTTCTGATTATCGGAGCTGCCGGCGGCGTCGGTTCAATCCTGGTTCAGCTTGCCAGCAAGCTCACGCAACTGACCGTCATCGGTACCGCCTCACGGCCTGAAACCCAGGGCTGGGTGAAAGATCTGGGCGCCCATCACGTCATCGACCACTCCCAGTCGATCCCCCTTCAGCTGGAAGCGCTCAAGCTCAATCCAGTCGACTACGTGATCAGCCTGAGCCACACCGATACCTACCTTACCCAGTTGGTTGAGGTGCTTCGGCCACAAGGCAAGCTCGCACTGATCGACGATCCAGCGCAGCTGGATGTCATGCCGCTCAAGCGCAAGTCACTTTCGTTGCACTGGGAACTGATGTTCACGCGTTCGCTGTACAAGACCGAGGACATGATCAAGCAGCACCAACTGCTCGAGCGTGTTTCGCGGCTGGTCGATGAAGGGCTTCTCAAGACCACCCTTGGTGAGCATTTCGGTGCGATCAACGCCGAGAACCTCAAGCGCGCCCATTCGGTGATTGAAAGCGGTAAGGCTCGGGGGAAGATCGTTCTGGAAAATTTCTGATCGGGGTTTCAGCATAGAACCCGACCCCATCACCGGCAACACCGCCCCCCACAGAGCCAACGTTGCCGACGATGAAGTCATCAGCTACACAGCAAACTCAACGGTTCCAGCTGTCCTCGCTGCTCTGCAAGGCATTGGCGATGGTCTGCACCTTGTCATCCGTCAGTGCGTTGGGCAGCGGGTCCGCCCCCGTGCTGACGAACACTTGGGAGTAGGCATTGCGCATTTCAGCGTAGGACAGGTCGCGTTTTAGCTGGGTCTGCAGATTGTTCAGCTCGCCCTGGATCAGCTCCAGCTCACCGATGTTGTTGGTCTGGAAGCGGTTGCGCAGTTGCTCAGCGATCTGCCCGTCAAGATTGGCCATCTCTTCGCTGATCTTGAACTGACGGCTGGCTTCCTCGAAGTTGGCCCGCGCCACGTACAGTTGCGCCATGACTGCCACCGACATCGCCTGGCGACGGGCATCGGCGACGTTTTCTCCGGCCTTGGCGACCTTGATCGCGGTCGGCGCGGACATTACGTTGAACAGGTTCCAGGTGACCTTCAAGCCATAGTCGGCCCAGCTCTGATTGGTCAGGAAGGAGTTGCTGTCGTAGTGACCGCCGGCCGAGAACTCCAGGCCCGGCAGCATGCGCAGCATGGCCTTGCGGGTTTCGGTGGCACTGATGCGCGACTGGTAGTCCTGCTCGCGCAGTTCCGGCCGGCTGGCCAGGGCCTGCTGCTCCAGCTTGGCGAAGTCGACGTGCAGCTCGGGCACCGCATAGTTGCCGTCCAGCGCCAGGGTGTACGGCTTGTCCATCGGCTGGTTGATCAGTGCCGCCAGTTCGGTCTTGGCCAGGGTCAGCGCGCGGCGCTGCTCTTGCAGTTGGCGCGTTGCCTCGATCAGGGCGCGCTGGTAGCTCAAGGCCTGGACCGGGTCACCGATGCGCTGGGCACTCATCAGTTGGCTGTTGATACGGGCCTGCTCGATGCGCCCCATCAGTTTATCGATCTGGCTCAGCAGACGCTCCGCCGCCACAGCACGCCAGTACGCTGAACGCACGTCCTGGGTGATGGTGTGGATCACCTTGCGCTTGCGCTCCTGGAGAATGTAGCGCTGGTCGGACTGCTGCTTGGCGCCCAGGTAGCTGACACCAAAATCCAGCACGTTCCAGACCATGGTCAGGTCGGCCACGTCGCGGTCACGGTCCTGCGAGGTCGAAGGTTCGAGAGACTGGGTACCGGTGCGGATGCTCTGGCTGCTCGACGCACTGACGTTGTTGCGACCGGCGTACCCTGCAGACAGGGCCATGCGCGGTAGCATGTCGAACTGGGCCAGGTCCAGCTGACGCTGGCCCAGGGCCTCTTCCATCACCTTCAGACGGGCTTCGAGGTTGTACTTGACGGCACGGGCCATGGCCTGGTGCAGGGTCAGGGGCCCGTTGAGGGGTTCCTGGTCCTTGTAGATCTGCGCCAGGTCAGCACGGGCCCGCGCTTCGCTGGCACTGCGTTCGATCGGGTCGGTCTTGACGGCACAGCCGCCCATGGCCAATGCCAACAGACTGGCGGCAAACAGTTTGTGTTTCTTGTTCATCCTTGGGCCGCCCCCTGGTACGGCTCGATTCTTAAGAATTGTGCTGCCTTTCATGCCCGTTGTCCGATCTCTGCCGGTTTTGCCAGGGCCTTGGCCAACTCGCGCACATGACGCTGGTCGGCTTCATTGATTTGCTGCAGTTGCTGGCCAAAGGTCGGCACGCCGAACACTCCGCGCAGCCCCTGGTTGAGGTCGCTCTGTTTCCATTGGCTGGCGCTGAACACGTTCATCTCGGTCACCCCCGGTACCTCGCGACCGAAGAGGGTGGCGAAGGTGCTGCTGCCGAAGATGCCGCCGTTACCACCGCCGAAGCCCAGGAAGCCCTGGCCGTCGCCGCTACCGAGGCCGCTGTCGCTGCTGCCGAACACCTGGGCGATAAAGCTCGGTGCACTGCCGGCCTGGCCGAGGAAGATGGTGCCCAGCGGTTTCAGGTCGCCGCCCACGGTGCGCACTTCGAACAGCGAGCCGGGAACCAGCGGCGAGATGCTTTCGTTGATGACCCTGCTCGGTACTTGCGGCTGGATCACCGAGGGTTGTGCAACGACCGAGGTATCCGGTGGGTTGATGCGGTACTCCAGATCGCCGACGTCCTGGGCCTGCCGGGCCTGGGCGGCGCTGGCCAAGGAGCGTACCAGCAGGTTGCCGGCGCCATCCTGGATGCCACTGTTCAGCGCGTTGAGACTCAGGGCCAAGGTGCCCTGCCCGCGCAGGTCGCCGACCACGATGCGGTAGGTCTGCGCGTCGATACGCTGCACCGACTGCACCACGCCGCTGGCACTGGCCGTGCCCAGCACGCTGAAGTCGTTGGCATCGACACCGCTGACCGCCTCGTCGAAGGTCAGGATAAAGCTCAGGCTGCGGTCGGTCGGCAAGACCGGGCCATCCACGACAATGCTGCTTGGCTGCGGTGCACGGGCATCAACCAGGATGCCACCGGTGTTACCGACATTGTTCAGGCCGGTGTTGGCGTCGTTGCCGATGGCATCACGCAGGGTGCCGCCATTGGTGTCGATAGTCGATGCCACCGCAAAACTGCTGTTGCCAGCCATGCCACTGGTGACGGTCAGGCGGAAGGTCAGCGCCATGCTGCCGGAGCCGGACAGGTAGTCGGCGTAGACCACCCGACCGTTGTCCAGGGTAATGGCCAGGCGCGGATTGCCGGCACCGCTGTCGACCAGCACCGCTTCATCGGTGTTGACGGTGAAGTCCAGGGTTTGCCCGGCGGTGTAGGTGCCGCTGGCCGCTACAGCAACGTTGGTCACCGATGGCGCGACGCGGTCGAGGGTGTACACGCTGCCGGCCAGGCCGCCGCTGACCGGGTTGCCGGCGACATCGACGATACCGGTATTGCTGCCATTCAGGTCCAGGCGCACGTTGCCGACACCGGCCAGGTTGTCCACCAGCACCTCGAAGGTACGCCCGTCGATGCGGGTGATCGAAGCGATTCGTCCGTTGGCGCTGCCGGTGAAAGCAAGGCTGAAATCGGCACTGTCCACACCGCTGACGTCCTCGTTGAAGGTGACGAAGTAATGCACGCTGCTGGCATTGCTCGGCGTCACTTCGACGCGGGCGATGTTGGCGATTTCCGGCGCCTGGGTATCGACGATCACGCCGCTGGCGGTGCCAGGGGCGTTGAGGTTGAGGTTCATGGCGTTGCCGGCCGGATCGCGCAGGGTCGCGCCATTCAGGTCGATGCTGCCCGGCAGGCCGATGCCGCTGTTGGCGGTGTTTGGCGAGACGATGGTGTACTCGAACACCAGCGCCGAGGTGCCGCTGCCGGAGACGTAGTCGGCGTAACGGGTCACGCCGCCGATGTTGAGGGCCAGGCGCGGCGTACCGTTAACGTTGACGACCTCGCTGGCATTGACCGTAAAGCGCAGCACGTCACCAGCCTTGTAGGCACCGGTGGCTGGCAAATCGAGGCTGCTGACCGTCGGCGCCACGGCATCGACCAGGATAGCGTCGGTGTTCGGCAGGCCGTTGAGTGTGGTGTGGGCATCGTTACCGATGGCATCGCGCAGGGTCGCGCCATTGAGCTGGATCGTGCTGCCGATGGCAATGCCATTGGTATCGAGCTGGCCGGTCGCCACGGTCAGGCGGAACACCAGGGCGCTGCTGCCGGCGCCGGACAGGTAGGTCGCATAGGCGGTCTGGCCGTTGTCCAGGGTCACTTCGAGGCGTGGCGAGCCGTTGCGGGTATCCAGCAGCACGGTTTCGTCCATGTGCACGGTGAAATCCAGGCTCTGCCCCGCCACATAGGTGCCGCCATTCGGCACATCGACACGGGTCACGCTCGGCGCGACGCGGTCGATGCTGTAGCTGGCACCACTCAGGCCGCCGGTCAAGGCGTTGCCGGCGGCATCGGCAATGCCGGTACCGCTGGCATTGAGGTTGAGCTGCACGGTGCCGATACCCGCCAGGTTGTCGACCAGCACGGTGTAGGTGCGACCATCGACGCGGGTAACGCTGGCGATGCTGCCGCCCGCCGAGCCGCCCAAGGCCAAGGTGAAGTCACTGACATCAACCCCGCTCACATCCTCGCTGAAGGTCACGGTGAAACTGGCCGAGCCGCTGTTGGTCGGGCTGGCGCCGACGCGCACGATGTTACTGGCGATCGGTGCCGTGGTATCGACCAGCACGCCCGGCAGGTTGCCGCTGCCCAAGGCCGGATCGATAGCGTTGCCGGCCAGGTCGGTCAGCTGCTCGCCACGCAGGTCCAGGCTGTTGGCAGCGATGCCGTTTGCGTCGTTGTCGCCGGTCTGCACCACGTACTGGAACACCAGTTTGTCGGTGCCGCTACCGGACACGTAGCTTGCGTAACGGGTCACCCCGCCCACATCCAGCGTCAGGCGCGGCGCCAGGCTGCCGATCTGCACGGCTTCGCTGGCATTGACGGTGAAGGTCAGCACGTCACCGGCCTTGTAGCTGCCGTCCACTGGCGGCGTCACGTTGATGACGCTGGGCGCGATGCCGTCGACATTGACGCCTGCCAAGCTGGCCACGCCGTTCAGGGTGGTTACGGTGGCGTTACCGGCCAGGTCGGTGATCGCCCCGCCGTGGGTGTCGATGCTAGTGCCCAAGGTGACGCCGTTGCTGTCCAGCTGCCCGCTGCTGACCACCATACGGAACACCAGGGCGCTGCTGCCGCTGCCGGAGACATACTCGGCCCAGACGGTGCCGCCTGTGTCCAGGGTCACGGCGATACGCGGGACGCCGGTGCGGGTATCGACCGTCATCGCTTCGCTGAAGTTGACGGTGAAGTCCAGGGCCTGCCCGACGATGTAGGTGCCGTCCACCGGCGCGCTGACGCTGCCCACCACGGGCACCACACCGTCGACCACGATATTGCTGCGCCCGCCGAGGGAGTCGGCGGCGCCTGGGGTCGGCAGGGTCAAGACCGCCAGGTCACTGGTATTGTTGCTGATCACGGCGCCGTTCATCTGCAGCGCCGCAGTGCTCTGGAAGTCCAGGTCGGCGCTGATATCACCGGCCTGCACGGTGTACTTGAAGACCAAGGTATTACTGCCGCTGCCGCTGACATACTGCGCGTTGCGGTCCACCAGGCCGGTTTCCAGCAGCAAGGTCGGGCTGCCACTGCTCAGATCGACGTTGACCACCTGGTCCCAGGTCATGCTGATCAGTACGTCATCGCCGACCTTCACGGTGCGGTCCAGGCCTTGGGCCGAGACATGGGTGATCTTCGGGTTCACCGGGATGACGTTGATCGAGAGGGTATCGACATCGGACTTGGCACCACCGGACCCGGAGTTGCCGTTGTCGTGGGTCTCGATGGTCACGCTGGCAGCGCCGAGGTAGTTGTTCAACGGCCTGAAGGTGAGGGTCTGCAGCGCCGCGTTGATGTCGGTGCGGGTGCCCTCGAACGTCATAGTGATGTTGTTCAGGCCGGTGCCGATCACCAGGCTGATGCCGTTGAGGCTACCCAGGCTGAGCACGCCGTTGGTCGCGGTCAGGGTCACCGTCATCAGACCGTTGCCGGCATCCACGTCGCTGATCGAGATGGCGTTGCCGTTGCCGGTGTTGAAGGCCAGGGGGACGTTCTGCGAGGCAGTCTGTGTGCCCGGCACGTTGTTGACGGGTGCATCGTTGACCGCCGTGACATTGAGGGTCACGGTCTTGGTGTCGGTCTGCTCGCCGCCGCTGCCGCTGAAGCCGCCGTCGTTGATGCTGACCGTCAGGGTCACGCTGGCAGTGGCGTCCTGGGCGGTCTTGAAGGCCAGGCCATTGGCCGCGATGAAGAAGTTGATATCGGCCAGGCTGCCCGACAGGGTCAGCAGGCCGGTACCGGAGCCGACCACGGTCACACCCATGCCCGTGGTGGCGCTCAGGGTGCCGCTCGGCACCGAGAAGGTCGCTTCCACGGTGTTGATGCCGGCATCGACGTCGGTGAAGCTGATACCGGTGATCGCGCTGGCCACGTCTTCGGTCACGGTGATGGACGACGGCACGGTGGCCACTGGCGCATCGTTCACCGCCTGGACTTGCAGGGTCATGGTGCTGGTGGCATCGGAAACGCTGCTGGTATTGACGTTGATGGTCAGGGTCACATCGCCGCTGGCGTTGGCCGCCGCACTGTAGACCAGGCGATTGCTGGCGATGAACTGGTTGATGTTGGCCAGGGTGCCGCTCAGGGTCAGGGCCGTCGAAGTGCCGCCCACGGTCACGCCACCGGCACTGGTGGCGCTGAGGGTACCGCTGGCGACGGAGAAGGTGACGATGCCCAGGGTCGAGTCGACATCACTGAAGGTGATCGAGCCGAGCGCCGTCGGGATGTCCTCGATGATCTGCTGCGAGGCCGGCGCGCTGATGGTCGGCGAGTCGTTGACCGCGACGATGGTGATGTCACGGGTGACTGCGATGGAGGACAGGCCACCACCGTCGGTGACCTGGAACTGCACGGTACGGCTCGTGGTGTTCGGGGATTCCGAGGCGTTACCGTAGGTCACTGCCCGCATCGCGGCCTGGAACTCGGCGGCGGTCGCCGTGTTGCCGGCGGACGTCAGGGTCATGATGCCGGTACCGGCGCTCCAGGTGCCGACAATATTGCCCATGGTGAGCTGATCGTTGACGAAGGCCAGGCTGTCCTGGGCGCTGTAGTAGGTCAGCAGGCGCACGGTAGCGGTGAGCGGGTTCGGGCCGTCGGGGTCGGACACGGTCACCCCGGAATCCACCACGATGCGGTCGGAAGGGGCGTTGTTGGCTTCGGTCCAGATCGCCGCAGTACCGGTCAGCGTCACCACAGGGCGGTCGTTGACGGCGGTAACCACCACGGTGGCAGTGTCGGTCTGGCTGGAATAGGCCGAGGTGCCGCCGGAGGTGGTGGTATTGGTCTTGGTACCCTGCAGGCCGAGGGTGGCATTGGTCTGGTCCCAGGCCTTGTAGGTGATGGTCGCGGTTTCACCGTGGATGCCGTCCGGCACGAAGCGCACTCTGTTCTGCGCGGTGAGGATCAGCGCAGAGGTGACGGAGACGGTGTCGACGTCGCTCCAGGTGCTGCCGGCGTCGGTGCTGTACTGCCATTTGCCGTAGCTCGAGGTCAGGCCGGTGATCGCCATGCCCTTCAACGCGCCGGTGTCGACATCGGTGACACCACCCAGCAGGTCGCTGACCAGGGTGCCGACGCTGCTGGTAGAGGTGTCGGTGAGTCCGGGCAGGGTCGGCGCTACGCCGATCATGATCGGTGCATCGTTGACCGAGGTCACTATCTGGTTGACCGCCCCGGTACCGATCGAGAACGCCGTGGTGCCGCCATTGCTGGTGGTGTCGGCCAGGCCACGGATGCCGTTGACCGAGGCGGTGCCGGAGGTCTGGTCCCAGCCACGGAAGCTCAGGGTCGCGGTCTCGCCGTTGGCGGCATCCGGGACGTAGCGAATATAGGTGGTGGCAGCCATCAACAGCGCGCTGGTGCTGGAGACGGCACCGAAGTCGGTCCAGTTGCTGTTGTCGGTGGAGTATTGCCAGGTGCCGTTGCCGGTCTTGGCGATGATCGCGACACCGCGCAGGGCGCCGGTATCGGGGTCGATCATGGTGTGGCTGGCCAGTACGGTCGAGATCGGCACGCCAGTGGCCGTGGTGTCTTCGTTGAGGGTGGCGAAGTTGTATGGCCCACCACTGAGGACCGGCGCATCGTTGACGCCGACCACGGTCACGGTGCTGAAGATGCCCACGGCAGCGGTGGGTTGGCCACCGTCGGTGCTCCCGCCGTTGTCGCTCACGGTGCTCAGGGACACGACCCGGTTGGCCGTGGTCGGACTCTCGCTGTCATTGCGGTAGGCCATGCCGTTGAGGACGGCCTGCGCCGCCGCCGTGGACAGGCCGGCGGCCTTGTCCAGAGTGACGGTGGCCGTGCCGGCGCTCACCGACACGCTGACGCTGATGCCGTTGATCGAGGTGGTCAGCGAGGTGCCCTGGACCAGGGTCACGTCGGTGCCGTCGATGACCAGCTTCTCCGCCGCGCCGTTGGCGATGCCGCTGACGGTGAAGACCATCTGCAGCACCGACTGGCCCGACTCGACGGTATTGATCGTCGCGCCAGTGAACAGCTGGACCGCCGCGGCGTTCTCGGTGTAAGTCGGGTTGGTCGCGGTGATGTTGACCACCGGTGCATCGTTGACCGGATGGATCTCGATGCCGATCGTGGCCGTGGCACTGGTACCACCGGCACCGTCGCTCATGGCGACCGACACCGTACGTGGCGTGGTCGACGGCTCGGTGCTGTTGGCGTTGCGGTACGCCAGGTTCTGCACCAGCGCGGAAACGGTGGTCGGGTTGGCGTTGTTGGTGAAGGTGATCACCAGCGGGTTGCCATTGGTGCCGCCGGTGAAGGTACCGACCACCAGGCCGTTGTAGATGATCGAGGCGCCGCTCACGAAAATCAGGTTGGCCCCGTTGCCCTGGTTGCGGATGAACAGCACGTCTTCACCACTGGCCAGGCCAGTGGTGATCTGCACGGTCATCTGGCCGCCGCTGAAGTTGGCCGAGTCAGCATCGGTGACGGTGGCGTTGCTACCCGAGTCGAGCAGCACATAGGCGGCGCCTTCGACGTAGCTGGCAGCGTCGCCATTGAAGTTGCCGATCACTGGCGCGGCGACGGCGACTACGCTGAAGTTCAGTGCGGTGTTGTTCTGGATGCCCTTGTAAACCTGGCCGTTGGCGTTGGCGAAGGTCTTATTGTCGATACGCACGGCATAGGCCACGCCGTCGACCAAATCGGCTGGCGGGTCGATGGTCCAGGTGGTGCCAATGCCGGCAACGGCGCTGCTGCTGACGTCGATGGTCTGGATGATCGTGTTGTCGCTGGTGCGCACGATGTAGATGTTGCCCGTACCCTTGGTCACCGACTGGTCGAAGGTCAGGGTGATATTGGCACTTGGGGAGACGCTCAGGCTGTTATCGGCCGGGGTCGAGCTGACCAGTTTGGGCAGGCTGCCGCTCTGGTAGAAGATGCTGGTGCTGTTGGCCGAGGACGAGGTGACGACGAGATCGAGGTCGCCGTCGCCATCAATATCGCCGACGCGGAACTGCTGGGAGCTCATGTCGGGCAGGACCACGTTGGCGAACGGCGAGCTGGCCTGGTCGACATCGACGAAAGTGCCGTTGTCGTTACGCACGTAACGGAAGAGAGTGCCGTTGCCGCCGACCTGATAAAGGATATCAGCGTCGCCGTCGCCGTCGAAGTCGGCGACGATGGCCCGGCTCACGCTGGTGATCGGCAGGCCCGCCGAGGAAGTGCTGTCAACGAAGACCCCGCTGTTGTTGCGGAAGTACTTCATCTGCATCCCGGAGGCAACGTAGATCAGGTCGGTAAAACCATCGCCATCGATGTCCGCCGCCTTGTAGTTGTAGGCGTTGAAGTCGGGCATGATGATCCCGCCGAACGGCCAGGCCCCGTCCGCGCTGGTGACGGTGGTGAAGCTTGGCGTGGCGCTGCCGTTGTTCAATGCCAGGGCCCAGGCCGAGGCGCTGCCGTTGGTCTGGTAGAGGATGTCGAGGGCGCCGTCGCCGTTGAAGTCGCCCACCAGGGTACGAACGCCGAAGTTCGGACCGGTCACGTCCTGGCTGCTGAAACCGCTGCCGTTGTTGATGTAGAGCTTCATCGTCGGGCCAGTCAGGGGCGCGGCGAGCAGGTCGATGCGGCCATCGCCGTTGAAGTCTCCGGCATGGAAGTTGGCACCTCCAGTAGATGCATCACCCAGGCTCAGGCCGGCGAAGATCGAGTTTGCCTGGCTGAGAATGGTGAAGGTGCCATCACTGTTGCTCTGGGCGAAACTCCAGAGCCCGTTGCTGCCTGAGGCCTGGAAAAGAATGTCGGCACGGCCGTCGCCGTTGAAGTCACCGACCACGTACTTCATCAGGTTGCCGGAAGTGCCCAGGACCGGCGCACTGGAGACGGTACCACCCGAGTAGCTGGCGACCATCAGGCTGTCATAGCCGTTGATGCTGAGCGTGGCGGTCTCGATGCTGCCGCTGTTGCGCTCCAGGCTCCAGTTGCCGCCCAGGGCTGCAGAACCGGTCTCATCCACCGAGGCGGCGACATCGGCGCCGGTGATCGCAGCCAGTTCGTCGATGAACGCCTGGCCCTTGTCGCCCTGCCCCACATCGCAACCGTAGATCATCAGGTCGCCGTCGGCCTTGAGCGCGGCACCGATGCTCTCCAGCGCCGCGTGGTGCTCGGCAAGGTTGTTGCTGGCCAGCCAGACATTGCCCAGTTGCACCGTACCGTCAGCACCATGGGACAGCAGATGAATGGCGTCGAGGTTCTCACGGCCCTTGAGATAGTCGGCCATCTGCTGCAGGCCGTCCTTGTCCGGGTCGAGGACCACCACTTCGGTATTCGCCGACAGGCCTTCGAGCAACTGCCCGACATTGTTGACCTGACCATCGACGAATACCACTTCCTGGCGCTGTGAGGCCTGTTGCTGGCTCGCCGTCTCGCCGGCGGAGGCCGGGGCCTGGCTGTCGCTGCTGGAGGTGCCGTCCTTGGCCGCATCGGCTGTGGTCTGCGCAGCGGCATCCTCGGCGACCACGGCCACCGACGCATCGAACATGATTCGCGGCTCGAGGGCCATCAACAGCGGAGCCTGGCCAGGTTCAGCGGGCTGCGACGGCTGGACGGACTTGCGCGAGAGTCGTTCGATGAATGTCAAGGTGCACCTCCTGGTGAGCCAGCGCAGTGCCCGCTCGGGCAATGCACTCGAAAAAGTGGCGGTGCCCCGGGGCACCGCTGGTTGTTGCGTTAGCTGCGGCTCGGGAAAATACCCTGCAGCGCGATGATGAAGTTCAACGCGAGGAACGGGCTCAGCACCGAGGACGGGCTACCGGTGCCGGTCACGGAAGCAGTCCCGGACACGGTGGTGGAGCCGCCGATAGCGGTGGTACCGGTCACCGTGAGCGCCTGCGTGGCCAGGTCGACGCGCGGCAGCGGGTTGCCAGCGTTGTCCTTGCCGCTGTGATAGATCTGGAACGTGGTGCCGGTACCATCGTTGGCGATGCCCAGGCAGCCGCCCGCGATCGGCGTGGCGCTGGTTGCGTCGGCATTGACCACCTGAGGCACAGTGGTACCGCCCAAGTTGTTGGTCGCGGTCAGGTTGTTGGCCGCGGTCAGGTTCAGCAGGTGCGTATGCGGCGGCATGTTGGTCAGTGTCTGGGTGACATGCTCGGTACCGCCCTGCTCGCCCAGTTCATACACCGACAGGCCATTACCCTGGCCCCAGCCCACCGGCGTACGGCTGCGCAGGTCAGGAAGTGCGAAGTTACTCACACCATCACCGCCATACGTGGTCCCCAGCAGCGCGAACAGTGCCGTGTTCTGGCTCAGGGACATGACCTGACCCTGGCACAGCGCCCATCCATAGGGGTTGAAGTTGAACCCCACCATTCTGATTTCACCCAGGAATGGATCAGCCATCAGACTCTTCCTTATGTTGACTAGCGTGGTTTGGATTTCCGTGACTCAGACTGCAACCGCAGCCAGCTGCCGCTGGCGATGGATAACCGCTTCAAGTACATGACGGCCATCGGGTTCGGGGAACACCGGGGTCATCATCAATGTCCAGGGCAGCTCGCGCCCTGGCCCGAACAGATTGAACACCGCCTGCGGCAGGCTGACCCCGAGGGGCAGCACCACAGCCAGCGAATAGCATTCGTAGTCCTGGTTCATGGCCACGCCTTCGCGCACGGACAACAGCCTGACCTTCAGGCCCTGCTCCGGTGAGAGCTGAAGCACGAAGCCTTCGGGGTCGGCCTCACGCAGTTCCTGCAGGCTGGGAATGGCAGCAATTGTCGGGTCGCTCATGAAACGTTCCTTGAGTCAGTGCGAGCGTCGCGGCGCAGCTTCAGGTAAACCCCGGAATCGCCACAGACGTAGAAGCCCAGACGGCCATACAGCCGCTGAGCGGGGTTATAGGATTCGACGAAGAGTTCAACTCTCAGGCCTTGCTCATCGGCCCGGCGCAATTGCGTTTCGATCAGGGCCGAGCCAATACCCCGGCCCTGGAACTCGCTGAGCAGGGTTATATCGATCACGTTGAGGGTGGTCGGCCCCCAGAACATATAAAGACGGCCAATCGGCCGCCCTTCAAGTTCGATGATCAATAATTCCCCATCGGCATAATGGGCTTGATAGTAATTATGCTGAGCATTGAATTGCTGGCTGAGAAATGCAGCGATCTGCTCGGCCGGCCAGCCGCTATGGGCCATCTCCTCGGCGCGCGAACCGGCATACAGGCGCTCGATAAAGGCCATATCGTCCGGATGCAGGGCACGGAGGGTCACAGCATGCTTCGACATCAATGCGAACATCCCTGTAGTCATGACTTTGCATGCTAGCTTTTATTGTGACGAGAGCCACGCTTACTTGCATGGCCAGTTGATATCAGCCTACCCCAACCGCCTTACAATCGCACGACTAAAATCCACTTTCTCTAACCCCGATCGCTGCCATACGTCGCCAGGCGGCGGACAACAGCGATTCGCCCTTTCCGTCCAGCACGACAAGGCCGCGAACAGGGTGTGAAAGCGGGTTCAATGCACTGTTTTCGAGCATGAACTGCGCACCATATTGCGCTTGCAACGGCTGCGCCCTCTTCTCTTCGTCACGGCGGATCGCAATCGGCCCGTGATGCTCGGAAATCAGCGCTTCCTGGTCGATATAGGCCACGCCATTGGCATCCACCGAGGCCAGGCTCACCGGCAGGGAATCGCGCAGTACGTCATCGGCGACGAAATGCCCGGCGGCACCCGGCGCCACCCGCCACAGATCGGCTTCGGCCAGGTAACCACGAAGGCGCAGGCCACCTTCTGCAATCTGCGCCAGCGGCAGGTCAGCACCGACCCAGCGACCGGCAACCAGGTTGTCCGCCAGGTCACGCACTGTCCCGCCATGGGGGGCACGCAGCACCAGGCGTTCGCGCTGGGCAGCCAGGCCACGGTACTCGGCCACGGCCTCGGCCAGGCGCTGCTCGAGGATGCCGCTGTCGGCGGCGGTTTCGCTGCGCGCGGACTGGCGCCGCAACTGCAACTGAAGAATCTCGATCTCGCGTCGACCGATCACCATGCGCGCTTCGAGGTCGGGCGACTCCAGGGTCATCAGCACCTGGCTGGCCTCGACCTGCTGACCATCCTTGACCAGCACCTCGCGAATCCGCGCCGACGCTGGCGCATGCAAGGCGCTTAAACGGGACGCTTCGAGCATCGCCGGCACTTCCACGCCGCTGCGCCACGGCACGATCAGCAAGGCCAGCACCCAGGCGAGACCGGCACCGAGCAACAGCACCTTGCGCGGCTGGGCCTTGTCCCGGTGCTGCCACCAATGCTGCCATTCGCGCCAGATTGGCAGGCCGATGAACCAGACCAGTTCGACCATCATCAGGAAGATGCCCAGCACCTTGAAGAACAGGTGATAGACCGCCAGGGCGATACCGAAGAACAGCGCCGCGCGCCAGATCCACGAGGCATAGCTCCAGCACAGCAGGCGCCGGCGCAGCTTCGGCGACCAGCGCTCGGGCATGGGCTCGCCATAACCGAAGAGCTTTTCCCGCAAGTGCCAACGCCCCAGGGCGAACCCGCGCCCCTGCAGGTTATCGACCCCCCACAGATCGCTGAGCAGGAAATAACCGTCAAAGCGCATCAGCGGATTGACGTTGATCGCCAAGGTGGTGATCCAGGTGGCGCTGGCCAGCATGAAGGCGGCGGTGCGCCCTGCCCCGTCCGGCAGCAGCGACCACGCCAGCAGGGCAATGCAGGCCAGGATCAGCTCGGCGAGCACGCCACCGGCGCCGATCAGCAGGCGGGTGCGGCGGTCCTGCACGCGCCAGGCATCGCTGACATCGGTATAGAGCATCGGCAACAGGACCATGAACGCCACGCCCATGCTCGGCACCCGGCAACCGGCGCGTTTGGCCATGTAGGCATGGCCGAATTCATGGCAGAGCTTGGCAAAGCCCAGGGCAATGGCGAAGGCCGCCATGCCGCCGAGGCTCAGCAGATGGGGGAAGGTCGCAAGAAAGCGCTCCCAGTCGCGCATCACCAGGAACAGGCCGGTCGGCAGCACGGCCGGCAGGCCATAGCGCAGCAGGTTACGGCCATGGCGCTCGAGCCAGGGCCAGGTGCGATTGAGAAAAGCGTCCGGGCGCCACAGCGGAACTCGGAAAAACAGGTATTTGTGCAGCAACTGGGTCCCGATGCCCTGGCGCTGGGCAGCTGCCTTGGCGGCATAGCTGGCGCGCTGTTCTTCATCCACCGCGCTGACCAGGTCATTCCCGCGCAGGAAGCGCAGCAACTCCTCCACCGCCGCGCCTGTCAAGGGTACGCCTGGCTCGGCATTGGCGGCGTTCAGCACCCGCTGCGGATCGCCCAGGGCCCAGTGGCGCAACAAGCGCATGGCCGGCGCACCGAGCTTGAAATAACGCCCGCGCAACGGATCGGCGAGCGTCCAGTTGGGCGAGCCGTCGAGCCCCGGTGCACCCGCCGAAAGCTGCAAGTCGGGGCGCAGCGCCGGCAGCATCACAGGCCCACCGCCTGGCGCAGGGCCGCCAGGGGCCGGCGCAGCAGATACAGGGCCAGCGGCGCGCGATCACCGAACACCTTGGCGGTGCCGCGCAGGCCGATGCGTGGTGGTGCGTTCTCGAAGCGGGCATCGAGGCGATAGGCGAGCTGCCCGGCCGGGGTGTTCTGCGCCTGGTAAGCGGCGCGCTCGAGTACGGCGCTGTGCCGGTGCAGCGGATCGCTGTCGAGGAACAGCGCGACTTCAGCGCCCTTCTCCAGACCAATGGCATCGGCAACCGGCAGTTCGATGCGCAGTTCGGCCTGGGCCGGGTTGGCGATTTCCATCAGGCGTTCGCCAGTGCGCAGCGGCTTGCCGATATAACGCTGGGCATCGGCGAACACGGCTATGCCGTCGCGCTCGGCACGCACGTCGGTGCGCGCCAGCAGATCACGGGCGTAATCACGCTCGGCACGCTTCTGCTCGACCCGGGCGGCCAGCAGATCGAGGCGCGCACTGGAGTCGCTATCGGAGAAGGCGCGCTGGGTGTTGGCCTTGAACTCCGCCTCGGCCACGCCCAGGGTACGTTCGGCGACATCGGCCTGGGCCTTGAGGGTGGTGGCATCGAAACGCACCAGCACCTCGCCGGCCTTGACCGGCTGATTCGGCTTGACCAGAACATCGGCGACCACACCATCCAGCGGCGCGGCGACCACCTGCCCATTGCGCGGCGCCACTTCGGCCGGGGCCAACACCGACTGGCGCACCGGCACCAGCAGCACCAGCAACAGTGCTGCAGCCAAGGCCCAGCGGGCCCGTGCCGGCCAACGCAGGCGCCACGGCTTGCCAGGCTGCAGGGCAAGCCATGCGTGGCTGTAACAGTCACCGAGTTGCGCCAGCAACGCTTGTTCTGCCTCGGTCCAGGGCATGTCGCGGGCCAGCCAGAGCCCACCGAAGACCTCGCCCTGGCGGTCCTTCAACGGCAGCCAGAAACCATGCGCCGCGGACAGCGCCTGCCAGTCATCACGGCAGGCCTGGTCCAGGTCCTGCGCAGGCACGATCCCCGGCAGGGCAAAACGCTCGCCAGCCGCCAGCGCCTTGGCCACCCGCTCAACGAACACCACGAACGGCGCGTTCGGTTCGACCGCGCTGACAGCGGTCAGCGCGCGGACCTTGCCAGCGATCAACAGTGCCCCATGGCGGTAGCCGAACAGCGGCTGACTGTCGTTGACCATGCTGAAAGCCAGCTCTTCCACCGAGGGCGCAGACCGGGCCTGGCGTTCGAGCTTCAGGTAATGGGCCAGCAGTTGCTCGAGTGCACCAGGAACGGGAGCGTTCATTTGCGCTCCGCAAAGTGCGCCGTACCGCTCATGCCAGACAGCAGGCCCGACGTATTGGCCGGCACATTGGCAATCAGCAGCAAGGTCTGACTGCCCTCGTCGATGCGCGCACCCAGCCGCTTGATCACCGCATCGATCGGCTTGCCGGTCTCGTCGGGAACAAAGCTGAACGTCTGCTCAGGCTTGAGTTTGCCCAGCCAGTTCGATGGCACCAACAGGTGGATTTCCAGCGAGCGATTGTCGACGATTTCCAACAGGGGTGCGCCGCTGGCCACGCTTTCGTGGGGCTGGACCCGCCGCTGCACCACCTGGCCATCGTAAGGTGCCTTGATCTGGCAGCGCTGTACCTGCACCTGGTAAACCTGGGCTTCGGCCTGGGCCTGGGCCTGGCGCGCTTCAGCCAGGGACACTTCGAACTTGCCAACCGAGTTCAGCGCCGCCAGTTGCTGTTTGTTGCGCAACTCTTCACGGGTCGCTCGCACGGCGGCGGCCGAGGCATTGGCCTGCGCCTGATAGGCACTGCAATCGAAGCGCACCAGCACATCGCCCTTGCTGAACGACTGACCTTCGCTGAAGGGGATCTCCGTGACCCGACCGGACAGCTCGCTGGCCAATACGGCCTGGGAGCGGGCGCGGAGCACGCCGCGCACTTCACTGCCGCCGCTGGAGGTGGCGCCATCGAGCAATGGATCGCTCTCGGTCGCGGCCTGTGCAACACCTGCCATCAAGGCCAACGCCGCCCACCACACTGCCTGCTTCATCGTGGAACATCCCTGTCGAAGATCTGCATTATTGTTTGCATCAGAGTATCGGCTGCTGTCCACGGAACGTGAACGCCGTCTATCACTGTGGGCCGCTACTTTTCGAGGCCCTGCAGTGGGGGGAAGGCTCCAGGCTCGGAACACGGTAAAACGAGAACAGCGTCACAAACCCGACATCCGAATGGATGGCCGAATGCTATCAATGTTTTTCATCTGCCGGAAGCGCCTCGCTCATCCGCGCTGCGCGGTTTCCAACCTCAGCGGCGCCCCCCTGGCCTACTGCCCCTGACCGCGATAGCTGCGTGGCGTCATGCCCAGCTGCTTTTTGAAGGTCTTGGAGAAATGCGCGGAATCGGCGAAGCCCCAGCGGGTGCCGATGTCGGTGATCGAGCGATGCCCATAGGCCGGGTTGCGCAAGTCCTGGGCGGCCTTGAGCAGCCGTTCGCGCAGGATGTAACGGCAGACGCTGTCGCCGCTGGCCTCGAACAGGCGATACAGCTGCCGGCTGGAAATGCCCAGCTCCTCGGCCAGGGCCACCGGCGTCAGGCGCGGCGAGTCCAGCCGCTGCTGGATCAGCGACTGCACTTCGTGCAGGTGCAGGCCGGGCGAACTGTCGCGCGCCCGGTATTCCAGCACCGAACCGAGCAACCCCACCAGCGCAGCCTGCAGCCCGTCACCGTCTTCGGCGCAGGCCCACTGTTCGAGTTCGCCTTCGGCCACCTGGCGCACCATTGTCGCCAGCAATTGCCCGCACGCGCCGGCGGTGGACAGCTTGCCGAAACGGCTGGCATCGAGGTTCTTCAGGCGCTCGCGGGGCATGTGGATGGACACGTGGGAGAACAGCCCGCGGGGGATCATCTTCATCGCCTGCGCCGAATCCAGCAGCGCCATGTCACCTTCGCGCAGTTCCATCACCCGGTCGCCCAGCTCGATGGACATTTCCCCTTGCTGCTGTAACACAAGGAAACAATGTGAATC
Organism: Pseudomonas sp. CC120222-01a; assembly: GCF_003097235.1. GTDB lineage: Bacteria > Pseudomonadota > Gammaproteobacteria > Pseudomonadales > Pseudomonadaceae > Aquipseudomonas. The sequence continues at coordinate 23,818 of NZ_QEQQ01000017.1, read as the reverse complement.
GCCATCACGCCCCGCCTCGCGCTCCGAACGGGCGATCGCATGGGCATTGCTACGGATGTGGGCGACCTGCGTGGTGCCCAGCAGCGAGGGGCGCAAGTCGCCGATGAAAAGGCTCTGGCACTGGTCGTAGCGGGTTTCGAAGCGCCCACATACCGCGTGGACACGCTCGTTCCAGACAGACATCGCTTGACCGTTCATGAACCACCTCTATCGGGAGCACGCGCCATATTAGTGCAATATTCACGTGATTTTGGGTAACAAAAAGACGGATGAACTAAGCGCAAGCACATACCGCGCCACATTGCCCATTGCGGCCTGCGGGCGAGCTTTCGTTGCGTGTAACGCAACAACATTGATCCGCCCGGTCATTGAGCGCCTGGCCCGCTGCCCCTTAGCGTTCCTCATCTTTTAGCCAGGAGCTACGCTTGATGTCCTACCACTACGAACTGCTGCGCTTTACCTTGCGCGTGCGCACACCCAGCCAGGCCCTGCCCCGCCTACAGGAGGCCTTGCAAGCCGCCATCGAGGGCGTCGAGCTGATCGGCTGCTGGGTTTCCGAGATCGGCCCGCAGAACACCATTGCCGTGCTGCGCCGCTTTGCCAGCGTCGAGGTCCAGGCAGCCGAACGCGAGCGCGTGCTGCTGGCCAGTGATGCTTTCGGCATCGGTGAGTTCGTGCTTGAACAGCACATGGATGACTACCGTCTGTTCACATTCCTTGAGCCGCTGGCCCCCGGCAAGCACGGGCCATTCTACGAGCTGCGCGAGTACGACCTGGTCACCTCCGGCCTGGCACCGACCCTGGCCGGCTGGCGCAAGGCGGTCGGGCCGCGCACGGGGGAGCCGTATTCGCCGGTGTATGCGGCGTTCTACGCCACCAATGGCAGGCTGCCGCGCTACCTGCACATCTGGCCCTACGCCAGCCTGGAGCAGCGCCTGGATGTGCGCACCCGCGCCGTCAGCGACGGGGTATGGCCGCCGGAGAATTCTGCCGCGCAGCTGCAGAAGATGAACTCGGTGGTCTACCTGCCAGCGGCCTTTTCACCGCTGCGCTGACGCTGCACCCGGCGCAACAGCCGGTCGATGGCGGCCATGGCCGGGGCGCGTACGCCCTGGCGCCGGGCATGGCCCAGCAACGCGCCGGACAGCGCATCGATCTCCATGCGCCTGCCGTGTTCGAGGTCCTGGAGCATGGAGGGCTTGTGCCCGGCGTGCACGACGAACGCCTCCTCCACCGCCAGCACAACGCGCTGCGGGTCCAGCGCCACGCCCACCGACGCGGCGATGGAGGCCGCCTCGGCAACCAGTGCCAACGCCACCTCGCGGCCGCGCGCGCAACGGCCTAGCTCGCCCACGTTGTTCCCCGTCAGGGCACACAGCGAGTTCAGCGCCGTGTTGAAGGCGACCTTCTCCCAGAGGCTCACCTCGATATCCGGGTCTTCGATGCAGCGCATGCCGCCACGGCGCAAGCCATCGATCAGTGCCTGCAACGGCCCGGCCTGCCCTGCCCCAGGCAACAGCCCGCGCAAGCGCACCTCGCCACCGCCGCAACTGCGCACGCTGCCGGGCGCCAGCACATCGGCCGGATAGAGGGTCATGCCCATCGCCAGGCAACGGTCTGCCACGAACTCGCGCAGCACCGGCACGCTGTCCAGGCCGTTCTGCAACGTCAGCACCAATGTCTGCTGGCCGAGCAGATGCCGACTGGCCTGCATGGCCTGGCGAGCGTGGTAACTCTTGGTCAGCATCAGCAAGGCATCGAACTCGCCCTGCAGCTGCTCGGCCCGTGCCACCCGAGGCCAGTAAACCCGCGTTCCCTGTTCGTCCTCCAGGCGCAGGCCATCGGTGTGCAGGGCTTCGAGCAGCCGCTCATCGACATCCACCAGGGTCACTTCGGCGCCGGCATCGAGCAACCTGGCGGCAAACAGGCTGCCCATGGCCCCTGCCCCGATCACTGCAATCTTCATGCTTGGTTTCGTCCTTAGTCGCGTGAAATGAAAAAGCTCGCCGAGTCATCCCCAGCGAGCTTTTTCTACCCAGGTTGCATCCATCACAGCTTCGGCAAGGTCACCGCGTCGCCCATCGGCTCACGCTTCCCCGCCTGCTGCGAACGCAGCACGGCAGCACCGTAGATCGCCAGCACGCTGATCGAGCAAGCACCGGAGAACAGCAGCACCGCGGTGTAGCCGTAGGTTTCGATCAGCAGGCCACCGACTGCCGGCCCCACCGCCGCGCCGACCGACAGGCACAGCGCCCCCAAGGCCACCAGCCGGCCCGACAGGTCGAACTCGGCCATCACGCCAAAGGTGTAGGCCAGCACGAAGCTGATCGAGAACAGGAAGCACATTACCCCGGCCACGTAGGTGGTCAGCGAGTCGAACTGTGCCAGCAGCACCAGGCCCGCCACCTCGGCCGCGATGATCACTGCCACCGGCAGGAAGCGCCCGGCCTTCAGGCCGACCGACGAGGCGATGAAGCCGCCGCCGGCATTGATGATGAAGCCCAGCGCCAGCACCGAGCCGATGGTGTCCGAAGACAGGCCGCTCTTCTTGCCCATCAGTTCAAGGAAGGCCCACACCGACATGATGCCGGTCAGGAACACCAGGCTGGCGAGCAGGCTCAGCCAGGCAATGGTCCGGCTCTCGCGGCACACCACCGGCGCCCCGCCAGCACGCGCCTCAAGCTGCCGCGCACTGCGGCTCGGCACCCACGGCAAAGGCGCTACCCCCATCAGCAACATGCTGATCACCAGTGTCACCAGCATGCCCTGGAAGCCCCACTGCGGTGCCACCGCCACCGGCAGCACGATCAGCAGCAAGGCGCCGGGCACGGTCTCCATGCCCAGCTTGAAACCGAAGGCCCGCTCAGGTTGCGCGCTGTCGCCGAAGATGCTCATCGCCAGGGCGTACAGCGAACCGGTGCCGGCCCCGGCCAGGGCCATCAGCAGCATCAGCGCCTCGTAGCTGGGGTTACCCAGCATCGCCGCCAGCGCAGCCGCCACCAGTAGCGAAGACAAAGTAGAAATGACCCGCCAGCTCAAGCGCTGGATCCACAGCAGCGAGGCCAGGCCGAGCACCCCGAAGCCGAGGTTCATGGCCATGGCCAGGCTGCCCAGCTGCTGTTCGCCATAACCGAACTGCTCGGCCAGGGCACCGAACAACACCGGCAACACATTGAGCAACAGGGCCCCACCAGCGGAAACCAGGCCGGCGCAGATGTACACGGAAGTCTTGTCAATCGGATTGGATGTTGTTGTTTTCATGGATTGATCCTGGATGGATGTGCTGGTTTACAGCGGTGTGACACGACCGTCCCTGGCTGATGCCTTGTGACCCCCACAGTGTGCAACGCCCGGAGGCCCGCAGCATGTACCCCTTTGCCGGGCTTTTGGTCATGGCTGCCAGCTGTGCAGCAGCGCGAATTCCGCTGAAATCGCGCAAAGCCGCAGGCTAGACAGCGCGGATAGCCATGGCCGCAGACACCCCGTGATTCCTGACCAATTTGGGATAGCCGCCCGCCCTGGCGCATTCCTAACATCGGCGCCGTCGGCAGCAGTCTTCGCTGCCGGCCCTCTTCCTCCGCCCCGAGATGAGCCATGACGACAACTACAAAAATCGACTTTCTCTACCTGTCCGAGCAGGACATGATCCGCGCCGGCGTCACCGACATGCTGGCCTGCGTGAACACCATGGAGCAGATGTTCGCCCTGCTCCACCACGGCGACTACCGCATGGCCGGGCCGAACAGCGACTCCCACGGCGCGATGATCACCTTCCCCAAGGACTCGCCCTTCCCCAACATGCCCAAGCCCACGGCCGACCGCCGCATGATGGCGATGCCTGCCTACCTGGGCGGCGACTTCTGCACCGCCGGCGTCAAGTGGTACGGCTCCAACATCGCCAACCGCGAAAAGGGCCTGCCGCGTTCGATCCTGATGTTCACCCTCAATGACCCGGACACCGGCGCCCCCCTGGCGCACATGTCGGCCAACCTGCTGTCGGCCTACCGCACCGGCGCCATCCCCGGTGTCGGCGCACGCCACCTGGCCCGCCGCGACTCGCGGGTGATCGGCCTGCTGGGCCCCGGCGTGATGGGCAAGACCACCGTGGCCGCGTTCATGGCCGTGTGCCCGCAAGTCGATACCCTCAAGCTCAAGGGCCGCGGCCAGAAGAGCCTGGACGACTTCATCAGCTGGGTAGGCGAAACCTACCCGCAGATCACCACCATCGAAGTGGTCGACAGCATCGAGGAGGTGGTACGCGGTTCGGACCTGGTGACCTACTGCACCTCCGGCGAAACCGGTGACCCTTCCACCTATCCGCTGGTGAAGCGCGAATGGGTCAAGCCCGGCGCGTTTCTCGCCATGCCCGCCGGCTGCAGCATCGACGCCGGCATGGAGCAGGCCGACGTACGCAAGGTGGTCGACAACACCGGCCTGTATGAGGCCTGGTTCGAGGAGCTGCCCAAGCCTGCGCACAACCATGTGCCGCTGGTGGGCGTGCGGTTCATGGACATGATCGCCGAAGGCAGCCTGCCGGCCGAGCAGCTGGAAGACATCGGCAAGATCGTCGCAGGCGTAGCCCCCGGCCGCAGCAACGACGAAGAGATCATCATCATGTCGGTGGGCGGCATGCCGGTCGAGGACGTGGCCTGGGGCACGGTGGTGTACCGCCAGGCGCTGGAGCGCGGCGTCGGCGTGCGCCTCAACCTGTGGGAAAGCCCGGCGCTGAGCTGATCCATCCCTCCAACCCTCAAGGACAATGCCATGCTGCAGATCACCAAACTCAAGACCGGATCGAAATACGAGACCCTGGGCAGCTATTCGCGCCTGGTGGCCGTGGACGACTGGATCTTCGTGTCCAACACCGCCGGGCGCAACCCGGCGACTGGCGAAATCCCCGAAGACCTCGAGGCCCAGACCCGCCAGGTGCTCGCCAACATCGAAGCGGCGCTGAATGCCGTGGATGCGACCCTGGCCGACGTAGTCTGCTCACGGGTGTTCATCCAGAGGCCTGAGGATGTCGCCAGCGTGATGACCATCGTCGGCGAAGTGTTTCGCGGCATCGACCCGGCCAGCACGGTCACTTGCCCGCCCCTGGGCGCGACGGTGTACCGGGTGGAACTGGAGGTGACCGCCTACCGCGGAGCCTCCCGCGCCACCACCCAGCTGATCGACCTGTCGCGCTAGCCCGCCTTCGAGGAGAACCGTCCATGTCCCCTGTCATCGCGCCGGTGCACTGCGCAAACACGCCACCCAGCGCCACCACCGTGGTCATCATCGGCGGCGGCATCGTCGGCCTCACCGCTGCCCTGACCCTCGCCGAGCGCAACATCCCGGTGGTGGTACTGGAGAAAGGCCGCATCGCCGGCGAGCAGTCATCGCGCAACCTCGGCTGGGTGCGCAAGACCAGCCGCCACCGCGAGGACCTGCCCCTGGCCCTGGCCGCAGACCGGTTGTGGGCGCAAATGCCCGCCCGGGTCGGGCGCGAGGTCGGCTACCGGCAGGCGGGCATTCTGTTTGCCGCCCGGGAACCCGGGCAAATGGCGATGCACGAGGCCTGGCTGAAGTCGGTAGACGGCCTGCCGGTCGGTTCGCGCCTGCTGAGCAACGCCGAAATCGCCCAGCGCGTGCCAGGTGGGCAGGCCACCTGGGCCGGTGGCATCTTCACCGAAAGCGACGGCCGTGCTGAGCCAACCCTGGCCAGCAGTGCCATCGCCCAGGCGGCCATGGCCCGTGGCGCGGTGATCGTCGAGAACTGTGCGGTGCGCAGCGTAACCACCGCCGCCGGGCGCATCGACGGTGTGGTGACCGAGCACGGCGAGATCCGCTGCGAGCAGGTGCTGCTGGCCGGTGGCTTGTGGTCGCGGCGCCTGCTGGGCAACCACGGGGTCGCCTTGCCGACCTTGCCGCTGAACTGTTCGGTGCTGCGCACGGCGCCCATGGAAGGCCCTACCGACATCGCCGTGGGCGGCCCGGATTTCTCGTTCCGCAAGCATATGGACGGTGGTTTCATCATCACCCAACGGGGTGCCCTCGATGCCCACCTGACCCTCGATCATGCCTTGCTCGGGCGACGCTACCTGCCGCAGTTCCGTGCACAGCGGGGTTTGCTGCGGGTATCGTTCGGCAAGCCGTTTTTCAAGGACCTGGCATTGGCACGGCGCTGGTCACCTGCTGCGGTGTCGCCGTTCGAGCGCATCCGCACCCAGAACCCCGACGCCAACCCGGCGTTGAACCAGGAGGCGCTGGACAACCTCAGGGCGGCCTGGCCGGTGTTCAAGCAGGCGCGCATCGAGCAGGCATGGGCCGGCACCATCGATGTGACGCCAGACTCGCTACCGGTGATCGGGCACGTTCAGCAGCTGCCAGGGATGGTGCTGGCGACCGGTTTCTCCGGCCACGGCTTCGGTACTTCGCCCGCAGCCGGGCAGCTGGCGGCAGACCTGGTCGATGGCAGTACCCCGCTGGTCGACCCCTCGCCTTACCGCCTGGAACGCTTTGCCTGAACCACGCTGTCCTGGCGAGCGGTGTGTGACGGCAGTTCACCGAACAGCGCGCGGTAGGCGCCGGAGAAATGCCCGAGGTGGGTAAAGCCCAGGTCGCTGGCCACCCGGGCAACGGTGAACTGCTCGGCGGCGGTGCACTGCAGCCGTTGCCGCACGGCATTCAGGCGCACCGCACGCAGGTACTCGACCGGGCTCAGGCCGGTGACCCCGAGGAAACTGCGCTGCAAGGTGCTGCGGCTGACATCCAGGCGCTCGCAGATCTGCAACACCGACAACGGCTCGTCCAGGCAATCCAGGGCCATCTGGTGCGCCTGGCGGACCAGGTAGGCGCTGACCGCAACATTCCCTCCTCGCCCCGCGCCACCTTGGCTGACCTGGTCCAGCAGCACCAGCATGCACTCCAGCAACAAGTCTTCGAGCTGCGCTTCCACCAGCGCTTCGCCCTGCAGCGCCGCATCGATCAGGCCCTGCAACTGCGAACGTACGGCACCGAGAAAGGCCGGGCTGACGTTCAGCCGAGTGGCCCTGTTCAATGCCCGCAGTTCCTGGGCGCTGAACTCGCGCTCGGCCAATTGTTCCAGACGATCGGCATCGACACTCACCGCCAGCAGGTCCATGCCTTCGGGCGCATGGACGAAAAACTCCTGACCACTGTGAAGAAGCGTGACATCCGCGCTACCCACGCTGCTGCCCTGGAATACCCCGGCCCCCGCACTGCCGGCGGGTAGCGCCAGGCAAAAGCGCCGCGCCGGCGCCGCCCCGTGCTGGACCACGCGCTTGTCCAGGCATTCACGAAAGATCTGGAAGCGTTCGGCGGTGAGGTGCGTGAGCTCGGTGTGTGCACTGCCGGCGCTGATCTGGTCGTAGGTCTGCTGCCAGCCGAGGATCGCGCTGGCATGGGTGTTGACGTCATTGAAGCGGTGGCGTTGGGCGTGCATGGCGGGACTGTTACCTCGATTGCATGCGCCCTACGAAAGCAAGGAATGGGCCACTCGGTCGCAGAGGCAGATTGACGCACCCTCAACCTCGGCCATACAATCTGTATACACATTGTATTCTTCAAATAAGAATCAATGCGCTTCAAGGATTTACCGCAATCACCTTTGACTGAGATGGATGTAAATGGCAGTTACCCGCAGGAAAGTACTTATTGGTGCCGGCGTCGGCGCAGGCGTTGTCGCAGCAGGTGGCGCAGCCACGCTGCTCAATGACGGAATCCCGGCCGACCCGGCCTCGCTGGTGCGCGTCGATGCGCTGCCACGTGACGATTCGTCCCCTGGCTGGTTCCACACCAGCCGCGTGCGTCAGCCTAAAGCCCCGCTGATCGGTGATGACCAGGCGCCATGGGTGGTGATCGGTGGCGGCTTCACCGGCCTTGCCGCTGCACGCCAGCTGGCCCTGAACTTCCCTCAGGACAAGGTGATCCTGGTGGAAGCCCAGCAGGTCGGCTTCGGCACCTCCGGCCGCAACGCCGGCTTCCTGATCGACGTGCCCCACGACATCGGCGCGCCGGACTACATCGGCGACAAGGCCAACGCCAAGAACATCCTGCACTTGAACCAGCGCGGCCAGGGCATCCTTCGTGACCTGGTCGAGCAGCACAACATCGTCGACGCCCACCTGCGCCACTCCGGCAAATACCAGGCAGCCATCGAAGACAAAGGCATCGCCGTGCTCAACGCCTACCGTGGCGGCCTGGAAGCCCTGGGCGAAAAGGTCGAGCTGATCGAAGGCAACGAGCTGAAGGACCACATCGGTACCTCGTTCTACCGCAAGGCGCTGTACACCCCGGGCACCATGCTGGTGCAGCCTTCGGCACTGGTCAAAGGCCTGGCCGACAGCCTGCCGGAGAACGTCACGCTGTATGAAGACACGGTGATCACCGCGGTCGATTACGGTCAGAAGATCGTGCTGCATCACCCGACCGGGCGCATCACCGCCGGCAAGCTGATCCTCGGCAACAACCACTTCGGCCAGCATTTCGGCTTCCTTCAGAACCGCATGCTGCCGATCTTCACCTACGGCAGCCTGACCCGCCCGCTGACCCCGGCCGAACAGGCCAGCATCGGTGGCCAGGAGTTCTGGGGCGTGATCCCGGCTGACCCGTTCGGTTCGACCTTGCGTCGTACCCACGACAACCGCATCCTGGTGCGCAACAGCTTCAGCTTCAACCCTGACGGCCGCTCCAAGGATGGCTACACCGACAAGGTGCGTGCTTCCCACCGGCTGTCGTTCGAACGCCGCTTCCCGACACTCACCGAAGTGCCGTTCGAGCACACCTGGGGCGGTGGCCTGGGCATGACCCGCAACGGCGCCGGCTTCTTCGGCGAACTGCGCGAGAACGTGTATGGCGCACTGGCCTGCAACGGCCTGGGCACCGTGCGCGGCACCGCCACCGGCACCCTGCTGGCGAACATGCTGGCGGGCAAGATGGAGCCGCTGACCGAGTTCCTGCTGAGCGCACCGAAGCCCAACTGGAACCCGCCACAGCCCGTGCTGTCGATGGGCGTCAACTTCACCCTGCGCACCGGCCAGGCCAAGGCTGGCCTGGAAGCCTGACCCGGCAGGCTGGCGCTTCGCGCGCCAGCCTCTCTCCTCCCTGACAATAGAGAACACCATGGGCATTTTTGACTGGAAACACTGGATCGTCCTGCTGGCCGTCGTGGTCCTGGTCTTCGGCACCAAGAAGCTGAAGAACCTCGGCGGTGACCTGGGCGAATCAATCAAGGGCTTTCGCAAGGCCATGAGCGATGAAGAGAAAACCCCGGCCGCACCGATACCCGCACCGCAGCAACAAAGCAGCGCGCAGCCGCAGCAGAACGCCTGAAGCATGTTCGGTATCAGCTTCAGCGAGCTGTTGCTGGTTGGCCTGGTGGCCTTGCTGGTGCTCGGCCCCGAGCGCCTGCCCAGTGCCGCGCGTACTGCGGGGTTGTGGATCGGGCGCCTGAAACGCAGCCTCAACGCAATCAAGCACGAATTCGAACGCGAGATCGCTGCCAGCGACATCCACCACCCGCCGCACAACACGCAAAGCCTGCATCCGCCTGCCACGCCCGAACCGCCCCAACCGCCGCGAGCCCCATGAGCGAAACAATCGAACACGACCAGGCCATGCCGCTGGTCTCACACCTGACCGAATTGCGTACCCGCCTGCTGCGCTGCGTGGCGGTCATCTTGCTGATCTTTGCCGGGCTGTTCTCCTTCGCCCAGCAGATCTACACCTTGGTCTCGGCGCCGCTGCGCGACCATATGCCGGCCAATGCGACGATGATCGCCACCGACGTGGCCTCACCGTTCCTCACGCCGTTCAAACTGACCATGATCGTTTCGCTGTTCCTGGCGATCCCGTTCATCCTCCAGCAGATCTGGGGCTTCATCGCGCCGGGGCTGTACCGCCAGGAAAAACGCATCGCCGTACCGTTGCTGGTGTCGAGCATCCTGCTGTTCTACGCCGGCATGGCCTTTGCCTATTTCCTGGTGTTCCCGCTGATGTTCAGCTTCTTCGCCAAAGCCACGCCAGAAGGCGTGGCGATGATGACCGACATCGCCAACTACCTCGACTTCGTCATGACGCTGTTCTTTGCCTTTGGCGTCGCCTTCGAGATCCCGGTGGCCGTGGTGCTGCTGGTGTGGATCGGCGTGGTCGACGTGAAGTACCTGAAGAAGGTCCGCCCGTACGTGGTCATCGGCTGCTTCGTAGTCGGCATGATCCTCACCCCGCCGGACATCTTCTCGCAAACGCTGCTCGCCGTACCCATGTGGCTGTTGTTCGAGATAGGCGTGCTGTGTGGCGGCCTGGTCCGCAAGCAGCCTCAGGATATTTGTACAAAATAATTTTGCTGTATAGATTTCCTCGCTGACCTGCACTATACCTTGTACAGATATTCAACTTTGTACAGGTATTGTGCATGTCCACCTACCTGCAGCATTTCACCGAACGCTTTGCCACTCTGGGTCCGCACAATCTCGACCTGCTCGGCGACTTGTACAGCGACGACGTCAGCTTTCGCGACCCCCTCCATCACGTCAGTGGGCTCACGGCCTTGCGTGCCTATTTCGCGCAGCTGTACGCCAACGTTGCCGAGGTCCGCTACACCTTCGAGGACCTTGACGAGCCACAGCCGGGCCACGGCTACATCCGCTGGACCTTGCACTATCGCCACCCGCGCCTGGCCGGCGGCCAACCGATCAGCCTGCAAGGCTGCAGCCACCTGCGCTGGCGTGGACGGGTCTACTTGCATCAGGACTACTTCGACGCCGGCGCCTTGCTCTATGAACATGTTCCAGTCCTGGGCGGCGCAATTCGCTGGCTCAAGGGCAGGTTGGCATGAGCCGCTGCTGGCTGACCGGTGCCAGCAGCGGCATCGGCGCGCAACTGGCACAGCGCCTGCTGGAGCAAGGGCACCACGTAGCGCTTGGGGCTCGCCAGGCAGAGCGCCTGGCAGACCTGGCCGCACGCTTTGCAGGCCAGGTGCTGCTGGCCGTCGGCGATGTCGACCAGCCTGAGCAGGTGGCACGCATCGCCGCGCAGATCGAGCAGGCCTGGGGCTCGCTGGACCTGGTAATCCTCAATGCCGGCACCTGCGAGTACCTGGAGCCAGGCCAGTTCGACCCGGCACTGGTCGAGCGGGTGATCCACACCAACCTGATCGGCACCAGCCATTGCCTGGCCGCCGCCCTGCCCTTGCTGCGTCGCGGCCAACGCCCGCATCTGGTGGTGATGGGCAGTTCGGTCAGCTGGTTTGCCCTGCCACGGGCCGGTGCCTATGGCGCGTCCAAGGCCGCGCTGCGCTACCTGGTCGAGTCGCTGCGCCTGGACCTGGCCAGCGAGGGCATTGATGTCACCCTGGTCAGCCCCGGTTTCGTCGACACCCCGCTGACGCGCCGCAACGACTTCCCCATGCCCCAGCTGTGGAGCGCCGAACGCGCCGCCAAATACATTGCCGCACGCCTGCCAGGTCGCCCACTGGAGATCACCTTCCCCGCCAGCTTCACCCTGTTGCTGCGCCTGCTCGGCGCACTGCCGGCACGCTGGCGCCTGATGCTGGGCCGGCGCCTGGCGCGCCAGCCCCAGGGTTGAACCATGCGCATCGCCATCATCGGCAGCGGCATCGCCGGCCTCACCTGCGCCCACCTGCTGTCACGCCGGCATGATGTCACGGTATTCGAAGCGGCAGACCGGGTCGGCGGGCACACCCATACCGTCGATGTGCACTGGCGCGGCCAGCACTTTGCCGTGGACACGGGTTTCATCGTCTTCAACGACTGGACCTATCCGCATTTCATCCGCCTGCTGGAACACCTGGGCGTGGCCTCGCGGATCACCGAGATGAGCTTTTCGGTGCACGACCCGCAAACCGGCTTCGAATACAACGGGCACAACCTGCGCAGCCTGTTTGCCCAGCGCCGCAACCTGTTGTCGCCAGCCTTCTGGGGCATGCTGCGCGATGTGTTGCGTTTCAACCGCCAGTCACTGGCCGACCTCGACCAGCAACGTATCGATGGCGCGACCACCCTGGGCGATTACTTGCGCAACAATCGTTACGGTCAGCGCTTCATCGAGCACTACATCGTGCCCATGGGCTCGGCCATCTGGTCGATGTCTCGGGCCGACATGCTGCATTTTCCATTGCAGTTCTTCGTGCGTTTCTGCCGCAACCACGGCCTGCTGTCGGTCAACCAGCGCCCGCAATGGCGGGTGATCGAAGGCGGTTCACGCAGCTACCTGGCACCGCTGTGCCGGCCCTTTGCCGAGCGCATACGCCTGAACTGCCCGGTGCAACGGGTGAACCGCGACGATGAAGGCGTGACGGTGACCTGGGCAGGCGGCAGCGAACGCTTCGACAAGGTGGTCTTCGCCTGCCACAGCGACCAGGCCCTGGCACTGCTGGACCGCCCAAGCGAGCCGGAACAGGCGATTCTCGGCGCCATCCGCTACGCCAGCAACGACGTGGTGCTGCACACCGACACCCGCCTGCTGCCGCGCCGGCGCAGGGCCTGGGCCAGCTGGAACTACCGCCTCGGTGGCAGCGAGCAGGCCCCCGCCGCGCTCACCTACGCCATGAACATCCTGCAGGGCATCGAGGCGCCGGTCACCTTCTGCGTCAGCCTCAATCAGACCGCGATGGTGGACCCTGCGCAAATCATTGCCCGCTTCGAGTACGCGCATCCGCAGTACAGCCTCGCCGCGCTGGCCGCCCAGGCCCGTCAGGGTGAACTGCAAGGCCCGCTGCACAGCTACTACTGTGGTGCCTACTGGGCCAATGGCTTTCACGAGGACGGCGTGCTCAGTGCGCTGACGGTCGCCAGGCGCTTTGGAGAAACGCTGTGAACAGCAGCCTGTGCCACGGCTGGGTCAGCCACCGGCGCCTGACGCCCAGGCCCCACGCGTTCCGCTACCGCATCGGCCTGTTCTACCTGGACCTCGACGAACTGCCGCGCCTGCTCAACCTCTCCCGCTGGCTCGGCCGCTCGCGCCTGGCGCCGTTGTGCTGGCGCGAAACCGACTACCTGCCCGCGTTGACCCGCCAAGGCATGCCCCTGATCGAGGCCGCACGCCTGCTGGTTGGCCAGGCCACCGGGCAGGTGCCCGAAGGCCCCGTGCACCTGCTGACGCAACCGCGCTGCTGGGGGCTGTCGTTCAACCCGGTGAGCGTCTACTTCTGCCACGACCGCCAAGGGCAGGTCGCGGCCGTACTGCTGGAGGTGCGCAACACCCCCTGGCGCGAGCGCTTCCACTACGTGTTGCCGGTACAGGGCGACCTGACCCAGCCATTTGCCGCAGCCAAGGCCTTCCATGTCTCGCCGTTCATGCCAATGGACATGGACTACCGGCTGCGCTTCGCCGTCGATGCACAACGCGTGCGCGTGCACATGGAAAACTGGCACGCCGGGCACCTGGTGTTCGCAGCAGACCTCGCCGTGCAACGCCAGCCGCTCGACCGCGCCAGCCTGCATCGACACCTGCTGGCCTTTCCCTGGATGAGCCTGCGCACCGTCAGCGGCATCTACTGGCAAGCCCTGCGCCTGCTACTCAAACGCACCCCTGTGCACAACCACACCGCCAGCCAGCACGACCTGGCGCTTGGCCAAGCCATCCGCGAGGAACCCGACCATGTCCGAACCGATCTTGAGCGTTAGCAAATCCGCCGGCATCACGCCGCTGCTCGGCAGCCTGGCCCGGCGTGCGGTGCTGGCGCAGCTGCGCCAGCTAAGCCGTGGCCATCTGCGCCTGATCAGCCAGGGCCGGCAATGGACCTTCGGCGATGTCGCCAGCCCGCTCTACGCGGAAGTGGAAATCGTTGACGAGGCCGCCTGGGGCCTGGTCGCCGGCAATGGCTCGATCGGGGCGGGCGAAGGCTACATCCACGGCTACTGGCGCAGCCCCGACCTGGCCGCAGTGACCCGGCTGTTCGTCGCCAACCTCGACGTGCTGGACGCCATGGAAGGCGGCCTGGCCCGCCTGGCGCGCCCGGCCCTGCGCCTGCTGCATCGCCTCAACCGCAACAGCCGGCGCGGCGCGCGGCGCAACATCCTGGCCCACTACGACCTGGGCAATGCGCTGTTCGAGCGGCTGCTCGATCCGACCATGATGTATTCCGCCGCTCAGTTCGACAGTGCCGAGCAGAGCCTGGAACAGGCCCAGTCGAACAAGCTCCGGCAGATCTGCCAGAAGCTCGAGCTCAAGCCCGGCGAACACCTGCTGGAAATCGGCAGCGGCTGGGGCAGCCTGGCCATCCACGCGGCCCTGCAGCATGGCTGTCGGGTCACCACCACCACGCTCTCCGCCGCGCAGCACGCCCACACCTTGCAGCGGGTCAAGGCGCTGGGCCTGGAGCGGTTGGTCACTGTGCTGCACGAGGACTACCGTGACCTGCGCGGGTGCTTCGACAAGCTGGTGTCCATCGAGATGATCGAGGCCGTCGGCCACCGCTACCTGCCCACCTACTTCCGCCAGTGCGCCGCGCTGCTCAAGGACGACGGCCTGATGCTGCTGCAGGCCATCACCATCCGCGACCAGCGCTACGCCCAGGCCCGTCGCTCGGTGGACTTCATCCAGCGCTACATCTTCCCCGGCGGCGCCCTGCCCTCGCTGAGCGTCCTGCTCGACACCGCCAGCCGCCAGACTGCGCTGAACCTGGTGCACCTCGAAGATTTCGGCCAGGACTATGCGCGCACCCTGCGCCATTGGCGCGACAACCTGCGCCACTCGCGCACGGAGCTGGCCAGGCTCGGTTACGACGACACCTTCCAGCGCCTGTGGGAGTTCTACCTGTGTTATTGCCAGGGCGGCTTCGAGGAACGGACCATTGGCGTGGCCCAGATGCTGTGGGCCGGGCCCAACGCGCGGCGGGCGCCGCTGCCAGGCGCTTGAACGTGGGCCACCGTGGCTGGCTGCTGGGCAACGCGCTGTGGTTGCAGGCCGGCTGGTGGCTGTGTGTGCTGGGGGCGCACCGGCCCTGGCTGTTGCTGGTGGTGGTGGTCGGCCTGCTGCTGCACCTCTGCCTGAGCCCGGGCGGTGAGCTGCGTGTGCTGCTCTGGGTAGCGGCGGTTGGTTGCCTGCTGGACAGCACCTTGGGCATGCTCGGCGTGTTCAGTTTCAATACGTGGCCGTTGCCGCTCTGGCTGGCATTGCTATGGCTGGTGTTGGCCAGCGGCATGCGTCATAGCCTGGCAGGGCTCGGCCACCCCGCGTGGCTCGCGGTGCTGCTGGGCCTGTTCGGTGGCCCGTTGGCTTACCTGGCCGGCGCCCGACTGGCTGGTATCGAGCTGCCACTGGGGCGCCTGGAGACCGCGCTGGTCCTCGCGCCGATTTGGGCGTTGGCATTGCCGCTGGCCTTGCGGTTCGCGGCAGGGAGGCCGGTCAGGGCTGACATGCGCATGCCTTGAGAGGTGTATCGCCTATGAGATCGAGCGCCGCCCGCGCGGCGCATCGCGGGCAAGCCCGCTCCCACATCTGTTTCGGGCCAGTCACTCCTATTAAGCCAACAGGGACCGCCTTGGTGCATGACTGGAGAGAGGTGGAGCAGCATCAGCGCCCACCGAGATGCATAGTCTTGCCCTGTTGGCTTTCACCAAGATGTATCGCCATGCGAACAAGGCGGATCCTGTTGGGGGCACAGGAGTGACTGGCCCGAAACAGATGTGGGAGCGGGCTTGCCCGCGATGCGCCGCGCGGGCGGCGCTCGATCTCACAGGCGCTAAAGATCTTGTGACAGGCCCCTGTAAGCCCTGATGCCATTCCCAGCCTGGCACCTGTAAGCCCTAATGCCATTCCCAGCCATGCACCTGTAAGCCCAGATGCCCCCCTCTGTATCTGCAGCCTCAAATCTTGAAATGGTTCCACTGCTCATCCACCACTGAAATGGCTAGCCTTCCAATGGCCATGTCTGCTCAAGGATGATCGCATGCCCACTCCCCACAGCTGCTTGCTCCGCAGAGGTCGCTGCTCTGAACCCGAAAGGATCTATCTACTCACTTCGACCACTGACCGGCGCAGACCTCTGTTCCATGATTTCCATTCTGCCAGGTTGGTGATAAGGCATTTTCGCCAAGCCGATTTGGAAAACAACTGCCAGACCCTGGCATGGGTAGTAATGCCTGACCATGTGCATTGGTTGATCGAACTGAAAGAAGCGACGCTCGGCGCTTTGATGCGCCGCTTCAAGTCTCGATCCAGCCATGCATTGCGAAAACCCGGCGAGCGGGCGTCTCCTGTCTGGCAAGTTGGTTATCACGACCGAGCCTTGCGACGGGATGAAGATGTGGTGAAAGTTGCGCGGTATATCATTTACAACCCGGTAAGAGCGGGTCTGGTGAGCAAGATAGGTGATTACCCACACTGGGATGCTGTCTGGTTGTGAGGTGTATGAGGCTGGCAGGGTCATGCCTCTAAACCGCACTAGGGCTTGCAGGTGCTTGCCTTTAGCTCTTCAGCGCCTATGAGATCGAGCGCCGCCCGCGCGGCGCATCGCGGGCAAGCCCGCTCCCACATTTGTTTCGGGCCAGTCACTCCTGTACCGCCAACAGGGTCCGCCTTGGTGCATGACTGGAGACAGGTGGGGCTGCATCAGCGCCCACCGAGATGCATCGCCATGCCTCTGTTGGCTTCCACCGAGATGCATTGCCATGCCAACAAGGCGGTCCCTGTTGGCTTCACAGGAGAGATTGGCCCGAAACAAATGTGGGAGCGGGCTTGCCCGCGATGCGCCGCGCGGGCGGCGCTCGATCTCATAGGCGCTGAAGAGCTAAAGGCAAGCACCTGTTGGCCCTCAACCGCATCAAAGGCCAGACACATGGCCCCCGTTATTGCTGCTGGCGCGTGGCGCAGACCACGATCTCGCGCACGCAGACCGATTGCGGCTGACCATAGGCGAAGTCGATCACCTCAGCGATGTGCTCGGCGCTCAGTACCCCGCCCATGTCTTTCTTCCACTCGTCGTAGCCCGCCTTGATGCCCTCATCGCTGGTATGGCTCAGCAGTTCGGTGTCCACGGCGCCCGGCTCGATGGTGATCACCCGCACATTGCTCGGCGACAGTTCTTCGCGCAGGTTCTCGGACAGGCCGCTGACGGCAAACTTGGTGCCTACGTAGGCGACGTG
Organism: Pseudomonas sp. CC120222-01a; assembly: GCF_003097235.1. Lineage (GTDB taxonomy): Bacteria > Pseudomonadota > Gammaproteobacteria > Pseudomonadales > Pseudomonadaceae > Aquipseudomonas. Next base: position 6,710 of record NZ_QEQQ01000017.1, on the reverse strand, counting down.
ATTGGGGAACGTCTTGCGCCCGGCGACGGAGCTGACATTGATGATAGTGCCGTGCTTGCGCGCGACCATGCCGGCAGCCACGGCATGGATGCCGTTAAGCAGCCCGCGCACATTGATGTCGAGCATGCGGTCCCATTCGCCAGGGTCCTGGGTGGCGATGTTGCCCAGCAGCATCACGCCAGCGTTGTTGATGATCGCATCCACCGGGCCGAAACGTTGCTCGGCCTGGCCGACCGCCGCCAGCACTGCCGCCCGGTCGGTCACGTCGACCGACAGCGCCAAAGTATTGGGCAGTTGCAGCTGCAGCATCGGCTCCAGGCGGCGAGCCAGCAGCAGCAACGCGTGGCCGCGGCCAGACAACAGCCTGGCAGTGGCCAGGCCAATGCCGGAGCTGGCACCGGTGATCACGACCAGGGGTTTATGGGTAGTCATGGGGAAACTCCTGATATTCGAAGTGCCTATTGATAAAACGCAGAGCAAGTATAGGTAAGGGTTAAAAGCACGAAAAATGGGATATTCTTGTGGCTGCCATCGGCAGAACTTATGGGTAACCCGTGGATTATCGTCAGCTTCGTGCGTTCATCGCCGTGTTCGAAGAACGCAATATCACCGCCGCCGCACGCGCCATACACCTGAGCCAGCCGGCGCTGTCGGGCAGCATCAAGGCACTGGAAGATGCACTGGGCACCACGCTGTTCGTGCGTCGGCCCAGGGGCGTGGAAGTCACCGACGATGCGCGTGCGCTCTACCCTGAAGCCCAGCGCATGGTCGCCGAGGCCAACAGGCTGCTGACCCGCTTTCGCAGCGACCGCGTCTGTGCAGCCTTGCAGATTGGCGTGGAGCACGATGTCAGCTCGGCGACGGTGAAGCAGCTTGCGCTGGCTGCCGCAACCATCACACCCGCCGTGCGCCTGCAGCTGGTGACCGGCTGCATGGGCGCTGCGCGGCTGGCCAGCGAAGAACTGCGCTGTGAGGACGAGCTGTTTCTACCCTTGCACAGTGACCCGTTCGTGCGGGCCCTGCCATTGGCCAGCGACGGGCATGAACGCTGGATCATCTGCCCAGCACAGCCAAGCCATCAGCGGCTGCAGCCGTTCTACGATGGCGTCCCGGTGGCCGAAGCCGAAACCTTTGCACTGGCTCTGGAACTGGTAGCCGCCGGGCTGGGTTCGGCGATCGTGCCGCAGTCGCTGGCCGCCGAACAGCGTGATGTGCGCACCGAACCGCTGCCACAACTGGATATGCGTCGGCGCATCGGCCTGTGCTATTCGGCCCAGGCATTGGCAGTCGAAGGGGTCATTCAGCTGCGCGATGCCTTGCAACTTTCGATTGGCCAGCCGACCTGGCTGGCATTGCCCAGCATCTGACTCGTGGTGATGCAACCGGTGAACGCCTCACCCAGTTTTCCTGCAAAGACTCGCTCATCAGCCAACCGGCGGCGCGATCTGTCGACAACAAGGCGCGCGCTGAAATGCAATCCGGTTCTGCCGGGCGTCTACTGGTCGGCCATCGCCTCGGCAAGGGACTGATATGCACGTGATCAATGCTTTGAGCTCGAACTTCTACGAAGTCGAGTGCGCAGACAAACCGGCCAGCATGTGGGACGTGTTCCCGGGCTGGAACGCCCATGATCGCTTCGGCATCGTCATCTACGAACCACTGGCCGCGCTGGGGGCGACCCACCTCATCCAGCTGGCGTGCATGTGCTTCTACGACATCAAGCCGATGCGCCGCAGCGAGCGCAAGGTCTACCCCGAGATGTTCGCGATTCATGTCGGCGGCTGGTGGGGCGGCCATGGCAACTTCGATTTCTGGCCGCCGCGTCGTGAGATCCAGGTGTCGGACGACCACCGCGAGATTCTGGGTGCGATCAACGATTTCGGCATCACCCGCCTGGCGCTGCCCGAACGCCCGGCGCGTGATCTCGTGCATCGGCGCAAGGAAGAAGACTGCGCCCTGGACCGGCTCGCCACCTCGATCTTCTACAGCCCCACGGGCCGCGTCGCCCAGCCGGACTTCACCATCCGCAGCAATAACCCGCGCAGCGAGCGGGACGTGCAACGCAACATCAACCCGGTGCAGCTTTCCGAGCAGGGTTTTGCCCAGTTGCAGAAATCGGCGGTCCCGATCAAAGAGTCGGATGCCGACTTCACGCCCCGGCAGATCGAACTGAACGTCAATGTCACAGCGGCCATGCGTGAGCAGGCGGAACGTAACCGCACGGCGCTGAAGGTTGATGGGCTGATCACCGAGGGGTACCGGTTCGTCGACCCGGCGCAATCGCTGAAGTGCCTGTGAGGTGATCAAGTTGCCGTTCCCGGTCAGCCTCAATTCACACGTAAGCCGCCTGCCTGGACCGAGACGGCCCTTCGACGGCGACACGTCTCGCCTGCCCCACGCCCCAGGCCAGCGCCCGGGTCATCGACTCACCGGGCCTTGAAGCAAAGGCTTCTTCATGCAGCGCCATACCGCAGCCTGCATACACGCCGATGAACATCTGTGTGTTGCCTGTACGCGACAGTCGTACCTGGACATCAATGCGCGTGCCATCGTCCAGGGTCTCATCATGAGCCCGATGGTGAAGTATCGGATCAGCCCAGTTCCAGAACACATCCCCGCGAATCCGCATGCCGCCCTCCTACGACTTTAGTCTTATGTGTATGGCTCACCACACCATAGCGGAGAAGGCCGATAGCGCAACGCGACCTGCGCAGATTGCCAACGGCTTCCGACTATCGGCCCGCTCAATCGGGCAGCGGGTACAGGCTCTGCAGCAAGCGGTCCTGTGCCGACGGCGCCCCCAGGTAGCGCTTGAACAGCGCCTCGCCCTGCTGCCCTGCCAATGCCTGACTCAAGGCGCTGTCCACCAGCAACCGAAAATCCTCATCGCCACGGGCCATTGCCAGGGCCACCCGGTTCATCTCGAACAGGCGGTCCGGCACCCACAGCTGCTCACGTTCGGCCTGCCCGGCCTGGTAGCCCAGCAGGACCATCCGATCACCGAGGAACGCATCGACCTCGCGCGCCACCACCCGGCGCACTCCTTCCTGATACGTGGGCACCTCCTGCAGGGTGGACTGCAAGCCAAGCTGGCGAATCCGTTGGCGGGCCCAGTCGCTGCTCACCGTGCCGTGCAGCACGGCAAAGCTGTGTTTGCTCAGGCCCGCATTGATCGTCGCGCGCCAGCGTGGGCCATTATCGCTGGCACGGCCGTTGAGCGGGCCGAGCAAGGTCGGGGGCGCATCGCGCCTGACCATGACGGCAAGGCCGGAGGTGAACACCGGGATGGAGAAGTCCAGGGATTTGCGCCTGGCGAGGGTTTCCACCGCCGGCGTACAGAACAGGTCCACCTGCCCCTCGCTCAGGGTGCGTCCAACCTCCTCTTCCGGCAGCGCTCGCCAGCGCACTTGCAGCCCGGCGAAACCAGGCGCCTGGCGCAGCCGTTCGGCGACGGCCCGGCACAATTCGACCGTGTAGCCTTGCGGGGCCTGTTCGTTGCCCGAGGAAAACGGCGCAAAGCCGTCCATGTAGCCCAGCGTCAGCACCTGGCTGTCACGTATCCGACTCAAGACGTCCGCGGCGGCAACCGTGGCATGAGATGCCGCCCAGCCGATCAGGCTGGCGAAGCACAGGCTGGCCAACTTCGCCTTGCTATTCATGGCGCGCCTCCGATCATGTCCAGCCCCTTGATGAAGCGCTTGGCTATGAAACCGAACAACAGGTACCCCAACGCCATGATCAGTGCCGCACCGAACACCGCCTCCAGGCCCGAGGCGTACAGCGCGTAGAAGCAATAGCCCACGGCGACCAGCATGATGACGCTGTTGCGGCGGAAAATGGCGATGTCCACCTGGGCCTTGTACATGATCACCAGCAAGCCGGTCAGCGAGGTGATGTAGGGAATGATGTTGGTCACTGCCGCCAGGTTGACCAGCCTGCCGAACTGGGCGCTGGCGTTGGGTGACAAGGTCGACAGGGCGATCAGGCTCTGCATCAGCGCGCAGGTCAGCATCCCGGCCAGGGGAACGCCGCGGGCCGTGGTGCGGGTGAACAGTTTCGGAAACAGCCCCTGCCCGGCCGTGACCTTGGCGGTCTCTGCCAGGGTGAACTGCCAGCCCAGCAGCGAGCCGACACAGGCGATCACTGCCAGGCCCATGATCACGTTGCCCACGGTGTCATCGAACATCCGCGCGTAAGCAAGGGCGAACGGTGCGCTGGCGTTGGCCAGGTCGGGGTTGGGCACGATGCCCTGGATGACGCTGGTCGACAGCACGTACACCACCGCCGCGCCCAGCGTACCGAACAGGCACGCCAGCGGCACATTGCGCTTGGGGTTCTCCACCGCGTCGGAGTTCTGCGCAGCCGACTCCATGCCCAGGAACGCCCACAGTGTCAGCGGAATGCTGTTGGTGATCGCCTGGCCGACCGGTACCTGCCCGGGGTTCCACGCCTGCTCGAAGGTAGCAGGGCTGAACCAGAACCAGCCGATCAGGCTCAGGCCAGCCACCGGCACGATCACGCCCCAGACACTGATCGCCCCCAGCCGCCCGGTGATGTCGGCGCCGCCCAGATTGGCCAGGGTCGTGAACCAGATCAGCGCCACCGCCCCGACCAGCAGCGGTACCGCACCGCTGCCAAGCCAGGGGATGAAGGGCGTAAGGTAGCCCACGGCAGAAATGCCGATGGCCACGTTGCCGATCATCAGCGACAGAAAATAGAGATAGGAACAAAGAAAGAAGGCAGATTTGCCGTGGGCCTCTTCACTGTAGGCCGACATGCCACCTGAACGCGTGCAGTAGATGCCGCACTGGGCGAAGCAATAGGCGATGGCCATCGACCCCGCCGCCGTGATCACCCAGGACAACAGCGAAACGGCGCCGATCTGCGCCATGCTTGCCGGCAGCATGATGATGCCGGAGCCCATCATGTTCACCGTGACCAACGTAGTGAGCCCGACCAGGCCCATTTTTTTTGCAGGATCGCGCACGATGATGACCTCCGTGCCAAACGTCGATACCCAAGGGAGTGATTGCACTGCAAAATCGTCGGCCAGCCAGGTGCAACACACCCGCAACGCGGCCAGTACGGCTAGATTCAGCTACATGATGATGGCTGGTGATTGGCAGTGCAGCCAGGTGCGAGGGTGAACAAATCCGCCGTTTGCTTCTTTCAAGGAGAGTCCCATGCGAGCCATGAAACAGTTGCGCCACGACTTCATCCGGGAGTTCTGGCGCGGGCTGCTGGTCGTCTGGCCGATCGTGTCGATGCTGCTGGTGCTCATGGCCCTGCTCGGCATGGCCGTCGGCGCGCTGGAAGGCTGGCCTGTGGGCGATGGCCTGTACTTTTCCTTCGTGACCGGATTGACCATTGGCTATGGCGACCTGGTGCCCAAGCTGGGCGTGGCGCGCTGCCTGGCCATGCTGATCGGCCTGGCCGGCATCTTCATGACCGGGCTGATCGTTGCGGTCGGCGTGCATGCGTTGCGCAAGATCCTGGAAGAACAAGGTATCCACTGAGACCAAGGATCAACTGCAACCGTATGGGCTCTGACGGTCTGCAGCATTTGACAGCCCCCTCCAGGCGAACTAGTGAATAAGGTTTCTCGAATCGCAATGTGAGGCGCATGAACATGGAACGTACCCTGGCTTCCCTGCTGATCGCCAGTGGCCTGCTGGCAACCGGGCAGTCCCTTGCCGGCGGAAAGGACCTGGCGCCAGGGCCGACAGTCAACGACGGGCCTCTGCTCTGGCACAACGAAAGCCTGACCTATCTCTGGGGCAAGAACTACAAGGTCGACCCGCCCATCCAGCAGACCTTCACCTTCGAAAGTGCCAGCAACTGGACCTGGGGCGACATCTGGTTCTTCGTCGACCAAATCAACTACAACGGCAAGGAAAGCGCCAACAACGGCAAGAGCAGCTATTACGGCGAGTTCAGCCCGCGCCTGTCGCTGGGCAAGATCAGCGGCACCGATCTGTCATTCGGCCCGATCAAGGATGTGCTGATTGCCAGCACCTACGAATTCGGCGAAGGAGATGTCGAGACCTACCTGCTTGGCCCTGCCGTCGACCTGGCCATCCCCGGTTTCGACTACTTCCAGCTCAACGTCTACTACCGCAAGCCCGACGGCAATCGCGTACCCTCCGGCGCATGGCAGGTGACGCCGGCCTGGGCCATCACGATTCCCGTCGGCAACTCGGACATCCTGTTTGATGGCTTCATGGACTGGGTTGTCAACAACAAGGACGCCAGTTCCAACCACCGCAACCAGTCGGACTACCACGCCAACCTGCACTTCAACCCGCAGCTCAAGTACGACCTTGGCAAGGCCATGGGGTACGAGGCCAAGCACCTGTATGTGGGGCTGGAGTATGACTACTGGTCGGACAAGTACGGCATCAGGGACTCGAAAGGGTTTACGACCGACCAGAACACCGCGAGTGCCTTGGTTAAATACCACTTCTAACGTCGCCTTTGTCCTCGCGGAACAACTGTCTGGAACTGTTGGCCTTACCGGCAGCTATCTAGCTCTCGCTGCAACCGGTCGTAGCTGGCTGCTAACGACCCAGGCTGTGTGAAAACGCAGTAAATACATCGAAACTCAGAGTCGAGCTGACTGCCTGTGGAATCAGCACGCGAGAGCGCGAATAGCCTCACCCGGCGAAAAAGACGTTTGCAGCGCTATATGGGCCGCGTCAGCGGCCCATATA
>NZ_QEQQ01000016.1 GCF_003097235.1 Pseudomonas sp. CC120222-01a | reverse complement strand
AGCAAGACACCAGAGATGATTGCGCAAGAACTTTGGGGCGTGCTGCTGGGCTACAACCTGCTGCGCTATCAGATGGTTCAGATGTCGAGGCAGTGCCCAGGTGTTTATCCCTGCGAAATGAGTTTTACCGCCTGCAGCTGGGCAATCTTGGGCTTGCTGCATGGCACATCACTGAATCATCCCGGCAACCTGCCAGGATTTCTGGCGGACTTGCAGGCATCAGCAGCGCAGTATGTCCTACCTCATCGGCGACCTGATCGTTGGTTCCCCAGAGCAGTGAAGCAACGACCAGCAAAATACCCGACCCGAAAATGAAAATGCCAGTCAGCTTAACTGACTGGCATTACCCCTCGGGGTGCTTTTTTTATGCCTGTCGCTTACTGCCCGGCTTCGCTGAGGATCAGCTTGCCATTCTTGTCCAGCGGAATGGTCGAACCCGGCTCGCGGTCCATCTTCACCTTGCCCACCTGATCACCAATGGAATAGGTCACGTTGTAACCTACCACCTTCTCACTGATGTCGTTGACCGTGTTGCAGCGGGTTTGCGTGGTGGTGTAGGTATCACGCTGCTGCATGCCTTCCTGCACCTTGTTACCGGCATAACCACCACCGACCGCACCGGCCACGGTAGCGATCTTCTTGCCGGTACCGCCGCCGATCTGGTTACCCAGCAGGCCACCGGCAATGGCACCGACCACTGTACCGGCGATCTGGTGCTGGTCCTTGACCGGCGCCTGGCGCGTGACGGCGACGTCCTTGCAGACCTCGCGCGGGGTCTTGACCTGTTGCTTGATCGGTTGCACGTCGGTGACCTGGGCGTACTCAGGCCCCTTGTTCACCAAGCTGTAGGTGGCAACAGCACCTCCGGCAGTAACACCGACAGCACCCAGCACAGCGCCTACGAGCATTGATTTGTTCACATGAACCTCCTGTTGTACCTGCAGGGGCTAACCTGCTTTCTCCCAGCCTTGGAGCAAAAAAAAAGGCGTGAGTTCAACACTCACGCCTTTTTCATCGCCGAACGGCGTAGGACTAGTCCTTAAGGACGGTCATCCACACCTTCGTTTTTCGCAGGTGGAATCAGGTCTTCGCTGCTCAGGTTCAGCCAGATCAGTACCACGTTGGCGATGTAGATCGACGAGTAGGTACCGGCCAGGACACCAATGAACAGTGCCAGCGAGAAGCCGAACAGGTTGTCGCCACCGAAGAACAGCAGTGCGGCAATCGCCAGCAAGGTCGAAACCGAGGTGGCGATGGTGCGCAGCAGGGTCTGGGTGGTCGAAATGTTGATGTTCTCGATCAGCGAGGCCTTGCGCAGCACGCGGAAGTTCTCACGCACCCGGTCGAACACGACGATGGTGTCGTTCAGCGAGTAACCGATGATCGCCAGCACCGCCGCCAGCACCGTCAGGTCGAAGGTGATCTGGAAGAACGACAGGATACCCAGGGTCACCACCACGTCGTGGATCAGCGAGACGATCGCGCCCACGGCGAACTTCCACTGGAAGCGGAAGGCCAGGTAGATGAGGATGCCGCCCAGTGCCAGGAGCATGCCGAGGCCGCCCTGGTCGCGCAGCTCTTCACCCACCTGCGGGCCGACGAACTCGACGCGCTTGAGGGTGGCCGGGTTGTCGCCGCCTGCCTTCTGCAGGGCCGCGCCAACCTTGGCACCCAGCTGTGGGTCATCGCCCGGCATGCGCACCAGCAGGTCGGTGGTGGCGCCGAAGCTCTGCACCACCGCCTCGTGGAAGCCGGACGCTTGCAGCTCGGCACGTACCGCCTTGAGGTCGGCCGGCCGCTCGTAGGTCAGCTCGATCAGTGTGCCGCCCGTGAAGTCGAGGCCGAAGTTCAGGCCCTTGTGGAACCAGCTGAACAGCGCCAGGACCGTCAGGAGCATGGTGGCGGCGAACGCAATCTTGCGCACGCCCATGAAATTGATGGTTTTCATCGCAGCTCCCTCAAACCCACAGCTTCTTGATGTCACGCCCGCCGCAGGTCAGGTTGACCAGTGCACGGGTCACCATGACGGCGGTGAACATCGAGGTGAAAATCCCCAGGGACATGGTCACCGCGAAGCCCTTGACCGGGCCGGTGCCCATGGCGAACAGGATGCCGCCGACCAGCAGGGTGGTCAGGTTGGCGTCGACGATTGCCGAGTAGGCGCGGTTGAAACCTTCGTGAATCGCGCGCTGCACCGACATGCCGGCGGCAATCTCTTCGCGGATACGCGAGAAGATCAGCACGTTGGCGTCTACCGCCATACCCATGGTCAACACGATACCGGCAATACCCGGAAGGGTCAGCGTGGCGCCCAGCAGCGACATCAGCGCCAGCAGCAGCACCATGTTGCCCGCTAGGGCGATGGTGGCGAGCACACCGAAGCCGCGGTAGATGGCGATGATGAACAGCGAGACGAACAGCATGCCCCACAGCGACGCATCGATACCCTTGGTGATGTTGTCGGCACCCAGGCTCGGGCCAATGGTACGTTCTTCGGCGAAGTACATCGGCGCAGCCAGACCACCGGCACGCAGCAGCAGGGCCAGTTCCGACGATTCACCCTGGCCGTTCAGGCCGGTGATGCGGAACTGGCTGCCCAGTGGCGACTGGATGGTCGCCAGGCTGATGATCTTCTTCTCTTCCTGGAAGCTCTGTACGGCAACGTCCTTCTCGACGCCGTCGACAGTCTGCTTGACGTAGCGGGTGACCGGCTTCTGCTCGATGAAGATCACCGCCATGCTGCGACCAACGTTGCTGCGGGTCGCACGGCTCATCAGCTCGCCACCGTGACCATCCAGGCGGATGTTCACCTGCGGGCGGCCGTGCTCGTCGAAGCTGGCCTGGGCATCGGTGACCTGGTCACCGGTGATGATCAGGCCACGCTCGACAGCAGCCGAACGGTTGCCTTCACGAAACTCGAAGACCTCGGTAGTGGCCTTGGAAGCGCCCGGCTCGGCACCGAAGCGGAACTCCAGGTTGGCGGTCTTGCCGAGGATACGCTTGGCTTCGGCAGTGTCCTGCACGCCCGGCAGCTCGACCACGATGCGGTTGGCGCCCTGGCGCTGTACCAGCGGCTCGGCCACGCCCAGCTCGTTCACACGGTTGCGAACGGTGGTCAGGTTCTGCTTGATCGAGTATTCGCGGATCTCGGCGACTTTCGCCTGGGTCAGCGCCAGACGCAGCACGGCGAGCTCGTTGCGCTCGGTGGTGGTCAGGTCGAAATCATTGAAATTCTTGCGGATCAGGGCACGTGCCTGTTCGCGGGTAGCATCGTCAGCGAAGCCCAGCATTACACCGCCATCCTGCTGCGGCAGGCTGCGGTAGCGGATGCGCTCTTTGCGCAGCAAGGTCTTGACCTCGCCTTCGTAGACTTTCATGCGGGCGCTCATGGCCTTGTCCATGTCCACTTCCAGCAGGAAGTGCACACCACCGGACAGGTCCAGGCCCAGCTTCATCGGGCTTGCACCCAGGTTGCGCAGCCATTGCGGAGTAGTCTGGGCCAGGTTCAGGGCCACGACGTAATCATCGCCCAGTGCCTTGCGCACGACATCCTTGGCTGGCAGTTGAGCTTCCTGGTTGGTCAGGCGAATCAGCCCACTGCCCTTCTCACCCAGGCTCGCGCCCTTGACGGTGATACCAGCATCGACCAGCGCCTTGCTGACACGGTCGAGGTCGGCCTGGTTGACCTGCAGCGCCGAACTGGCACCGCTGATCTGCACCGCCGGATCATCCGGGTAGAGGTTGGGAGCGGAATAAATGAAACCGATCGCCAGTACCACCAGGATCAGTGCGTATTTCCACAGAGGGTATTTGTTCAGCATCACGCCGCCCGTTCAAGACGCGGGGCGCTTTGCGCGCCCCGACTGGAAAAATGAAACCGGTAACTCAGATAGCCTTGAGCGTACCTTTTGGCAGGGTGGCCGCGATGGCACCCTTCTGGAACTTCAGTTCGACGGTGTCGGAAACTTCCAGGACCACGAAGTCATCGGAAACCTTGACGATCTTGCCGGCGATGCCGCCGTTGGTGACAACTTCGTCACCTTTCTGCAAGTTGCTCAGCAGGTTCTTCTGCTCTTTGGCGCGCTTGGACTGCGGGCGCCAGATCATCAGGTAGAAGATGACCAGGAAACCGACCAGGAAAATCCACTCGAAACCGGTACCGGCTGGGCCAGCGGCGGGTGCTGCAGCGTCCGCGTATGCGGCGGGGATCAAGAAGCTCATTGGGCACTCCTAATGTAATTTTCTAATAATGGATGCGAACAGTCAGTCCAAAGGCGGCACAGGCAGCCCGCGTTTGGCGTAGAAGGCGTCGACAAAGGCGGCCAATTTACCCTGTTGAATAGCCTCGCGTAAACCGGCCATCAAGCGCTGGTAATGGCGCAAGTTGTGGATGGTATTCAGCATGCTGCTCAGCATTTCGCCGCACTTGTCCAGATGGTGCAGATAAGCGCGGGAGAAGTTGGTGCAGGTGTAGCAGTCACAGGTCGGATCCAGCGGCGAATCATCGTGGCGATGGAACGCGTTGCGGATCTTGATCACCCCTGTATCGACGAACAGGTGGCCGTTGCGCGCGTTGCGCGTGGGCATCACGCAGTCGAACATGTCGACGCCGCGGCGCACACCCTCAACCAGATCTTCCGGTTTGCCTACCCCCATAAGGTAACGAGGTTTGTCAGCCGGCATCTGGTCCGGCAGGTAGTCGAGCACCTTGATCATTTCGTGCTTCGGTTCGCCGACCGACAGACCGCCGATGGCCAGGCCGTCGAAGTCGATATTGACCAGCGCTTCCAGCGAGCGCATGCGCAGGTCCTGGTACATGCCACCCTGGACGATACCGAACAGCGCTGCGCTGCTGTCACCGTGGGCATTCTTCGAGCGCTGGGCCCAGCGCAGCGACAGCTCCATGGAGGTGCGCGCCACGTCGTGCTCGGCCGGGTACGGCGTGCACTCGTCGAAGATCATCACGATGTCCGAACCCAGGTCGCGCTGCACCTGCATGGATTCTTCCGGGCCCATGAACACCTTGGAGCCATCGACAGGCGAGGCGAAGGTGACACCCTCCTCCTTGATCTTGCGCATGGCGCCCAGGCTGAACACCTGGAAACCACCGGAATCGGTGAGGATAGGGCCTTTCCACTGCATGAAGTCATGCAGGCCATTGTGCTTCTTGATCACCTCGGTACCTGGGCGCAGCCACAGGTGGAAGGTGTTGCCGAGGATGATCTCGGCGCCGATGGCCTCGATGTCACGCGGCAGCATGCCCTTGACCGTGCCATAGGTGCCCACCGGCATGAACGCCGGGGTCTCGACCGTGCCACGGGGGAAGGTCAGCCGGCCGCGACGGGCCTTGCCGTCGGTGGCCAGCAGTTCGAACGACATTCGACAGGTGCGACTCATGCTTGATCCTCTGGGCCGCGTGGCGCCGGATTGCGGGTGATGAACATGGCATCACCGTAACTGAAGAAGCGGTAACCGTTGTCGACCGCCGCCGCATAGGCAGCCATGGTCTCGGGGTAACCGGCGAATGCCGAGACCAGCATCAGCAGCGTGGACTCCGGCAGGTGGAAGTTGGTGACCAGGCAATCGACCACATGGAACGGCCGGCCCGGGTAGATGAAGATGTCGGTGTCACCGCTGAAGGCCTTGAGCACACCATCACGCGCCGCACTCTCCAGCGAGCGCACGCTGGTGGTACCGACTGCGATCACCCGCCCGCCACGGGCGCGGCAGGCCTCGATGGCATCGACCACATCCTGGCTCACTTCGAGCCATTCCTTGTGCATGTGGTGGTCTTCGATCTTGTCGACCCGCACCGGCTGGAAGGTGCCGGCACCCACGTGCAGGGTGACGAAGGCGCGCTCGACGCCCTTGGCGGCGATCTTTTCCAGCAGCGCTTCGTCGAAGTGCAGGCCCGCAGTCGGCGCAGCAACCGCACCGGCGCGTTCGGCGTACACGGTCTGGTAACGCTCACGGTCGGCGCCTTCATCGGGGCGGTCGATGTACGGCGGCAACGGCATGTGGCCGACGCGATCGAGCAGCGGCAGCACCTCTTCGGTGAAGCACAGTTCGAACAGCGTGTCGTGGCGGGCGACCATCTCGGCCTCGCCACCGCCATCGATGAGGATCACTGCCCCCTCTTTCGGCGCCTTGCTGGCACGCACATGGGCCAGCACGCGGTGGCTGTCGAGCACACGCTCGACCAGCACTTCCAGCTTGCCACCGGAGGCTTTCTGGCCAAACAGCCGCGCCGGAATCACCCGGGTGTTGTTGAACACCATCAGGTCGCCCGGCCGCAGATAGTCGAGCAGATCGGGGAATTGCTGGTGCGCCAACGCCCCGCTCGGCCCATCGAGGACCAGCAGACGGCTGCCATGGCGCTCGGCCAGTGGGTGGCGGGCGATCAGGGAATCGGGGAGTTCGAAAGAAAAATCGGCGACGCGCATGATGATGTTCGGGTTCGACAGGGCCGGGAAGTTTAGCCCAATGCGTGAAAATTGACCATGAAAGCCGATTGACCGGCTTGAGCGACCTCTCTATACTGCGGCGCCTAAGCCCTGATGGCGGAATTGGTAGACGCGGCGGATTCAAAATCCGTTTTCGAAAGGAGTGGGAGTTCGAGTCTCCCTCGGGGCACCAAGATCCAGAAAAAACCGACCTTTTGGTCGGTTTTTTTGTGCCTGCAGTTTTCCACCTTTTCTGGACTGCAAGGTCCTGTAAGAGGTACTGACTTGCTCAACTCACGAAAGCTGGCGCACTCCATGTGGGAGCGGGTTCACCCGCGAACACGGGCGAAGCCCGTGCCATCCGACGCATCGTCTGAGTTGCAGGAAAGCCCGCTCGGGGCGGGCTTCGGTTGGCTTTGGGTGTGGCAGGTTGTTTGGCTGGGGAGCACGGTGTAAAACGCTAATCCTCACTGGCAGGGAATCGCCAATGGCAATCAAGTTCTTTCCAGGTACCACGACTCTACTGGCCGCCCTGCTGATATCAGGGTGCGTGAAACAGCATGCTAAGTGGCACGAAGTGCCACTGACCCCTTCCTTCCCGTTTCCCTACGTCTCGCTGACTGCTCACCCAGAACCCAGGCCCGGAAACCAGTTGACTCCCAACCCGTCTCTTGGCATCTCGCCAATCGCGCCATCTGGGCCTACGTCGTCATACAGCGGCACCAGCTACTCTCGATCATCTGGCGGCAGTTCCGGATTTGGCGGTGGCGGCTCATACCTGAGTCGCGGGGCACGGGTGACGCTCGCCATTACACTGTTGCTTCTGATCTTCGTGGCGCCCTGGCTGTGGTTCCTCTATCCATCTTGGAAGCGTGTAAGAAAGTCCAATAGACCGGCTACCCCTGCCGCCCCGCCACCGCAAGCTCCGCAAATTCCTTCGCGTGAAACCTGGGAGGCCCTGGGCCTATGCCCCGATTGCGGTAACCGCATGGTTCCCCGAGTAGCCAAGCGCGGTAGGCACAAGGGAAAATCGTTCTATGGATGCTCCAAGTTCCCCAGGTGTACGGGTATACGGCAAACGATTCCAGATCAGTTGCCGGCGGCGGCTTCAAAATCTGGAGCCCTAGACGGCACGCTGTTACCTGACTCCCACCAGTAGCTCTGAACGAACTCGCGTTGAGCACGGCGCTGGACATCGTGCAGATGCACTGGCAGGAACTCCGGAGATTTCCGCATCACTCAGGGTGCCGCTCTCCGGCGTGCTCTACCACTGCGGCTCTGGTACTGATGGGCTTGTGCGCCAAGTAATAGGCGAAGGACTCCACAACTGCGGTGCCCTCTTCGGGAAGCCGAACAAACCGGCTTCCCCCTGACTGGGTCATATGGCAGCTTACGTCTCGCTCAGCTTCAGCAGGGACGACCAGCATCAATCCAAGCCTTCACCTGCTTCATGCTCAACCTGTAACGGGCGCAGTTGTGCAACGCCAGAATATCCAGTTCGCCGCGTAGCAGTGGCGCAAATTGCACTTTCTCTTCTTCAGGCAGTTCCAACCCAGCCACCACCTGATCCGCAGTCAAGCCCTCACGCACGACTGCATTGATTGCTTCGTTCAGCAGCTCTCTATAGCGCAGACGAACAGGGTCCGGCACCCCCATGGCTTCGAGCATCACGCCATATTTGCTGATCGAGCGGCGATAGACCCAAACAAACAGATCCGCGGCCATGGACATGTCCCGCTGCTCGTAAACCCCCATCATTGCCAGCGCATAATCTTCTGGGTTCACATCCAGGAATGACAAGGGCGAGCAGTTGTAGAGCATCAACGGGATGTTCGCTGCCAACCGGCTCGTGCGTTTGTTTCCATCCTCGAACGGTTGCAGGTAGGCGAGGTTTATCCACAGGAAGAATGCGGCTTCGATCGGGTTCTTGATTTGCTTCGCCTTGTACAATATTTGCTCGAACATCTCCTCCAGCAGCGAAGGCACCTGGGTCGGGAAATAAGTGGTGCCACTGATGTTCACCACAGTCTGGCGAATACTGCCCAAGGCAGCGCCATCTGCCAGTAGATCCTGCATCAGCAGGGCATGCAGGTTGCTGATAACCGCCGGATTGAGCCCGTATTCAGGCACCGCATCGACCATGAACTCGATGGCAGCCTTGTGATTGAGCAGCATGACCGCATCCAGATCACCGTCGGTTACACCGCTTTTGAAAAGCCTTTCAGTGTCGAGCAGCGTGTAGCGGTTGCCTTCCAGACGCGACGAAGACCAGGAAAGATCTATCAGCAAAGGCTCCAGCACCTTGCGCGCATAAGTGCCCGCCGGCTGCTGCCCTCTCATTCTTCCCTCCAGTTCAAGCGCGGCGGCCAGACTCGGGGGCAGCCACGTCGTCTGATTCGGTTGATAGCTGTCTACCAGATCACGCCTATATGTGACCACTTCGCGCATTGCCAATGGCCGAAGCAGCGATGCACGAAGTGCGCGGCTTTCCGATGACCAGGGCAGGTCGGCGATGGTGCTCGGTGCTTTCTCACTGTCGCTCGCACGAGGTGCAGCAGATTTCAGTCGATAGTGCGTTGTACGCCCATCTTTTTCACGCTCAACCTCGCCTGCCTCCAGCAACACCTCCAGGTGGCGTTTGACAGTTGACCAGCTCGCATCCAGGCACTCGGCCAGCTCCCGGGAACTGAGCGCTTGATTACCCTGCAAAGCGGTCAGGATCTTGTTTGGCAAAGTCATGACATCTCCGGATATAGCTAATGCAGCTCAATATAGCTCAATATAGCTCAATGCAGCTCAATCTAGCTCAACCCAGCTCAATCTAGCTCAACCCAGCTCAACCCAGCTCAACCCAGCTCAATCGAGCTCAACCCAGCTCATTAATCCTGACAAGCCCGCCTTTTGACGCCACCCCAACGACCACGTGCTCTCCAGGCATCCATCGAATCTATTGGCCGCCAGCCGAGTGATGGCCATAAGCTGTCACTCGTCGGTTATATGCAAAAAGTATTGATGCCGTAATATCACTTGGCCATAGTTGCGCCCCTTATTCATTACCACTTGTGTGCCCCATGAACAAAACCGCGCCCTGTCTGGCAGCAATGATGCTGCTGAGTGGGTGCAATGGAATGCCAACCGCATACGTTTCAGACCCCGTCTACGACCAGGCTTTTGTCGTCACTTCCGGTGCTCCCCTCCCGATGCTGCTGATGGCCAGCGCCATCCAGTGGAACGAAGACTACGCCGTCACTGCCAAGCACACCCCGTTCCTGCGCAACGTAGTGCATGAGGGCCTGGGAGACGTGGTGTTTTTCAAGCACAAGGCCAGCAAAGTTCCGCAATGGCGGCAGTTCGTGCCGGGTGAGTCGGTGACTGCAGTGGGTTTCAACAGCTTCATGATGCCGGTACAAGGCAAGGGTCGTACGCTCGACTCGCTGGTGCGCCTCGAAGGTACCCCGGGCAGTGTTTTCTACTCGATACATGATGGCCCTATCACCAAAGGCATGTCCGGGGGCCCGGTGTTCGCCGACGACGGCAAAGTGGTCGGGATGAACGTCGCCTTTATCGCCAAGGAAGGGATCGATGCCCGCAACCGCCCGGACCTGGCCGACAAGGCACGGGTCAGCGTGTTCATGTCGTACAGCGAAATCGACAAGGAATGGCGGCGCTTCCAGTACCTGGCGCACAAAGGCAAGCCGCACGGCGCGCCTGCTGCGGTCAAGGGTTATGTGGCAGTGGCGAGCAAGCCTTGATCAACACTTGAAGTCAGGCGGATTCCGCCGACATTGAGGAGCGGCAGGCTCAGGATGGCAAGCGGGTAGCGTTGGTGCAGATGAAACAGCAACTGGGCTGATCACGGCATTTCGCGCCCGGGCTCTATCGATGTGAAGTCGCGCCCGGGCAAGCTCGGCAGAGTCGCCATCAATCATCACCTGCATCAGGTACTCCTCGATTGCCTCTTCGCAATCCAAGAGGTTTGCCATGTCGAACGGAATCAGATTTGGCGTCATCAGAGCCCCTGCATAAATGCGCGAAACGAAGAAGCATCGACAATGTCAGTTCTCTTTTCGACACCCTAGTCAGCGGCATCCGAAAGCTGTGTAGTCCGCTTCGCGCTTTTTTTAAAAACACGTCCAGTAACACCCCTGGACGAACAGCACCGAACCATACCCGCCCCTCGACGTCCCATCCTGCATCCCCGGCTTTTCGAGGCAGCTCGTGTGAAAGACGTCATCGCCCGCAAGTACCGCCTGATCGTCAAGACGTTCGGCTACATCGGCTGGTCGCTGTTCTGGCTGCTGCTCTGGGACGTGCTGGTCACCATCGACTTCATGCTGTTCTTCAACAGCAAGTTCACCCTGCCGCTGATCCCGCTGACCTTGCTGGGTTCGGCGCTGGTGGTGCTGGTGAGCTTTCGCAACAGCAGCGCCTACAACCGCTGGTGGGAAGCGCGGACCTTGTGGGGGGCGCTGGTGAACGGTTCGCGCAGCTTCGCCCGGCAGACGCTGACGCTGATCGATGACACCGAGGATGGACCGAACCCGGTCAAGGCGACCTTGCTGCGTCGGCACATCGCCTATGTGAACTGCCTGGCGGCGCACCTGAAGGGTGAGGCCTGCCCGGACGAGCTGATGGCATTCATCCCGCCGGGGGAGTTCGAGCGGCGTAACCGATCGAACAACTTTGCCAACGATATCCTCAGCGGTTCGGCGGCGTTGCTGGCACGGGAATACCAGGCCGGGCGGCTGGACAGCATTCGCCTGGCGCGGCTGGAGTCGACGCTGGTGGACCTGTCCAACGCCCAGGGCGGCATGGAGCGGATCGCCAATACGCCGCTGCCCTACCCGTACGTGTACTTCCCGCGGCTGTTCATCACCCTGTTCTGCCTGATCGTGCCGGTGGGGCTGGTGGAATCGCTGGGCTGGTTCACGCCGCTGGCGTCGACCGTGGTCGGGTTCATGCTGCTGGCGATCGAGCGGATCGGGACGGATCTGCAGAGTCCGTTTCGCTTCAGTGAGCATCAGATCCAGATGGATACGATTTGCGAGACCATCGAGCGGAATCTGGAATCGATGCAGCGGGAAGCGCAGTGTGGGGAGTTGGTGCAGTAGGGGGCTGCTTTGCAGCCCTTTCCGACCGGTCCGGCGCCCCGGCAAGGCCGCTCCTACAGAAGATCGCGTTACCTGTAGGAGCGGCCTTGTGCCGCGAAAGGGCCGCGAAGCGGCCCCGGCTATCTGTCAGGCGCGCACATACCGCTGGCGCAGCAGATCACTGAAGGCATCTACCAGCAGCACCAGCAGCAACATCGCCATGATCACCGTGCTGGCCTGGGCCTCCTGGAACAGGCTCAGGGTGGTATAGAGCATCTGCCCCAGCCCCCCTGCCCCGACAAACCCCAGCACACTGGCCATGCGAATGTTGTTCTCCCAGCGGTACAGGCTGTAAGCGAGCAACTGCGGCCACAGGTTCGGCAAGGTCCCGAAACAGAACGCCGCCACCTGACCACTACCCTGCAAGCGAATCGCCGCGGCAGGCTCTGCCGGCGCATTTTCCAGCGCCTCGGCGAACAGGCGCCCCAACACCCCGGACGTGTGCAGCGCCAAGGCCAAGGTACCGGCATTGGGCCCCAGGCCCGCCGCCAGCACCGTCAAGGCAGCCCACACCAACTCCGGAATGGCCCGCAAGGCATTGAGCAGCAACCGCGCCAGCGATTGCAGCGGCCAACCGAAGCGCCCCGCCGTCGGCAAGGCCAGCAGCATGCCGAGGACCATCGCCAGCAAGGTGCCCAGCCCGGACATGGCCAGGGTCTCCATGGCACCCCGCCCTACCGCCTGCAGATGCTCGCCGGACAAGTCCGGATGCAGGAAGCGAGCTGCATACTCGCCCATCTGCCCCAACCCGCCGTCACCCACCAAGGCATGCAGGTCCAGTTGCAGATAACCGAACGACGCCACCACTGCCGCGACAATGGCAACGATCACCAGCAGGTTGATCACCCGGTTCATGCCAGCCTCCCGCGCAGGAAGCGGCTGAGCAGGTCGGCCAGCAGCACCAGGCCGAGGAACGCCAGCAGCATGCTCGCCACTTCGCCCCCGGCGAACATGCGCATCGACAGGTCGATCTGCTGCCCCAGCCCACCGGCACCGACAAAGCCCATCACCACCGAGGCGCGCACAGCACATTCCCAGCGGTAGACGGTGTAGGACACCACTTCCGCCGACGCACTGGGCAGGATGCCGTAGAAGAACGCCGCCAATCGGCCGCTGCCGGCCTGCAGCAAGGCATGCGCCGGGCGCTGGTCGACCGATTCGAAGATTTCCGCGTAGACCTTGCCGAGCATGCCGCTGTAGGTAATGGCGATGGCCAGCACCCCGGCCGTCGGCCCCAGGCCCACGGCGCGCACGAACAGCAGCGCCCAGACGATCTCCGGCACGCTACGCAGAAAAATCAGCAAGCCGCGCACAGGCAGGCGCAACAAGCGCGACCACGGCCCGGCCCGGCCTCCCCGGGAGGCGGCGCGCAGTGACAGTGCACGGCTGGCCAGCAGGCTGGTCGGGACCGCCAGCAACAGCGCCAGGGCCATGCCGGCTGTTGCCACGGCCAACGTCTGCAAGGTGGATTCGTACAGCAACGTGAGGAATTCGGCACTGTGCGCCGGCGGCCAGAAGGCGCTGGTGAAGCTGGCGATCTGCTGCCGGTTCTCCGCCTGCAGCAAGACGCCCGGGTTCAGTTCGCTCAATTGCAGCCCTGGCCACAGCACGGCCAGCGCCAGCAAGGTCAGCAACAAGCGCGGCAACGTAGCCGGGTCGCGGGCGTCGGCCTTCAGCATCGTGGAATCTGCACGGTCAGGGTCGGCCCCTGGGCTTGCGCGGGCGAGCCCAGTTGCTCATTGGCGTACAGCGCATCCAGCAATTGCTCGGTCACCGCCTCGGCCGGGCAGTCGAACACCACCTGCCCTTCACGAATACCAATCACCCGCGGAAAGTGCGCCAGCGCCAGGTCCACCGCATGCAGGCTGGCCACCAGGGTCACGCCATTGGCCATGGCATGGCGATTGAGCAGCGCCAGGCTGTGATCGGCCAGCACCGGGTCCATGGCCGACACCGGCTCGTCGGTCAGCAGCACTTCCGGGCGCTGATACAACGCCCGAGCAATGCCGACCCGCTGCAACTGCCCGCCGGACAACTGCCCGCACTGGACAAACAGCTTGTCGGCCAGGCCCAACTCGGCCAAGGCCTGACGCGCCCCCGGCACATCGGTCGGATACACCAGGTTGAGCAGGCCACGCAGCAGGCCCCACTGCCCCAGGCGCCCCGCCAGCACCGCCGTCACCACACGCTGGCGCGGCGGCAGCGGCGGTGCCTGGTGCACCAGGCCAATCCGTGCACGCAGGCGCTGACGCGCCCCGGCAGACAGCGCCCAGGGCTGTTCACCGAACAGTTCCAGGTGCCCGCTGCTGGGCTGCACGGCGGTGGCCATCAGGTGCAGCAGGCTGGACTTGCCGGCCCCCGAGGGGCCGATGATCGCCACCCGCTCACCCTTGGCGATGCTCAGGCTGACAGCATCGAGCGCGCGGACCTGGCCGTGGCGCAGGCCGGCGCCGTGTACATGAATAGTCACTTGAGCAGGCCGGCCTCACGTGCGGCTTGCTCGGTGCCCTCGTAGTTTTCAGGCTTGGTCTCGATGAAGCGGCTGGCCGCCTGCAGGTCGAGGATCGCCTTGTGCTCCGGGTTGGCCGGGTCGAGGTCGAGGAAGGCCTTCTTGATTTTCTCTTTCAGCGCCGGGTCCATGTTGCCGCGCACGGTCCAGTTGTAGTCGTAGTAGGTCGGCGTGGTGGCGAACACCTTGACCTTGCTGGTATCGACCTTGCCGGCATCGACCAGCTTCTGCCAGACGCTGGCATTGAGCACGCCGCCATCGACCTTGCCCGCCTGCACCCAGGCCACGGTGGCGTCGTGGGCACCGGAATAGGCCACGCGGCTGAAGTAGCTCTCAGGCTTGATGTTGTCTTCCTTGAGCATGAAGTAGCGCGGCATCAGGCTGCCCGAAGTGGACGAGATCGAACCGAAGGCGAACGACTTGCCCTTGAGGTCGGCCAGGCTCTTCACGGCCGGGTTGGCAGTGATGAACTTGGAGGTGAACTGGGCGTCCTGTTCACGCTGCACCAGCGGCGTGGCGGTCGGGTCTTTCAGGTGCACCTGGACGAAGGTGAAACCACCCAGCCAAGCCATGTCCAGGCGGTTGCTGGCCAGCGACTCGACCACCGCCGGGTAGTCGGCGACCGGAACGAACTTCACGTCCATGCCCAGTTGCTTGGACAGGTACTTGCCCAGTGGCTCGAACTTGCGCAGCAGTTCGGTCGGCGCTTCGTCGGGGATGGCACTGACCCGCAAGGTGTCGGCAGCCTGGGCGACTACGGCACAGCAGGACAGCACGAGGCCGGCGGCGAGCGCCAGGGGGCGTTTGAGCATGGGAGTTCTCCGGTTCAATAGCGGGGAAAGTGCCGGCAACGCGCCGACCGTGGGAATTATAAGAGTCGCAGGCGCAAAGGCCAGCTTTGCTACAATCGCGCAACAAATTGATCCCCCGAGGTGCACATGAGCGAGCCGATTCGCCTGACCCAGTACAGCCACGGTGCCGGCTGTGGCTGCAAGATCTCCCCCAAGGTGCTGGATGTGATCCTCGCCGAAAGCGGCGCCCAGGCCCTGGACCCGAAGTTGTGGGTCGGCAATGCCTCGCGCGACGACGCCGCCGTTTATGCCCTTGATGACGAGCGCGGGGTGGTCTCGACCACCGACTTCTTCATGCCGATCGTCGATGACCCGTACGACTTCGGGCGCATCGCCGCCACCAACGCGATCAGCGACATCTACGCCATGGGCGGCGACCCGCTGATGGCCATCGCCATCCTCGGCTGGCCAGTCAACGTGCTGCCACCGGAAGTCGCCCGCGAAGTGATCCGCGGCGGCCGCGCCGTGTGCGCCGAAGCCGGCATCCCGCTGGCTGGCGGCCACTCCATCGACGCCCCCGAGCCGATCTTCGGCCTGGCGGTCACCGGCGTGGTCAGCAAACGCCACCTCAAACGCAATGACACCGCCACCGCCGGCTGCCGCCTGTACCTGACCAAGCCCCTCGGCATCGGCATCCTCACCACCGCCGAGAAGAAGGCCAAGCTGCGCGAGCAGGATCAGGGCCTGGCTCGCGACTGGATGTGCACGCTGAATACTCCGGGCAGCCGCTTCGGCAAGCTCGATGGGGTCAAGGCGATGACCGACGTCACCGGCTTCGGCCTGCTCGGCCACCTGGTGGAACTGGCCGAAGGCAGCGGCCTCACAGCGCAACTGCACTACGCCGCCGTGCCGCGCCTGCCAAGCGTCGACCATTACCTGGCCGAAGGCTGCATTCCTGGCGGCACACTGCGCAACTACGACAGTTACGGGCACAAACTCGGCGCGCTGACCGACGAGCAGAAGCACCTGCTGTGCGACCCGCAGACCAGCGGCGGCCTGCTGGTTGCAGTGACCCCTGAAGGCGAAGCCGAGTTCCTGGCAGTGGCAGCCGAACTGGGCCTGAACCTGTCGCCAATCGGCCTGCTGGTCGAGCGACAGAGCCATGCGGTCGAGGTGAACTGATGCGCCCCGACTGCACCGACTTCCGCCAACTGTTCCTCGACGACGCGCCGATGATGGACATGCGCGCGCCGATCGAATTCGTCAAAGGTGCCTTCCCCGGCACCGTCAACCTGCCGCTGATGACCGACCAGGAGCGGCAGAAGGTCGGCACCTGCTACAAGCAGCAGGGCCAGGCCGCTGCCATCACCCTCGGCCACCAGCTGGTCAGCGGCGCGACCAAGCGCGAGCGCCTGCATGCCTGGGCCAGCTTCGCCAAGGCCCACCCTGATGGCTACCTGTACTGCGCCCGCGGCGGCCTGCGCTCGCTGATCGTGCAGCAGTGGCTGCGCGACGAGGCCGGCATCGACTACCCGCGCATCAAGGGCGGCTACAAGGCCATGCGTACCTTCCTGCTGGAGACCACCCAGCAGGCCGTCGAGCAATGCGACTTCGTGCTGGTCGGCGGCCTCACCGGCACCGGCAAGACTGACGTGCTGCACCAGCTGAACAACGTGCTCGACCTTGAAGGCCATGCCAACCATCGCGGCTCCAGCTTCGGCAAGCGCGCCACCGGCCAGCCGGCGCAGATCGACTTCGAAAACAAACTGGCCGTCGACGTGCTGAAGAAGCGCGCCCGAGGCGTTGAACAGTTCGTGCTGGAAGATGAAGGCCGCATCGTCGGCAGCTGCTCTGTGCCGTTGGAGCTGTACCAAGGCATGCAGCACTACCCGATGGTGTGGCTGGAGGACAGTTTCGAGAATCGCGTGGAGCGCATCCTGCGCGATTACGTGATCAACCTGTGCGCCGAGTTCGTTGACGTGCATGGCGAGGAAGACGGCCGCCTGAAGTTCGCCGGGCGGATGACGCAAAGCATGAGCAACATCCACAAGCGTCTTGGCGGAGAGCGCTTCCAGCGCTTGTCTGCGATCTTGAATGAGGCGCTGGACGAGCAACTGCGCAGTGGCGCGGTGGACCTGCACCGGGGCTGGATCGAAGGGTTGCTCAAGGAATACTACGACCCGATGTACGCCTACCAGCGCGAAGCCAAGGCCGAGCGGATCGAGTTTGCCGGGGATGGCGTGGAAGTGCGCGAGTACCTCAAGGCCCGCGCCCAACGTTGATCGAGGCGCGCCCCTCCTGCGGGAGCCAGCCTCAGGCAAGGTCACTGCCCGGGGCTGAGCACCCGCTCCAGCTCCGCCGCCCGCTCGCGGGTCATGTCCAGCACACACATGCCCCCTTCCAGCTGCGCCAGGGTCCCGCCACTGGCCAGCACGTGGAACTTGCAGTTGGCGTCGCGATAGGCGATCCACTGTCGCTGCACATCGCGCAGGCTCTTCTGCGGGCCGGCATCTAGCTTGGTCGTGAGCTGTTTGTAGACCCGGTTCAGGCGCTGGTCCTGAAGCTGGGTCTCTGCCTGGATGCAACTGCTCATGGCCACCGTGCTGGAGGCTTTGTCCATGCACTGGCTGTAGGCCGGCGAGTTGTCATCGGCCAGCGCCACCGGCGCAACGAAGGCCAGTAGCATCAGATATCGCTTGTTCATCGCAAATCCCTTCATAGCGTTTGTACCGGCTCTGGCGGCATCAGCACCTTGCCCGGCTCGAATTGCAGCGCTGGCATCTGGGTCGCCGCGTAGGCGGTCACTGCCAGCGCTGCGATCAGGGCGACATCCAGCCAGTTCCAGCCCGGCACATCGTCACTGCTGCGCGCGGTCAAGCACTGCCAGGCCTGGCCCAGACAAAACATGGCGATCGCTGCCAGCCACAGGTAGAAGCCCGCGCCGAAACCGGTGCGGTGTGTGAATTCATAGCTGATGTTGTCCGGCAGGCGTTCGATACCAAAACTGCTGGCCGCCAGGTACAACGCCCCCAGCCCAAGCAGCAGCGCCAGCCGACGAAAGCGTCGATGGCAAAGGATGGCCACCGCCAGCAGCGGGTTGGCGAACCACTGGAACATGCCGAAGGGGATACCCCAAGGGCCGTACAGGAACATCTGCAGCGCCGGCATGTGCCGGCCGGCGCTCATCAGGGCGCCGTCGAAGGCCAGGCTGAGCAGGTACAGGGCAAGGCTCAGGGTCAGGTAGAAGGCCGGTAAGCGGGCGCCCAGGGTCATGCGACTGGCGGCTCCAGCAGCAGGCCGTAGATGCCAGAGTCGGTCAGCTCACCCGCCACGCACCAACGCGCCCGCAGCGTGCCTTCGAGGACGAAGCCCTGGCGTTCGAGGGTGCGGGCCGAGCCCTGGTTGCGTGGGTCGATCTCGCCTTCAAGGCGGCGCATGTGCAGGGTATGGGCGATGTAGTCGATGAAGCAGGTCAGCGCTTCGTCCATGTAGCCTCTGCCCTGCACGGCGCTGGCCAGGCAGTAGCCGATCTCGCCGCGGCGTGAGACATCATCGATGTTGAACAGCTGGACCATGCCGATCAGTTCGCCATTGTCGCGGCGGTACATGCCCAGCTTGAGCTGGTCGCCATTGGCGTAGGCTTCGCGGTCGGCGGCCAGGGCGCTTTCGGCTTCGGCCAGGTCTTGCCAGGGTGCATGGTGCCAGTAACGCATGACCTCGGGATCGGCCATGATCGTCAGCCATTGCTCAGCGTCGGCATGGCGCATCGGCCGCAGCTGCAGGCGCGGGCTGTCGAGGCAGAGGTCAGTCGGGAAACTGCGGGGTGGGGTCACGCCGGATCTCCTGTCCATTGCTGGGGAGATGACAGTTTAACGTCATGTGACCGGTTCGAGCATCCCGGGGCTCTGTAGGAGCGGCCTCGTGTCGCGAAAGGGCCGCAAAGCGGCCCCAGGGAATTCGCGCGGTTGCACAACTTACTGGGGCCGCTTCGCAGCCCTTTCGCGACACAAGGCCGCTCCTACAACGCCCGCACAGACTCGAGGGTTATCAGGCCACCTCGGCCCCATCATCCGGCCAGTGCGGCTCGTTGGCACCGGGCGGCGTCAAGGGCGGCAGCCCATAGGCTGCCCGCGCATCGTCACAGCTGGGGTTATGCACCCCACCCTCCCATGACGCCTCGAACTCGCGGCATGGGCTGGAACGGTTGGCGTAGATGGTGCACGCCACCTCGGTACCGATTTCGCCCTGCAGGCTCACGCAACGGCAAGGCTTGGCGTCGGTGCCGATCATGGCAACGCGGGTGGGGTTGATCTGTACCACCAGGTCATCCGGCACAAGGCCGCCGGCAGACTGGCATTCGCCCCAGAAGAAGGACACACGGAAGTACCCGCAGCAGGCGCCGCAGTCAAGGCAAGGGTTGTATTCGGACATGATGGCACGGAAGGAGGGTTGTTGTTATCGGGGCTGGGCCCGCGCGCCATTTGTAATCGAAGCCGAGTCGGCTGAGAAGAGGGGCAATGCAAAAATAGTTCGCCGTTGATCCGGCAGGCCCGAGCCCGCCGAAACGGGCCCGGGTAACGCGTTACTTCTGGGTCAGGCCATCGGCCCGGAACATCTGGCGGATACCGCGAATCGCCTGGCGAATGCGGTCCTGGTTCTCGATCAGGGCAAAGCGCACATGGTCGTCGCCGTAGTCACCAAAACCGATGCCCGGCGACACGCAGACCTTGGCTTCGGCCAGCAGCTTCTTGGAGAACTCCAGCGAACCCAGGTGCGCATACTGCTCGGGGATCTTCGCCCACACGTACATCGACGCCTTGGGGTTCTCGACCATCCAGCCCAGTTCGTGCAGGCCCTTGACCAGCAGGTTGCGGCGCTGGCGGTATTGCTCGGCGATGTCGCGCACGCATTGCTGGTCACCTTCCAGGGCGGCAATGGCAGCCACCTGCAGCGGGGTGAAGGTGCCGTAGTCGTGGTAGCTCTTGATCCGCGCCAGGGCACTGACCAGCTCAGGGTTGCCGACCATGAAGCCGATCCGCCAGCCGGCCATGTTGTAGCTCTTGGACAGGGTGAAGAACTCCACCGCGATGTCCTTGGCGCCCGGCACCTGCATGATCGACGGGGCCTTCCAGCCGTCGTAGACGATGTCGGCGTAGGCCAGGTCGTGCACCACCAGCACGTCGTACTGCTTGGCCAGGGCCACCACACGCTCGAAGAAGTCCAGCTCCACGCACTGAGCGGTGGGGTTGGACGGGAAGCCGAGGATCATCATCTTCGGCTTGGGGATCGATTCGCGGATCGCCCGCTCCAGCTCGTTGAAGAAGTCTACCCCTGGCACCAGTGGCACCGAACGCACCTGGGCACCGGCGATCACGGCACCGTAGATGTGGATCGGGTAGCTCGGGTTAGGCACCAGCACGGTGTCGCCGTGGTCGAGGGTGCCGAGCATCAGGTGCGCCAGGCCCTCTTTCGAGCCGATGGTGACGATGGCTTCGCTTTCCGGGTCGATGTCGACCTCGTAGCGCTCCTTGTACCAGTTGGAGATGGCCCGGCGCAGGCGCGGGATGCCGCGGGAGGTGGAGTAACCATGGGTGTCATCACGCTGGGCGACCTGCACCAGCTTTTCGACAATGTGCGGCGGGGTCGCGCCATCGGGGTTGCCCATGCTCAGGTCGATGATGTCCTCGCCACGGCGGCGGGCAGCCATCTTGAGTTCTGCAGTGATGTTGAAGACGTAAGGGGGGAGACGATCGATGCGCGCGAAGCGGCGCGGCGAACCTGGATTGGCCATGGTTTCCTCTGGAGACGTAAGCGCCCGGAACCGTCCGAGCGACGCTGGCCGCTGCGGCGGCCTGGATCAGAAGATAGTCCCGAAACAGGATTCCTGTAAAGGACAATATCCTGTTTTTCTAGAACTTTTCAGATGTATTTTTTGAAAATCAAAGATTTATGTTTACAGCTCAGGCCTCTTCGCGGGCACGCCCGCTCCCACAGGGGCCAGCGCCGTACCTGTGGGAGCGGGCGTGCCCGCGAAGAAGCCAACGCAAAAATCACAGGCATAAAAAACCCGGCGCAGTGGCCGGGTTCTTTAGTGAAGCACTCGCCTCGATCAGCGCGCGTAGGTCATCAGCACATCTGCAGCTGTCTGGCTGTCCACACCCATCATCACGCTCAGGGCAGTGACGGTGAGGATGGAGAAGCCGAACACCTTGCGGGCCCACTTGCTGTCGTCTTCAGCCTTGTAGCCACCCCAGGCCATGTACAGCCAGTACAGGCCCATGGCTGCTGCCACGGCCAGGTAGCCGAGGCCGGCGTAACCGCCGAGGGTGAGCATCAAGGTAGCGAGCAGGAAGGCCAGCACGTACAGCACGATCTGCTTCTTCGCTGCGAGGACACCACGAGCCACCGGCAGGACCGGAATGTTGGCAGCGCTGTAATCCTTGAAGCGGAAGATCGCGATGGCAAAGCTGTGCGGCATCTGCCACAGGCTGAACATCACCAGCAGGGTCACTGCAGCCAGGTCGAAGCTGTTGCTCACGGCGCAGTAGCCGATCACCGGAGGCATGGCACCGGACAGGCTGCCGACCAAGGTGCCGTGCACCGATTTGCGCTTCAGCCAGAGGCTGTAGAAACCGACGTAGACGATGAAGCCGATCAGCGCACAGAACGCCGACAGCGGGTTGGCCTGGACATACAGCAGGCTGAAGCCCGCCACCCCGAGCAGGGTGGCGTAGACCAGCGCGAGGGTCAGCGACATGCCGCCCTGAACCATGACGCGGTTCTTGGTGCGCTCCATCTTGTGGTCGATGTCACGGTCGATGCAGTTGTTGAACACGCATCCGGACGCCACCACCAGCGAAGTACCGATCACCACCGCCAGGAACAGGGCGAAGTCCACATGGCCCTTCGAGGCAAGGAAGAAACCGCCTGCCACGGAAAGCACGTTACCGAAAATGATCCCCGGTTTGGTGATTTGGATAAAGTGCTTAACGGACATGCAGTCTTACCTCACTTGGCCATCATTTCGAAGTGGATGCTGAACATGATCCACAGCGACAGGCCGACCAGCAGAGCGATTACCAAGGTGGTGAACAGGAACGTCGACACGTTGGAACGCTGCTCTTTCGAGCGGTCCATGTGCAGGAAGTACACGAGGTGTACCACTACCTGAATCACGGCCATGGCCACGATGATCAGAACGGTCAGGTTCTTCGGCAGGCTTGGCGACATGGCCAGGCCGAACGGGATCGCGGTCAGGATGATCGACAGGATGAAGCCGATCATGTACGACTTGACGCTGCCGTGGTTACCTTCGTGATGAGTGTCGTGTGCGTTAGCCATTACAGAACTCCCAGCAGGTAGACGACGGTGAATACGCAGATCCAGACCACGTCCAGGAAGTGCCAGAACAGGCTCAGGCAGCTCATGCGGGTCTTGGCGGTCGGCGTGATGCCGTGCTTGTTGATCTGGTACATCATGATTGCCATCCAGATCAGGCCGGCGGTCACGTGCAGACCGTGGGTACCTACCAGGGCGAAGAAGCCCGACAGGAAGCCACTGCGGGTCGGGCCGAAGCCCTCGCCGATCAGGTGATGGAACTCATAGATTTCCATCGCGATGAAGCCTGCACCGAACAGGAAGGTCACAGCCAACCAGCCCAGTACGCCCGCTTTCTTGCCGTCGAACATCTTCAGCATGGCGAAGCCGAAGGTGATCGAGGACAGCAGCAGGAACAGCGTTTCAACAGCTACGAAGTCGAGCTGGAAGATGTCGTGACCCGACGGGCCGCCGGCAAAACTGCCGGACAGCACCGCGTAGGTGGCGAAGAGCGACGCAAACAGGATGCAGTCGGTCATCAGGTACAGCCAGAAACCGAGGACGGTCATCTGGCCCGAGTCGTGGTGGTGGTCATCGTGAGCATGGTCATGACCATGCGCGCCACCGTGGATTACTTGACTGGACATTGATTACACCCGTTCAAACGATTCGACACGTGCGCCGGCAGGCAGAGCACCTGCTTTGGCCAGCGCTTTGAGACGCTCGCCTTCGATGCGCGCCACTTCTTCGGCCGGAACCATGTAGCCCTGGTCGTCACGTGCAGCGTGGCGAACGAAGACCGCGATGGTTGCCAGCAGGCTCGCGCCAACCAGCCACCAGATGTGCCAGATGAAAGCGAAGCCGAAGACAGTCAGGAACATACCCATGAACAGACCGGTAGCGGTGTTGTTCGGCATGTGGATCGCTTCGTACTTGCCCGGCACCTTGTAGGCAACACCGGCTTCTTTAGCTTCGTTCCAGCAGTCCAGGCCAACTTTCTCTGGCATGTGGGCGAAGTTGTAGAACGGAGGTGGCGACGAGGTCGACCATTCCAGGGTACGGCCGCCCCATGGGTCGCCGGTCACGTCCAGGTTCTGCTCGCGATCGCGGATCGAAACGACGATCTGGATCAGCTGGCAGGCGATACCGAACAGGATCAGCACGGCGCCGACAACGGCTACGTACAGGTAGGGTTCCCACAGTGGGTTGTCGGAGTGGTTCAGACGACGGGTCATGCCCATGAAGCCCAGGGCGTACAGCGGCATGAACGCTACGTAGAAGCCGGAGATCCAGAACCAGAAGGCAGCTTTGCCCCACTTCTCGTTCAGCTTGAAGCCGAACGCTTTTGGCCACCAGTAGGCGAAGCCGGCGATGTAGCCGAATACCGCACCACCGATGATCACGTTGTGGAAGTGAGCGATTACGAACAGGCTGTTGTGCAGTACGAAGTCAGCACCTGGAACAGCCAGCAGAACGCCAGTCATACCACCGATCGAGAAGGTGATCATGAAGCCCAGGGTCCACATCATCGGCGCGGTGAAGCGCACACGGCCCTGGTACATGGTGAACAGCCAGTTGAACAGCTTCACACCGGTCGGGATGGAGATCAGCATCGTCGCCAGGCCGAAGAAGGTGTTGACGCTGGCGCCGGCACCCATGGTGAAGAAGTGGTGCAGCCATACAGCGAAGCCCAGAACGGCGATGGCGCCCGATGCGTAGATCATCGAGTGGTGGCCGAACAGACGCTTGCCGGAGAAGGTCGAAGTCACTTCCGAGAACACGCCGAAGGCCGGCAGGATCAGGATGTAAACCTCAGGGTGACCCCACGCCCAGAACAGGTTGACGTACATCATCGGGTTCCCACCAAGCTCGTTGGTGAAAATGTGGAAGTCCAGATAACGGTCAACAGTCAGCAGTGCGAGTGCAGCGGTCAGGATCGGGAACGAAGCCACGATCAGCACGTTGGCCCAGGTGCAGGTCCAGGTGAAGATCGGCATGTCCATCAGCTTCATGCCAGGTGCGCGCATCTTCATCACGGTGACGAGGAAGTTCACGCCGGTCAGTGTCGTACCCAGGCCTGAGAGCTGTAGCGCCCAGATGTAGTAGTCGACACCCACCCCAGGGCTGTACTGAATGCCCGCGAGCGGCGGATAGGCAACCCAGCCGGTCTTGGCGAATTCACCAACGCCCAGCGAGATGTTGACCAGCAGCACGCCTGCCAGCAGCAGGTAGAAGCTCAGGGAGTTCAGGAACGGGAAGGCAACGTCACGTGCACCGATCTGCAGAGGAACCGCGAGGTTCATCAGGCCGGTGAAGAACGGCATCGCCATGAAGATGATCATGATCACACCGTGAGCGGTGAAGATCTGGTCATAGTGTTCAGGCGGCAGGTAGCCTTCGGAGCCACCGGTAGCGGCAGCCAGCTGGGTACGCATCATGATGGCGTCGGCAAAGCCGCGCAGCAGCATGACCATCGCGACGACGATGTACATCACGCCGATCTTTTTGTGGTCGACAGTCGTCAGCCACTCGGTCCACAAGTAGGTCCACTTGCGGAAATAGGTGATAGCACCAACGACAGCAATACCCCCGAGCGCGATCATGGCAAGCGTCACCATGACTATCGGCTCGTGGAAGGGTATCGCCTCCAGGGTTAATTTACCGAACATCTCTTACTCCTCTGCACCGGCAGCTGGTTGCACACTCGACTCGGTGGTGGCCAGATCTTTGCTGCCTGCTTCTTCGTGGACCGGCTTGCCGCGGTTCATACCTTCGTACTTGTCGACGATGGTCTGGAACAGTTCAGCAGGTGCCTCGCTGTACAGCGCGACTGGGTTGTATTCGCTAGGTTTGGCCAGTGCTTCGTACTCGGCCTTGCCCAGTTTCAGTGGCGACTGCTTGACCTCGGCGACCCACTTGTCGAAGTCTTCCTGAGAGGTCGCATTAGCCTTGAATTTCATGCCGGTGAAGCCAGCACCGCTGTAGTTGGCGCTGATACCGTCGAAGACGCCATTTTCGTTGGCGATCAGGTGCAGCTTGGTGGTCATGCCCGCCATCGCGTAGATCTGGCCACCCAGGCCCGGGATGAAGAACGAGTTCATCACGGCGTCGGAGGTGACGCGGAAGTTCACCGGGACGTTAGCCGGGAAGTTGATCTGGTTGACGGTGGCGATGCCTTGCTCTGGGTAGATGAACAGCCATTTCCAGTCCAGCGCGACCACGTCGATCTGGATCGGCTTCACGTCGGAATCCAGCGGACGGTATGGGTCCAGCTTGTGGGTCGACTTGTAGGTGACGTAACCCAGGGCGATGATGATGATGATCGGGATGATCCACACCGCGAGTTCGATCTTGGTCGAGTGCGACCAGTCTGGGGTGTAGGTGGCGGCCTTGTTGGAAGCACGGTACTTCCAGGCGAATGCCACGGTCATGATGATGACCGGAATCACCACCAGCAGCATCAGGCCGGTAGCGATCAGGATCAGGTTCTTTTGCTCAATGCCGACCTGACCTTTCGGGTCGAGCAGGGTCCAGTTGCACCCACTGAGTAAAAGCATGCCTAAAAAGGGCAATATGCCAAACAGTCTGGGGTAACGCTTTTTACTCATCTCACGACCTCTAGATCAGCTTGCTTCAATGCAATTTGTGTTTTGGTAGCCAACACTTCGTCCTGCCAAGTGCGGCATTTCGCGCCCGTACTCGCTCCTGCCCGGGTCCGACTGCTGGACCTTGGCGCAAAGCGTGTTAGCGGTGCTTATGGTTTCGTAGGCAACAGGCCTGTACTTCAGACCAAGTCCATTTGGTGCGGGAAAACGCGGAGGGGGGTCCGCCCGGTATCGCCGTTGGGCGAAACTTGACGAAGTCAGCAAAAAGGAGCGCTGGGGCTTCCTTCAATCCTGCGACTCGCAAGCAGTGCCGAACGGAAATTGGGGGCGATTGTAGATAGGTCGCCAACCCTTGACTATGACTTATTGAGCAACAGTCCTTTACAGAATCCGTAACAATCCAGCTCGACAAATCAACTTCGCGACAGTTTGTCGCACCCCGCTTGCTAGCCCTCGAACCCGCATTTAGCAAGGCTTTGAGGTTGATCTGGATCAAGCGGGGGAGGACTTTTCGCTCTTCTCATCCGGTGCAAAAGACCACACCGAAATCGGGACTTATGTCTAAGACTGGCGCCGGTTGCGGTAGATGCCGACCGGTACCAGGATGGCTGTCAGGACGAACGCCACCAGTGCCCACTGTGCCAGCGACAAGCCGAGGATCGGCGGGTACGGCGTGCTGCAGAAGCCGTCGACCTGGAACGCCAGTGGCCAGAGCTTGGCCAGGGGCAGGTCGTCGACAATCGGTTGCAGGGTATCGATGCCGCAACTGACCATGGGGTTGGCGAGTATATACACATGGTTGCCAGCCGCAACGATTCCGCCAATGGCGCTGAGCACCACCAGCCCCTCGAACAGGGTCAGGCTGCGGCGCCCGGGCATGGCAGCGGCAATGAACGCGAAGATGGCGATAAAGAGCAAGGCATAGCGTTGCAGGATGCACAGTGGGCAAGGTGCCTCACCCAGTACCACCTGCATGTACAGCGCACCGCCGATCAGGGCGAGGCAGATCACCCCCAGCAGCACCAGAAAGCGCCGTTCGCGATTCAGGCGCGATGTTTGTTCGTTCATTGCCGATTCCTTCGATGGATAGGTGGCAGCGTGGTCCGCCCGCCTGAGTGCAATTCTACACGCAGGCATGGCCCGTTAGCGTGCGAGGGGGCGGCGGGACAGCACTGCGCAGGGCTATCCGGAGACTCTGTGACCGGCTGCAGCAACGTCGGTTCAACGTCTGCCGGTAAAAAAGCGACTGCCCGGGTGCCGCGCAGGGGCAAGCCCCTCGACACCCGGGAGTGAAGGATACAGTGATTAAAGGAGGATTAAAGGTGAAAGGTGCCTGAGGCTCAGTTCATCTTTCCTTATATATAGGTTGTAGGAGCGGCCTTGTGTCGCGAAAGGGCCGCAAAGCGGCCCCGGCAATTTCAGCTGCGAAGCTGAAACCCTGGGGCCGCTTCGCAGCCCTTTCGCGACACAAGGCCGCTCCTACAGACAATCGAGCAAGTTACTCCAGGGCAGCAGCCGGCCCAAAGAACTCGTAGCGGCTCTGCTGCTCCGGCACGCCCAGGCCCTTCAGCTGACGCTTGACCGCCGCCATGAAGCTTTTCGGCCCGAGGAAGTAGGCATCCACATCGCGTTCACGCGGCAGCCACTCACCCAGCACGTCTTGACTCAGCAGGCCAACCGCGTCAGCGCTCTGAGCGCCCTCCTCCTCGGCATAGCAGTAGAAGCGCTTGAGCTGCGGATGGCGCTCGGCCAGGCCGTCGACCCAGTCGCGGAAGGCATGCACGGCACCGTTACGTGCGCAGTGGATGAAATGCACCTCACGCTGGGTTTGCAGTGCGGCTTCGAGCATCGCCAGGGTCGGGGTAATGCCCACGCCACCGCTGATCAGCACCAGCGGCTTGTCGCTGGCCGCCAGGGTGAAGTCACCCGCTGGCGGGAACAGCTGCAGGGTGTCGCCCACCACCAACTGGTCATGCAGGTAGTTGGAGACCTTGCCGCCCTCCTCGCGCTTGACGCTGATGCGGTATTGCTGGCCGTCGCACAGGGCCGACAGCGAGTAGTTGCGGCGCTGTTCGGCACCGTCGATGAACAGCTGCAGGCCGATGTACTGGCCAGGCTCGGCCTTGAGTACCGGCTGGCCATCCACCGGGGCGAAGTAGAACGAAGTGATCTCGCTGCTTTCCTGCTCGCGACGCACCAGGCGGAATTCGCGAGTGCCACGCCAGCCGCCGGCAGCCTCTTCCTTCTGTTTGTAGAGGCTTTCCTCGGCGCCGATCAGGATGTCGGCCAGCTGGCCGTAGGCAGCGGCCCAGGCAGCGATCACCTCAGGGGTGGCGATTTCCTTGCCCAATACTTCTTCGATAGCACGCAGCAGGCAGCTGCCGACGATCGGGTAGTGCTCCGGCAGAATCTGCAGGGCAACGTGTTTGTTGATGATCTGGCCGACCAGGCCACCCAGCTGCTCCAGCTGGTCGATGTGACGGGCATACATCAGCACGCCATTGGCCAGGGCGCGCGGCTGGTCGCCGCTGGCCTGGTGGGCCTGGTTGAACAGTGGGCGCACCTCTGGGTACTCGCTGAGCATCATCTTGTAGAAGTGGGTGGTCAGCGCTTCACCACCGGTTTCCAGCAGAGGGACAGTGGCTTTGATGATTGCACGTTGTTCGGCATTGAGCATTTGCGACAACTCCTGAGCCTGAGGCTTCAAATGGTTGCCCTTGCTATTACAGCAATCGTGCCAACTTTTTTCGCCAATGAAATCAGGGCATTGACGCCGATCATGTCAAATCGACCAACCCCGGCGTATAGTCAAATCGACCTAAAGGAGTCCATATGACTACAAAGCCGTTGCTCACCACCTTGCTGCCTCTGGTCAGTGACCTGTCCCGCGACTTGCCCGACCAGGAGCGCTACCGCCGCCTGCTGCAGGCCATGCGCGGGCTGTTGCCCTGCGATGCCGCCGCGCTGCTGCGCCTGGATGGTGAATGGCTGGTGCCGCTGGCCGTCGATGGGTTGTCGCCCGATACCTTGGGCCGTCGCTTCAAGGTCAGTGAACACCCGCGCTTCCAGATCCTGCTCAGCCGCCCGGAGCCGACCCGCTTTGCCAGCGACTCCGAGCTGCCCGACCCTTACGATGGCCTGGTCAACGCGCCCGACGCCGCCCTTGAGGTACACGACTGCATGGGTTGCCCGCTGATGGTCGACGAGCGCCCGTGGGGCCTGGTGACCCTCGACGCCCTCACCCCCGGCCAGTTCCAGAGCCTGGAGCTGGATGCCCTGCAGGCCTTCGCCAGCCTCGCCGCCGCCACTGTGACCGTGGCCGAGCGGATCGAGCACCTGGCGCTGCGCGCCGAGGACGAGCACCACCGCGCCGAGGTCTACCGCCAGGCCAGCGGCCAGGACAAGGAGCTGATCGGCCAGAGCCCGGCGCACAAGCGCCTGGTGGAAGAGATCCGCCTGGTAGGCGGCAGCGAGCTGACCGTGCTGATCACTGGCGAAACCGGCGTGGGCAAGGAACTGGTGGCCATGGCCCTGCACCAGGCCAGCAGCCGCGCCGACAAACCCCTGGTCAGCCTCAACTGTGCAGCCCTCCCCGACACCCTGGTGGAAAGCGAACTGTTCGGCCATGTGCGCGGCGCTTTCACGGGTGCCCACGGCGAACGCCGCGGCAAGTTCGAGTTGGCCAACGGCGGTACCTTGTTTCTCGATGAGGTCGGCGAACTGCCGCTGACCGTGCAAACCAAGCTGCTGCGGGTGCTGCAGAGCGGCCAACTGCAGCGCCTGGGCTCGGACCGCGAGCACCGCGTCGATGTACGCCTGATCGCCGCCACCAACCGCGACCTGGCCGCAGAAGTGCGCGCAGGCAACTACCGCGCCGACTTCTACCACCGCCTCAGCGTCTATCCGCTACAAGTTCCGCCGCTGCGTGAACGTGGGCGCGATGTACTGCTTCTTGCTGGTTATTTCCTCGAACAGAACCGATCACGCTTGGGCTTGAACAGCCTTCGCCTGAGCAGTGAAGCGCAAGCAGCACTCCTGGCCTATGACTGGCCGGGCAACGTGCGCGAACTCGAACACCTGATCGGTCGCTCGGCCCTCAAGGCCATGGGTCAACACCCGCAACGCCCACGCATTCTCACCCTGGAAGCCAGCGACCTCGACCTGCGAGCCACCCAGCCAACTGCGGCTACCCCCCTTTCCCCGGCCACGCCAGCGGCCCTTGCGGTACCTGCCGGTGGTCTTCGCGAGGCCACCGATGACTACCAGCGCCAAATGATCGATGCCTGCCTGCAACGTCATCAGGACAACTGGGCCGCAGCAGCCCGCGAACTGGGCCTGGACCGTGCCAACCTGAGCCGCCTGGCTCGTCGCCTGGGGCTTCGCTGACCCCCGCATTCACTAAAGGACTATCCGGAAAGCCATCTGGTGGCAATCTGCTGGACTGCTATATCTCCCTAATCTCCGGTTACACGGCCATGGGTCGCGAAGGCGGCCCTGTGTACCGAAATCCAGCAGGGAGCACTCATGGACAACATCGTCGTCGCCGACAAGCAATCCGCCGTAGCCACCCAGAATGCCTGGGGCAATATCACCCTCAACAGCCCAGGCGTCGTGCAGATGCCCGTCGCTCCCGACCAGGTAGCCACCGTCACCCGGCGTGGCCAGGATCTGATCGTCACGCTCAAGAACGGAGAAAAGGTCACCGTCGGCAATTTCTTTGCCGTAGACCAGGCAGGTGTTGGCAGCGACATGGTGTTCGTTGGCGAAGACGGCACTTTGTGGCACGCCAACTATGACACGACGGCGTTCACTGGCTTCACCTTCGACGAAGTGGCCTCACTTGACGAACTGGTGGCCGGTATCGGTGTCGCTGGCGCTGGCACCTCAACCTTCGCCATCGCCGGTCTCAGCCTGCTCGGTGTCGGCGGCGTGGCTGCAGCGGCGAACAACAGCGGGGGCGGCGGTGGAGGGGGTGGCAGCAGCGAGCCTGGCGACACCACTGCACCGGCCACGCCCATCGACCTGCTGGTTTCGCCCGACGGCCTGCGCCTGAGCGGGCGCGGTGAAGCCGGGGCCACGGTCAAGGTGTTCGATGCCGCCGGCAACCTGATCGGCAGCGGCACGGTGAATGCCGATGGCAGCTTCGATGTCGCCCTGAACACCCCGCAGGCCAATGGTGAAAACCTCGGCGTCACCCTGACCGATGCTGCGGGTAACACATCGCAACCTGGTGCGGTTACCGCACCGGACACCACCGCGCCAACAGCACCGACGGAGCTGGCAATCAGCGCGCAAGGCAATACCCTTACCGGCCGCGCCGAACCGGGCTCGACCGTACAGGTGCGCGGCGCCGACGGCAGCGTGCTGGGCAGCGCCGTGACCGGGGCCGACGGAAGCTTCAGCGTCACCCTGCAACCGCCGCAGACTGACGGGCAAGCCTTGACCGTCACAGCCACCGATGCGGCCGGCAATACCTCGACAGCGGGCAACGTCACCGCGCCGGACGACGGCCTAGGCGGCGGCGACACCACCCCGCCAGACCCTGCGACTGGCCTGACCATCAGCGGCGATGGCCGTACGGTCTCGGGCCGGGGCGAACCCGGCGCCACCGTCAACGTGCTCAATGACCAGGGCCAGGTGATCGGTACCGGCACCGTACAGCCGGACGGCAGCTTCACCTTCCAGCTGACCACCCCCGTGACCAATGGCTCGTCGCTGCAAGTCACCCTCACCGATGCCGCCGGCAACGTCTCCACGCCTAGCCCGCTGACCACCCCGGATCTGCAGGCGCCCGGCCAACCTACCGGGCTCGGCCTGGACAACGGCGTGACCCTGACCGGCAGCGCCGAACCCGGCGCCCGGGTGGAAGTTCGCGATGCCGACGGCAACCTGATCGGCAGCGGCATCGTCGGGCCTGACGGCAGTTTCAGCCTCACGCTCGACCCGGCCCAGAGCAACGGTGAGCACCTGGCCATCACCGTGACCGATGCCGCCGGCAACCGCTCCGCGCCGCTGGACTACGCCGCGCCGGACACGACACCACCGGCGATCATCAGCAATGTCATCGTCGGCGCCGGCAGCCTGACCGTCGCCGGGCACGGCGAACCCGGCGCCACCGTGGAAATTCGCGACAACAACGGTAACCTGCTCGGCACCGGCGTGGTCAGCGCCAACGGCACCTTCCTGGTCGACCTGAGCGGCCCGGTCAGCGCCGGCGAAACCCTCGTCCTGGTACAGACCGACGCCGCCGGCAACCCCTCGGTCGCGCTCACCGTCATCGTCCCCGCCACCGCCGTGCCGGATAGCCCGGCCGGGCTGGTGCTGGCCGCCGACGGCTCGTCCATCAGCGGTACCGCCCCGGCGGGCAGCCTGGTGGAAGTGCGCGATGCCAACGGCAACCTGATAGGCAGCGTGCGGGCAGGCAACGACGGTACCTTCACCATCCCCCTGAGCCCGGCCCAAGCCAATGGCGAACTGCTCGACGTGGTGGCCATCGACGCCGACGGCAACAGCTCGCTGCCGACCCAGATCACGGCCCCCGACATTACCCCGCCTGCACAAGCCAGCGACCTGCACCTGGCCGCCGACGGCATCACCCTCACCGGGCGCGGCGAAGTC
The DNA here is from genome assembly GCF_003097235.1 of Pseudomonas sp. CC120222-01a. Lineage (GTDB taxonomy): Bacteria > Pseudomonadota > Gammaproteobacteria > Pseudomonadales > Pseudomonadaceae > Aquipseudomonas. The sequence goes on along the minus strand of NZ_QEQQ01000016.1, from coordinate 133,145 downwards.
GGCGCCACCGTGCAGGTGACCAACGCCCAAGGCACGCTGCTAGGCACCGCCACGGTGGGCGCCAACGGCTATTTCACCGTCACCCTGTCGTCCGCCCAGCTCAATGGCCAGGAGCTCGACGTGGTGCTGCGCGATGGCGCCGGCAACAGCTCCACCGCCACCCTCACCGCACCGGACCTGGACGGCCCGCTGCAGCCATCGGCGCTGGCCGTCGATGTCAGCGGCCTGCACCTGACCGGCGTCGGCCAGGCGGGCTCGATCGTGACCGTGCGCGCGGCTGACGGCAGCGTGCTGGGCACGGCCATCGTCGCCGCCGACGGGCACTTCGACGTCACCCTCAACGCCCCGCAACGCAACGGTGAAAACCTGAGCGTCGAAGCCACCGACACGCTGGGTAACAGCGCCGGCCCGGTCAGCTTCACCGCCCCCGACACCACGCCACCGCAAACGGTCGGCAACCCGAGCATCGACGGCACCGGCAGCACCGTCAGCGGCACCGGCGAACCCGGCGCCACGGTTACCGTGCGCGGCCCGGATGGCAGCGTGCTGGGTACTGCCGTGGTGAACGGCGATGGCAGCTTCCAGGTCACCTTGAATACTGCCCAGACCAACGGCCAGGCCCTGACCGTCGAGCAGCGCGACCCCACCGGCAACGTCTCGGCCGCCGTTGACCTGCCTGCCCCGGACACCCAGGCCCCGGCCACAACCACCGGCCTGGCCCTGTCTGCCGATGGCACGGTGCTCTCCGGTAATGGTGAGCCTGGCGCGCAAGTGCAGGTGACCGGTGCCGGCGGCGCGGTGCTGGGCACTGCCACGGTCGCAGCCGACGGCAGCTTCCATGTGACCATCGACCCACCGCAGCTCAATGGCCAAGTGCTGACCGTCATCCAGACCGACGACGCCGGTAACCCCTCCCCCGCCAACACCCTGACCGCCGCGGATATCGAGGCGCCCGCAGCGGCCCAGGGCCTCGGCCTGAGCGCAGATGGCATCACCCTGACCGGCCAGGGCGAGCCCGGCGCTACCGTGGAGGTCCGCGACACGGCCGGGCAGTTGCTCGGCAGCGGCGTGGTCGATGGCGACGGCACCTTCAGCGTCACCCTGACACCCGCACAGACCAACGGCGAAACTGTCTCGGTGGTGCTCACCGACGCCGCTGGCAACGCGTCGCCATCGGCCCCCTTCACCGCCGATGACAGCAGCGCCCCGGCGGCCCCCGGCGGCTTGCAGGTCAGCGCCGACGGCACCCGCGTGCAAGGCACCGGTGAAGCCGGTGCAACCGTGGAAGTGCGCAATGCCGCGGGTGATTTGCTGGGCTCTGCGGTGGTAGCCGCCAATGGCAGTTTCAGTGTGTCGCTGAACCCGCCGCAGCTCGATGGCCAGACCCTTGACGTCTCCCAGACCGACCCACAGGGCCACGCCTCCGGCGCCGCCCAGGCGACCGCACCGGACCTCACCCCGCCCGCGCTGCCTACTGACCTCGCCATCAGTGGCGATGGCCTCACGCTGACCGGTAACGCCCCGGGCGCAGCTTCGGTCACCGTGATCAGCCCGACCGGCGTCGAAACCACCGTGACGGTGAATGGCGACGGCAGTTTCAGCGTGCCGCTGTCCCCTGCCCTGCTCAACGGCGAAACCGTGACCGTGGTGGTCAGCGATGTTGCCGGCAATGCCACGCAACCGACCAGTGTCACCGCCGCCGACAGCACGCCACCGGCAGCGGCCTCCGACATCGCCGTCAGCCCGGATGGCGGCACCATCAGCGGCAGGGCCGAACCCGGCACCACCGTGATCGTGCGCGATGGCAGCACCGAACTGGGTACCGCACAGGTTGGCGCCGACGGCACCTTCGTGGTTCAGGTCAACCCACCGCTGGTAACCGGCGACAGCGTGCAGCTGGTGGTGCACGATGCCGGCAACAACGAAACCGCAGTCAACGTGGCCGGCCCGGATGGCAGCCAGCTTGCCGCGCCAAGCAACCTGGCCATCAGCGCCGACGGCTTCCTGCTGACTGGCCAGGGCACCGTCGGTTCGCTGATCACCGTCACCTCCGGGGGCACCACCCTGGGCACCGGCACGGTTGGCAGCGACGGCATCTTCCGCATCTTCTTCACCAATGCCCAGCTCAACGCCCAGACCCTGCAGGTCACTGCCCGCGCCTCGGCCGGTGGCAACCCTTCGGTACCGGCCACCATCGTCGCCGCCGACACCACGCCACCGGACGCACCCACCCAGGTCACCATCAACCGCAGCGGCAGCACGGTCAGCGGCCATGGCGAAGTGGGCGCGACCGTCAGCGTTACCGATGCCAACGGCACGCTGCTGGGTTCCGGTATCGTTGGCACAAACGGCCTGTTCACCATCAACCTGGTGCCACCACAGGCCAACGCGCAGAACCTCACGATCACCCAGGCCGACCCCGCCGGCAACGTCTCGCTGGCCGCGACCGTGCAGGCTCCCGACCTGCAAGCGCCCGATGCCGCCACCGCCCTGAGCCTGAACAACGCCGCCACGGTCGTCAGCGGGCAAGGCGAAGCCGGCGCGACGGTGACCGTGCGCGACGCCAGTGGCAACGTACTGGCCACCGGCACGGTGAACCAGAGCGGACAGTTCCAGATCACCCTGCCCAGCGCCCAGACCACTGGCAGCCCGCTGCAGGTGACCCTCAGCGATGCCGCCGGCAACGTGTCCGGCCCGGCCAGCCTGGCGACCCCGGACCGCACACCACCGGCGGCGATCACCAACCCTTCGTTGAGCGCCGATGGCCGGCAACTGTCCGGCAGCGGTGAAGTGGGTGCGACCGTGCAGGTGCGCGATGCCAGCGGCACGGTGCTCGGAACCGCCACCGTGGGTGCCGACGGGCGCTTCACGGTGACGTTCGCCACCCCGCAGGCCACCGGCCAGGCGATTGGCGTAACCCAGGTGGATGCCGCCGGCAACGTGTCCCCTGCCATCAATGTCACCACCCCGGACCTGACTCCGCCTGCGGCACTGACCAACGTCGTGCTCAACAACAACGGCCTGACCCTCACTGGCCTCGGTGAGGCGGGTGCCTCGGTCACCGTGCGTGGCCCGGACGGCACCATCATCGGCAACGGCCTGGTGGCCGCCAACGGCAGCTTCACCCTTACCCTCACCAGTGCCCAGCTCAATGCCCAGCACCTGAGCGTGACCCAGACCGACGCCAGCAACAACACCTCGGTCGCCGTCAGTGTCACCGCACCCGACTTTACCGCGCCAGCCGCACCGACGGCCTTGGCGCTGTCCGGCAGTGGCCTGCAACTGAACGGCACTGCCGAGGCCGGCAGCACGGTGACCGTGCGCGACGCCTCGGGCAATGTGCTGGGCACCGCCGTGGCAGCAGGCAACGGTGTATTCCAGGTCACCCTGAGCAGCCCCCAGACCAACGGCCAGGTCCTGCAGGTGACCGCCACCGACGCCGCCGGCAACGTCTCGCCAGCCGCACCCTACACCGCCGCCGACACCACACCGCCTGCGGCGGTGGACCACCTCGCGGTCTCCGCCAACGGCACCAGCCTGGCCGGTACCGGCGAAGCAGGCGCCACCGTCACCGTGCGTGCGCCGGACGGCAGCACACTGGGCACCGCCACTGTCGGTGCCGATGGCCACTTCACCGTGGCCCTGAGCCCGGCTGCCAGTACCGGTGAAGTGCTCAGCGTGACCCAGGCCGATGCCGCGCAGAACGTGTCGCCCGCGCAAACCGTAACTGCGCCGGGCAACGTTGCCCCGGACAGCCCGGACAACCTGGTGCTGTCGGCCAATGGCCTGGTGGTCACCGGCACCGCCGCCGTGGGTGCCACGGTCAACGTCTACGGCTCCAATGGCGTATTGCTGGGCACCGCACCGGTGGCCAGCGATGGCACCTTCAGCGTCACCCTCGCCAGCGCCCAGGCCAACGGCGAGGTGCTGCATGTCAGCGCGGTGGCCAGCGATGGCACCGCCTCCCTGCCTGCGACACTGCAAGCACCGGACACCACCGCACCACAACCGCTGACCAACCTGGCGCTGTCCAGCGATGGCCTCACACTTACCGGCCGTGGCGAAGCGGGCGCCACCGTCACCATCACCGGGCAGGGCGGTGCCAGCCTGGGCACCGCCGTGGTCGATGCCAGCGGCAACTTCAGCGTCAACCTCGCCAGCGCGCAGATCAACGGCCAGCAACTCAGCGCCGCACAGACCGACGCCGCCGGCAACGAGTCCAACAGCGTCAACCTTACCGCGCCCGATCGCGTAGCCCCGGACGCGCCTGCCAACCTGGCGTTCGCCGGCGGCGGCAGCCTGCTCAACGGTATTGGCGAAGCCAACGCCACGGTGAAAGTCATCGCCGCCGACGGCACCGTGCTGGGCACCGCCGTGGTCATGGCCAACGGCAGCTTCCAAGTCATCCTCGGCACACCGTTGGCCAACGGCCAGGCCGTGCAGGTGGTGCTGACCGATGCCGCCGGCAACCAGTCTTCCCCCGGCGCCATCACCGCACCCGACACCACGCCGCCGGCCGCGCCCACCGAGCTGGCCATCGCCAGCGACGGCGCGACCATCACCGGGCGTGGCGAAGTCGGCGCGCTGGTCACCGTGACCGACCCGGCCGGCCAGCAGATCGGCACGGCCATCGTCGATGCCGGCGGCCAATTCACCCTGACCCTCAACCCGGCCCTGGGCAACGCCGAGCTGCTCGGCGTAACCCTGACCGATGGCGCCGGCAACGTGTCGCCGGTCGCCACCCTGCAGACACCGGACTTCACCCCGCCGGACTTGCTCACCAACGTGGTGATCAATGCCAATGGCAGCGTGGTCAGCGGTTCCGGCGAGCCCGGCGCGACGGTCACCGTGACCAACGCCGCAGGCGTGGTGCTGGGCACCACCACCGTGCTGACCGATGGCAGCTTCCGCGTCGAACTGAGCCCGGCGCAGATCAACCAGCAGGTGCTGTCAGTGCAACAGGCCGACCCGCCCGGCAACATCAGCCTGCCGGTCACGGTCAATGCGCCGGACCTGACCCCGCCGGCTGCGGCGGCCTCGCTGCACCTCAATGCCGCCGGCGACCAGCTCAGCGGTACCGGCGAAGCCGGCACCACGGTGCGCGTCTACGTCGGCACCACCGAGATCGGCACCGCCACGGTCGCGGCCGATGGCACCTTCGTGGTCAACCTCAGCGCGGCACAGCTCAACGGCCAGCTGCTGCAGGTCACCCTGACGGACGCAAGCCAGAACATCTCGCCGATCAGCACCCTCAGCGCCGTCGACATCACCCCACCGACCACGGTGGTCGCCCTGCTCAACCCCAGTGGCACACAGATCAGCGGCACCGGCGAGCCCGGCGCGCACGTCACGGTGATGAACAACCTGGGTAACCTGATCGGCGAGGGCACCATTGCCGCCGATGGCAGCTTCGTCATCACCCTCACCACGGCGCAGATCAATGGCCAGGTGCTGAGCGTCATCGCCCAGGACGCCACCGGCAATCCGTCGGTGCCCCTGCTGCTGAACGCGCCAGACCTGGTCCCACCGACCGAGCCCGGCAACCTCACCCTGACCGGTAACGGCACCTTGCTCAGCGGCACCGGTGAAGTCGGCAGCGTGATCACCGTGCGCGACCCGTCGGGCACCGTGGTCGGCACCATCGCGGTGCCCGCGGGCGGCAACTTCACCGTCACCCTCAGCCCGGCCCAGAACAACGGCCAACTGCTGAGCGTCGTCGCCACCGACAATGCCGGCAACATCTCGACGCCTGCCACCTACCAGACCCTCGACACCGCGCCACCGGCCGCGGTCACCAACCTGGCCATCAACAACACCTACAACATCCTCACCGGGCGCGGCGAAGCCGGTGCCACCGTGACGGTCAGTTTTGGTGGCGTGGTCATCGGTACGGGCCTGGTCGACAGCGGTGGCAACTTCTCCATCAACCTGTCGCCTGCACCGGGCTCGGCGGCGTCACTGGCCGTCACGCAAACCGACGCCGCCAGCAACACCTCGGCGGTGGCGACCTTCCTCACGCCGCTGGTGCCGCCACCGGAGCCACCGGTCAACGTGACACTGGCCGCCGATGGCCTGACCCTGACCGGGACCGCTGCCACCGGCACCTCGATCCGCGTCTACGACGCCGCTGGCAACCTCATCGGCGCCGGTTCGGCCAACATCGGCAACGGTGGCTTCTCCATCACCCTGAGCGCCGCCCAGCTCAACGGGCAACATTTGTCGGTGACTTCGGTGTCGCTGCTGGGGGGCGAATCGCAACCGGTGTTCGTCACTGCCGCCGACATCACTGCACCGGCCAACCCGGTGGTCAGCGCGCTGTCGGCCAACGGCCTGGTGCTCACCGGTACCGGTGAAGCCGGCGCCACGGTGACCGTGCGCGATGCCAGTGGCAACGTGCTCGGTACCGGCCTGGTCAACGGCTCCGGCGGCTTCAGCATCAACCTCAGCAGTGCCCAGCTCAACGGCCAGGTACTCAGCCTGACCCAGGCCGATGCCGCGCTGAACGTCTCTGGTGCCACCAGCTACACGGCGCCGGACGTCCAGGCGCCGCTGGCACCGACCAACCTGGCGATCAATGGCGCGGGTACCGTGCTCACCGGTAACGGCGAGGCGGGCGCGACCGTCACCGTACAAGGCCCGGGGGGTAGCTCGCTCGGTAGCGCCATCGTGCAGGCGGACGGCACCTTCAGCGTCACCCTGACCAGCACCCAGAACAACGGCCAGGCCCTGGTGGTGCGCCAGACCGACGCCGGCAGCAACGTGTCCGGCAGCACCGGCATCACCGCCCCGGACACCTCCGCGCCCACCGCACCGGTGGCATCGATCAACGCCAACGGCACCACGGTCAGCGGCTCTGGCGAAATCGGCAGCACGGTGACCGTGCGCAACAGCCTGGGCACCGTGCTCGGCACCGCCACGGTAGGCAGCAACGGCCTGTATGTGGTCAGCCTGAGTGCGGCGCAGATCAACTTCCAGGCACTGAGCGTCACCCTCACCGATGCTGCGGGCAACACCTCCACCGCCACGGCGCTGACTGCTCCGGACCTGACCCCGCCGGCCAACGCCAGCAACCTGGTGATCAGTGCCGACGGCACCACCCTCACCGGTACCGGCGAGGTCGGCGCCACGGTCACCGTACGCAGCGCCAGCGGCACCGTGCTGCAGACCGCGACCGTGCAACCCAACGGCACCTTCACCGTCACCCTGAGCCCGGCCCAGGACAACGGCCAGGTGCTGTCGGTGACCTTGACCGACCCGCGCAGCAACGTCTCCGGCAACGTCAACATCACCGCGCCCGACGTTGATGCCAACGCCCCGGTCATCGCCAGCAACAACCTGGCTACCGCTACCGTCAACCTGGCGCCGGTCACCGCCACCACCACCTACACCGACAGCTTCACCACCCTGTTGTCGGGTTTCAGCAAGACCTACACCTGGACGGTGGCTCCTGGCACCACGGTCGACCCGACCCTGACGCTGACCACCAACAGCGTGCTGGCGCTGCTCAACAACTCCACCTTCACCCTGCAGGTGAAGGGCGCCAGCGGTGCCTGGGTGACCATCGCCACCGGCAACACCCAAGGGTTGCTCGACCTGATCGTGCTGCCGCTGGGGCTGCAGGTGGACATCGGCAAGCTGCAGGCCGGTGACTATCGCCTGACCGTGGCCAGTGGCGGCATCGGCCTGGTGACCCAAGTCACCACCAGCCTGGACATCGAAGCCACCAGCCTGACCCAGTTCACCGGCACCGGCACCGCCACCTCGGGCAACGTCATCACCGACCCGGGCACCAATGGCGTGGTCGACTCCCTCGGCCCGGACAGCGGCGCCGTGCTGAAGATCCTGGTCAACGGCAGCTACGTGACCGCTGCCAGTGGCGCGGGCACCACGGTGCAGGGCCAGTACGGCACCCTGGTGATCCATGCCGACGGCAGCTACACCTACACCCCGAGCGGCAGCCCGTCGAGCGTCGGCAAGGTGGATGTATTCAGCTACGAGCTGGTGCACCCGAACGGGCTGACCGCCACGGCCAACCTCTACGTGCGCATCGACAGCCCGCAGGCCACGGAGACCTGGAACGACAGCAACCTCAGCGCGCCGGCCACGGTGGTGGATGCCGTCAACGACGTCGACAGCAGCCACATCACCCTGGCCAACCGGGTCGACAGCAGCAGCGCCACCCTGGGCTCGCTGACCTTGCCGCTGATCGGTTCGCGCTCGGCCACCTACACCACCACGGTGGCCGCCGACACCACGGCCGACCTGCAAGTGGTGGTCAACTCCACCAACCTGCTGAGCCTGCTCAACGGCACCACCATTCAGTTGCTCAAGCTCAACACAACTACCGGCCAGTACGTGGTGGTGCAGACAGTCAGCGGCAGCTCGCTGGTCAGCCTGCTCGGCGGCGGTGCCGGCTATACCTTCACCGGCCAGGGCGCCGGCACCTACCACATTGTGGTCACCGCCGGCGGCATCGGCCTGGCCAGTTCGATCACCACCAGCCTCAACACCACCACCACGCACCTCACCGAGTACGTGGTCAGCAGCGCCACGGTGGCCAGCGGCAACCTGATCACCGACCCGTCGGGTACCGACAACCTGGGTTCGGCACTGACCGTGCTGAGCGTACTGACAGCCGCCGGCACCTACACCATCCCAGGCTACAACGGGGTCAGCGTGGCCGGCACCTACGGCACGCTGCTGGTGCACGCGGACGGCAGCTACACGTACACCCTCAACAGCGGGCTGACCTCGGCGGTGATCGGCCAGCACGACACCTTCACCTATGAGCTGACCCACCCCAACGGCACTACCGACACCGCCACGCTCACCGTCAACCTGGACAACGCCGCCGGCCTCACCACCTTCTCCGCGCTGGTGGCCGACACCAGCGACGACAGCGTGGCCGTGGCCAGCGTCGCAGCCTCAGCCTCCAGCGAGGTGATCGCCGGCACCGATGGCAACGACCACCTGGTCGGCAGCCAGGGCGGGCACATCACCCTGGAAGGCGGCGCGGGCAACGACACCCTCGAAGTGGTCGACCAGAACTTCGCCAGCGTCGATGGCGGTACCGGCACCGACACCCTGCTGTGGGGCGGCGGCGATGCCAGCATCGACCTGGGCACCCTGGCCGACCGTATCCACAACATCGAAGTGATCGACCTCAACGACACCAGCGCCGTAGCGCTGACCCTCAACCTGGCGGACGTGGTGAAGATCACCGAAACCGGCAACGACACGCTGATCATCAAGGGGGATGACAAAGACTCGGTGCACATGACGGACAACTGGACCCTGGTCGGCAACCAAACTGTCGACGGTATCGACTATAACCAATACACGGCCCAGGAAGATCCGAGCCATCACCTCTGGGTGCAGAACAGCATCCATGTTGTCTGAGGCCGCTGCATCCCGCCGGGCACACTGCCCGGCGGCAAGGACGAACAGCAGTAAGGGAATTTCGTGAAGCGAAGCAGTCCGCTGTCACCGCTGTGGCTGGGAGCCTTCGGGCTCCTGGTGCTGAACCTCAACCCGGTTGCCCAGGCAGCCGATGACATAGACCCCAGACTGCGCACCATCGGGCCGTCATTGATGCGCGACGCGCCCGATGCCATCCCCGCCCGCCCCCCTTCCGGGCAGTCCAACAACAATGGCGACCGCCTGGGGCTGGCCGAGGCGGTGCTGACCGCCGCGCAGTGGCACCCGAGCATCGCCGAAGCGGTCGGCAACCTCTACAAGCAGGGCGAAGGCATCAACGTCGCCCGCGCCGGTTACTACCCACAGATTTCCGGCGGTATCCGCACCGGCTATGACACCGGCTACGGCGGCGACCGCAACAGCCAGGCGCTGAACCTGTCGCTGAAGCAGATGCTCTACGACTTCGGCAAGGTCGACAATGCCGTCAGTGCCGCCCAGGCCGCCGCTACCCGGGCCCAGGCCAATATCCTGCTGGTGGTCGACGACCTGGCCCGCGACACCGCCTACGCCTGGATCGAAACCCGCCGCTATGAACAGCTGATGGTCATCGCCCGCGACCAGATCCGCGGCGTCGGCGACATCGCCGGCATGGCCCGCCAGCGCAGCGACATGGGCGCCAGCACCCGCTCCGATGTGGTCCAGGCCGAGTCGCGGGTAGAAGGCGCCCGTGCCACCCTCGAGGAATACCAGTCGCAGTACGAGCGCTGGCGTTCGACCCTGGCCGAACTGCTTGGCCGGGTGGCACCGCCGGCCCTGGCCGAAGAATCACCACCCGAGCTGAACCAGGCCTGCAAGCGCTCATCGGGCGGCAGCGACCGCTTGCCGGCGGTGCTGATGGCTCTGGCCTTGCGCGCCCAGTCCCAGGCCGAACTGGCCCAGGCCAAGGCCGAAGCCTACCCCACGCTGTCGCTGCAACCGCAGGTCAACCACTACCTGGACAACGACTACAACCGCGACAACCGCAGCCTGGACCGCACCCAGGCGGGTATCTACCTGAACGTCGAGGTGCCCATCTACCAGGGCGGCGCCATCAGCGCCCGCAGCCGCGCCGCCGGCCATGCCCTGAGCGCCGCCGATTCCGCCGAAGACGCCGCGCGCCTGCAGGCCCGCCGCGGCCTGGCCGAAGCCATGGCGCAGACCTCCGGGCTGGGCCGGCGCCTGAATTCGCTGGAGGCGCGCCAGGCCAGCATCCAGGAAGCCCGCGAGCTGTATGGCCGGCAGTACCTGGACCTGGGCACCCGGCCCTTGCTCGACCTGCTCAACGCCGAGCAGGAGATCTACCAGTCACGCTTCGAACTCGCCGGCACCCGCTCCGACCTGCTGCGCCTGGATGTCGACTGCCTGTACAACTCCGGCGCCCTGCGTACCGCCTTCGGGCTGGAAGGGCGCAACCTGCAAGGGGTGGAAATCGAGCCATGAACGATACCGTCAAGCTGACCCAGGCCGGTCAGGCGCAGAACCCGGAGCCGGCGGTGGTGCACCGCCCCGACCTGGGCCCGTGGCTGGAAGTGATGCTGCAGGTCGCCCACCACTATCGCCTGGACGTCTCACCCCAGCGCATCCGCCTGGCGGCGGTCGAAGATGCGCGCCCATTGGATGAAATCCTCCGGCACATGGCGCGCCAGGCCGGGCTGACCCTGCGTTTCGTGCGCTACGACGCCAAGGCCCTGCGCCAGTGGCGCACGCCGCTGGTGCTGGAACTGGACGATGGCCAGCTGGCCACGGTCGAGGCGGTGACCGAGGAAAACGAACTGGCCGTGGTGTTCGCCGGTGACCAGCGCCTGACCTCCCGCCTGCCCCGTGAAGCGCTCGAAGGGCGCATCAATCGCGTGGCCTTGATGCGCCCGGCACGGCCGCTGCGCGATGTGCGCACCGACGACTACACCGCGCCCTACGACCGCCACTGGTTCACCCGCATCGTGCTGCGCGACCTGCGCCCGTACGGCCAGGTGATGGTCGCCTCCCTGGTGGCCAACGTGCTGGCCCTGGCCGGGGTGCTGTTTTCGATGCAGGTGTATGACCGGGTGATCCCCGCCGAGTCCCTGCCGACCCTGTACGTGCTGTTCGGTGGCGTGGTGCTGGCGCTGGTGTTCGACTTCAGCATGCGCCTGCTGCGGTTGAAGGTTACCGACCTGCTGGGCAAGCGTGCCGACCTGCGGGTGTCCGACCTGGTCTACGGCCATGCGCTGCGCCTGCGCAATTCGGCACGGCCGAAATCCACCGGCTCGTTCATCTCGCAGTTGCGCGAGCTGGAGTCGATCCGCGACCTGATCACCTCGAGCACTGCCACGGCCTTGGCCGACCTGCCGTTCTTCCTGCTGTTCCTGCTGGTGTTCTGGCTGATCGGCGGGGTGCTGGTGTTCATCCCGCTGGTGGCGCTGCTGGCCATGGTCATCCCGGGGCTGCTGGCGCAACGGCGCCTGGCGGCACTGGCCAATGCCTCGATGCGCGAGTCGTCGCTGCGCAACGCCATGCTGGTGGAGAGCATCCAGGGCCTGGACGAGATCAAGGCGCTGCAGGCCGAGGCGCGCTTCGAGCGCCAGTGGAACCAGTACAACGCTGCCTGCGCGCACACCAGCCTGCGCCTGCGCACCTTGACCAACGGCCTGGTGACCTGGACCCAGAACGTGCAGGGCGCGGTGTTTGCCGTGGTCATCGTGATCGGCGCGCCGATGGTGATTGCCGGCGACCTAACCACCGGTAGCCTGGTGGCAGCCTCGATGCTGTCGTCACGGATGATGGCGCCGCTGGCGCAGCTGACCCATGTGCTGACCCGCTGGCAACAGGCCAAGGTGGCCCTGGAGGGCCTGGACAAACTCATGCAGGCGCCGGTCGACCACCCCGAAGGCGAGGCCCGCGTGCACCTGCCGGCGATCCGTGGCGAATACCTGCTGCGTCAGGCCAACTTCCGCTACAGCCCGGAAGCGCCACCGGTGCTGAACATCGGCCAGCTCGTCATACAGCCCGGTGAGCGCATCGCCGTGCTCGGGCGCAACGGTGCCGGCAAATCGACCTTGCTGCAGGCACTGGGCGGTGCCATGGACCTGAGCCAGGGCGAAGTCAGCCTCGACGGCATCGCCATGGCCCACCTCGACCCGGCCGACCTGCGCCGTGACGTCGGCCTGCTGGCCCAGTACGCCCGGCTGTTCCACGGCACCCTGCGGGAAAACCTCACCCTTGGCGCCGGCCAGGCCAGTGACCAGGAACTGGTGGCCGCACTGGCCGCCACCGGGGCGCTGGATTTCGTCCGCCACCTGCCCAAGGGCCTCGACCACCTGATTCTCGAAGGCGGCGTGGGCCTGTCCGGCGGGCAGCGCCAGGCCCTGGTGCTGGCGCGTTTGCTGGTTCGCCAACCGCAGGTGCTGCTGCTCGACGAGCCCACCGCCTCGCTCGACGACGTCACCGAACGCAAGCTGCTGGATAACCTCGATCGCTTCTGCCAGGGCCGCACGTTGGTGATCGCCACCCACCGTCTCAGCGTGCTGCAGCGCGTGGAGCGCATCATCGTGCTGGACGGCGGGCGCATCGTCATCGACGACAAACGCGACGCCGCCCTGGCCAAGCTGCAAGGAGCGCAGGCATGAGCAACCACGAACTCCCCGCCTCCTACCTGGATGGCCAGGACGACCAGGCCGTGCTGCGTGCTGGCCGCATCATCACCATTTGCGCACTCATGCTCGCTGCGTTCCTGGCCTGGGCGGCCTGGTTCGAGGTGACCGAAGTGTCTACCGGCACCGGCAAGGTGATCCCCAGTTCACGCGAGCAGGTGATCCAGTCGTTCGAAGGCGGCATCGTCGCCGAGATGAACGTGGCCGAAGGCGACCTGGTCGAGCGCGGCCAGGTGCTTGCCCAGCTCGACCCGACCAAGACCGCCTCCAGCGTTGGCGAAAGCGAGGCCAAGTACCGTGCGGCCAAGGCCAGCGAGGCGCGCCTGCGGGCCGAGGTCACCGGCAAGCCGCTGAGCTTCCCCGAAAGCCTGCGTGATTCACCCGACCTGATCGACGCCGAGACGGCGCTGTACGAAACCCGCCGTCGCGGCCTGGAGCAGACCCTGGCCGGCATCGAGGACTCGCTGCGGCTGGTGCGTGCAGAACTGAAGATCACCGAGAACCTGGCCAAGATGGGCGCCTCCAGCCGGGTCGAAGTGATCCGCCTGAACCGCCAGCGCTCGGAGCTGGAGCTCAAGGCCAACGAGGCCCGCTCCGAGTACCTGGTGCGCGCCCGCGAAGAGTTGGCCAAGGCCAGTGCCGAGGCCGACAGCCTGTCGGAAGTGATCCGCGGGCGCAGCGATTCGCTGACCCGCCTGACCCTGCGTTCGCCGGTACGCGGCATCGTCAAGGACATCGAGGTCAACACGCTGGGCGGTGTGGTGCAGCCTGGCGGGCAGGTGATGAAGATCGTGCCGATGGACGAGCGCCTGCTGATCGAAACCCGCATCGCCCCACGGGACATCGCCTTCATCCACCCCGACCAGGCGGCCAAGGTCAAGATCAGTGCCTATGACTACTCGGTGTATGGCGGGCTGGATGGCAAGGTGGTGGGGATATCGCCGGATACCCTGCAGGATGAAGTAAAACCGGAGATCTACTACTACCGGGTGTTCATCCGCACCGAGCAGGACAGCCTGACCAACAAGGCCGGCAAGCACTTCGCGATCGTGCCGGGGATGATTGCCACAGTGGATATCCGCACTGGCGAGAAGACCATCCTCGATTACCTCATCAAACCACTGAACCGCGCCCGCGAGGCCCTGCGCGAACGGTAATCAAGCTGGAATCCCTGGGGGCGCTGTGCGCCCCTTTCGCGACACAAGGCCGCTCCCACAGGGACTTCACAGGTCTTGAATGCAGCGCAGTACCTGTGGGAGCGGCCTTGCGTCGCGAAAGGGCTGCAAAGCAGCCCATGCTCTTGCACTGGAGTTTGGTTAAAGCCCAAGCAACTCAGGCCGATAACCCGTTATCCCCTGTCTCCCACGAAGGTCACCATGGCCACGCAAAATGCCCGCGCGGACTCGCTGTCGCTGCTGCTGTTCACCCTGCGCAGCGGCAAGCTGATGGCAATCAACCTGCTCAAGGTCAGCGAGATCATCCCCTGCCCGCCACTGACCAAGCTGCCTGAATCGCACCCGCACGTGAAAGGCGTGGCGACCCTGCGCGGCAACTCGCTGTCGGTGATCGACCTGTCCCGGGCCATTGGCGAACGCCCGCTGGCCGACCCGGACGGCGGCTGCCTGATCGTCACCGAGATCAGCCGCTCACGCCAAGGCCTGCACGTGCAAGCAGTTAGCCGCATCGTCCATTGCCTGAGCACCGACATCAAGCCGCCGCCGTTCGGCTCGGGCAACCGCTCATTCATCACCGGCGTGACCCGGGTCGATAACACGCTCGTTCAGGTGCTGGACATAGAAAAGGTCATCCACGGCATCGCCCCGCCCGAACCGGAGCCACAGCCAGGTGAGCTGAGCGAGGAGGACGCCAGCCTGCTGGCCGCCGCCAACATCCTGGTGGTCGACGACAGCCAAGTGGCGTTGCAGCAGTCGGTGCACACCCTGCGCAACCTCGGCATCGACTGCCACACCGCACGCAGCGCCAAGGATGCGATGAACGTGCTGCTGGAGCTGCAAGGCACCGGGCAAGAGATCAACATCATCGTTTCAGACATCGAAATGTCCGAGATGGACGGCTATGCCTTCACCCGCACTTTGCGCGAGACGCCGGACTTCCAGCACCTCTATGTGCTGCTGCACACCTCGCTGGACAGCGCCATGAGCAGCGAGAAGGCCAAGCTGGCCGGGGCCAATGCCATCCTCACCAAGTTCTCCTCGCCCGACCTGACCGACTGTCTGGTGACGGCGGCGCGGACTGTGGTGTTTGCCGAGCGTTGAGGCAACAAAAAGGGCAGAGGGTTTGTTCAACTCTCTGCCCCTTCTGTCCATCAACGCTTGGACTGAGCACGAGCCTGGCAGCCCTCATCAGCCTGAGAACGCTGTCTTCCCGGTGCTTTCAACGCCTCCTGTTTCCAGGTAGGCCATTGTTCGACCTTCTTTCTGCAATCATCCAGATAGCGAAGAAAATCCTGTTTAGAGCCGTTCATCGGGTTTCTCCTTCAAGTATGTTGACAGCATAGTACTAGCTATGAATTCGCGCTCGATGTACGAACATGGCAACATTTGGGTGCGCAATCTAGCATCTGCCTCACGCCAGTCAACCACCTGACCCTCATCTGTTTTACGTATGACAGGATAGCCACTTCCAAGGTTCGTGGAAAAAAGATCGAAGAAGCTGCGAGGGCCTACCCCCATGAAAGGCTCGAAGAAAACACCGGGGCTTCCTTCATGGGTAGTAATGGCATCTGAGTGAAATTGCAATGCCTTGCTTTTGGGGTAAGGCTCGACGTAAACAACCCTTTTTATACCTGCAGCAATTATATGCTTGGCGCAATTATGACAAGGAAAGGTTGTGCAGTAGAGCGTACTACCTAGCGGGCTGACTCCCGTTCGGCTTGAGGAAAGAAGCGCTTCCATTTCCGCATGCACAACCCTTCCATACTCCGTGATGTCCTTGATACTACTGCTTCTTATCAAGGGTGCTAATTCTGCCCTGAGATTTTCCGGTACGATCTTGATGAGCTGGTCGATTATCGCCTTTTTCTGGGCGGCATTGGAGTCCTCCCCTCGCATGTAGTCCCGGCCATCTTCGGCATCAACGATTTCATGACTAGCATTTATTTCAGGCCAATAGAGCCCACCTTCAGCACGGGGAACATCATTAGCTCCAGTCGCGACGATACAGTTTTCCTTGGCAATGACAGCCCCGACTTGACGGGATAGGTCTGCCGAGCGCAATGAAGCAGAGAAAGCCATGAACATCGCATACTCATCAAAAGTCGGTGTCACGTAAGGCTTACCGAACAACAAATTAAGCACCCTCCACACCTGCTGCTTCAGCGCATCATGATTACCATCATAACTGATGAAGAAGTCAGATAGGTGGTAGGTATCGCGCGTGTGCTGACCGAACTCCTCCTTCTCGTTTTCATCGCGGGAAACAAGGTTTGCAATCTCTGTTTCACTCATTCGTAAATCTTTCGCCAAATATTCATGCCGGCGATCGTAATCAGCATGAACGCCTATCAAAAAGAATCCGCCCGCATAAATTTTCCTAAGCCGCTGCACTTCATAAGGACTTTTCAGAGAATTGATAATGTAAGCATTTCGCCGGGGATCCATTTCGGCACGCCGCCTACCAATAACTGCCGCCGCCCCCAATGCAAGAACAGAGTTATCACGACACTCTTTCCTAAGCCTGTTGCCCTCAGCCATGAATTTATCAATGCGCTCAAACTCATTTTTGGAATCGGGCTTTTCACCTAGCATTGAAATAACATCGGAAGATATCTTTATTTGCTGAGTCACGTATGAAAACGCCTTCAACCTTTCTTCTATCAACTGACAGACAACCCTCAGATCAGTGCCAATAGCGCCGACCAAACCAATGACGAGCTCAGAGTCAGAATATGAATCATCAAGAAATGATGAGTTTATAGCACTCTCCTCGGCAGAAAGTTTCTTTATCGCCTCCCCAGCTGCCTGAGTTGAATCGAGTGACTGCGGCCCCTCTTCCGCCCCCAAGATTTTCGAAACGAGAATTTCGAGTTCATCGGCGGCGGACGGTTTACCTTGAAACGTCATGTTTCGAGTGCTGGGATACCAATTCAATACCCCACCACTGTTCGACCTGAATTGATACTGATTTGGATTCAATACTTTCCATACGCCTGCAGCATTTAGCTGTATTAATTTTTCTTGCAGTTCTTCGTAGCTCCCTTCGAAACGCATACTAGCCTCCCGCAAAGCAACCAACACTCTTATCGCACTGCATTTTATGTATAGCTGCAGCGCTTGCATTTTCAAGCTCGTGAAACATCACAGATTATTGCTATGGCTCTACATTGAAACAATGCGTAAAAAATCTGAAAACAGCGTAGGAAATATTCACTTGCATGCCGTGGCAGCAACGGCATAATTCAGACATTTGTAGATGGATGTAGCCATGAATCGCTCGGCGCTTTTCCTTGTACTTGCCTTTTCAGCTTTCGCCGCCCAGGCCTCCACCACGCAAGCCTGGAACGAGCAACGCCAGCAGATGCTCAAGGCCTGCCTCAAAGCCAGCCAGTTCAAGGATGCCCACGCCCGCGGCAAGCCGGCGGAGTTCGATGACCAGGTCGGTTTCAGCGCCCTGCTGATCGAAGGGGTTTATCCACAGAAGCACATGCAGCAACAGACGGGCACCGAACTGTGCCTGTACGACCGCAAGCAGCAGCAGGCCTTTGTCAGCGAATGGAACCCGGACGCCAAGTGAACGACAGCCTGCGTTTTGCCTGTACCGGCTGTGGCAAGTGCTGTACCGGCCACCATGTACCGCTGACCTTGGACGAAGCGCGCCAGTGGGCGGCAGGCGGTGGCCAGGTGGTGGTCTTGATCGAAGGCTTCGTGACCGATGGGCCGGGGATGCCGACGGACCAGCGCGAGCATGTGCTGCGTCGCTCGTACCCGGTGCCTTGCGGGGGCAGCGAAGTACGCGTTTCAGTGACCTTTGCCGCATTCAACCCCGGGCGCTGTCGCAACCTCGACGACAACGACCTGTGCACCATTTACGAAAACCGACCGCTGGTCTGTCGCATCTACCCGGTGGAGATCAATCCGCATATTCCGCTGCGGCCGGAGAACAAGGACTGCCCGCCCGAGGCCTGGGAGCACGGGCCCGAGTTGATCCACGGCACACTGCCGGTGGACCCGGCGCTGCTGGCGCTGGTGCAGGCTTCGCGGCAGGCGGACCGTGATGATATCGCGGCCAAGGTGGCTATCTGCGAGGCACTGGGGATGACCACCAGTGCGCTCAAGGGCAATGGGTTTACTGCTTATTTGCCGGACATGAGCGCGTTTGCCGCCGCTCTCGCGCAGGCGTCATCAGGGAGCGGGGCTGAGTGGATGCTGCATGTGGAGCAGCCTGAGCTGGTGAATGACTTGCAGGTTCGGGGGTTGCAGACCACTGCTGAAGCGCCGGTCTACTATGCCTTTATCGGGTTCTAGGTAAGCAGGTCCGGCCTCTTCGCGGGCGTGCCCGCGAAGGGCCGCAAAGCGGCCCCAATAACGTTCAGGCGCTGCGATTCAAGCCCATTTCCATATCATTGATCAGCGCCTTGGCCATGGCACTGAGAATCCGCGCCGCACTGCCTGCTATCAGGTTGCCCTCCATTTCCGCCTCTTCGCTCAAATGGCGGATGCAACCGAGCAAGACCGACAACTCATCGAAGGCATGATCGAGCGGGATACCCGGCTGGATGGCGTACAAGTCGAGGAAGGTTTCTTTGCCGGCTGTGCTGCGTGACTTCAGTTCATTGGTCATGGGCTATCTCCCGCATTGCCATGTGGGAGAACAGGGTTCGGAGCAGCTCGGTGAGGATACTCATGTTTTCCAGCAGGACCTGGCGGTGGTCTTGGCATTCGGTTTCGAGCAAGACCTGGATGGTGCGGGAGAGGCTGTCCATGAGAGCGGCAGCGTGGGGCTTGGCGTCTTCGACGGTTAGGTCGGCGATTATTGTGAGGTAAGGGAGTGGGAACGAAAGAGGTGGATCTGGAACTATTTTCTTCATGTTAACTTTCCTGAAATTGCTATTTGGAAAGCAACCACCGTGCTCTTCTCACGGATTGGGTGGCAGCCGTACGCGAGGTGAGAAGACCGCGTCCAGGAACCGCGGCCCGGACCGAAGTCCGCACGCGCACGGCTGCCATGAAAAATGGCATCCTAGAAGCAGCTGCGGCTTCTCACGGCCGCTCGCCGTTTTTGGCGAACCGTGAAGTTATCGCTGAAACAGTTCCCCGCCTATCAGACGCCATCCGACAGAGCGCGTAGGATAATTCGTCCCCCCTGCGCTCTTGAAGCATTTGGTTTCAGATTCAGACTCTTCCTACAGCTGGTGGCAGGTTCGCGTTAGGGCGACCATGTGCCTGCCACAACATCTTCAGCGCCTATGAGATCGAGCGCCGCCCGCGCGGCGCATCGCGGGCAAGCCCGCTCCCACATTTGTTTCGGGCCAGTTACTCCTGTGCCGCCAACAGGGACCGCCTTGTTTGTATGGCGATACATCTCGGTGGAAGCCTACAGGGTCCGGCGATGCATCTCGGCGGGCACAGATGCTGCTCCACCTGTCTCCAGTCATGCACCAAGGCGGTCCCTGTTGGCTTCACAGGAGAGACTGGCCCGAAACAAATGTGGGAGCGGGCTTGCCCGCGATGCGCCGCGCGGGCGGCGCTCGATTTCCGCATCACCACAACACTCAAGGCATGCCCCCCAAAGCCCACAACAACCTCCAGCCAGGCGCCAGAACCCTCACTCCCAACCCAACCCGAACCCCAACCTGTCACCGCTGTCAGCCAGCTGTCACGCTGCCGACCGGGTCACCGCGCTATAAACTCCAATACACAACTCCGTCCCTACCCCTTGGCCAAGGTGCCCGCGCCGATGCGACGTCCTTCCCGCTCTGTACTTCTCGCCGCATTGGCACTACTCGCCCTGGCGACCGCAGGCGTCTGGTATGCCCAGCGCCAGCCGGCCACCACACCGCGCGCCCAAACGGCGATCCCGGTGCGCGTGGTCGCCGTCGCCCAGCAAGACGTGCCGCGCTACGCCAGCGCCATCGGCTCGGTGCTGTCCCTGCACAGCGTTGAAGTACGACCACAAGTCGAAGGCGTGCTGACCCAGGTGCTGGTCAAGGAAGGCCAGTGGGTGAAGGAAGGCGACCTGCTCGCCACCCTGGATGACCGCGCAATCCGCGCCACGCTCGACCAGGCCCGTGCCCAGCTCGGCCAGAGCCAGGCACAGATCCAGGTGGCCGGTGTCGACCTCAAGCGCTACCGCCTGCTCAGCACCGACGATGGCGTGTCCAAGCAGACCCTCGACCAGCAGCAGGCGCTGGTCAACCAACTGCAAGCCACGGTCAAGGGCAACCAGGCGGCCATCGCCAATGCCGAGGTGCAGCTGTCGTACACGCAGATCCGCTCGCCGGTGACCGGGCGTGTCGGCATCCGCAATGTCGACCCCGGCAACCTGGTGCGCACCACGGATACCCAAGGCCTGTTCAGCGTCACCCAGATCGACCCGATCGCCGTCGAGTTCGCCCTGCCGCAACAGATGCTGCCGACCCTGCAAGCCCTGCTCAAGGCGCCAACCCCGGCGCTGGTGGAGGCGTACATGGACGCCGATGGCGAACGCAACCTGCTCGGCGAAGGCCACCTGGCGCTGATCGACAACCAGATCTCGGCCAACACTGGCACGGTGCGGGTCAAGGCCGAATTCGACAACAAGGACGGCCACCTGTGGCCGGGGCAACTGGTCACCATCCGCCTGCGCACGGCGGTCGAGGAAAACGCCCTGGTGGTGCCGCCACCGGTGGTGCAGCGGGGCGTCGACGGGCACTTCGTCTACCGCCTGGACGGTGACAAGGTCACCGCCGTGCCGGTCAAGGTGCTGTACCAGGACAGCGGCCTGAACATCATCGCCGGGGTCAAGCCGGGCGAGCGCCTGGTGCTCGACGGCCAGTCACGGCTCAAGCCCGGCTCGCGGGTCGAGGTCACTCCGGACGCACCGCCGCCGGCGGAAATGGCTGACCGCAGGAGCCAGCCATGAATACCCGCAACGGTGTTTCGGCCTGGTGCATCGACCACCCGATCGCCACCCTGCTGCTGACCTTCGCCCTGGTGCTGCTCGGCGCCATCGCCTTCCCGCGGCTGCCGGTGGCGCCGTTGCCCGAAGCGGACTTCCCGACCATCCAGGTCACCACCCAGCTGCCCGGTGCCAGCCCGGAAACCATGGCGTCCTCGGTGGCCACGCCGCTGGAGGTGCAGTTCAGTGCCATCCCCGGCATGACCCAGATGACCAGCAGCAGTGCGCTGGGCTCGACCACGCTGATCCTGCAGTTCACCCTCGACAAGAACATCGACACCGCCGCCCAGGAAGTCCAGGCGGCGATCAACACCGCCACCGCGCGCCTGCCCCAGGACCTGCCCAACCCGCCGACCTGGCGCAAGGTCAACCCGGCCGACAGCCCGGTGCTGGTGCTCACCGTCAGCTCCGCGCAGATGCCCGGCAATGACCTCAGCGACTACGCCGAGACGTTGCTGGCGCGCCAGCTCAGCCAGATCGAAGGGGTCGGCCTGATCAACATCACCGGCCAGCTGCGCCCGGCCATCCGCGTGCAGGCCCAGCCGGAAAAACTCGCCGCCATCGGCCTGACCCTGGCCGATGTGCGCCAGGCCATTCAGCAGACCAGCCTGAACCTGGCCAAGGGCGCGCTGTACGGCGAACACAGCGTCTCGACCATCGCCGCCAACGACCAGCTGTTCCACCCCGAGGACTACGCCCAGCTGATCGTCTCGTACCGCAACGGCGCGCCGGTGCACCTCAAGGACGTGGCCAAGGTCATCAACGGCGCCGAGAACGCCTACGTCAAAGCCTGGTCCGGCGACCAGCCAGGGCTCAACCTGGTGGTGTTCCGCCAGCCCGGGGCGAACATCGTCGACACCGTCGACCGGGTGCTGGAGGCCCTGCCCAAGCTGCAGGAAATGCTCCCGGCGTCGATCGAAGTGTCGGTGCTGCAGGACCGTACCCAGACCATCCGCGCCTCTTTGCATGAGGTGGAACTGACCCTGATGATCGCCGTAGCCCTGGTGATCGGGGTGATGGCGCTGTTCCTGCGCCAGTGGTCTGCAACGATGGTGGTGTCCAGCGTGCTCGGGGTGTCGCTGATCGCCAGTTGTGCATTGATGTATGTGCTGGGCTTCAGCCTCAACAACCTCACGCTGGTGGCCATCGTCATCTCAGTGGGCTTCGTGGTGGACGACGCCATCGTCGTGGTGGAGAACATCCACCGCCACCTGGAGGCCGGCGACGACAGCCGCACGGCGGCGCTCAAAGGCGCCGGCGAGATCGGTTTCACTGTGGTGTCGATCAGCTTCTCGCTGATCGCCGCGTTCATCCCGCTGCTGTTCATGGGCGGGGTGGTCGGCCGGCTGTTCAAGGAATTCGCCCTGACCGCCACCTCGACCATCCTGATTTCGGTGATGGTGTCGCTGACCCTGGCCCCCACCTTGTGCGCATTGTTCATGCGCCGCCCGCCCGGCGAGCAGCACGGTGGCTTTGGCGAGCGCCTGGTGAAGTGGTACGAAAAAGGCCTGAACCGCGCGCTCGCCCACCAGCGCCTGACCCTGGGCGTGTTCGGCGTGACCCTGGCCCTGGCCGTGGTCGGTTACGTCGGCATTCCCAAGGGTTTCTTCCCGCTGCAGGACACCGGTTTCATTCTCGGCACCACCGAGGCGGCGGCAGACGTGTCGTACCCGTCGATGGTCGAGAAGCACCTGGCGCTGGCGAAGATCATCGGCGACGACCCGGCGGTGCAAGCCTACTCCCATTCGGTGGGGGTCACCGGCAGCAACCAGACCATCGCCAACGGCCGCTTCTGGATCGCCCTCAAGCCGCGTGGCGAGCGCGATGTGTCGGCCAGCGAGTTGATCGACCGCCTGCGACCGAAGCTGGCCCAGGTGCCGGGCATCGTCCTGTACATGCGTGCCGGCCAGGACATCAACCTCAGCTCCGGCCCCTCGCGCACCCAGTACCAGTACGTGCTCAAGAGCAACGACGGCGTGGCGCTGAACCTGTGGACCCAGCGCCTGACCGACCGCCTGCGGGAAAACCCGGTGTTCCGTGACCTGTCCAACGACTTGCAGCTGGGCGCCAGCGTCACCCGCATCGACATCGACCGCCAGGCCGCAGCACGCTTCGGCCTGACCACCACCGACGTCGACCAGGCGCTGTACGACGCCTTCGGCCAGCGGCAGATCAGCGAGTTCCAGACCGAGACCAACCAGTACAAGGTGATCCTCGAACTGGACGCGAAGCAGCGCGGCAAAGCCGAGAGCCTGAACTTCTTCTACCTGCGCTCTCCGCTGACCAACGAGATGGTGCCACTGTCGGCCCTGGCGCATGTCGCGCCGCCGAGCACCGGCCCGCTGTCGATCAGCCACGATGGCCTGTTCCCGGCGGCCAACCTGTCGTTCAACCTGGCCCCCGGCGTGGCCCTGGGCGATGCGGTGAAGATCCTCGAACGCACCCAGCGCGAACTGGGCATGCCCGACTCGATCAGCGGCAACTTCCAGGGCGCGGCCCAGGCGTTCCAGAGTTCGCTGTCGAGCCAGCCATGGCTGATCCTCGCCGCACTGGTAGCGGTGTACATCATCCTCGGCGTGCTCTACGAGAGCTTCGTCCACCCACTGACCATCATTTCCACCCTGCCCTCGGCCGGCCTGGGTGCGTTGATCTTGCTCTGGGCGATGGGCCAGGACTTCAGCATCATGGGCCTGATCGGCGTGGTGCTGCTGATCGGCATCGTCAAGAAGAACGGCATCCTGCTCATCGACTTCGCCCTGGAAGCCCAGCGCCACCACGGCATGACACCCGAGCAGGCGATTCACCAGGCGTGCCTGACGCGCTTCCGGCCAATCATCATGACCACCCTCGCCGCCCTGCTCGGCGCGGTGCCGCTGATGTTCGGCTTCGGCGCTGGCGCCGAACTGCGCCAGCCACTGGGCATCGCGGTGGTTGGCGGGTTGCTGGTGAGCCAGGCGCTGACGCTGTTCACTACCCCGGTCATATACTTGGCCCTGGAGCGCCTGTTCCACCGCCGCCAGGCCGCCCGTGCGGCGGCGCCAAGTGCCAGCTAGGACAAGACCATGCGTGTGCTGATCATCGAAGACGAAGAAAAAACCGCCGACTACCTGCATCGCGGCCTGACCGAGCAGGGCTTTACCGTCGACCTTGCACGGGACGGCATCGACGGCTTGCACCTGGCCCTGGAGGGCGACTACGCGGTGATCGTGCTCGATGTGATGCTGCCGGGCCTGGACGGCTACGGCGTGCTGCGCGCACTGCGCGCGCGCAAGCAGACGCCGGTGATCATGCTCACCGCCCGCGAGCGCGTCGAAGACCGCATCCACGGCCTGCGCGAAGGCGCCGACGATTACCTGGGCAAGCCGTTCTCGTTCCTCGAACTGGTCGCCCGGCTGCAGGCCCTGACCCGCCGCAGCAGCACCCACGAGCCATTGCAGATCCAGGTCGGCGACCTGTGGATCGACTTGATGGCGCGCAAGGCCAGCCGTGCCGGCCAGCGCCTGGAGCTGACCGCCAAGGAGTTCTCGCTGCTCAGCGTGCTGGCCCGGCGCCAGGGCGAAATCCTTTCCAAGACCGCCATCGCCGAGCTGGTCTGGGACATCAACTTCGACAGCGACGCCAATGTCGTCGAAGTGGCCATCAAGCGCCTGCGTGCCAAGCTCGACGGGCCGTTCGACAACAAGCTGCTGCACACCATCCGAGGCATGGGCTATGTCCTGGAAAACCGCGCCGCTTAACTCCATCGCCCTGCGCCTGTCGGCACTGTTCATCCTCGTGGCGCTGGGGGTGTTCGTGCTGATCGGTTCGGCGCTGTACCGCCAGGTCGACCGCAGCCTCGACCTGTTGCCGGCGGCCGAGCTGGATGCGCGTTTCAGCGTGCTGGAGTCCACCCTCAACCGTTTCGGCACACCCGAGCACTGGGCCAAGATCAACAACAAGCTCAACCTGCTCAGCGAGGAAGACAAGCGCATCCGCTTCTGGGTGGTCAGCAGCAACCCGGCCTACGAGTACGGCCAGCCCAGCGAACTGGTGCGCGCCTTCGCCGAGGGCCCGCAAGGCATGCGTGACCTGCGCCTGCCCGACCGCCTCTACCCGTACAAGGTGCTGGTCAGCGAACTGCCGGCCCTGGGCGAGCGCCCGCCGCTGCGCTTTCTGATCGGCATCGACACCGAAACTTTCTGGCAAGCCCAGCACAGCCTGCTGGTGGCCATTGTCGGCCTTGCCGTGCTCGGCGTGCTGCTGGCTTCGGTGCTGGGTTACTGGGTGGCGCGCATCGGCCTTCGACCGCTGCTGGCGCTGTCCGTGGAGGCCCAAGCGCTGGCACCGCCGCGCCTGGATGGCCGCTTGCAGACGCAGAACCTGGCACCAGAACTGGCACAGTTCGCCGGTGCCTTCAATGCTGCGCTGGACCGGGTCAGCCAGGCCTATTCGCGGCTGGAAGCCTTCAACGCCGACGTTGCCCACGAACTGCGCTCGCCACTGACCAACCTGATCGGCCAGACCCAGGTCGCCCTCACCCGCGGGCGCAGCGCCGAGCATTACTTCGAGGTGCTGCAATCGAACCTGGAAGAACTGGAGCGCCTGCGCAGCATCATCAACGACATGCTGTTCCTCGCCAGCGCCGACCAGGGCAGCAAGGCCACCGCCCTGACCCAGGCCTCGCTGGCCGAAGAAGTGGCCACCACCCTCGATTACCTCGACTACATCCTCGAAGACGCCCAGGTCAGCGTCACCGTCAGCGGCGACGCTCAGGCGCCCATCGAAAAGGCCCAGCTGCGCCGGGCGTTGATCAACCTGCTGAACAACGCCGTGCAGCATACGGCGCCGCACCAGGTGATCGAGGTGCAGATCGAAGCAGGACCGGAGCAGGTCTGCATTGCCGTGAGCAACCCCGGGCCAGCCATCGAAGAGGCGCACCTGCCGCTGCTGTTCGAACGGTTCTACCGGGTGGATGCGGCGCGCAGCAACAGCGGCGGTGGCAACCATGGGTTGGGGTTGGCGATCGTCAAGGCGATTGCGCTGATGCACGGCGGCGAAGTATTCGTCATCAGCCTGGCGGGTTCAAATACCTTTGGCATGCGTTTACCGGGTATCCGTACGTAAAGCTCAGATTGTTTGTTTTACATTCTCTGTGCTCTCTGCCCCTGCGTACGCAACGGACGCAAACGGTCGCTGAAGAAATAACGCATTGCATGGTATTTCTTCGAAAGCCAATGCCTGTAACTCTGGCGATGCGCGCGCACGCGCTCTCTCCAACGCTATATCGACGGCACTTGCTTCCTCCGAATGAGCACCTTGGGGTCTTACGTTAATTGCGATGACTGATATTTTTTCTCCACGCGTCTTGACTGAATGCAGCTTGACACTGGTGACATCCATACCGAGTGCATTGACAATTCTCTGGGTATGCCGCCCGTTGCCAGGACTGTCCAAAAAGCGCTCGGTGATCACTCGTCTTCTTTGCTCGGGAGACTTAAGCAATTCCTCTGGTGTGATCCTCGCCGCAGAAATTGCATCATCATTAACAACATCCCAGCGTAATATCGTTCTTGGCAGTTGCCCGTAGAACCCGTTGGCTTTTGAAATTAACCTATACTGTTCGAGCACCACGGTAGAGGCATACGTTTTTTGCTCTGGGTCACTGAAATTATGCCTTAATATCCACACATGGGGCCTGAACTCATTTACAAACCCCAACAACCTCACCCCTTCTTGATACCCGGAGTGCACTGTATATTTTTTCAGGAGCACAGTATGCTCAATCTCAGCATCCATCACATCATCATTCGGGGTTCTCCCACTCAGGCGAGCAATTGTGTCAGGGGTAGCGGGATAGCCAGGCAGTGTCTGCTTAATAAGCTTAGCGGGATCAACTGACTCTTGGCCATCGGCATCGAGGAACCTCACAGGTGAACCCTTAGCCATTTGAAACAGATTTATTCCATCTCGCGTGCCTCCCGGATCAGCGCTTAACCAACGCCCGGTTTCCGGTTGATAATAGCGCCAACCGTAGTAATACAAACCTGTTTCATCCCGCTCTTTGCCAGCATGGCGCATTGTTCGTTGCGTCATGTTGTCGATTTCAATAGCGGGCTCATCGACACCCACAGTACCGCCATAAGGTGCATATTCCTCTCGGGCGATGACTTTTCCAGCTGCATCCGCTTCACCGCCCGAACTGTTCAGGTGATCACTGAAACTGAAGCGCAGTTGTGTGTCGCCATTGAGTTCGTTCATCACCAAACGAGCAGTGCCCACTGTCGTGATGACCACATGACGCTGAAGCTCGGTTGCACCGGCCATCAAACGCTGGCGCACTTCGAATGCGCGGGTGTAGGTAGTCAATGTGATCTGCCTGCCACGACCGACAACCACCGAGTGCATCTTGCGTGTTCGCTTACCGCCATCAAGGTAGTGGTAGCGTTCACTGTCATCCTCGGCCTGCTCACGACTCACCAGACTCACTGCTCTCAATTGGTTGTCCGCATGCCAGTGCAAGGCGCGGCCATCGGCCAACCGTTTCTGAAGGCCGCCGGCCAGGAACGCTTCATCAAGCGTCATGCCAGCGCTCTTCACAGTGGCACGATTGCTACTCTGCGCCACATCGAGCGCTCGCGTGCGCCCACCTGTTCCACCGTTATGTCGGATCAGATAGAGGTTATCTCCGTCATCATAGGAGTACTCTTCGGTATAGGGCGCCCAGACACTCCCGGCGCTCGGATCCACCTGGGTACCTGACGATGGATGATGGCGGGCAGCCGCTACGCGCTCACGTCCCGTTGCCAAGACCAGGCGATTCAACGTGTCGTAGGTGTATTGCCGAAGCCCTGTGGCTTCAAGGTTGTTGTGCCACTCAGGGTCCGCCCCCTGATCGTCGAGGCTCAGGATATTGCCGGCAGGGTCATGATCGTAATGAGAGTCACTGATCACCAGGCTGCCCAGATCATGTCCCTCCGGGCGAGCGGTCAGGTGTCGCTTGAGACGCAAGCTTCGAGAATCGTATTCATAGCGGTCTACTAGGCCGTTACCGGCGGTCTGCTGCAGCAATCTCTCATTCGCGTCATAGCGAGCGTCGCGCAAGATGGCGACCTCCTCGACCTTGCCACTGTTCCTGTAACTGACCCGGGTCTGCCCCCGCGCGCCGCTGATGTCGTATACCTCAGAGGTGGTGACACCGGCGGCATGGGTGGTACTCAGCAGCGCGCCGGTAGCATCGAGCTGATTCAGGACCTCCAGAGGCGCCTCGACATCCTCTTCTGTGGTGCGAGACCAGTCAGGTTGTTCTATCTCGACCTTCAGCAAGCATTGCTCGGACGCCAGTGGCTTGCCTGTCAGTGACAGGCCGAGCAATCGGTCGATGCCTGCGTTGTTGCAGGTTTCCTGCAAGGTTCCGCAGAGATTGCGTGCCTTCCACTGGGCTGAGCCTGCGGGGGCATGGTGGTAGCGTTCACGCACTCGTACGGCTGGGGCACCGCTCGCCATCTCCGTCAACGACTGTGGCCGCCCACCAAGCGAGCCTGCTTCGTAGATCATTGCAGTCGCTGTCTGCTGCGCATTGAGCGACCAGAGCGCGCGCCCCGCACTGTCCTGTAGCGTCAGCGAGGCATCACCGTCTGCGGTATGCAGCAACAGAAGCCGGCCCTGAAGGTTGGAGACCGTCACCGCGTCGGCGTTTGTGGTGGCCTCGTTGAGCAAGGCTCGCGCACCGAAAATCCGGGTTGCCCGGGTTGACGGATCCATGACCGTACGTTCGATCAACAGCCGCGGCGAAACGCCTGGGGTACGCGCCGCACGGTAAAGCGTCAATGTACGGAAAGGGCTGGTGACTGTCGGCGTACCAGCATGCAGCGCAGCTGCCTGTACTCGCATTTGCCTGGTCGACCGCGCTGCCATGTCGTGCCTGCCTCGCGGTTCGAGAAGTGGTCGGAAGCCATGCCACAAGCATCTGACCTGACGCACCGCATGTCACCTGGCAAAAATGATAGTTTCGCAATGCAAGGCTGCTTCCAGCATTGACCGCACAAGCTGTCTAGCACGGGCCTTTCAGGCTAAAGTCCAATTGCTTTTCCACCGATCATTACCTTTTGTGCAACAGTGCTTATCGCCAAAGACGCTGTTTCCAGGGCATTAAAGGGACTAACTTTACCCCCGTCCTCATAGCACTTGCCCCGCAAGAAGGTAGTTTTAAACATGTCCAACAGTATGGGTATTGCCAGCGTTTTCGTTCTGTCGTCCCTGTTGTTGTCGCCCCTGGCCATGGCCGAAGAATCCCCGGCTTTCGTAGCGCGTACTGCAGAACTTGCCGCTGTTCACCAAGACTCCCGCGAAGCCCTGGCACACAAGGCCGATGCCGGCAAAGACGCAGAACAGACAGCTTCGAAAGCTTCCAGCGACGCCAATGCCGATAGCTGATCGCGCGTCGCACCCGCTTCCGTTTTCCCTTGGCTACGCCATGGGCACCGTTGGTGCCGATATGTTAGCCTTTTAAAGCCGCTGCCGATCAGCGGCTTTTTTTATGTGCTCTAACTATCAGCCCCGCTGTAACGTACCCCCTATAAAAAGATGCGCATTCAAAAATAAAAACTGCCCCACCGCCAGACCAAAGGAGCTAGTACCGGTGCCTTCCGCGTTTCGTTTTACCCCGCTGTTCATTGCGTTGACTGCAACGATCCCCTTCGCCGCCCAGGCAGATGAAGACAAGGCTGATGGCTTCATCGAGGGTTCGTCCTTCAACCTGCATTTCCGTAATGCCTACTTCAACCGCGACAACCATAACGCTGGCGTGCGCGACACCCGCGAGTGGGGCCAGGGCGCGGTCGCCCGTTTCGAGTCCGGCTACACCCCGGGTGTGGTTGGCTTCGGCCTCGATGCCCATGCCATGCTGGGCCTGAAGCTTGACGGCGGTGGCGGCCATGCCGGCACCAGCATCCTGCCCGAGCACATCAAGGACAACGGTGAGCTGGGCGCCGCCCCGCACT
This sequence comes from Pseudomonas sp. CC120222-01a, assembly GCF_003097235.1. GTDB lineage: Bacteria > Pseudomonadota > Gammaproteobacteria > Pseudomonadales > Pseudomonadaceae > Aquipseudomonas. The sequence goes on along the minus strand of NZ_QEQQ01000016.1, from coordinate 102,967 downwards.
CGTTCTCCACGGCCGGTGCCGCGGTCAAGCTCAAGGCATTCGACACCGAGTTGAAAGCCGGTGACCTGTTCATCACCAACCCGGTGATCGCTGGCGGTGAAACCCGCATGCTGCCGCAGACCTTCCGCGGCGTGAGCCTGACCAACCACAGCGTCGACGGCCTGCTGCTCGAAGGCGGCCAGGTCAGCTTCACCCACCCGTACAACCAGAGCGGCCACCGTCGTATCGACACCTACTACGGCTCGCTGGATGAGCACGACAAGAGCAAACACCTGAACTGGGCGGGCGCGTCGTGGAGCGGTACCGAGAACATCACCACCAACCTGTACGCGGCTGAGCTGAAGGACATCTGGAACCAGTACTACGCTGACTTCGACTACACCTACGTGGTCAACGACCTGGTCAGCCTGAACCCGGGCGTGCACTTCTACCACACCCAGGACACCGGCCAGGCGCTGCTGGGCAAGATCGACAACAACACCTACAGCCTGCACTTCACGGTCAATGCCGGTTACCACAGCGTCACCGCCGCCTACCAGCGGGTCAACGGCAACACGCCGTTCGACTACATCAACCTGGGCGACAGCGTGTACCTGGACAACTCGCGCATGTACTCGGACTTCAACGCCCCGAACGAGCGTTCGTGGAAGCTGCAGTACGACTACAACTTCGCCGGTATCGGCATCCCGGGCCTGAGCACGTCGCTGTCGTACTCGCGCGGTGAGGCGGACCTGACCAAGGCCACCCAGGACACCAGCCACTACGATTACTACCGCGCCGATGGCAAGAACGCCATGCACTGGGAGCGGGACCTGGACGTGAAGTATGTGTTCCAGGAAGGCGACCTGAAGGATCTGGCGGTGCAGCTGCGCTATGCCACCCACCGTGGCAGCCAGGGCTATGCCTCGATCGACAGCAACAGCGACAACGATGAAGTGCGGGTGATCGTCGATTACCCACTGAACATCTTCTGACCTGAAACCGCTGGCGAGGGCTTTGCCCTCGTTTCGCGACACAAGGCCGCTCCTACAGGGGCCTTGTGTCGTTATTGGGCTGTAAAACAGCCTCACACGCATTTCCGTCGGACAAATGTTGTCCGACAATCCGCACTTCCCTAGAATGTCGCCCGCCGCAAATGGCCCTGCCTCAGCAGTAGCGCGCATGCCCACTCGATCACCGCGTTTCGCACTCTACAGGTCGCACCCCGAGCTGATCCTCAACCTGGGCAGTTGCCTTGCCGTGCTCGCCATCGTGGCCATCGTCAGCTACCTGCTGGCCCGCGAGCGCGAGAACGTCGAGCAATCGGCCATGCGCTCCTCCAGCAACATCGTGCAGTTGATCGAAAGCGATATCCTGCGCAACGTCGAACTCTATGATCAGTCCCTGCGCGGATTGATCTGGGCCGTGCGCCACCCGGAGCTACTGAAGGTTGCCCCCGAACTGCGCCAGCAGATCCTGTTCAATCAGACCTTCGCCGCCCCGGTGCGAGGTGACATCCTCTGGCTGAATGCCAAAGGCGATGTGGTCGGTGACTCGATCAGCATCAAACCACGCCAGGCCAACTTCGCCGACACCCCGGCATTCCAGGCTCATCGCGACAACCCGCACCTCGGCTTGTTCATCAGCCCACCCTTCAAGGCAAGGCTGGGCGACCTCGACTGGTGCATCAGTTTCAGCCGGCGCATCTCTGCAGTTGACGGCTCATTTGCAGGGCTGGCCGCAGGCGCGTTGCGCCTGTCCTATTTCAATCAGCTGTTCCAACGCCTGGACATCGGTGATGAGAGCAGCATCAACCTGCTCAATACCGATGGCCAGTTGCTCGCCCGCCAGCCAACCCGGGACAAGGATCCGCTGATCGGCACCAACTTCGGCGACCGGCCCAACTTCAAACGCATCCTGGGAGAACGCAGCGGCAGCTTCACCGCCAAGTCCAGCGTGTATGGCACCCAGCGCATCTATACCTTTGCCCGGGTTGCCGACCTTCCCTTGATCGTGCTGGTGGTGCATTCGGCGGAGGAAGTCTTCCAGTCGTGGCGTCGTACCGCCATCGTCGTCAGCGTCGCAACCGGGGTTCTGTGTATCGGGATTCTCTGGCTGACCCTGCTGCTGGGCCGCGAACTGCGCCGCCGCCACGAAGCCGAACGAGGCCTGGCGACCCTGGCCGCCACCGACAGCCTGACCGGCCTCGCCAACCGCCGCCGGCTGGACCAGGTACTGCGCCAGGAATGGTCGCGCGCGCAGCGCAACCGCAAGCCGTTGGCAGTACTGATGGTGGATGTGGATCACTTCAGGGCATTCAACCAGCGCCATGGCCACGCAGGGGGTGACCATGCGTTGCGTGAGGTCGCCAGCACGCTGCAACTGTGCATTCGCCGCCCGGCCGACCTGGCTGCACGGTATGGCGGCGAAGAGTTTCAGGTGCTGTTGCCGGAGACAGAGCTGGCCGGCGCGTTGGTACTGGCTGAGCGCATCCGCGCACAGGTCGAATCACTGGCGCCTTTTGCTGACGATCACCACGCGGTGACGGTGAGCATTGGCGTCGGGGTCTATACCCCCGGCACCCAGCAAGATCTCACACAAGTGCTGGGTGCCGCGGACGAAGCGCTCTACCGGGCCAAGGCCAATGGCCGCAACCGGGTCGAGGGGCCGCTGGACTAGGAACGGGCGCGAGCGGCGTTGCGCAGCGCTTTCACCTGGTCGTGGTTACGCTGCACGCCCTGCAGTTGTTTCTCTACCAACGCATAGCTCGGATCACTGGCCATACGGCCAAGCTTGACCAGTTTCTCGCGTGCTTCCTTGTAGGCCTTGAGGGCATGGTCTTCGCCGCGCTCCACTTCATTGAGCACCGCTTCCTCGTCCTTGCCGGTGACCATCGACTTCAGGTTGACCCAGCCACGGTGCAGGTCGCCGCTGATGCTGGTGGAGGTTTCCGGGTCGCCACCCAGGCGACGCACTTCACTCTGCAGCTCGGCTGCCGCATTGGCGCATTCACCGGCGCGCTGGACGAAGAAGGCCTTCAGTTCAGGGTTTTTCACATCATCGGCCGAGGCCTTGAAGCCTTTTTCGCCATCCTTGCTGTACTCGACCAGGTCGTTAAGCACATCGATCACGTCTTTGTTGGGGTTGCTCATGGCACGAACTCCTTGGCAGGTGGTAGTCACCTGTACCGGAGCAGGCTTCATGCCAAGCCGTGAACTGAAAATAAAGCCTTTAAAATCATATAGTTAAAAGATAACGAAGATAGCCTGAAAACGGTGTTATGCATGATTGCCGCTTGGGCGCTCGTGCAGATTGCAGTATGGTCGGCGCTCATTCACTGCCAGGCTTCGTCGATGAAACCGGAAATGCTCGAACTGCTGGTTACCCGCACCATGCCCTTTGGCAAGTATCAGGGACGGATCATTGCCGACCTGCCGGGGGATTACCTGGCCTGGTTCGCGCGCAAGGGGTTTCCGGCGGGGGAGCTGGGAGGGTTGCTGGCCTTGATGCACGAGGTTGACCACAACGGCCTGGCCGATCTGCTGGTGCCGTTGCGGCAGAAGCATCGGCGTTGACCTCTTCGCGGGCAAGCCCGCTCCCACAGGGATCGTGTGACTCTCAGGTCAGCACAAATTCTGTGGGAGCGGGCTTGCCCGCGAAAGGGCCGGCAATGCCAACAGAAGGCTTCAACCTTTCACAGGCGCAACGGCCAACTCCACCCGCTCGCTCTTCTTGATCACCGCATACACCACTGCCGTCACCAGGCTCCCCGCGACAATCGCCAGCAGATACAACAGCGCATGGTTGATCGCATTGGGGATCAGCAACACGAACAGCCCGCCATGGGGCGCCATCAGCTTGCAGCCGAAGTACATCGACAGCGCGCCGGTCAAGGCACCACCGGCAATGCTCGCCGGGATCACCCGCAGCGGGTCCTTGGCGGCGAACGGGATCGCCCCTTCGGAAATGAAGCACAACCCCAGCGCCAGCGCCGCCTTGCCCGCCTCACGCTCGCTCTGGGCGAACTTGCGCCGGGCGAGGAAGGTGGCGATGCCCAGGCCGATCGGCGGCACCATGCCAGCGGCCATGGTCGCCGCCATCGGCGCATAGCTGGAGGACGCCAGCAGCCCCACCGAGAAGGCATAGGCGGCCTTGTTGATCGGCCCGCCGAGGTCCACGCACATCATCCCGCCCAGCAGCAGCCCAAGCAGGATGGCGTTGGTGGTGCCCATGCTGTCGAGGAAGTGCGTCAGCCCTTCGAGCATGGCCGCCACCGGTTGGCCGACCACGTAGATCATCACCAGGCCGGTGAACAGGCTGGCCAGTAGCGGAATGATCAGGATCGGCTTGAGTGCATCCAGGCTGCTCGGCAGGCGCGCCCAACGGGCGATGGCCTTGGCGCTGTAGCCGGCGAGAAAGCCGGCGACGATGCCACCAATGAAGCCGGCACCCAAGGTGCTGGCCAGCAGGCCGCCGATCATCCCCGGCGCCAGGCCCGGGCGGTCGGCGATGGACCAGGCGATGTAACCGGCGAGCAGCGGCACCATCAGCTTGAATGCCGCCTCGCCGCCGATCTGCATCAGCGCAGCGGGCAAGGTGCCCGGCTCCTTGTAGGCTTCAATGCCGAAGACGAACGACAGGGCAATCAGCAAGCCGCCAGCCACCACCATCGGCAGCATGAACGAAACACCGGTCAGCAAATGCTTGTAGACGCCGGTTTTCTCAGCCTTGGCAGGTGCCGCCGATGCAGCATCCGCGGCACTTTCAACCTTGGCCTCGGCCAGGGCCTTTTCCAGGGTCGCACGCGCCTGCTTGAGGGCAATACCGGTGCCGCAACGGTGGATACGCTTGCCGGCAAAGCGTGCCGTTGGCACCTCGATGTCAGCGGCCAGCAGCACCACATCGGCATCGGCGATGGCCTGGGCCGACAGCGGGTTGCGCGCACCGACCGAGCCCTGGGTCTCGACGGCGAGCTGGTAATCCAGCTGTTGCGCCGCCTGTTGCAGGGCTTCGGCCGCCATGAAGGTATGTGCCACGCCCGTCGGGCAGGCGGTGACCGCGACAATCCGTACAGCCGCTGAAGGCACCGCGCTGACCGGTTGGGCAGCCAGCACTTCGGCCTTGCCCGCGGCCTCGTCGAGGAAGCCCTCACGGTCGGCCAGGGCCTGCGCCGGGGTGCTCTGGTACAGGCGCTTGCCGGCGAAGCGGGCAAGGTCCACTGGCCCGGTGGCGACCACCAGCACCCAATCGGCCTCGGCGATCTGCGCAGGCGTCAGCTGGCGCTCTGGATGTTCGGCATCCTGTACCTCGACACTGGTGCTCCAGCCGCGGCGTTGGGCGGCGGCCGCCAGCAGGCGGGCGCTGAGCACGCTGGACACCTGCCCGTTGGGGCAAGCGGTGACAATGGCGATGTTCATCGGCAACCCTCTTGTTGTTCTGTCAGTTGCACGGCGGCCTCCAGCTGCGCGAGCTGCGCGCGGTCGCAGATGCCGAAGCCGACCTGGGTCACGGCCTGCGCGGCGATGGCCGTGGCACGGCGCAAGGTCTGCTGGGGGCATTCCGCTGCCAGCAGGCCGTGGACCATGCCGGCGACCAGCGAATCACCCGCGCCTACGGTACTGGCCACCCGAACCTGGGGCGGGCGCGCCTGCAGCGCCAGGCCAGCAGTAAACCAGCTGACACCCTGCTCGCCCGCTGACACCACCACATGCTCGACACCACTGGCCAGCAGTTGTCCGGCAGCGGCGCGCTGCTCGGCGGCGTTCTGCACGGCCAGGCCCAGCACTTCGCCCAGTTCTTCGGTATTGGGTTTGACCAGCCAGGGGGCACTCTGCAGGCCGACACGCAACGCGTCACCACTACTGTCGAGGGCCACCTTGAGCCCTTGTGCCTGCAACTGCTCGAGCATCTGGCGGAACCATTCGGGGCTGATGCCACGCGGCAGGCTGCCCGCGACCACCACCGCGTCATGCCCTGGCGCCACTTGCTGCAGACGGCTCAGCAACTCGGCGCGGGCGGCTTCGTCGACCTCCGGCCCCAAGCCGTTGATGTCGGTCACCCGACCATCGGCCTCGACCAGTTTGAGGTTGCTGCGGGTTTCACCGGCCACCCGCACGAAGCAGTCGGCAAACCCGCGCCGGGCGATCAGCGCTTCGAACGGTTGCAGGTTGTCGCGGCCCAGGAAGCCCCCGACAGTGACGCTGTGGCCCAGGTCGGCCAGCACCTGAGCCACGTTCAGGCCTTTGCCCGCCGCGTGGCTTTGCTGGTCGTGGGCCCGGTTGACGTGGCCTGGGCGCAAGGCGTCGAGGCTGACGGTGATGTCCAGCGCCGGGTTGAGGGTCAGGGTGAGAATCTTGGCCATCAGTAACGCTCCACCAGCGCGCGAACCGCCGCGGCGCTGTCCTGTTGCAAGGCCTCGCGCGCCAAGGCGCGGGCTGTTTGGTGATCAGCCTGGCGCACCAGGGCTTTGACTTCGGCAATGCTGCGGGCGGCCACGCTCAACTCGTCCACATCCAGCCCCAGCAGCACGGCCACCGCCTGCGGGTCGGCGGCCAGTTCGCCGCACACGCCTACCCACTTGCCTTCGGCGTGGGCCGCGCGCACGGTCATGTCGATCAGGCTCAGCACCGCCGGGTGCAGGCCGTCGGCCTGGGCAGACAGGCTCGGGTGACCACGGTCGATGGCCAGGGTGTACTGGGTCAGGTCGTTGGTGCCGATGCTGAAGAAGTCCACTTCACGGGCCAGCTGCGGCGCCAGCAAGGCGGCGGACGGCACCTCGACCATGATCCCGACCTGCAGGTCGGCGACCGGGGTTTCCAGGCGCAGGCGCTCGACCATGGCCCGCGCCTCACGCCATTCGTGAATTTGCCCGACCATGGGGAACATGATGCGCAGGGGCCGCTGGTCGGCGGCGCGCAGCAAGGCACGCAGCTGGTCTTCCATGATCTGCGGACGTTGCAGTGTCAGGCGCACGCCGCGCACACCGAGGAACGGGTTTTCCTCGGCATCGATCGGCCAGTACGGCAAGGGTTTGTCGCCCCCCACATCAAGGGTGCGCACCACCAGCGGCCGACCGCCGAGGCCGTCGAGCACACGGCGGTACTCCGCTTCCTGGGTGGCCACATCGGGCGCTTGCGAGTGGGCCATGAAGATCAGCTCGGTGCGCAACAGGCCAACGCCTTCGGCACCCTGCTCCACCACCTTGTCGATGCCGCTGCTCTCGCCGATGTTGGCGAACACTTCGATGGCATGGCCATCGCGGGTCACCGCCGGTTCATGGCGCTTGGCCCAGGCAGCTTGCAGGCGCTGTTCGCGCTGGTCGCGCTCGGCCAGGGCGCGTTGCAACTCATCGGCGGGCGGCGCGACGCTGACCACGCCGCGCTGGCCGTCGAGCAGCAGCGGTGTGCCGGAAGCGAGCATCAGGATCGCAGGGCCCGCACCGACCACCGCCGGGATACCCAAGGCACGGGCGACGATCGCGCTGTGCGCCGTGGCGCCGCCATGCGCGGTGACGATGCCGGCGACACGGGCCGGGTCCAGGCGGGCGACATCGGAGGGGCCAACTTCGCCCATGACCAGCACATAGGGCTGTTCCGGCTCGGCCTGGGCCTGCACGCCGCACAACTGGGCCAGCACCCGGCGACCAATGTCGCGCAGGTCGGCAGCACGCTCGGCCAGCAGGGCATCGTGCAGCGCTTCCTGCTGCCGCGCCGCCGCTTCGATCACCGCCATCCAGGCCGCCGCCGCACTTTCGCCCTGGGCCAGGCGGGCGTCGACATCGTCGCTCAGGGCCGGGTCGGCGAGCATTTCCTGGTGGGTGACGAAAATCTCGCCAATCGACTTGTCGCTGCGCTGCACCAGCGCCTGCAGTTCGCCATTCACCGCATTCAGCGCGTCGCGCAGCTTCAGGCGCTCCTGGGCGGGCGACTCACCGCGCAGTGGATAATCGATATCGCGCTCGACGCAGACATGCGCCGGCCCGCTGGCAATACCGGGGGAGGCACTGACGCCCTGGACGCGGCTGCCCGCAGTCGGGGCCTGGAGTGTTGAGGTTGCGCTGCCAATGAACGAGGCGGTGGCTTGCAGCAGAGGCTCGACCTCTTCGCCCAGGCCTTGCTCGATGGCGGCCAGCAACACGGGCAAGGCATCGCCGGCAATCGATGGTTCAGCACTCAGCTCAAGCTCCTGACCACGGCGGGCGCCGAGGCTGAGCAGCTTGCTCAAGCTCTTGATCGACACCGCCGGCTGCGCACTGTCGAGCACCCGCACGCGAATCTCGCCCTCGAAATCCTTGGCCAGTTGCGCCAGCACCTTCGCCGGGCGCGCGTGCAGCCCATGCGGGTTGGCCAGCACAATCCGTGCAGTGGGCCAGTCCGCCGGTGCCTCACCGCCCAGCACTTCAAGTACCGCGCGGCTGCTGGTGGCCTGGTAGAGGGTTTGCCCACGACCCTCGATCAGCACTTCGCACAGGCGTTCGAGCAGCGCCTGGTGGGCTGCGCCGAGGCTGGCCAGGCAGAACAGGCCATTGAGCGGCTGGTCGCGATAACGCAGGGGCTGTTGCGGGGTGATGAAGGCAAGGCCGGGCTGGCGCACCTGACGCTCGCTGTGCAGCCACCACAGGCCCTCGCCCAGCGGCAGCGGTTCGGCCTGTTGCAGCACGGCAGCGAAGCCGCTGTCGACACAACCGGCACGCTGCAGCAGACGCGCACCGCGCCAGGCCAGCTCGTCGAAATCTTCAGCCGGCAGGTTCAGGCCGACCAGTTGCGCATCCAGCGCCAGTTCCTGCGGCGCGCCTTGCAGCAACTTGAGCAACGCCTCGGCAGAACTGGCCCGGCGCAGTGCCTCGGCCAGGTCGGTTTCGCCGAGGGCGCGGGTCAGCAGTTGCAGCAGGCGCAGGTGTTCGTCGGAACGGGCGGCGATGCCGATGGCCAGGTAGACGATCTGGCCATCGCCCCAGTCCACGCCTTCGGGGAACTGCAACAGGCGCACGCCGGTGGCGAACACCAGCTCACGAGTCTGCGGGGTGCCATGCGGAATGGCGATGCCCTGGCCAAGGAACGTCGAGCCTTGTGCTTCACGCGCCTGCAGCCCTTCGAGATAACCTTCGGCAACCAGGCCGTCGGCCACCAGCTGATCCGCCAGCAGGCGCAGTGCCGCTGACTTGTCGGCGGCCTTCTGGCCCATGGCTATCTGCTCTTTGGCGAGCTCGAGCATGACCTTCTCCTTTTGCAGCCCCGGGCTCGGTTTTGATGCCGGGTACTGAGGTATTGTTGTGATATTCACAGAATCAGCCAGTTCGACAGCCTTGCACGCACGGCAGCCGAGGCAGAAAATTTAATAGCTGAAACGTTTAATCTGACCAAGCGGCCACGTTACTCGATAATCTTCCGAGGAAAAAGCCCCATCCTGTCGGACAATTGCGACAATGGTCGCCTGCGCGTGGCGGCCAATCCGGGTCAAACTACCCGGTCCTGGTTCCGTAGCCAGTCCCGGTAATAACAAGGAAAATTCGGTGAAACTCAGCGATATCGCCCGTCTGGCCGGTGTGTCAGTGACCACGGCCAGTTATGTCATCAATGGCAAGGCCGAACAGCAGCGCATCAGCAACAGCACTGTCGAGCGGGTGCGCGCGGTGGTCGAGGCCCATGGCTTCACCCCCAACCCGCAAGCAGCCGGCCTGCGCAGCCGGCACACCCGCACCCTGGGCTTCATTCTCCCGGATCTGGAGAACCCCAGCTATGCCCGCATCGCCAAACAGCTTGAGCAAGGCGCCCGCGCCCGTGGCTACCAGCTGCTGATCGCCAGCAGCGACGACCAGCCCGACAGTGAGCGCCAGCTGCAGCAACTGTTCCGCGCCCGCCGTTGCGATGCCCTGTTCGTCGCCAGCTGCCTGCCGCCGGAGGATGACAGCTACCGTGAGCTGCAGGACAAGGGCCTGCCGGTGATTGCCATCGACCGGCGCCTGGACCCGGCACACTTCTGCTCGGTGATCAGCGACGACCGCGACGCCAGCCGCCAGCTGGCCGACAGCCTGCTGGCCACTGCGCCGAAAAGCATCGCGCTGATCGGTGCCCGCCCGGAGCTGTCGGTCAGCCAGGCCCGTGCCGGTGGTTTCGACGAAGCCATGCAAGGTTTCGCCGGCGTGGTGCGCCGCTATCAGGGCGAGGGCTTCAGCCGTGAATGCGGCCAGCGCCTGATGCAGCAGCTGATCGACGAACAAGGCGGTTTGCCGGATGCCCTGGTGACCACCTCCTACGTACTGCTGCAGGGGGTATTCGACACCTTGCAGGCGCGCCCGGCCGATTCGCGCCAGCTGCACCTGGGCACCTTCGGTGACAACCAGTTGCTCGACTTCCTGCCACTGCCGGTCAACGCCATGGCCCAGCAGCACGGCCTGATCGCCGCCACCGCGCTGGAACTGGCCCTGGCCGCCATCGAGGACAAGCGCTACGAGCCCGGCGTGCACGCCATTGGCCGGACCTTCAAGCAACGCATCACTGCGGCCTGAGCATGCGCCTGATCGACACCCACACCCATCTGGACTTCCCCGACTTCGACGCCGACCGCCCGAGCCTGCTGGCCAACGCGGCGGTGCGCGGGGTGGAGCGCATGGTGGTGCTGGGGGTGTACCAGGCGAATTTCCAGCGGGTGTGGGACCTCGCCTGCGCCGAAGGCAGCGTGCATGCGGCGCTAGGGCTGCACCCGGTTTACCTGGAGCAGCACCGGCCGGAGCACCTGAAGCAGCTGCGTGACTGGCTGGAGCGCCTGCAGGGTGACCCAAGGCTGTGTGCGGTGGGCGAATTCGGCCTGGACTACTACCTCGAAGCGCTGGACAAGGAACGCCAGCAGGCGCTGTTCGAAGCCCAGCTGCAAATGGCCTGCGACTTCGCGCTGCCGGCCCTGTTGCACGTGCGTCGCAGCCACGCCCAGGTGATTGCCACCCTCAAGCGCTACAAGCCGGCGCGGGCGGGAGTGATCCATGCCTTTGCCGGCAGTTATGAAGAAGCGCGCGAGTACATCAAGCTGGGCTTCCGGCTTGGGCTGGGCGGTGCAGCGACCTGGCCGCAGGCGTTGCGCCTGCGCAAGACCTTGCCGCGCCTGCCGCTGGAAAGCATCGTGCTGGAGACCGATTCGCCAGACATGGCCCCGGTGATGTTTGCAGGCGAGCGCAACAGCCCGGAGCATTTGCCTGAGATTGCCGAAGCCCTGGCCGAGGTGATGGGCATCGAGGTCGAAGTATTGGCTGAAGCCAGCAGCCGAAATGCCTGTGAGATTTTTGGCTGGTAGTACCGGCCTCTTCGCGGGCACGCCCGCTCCCACAGGTCATGCGCAGGTCTCAAGAGCTGCATGCAGGCAATCACACCCTGAACGCCCCGATGAGCCGCTTCAACTCCACCACCTGCGTCGACAACGCCCGGCTGGCATCTTCAGTCTGGCAAGCGCCTTGGGTCGTGTCCTGCGCCGCCCGGTTGATCGCGACGATGTTGCGGTCGATGTCATGGGCCACCGCCGTCTGCTGCTCCACCGCTGCGGCTATCTGCTGGTTCTGCTCGACGATGCCACCCACCGCACCCAGAATATTGCCCAGCGCCTGCTGCACCTGGCGCGCTTCATCGACAGTGCCCGCCGCCATCTGATGGCTGCTGCCCATCGCCCGTACCGCCTGCTCCACGCCATCGCGCAGGCGCTGGATCATCTGCGCGATCTGCGCGGTGGAGTCCTGGGTACGCCGGGCCAAGGTACGCACTTCATCGGCCACCACGGCAAACCCTCGTCCCTGCTCACCGGCCCGCGCCGCTTCGATGGCCGCATTCAACGCCAGTAGATTGGTCTGCTCGGCAATGCTGCGAATCACCTCCAGCACCTGGCCAATGGCCTGGCTGTCATCGGCCAGCCGGTTGATCGCCAGCACGGTCTGGTCAATTTCCTCGGCGAGGCGACCGATGCTGTGTTGCTGGCTGGCCACCAGGGTACGGCCGTTGGCGCTTTCCAGGTTGACCTGCTGTGCGCCGTTGGCCGCCAGCGCGGCACTGCGCGCCACTTCCTGCGCGGTGGCACTCATCTGGTTCATCGCCGTGGCCACCTGCTCGATCTGTTCGCGCTGGCCGCTGACCGCCTGATTGCTCCGCGCCGACACGGCCAGCACCTGCCCGGCCTGCTCCTCGACGGCCACCACGGTGCGACCAACCTGGTCGATCAGGCTGCGGATACGGCGCACGGTTTCACTGAAGCCCTGGCCCAACTCACCCAATTCATCACGGCTATGGGCCTGGAAGCTGACTGTCATGTCGCCCGCGGCCACTTTGTCCATGGCACCGCCCAGCCGGCGCAAGGTGGCCCGGGTCGATACATAGAAGCCGCCGTACAAGTACAGGATCAACACGAAGACACCGGCCAGCAGCGTGCCCAGGGCGAGCATGCGCAGGCGCTGCTCGGCCAGGCGTTCCTGCAACTGCCCCTGCAGGTGCGCGAGCACGGCGTCGTTGAAGCGGTAGGTCTGCGCCATCAGTTCGCTGACCTGCTGATAGAACGTCGGCCATGGGGCATCGAGCGTTTCCGCCACCACCACCTGCTCCTCGAACAACGACGCAGCCTGCCTGAGCGTCGCCTGGCTCGTAGCCGCCGAGCCCGCCAGACTGGTCTTGGCGGCCCGGTCCGTGGCCAGGGCATCATCCAAGCGCAAGGCATAGTCTGCGCCCAGGCGATCAAGGCGCTGTAGCAGGTCTTCGAAACGGGCACTGCCAGCAGAGTCGATGAACCCCCGCCCCAGTGCAACGGCACCCATGGCCCGACCCTCACCCAGGGCCTGGGTGACTTGCGCCGTGGCGACCCCGAGCAGTTCACTCAACTGGCGTACCGAAGCCTGGCGGTCCTGGCTCAGGCCGGACTGGCTGATTACCTGCTTACCCAGTATCTGGGCCTGGGCCAGCAGTTTGTCGAACAGCGCGGCCTTGTTCTGCAGAGAGGACTCCGCCCGGGCACTGGCAAATGCAGTGGCCAATTCCTCGAGTTTGCCTTGTGGTACCGCCTCATCCCCTTGCAGCGTGCGCAACTGCGCCTGGACCTTGTCCTGCAACGCACTGATACGCGTCTCCAGGTCGCCGGCCTGGCCAGACTGGCCGAGCACGGCATTGACCTGCAACAGGTTGCCAAGCGCCTCCAGGTCGGCGCGCAGGATCAGGCTGTCCACCAGCGGGGCAATGCCCTGCAACTCGGCGCGGGTGGCATGGAACTGCTGGTAGGCATCGCGCACCAGATAAAAACTGGTGGCCAGCATTGGCAGGAAGAACAGGACGCTGATGAGGCTGAACTTCTGGCCGAAGCTCAGCCGATTCATCAATGCGATGGCCGGGTAGAGCAGACGCTTCACGGGGCACCTCCATGGATTCTTGTTGTTCTGCAGAGATAGCACTAGGCCACTTGTATAACGCAGATCGAATCGGAGGTTTGTAACTTAAGGTTAACCGCCCTTGTGGGAGCGGCCTTGTGTCGCGAAAGGGCTGCGAAGCAGCCCCAAGATTTCAGCTTTAACGCACAAATGGCTGGGGCCGCTTTGCGGCCCTTTCCGACCGGTCCGGCGCCCCGGCAAGGCCGCTCCTACACCAGCACTGTCCACAGGGCAAACCCTGCGTACCACAACACCGCACAGCGCAGCAGCAGCTCCCACAGGCTGTCCAGCCGCCCCAGCCCGTGCTGGGGGTCTTCTTCCTCGGGGATATCATCGGCAATGCGCCCGACCCTGGCCACCAGGTGCCCGGCGCTGATATGCCAGTTGAGCAGCTCGTGCAGCATCACCCGCATTACCGCGACGAAGTTGCCGACCAGCGCGAAGCTCAGGGCGAGCATCCGCACTGGCAGCCAGTCCATGATATGCCGCAGCTGTTCGGCACGGGCCTTGAGCGCAGGCTGGTGGCTATGCTCGCCCGTCAGTGCCAGCAGGCGGTAGGCCAGTGCCGCGCCTGGGCCGAGCACGAAGTACCAGAAGATCACCGCGAAGAAGCTCTGGTAGGCCTGCCACAACAGGTAACCCTGCACTCGCACCAGCAGGCTGTGGGGCTCGTCGGCCACCAGGCCCAGGTCGCGTTCAGCCACATGCAGCGCGGCCTGGTCGTCGCCACGCCGCCAGGCATCGCGAAATGGCCCGAGGGAACCCTTGGCATCACCGCGCCCGAGGCTGTAGATCAGCACCAGCAGGTGCACCGGCAAGGCCAGCAAACCGTAGGCCACCGGGTCCAGCACGTGCAGCAACAGCACCAGTACCGCCACCGGCGCCAACACCAGAATCGCCAGCGTCCACCAGGGATGCACCTTGCCACTGCGCTCCAGGCGCACCAGCTCACCCAGGAAGAAACCGTCCCGTTGTACCTGATGACGCAGCGCAGAGAACTTCTCTACCCACAGCGCCAGTAACAGCACCAGAAAACTCATGCGTTGTCCTCGTTGTCCTTCACGGCGTTGCGGTAACGCGCCCAGTCGAACGCCGGGCCGGGGTCGGTCTTGCGCACCGGGGCAATGTCGCTGTGGCCCTGGATACGCGCAAGGTCGATCACCGGCCAGACAGCCTGGATCTGCCGGGTCAGTTGCTCCAGCACGGCGTACTGGGCATCGGTATAGGGCAGATCGTCGGTGCCTTCCAGTTCGATCCCGATGGAAAAGTCGTTGCAGCCCTCACGCCCGTCGAAGCTCGATACGCCGGCATGCCAGGCCCGGTCGAGCAGCGACACGAACTGGGTCACCGCTCCGTCGCGCTCGACGAACAGGTGCGCCGAGACGGTCAGGTGGCTGATGCTGGCAAAGTAAGGGTGCTCGTTCGGATCCAGGCGGTTCTGGAAGAACTGCTGCACCTTGCCGCTGCCGAAGCAGGCCGGTGGCAGGCTGATGTTGTGGATTACCAGCAGGGAAATCGCTTCACCGTCCGGGCGGGCGTTGAAGTTCGGCGAGGGGCAGTGGGTGATTCCGTTTCCGTGGAACCAGCCAGTGGCACGGTCCAATTGCATGGGGCAGATCCTGAAAAACACCGGTACAGAGCCGCAGTATGCCTTGCTCCCGGGGCGTAGTGCATGTGAATGATTGTAATGCCGTCGGCTCAGTGCACCTGTTGCTGACGCAGGCCTTCGAGCACGGTTTCCAGTGCCCGCTCGAACAGCAGGCCATCATCCAGCAACCGCGCCTCGCCTCGACGCAGGGCCTGCGCCAGGCCGGCCGAGTTCCATTCACGCACTTTCATCCCGGTACGGTTGGCGAAGACCAGGCGGTCGCTGCTGTCGATGCGCGCGACCAGCTTGCAGCGCAAGGGCTCGTCGTCATCGAGCATTTCTACCCAGGTACCGATCCGCAAGCGCTGCACCTGGCGCAGCTCCGCCGCGTGCTCATCGCGTTGACGCAGTGGCACGCAGGCGGACTCTTCGGCGATGGCCAGCACGATGTCTTCAGCCACCAGGACTTCGGCCAGTTCATGGCTGCCATCTGGCTGTTCGGCCCCCGCACACGCACGCAAGTGCAGTTGCTCCAGTTGCAGGAAGAATTCGCGGGTAGCCGCCGAGTCCAGCGCCACACTGGCCAGGCCGTCACGCAGTGACTTGAGCAGGCCTGGCACTTGTTGCAGTAACACCTGCGGCTGTTGATGCGGGGCGATACTGGCGAGCAGGGTATCCATGGTCGCCAGCGCCTGCTCCCAGGCTGGGGACGCTTCGCCCTGCTTTAGCCAGGCCAGCAACAGCACCTGGCTCCAGGCCTGAACCAGCATGTGCACGACCGCCTGCGGCAAGGTGCGCCCGCGCAGACGCTGGTTGAGCGCCTGCTGCACCTGCTGGCGGGCCTGCAAGGCACGGGCGCGCCCTTCTTCGGCATCGCGTGTACGCTGCTCCAGCAGTTCGTTGCGCCGGCGCTCGTCCTGGCTGAAGGCAAGGAAGTCCTCCAGCAGTTCGGTGAACAGCGAGGCATCTTCGGTGAAATCGTTGAGCAGGCGCTGGACGATGCGCTCCACGCGCAGGTGCAGGCTGTCGCGCAGGCCTTCGCTGCCGGTTTCCCAGCCGATCGCGACAGCGGCAATCTCATTGAGCAGGCGCCGTGCCGGGTGGCTGGCACGGCTGAACAGGCCTTTGTCCAGCAGCGCTACCTTGAGCAGCGGAATGTGCAGGCGAACGATCAGCGCGCGCAAGCTCAGCGGCAGATTGTCATCGGCGGCGATGTAGGCGAACAGCAGGCCGACCAGGTTGATCATGTCCTCGTCGTTGCAGGCGATGCGTCGGCGCGTACCGCTGCGCACGCTAACCCGCAGCAACAATTGTTCAAGCTGCTGCCCCAGGTCGAAGTCATCCTCTTCGATCGTGGCCGGCACATAATGCTGCAGGTGCGAAAGCAGGCGCAGCAAGTCGGCGGTGCTGATCGGCTCGGCACTGGCAGCGGCTTGCAGGCGCGGGGCGATGCGCCCTCGGCACGGCGCCAGCAGGCCTTCCAGCGAACACATGAAGGCCTGCCCGGCACTGTCTGCGCCCATGGCATCAGGCTCGCGATTGGCCGGCACGCGCCGTGAGCTCAGGCGGTGATCCTCGGCACGCCGACGCGGTGCTGGCTGCAGATCCGGCATCACGCCCGCAGCGGCCAGCAACTGGTTGGCTTCAACATAAAGCACGTCGATGTCACGCAGCACATAGCGCTCGAACAGCTTGAGCAGGATCAGCTTGACCCGCAGGCCCACGCCCAGGTTGCGCCCGGCATCGAGGAAATAGCCGCACAGCGCAGCAGGCCCGAACGGGTTCTGCTGCTCGTCGAAGCTGCGCGCGAGCAGGCACTGCAAACGCATGCCCAGTTGCTCGAGGGCGAGGCCATCACGCGACAGCACCCGTGCGACCATGCCGTCGACGACGACGGCACGCTCCCTGTATGCCTGGTTTTTCGACGCCTGCTGGCCCAGCGGGTCGAACTGGCCGATCCGGGCGAAGGTGTCGTAGAAGATGTCGAGAAAGCCGCGTTCGATGTGCTTGCGCTTCAGGCGCAGGTCACGCATGGCCTCGAAATACAGGTTCTGGTCGAAGCGGTCGGCTGCCCGGTCGGCCATTTCGAAAAGTGTGTCGTCTGCATTGTCGAACAGCGCCTGCAAGCCTTGGCGCAGTTGCAGGGCGGCCTTGTCACGCACTTGCAGAAGCAACACCGGAAGGCAAGGCAAGGGCGTGCGTGCGCCTCGATCGATGGCCGCCGCCAGGGGCACCACCTTGCCTTCTTTATGCATCCCGAACTCCTTGCTGGGTAATGTATTCGACAGCGCGAAAAATCGTCAAAGCTATGACGCCAATTGTTAGGCGCCATTATCGGTAAAAATGCCGACAGCTGCCAGCACTCTTCACTGGCGGGCAAGTGACTCTGTTTCCGGGCAGATGCTCATTTGACCTGACCAATGGTCACCTGCAAGGCAAGCTGTACACGGCGCAGTCCCCCTGCCCTATAATCGCCGGCACCTAGCTTGTGGAGCCGACCATGCCGAACCTACGCCTTGCCGACCTGACCGCCGAGATCGAAGCCAATGTGCGCCGTGCACTGCTGGAGGACATCGGCAGCGGCGACATCACCGCGCAGCTGATCCCGGCCGAGCGCCTGGCCAAGGCCACCATCATCACCCGCGAAGACTGTGTGATTGCCGGCACCGCCTGGGTCGATGCCGTGTTCCGTCAGCTTGACCCGCGCGTGGCCGTGCACTGGCAGGTGGCCGATGGCGAGCGTGCCACCGCCAATCAGCCGCTGTTCCACCTCGAAGGCCCGGCACGCTCGCTGCTCAGCGGTGAGCGCAGCGCGCTGAACTTCCTGCAGATGCTGTCGGGTGTGGCCACCCGTGCGCGCTTCCTGGCCGACCTGGTCGAAGGTACCCAGGTGCAACTGCTCGACACCCGCAAGACCCTGCCGGGCCTGCGCCTGGCGCAGAAGTACGCGGTCACCTGCGGTGGTTGCCACAACCATCGCATCGGCCTGTATGACGCCTTCCTGATCAAGGAAAACCACATTGCCGCCAGCGGTGGCGTGGCCGAGGCCGTGGCGGCGGCGCACCGCATCGCCCCTGGCAAACCGGTGGAAATCGAAGTGGAAAGCCTGGATGAACTGCGCCAGGCGCTGAATGCGGGCGCCGACATCATCATGCTCGACGAACTGACCCTGGATGAAATGCGCGAGGCGGTGCGTATCAACGCTGGCAAGGCCAAGCTGGAGGCCAGTGGTGGGGTCAACGAAACCACCCTGCGGGTGATTGCCGAAACTGGCGTCGACTACATCTCGATTGGCGCCATGACCAAGGATGTGAAGGCCGTGGACCTGTCGATGCGACTGAGCCTGTGACCGAATCGCAGGCATGAAAAAACCGGCCAGATGGCCGGTTTTTTTATTTCCTGAATCAGAACGAGGCGTTGGCCAGGCCGTCCAGGTAACGCTCGACGTCCAGGGCTGCCATGCAGCCGGCGCCAGCCGAGGTGATGGCCTGACGGTAAACGTGGTCAGCCACGTCACCAGCAGCGAACACGCCTTCGACGTTGGTGGCGGTGGCGTTGCCTTCACGGCCGCCGGCAACCACCAGGTAGCCGTCCTTGAGGGTCAGCTGGCCTTCGAACAGCGAGGTGTTCGGGGTGTGGCCGATGGCGATGAACACGCCGTCGACCTTGATTTCGTCGAAGCTACCGTCGTTGTTCTTCAGGCGCGCACCGGTCACACCCATGTTGTCACCCAGCACTTCGTCCAGGGTGGCGTTGAGCTTGAGCTCGATCTTGCCTTCAGCGACACGGGCGTTGAGCTTGTCGACCAGGATCTTCTCGGCGCGGAAGGTTTCGCGACGGTGCACCAGGGTCACCTTGCTGGCGATGTTGGCCAGGTACAGTGCTTCTTCCACGGCAGTGTTGCCACCGCCAACCACGGCAACCGGCTTGTTGCGGTAGAAGAAGCCGTCGCAGGTGGCACAGGCCGAAACGCCCTTGCCCATGAACGCTTCTTCCGACGGCAGGCCCAGGTAACGGGCGCTGGCGCCAGTGGCGATGATCAGTGCGTCGCAGGTGTATTTGCCGCTGTCACCTTGCAGGGTGAACGGCTTGTTGGCCAGGTCGACGGCGTTGATGTGGTCGAAGACGATCTCGGTCTCGAAACGCTCGGCGTGCTCCTGCATGCGCTGCATCAGGGCCGGACCGGTCAGGCCGTGGGGGTCGCCCGGCCAGTTGTCGACTTCGGTGGTGGTGGTCAGCTGGCCACCCGCCTGCATGCCGGTGATCAGCAGTGGCTTGAGGTTGGCGCGGGCGGCGTAGACCGCGGCGCTGTAACCGGCAGGGCCGGAACCGAGGATGATGACGCGCGAATGACGTACTTCAGACATGTCGAACTCCTGTCGAGCGGGCCCAAGGGGGCCGCCAGCTGGAAATTAAAAAGGACCCACGCAGCACTTGGGGAAGTCCTACAACGCGCAGGCCCAGAAAGCGGAAAGTTGAGCGCACTGTAGCGAGGTGGCAGAGATTAAGGAAATATCCTTCGACAATCCACCTCATAGGCATCCTCTATCTGCGAATTTCACCTGGGCCAACACCCTTGGCACATTTGTTACAGCCGGTTTCTTCATGTCTGCCTGCCTTTCGTCGGCGCGGCAAACTCGGTAAGGTCAGCGCGTTTTCCCTTCTCTGCGGAGTGTCCCGATGCAAGCCCCTGTCCTCTCCGGCCCCCAGTACCTGCGCGAAGGCCTGAAACTGGTGCTGAGCCCCAACCTGCGGATGTTCGTGCTACTGCCGCTGGCGATCAACCTGCTGCTATTTGGCGGCCTGATCTACTTCGCCGGCCACGAGTTCAGCCTGTGGCTCGACGCGCTGATGCCAACCCTGCCCAGCTGGTTGAGCTTCCTTTCCTACATTCTCTGGCCACTGTTCGTCGCCTTGCTGGTGCTGATGGTGTTCTTCACCTTCACCCTGGTGGCCAACGTCATCGCCGCGCCGTTCAACGGCTTCCTCGCGGAAAAGGTCGAAGTGGTGGTGCGCGGCCAGGACCCGTTCCCGGCCTTCAGCTGGGGTGAGCTGGTGGCCATGGTGCCACGCACCTTCGGCCGCGAGATGCGCAAGCTCGGTTACTTCCTGCCGCGGGCCATCGGCCTGTTCATCCTGTCGCTGATCCCGGTGGTCAACGTGATCGCCGCGCCGCTGTGGCTGGTGTTCGGCGTGTGGATGATGGCGATCCAGTACATCGACTACCCGGCGGACAACAACAAGATGAGCTGGCAGGACATGCTGGCCTGGCTGCGACAGAAGCGCTGGCAGTCGATGGGGTTTGGCGGGATTACCTACCTGGCCTTGCTCATTCCGGGCGTGAACGTGCTGATGATGCCGGCGGCGGTGGCGGGGGCTACGTTGTTCTGGGTGCGCGAGCGGAACTGAATTGAGCGAGGGGCTGCTGGGCAGCCCCTTTCTCAGCGTGCTCTATTAAAAATCGGAGAAACTGTAGGGTTTTAGAGGTGACAACTGGGAGAGCAATATCAAATGCTCCACTGCATTTACCTTTTGTAGATTTTCAAGTTTGCATAACCCACCAAACGCTAGCGCCGGAACAAAACCGTACATCTCATCACACCCAAGGACACCTAAACTTTTCTTTGCAGGCTCGAAGAAATCTCCAAAATCATTGGACTCCCGCTCCATCAAAAGAAAGAAACCCTCCACTTCCCTATCCATATCCTCTGCATCAAGCTCATCAACAGTACCGCAATAGCTTGAAGTAAAGGCTGTGATTTTTAATGAGAACCCGGAATTTTCACCGTACAAATAGAGGTCGCCAAAAGCGCCGCGGGCAATCATGTGATAGGTATCGCGCCCTTCTAGCGCAGTGCCTTCTATAAATGAGGCAACCACGCCCTCGTAGTCTTGAGGATTGACTGTCCAAAAAATCCCATCACCATATCCGCACCAGCCGTGCTCGGCCCAATACTCCAACATTTTTCTAGGCAACTTACCTTTGTAGCGCTCTATGCTAGAGGGAGGTACCTCTTGCCTGAACATAGGCTCGCCCATTTCCTCTATGAAAAGTGAGTAAACTTCGTCCATTTTTGCGCTCCTTAGCTTGTTAGCACTTATGCAATTTAACATTCAAAAAACCTGAGACACCACCCTCTTTGGATTGCTTTTCGACTGATTGTATTAGCTCACCCACCCTGCTTTTCCACTGGGGACCGATAGTGGAGTTTACCTGCCTATCACCAAAGTCAGAAATAACATCCTTACCACCGGCGATTAAATCTGGATTGTGCAATGCTGCAAGCGAGGACATTGTTTCTTTCGCCTGTTTTGCTGAGAGTTTTTTCGCTTCAACTGGGCTCATATCCTTGGAGAGTTCGCTATAAGCTCTTTTCCTCAAATCATCATACAACTTCCTTCTAGCGTTTTTCGCAACCTTCGGATCGCGCGCTTTGGGATTGGCGACATTATCCAAAAACTCTTCAACTGTGAGCCGGTTCAGTCCATCCTGCTGTCCTTTTAATTGCCGCTCAAACTCGCCATGCTTCGATGCCGGCAATTTGTCCGCCTTGAAACACGCCACCGTGTGCAGCGGCATGCTACCGGGCTTGCCCTTGGATGGTTCCGTGTCTTTCCCTACCGGCCGGTTAGGCTGGCCAGGCTGTGGCTCACCCACCGCCCCTTTGCGTCGCTCCGGCACCTGCAGGTCTGGCCGTTTCTTCAAAGTCTCCTCGTGCTTGAGCATCCACTGCCCAATCCGCGCGCCTTTCTTGCTGGCGGCCATTTCCAGGGCAAGCACACCCGCGTTGCCACCTCCACGGGTGAGGTAGGACACCATGGCGCCCAACAGCAGCATCACCACTTCCACATGCCCGGTAGCAATGAAATGCGCCGCCTGGTTGATGGCATACGGGTTGTCTTGGCTGAACGCGTTCAGCCCTTCTTCACCGCGTGTGCCTTCCCAGGCGATGCCGATGCCGTCGAGGTAGTACTCGCCGATACGCGGCAGGCCATCGACGAAGAACTCGGCGATAGAGGCGATGCCCAGCGCGCCGAGGATCCAGCCGCTGACCTTGAAGCCGATGGCGGTGCCGGCAACGCCGCCGGGAATGGCACCGGCACCACCGGCGAAGGCACCGATGCCGGCGCCGAGCAAGCCGCCGGTGAGGGCAGTGCCGGCGACGATCATCGCCATTTGCTCGGCGACGCCGAGCAGGTCGTTGAGGATGCTTCTGATGTCGAGGTCGGCGAAGCGCTGGCGCAGCAGCGCGCCGGCTAGCCATTCGGCCTTGTGGAACGCGCGCCGCACGCTGTCCACGCGGCGCAGGTTGAGGGCCAGTGACGGCACTTGTTCGTTGAGGTAAGTACGGAAATGGGCACCTCCTTGGTAGCCCATTTCATCGGTGATGCGTGTCTCGATATCGTGCCAGGTGGGCACGATTTGCCAGAGCAGCATGAGGCGTCTCCCTGCCAGTTTTGTGCAGGGAAATCACATCATGGAGTGAGATGGGAAATTCCTGAGACGATTGTAGGAAAAGTCTATTTCGTAACTAGAGGGTTCGAGGACCATCAAAACCAGTTGCTGTAGCGACGTGCAAACCTGAAGGCATAAGCGCCAGCGGCGATGGCATGTGCATCATTGTTCTGGATTTGCAAGCAAGACCCCGTAACTAGACATGGGGTAGATAGTTAGAGCAAACGGGTTATCAATCCATCGTTCAATCATCCCTGCCACCTGCTGGCGCTCATTTCAAGAGGACAACCAGATGATTGACGATGAAAAATTAGCGGAAATACTGCCGAGCGAGACTACCGATGAGGGCGAACCTGTAGAAGCCGAGGTTAACGACCCAAATCTACCTCTCGAGCCGGAAACTGAAGAGCCCAAAATTCCGGTCGGTCCGATTGACCCTCAGGGCCCGCTGGCGCGTCTTTTTCGAGAAGGTAAGGGAGGGCGTGATCTCAATGACGAAGAGTTCGCAGCTTTTGAACAAGTCAAGTTGCACGTTCACACGACGTTCATGACCGCCCTGGCAGAACATGGCCTTGACGATTATCAAAACATGTCCTGTTACGTTTATAACGCGAATGGCGACAAGTCATCGCTCAGGACATACCTGATCTGGGCCCTGATAGCGGGAAAACTGGAGAAATCGGATATCGACCGATATGAGTTTGACGGAACCCTCTTCACTGACGATGAAAGTAATCTCTGGGCTGCCGTCGAAGAAACCTTCCTGCACATGCTGAAAATGGACCCCATCGTCTGAAAGTCACAGTGTGGCCTGGCAGGCCTGCTCGCGACTTCATTCGATACATACAACTTGCGCAGGAACTGCTCGGTTACCAATACAGTTATGGCCGCAGCTTCGCGGCCCTTATCTAAGGAGATCGAAAATGGAATTCACAAACGTCAAGTCGAATGACTTCATTGAGCTGGCAGGCATCCCCGAGCACCTTCACAGCACGACCATCGCCGAGCATCGGGTGAAATGGCGGCTACGCGGGGCCCTGGAAGCCATCGACATCCATGAGCCGATCGAGCGGTTGCACTACACAACCTGGGACTCGAACAACGGAACGGTCAACTACAGCCAAACCCTGATCGAGTTACTGGTCGATGCGGTGCTGCACAGTGAGGCTCCCACCATCGGACCGGCCGGTGGCATCTTCAGTGCTCGTGGTGTGAACGGTGAAGAACATCATGTCGCGATAGACCTGGCGGCGGTTCACGAAGCCGCCTCAATCGTCTATCGGCACATCAAGCAAACCGAACAGGCCGATTGACCAACCACGGCGGAAAGGTGCGGCCTGCGCCTTTTCCGCCACGCCTGTCAGGTTGCCGTCAGTGGCTTAACTGGCTGGAAAACTGCCCCACCGCATCCACCACCTTCTTCGCCCCTTCCTGAATCTCGACGATCACCCCACCGGTATCCGCCGCCAGCGCCAGCCCTTGTTCGGCCTGGCGCTTGCTGGTGTCGATGATGTCCACCGCCGCCTGGGCCAGCTGCTCGTTCTGCTGCACCACCTTGGCAATCTCCTCGGTGGCGCTGCTGGTACGCGAGGCCAGCTGCCGCACTTCGTCGGCGACCACGGCAAAGCCACGGCCCTGCTCGCCGGCACGGGCGGCTTCGATGGCGGCGTTGAGCGCCAGCAGGTTGGTCTGCCCGGCGATGTCGCTGATGGTCTTGATGATTGCGCCGATCACCTTGGACTGCCTGTCCAGCGCCTGGATACCCTCGGCAGCATCCTGCATGGAACCTTCCAGCCCACGCATCACGTCCACGGTCTGGGTCACCACATCGGTGGCCTTGCGGGCACTGGTGTCGGTTTCCAGGGAGGTGTTGTAGGCGATGTCGGCAGCCTGCGCCACCGCCTGCTCCTGATTGACCTGGTCGGTGATCACGGTGGCGAACTTGACCACCTTGTACAGCACGTCATGGGAATCGAAGATCGGGTTGTAGGAAGCCTCCAGCCAGATCGTGCGGCCATGGGCGTCGATTCGCTTGAAACGGTCGGCCACGTACTCGCCACGGCGCAGCCTGTCCCAGAATGCCTGGTAACCCGTCGAGTTGGCTTCCGCCGGCTCACAGAACATGCGGTGATGCTTGCCACGCACCTGCTCCAGGCTGTAGCCCACCGACTGCAGGAAGCGGTCGTTGGCCGTCAGCACCTCGCCGTTGAGGTTGAATTCGATCACGGCGGTGGAACGCATCAGTGCCTTGATCAGGCTCTCGTGCTCACGCGAGGCTTCGATGGTGCGGGTGAGGTCGCTGGAGTGCATGGAGAAATGCCTGATCCGCCCGTCGACAGTCTTCACCGGTTGCAGGATCGAGCGCAGCCAGGCTTCCTCGCCGTTGCCACGCAGCAGGCGGAACGCGCCGTTGAGGTGCTCGCCACGGGTGATGGCGTTTTTCATGCGCTGGTAGAAGTCGAGCTTCTTCACGTGCGCCGGCACGATCTCTTCGATGTTACGGCCAATCAACTGCTCGGCACGGTAAAGCATCTCGTTTTCGAAGTTGCCGTTGACCTGCTCGATGCGCCCCTGGGGGTCGAGCTGCAGCACCAGCATCTCGCTGTCGAGGCTGCTTTTGACCTGCTCGACGGCCATCAACTCTTCGCGCAGTTGCTGGATTTCTTTCTTGAGCTTGCTGTTGAACATCACCGCACTCCCGGAGCGCATCAAACCGATTCGGATGCATCTTCATCGGCTGCGCCGCGTGCTGCTTGAGCATCCTGCAAAGAAATATTCACACAGGCGAAACTGCCGGAAATCAAGCGTCACTTGCGCGTCACAAGGTTGTCATGTGAGCGCAACGCGGCAGGTGGACACTTTTTGTCATGAATACACCTGCCCTACGTATCTGCCTTGTCAGCGAAACCTTCCCACCCGAAATAAACGGCGTGGCCAATACCCTTGGCCGCCTCAGCGAAGGTCTGCGACAGCGTGGCCACCAGGTGGAAATCGTTCGCCCACGGCAAGCCAACGAAGCACCTGCGGACGATGACCAGGGCCTGTTGCTTTGCCGTGGCTGGGCACTGCCCGGCTACCCCGGCCTGCAGTGGGGCGAGGTGTCGATGCACAAGCTGTTGCGCCGCTGGCGCCGGCAGCGCCCGGACGTGCTGTACATCGCTACCGAAGGGCCATTGGGCCTCAGCGCCCTGCGCGCCGCGCGGCGCCTGGGGGTTGCCGTGGTCAGCGGCTTTCATACCAATTTCCCGCAATACTCTGGTCAATACGGCCTCGGCCTGCTGGCGCGCCTGCTCACCCATTACTTGCGCTGGTTCCATCGGCGCACCGCCGCCACCTTGGTGCCCAGCGTCAGCCAGCGCCTGGAGCTGGAACGCCGCGGGTTCGAGCGCCTGGCCTTGATGGCCCGGGGCGTCGATGCCAGCCTGTTCAACCCGGCCCGACGCAGCCAGGCGTTACGCGAAAGCTGGGGGCTCGGCGCGGACGACATCGCCGTGCTGCACGTCGGGCGCCTGGCTGCGGAAAAGAACCTGACGCTGTTGCAGCCCTGCCTGCAAGCCTTGCAGAAGGCTTATCCACAGCGACGCCTGCGCCTGGTGGTGGTGGGTGATGGCCCGCAGCGGGCCGCCCTCGAACAGCAGATGCCGGATGCGGTGTTCTGCGGCGCCCAGCGCGGCGAAGCGCTGGCGGAGCACTACGCCAGCGGCGACCTGTTCCTGTTCCCGAGCCTGACCGAAACCTTTGGCAACGTGGTGCTCGAGGCCATGGCCTCGGGGCTGGCCGTGGTCGCCTACGATGAAGCGGCCGCGGCCCAGCACATCCGCCATGGCCACAGCGGCGCGCTGGCGATGCCTGGCGACCAGTGCGCATTCATCGATGCCGCCTGCTGGCTGCTGGAAGAAAGCGAAACCCTGCGCCGGGTTCGCCTGAACGCCCGCCAACACGCCAGCCGCCAAGGCTGGCCGGCGATCGTCGAGCAATTCGAGTCACACTTGTTCAACGCTTGCCACACGGCACCTGCCGGCAGCCAACCGACAGGCGCCGCGCTGGCGATCAAGCCAGAGTCGTCAACGCCTCGCGGCTGAACGGCAGCACATCCGCTTCACGCCCTTCGCGCACCTTCTGCGCCCATTCGGCATCCACCAACAGGGCACGGCCAACCGCGACCAGGTCGAACTCTTCGTCGCCCAGACGGCGCAGCAAGCCTTCCAGGCTGGCCGGCTTGGCCACCTTGTCAGTGGCGACCATGAATTGCAGGAACTCGCCATCGAGCCCCACGCTGCCGACGGTGATGGTCGGCTTGCCGGTGAGCGTGCGGGTCCAGCCGGCCAGGTTCAGCTCGGAACCTTCGAACTCGGGCTCCCAGAAGCGCCGGGTCGAACAGTGGAAGATATCCACACCCGCCTTCGACAGCGGTTCGAGGAAGGCGGCCAGTGCTTCCGGCGTCTCCACCAGACGTGCGCTGTAGTCCTGCTGCTTCCACTGCGAGAAGCGGAAGATGATCGGGAAGTCCGGCCCCACGGCAGCGCGCACGGCCTGGATCAGCTCGATGGCGAAGCGCGAGCGGCCGGCCAGGTCGCCGCCATATTCGTCGCTGCGGCGGTTGCTGGCCTCCCAGAAGAACTGGTCGATCAGGTAGCCGTGGGCGCCATGGATCTCCACGCCGTCCATGCCGATGGCCTTGGCATCGCGGGCCGCCTGGGCAAAGGCGGCAATCACGTCGCGGATGTCGTCATGGGTCATGCCATGCACCAGCACCTGGCCGTCCTTGACCTTCTCGCTCGGCCCGTAACCCGGCACGCTGGCGTCCGGCTCGGTGCCCAGCCGGCGCACCGTGCCGACGTGCCACAGCTGCGGCACGATACGGCCACCTTCGGCATGCACTGCGTCGACCACCTGCTTCCAGCCGGCCAAGGCATCCTCACCATGGAAGCGCGGCACATTGGGGTAGCCGTTGGCTGCCTTGTGCCCGACCGTGGTGCCCTCGGTGATGATCAGCCCCACGCCTGCCGCAGCACGTCGGCGGTAGTACTCGACCACGCCGGCGTGCGGCACGCCACCCGGGCAGAAGGTACGGGTCATGGGCGCCATGACGACGCGGGTCGGCAGCTCGAGCGCGCCGAGGGTGAAGGGCTGGAACAGGGGGTTGCTGGACATGGGGCGCTTCCATCTGGGGTAGGAAATGCGCCTGAGGTTAGGGGGTGCGAGGGGCTGGGCCCAGCATTATTGATTTGAGTGATTCTGGTACATCGCCGGGGCCGCTACGCGCCCCGGCAGAAGATCAATTCAGGGCTTTTTCGATGGCCTGCACCACCGCTGGATCGTCCGGCGCGGTACGCGGGGCGAAGCGCGCCAGCACCCGTCCGTCCTTGCCCACCAGGAACTTCTCGAAGTTCCAGGTTATGTCACCAGGGAATTCCGCCCCCTCGCCCGCCAGCAAACGGTAGAGCTGGTGACGTTCATGGCCATTGACCTCCAGCTTGGCGCCCAGCGGGAAGCTGACGCCATAGTTGAGGCGGCAGAACTCCTGAATCTCCTTTTCGCTGCCCGGCTCTTGGCCGGCAAACTGGTTGCAGGGCAGGCCCAGCACATTGAAACCCTTGCCCTTGAATTGCTGATGGAGCTTTTCCAGCGAAGCGTATTGCGGCGTCAGGCCACACTTGGAGGCGACATTGACCACCAGCACCACCTGGCCCTTGAACGGAGCCAGGGGCAGGTCCTCGCCGTTCAGCGCCTTCAACGTCAGGTCGTGAAATGCACTCATGATGAATCCCCTCTCAGGTTCCCGGTTGCCGCTGGGGGCGAATTGCGCCCACTAAAAAGGCGCTCTTCCAAGCCGCGCACCTCCCGTTGGGGAGGCATGCCGGCTTGTCCGAGCGCCTGGCGACTTTCTGAGCTTAGCGCAGAAAATCAGTGGTGATGGCCACCTTCACCGTGGATGTGACGGTGAGCGATTTCTTCTTCGCTGGCGTCACGCACGTCGACAACCTTGACCTTGAAGTTCAGGCGCTGGCCAGCCAGTGGGTGGTTGCCGTCGACAGTGATGTCGTCGCCGTCGATGTCGCGGATGGTGACGATCTGCATCTGGCCGTCCGGCGCCGAGGCGTGGAACTGCATGCCGACTTCCAGCTGGTCGACGCCTTCGAACAGGCTGCGGTTCAGGGTGCTGACCAGCTCGGCCAGGTATTCGCCGTAGGCGTCTTCCGGCTCGATGGCAACTTCCAGCTCGTCACCGGCTTGCTTGCCTTCCAGGGCTTTTTCCAGGCCTGGGATGATGTTGGCGGCACCGTGCAGGTAAACCAGCGGCGCACCGCCGGCGGAGCTGTCGATGGTCTCCCCGGCGTCGTTGGTCAGGGTATAGTCGATGGAGACAGCCTTGTTGGCGGCGATCAGCATGGGGCAAGACCTTTTGCAAAAGTATGTAGAACTGACAAGTGTAACCAAGGCATCGCCCGATTGCGACCGCAGCGCGGACGAGGGGCGACCCATCAGTCGGATCACCGGCTTCCACCAGGACGAAGAAGGCCAGTGGGTGGTCGAGCTGTCCTGCGGCCACACCCAGCACCTGCGTCACCAGCCACCGTGGCAGGCACGCCCGTGGGTGCTCGACGCCGAACAGCGTGCCGAGCGCATCGGCCAGCCATTCGCTTGCGGCTGGTGCGCACAAGGGGCCGATAGCGCTACCCTTGGCCGTTGATTCCTTGCACCGCTTATTTCGAGAAGCACGCATGCACACATTTTTCATTGCGCCGACCGACTTTGGTGTCGGCCTGACCTCCATCAGCCTGGGCCTGGTCCGCACCCTGGAACGCGCCGGGCTGAAGGTCGGCTTTTTCAAGCCGATCGCCCAGCCTCACCCCGGCGACACCGGCCCGGAGCGCTCCACCGAACTGGTCGCCCGTACCCACGGCATCAAGCCACCGGTACCACTGAGCCTGGCCCATGTCGAGCGCATGCTTGGCGATGGCCAGCTGGACGAGTTGCTCGAAGAAATCATCCGCCTGTACCAGCAAGCCTGCGTCGGTAATGACGTGGTGGTGGTCGAGGGCATGGTGCCGACCCGCCACGCCAGCTACGCCGCACGGGTCAACCTGCACCTGGCCAAGAGCCTGGATGCCGAAGTGATCCTGGTTTCCGCCCCGGAAAACGAAGTGCTCAGCGAGCTGTCCGGGCGGGTCGAACTGCAGGCCCAGCTGTTCGGCGGCCCGCGCGACCCGAAAGTGCTGGGGGTGATCCTCAACAAGGTGCGCACCGACGAGAGCATGGCCGACTTCGCCACCCGCCTGCGCGAGCACTCGCCACTGCTGCGCGGCAACGACTTCCGCCTGCTCGGCTGCATCCCCTACCAGCCCGAGCTGAACGCCCCGCGCACGCGCGACGTGGCCGAACTGCTCGGTGCCCAGGTGCTCAACGCCGGCGACTACGAACAGCGGCGGATGAACAAGATCATCATCTGCGCCCGCACCGTGGCCAATACGGTACCACTGCTGACGTCGGGGACCCTGGTGGTGACCCCGGGCGATCGCGACGACATCATCCTCGCCGTAAGCCTGGCGGCCATCAATGGCGTGCCCCTGGCCGGCCTGCTGCTGACCAGCGACAGCAAGCCTGATGCGCGCATCCTTGGTCTTTGCCGTGGCGCCCTGCAGGCCGGCCTGCCGATTCTTTCGGTAAGCACCGGCTCCTACGACACCGCCAACCTGCTCAACTCGCTGAACCGCGAAATCCCGGTGGATGACCGTGATCGGGCCGAATTCATCACCGACTTCGTCGCCAGCCACCTGGACGCCGCCTGGCTGCATCAGCGCTGCGGCACGCCACGGGAAATGCGCCTGTCGCCGGCGGTATTCCGTTACCAGTTGATTCAGCGGGCGCAGCAGGCCAACAAGCGCATCGTCCTGCCGGAAGGCGCCGAGCCGCTGCTGGTGCAGGCCGCGGCGATCTGCCAGACGCGTGGCATCGCCCGTTGCGTGCTGTTGGCCAAGCCCGAGGCAGTCGAAGCCGTGGCCCGTGCACAGGGCATCACCCTGCCACCGGACCTGGAGATTCTCGACCCCGAGCTGATCCGCGGGCGCTATGTCGAGCCGATGGTCAACCTGCGCAAGAGCAAGAACCTCAACGCGCCGATGGCCGAGCAACAACTGGAAGACCCTGTGGTGATCGGCACCATGATGCTGGCCCTGGACGAGGTCGATGGCCTGGTCTCGGGCCTGGTGCACTCCACCGCCAACACCATCCGCCCGGCGCTGCAGCTGATCAAGACCGCACCCGGTGCCAGCCTGGTGTCGTCGGTGTTCTTCATGCTGTTCCCCGAGCAGGTGCTGGTGTACGGCGACTGCGTGATGAACCCGCACCCCAGCGCCAGCGAACTGGCCGAGATCGCCCGGCAGAGCGCCGAGTCGGCGCAGGCCTTCGGCATCGCGCCACGGGTGGCGATGATCAGCTACTCAAGCGATTCGGCCAGTGACGAGGAAGTGGAGAAGGTGCGCGAGGCGACGCGCCTGGCACAGGCGGCAGAGCAAGGTCTGCTGATCGACGGGCCGCTACAGTACGACGCCGCCGCCAACCCGCAAGTCGCTCGCCAGCTGGCACCTGAGAGCCAGGTGGCCGGGCGGGCGACGGTGTTCGTGTTCCCTGACCTGAACACTGGCAACACCACCCACAAGGCGGTGCAGCGCAGCACCGACGGGGTCAGCCTGGGGCCGATGCTGCAGGGGTTGCGCAAGCCAGTGAACGACTTGCCGCGAGGGGCGCAGGTGGACGATATCGTCCATACCATCGCCTTGACGGCGATTCAGGCCAGCAGCATCCGCTGAAATGAAAAAGGGCAGGCCGTTACCGGCCTGCCCTTTCTCATTGCGCCGTGCTGAACGGCTTACGGGTACTGCTGAACCTGGCCCTGCTGCTGGTCATACTGCTGACCCGGAATAGGCTTCAGGTTGACCTCTACGCGTCGGTTCTGTGCGCGGCCATTGGCGTCGGCGTTGCTGGCGATCGGCTGGTCCGGGCCCATGCCACGTACCGTGACACGCGAAGCATCCACGCCCTGCGAGGTCAGGTAGGTGCTGACTGCCTGAGCGCGGCGCTGCGACAGGTCCATGTTGTGCTGGCGGCTGCCGGTGCTGTCGGTGAAGCCCACCACTTCAATGGTGTTCTGGTTGAACGACTTGAACGAGTTGGCCAGGTTGTTCAGCGGGTTGTAGAAGCTCGGCGAAATATTGGCCGAGTCGGTGGCGAAGGTGATGTTGCCCG
Organism: Pseudomonas sp. CC120222-01a; assembly: GCF_003097235.1. Lineage (GTDB taxonomy): Bacteria > Pseudomonadota > Gammaproteobacteria > Pseudomonadales > Pseudomonadaceae > Aquipseudomonas. The sequence goes on along the minus strand of NZ_QEQQ01000016.1, from coordinate 71,308 downwards.
GCATGATCAGCTTGATCTGGTCGCCCTGGCGCTGAACTTCAACGCCCGTGTTGGCCATTTTCGCGCGCAGTTCGGCTTCCTGCTTGTCAGCGTAGTAGCCGTAACCAGCAGCGGCTGCACCGACTGCGGCGGCGCCGATCAGTGCACCCTTGCCACGGTTGTTGTGGTCGATGGCGGCACCGGCAATGGCACCGGCCAGCGCGCCCAGGCCGCCGTACTTGGCGGTCTTGCTCATGCCCGAGGACTCGCCCTGAGCCTGGCCTTGGCTGTCATAAGGATTCTGCCCGGCGCAGCCGGTCATCAGGGCTGCAACGGTTGCGACGATAATCAGACGACGCATGGTGAACATGGACAAGCTCCTACAAAAATTCGTGTGTTCGGCAGATCACAAAGGGATCTATGCCAGGCATAGATCCCTAGGATACGGAAAAATTCCATGAAAGGCTTTTCATCCAGGCTCAAGCCCGCACGAACGGGTTCTCGCGCATCTCGTCGCCGAGGCGCGTATCCGGCCCATGGCCAGTGACCACGATAGCGTCCTCGTCCAGGCGATACAGCCGCTCCTTGATCGAGCGAACGATGGTGCGCTGGTCACCGCCCCACAGGTCGGTACGGCCGATGCCGCGACGGAACAGGGTGTCACCGGCGATCAGCAGCTTGGCATCGGCGAACCAGAAACTCATCGAGCCTGGCGTGTGCCCAGGCGTGTGCAGGGCCACGCCACAACCGCAGGCGAGCTCCTCGTCATCACCCAGCCAACGGTCTGGCGACGGCACCGGGGTATAGGGCACGCCGAACATCTGGCATTGCATTTCCAGGTTGTCCCACAGCGGCTGGTCCTGCTTGTGCAGGTGCAAGGTAGCGCCGGTGAGCTCCTTGAGCTTGCCCGAAGCGAGGAAATGGTCGAAGTGCGCGTGGGTGTGGATGATGCTCACCAGCGTCAGGCCATGGGCCTGCAGGCGGGCGAGGATCTTGTCCGGGTCACCGCCTGGGTCGACGACGATGGCCTTCTTGCTGACCGGGTCGCCGATCAGGGTGCAGTTGCACTGCAGGGGGCCTACGGGGAAGGTTTCGCGGATCAGCGCTATTGCTTTTTCCATGAGTAGATTCAGCAACCGGTTATTCGAACAGGGTTTGAATGCGTGCCAATGCATCGAGAATTACAACTTCAGGGGCCGACTCGACACGCTTGGCACCTCTGGCGTCGAGGTCCACCGTGCGTATCTGATTGCAGAGCAACACACCTTGCGTCAGCGTGCCTGCACCACTGAGCGTAACCGCAAAGCCTGCGTGCCTGGCAAAGTCACCACCTTGAGAAATTGGCACAATGGCAGCCAGACCGGACGCATTGAAGGCCGCTGGCGTGAGCACAAGTGCTGGACGCCCGCTACCTTGCTGTTCTCGTCCAACGGTAGGGTCCAGATTAACCCGAACAATGTCGCCCCTGGCGAACTTGACCCGCTTCACACCTCACGCCCCACTGGGCGCATTGCGTTCCACTCAGCCATATCTTCAGGTTCTGGCGCGTTCAGATCACATTGCGCCATCAATTCTTCAAGGGTGTATTTCGGCCTGGGCCTGATGGGCTTGAGTACCAGAGTCTCCCCTGCTGCATCCAGGCTCAATGTCGAGCCAACGCCAAGGCGCATCTGCTTGAGCACAGTGGCCGGCAAACGGATAGCCGCACTGTTGCCCCATTGCTGAATCTTGATTTGCATGAGTATCTCCCAAGGTAGATACATAGTAGAAACCCTCCTGACGATTGCAAGTGAAATGTAGAAACCTCGTATCTACACTGCCACTCAGCCGCCATGGAAAACAGAGCCGATAACACGACTAGGATTTTTCCTACTAGACCTTGGGAAATAGCCCGCAAGCCTGAACAGCACCCTACATTCGAAGCAAACTACTCATGGCAAATACAACCTGAACAACCCGCCCCCAAGCGCCCCGCCGTTGGCAATCTCGATCCGCCCACGCACGCCGTTTCGCTCATGCAATGCCGCAATCCGCGCCGCGAAATACAGCCCGAGCCCGGTGCTGCCGCTCTGCGAGTCGATACCCTGCACGTAATCCTGCTGGCGCTCGAGCATCCGCGCCGGGTAACCCGGGCCGTCGTCGTTGACGCTGATGACCAGGTGTTCGTCTTCCTCGCCGATGCTGATCAGCAGCGCATGGCCGGCATAGCGCGTGGCGTTGGTGATCACGTTGGCGATCACCGAGGCCACCAGTTCGCGGTCGAAAAAGCCCAACGGGTTGTCGGTCTCGACACGCCAGGTGGCGAGGATATCGTTGTGCTGCAGCACTTCCTGGTGGGCCGCCAGTTGCGCCTCGATGAAGTCATCCAGCTCGTGGTAGTCCGGGCATACCGGCAGCTGGTTCACCCCCAGTTTGTACAGCCCCAGCAACTGCACCAGCATGCCGTTGAGATGACGGAACTCATGCTCGATCACGCCCTGCTCGGTACCGCTGCGCCATTCTTCAGGCAGCCGCGCCAGCCACTGGTCATGGGACTGGATCAGCGCCGACAGCGAGTTCTTCAGGTCATGCACGGTGGAGGCGATCACCGTGGAAAAATCCAGCCCCTGGTTATCCTGACTCATGCGCCGAAAACCTTGATGTGCAGTTTGCGGTACCGGTCGTAGCGGCTGTCGCTGGTCGGGATACCGGCCACGCGGGTCAGGCAGTCGCGGCATTCCTGCTGGATCGCCGGCGGTGTCACCTCGCCACCGATGCGCAACAGGGCTTGCGCCGTGTTGAGCGCGATACTGATGTTCTTAGGCTGCAGCGAAAGGGCCTTGCGGAACATCTGCAAGGCTTCGTTGAGTTGCCCGGCCTGGTAGCTGCGCACGCCCTGGCGGTTGAGGTCGACTGCTTCGGTGACCGCGCCCAGTACGGCCGGGTCGTCAGTCAGTTTGGCCACGCTCTGCATGACTTTGGGATCGTCGCCGTAGGTTTCCACGCAACCTTTGAGGATGCTGCCGCCAGCCGCGTCCTGGCCCAGCGACTGCAGTTGCCTGGCCACGGTCAAGGCGGCCTCGACCGAGAAGAACTGGTCCATCTTCTCCAGCCGCTGCATGGCCTGCTCGGTGAGCTTGGCGGCGGTCTCGGGGTCGCCCGCCTGCTGCAGGCTGGCGGCTTTCATCAGCCGGGCACGCACTTGCAGGCCCTGGTCTTCGAGGTTGTCCTTGGCCACTTCGCTGAGCACGGTGTTGATCTCGACCCGGGCGCGGGCATCCAGGCCGAAGCCTGCGTTCTTGCTCATCAATGCCTGGACCAGCCCAAGGTTGCTTTCGGCATCCTTGTAGCGCGAACTCTGGCCCTGGTTCACCGCATGGCGGAAGGCCTTGGAGGCGCTCTCGAAGTCTTCGTTATCCAACGCCAGCTTGCCCAGGGCGGCCTGTCGGCGCACTGCCAGGGGCGACAAGCGTACCGCTTCTTCGAGCATGCCCTGGGCACGCTTGGTTTCGCCTTGAGCGACCAGCACTTCGGCCATGCCATCGTACAGCCCGGGCATGATCGGAAATGCCTTGAGTGCCTGCTCGTAGACACCCTGGGCCTGGGCGTTCTGCCCGCGCTTGTGCATCAGGCTGCCGAGTGCCGAATACACCCAAGGTTGCGGGCGGCTGGCGAGGATGCTCTTGAGAAACTTCTCCAGTTCATCGAAGCGGTTGAGGTCACGCAGCGCGTCGGCGCGATAGCGCAGGCACAACGGCGCAAAACGCGGGTCCTTCTTGCACAGCTCGGCACACGCCGCCAGCACTTCGGCCGGGCGGCCACGGTCGAGCGCTTGCAGAATCGGCTTGAGCAGGGTCTTGCGCTGGGTCAGCTTGTCCAGGCGCTGGGCCAGGCCCACGCGGTTGAACGGCTTGGTCAGGTAGGCATCAGGCTCGTGCTCCAGGGCACTGAGCACGATGGCCTGGCTGCTCTCGGCCGTGACCATGATGAACACGCATTCATGGCTGATCAGCTTGTCGAGGATCAGGTCCTCGAGGACCTGCTGGCCGTTCTTCTTGCCGTCACCGAGGTGGAAGTCCTGGAGGATATAGTCGTAGCGCTTCTGCCCGCACATGCGCAGGGCCTGCTCACCGCTGTCCGCGGTGTCCACATCGCGCACGCCGAGTTCACGCAGCATGGAACGGGTCGACGTGCGAAAGTCAGTGAAGTCGTCGACGATCAGAAAGCTCTTTTGCCCGTACTGCAGCATCAACACGACCTGTATTGGGAAGATGGGTGGATGGCGCGAGGCGATGCATACCGCCGAAACCTGTATCGGCAGGCGGTCAGGAAAGATGAGGGTGGTGAATGCAGCACGCTCACCAGCGTTACGCATAATGGCCTTGCGCCATCATTTTAACGTGCCATCCCCCTTGCGGCCAGCATCAGGCCAGCAAGCCCAGCGACTTGGCCCGGGCCACTGCCTGGGTGCGACGCTCCACCCCCAGCTTGCTGTTGATATGGCTGGCATGGGTCTTGACGGTATGCAGGGAGATGAACAGCCGCTCACTGATCTGCTGGTTGGAGCAGCCCTGGGCGATCAACTCGAGCACCGCCAGCTCGCGACCACTCAACGCCTCAGTGGCACTGCCTGTAAGTGCCACAGGCTCTGGCAGACGCGCCAGCAGTTCGGCCTGGGCCTGGCAGGCTGGTTGCGCGAGGAGTTGCTCACGCAGCCAGGAAGGGTGCAATTCGATCAGTCGCTGGAAGGGCTGCACCACCCCGCCCCGGGCTGCGCTCAACGCCATGGGTAACAGCTGCGCTGCCTGTGTTTCACGACCTTCGCTCAACAGCAGGTCGACCCATTGCGACAGTGCGTGCAGAGTGAGCATCATGCCGCCGCTTGCCTGCCCGCGTTCGGCCAACGCGCACAGACGCGCCACGGCGTCTTCGCTGCGCTGCTGCACGCGCTCAAGCAGGGCCTGCTGCAGTTCGATATGCAATGGCAGCAAAGGGTGAAACTCTGGGGCCGCCGCAGGGTGCTCGCCGCCGTAGGTCTGCCCCAGGCGCAGCAACCAGGACTCGGCCAGGTCGATACGCCCCTGCGCGAGCCACAGCTCGCACTTCACCAGGGTGATCATGGCCAGGTAGAAGATCGGTGGCACATCCCAGATGTGCATCAGCCGCTCCGCCTCGGCCAGTTCGGCGAACGCCTCGGCATACTGGCCCTCACGGCCATCGAGCGAAGCAATCACGCAATGGCCGATCAGCACGCTGATGTCACGGCAGGCGCGCGCCTCGCCAAGCCCTGCGCGCAAACGCGCGCGCCCTTGCGCGGGTTGCAGGCGCGCCACCAGCAGGTAGCCCTCGTACAGGGTCAGCCGCGCCCGTACCGCGTACAGCCGCTGGGCCGACAGCCCCTGCAGGCGCTGCAAGCCTTGGCGCACTTCATCCAGCGCCCGCAGCACCTCGCCGCGGGCATGCAGCACCCGCGCACGATCGTAATGCGCCAGCGCCTCGAACAACGGATTGCCGACACGCTGCGCCAGCTCCAGCGCTTCGCGGTTCCAGCCACGGGCACGCCAGAAGTCGCCGTCGGCGATGGCCAGGTTGGACAGCGTCGACAGGCACACCAGGCGTTGCCCATAGCGCTTGCTCGGCAGGCTCTGCAGCGCTTCACCGCAATAGGCCAGGGTTCGTTCGCGGTCCCCCCGACCGCGGGCGATGACCCCGCTCAGGGCCAGCCACTGCGCCAGCATCGACTTCTGAGCCGTGGCTGAAGGCGCAGGCAGGAAGCGACTGAGGTAACCGGCCAGTTCCTCAGCGGCATCCAGCTGGCAGGCCAGGCCAAGTGCCCAGCTGTACAGCACGATCAACCGCGGCGTGCTGATCAGCAGGCTGTCGGGCAGGTCCATCTTCCAGCGCAATAGCATGCCGACGTTCTGTTCGGCCAGCAGTTGCTCCTCGGACAGGCTCTGCACCAGGTCGGCGGCAACGTCGAGGTGGCCGGCACGTAACGCCTGTTCCACCGCCTCGTCGAGCAGCCCCTGGGCCTGGAACCAGCGGCAGGCGCGCAGGTGCAGGCGTGCCAGCGGTTCGCTGGACTGGCGGCTGCGCAGCAAGTCAGAGAACAGGTGATGATAGCGATACCATTGGCCATGCTCGTCCAGCGGCACCAGAAACACCTGGTGCGCCTGCAAATAACGCAGGATCGCCTCACTGTCGTGACGTTCACGCAGGGCATCGCACAGCGCCGCGCAGAAGCGCTCCTGGCAGGCCGTGTCGAACAGGAACGCCTGCACATCCGCTGGCAGCATCACGATGACTTCTTCCAACAGGTAGTCACGGATCAGCCCTTCACCGCCGTGCAGGGCCTGGGGCAAGGCATGTTCGTCACCGACCTCGCTGGCAGCCAACTGCCAGAAGCGCAGCCCGGCCACCCAGCCATCACTGCGTTGGATCAGGTTGTCCAGCGCCTGACCCCGCAGCCCCGTGGGCTGGCGGCCAATCACTGCCAGAGATTCGTCCGCTGTCAGGCGCAGATCCTGCTCGCCAAGCTCGACCAGTTGCCGTGACAGGCGCAGCCGCGCCAGGTGCCAGTCCGGGCGCTGGCGGCTGGTCACCAGCAGGACCAGGCCAGCGGGCAAGTGATTGAGGAAGAACTGCAGGCAGCGATCGAGTACCGGCCCCTGGGCCAGGTGGTAGTCGTCCAGCACCAGCAGCAAAGGCGTATCGGCCTGGAGGTAGAGCGCCAACTCGTCGAGCAAGCTGTCGATCCACTCTTCGAACGCAAAGGGTTGGTGGCGCTGGCGCATCTTCAGCAGCCCCATGGCCTGGCCGCCCAGTGCCGGGCAGTACTGCTGCAGCCCTTCGAGCAGGCGCTCGAGGAAACGGCCGGGGTCGGCATCCCGTTGGCTCAGGCCGAGCCAGAGGCTGCGCCAATGGCTGGGCAGGGATTCGCAGAATTCGATGGCCAGGGAGCTTTTGCCAAAGCCGGCGGGGGCGTTGACCAACAACAAGCGCCCGCCAAGGCCGCCCTGCAAGCGTTGGCACAGACGAGCACGCGGCACGTGGCCGTCCGGCTGTGGCGGCCGGAAGAAGCGCCCGTCCAGCAGGCCCAGGGCCTGGCTGGCGAATCCATGCGTACGGGACAGATCTGTCATGGCCGGCTCGTTCTGTTGGGAAGACTACGGCGGTACGGATGCTTGCGAGACTAGCGGGTAATGCAACGCATTTGAAGACGATGGGCACCATTGCCCCGGAAAAGACTGCGACAAAAAGCAACATGGCTGATGGACAGTGGCTGGCGCGGGGCTTTGGCGAGGTATTCATCGGCCTTATCGGCAGGCCATACAGAAACGCCCCGGCAAGCCGGGGCGTTCTGGGAGGGTCACACGGAGTTGCAGGTTTTCAGCTTAGCGGATACCCGACTGGCGCAGGGCGGCTGGCTGGAAATCGGCCTTGCTGGCACTGAAGCCGAAGTCGTAGGCACGCTTCTCTTCGTTCTTCATGCCCAGGGCCAGGTAGCGGCCCGACTGCAGGTCGTAGATGGCTTCAAGGGTGTACCACGGCACCTGCACGTTGTAGTACGGCTGGGCATGGGCCTCGGACACGCGCCACAGCTGGCCGCGGCCGTCATACTGGTCGATCACCGCAGCTTGCCAGGTATCTTCGTCGATGTAGAAGTCACGCTTGGCGTAGATGTGCCGCTGGCCCGGCTTCAGCGTCGCGACCACGTGCCAGACGCGGCGCAGCTCGTAGCGAGACAGGTCCTGGTTGATGTGCCCGGCCTTGAGGATGTCGGCGTACTTGAGCTTCGGGTCATCCAGCTTGAAGGCGTTGGAGGCGATGTACAGCTCCTTCTTGCCCTCGAGCTTCCAGTCGTAGCGGTCCGGCGCGCCGTTGTACATGTCCAGGTTGTCCGAGGTACGCAGGCCATCGGCGGCGGTACCCGGGCCGTCGTACGACACCTGTGGGGCCTGGCGCACACGGCGCTGGCCGGCGTTGTAGATCCATGCCTTGCGCGGTTCCTTGACCTGGTCGAGGGTCTCGTGAACCAGCAGCACGGTACCGGCCAGGCGTGCCGGAGCAGTCACCTCCTGCTTGAAGTAGAACAGGATGTTGCCCGGGTTGTTCGGGTCGTAGTCCTTCATCCGGTCGCGGAACACGAACTGGTCCTGGAAGTACACCAGGCTGTACGACCCGTTCTGCTGCGGCGTGGCCTGGGTGACCAGGCGGGTGACGCTGCCGCCGCGGTAGCGGGTGATGTGGTTCCAGATCACTTCCAGGCCGCTTTTCGGGATCGGGAAAGGCACGGCAGTCTGGAAGTTGTTCAGGCCGTTGCCGCCTTCGACCAGAGTGGTCGCGGTAGCGTTCTTCTTGATCGCGGCGAACACATCGTCAGGCACCGTGGAGCCACGGTGGGTCTTGTAGACCGGGATCTTGAAGGTATCCGGGTAACGCTTGAGCATCGCCAGCTGGCCCGGCGAGAGCTTGTCCTTGTACTGATCGGCATTCTGCGCGGTGATGGTGAACAGCGGCTTGTCGCTGCCGTACGGGTCAGACAGGAAACCCTTGGCATCGACGCTGCCTGCAGTCTTCGACAGCGGCTCCCACGGGCCGATCGAGCCGTCGGCGTTGCCGGCCTTTTCCGCACCCATCGGGGTCAGGGTGCTGCCAAGTTTTGCCGCCTCATCGGCGGAAACCGCAGCCATGACGCTGGTCGCCAGCAGGGACAGGCCCAGTACACCGGCTTGCAACAGACTTCTGGTCTTGTTCATCTCGTGTCGTCCTGGATCAGTGTTCTTAGAAGTTCACGCCGAAGCTGAGGGCGACGAAGTCGCGATCATCCACAGTGCTGTACTTGCCGTCGAAGAAGGTGGTGTACGACAGGCTGGCGGTATAGGTCTGCTGATACTCCGCGTCCAGGCCCAGGCTGATCGCCTTGCGCCCTTCCTCGAAGTTGCCGCCCGGGCCTGGCGAATAACCATCGACGTCATGGGACCAGGCTACGCTCGGGCGCAGGTTCACCCCGGCAAGGACGTTGTTGTAGTCCCAGATCGCACGGACGCGGTAACCCCAGGAATCGGCGGTGGTGTAACCGTCGTTTTCGCAGTAGCGCGACACGTTGTTGGCATTGGAGGTACCCAGGGTGCTGGTGTTGAGCGCCTCACATTGGCCATTGGGCAACGGGCCCGGGCCGAACACCGGGTCACGCCCGTAACGCGCCTTGGAAGTGCTTTCCAGACCGCCGACGTGGGTCCAGCCGACTTCGCCGACCATGGTCAGCCGCTCCGCGCCCATCACCTGGTCGAAGAAGTGGGTGAACGTGGTCTGCAGCTGGGTGATTTCCTTGCGGCGGTAGCCCGGCTGGTCGGCACCCGGAGTGCCTTGCAGTACGGACACGTTGGGGTTGAGCGGGGTCAGGCCCGAGTAGAGGATATCGGTGGTATTGAGCTGCACCGGGGCATTCGGCCGGTAGCTGATTTCCCCGCTCCAGGCGGTGCCGGTGGGCAGCGTGGTCGAGAAGCTCAGGCCATACAGGCGGATGTCTTCCGGATATTCGACGTAGTAGCTGGAGTTGCCTGCAACCTGCAGCGGCATCAGGCTCGGCAGCAGATTGGCCAACGCGCCAGCCGGTACCCCCGCCCTGACCAGCGCGCCGGCCAGGCCGGTGGTGCTGTAGAACTGGGCGTCTGCGCCGCGACCACTGAAAATGGGCGCACGGCTGTGATAGTTCATGAAGTAGCCACCAAACTCGGTGTTGAGCGGCTCGAACATGTAGCGCAGGGCGACACCGAACTGCCCGCTGTCGCGCGCATCGCGATCCGCGCCGCGACGCACGATCACCCCTTCGTCTGGGTTGCCGTAGGTCACGCCGCGAGCGGCCAGGGTGTTGTTTACCGGGGTCGCCAGCGGCCCAAGGCGGCTGGTCAGCGAGTTTTTCGTGGCGAGCACCGCCAGGTTGTTGTTGCAACCATCGGCGATCACGTCGGGCTGGGAGAAGAACGTGCCGCAGTTGTCGACAACCGTCTGGTCCCACTCGATCTGGTAGAAGCCTTCGGCCGACAGGTTGTCGGTAAGGCTTTGCGACACGTAGAACATGTTGACCGGGATCAGGCCTTCCTTGATCTCGGCACCCGGGCGACGAAACGCCGAAACGTCGATCGGGTTGATCGCGTTGATGCCGCCGCCGATGAAGGTACTTTCGCCCCAGCTCACCACCTGCTTGCCCAGGCGCACCGAGCCCGGCTGATCGCCGATCGCGTAGTTGTGGTAGACGAAGGCATCGAGCAGTTCCGAACCTGCCGACTTGGCGCCTTCCTTGCGGTTGGAGTCGCTGATATCCTTGAATTCGCGGTTTTCGTCTTTCAGCTCGAAGTCGTACCAGTACTTGCCACGTACGAACACACCGGTGTCGCCGTACTTCAGTTCAAGGTCATGGATGCCTTTGAAGATCTTCGAGAAGGTCTCGCCCTTCTTGAAGTTCAGGTGGCCGTCGTCAGAGGTCTGCGACAGGCCCTTGCCGCCGTTGTTGGCACCAATCAGGTTCTGGTTGGGATTGGCAGTGGACCAGCTGGCGCCGACGGAGAGCGACGAGTCGAACTGGCCTTCGATTTCACCAATGTTGAAACTGACAGCGAAAGCAGGACTTGCGAGCGTGGAAGCAAGGCTGACGGCCAGGGGCAGCTTGGCCCGGCGCCAGAACGGATTTGCAGATTTCATCGACGCTACTCCATGTACTTTATTGTTATGGCAGTGAGTCCTTTCAGAAACGGCCCGAGCGACCGGTGTGCAGGTTTGCCCTGCAGCGGCACGTCTTGCGCGTACCGCTCTCCCCCATTCCTGAAGATCCCCTGGCCCCGACTATAGCCAGCAGGCTCAGGTGCTTGATCCCTCTAAAGTGTGATTTGCGCACCCGCTGCCAAATCGCCCCGGTGTTTCCCAGGTAGCGCATCGGCCGTGCTGAAGCATGGCCGATTTTTTTCGTTTGGCAAGGCCTCAAGCCGTCTAGCATGCGGGTCGCAAACCGTCGTGCACGACCCGCAGCGGGGTTACAAGGTAGACAGGAAGGCGCTGTTACTGGCCTGCCACTGGACGATGTCCTGGCGGATACGCTTCTTGTCGATCTTGCCGACACTGGTCTTGGGAATTTCAGTAACAACGGCGATCTGGCTCGGAATGGCCCACTTGTTGATGTGCCCTTCCTCGACAAAAGGCTTGAGATGCTCCTTGAGCGCCTTGGCGTCGATCGACTTGTCGTCACGTACCACCAGCAGGGCGAACGGACGCTCGCCCCATTGCGGGTCGGCCACCCCGACCACCGCCACTTCGCGCACGGCCGGATGACGGCTGATCAGGTCCTCGAGGTCGAGCGAAGAGATCCACTCGCCGCCGGTCTTGATCACGTCCTTGATGCGGTCGCGAATATCGATGTAACCCATGCCGTCGAGGGTGGCGACGTCGCCGGTGTGCAGCCAGCCGCCGTGCCACAGCTCCTCGCTCTTTTCCGGCTCCTTGAAGTAACCCATGGTCAGCCACGGCGCGCGCAGCACCAGTTCGCCCTGGGTCTCGCCGTCGGCCGGCAGGAAGTTGCCCTCGCCATCGATGATCGCCGCTTCCACCAACGGCACCGGCACGCCGGCCTGGATGCGGTAGGTAACGCGTTCATCCTCGCTGCCCGCCTGCAGCTCGTCATTCAGGTGCGCGGCAGAAATCAGCGGGCAGGTTTCGGACATGCCGTAAGCGGCGGTCAACTGGATGCCGCGGGCCAGCGCGGCCTTGTACAGCGAGCTGTTAAGGGCGCTGCCGCCGATGATGATCTTCCAGCCGCCAAAGTCCTGGCCTTGGGCGTTCGGGCAGTTGAGCAGCATCTGCAGGATGGTCGGCACGCAGTGCGAGAAGGTGACTTTCTCTTCGCGCCACAACTTGACCAGCATGTCTGGTTCGTAACGGCCCGGGTAGACCTGCTTCATGCCGAGCATGGTGGCCGCGTAAGGAATGCCCCAGGCATGCACGTGGAACATCGGCGTGATGGGCATGTACACATCATTGCTGCCGAGCAAACGCACGCTGTCGATGCTGCCGGTCACCGCCGCTTCGGCCAGGGTATGTAGCACCAGCTGGCGGTGGGTGAAGTAGACGCCCTTGGGGTTGCCCGTGGTGCCGGTGGTGTAGAAGGTGGTGGCCACCGAGTTCTCGTCGAAATCCGGGAAGTCGTAGCGCGGGCTGGCGGCCGCGAGCAGTTGCTCGTATTCGCCGACCAGGTTCGGCAGGTCGGCGGTCTTGTCCGGGCCATCGGTGATCAGCAAGGTCTTGTCGACCGTGGTCAGTTGCCCGGCAATGGCCTGGTAGAGGCCGACAAAATCGCTGTTGACCAGTACGAAGCGGTCTTCGGCGTGGTTCATGGTGTAGAGGATCTGCTCGGGCGACAGGCGCACGTTGATGGTGTGCACCACCGCGCCGATCATCGGGATGGCGAACATGCATTCCAGGTAACGGTGGCTGTCCCAGTCCATCACCGCCACCGTGTCACCGGCCTTGACCCCGGCTTCGGTCAGCACGTTGGCGAGGCGGGCGATACGCTCGTTGAGCTGTGGATAAGTCAGGCGCAGCTGGTCGCGATAGACGATCTCGCGGGTCTTCTCGTAGCGGCTGCCAGACATCAGCAGGCGCTTGATCAACAGAGGGAAGTTATAGGCGCCCTCGGCGGGCTTGATGATGCGGGTCTGCAACATGGTGATCCCTTTTCTGAAAAGCATGCCGGACAAGTCTGGATCTACTGTAGTAGCTCAATGTGACGGTCAAATCAGCCGAAGGAATGATTTGGCGGCGCGAGGTATGAGTGGCATTGTGCGGGGTGATGGATCTACCCCTGCCCTGCCTCCGGAGCTTCCCCTGATGCCCAGCTTGCGCCGCGCCGTGTTTCTCGATCACCAATCCCTGGACCTTGGCGACCTCGACCTGTCGCCGTTGCAGCAGCAGTTCGACGAATTCGAGCTGTTTGCTGCCACTCGCCCGGAGCAGGTCGCCGAACGCCTGCAGGGCGCTGTCGCGGTGGTCAGCAACAAGGTCATGCTCGATGCCGCCACGCTGGCCGCCAACCCACAGCTGAAGCTGATCCTGGTGGCCGCCACCGGCACCAACAATGTCGACCTGGCAGCCGCCCGCGCCCAGGGCATCACCGTCTGCAACTGCCAGGGCTATGGCACGCCATCGGTGGCCCAGCACACCATCGCCCTGCTGCTGGCCCTGGCCACGCGCCTGTGCGACTACAACCAGGCGGTGGCCGACGGCGAGTGGGCCAAGGCCAGCCAGTTCTGCCTGCTGGATTTCCCGATCGTCGAACTGGAAGGCAAGACCCTCGGCCTGCTCGGCCATGGCGAGCTGGGTGGCGCAGTGGCGCGGCTGGCCGAAGCCTTCGGCATGCGCGTGCTGAGCGGGCAGATCCCTGGCCGCCCGGCCCGTGACGATCGCCTGGCGCTGGACGAGCTGCTGCCGCAGGTTGACGCATTGACCCTGCACTGCCCGCTCAACGAGCACACCCGGCACATGATCGGCGCCCACGAACTGGCGCTGCTGAAAAAAGGCGCACTGGTGGTCAACACCGCCCGTGGCGGCCTGATCGACGAGCAGGCCCTGGCCGACGCCTTGCGCAACGGCCACCTGGGCGGCGCGGCCACCGATGTGCTGAGCGTCGAGCCGCCGGTCAATGGCAACCCGCTACTGGAGAAGGGCATCCCACGCCTGCTGATCACTCCGCACAGCGCCTGGGGCGCGGTGGAGTCGCGCCAGCGCATCGTCGGCCAGCTCAGCGAAAACGCCAAGGCTTTCTTCGAAGGCCAGCCACGCCGCGTGGTCAGCTGAGCGCCAGCTCAGTCCCGCGCCCGCCTCTGCTACACTGCGCCACTTTTTTCAGGAGGCGTCGTCCATGGACCCGCGCAGTGAAGTGTTGCTCCGCCAGGCAGAGCTGTTCCAGGGCCCGCTGCTACTCGCCGGCGCCCCCGCCGACGGCCTGCTCGGGCAACTGCCCCAGGCCCATGGCTGGACCTGGCATGCCGGTGATCAGGCCATGCTCGACAGCCGCTTCAGCGGACGCAGCCATTACGGCGTCGATGTGCCGCCGGTCGAATTCGAGACGGCCGTGCTGTTCCTGCCCAAGTCCCGCGAGCTGGCGGCCTACCTGCTCAATGCCCTGGCTTCCCGCTTGGCGGGCCGCGAGCTGTACCTGGTGGGCGAAAAGCGTGGCGGCATCGAAGGCGCGGCCAAACAGCTGCAAGCTTTCGGCAAGCCGCGCAAGCTCGACAGCGCGCGGCATTGCCAGCTGTGGCAGGTGACCGTGGACAACGCCCCGCAAGCAAAACCGCTGGAGAGCCTGGCCGAGCGCTTCACGCTCGAGCTCGAAGATGGCCCACTGCAGGTAGTGAGCCTGCCGGGGGTGTTCAGCCATGGCCGCCTCGACCGTGGCACCGCCCTGCTGCTCAAGCATCTGGACAACCTGCCGGTCGGCCATGTGCTCGACTTCGGCTGCGGCGCTGGCGTGCTCGGTGCCACGGTCAAGCGTCGTTATCCACAGAGCCAGGTCACCCTGCTGGATGTCGATGCCTTCGCCGTGGCAGCCAGCCGCCTGACCCTTGCAGCCAACAGCCTGGAAGGCGAAGTCATCAGCGGCGATGGTATTGATGCCGCGCCCACCGACCTGAGCCTGATCCTGAGCAACCCACCGTTTCACACCGGGGTGCACACCAATTACCAGGCATCGGAAAACCTGCTGAAAAAATCCGGCCAACATCTGCGAAAAGGTGGCGAAATGCGCCTTGTGGCGAATAGCTTCCTGCGCTATCAGCCACTGATCGAAGGTGCCCTGGGCAATTGCCAGACCTGCGCCGAGGCCGAAGGCTTCCGCATCTATCGCGCCACACGCGGATAAAAACAGGGCTTGCCGAAACGGTTTCGGCTAGGCAGAATCCGCACCGTCCTAGGGGAGTAGTCTCCCGCGAGCGCCCTGCTCGCCCGGTACGCGTCAACATACTTGGCCCACAGGCCATGGCGCGTGCGACCCAGCGACCTGCGCAGACAGGTCCTCGGTTTGACAAGACCTATGACACGCACACCTTACCCGGGGCGGGAAGGCTGTACGTGTCATAGCCGTGTCGACCCGCCCCCGTAGGAATCCTGATGCTGGAATCTCTGTTGGTCCCCACCGCAATCGTTGCCTTGGCCGAAATCGGCGACAAGACGCAATTGCTCGCGCTCATCCTCGCCGCACGCTTCCGCAAGCCTTGGCCAATCATCGCCGGCATCATTGCCGCCACCTTGGCCAACCATGCCGCGGCCGGTGCCGTGGGTGCCTGGGTCGGCAGTTTCTTCACCGAGTCGGTGTTGCACTGGGTGCTTGCCGCCAGCTTCACCGCCACCGCGCTGTGGACCCTGGTACCGGACAAGATGGACGATGACGAGAACCCGGCCCGCCGCTTCGGCCCGTTCCTGACCACGCTGATCGCCTTCTTCCTGGCCGAAATCGGTGACAAGACCCAGGTCGCCACGGTGATGCTGGCTGCCCAATATCCACACCTGATCCTGGTTATCCTCGGGACTACCCTGGGCATGCTGATTGCCAACGTGCCGGTGGTGCTGGCGGGCAACTTCGCGGCGGAGAAACTGCCACTGACGCTGATTCGTCGCCTGGCAGCGACCGCGTTCTTCGTGCTGGCGATCGTGGCCGTGTACTCGGCGATGAAGACCAGTGGCTGGGTGGGTTGACCTAAAAAACTGGGGCCGCTTTGCGGCCCCAATCGGTTTTACTGTTTGGCCGCTTCGTACAGCGGCATCACCTTCGGAATCGCCGCCTGCAACGAGGCGATCCGGCTGCTGGACGCCGGGTGAGTGCTCATGAACTCAGGCGGCGCGCCTTCCGAAGCCTTGCTCATCTTGTTCCACAAGGTGATCGCGGCATTCGGGTCATAACCGGCACGCGCCGACAGCTCCAGGCCAATCAGGTCGGCTTCGTTCTCGTTGGCGCGGCTGTTGGGCAGGGTCATGGAGTAGTTCACCACGGCGTCGGCCAGCGCCATGCTGTCCTGGCCAAGGCCAAGCAATGCACCTGCGCCCTGGCGCGCCATCTGCACGCCGTAGGCCTTGGACATCGCTTCACGGCTGTGTTCACGCAAGGCGTGGGCGATTTCGTGGCCAACCACTGCGGCGATTTCCGCATCGGTGAGCTTGAGCTGGTCGATCAACCCGGTGTACACGATGATCTTGCCACCCGGCCCGCAGTTGGCATTGAGCTCATCGCTCTTGATGACGTTGACTTCCCAGTTCCATTGCGCGGCATCGGGGCGGAACTTGGGCGCCTGGGCGATCAGCCGGCTGGCGATGGCCTGCACCCGCTTGGCATCGGCACTGGACTTGTCCAGCACGCCCTTGCTCGACGCCTCGCCGAGGGTCTGCTGGTACGACTGGGCGTACATCTGGTTGACCTCATCGGTCGAGAGCATGCTGAACATGTACTGCTGGCGCTCGACGCCGACAGCACCGCCGCTGGTGGTATTCACCGCCTGGCAGCCGGCTAGCAAGATGCCAGCACTCAACAGGCTGACGACAAAAGACTTACGCATGAAAACACTCCCTTTTTACATGCGCCGTATCCTAGGCTGAGTCGCCCGTAGCCCGCCATAGCCGCAGGGAAGATTTTACCTAAGCGGGAGTCAGGCACTCCGGCGCGTCCAGTTTCGGGTCATTGACGAAGTTTGCCAGGGCCCGCTCGCGCAGTGTTGCCGGCGGGCTGGCGAGCAACTCGTGCAAGCGCGGCAACGGCGTGTCCGGGTCCAGCCAGGCGGCCTGGCCGGCTTCGTCGAGAATCAGCGGCCGGCGCTGATTCATCGCGGCCTGGGTCACCACCGCGCAGCTCAACCACACCTGGTCCTGCACCGGGTAGGCCTCCCACACGGCAGCAAAATACAGCGATGCGCCCTGCCCTGGCGTCAGCCAGTAAGGCCGTTTGCGCACTGTGCCGCGCCACTCATAGAAACCGTTGGCCGGCATCAGGCAACGGCGCAGGCGAAACGCTTCGCGGAACATCGGCTGCTCGGCCAAGGTCTCGGCGCGGGCATGGGCGGGGGTGCGGGAGAGGTCGGTGAGCCAGGCAGGCGTCAGCCCCCAGCGCGCCTTGGCCAGTTGCTGCTGGCCGTCGAGCTGGCGCTGGATCAGTACCGAAGCACCGGGCGAGATATTCCATTGGGCCGGCTGGCCGGCAGGGAAGCCCGGCAGACTGGCCAGCGCCTGGGGCCAGCGAAACAGGGCGTAACGTCCACACATGGGCGATTTCAGAACCTAGCAGATCAAGGTACCGGGATGACTCTCCGGCTCGTCGCCGGCAAGCGGCTCGGCACCATTGTACGCATCGATCAGTTGCCGTGCGTACTCGGCCTGTTGGTCGGGCACCGCGAGCCCAAGCAGCCCCTGCAACGGCAACTCACCGGCAGCGCCGATGAGGTCGCGGCCGACCAGGTGCACTTCGATGCCCTCGCTGACGAGCATGCCCAGCAGCATTTCGGCTTCCAGCAGGTTTTCCGGTTCGTAGATCCGCCGCATCAGTCGTTCTCACCGTAGACATCCAGCATCCATTCGTCGCCATGAACCTGCAGCACGAAGCGGATAGGCTTGCAGCACACCTGGCAGTCCTCGATGTACTCCTGGTCGCCGCCGGACAGGTCCACTGTCGTTTCAACTTCTTCACCACAATAAGGGCAATCGTAGATCGCTACTTCGAGCATCGCGGCCTCCGGGGTGACTTGTGCGTATAATTGCCGGTCTGTTTACAGGGCTTGCGTGTGCACGAGCCGTTTTTCGGGCCCCACCCCTTACCTTATTACCCTAGCCGTTTCCAACAAGAGAGCATGATGGGCGAATTCGATGCCATCCGACCGTACGACGATGCTGAGGTCCCTGCCGTTCTGGCACGCCTGCTCAGCGACCCGGCATTCCTCGATATCCTCACCCACTTCAAATTCCCGCGCGCCGCTGGTGCCCTCGGCTGGCTGCTCAAGCCGCTGATCGCCCGCCGCCTGCGCAAGGAGTTCGCCGGCGTCACCTGCGTATCGACCTTGCAGGACAAAGTCGAATACTACGTCGACCAGACCATCGAACGCGCCACCGACGGCGTCACCTATTCCGGCGTCGAGCAACTCAAGTCAGGCACGGCCTATCTGTTCCTGGCCAACCACCGCGACATCGTCATGGACCCGGCATTCGTCAACTACGCGGTGTACCACGCCGGCCTGCCGACGCCGCGCATCGCCATCGGCGACAACCTGCTGCAGAAGCCGTTCGTCAGCGACATGATGCGCCTGAACAAGAGCTTCATCGTGCACCGCTCGATCAGCGGCCGCCGCGAAAAACTCGCGGCCTACCAGCTGCTCTCGGCCTACATCAACCACTCGATCCGCAATGACGGCGCGTCGATCTGGATCGCCCAGGCCGAAGGCCGCGCCAAGGACGGTGACGACCGGACCGATTCGGCGATCCTCAAGATGTTCCACATGAGCCGCAAGGACGAGCCGTTCGGCGCGGTGATCCAGAGCCTGAACCTGATCCCGGTGTCGATCAGCTACGAGTACGACCCTTGCGACCTGGCCAAGGCTCGCGAGCTGTACATCCGCGCCACCACCGGCACCTACAAGAAGGCACCGGGCGAGGACGACAACAGCATCGCCAAGGGCATCACCGGCTACAAAGGCCGGGTGCACATCCACTTCGCCCCGCCGGTGACCGAGTACTACGAGGACACCAAGCAGCTGGCACAGGAAACCGACCGGCAGATCCTCGGCGGCTATCGCCTGTTCCCGGTGCATTACCTGGCCTATGCGATGTGGAGCGAGAAGGACGAGGCACTGCAGGTGCCGAGCGCCGAGAAGGTGTTCCCGGCCGAAGAGCTGGCCAAGGCCAGGGAAGAATGGCAGCGCCGCCTGGATGCCTGCCCCGAGGAGCAGCGGCCGTACCTGGTGTTGCAGTATGCGACGCCGGTGCGCAACCAGTATCAGGTCAAGCAGCAGGCGCCTGTCGCCTGATCAATCTTCCTGGGGCCGCAATGCGGCCCCAGGCGCTTCAGATCCAGGTGCTGAACCAGGACAGCAGCAGCGCCATGGCCAGGCAGGAAAAGCCGAGGATGTAGTAGTAGCGCGGCACGCGCTGGTCGAAGGCATCCACCGGCCCCTCTTCCACCGCCAGGCTCTCACGGCTGATCGCCTCACGCCGCCGCGCACTCTGCAGCAGCAACCCGCCAGGGCAGGTCAGCAACAGCGCCAGCAGATTGATCAGCTTGGTAGGGTGGGCGGAAAGAAAGCCCCAGAGCACTTGCAACGACATCACGCAACCTCGGTCATAGCCACAGCGAAGCCCGGCATTCTACCGAAGTCCGACCCGCCCGCCCGGTCTTGGCGACAAAGTGTCACTTGATTTCATCTGTCACATGCTCGTCATCAGGGCAGGCCACTCTATCGGCCTTTTCCCGTACCGGAGCTTGTTGATGCTGCACGCCGAAAACCAGGACCGTCTCTATCTCGTGGCTCAGAGCGATGAGCAGCAGGCGTTGATCGATGGTTTCGCCATCAATGTCCAGGACCGCCAGTGGCTGGTCTACTGCGCGCTGGGTGGGCATGTGCACGAGGACCTGCCCGAGGTGGATGCCAGTACCGGCGTCAGCTTGCTGGACTTCCACATAGAAGCCGCCTAGGTCGGTACAGGCAACAAAAAACCCGCTACCTGACACTCAGGTAGCGGGTTTTTCGATTGCAGCGTAAGGCTTATTCGCCCAGCACCTGACCGATGGTCGGGTCCTTGAACAGGCGGGTCAGCGCATCGCTCAGCACATCGCCGACCAGCTGGGTGTTGGTATCCTGGTTCGGCGCCATGCCGAAGCGCTGATCCAGCGAAGCACCGTAGCGGCCGCTGTAACGGCGGCTGGCATTCTGCACGTCGGCACGGAAGGTGGCACCGATGGTGGCTTCAGTCACGTACAGGTTGTCCTTCGGCGACTGGTACTTCAGTTCAGCCAGGGTCACGGTCAGCTGCGGCGCGTTGTAGGCGTTCGGCGTCGGGGTGAAACCGAGCAGGCGCACGGCGGCTTCGGCCTGGGCCTGCAGCTTGGGCACCACATCATTGCCACTGACGCTGATGGTGCTGGTTTCAGGGTACATGCCACCACGGGTGCCCAGGGACTGCGAAGCACGCCCGTCGACCACCTTGACCACCACCGGCTGGCCGTGGCCGACCGGTGCGAGCTGAGCCTTGAGCGTGGGTTGCGGGCTGAGTTGTTGCGGACTGTGGGCACAACCGACCAGGCTGAGGCTGGCCACGGCAATCAAACCGAACAACAGACGTTGCAACATGCGCGTTTCTCCAGAAAATACGGCAAAGGCCCACAGTATACCCAGCCAGGCACAGACCAGTCATCGGTCCGCCCCGCTTGTCACAATCGTTTCATGGCCGCGCCCTTATCCTTGCGCCAAGCCCAAACGCACAGGACGTACCGCCATGGCCTCGCTCTGGACACTGCTCTGCCAACGCCCGCGCCACAATGCCTATGCCCGCCTCGACGGCGAAGGCAAATGCCTGGCTTTCAAGCAATGCAGCCAGGCGCCAAGCGGTAGCGGATGGGTGCAGGTCGGCGAAATCCAGCTCGCCTGGCTGGGCCGCGAGCTGCCCGCCGAAGCCCGGGTTTGCGCCCGCGCAAGCCGCCGCTGGCACCAGCGCATCCTCGCGGCCTGACAAACGCTGCAATAAAAACCACGAATTACGACCTTTCTGCCCGCGACATCGTTATAATCTCCCCCCGATTATAAGGACGTCTCCTGATCGGGCCCCGCATTTGCCGATTGACCCCGGCACCTTCACCCGCTTCGCCCACAGAGAGCCTTCCACTCAGGTCTTGCATCGGCTGTCGTGCCTGCTTTTCCGGCCCTTCACACTGCATGAACCTGCGGGTTGCCATCGCGCAGTCCCCTTTTGAGGTTCACGTCTCCAAAAGAGCGTGAAAAAACGGTTTTCACTACTTCACAAGAGTGTGGCGAGCAAATGAACAGTCTGGCATGTGCAAAAGCGGCAGATGTGTCCCGAACAGCCCTGAACAGGCGGCCAATGTGCTCATCCTGGATGAGTGCCTGAGGTCGTTCCATAGCGCACGCACGACACCTTGACCATAAGTCGAATTGCCGCACCCGTGGCATTCAGGGTTCAATATCGCAACCCAAAGACTGATTGGCGGTGTCCGCGGAAGTGGCAAGAACTGCGAAGAGTCGGACATGGCGATCCTGGCAACCCCAGTGGTCCTATGCTGTCAATTAGGTAGCTGTAGATTGTGGAGACGCGTTAAATGGCGCAGAACGAATCGGTTGATGTGGTACTGGTAGGCGCGGGCATCATGAGTGCCACCCTGGCCGTACTGCTCAAGGAGCTTGACCCGACCCTGAAGCTTGAGGTCGTCGAGGCAATGGACTCCGGAGCCGCGGAAAGCTCCAACCCCTGGAACAACGCAGGCACCGGCCACGCCGGCCTGTGCGAGCTGAACTACACGCCCCAGGCCGCCGATGGCAGCATCGACATCAAGAAGGCCGTGCACATCAACACCCAGTTCGAGGTCTCGCGCCAGTTCTGGGCTTACCTGAGCAAGAAGAACACCTTCGGCTCGGCACGTGCATTCATCAACCCGGTCCCGCACCTGAGCTACGTCGAAGGTGACAAGGGTGTGTCCTTCCTCAAGAAGCGTTTCGAGATGCTCAAGCAGCATCACGCCTTCGCCGAGATGGAGTACACCGAAGACAAGGGCGTGATGAACGAGTGGATGCCGCTGATGATGCCAGGCCGCCCGGCCGACCAGCACATCGCCGCTACCCGTGTGGCCAAAGGCACCGACGTCAACTTCGGGGCATTGACCAACAAGCTGCTCAAGGTGCTGGGCGACACCCCGGATGCGCAGGTCAAGTACAGCAAGAAAGTCGTCGGCCTGCGCCGCAACGGCAACGGCTGGACCGTGAGCATCAAGGACGTCAACAGCGGCGGCTCCCGTGAAGTCGATGCCCGCTTCGTGTTCCTCGGCGCTGGCGGCGCGGCCCTGCCGCTGCTGCAACTGTCCGGCATCCCGGAAAGCAAAGGCTTCGGCGGCTTCCCGGTCAGCGGCCAGTGGCTGCGTTGCGACAACCCGGAAATCGTCAAGCAGCACCAGGCCAAGGTGTACAGCCAGGCTGCGGTCGGCGCTCCGCCGATGTCGGTGCCACACCTGGACACCCGCGTGGTGGACGGCAAGACTTCGCTGCTGTTCGGCCCTTACGCCGGCTTCACCACCAAGTTCCTCAAGCACGGCTCGCTGATGGACCTGCCGCTGTCGGTGCGCATGGGCAACATCGGCCCGATGCTGGCCGTGGCCCGCGACAACATGGACCTGACCAAGTACCTGGTCAGCGAAGTGATGCAGTCGATGGAACAGCGCCTGGAATCCCTGCGCCGCTTCTACCCAGAGGCCAAAGCAGAGGACTGGCGCCTGGAAGTGGCCGGCCAGCGCGTGCAGATCATCAAGAAGGACCCGAAGAAAGGCGGCATCCTGCAATTCGGTACCGAGCTGGTCTCGGCACAGGACGGCAGCCTGGCTGCACTGCTCGGCGCCTCGCCAGGCGCTTCGGTAACCGTCTCGATCATGCTCGAGCTGATCGAGCGCTGCTTCCCCGAGCAGGCCAAAGGTGCCTGGGCTGCCAAGCTCAAGGAAATCTTCCCGGCTCGCGAGAAAGCCCTGGCCACCGATGCCGCGCTGTACCGCAAGATCAGCGCCGACAACGATGTGGCGCTGGAACTGGTGGAAGACAGCCCGGCCAAGCATTACGCCTAAGCCGGCCTGAAACGAAAAAACGCCCCTCGGGGCGTTTTTTTGTGCCTGATATCTCTATCAGCCGCGGGCCTTGGCGATGATCTCGACGTACTCCGGCGCGTTGCGCTGGTCGGCGATCACTTCAACGAAGGTCTTGCCGTGCTCGTCCTTGCCATCCAGATCCAGGCCAGCCTCGACGAAGAAGCCCACGAAGCGCTCGAAGTCATCGACACGCAGGCCGCGGTAGCCTTTGATCAGCTTGTGGTGCGAAGGCGAGGTCACGCCATCGGCCGGCTCAAACTGTAGGAACGACTTGATGTAGTCGTCGCTGATTTCGTCACCAATCACCTGCTTCTTGTCTTTGCGCATTGCCGGCTCCAACTGACCATCATGGAATTTCGAAGGCCGGCAGTTTACCCCCCACAGGCGGCGCGCCTCAACGCGAACGTACGGTGCCGGTATGCAGGTCGGCCCAGATGTGGCCGTTGGCATAGGTCAGGAACTGCACATAGACCGTTTCGTTGCGCAGCAGGTCCATGATCACCCGGTAGTCACTGACGGGGTAATTGAGGCTCAGGGTGCGGGTCTTGTCGTCGTACACCGGCTTCTTGAGGCTTTTGCCGGCCTCACCGTCGAAATTCAGCAGCACCTGGCTGATCGTTGCACCCTTGCTCAGCGGCTTGCCCTTCAGGCGCATCTGCAACGAGGCGGTGATCGGGATCGGCTGCTGGTCGGACTGGCGCTGGGCACCCACCACCACCGAGTAGTCGGTCACTTGCAGCAACTGCTGGCCGGTCGGCGCTTCCTGGCGCAGGGACTGGTCATCGGGCGGGAGGAACTGACTGTGCAGCGGTGCGGCGGCGAGAGGCAGGCTCACCGCCAGCAGCAGGGGAAGAATCGCACGCATGTGAGGCTCCTTGGCATGAAGGAGCACTCTAGCACGCAGGCAACGGCAGACCTCAATCGAACTGCGCGAGCATCCAGGCCTGGTACTCAGCGACGCCGGGCTCACCTTCACGTGGCGCCCAAGGTGCATGCTCACCCTCGACCAGCTGGCGGTAAGGGCCGGCCTTGCACTCGAACATGATGGTATTGGCCTCAAGCGCCACCAGGCCATGGTAGACACCCGGCGGCAGGTCCACGCCCATGCACTCGCCGCCCGCTTCGAGGACACGCGTACTGGTCAGCGCACCCTGCTCATCGAACAGCAACAGGCCAATGCGGCCTTTGAGCGCCAGCAAGGCTTCGGCCTTGTCGTCGCTCAAGTGCCGGTGCGGAGCGATGTAAGTGGAAGGTTGCAAGCCGATCGCCAGGCGATGGCAAGGGTCTTCCATGTCATGAAAGTTGTGATGGTGCCGCTGACGCGGTGCATCGGCAGCTTTTTGCGCCAGCCCGCTGAACAATGTTTGATCGATGAATGCAGGCTGACTCATGGTTACAGTCCCTTGACAGCGAAAATGCCGTTTGCGTTACGCCAGTAGCCTTTATAGTCCATTCCGTAACCAAAGATATAGCGATCAATGCACGGCAGGCCGGCATAGCTGGCCTTCAGGCCTGGGCTGGCCTTGCGGTCGTGGTCCTTGTCGATCAGCACGGCGGTGTGCACGGCGCGCGCACCGGCATGCTTGCAGAACTCGATGATGGCGCTGAGGGTGTGGCCTTCGTCGAGGATGTCATCGACGATCAGCACGTCGCGATCAATGAACGATACTTCCGGCTTGGCCTTCCAGAACAACTCGCCACCACTGGTCTGGTTGCGGTAACGGGTGGCATGGATGTACGAGACCTCCAGCGGGAACTGCAGGTGGGTCAGCAGTTTGCCAGCGAAGATCAGGCCGCCGTTCATCACGCAGAACACCACGGGGTTGGTGTCGTGCAGGTCCTTGCAGATCTGCTCGCCGACCTTGGCGATGGCCGCTTCGACTTCGGCTTCGTTGTACAGGCAGTCTGCCTCGCGCATGACTTGACGGATGTGCTCGAGATCGGCGGACATGGCGCTCTCCAGGGGGGCATTTTGGAAAAGCGGGCAAAGGTACGCATCCGCTCGTCACAGATCAAGCATTTATGGACTAACGTGCAAAAGGACTGCACGACAGCAAAGGCTGAATAGATTAATCTAGCGCGGTTTTTTTGCCCGCCTTTCGGAGCCCCCTATGCCTACTCGTGAGATCCGCCATCCGCTGATCCGCCACAAGCTCGGCCTGATGCGCCGTGCCGACATCAGCACCAAGAATTTTCGCGAACTCGCCCAGGAAGTCGGCGCGCTACTGACCTACGAAGCCACCCAGGACCTGCCCCTCGAAACCTACGAGATCGACGGCTGGTGCGGCAAGGTGCAAGTTGAAAAAATCGCCGGCAAGAAGATCACCGTGGTGCCGATCCTGCGCGCCGGTATCGGCATGCTCGACGGCGTGCTCAGCCTGATCCCGGGCGCCAAGGTCAGCGCCGTCGGCGTTGCCCGCAACGAGGAAACCCTCGAAGCGCACACCTACCTGGAGAAACTGGCGCCGGACATCAACCAGCGCCTGGCCCTGATCATCGACCCGATGCTCGCCACCGGCGGCTCGATGGTTGCCACCATCGACCTGCTGAAAAAAGCCGGTTGCAAGGAGATCCGTGCCATGGTGCTGGTCGCCGCGCCAGAGGGCATCGCCGTGGTGGAGAAAGCCCACCCGGACGTACAGATCTACACCGCTTCGATCGACCAGCGCCTGAACGAGCATGGTTACATCGTCCCAGGCCTGGGCGATGCCGGTGACAAGATCTTCGGCACCAAGCAGAAGGACGCCTGACCATGCAGGACGGCTTCAACGACCCGCTCTGGCGCCAGGTCGTCTCGGGCGCGCAGATGCTCTTCGTGGCATTCGGCGCGCTGGTGCTGATGCCGCTGATCACCGGCCTCGACCCGAACGTGGCGCTGTTCACCGCCGGCATCGGCACCCTGCTGTTCCAGCTGGTCACCGGCCGCCAGGTACCGGTGTTCCTGGCATCGAGCTTTGCCTTCATCACCCCGATCATCCTCGCCAAGGGCCAGTTCGGCCTGGCTGAGACCATGGGCGGCGTGATGGCCGCAGGCTTCGTGTACACCTTCATGGGCCTGATGGTGAAGATCAAAGGCACCGGTTTCATCGACCGCATGCTGCCGCCGGTCGTCATCGGCCCGGTGATCATTTCGATCGGCCTGGCCATGGCACCGATCGCCGCCAACATGGCGATGGGCAAGGCCGGTGATGGCAGCGTGCTGATGCCATACAAGACCGCCATGCTGATCTCCATGCCAGCGCTGCTGACTACCCTGATCGTCGCGGTGTTCGGCAAGGGCATCTTCCGCCTGGTACCGATCATTGCCGGTGTGCTGGTGGGCTTTGCCCTGGCGTTCGCCTTTGGCGTGGTCGACACCGCCAAGATCGCCGCCGCCCCGTGGCTGGAAATCCCCAACTTCACCGCGCCAGCCTTCAACTGGCAGGCGATTCTGTTCATCGTCCCGGTCGCCCTGGCGCCAGCGATCGAGCACATCGGTGGGGTGATTGCAGTGGGCAGCGTGACCGGCCGCGACTACCTGAAGAAGCCCGGCCTGCACCGCACCCTGCTGGGTGACGGCCTGGCCACCACCGCAGCCGGCCTGTTCGGTGGCCCGCCCAACACCACCTACGCCGAAGTGACCGGCGCGGTGATGCTGACCAAGAACTACAACCCAAAGATCATGACCTGGGCGGCAGTCTTTGCCATCACCCTGGCCTTCATCGGCAAGTTCGGCGCGCTGCTGCAGAGCATCCCGGTACCGGTGATGGGCGGTATTCTGTGCCTGCTGTTCGGCTCGATCGCGGCGGTGGGCATGAACACCATGATCCGCCACAAGATCGACCTGGCCGAAGCGCGCAACCTGGTGATCGTTTCGGTGACCCTGGTGTTCGGTATCGGCGGCGTGCTGGTCGGCAGCGGCGACGGCCCGGACGATTGGGGCCTGAAGGGTATTGCCCTGTGCGCCATCGTAGCCATTGCCCTGAACCTGATCCTGCCAGGCAATGACGGCTGGAAGCACAAGAAGCTGGATGTGTAGGAGCGTTCTTGCCGGGGCGCCGGACCGGCCGGAAGGGGCCGCATGGCGGCCCCCTCAATTCAGACCTTTTCGCACATCGCCGCCAACACCCTCACCCACTCCGGGTGATCATTCAGGCACGGCACCAGCACCAACTCCTTGCCGCCCGCCTCGACAAACTGCTCGCTGCCCCGCATGCCGATCTCTTCCAGCGTCTCGATGCAATCGGCGACGAACGCCGGGCACATCACCAGCAGTTTCTTCACCCCGGCCCTGGCCAGCTCATCCAGGCGCGTCTCGGTATAGGGCTCGATCCATTTGGCCCGCCCCAACCGCGACTGGAACGACACCGACCATTTGCCATCGGGGATGCCCATCTTCGTCGCGAAGGCCTTGGCCGTCGCCAGGCATTGCCCGCGATAGCACACTGCGCGCATCTCGGCGCTGGCATCCTTGCAGCAGTCTGCTGCCTGGAGGTCATGCGTGCCGGTCGGGTCGAGCTTTTTCAGGTGGCGCTCCGGCAGGCCGTGGAAGCTCAGCAGCAGGTGATCGTAATCCTGCTGCAGATACGGCCTTGCGCTGGCGACCAGGGCATCGATGTACTCAGGGTGATCGTAGAACGGTTGCAGCACCCGCAGTTGCAGCGGCAAGTGGCGCTCGGCGACGGTCTGTTGCGCCTGCGCCACCACCGTGGTCACCGTACTGTCGGCAAACTGCGGATAAAGCGGCGCCAGGGTCACCTTGCGCACACCTTGTGCAGCCAGACGCGCCAGCACCTCGGGCAACGCCGGCTCGCCGTAGCGCATGGCGACTTCCACCGGCCCGTGTGGCCAGTGCTCAACCATCGCCGCTTGCAGGCGCCGGGTCAGGACTACCAGGGGCGAGCCTTCATCCCACCAGATCGAGGCATAGGCGTGGGCCGACTGCTCCGGGCGCTTGACCAGGATCAGCGACACCAGCAGGCGCCGCACCGGCCAGGGCAGGTCGATCACGTAGGGGTCCATGAGGAACTGGTTGAGGTAGCGGCGCACATCGGCCACCGAGGTGGAGGCCGGGGAGCCCAGGTTGACCAGCAGCAGAGCGTGATCGGTCATGCAGCGTCCTATGTCAGAGGCGGCTGGACAGGTTGCCCAGGGCCGATTGCAGATCGTTGAAGCGGAAGGTGAAGCCTGCCGCCAGCAAACGCACCGGGCGCGCTCGCTGGCCGCCAAGCAGCAAGGTCGACAGCTCGCCAAGGCCGGCCTTGAGCAGTAGCGCGGGCATCGGCATGAACGCTGGCCGATGCAGCGCACGCCCCAGCGCCTTGGCGAAATCGCGGTTGCGTACCGGCTCTGGCGCGCAGGCATTATAAGGACCACTGGCATCCTTGTGCTGCAACAGAAAATCAATCAGGGCGATCTGGTCATCGATATGCACCCACGGCATCCACTGCCGGCCATCACCCAAGGGCCCACCCAGCCCCAGCTTGAACGGCAGGCGCAGGCGCGACAGGAAGCCGCCGTCACTGGCCAGGACCAGCCCGGTGCGCACCAGGACCACGCGGATACCGAGCTGCTGAGCGCGCTGGGCGGTTTCTTCCCAGGCGATGCACAGCTGGCTGGCGAAATCTTCACGCACTGGCGGCGAGGCTTCGGTCAGTTCGCGCTCACCACCATCGCCGTACCAGCCCACGGCGGAACCGGAAATCAACACCTCTGGGCGTTGTTCTCGGCTGCCCAGCCAGGCCAGCAGTTGCTCGGTGAGGGTGATGCGGCTGGCCCACAACAGGGTGCGGCGCGCGGCCGACCAGGGCCGATCGGCGATCGGCGCACCGGCCAGATTGACCACCGCGTCCACCTGCTCATCGGCGCCCAGGTCTTCCAGACGGCCAATGCCGCGCACGCCGCTGCCACACAATCGCGGCACCTGTTCAGGGCGTCGGCTCCACACGGTCAGGCGATGCCCCTTGCCGAGCCAGTACTGGCAAAGGTGCTGGCCGATCAACCCGGTACCACCTGTCAGCAATATATGCATGGCTGTGTCCTCGCAGCGTGCGGCCATGGTCTATTTTTAAGAACAAGGCACTTTTCCAGACCCATCGCTATCGGATAACCATAGGCCAACCTGCCTATGAAGCGGAATAACCTTATACAAAGATTTTGCATTGTACAGGTTTGCCTGACAGCGTAGTCTGCCTACAGCCAGGTTCGAAGAGGCCATCATGACAGTACCTATTGCCATCATCGGTGCCGGTATCGCCGGCCTTTCCGCCGCCCAGGCGCTACAAAAGGCCGGGCAGTCCGTCCACTTGTTCGACAAAGGCCACGGCAGTGGTGGGCGCATGGCCAGCAAGCGCAGCGAGGCCGGCGCACTCGACCTTGGCGCGCAGTACTTCACTGCCCGCGACCGGCGCTTCGTCGAACAAGTGCAGCAGTGGGTCGCCGCCGGCTGGGCCGAGCAGTGGAAGCCTCAGCTGTACAACTACCGCGATGGCGAACTTACCCCTTCCCCCGACGAACAGACCCGCTGGGTCGGCGTGCCCCGCATGAGCGCCATCACCCGCGGCCTGCTCAAGGACGTCACGGTGAACTTCGGCTGCCGTATCGCCGAGGTGTTCCGCGGCAAGCAATTCTGGCACCTGCAGGACACCGAAGGTTGCAGCCATGGCCCGTTCAGCCGCGTGGTGATCGCCGTGCCTGCGCCCCAGGCTACCCAGTTGCTGGCCGCCACCCCCAAGCTCGCTGCCGTGGCGGCCGGTGTGCAGATGGAGCCGACCTGGGCAGTCGCCCTGGCGTTCCAGACACCGCTGGATACGCCGATGCAAGGCTGCTTCGTGCAGGACAGCGCGCTCGACTGGCTGGCCCGCAACCGCAGCAAGCCCGGCCGCGAAGAGCACCTCGATACTTGGGTGCTGCACGCTACCTCCGACTGGAGCAAGCAGCACATCGACCTGGCCAAGGAAGAAGTGATCGAACATTTGTGGGGTGAATTCGCCGAACTGGTCGGCTGCGTGGTACCGGCGCCGAGCTTCGCCCTGGCCCACCGCTGGCTCTATGCGCGACCGACCAGCAATCACGAATGGGGCGCACTGGCCGATGCCGACCAAGGCCTGTATGCCTGCGGCGACTGGTGCCTGTCGGGACGCGTCGAAGGTGCCTGGCTCAGTGGCCAGGAAGCCGCGCGACGGCTGCTGGAACATCTCGAATAACAGCATTCGGCAAAGCTATACAAAAATACTAGTTTGCATAAGTTTCTGGCTGTGCTGGAATGAACTTGTACGCGCTTGCTTCCATGTACAAGTTTCCCGGAGACAGCCATGCACGAAACCGCCCCCGCACACAGGCCCCGTATCGCCATCAGTGCCTGCCTGATCGGCCATAGCGTGCGCTATAACGGCGGGCACAAGGCTTCAGACCTGTGCCGTGAACAACTGCAAGCGCATTTCGACTGGTTACCGGTGTGCCCTGAGGTCGCCATCGGCCTGAGCGTGCCACGTGACCCGATCCGCCTGGTCGGTGACCCTGAGCAACCCACCGTGGTCGGCACACGCAACCCAGGGACGGACCTGACCGGCCCACTGCGCAACTATGGCGAGCAGATGGCCGATGAGCTCGATGACATCTGTGGCTACATCTTCATGCAGAAATCCCCCTCCTGCGGCCTGGAGCGGGTAAAGGTCTATCAGGACAATGGCCACCCTGCGCCACAAGGCGGCACGGGTGCTTATGCCGCCGCCTTCTGCGCCCGTCGCCCCGACCTGCCGGTCGAGGAGGAGGGCCGCCTGCACGATCCGGTGCTGCGCGAAAATTTCATCAGCCGCGTCTATGCCTATGCCGACTGGCAACAATTGCTAGGGCAAGGCTTGAGCCGTGGCGCACTGGTGCGCTTCCACTCTCGCTACAAGTACCTGCTGATGGCGAACAACCCCCAGGCCTATCGCCAGCTTGGCCGCCTGCTAGGCAGCATGAGCCGGGAGGATGACCCCGAGCAGGTCGGGCCCCGCTATTTCAGCCAGCTGATGCAGGCTCTGCGCCGTTGCGCCAGCCGGGGCACCCACTGCAATGTCCTGCAGCACCTGAGTGGCTACTTCAAGGACTCGCTGACACAGCAGGACAAAGCCGAATTGCAGCACATCATCGGCCAGTACCAGCATGGCGAGGTGCCGCTGGTGGTACCACTGACCCTGCTCAAGCATCATCTGCGCAAGCATCCTGATCCGTACCTGCAGCAACAGACTTACTTGCAGCCACACCCCGACAGCCTGGGCCTGCGCAATGCTGTCTGAAACCCTCGTGCCGATTGGCGAACTGGCCCGGCGCACGGGCGTCAACCCAGTCACCTTGCGCGCCTGGGAACGCCGCTATGGCCTGCTCAAGCCACAACGTACCGCCAAGGGACACCGCTTGTATGGGCAAGACCAGTTCGAGCGGGTGCAGGCGATTCTCGCCTGGCTTGAACGCGGAGCGTCGGTCGGCCAGGTTCGCGAGCTGCTCGAGCAGCCGGTAGAGCGGGCGCCGGTGGGCGACTGGCAGCCGCGCCAGCAACAGTTGATCGAAGCCGTCGCGCACCTTTCCCAACGCAGCCTCGACCAGCAACTGAACCAGGTCATGGCCTTGTACCCCGCCGTGACGCTGTGTGAGCAGTTACTGCTGCCGCTGCTGGAATCCCTCGCCGTGCGCTGGCGCAGCCACTTCAACGCGCGCCTTGAGCAGGTGTTTTTCCACACCTGGCTGCGCAGCAAGCTAGGGGCACGGGTGTACCACGACAATCAATCGTTGCAAGGGCCAGCCGTGCTGCTATGCGAAGACAGCGAGCGCCCGTTCGACCCCAGCCTGTGGCTATGCGCCTGGCTGCTGAGCAGCAACGGCATTCCCGTAGAGGTCTTCGAGCAACCGGTGGGTGGCGCGCAGCTGCAACGCGCCGTGGTCACCCTGCAACCTCGGGCAATCCTGATGCATTTGGGCCCACGTATCGATGCCAGCGCCTTGCTGCGCACGTTGCGGGGCATCGCCGGGACCAAGCTGCTGGGCGGCGCCACCCTGGCCCTGCACCAGGCCCAGCTGCACGCCTTCGATCTGCCCGACCTTTTCCTGTTCGATACCCCGCAGGCGGCATTGCGTGTGCTGCAAGGCAATGTCCGCCGGCCTGTAGAGACGAGCCCCCCATGCAACTGATCTGGCTGCGCAGCGACCTGCGCATCGATGACAACTCCGCCCTCAGTGTCGCCTGCGAGCGTGGCCCGACCGTGGCCTTGTGGCTGGCCAGCCCCGGCCAATGGCAAGCCCACGACGACGCTGCCTGCAAGGTCGACTTCTGGCTGCGCAACCTGCGCCAGCTCCGGCAGTTGCTGGAGCAACTGAACATCCCGCTGCTGGTACGCAAGATCGACACCTGGGACCAGGCACCGGCCACCCTGCTCGAAGTGTGCCGCCAGCACAACATCAAGGCGGTGCACTGGAACGATGAATACGGCATCAACGAAGAACGCCGTGATGCCGCCACGCGCAAGCTGCTGGAAGATTCCGGCGTGCGCGCCCACAGCTACCTCGACCAGTTGTTCTTCCGCCCGGGCACCATCCTGACCCGCAGCGGCGACTACTTTCAGGTTTTCTCCCAGTTCAAGAAGGTCTGCCTCGAACACCTGAACCGCAGCGTGCCGTCACTGGCCCGGCGGGTGAAACGCCAGCAGCCGCTGGATATCGCCAGTGACCCGATCCCGCAACATATCGATGGCTTCGACAAACCTGCCCGCGCACTGAGCGATCACTGGCCCGCCGGTGAAGACGAAGCACAGGCCCGGCTGGCCCGATTTATCGATGAAACGGTCGAGGACTACGAGCACCTGCGCGACCTTCCGGCCAAACCTGGCACCAGCCAGCTTTCGGCCTACCTGGCCGCAGGCGTGATCTCGCCCCGCCAATGCCTGCATGCCGCCCTCGCCAGCAACCGCGGCGAGTTCGACAGTGGCAGCCGCGGCATCCAGACGTGGATCAACGAGCTGCTCTGGCGTGAGTTCTACAAGCACATCCTGACGGGTTACCCACAGGTCTCCAGGCATCGTGCCTTCCGCGCCCAGACCGAAGCCCTGCCCTGGCGCGATGCGCCAGACGATTTCCAGGCCTGGCAGGAGGGGCGTACCGGCTTCCCGATCATTGACGCAGCCATGCGTCAGCTGCTGCACACCGGCTGGATGCACAACCGCCTGCGCATGATCGTTGCCATGTTCCTCAGCAAGAACCTGCTGATCGACTGGCGCCTGGGCGAACGCCATTTCATGCGCCATCTGATAGACGGTGATCTGGCCGCCAACAACGGTGGCTGGCAGTGGAGCGCTTCCACTGGCACCGATGCAGTGCCCTATTTCCGTATCTTCAACCCGGTTTCCCAATCGCAGCGGTTCGACCCCGAAGGTCGCTTCATCCGCCACTGGCTACCCGAATTGCGGGGTCTGGATGAAAAATCCATCCACCAACCCGTGAAGTCTGCAGATCTTTTTGCTAATAATTCCTATCACAGTCCGATTGTCGATCTCGGCAGCAGTCGCCAGCGTGCACTGGAAGCCTTCAAGGGCCTACCACGCCGGCAGAATCAGAGGACAGCATCTTGAATAACTCGCGTAGTTTCTGGGTTACCGGGGCCAGCAACGGGCTGGGTCTGGCCCTGGTGGAGCGGCTGCTCGAGCAAGGGCACCGGGTTGGCGCAAGTGGCAAAGCAAGCGAGGCGCTGGAGACTCTGGCCGTGCGCCATGGCAGCCGGCTGTTGCGCCTGCCTTGGCAATTGCATGAAGAAGGCAAGGCCGCCAGTGCAGCTGAGCAGATATGCCATGCCTGGTGCTCGCTGGACGGCCTGATCATCAACGCCGGGACCAGTGACTACCTGGCCGATGACGTGGCTGACAGTGATGTGTTCGAGGCCATCGTCACTGACAACCAACTGGCTAGCGAGCATTGCCTGGCCAGCGCGCTACCCTTGCTGGCGAAGGGGTATCAGCCGCAGGTCATGGCGATTTTCAACCGCTATTCGGCCCTGCAGCTTTACTCACCGACCCAGGTTTCGGCGGGCTGGAACAATGTGCCGCAGTGGTCGCGTGAGCAGCGCCAGGTATTGAAGGATCAAGGGATTGATCTGACCGTAGTGGCACCCCAGTCGCTGAAGACGCCGGTGACTTCCGTGCAGGCGGTACCGAATGCCTGGACGCCGCAGGGTGCGGCGGATGAACTGATCACTCGCTTGGCGTTGCGCGAACCGGAGTTGGTGCTGGAGGTGCTGGATATCAGCAGCCTGTGGCCGTTATCCCGCTGATGTTCAGGCTTGGCCTCTTCGCGGCGGTTCAGCGCGAAGAGGTCGGCACAGGAATGCTCAGAGGGCCATGCGATAATGCAGGCTGTAACTCTCGACACCGCCATTAGGGGTCTGGATCCCCGCATTGGAATAGTGGATCGCCCTCACCCCGACCTCATGACCACCGGCAAAACGCAGCCCGAAACCAATCCTGTCTTCGAACTGGAAAGCCGAGCCTAGCTTGTTGCTCTCGACCTCGGTGTGGGCAAACGCCGCCACACCAATCCCCGCTTCGATATAGGGCTTCACCGAATTGCCGGCGAACTCATAGACGAACACTGGCGCGAACGACAGGCTGTGGTTGCTCGACGTCTCGTCGCCCTCCCAGTAGGTGTAGGCGCCGTCCCAATAGCCTGTCAGCCGCCCGACGCTGCTCTGCCACCAGCTCGCATCCCAGTTGGATTGCAGGCCCAGCCGGTACACCATGGTGGAGTCACCGGTCTGCCCCACCGAAAACGAAACATCGGCCGCTTGCGCTGCCATCACTTGCCCCAAGGTAAAAGCGGCAACCGCCGCCAAACCAAGCCGTTTCTTCATGGGAAACTTCCTTATTCCTGATGCTGTTATTAGTGTTCGCCTTGTATCAGGCAAATCGGTAGAAATCGGTGATGCAACGATAGTTCAGCTGTATTTCACATTTTTTTTACAACTGAAAGCTTTGCACACTGTCCGACTTATGCCACAGCACTGGCAGGATTTTTCTCAAGGACTGCGGTTCGGCGCTGCTCCAGAATGCCGCCTCGCGGGCCGGCCCATCAGCCAGCAGATCGCGTGCGGCCAGCAGGCGTTGCAGTTGGCGCGCCACGGCGGCACCGGTATCGATGATGGCCACCTCGGCAGGCACCATCTGCGCCAGCAGCGGACGCAGGAACGGGTAATGGGTACAGCCGAGAATGAGCGTATCGCAGCCGGCAGCCAGCAGCGGCTGCACATAACCCTGCAGCAACTGGCGCAACTGCGGGCTGCCGAGGTCACCGGTTTCGATCAGCTCGACCAGCCCTGGGCAGGGCTGGGTGACCACCTGCACGTCGTTGGCGAAGCGGTCGAGCAAGGCGGCGAACTTGGCACTCTGCAAGGTGCCGGTGGTGGCCAGCACGCCGACCACGCCCGAGCGGGTGGCGGCAGCGGCAGGCTTGACCGCCGGCTCCATGCCGACCAAGGGCCAGTCGGGGTACAACTCGCGCAGGTCGGCAACCGCCGCCACGGTCGCGGTGTTGCAGGCCAGGACCATCGCTTTGGCACCTTGTGCCTGGAAGAACTCGGCGATGCGTCGGCAACGCTGGCGGATGTAGTCCGGGGACTTCTCGCCGTAAGGCACGTGACCGCAATCGGCCACGTAAAGGAGTGATTCGTCGGGCAGCAGGCGCTGGATCTCGGCGAGTACCGACAGACCGCCGACCCCCGAGTCCATCACGCCGATCGGCGCCGAGCGCTCAGCCATCACGCTTGCCGCACACGGCGCAGGCCGGGTCACGCTTGACCCGCAGTTCACGCAGTCGCGTGCCAAGGGCATCGATCAGCAGCAGGCGGCCTATCAGTGGCTCGCCAAAGCCGGCCAGCAGCTTCATCGCCTCCAGCGCCTGCAGGCTACCCACCAGGCCCACCAGCGGGCCGATCACGCCGGCTTCGCTGCAGGTCAGCTCGTCTTCGCTGCCGTGGCCGTACAGGCAGTGGTAGCAAGGGCTGGTATCACGGCGCGGGTCGAACACCGACAACTGGCCCTCCAGGCGGATCGCTGCGCCACTGACCAGCGGTTTACCCGCCGCGAAGCAGGCCGCATTGACCGCCTCGCGGGTACCAAAGTTGTCGGAGCAGTCCAGCACAAGGTCGACTGCTGCCACTGCCGCGGCCAGCGAGTCTTCGTCCAGTGCCTGGCGGTGGGCGACCAAGGTGATCTCGGGGTTGATCGCCTGAAGCCGCTGCAGCGCCGAATCCACCTTGCTCATCCCGACGCTGTCGCTGTCATGCATGACTTGGCGCTGCAGGTTGGTCAGGTCGACAGTGTCGAAGTCGGCCAGGTGCAGCTCCCCCACGCCTGCGGCCGCCAGGTACAGCGCCACCGGCGAGCCGAGGCCTCCGAGGCCGACGATCAATGCCTTGCTGTGCTTGAGCCGCAGCTGGCCATCGATGTCTACCTGGGCCAGCAGGATCTGCCGGCTGTAACGCAACAGTTCCTGATCGCTCAGCATGGCAGGCGCCCCAGTGAAATACGCTCGTGGCCGCCCAGGTCCTTGCGGCTGGCCACCTCGGTGAAGCCTTGCGCGCTCAGCAGGGCACGCACGTCTGCCGCCTGGTCGTAACCGTGTTCGAGCAGCAGCCAGCCACCCGGCAGCAGGTGCTCTGGCGCCTGGGCGACGATCACCCGCAGGTCATCGAGGCCATCGCTACCGGCCACCAGCGCACTGCTGGGCTCGAAACGCACGTCGCCTTCGACCAGGTGCGGGTCTTCGGCGCGGATGTATGGCGGGTTGCTGAGGATCAGGTCGAAACGCTGCCCGGCCAGGCTGCCGAACCAGTGGCTGGCCAGCACCTGGACATTGCCCAGGCCCAGGCGCTGGCGATTGCGCTCGGCCAGGGCCACGGCTTCCTCGACGCGGTCCACGGCCGTCACCTGCCAGGCCGGGCAATCGCTGGCCAAGGCCAGGGCAATGGCACCGGTGCCGGTGCCCAGGTCGAGGACCTTGGCGGGCGATGCGGGCTGCAGCTCCAGGGCCGTTTCGACCAGCAGCTCGGTATCCGGGCGCGGGATCAGTGTATGTGGCGCCACTTCCAGATCGATCTTCCAGAAGCCCTGCTGCCCGAGGATGTAGGCCACCGGCTCGCCGGCACGGCGGCGCTGCAGGTAGCTGGCGTAGGTCTCGGCATCTTCGCTGCTGACGATGCGCTCGGGCCAGGTGTGCAGGAAGCTGCGCGACTTGCCGATGGCGGCAGCCAGCAGCAGTTCGGCGTCCAGGCGCTCGCTGGGCGAGTCCGGCAGCTGCGCGTTGCGCAGGAGGCTGGCAATGATGGTCATCAGTCCCCCAGGGCAGCCAGTTGGTCGGCCTGGTATTCGGCCAACAATGGTTCGATCACGGCCTCCACGCCACCGGCAAGGATGTCGTCAAGGGAGTACAGGGTCAGGTTGATGCGGTGATCGGTCACCCGCCCCTGTGGATAATTGTAGGTACGGATGCGTTCGGAGCGGTCACCGGAGCCGACCAGCAGCTTGCGCTCGCTGGCGATGGCGTTCTGCGCGGCGCTGGTCTGCATGTCGTTGAGCTTGGCCGACAGCCAGGACATGGCGCGGGCGCGGTTCTTGTGCTGCGAACGCTCTTCCTGGCACTCGACCACGATGCCGGTGGGCAAGTGGGTGATGCGGATTGCCGAGTCGGTCTTGTTCACGTGCTGACCACCGGCACCCGAGGCGCGGTAGGTGTCGACGCGCAGGTCGGCCGGGTTGATCTCGATGGCCGCTTGCTCGTCGGGCTCGGGCAGCACGGCCACGGTGCAGGCCGAGGTATGGATACGGCCCTGGGATTCGGTTTCCGGCACACGCTGAACACGGTGCGCGCCGGACTCGAACTTGAGCTTGCCGTACACGTTGTCGCCTTCGACACGGGCAATGATCTCTTTGTAGCCGCCGTGCTCGCCTTCGTTCTCGGACAGGATCTCCAGGCGCCAGCCGCGCTTCTCGGCATAGCGCGAATACATGCGGAACAGGTCGCCGGAGAAGATCGCCGCCTCGTCACCACCAGTGCCAGCGCGGATCTCGAGGAACACGTTGCGGCCATCGTTGGGGTCCTTGGGCAGCAGCATGCGCTGCAGGTTGGACTCCAGTTCGACCAGCTGTTCCTTGGCTTCGCGTACTTCTTCGACGGCCATCTCGCGCAGGTCGGGGTCGGCGTCCTTGAGCAGCGCCTGGGCGCCTTCGAGGTCGTCCTGCACCTTGCGCCACTCTTTATAGGCGGCGTAAACCGGCTCGACTTCGGCGTATTCGCGGGAATAGGCGCGGAAGCGGGTCTGGTCGGATATGACTTCGGCGTCACCAAGCAGCGCGGTGAGTTCCTCGAAGCGGTCCTGGAGAATCTCCAGTTTGTTCAGCAGCGACGCTTTCATTGCGGGGATTTGTCCGTCGAGCCCTCGTTGAGGGCAAAGAGTTCCTGGGCCATGGCCAGCGCATCGAGGCGGCCCTCGGCCGAGAGCTTTTTCAGCTGCACGCTAGGGGCATGCAGGAGTTTGTTGGTCAGGCCCCGGGCCAGTTGCGCCAGTACATCCTCGGGGTTGCCGCCATTGGCCAGCAGGCGCTGGGCCTTTTGCAGTTCTTCGTCACGCAGGCGCTCGCTTTGCTGGCGGTAGGCACGCAGCACATCGACGGCGGCCAGTTCGCGCAGGCGCAGCATGAAGTCTTCGGCGCCCACCGAAACCAGCTCCTCGGCGGCCTGGGCCGCGCCCTGGCGGCTCTTGAGGTTTTCCGCGACCACTTCGTGCAGGTCATCGACGGTGTACAGGTAGACGTCGTCGAGTTCGCCCACTTGCGGCTCGATGTCGCGCGGCACGGCGATATCGACCATGAAGATCGGCTTGTGCCGACGCTGTTTCAGCGCGCTTTCCACCGCGCCCTTGCCGAGGATCGGCAGCTGGCTGGCGGTGGAGCTGATGACGATGTCGCTGTTGGCCAGCTCCTGCGGGATGTCAGCCAGCAG
Organism: Pseudomonas sp. CC120222-01a; assembly: GCF_003097235.1. Taxonomy (GTDB): domain Bacteria; phylum Pseudomonadota; class Gammaproteobacteria; order Pseudomonadales; family Pseudomonadaceae; genus Aquipseudomonas. The sequence continues at coordinate 32,475 of NZ_QEQQ01000016.1, read as the reverse complement.
CACGGCATGGGCCCCGAACTGCTCGGCGAGAATGCTCGCCCGCTCCAGGGTGCGGTTGGCCACGACGATGCGGCGCACGCCTTGTTCATGCAGATGGCGGGCGACCAGGGTGATGGTTTCGCCGGCGCCGATCAGCAGGGCCTGGCTGCGGCCCAGGTCGCTGAAGATCTGCTTGGCCAGGCTGACCGCGGCGAAGGCCACGGAAACCGGGTTTTCACCGATCGCGGTGTCGGTACGCACCTGCTTGGCAGCGCTGAAGGTCGCCTGGAAAAGGCGCCCGAGCAACGGGCCGATGGTGCCGGCCTCACGTGCCACCGCGTAGGCGGACTTCATCTGGCCGAGGATCTGCGGTTCGCCGAGCACCAGCGAGTCGAGCCCGGAGGCCACCCGCATCATGTGCTTCACCGCATCGTGTTCTTCATGGACGTAGGCGCTGGCGCGCAGCTCATCCAGGCTCAGCCGGTGATAGGCGGCCAGCCATTGCAGAACGGCGTCGGCGGACAGGTGGTCCTGCTCTATATAAAGCTCGCTACGGTTGCAGGTCGACAGGATCGCCGCCTCACGGCTGGCGGTCAGTCGGCAGAGCTGCTGCAGGGCGTCTACCAGCTGCTCTGGGGTAAACGCCACGCGCTCGCGTACGTCTACCGAGGCAGTCTTATGGTTGATACCAAGTGCAAGAAAGGCCATGCAAGGTCGCTGGTTGTGACGAGAAGCCGATAATTGTCCTCTTTCGCAGGTTTTAGAACAACCACCGTTCGCTATTGTCGTGATAGGCCTGGCCGACCCAGCCCTGGGCAGCCCCCCGTCCACGGCCCGCCCAGCAAAACACCGCCGCCAAGGCAAGCGAAAAACCTGTGGGAGCGGGCATGCCCGCGAAGTGGCCAGAGCAGGAGAAGCGAATCCCCCAATCGCCTCCCCTCGTGACACTCTCCGCCCCGAGCGCTCACAAGTCACAAGGTAATATTTCCTACAAATAGCACCTGTCAATGAAACTTCTCGACACATCTAAGGCAAAGTTATCCACACTCTTGTAGTCCATTTCCCAAATAGATGTCCCTCTATTGCCTTCCCCGATATCGGTGCCTAGCCTGCCAATCACTGACCGGGCCATGTTCCCCGTCAGTCATTCATACCCTGAAAATAATTGCCAAGGAGAGGTAGGCATGGCATTTGACGCATACATACAAATCAACGAAATCGCGGGCGAAGCTCTGGATGAAAAATACAACAAATGGATTGAAGTCACTGGCTACGACTTTGGCGTAAGCCAAAGCACCTCGGCTACTGCCAGCTCGGCCGGTGGTGCCACTTCTGGCCGCACCGCCGTCAGCAACTTCAGATTCACCAAACTCCTCGACAGCGCCAGCTGCAAATTGATGGAAGCCAGTTGTGCCGGGCAACATCTCAAGGAAGTGAAACTCGCGCTGTGCCGCGCGGGCGGCGACAAACTCAAGTACTACGAAGTCATTCTCGAAGAAGTGATCATTGCCGATTACACCCAAAGTGCTGCCGACGGTGTACCCATCGAGGTAGTGCAGCTCGATTACGGCCGAATCAAGACCACCTACACCCAGCAGAAACGCATCGACGGCTCCGGCGGCGGCAACATCGCAGGCGGATGGGATCGCATCGGCAACAAAAAGTACGCATAAGGAAAATGCCATGACCGAAGCCCGCGCGTTCATCAATCCCAAAATGCAGAACTACCACACTCTCAAGGCCGGCCTTGCGCTCAGTGGGCACTCGGCCAGCAAGTTCGACGTTCTCAATGCACACATCTACAACAATGTGGTCAGGAGCGGCGAGCTGGTCATTGTCGGTGATTGGTCTACTCCTTCGTGTACCAGCCAGGAGGCGTATCTGATGGCGAAGGCTGTCATGACGCATATGGGACTGATGCGCAGCGGGCAAGGTGCCGATGAGTTTTTCCTTGATAATTTCGAGTTGTTGAAGAGTCTGCTTGCCCATGCCTCCATGGGCGCAGGCGTGGTCAGTGATGGCTGGAGCAGGCACCTGAAGGCTATTCAGGCCACATTGCTGGAAATTGAAAAGCTGTATCAGGAGCACATGAGTTCAGGGACGTTCAAGGCTCGCGATCAGTTTTATGCCAGACGTGCGGCGCTGTTCGCCAAGCTGGATGAGCAGTTGAGCAAAATGGCAGCGTTCGGCGCCAGCTTGCGAAACAAGGGGGCGATTAAAAAGACCCTTGGCATTTCCACGAAAAGCTATTTGAACGCCGGTGAGATCGCAGGGTATGCCGACAAGGTCGCAGGAGTCGGCAAAGCTGCCAACCTGATCAAGAAAGGCGTCTATATAGGCATTGCCCTCGAGGTCGCAAGCACAAGCCTATCAATCAAAAAAGCATGCACAGAAGGGAGAGAGGGAGAATGCAAAAGAGCTACCGTTGTTGAGAGTGGTTCACTTGCCGGAAGCTTGGGAGGAGGCCTAATTGGCGCATACGGTGGAAAATTGATTGGCATGGCAGCCTGCAGCGTGGTCCTGGGAATAGCATCGGGTGGGCCTGGAGCGATTGCTTGCGGCGTAGGGGGCGGAGCCTTGGGAGGAATGATCGGCGGAGAGCTGGGAAGTGACGGAGGAGCATATCTGGGCGAAATTCTGTATGAGCGAGTAATAAAGTGACCACAACCCAACTTGCTTTGGGAGCGGCCTACGCCATCCTATTTACCGCGATTTTCATCTCACTACCTATAACTTTCTATTTATCACATCGCGACACCGACCATATTGAATCCCTGTTACCAAACTGCAAAATCATCAGCGACAACAGAAAGCTATATTCTAAATTTGGCCTGACGGGAAAAATCATTCGATTTGGGGCACTATCTCTCATGTTAGTTTTCCCAGATGCGTATGCGCGCAGGGGTCTGATAAACCTTGATGAAGTTGATCAGCTACCCACCCGAATGAAAAAACGACTATGCAGACTTGTCATCTTCAACCTGGCATTATTTTTAGCATTACTGCTGCTTCACGCATGCCAGCATTTCATTTGAATCTCGCTCTGTCGCGCCGACAGTGACAAACTCAAGCAGTAACATGTAATGCTCAACTAGGCGAGCATTACCCCCAACAACCGAATCAGCGGAGCGATCTACACCACCGAACCTCTCACCTACCCCGCTGTCCGACCTAGCACCACCAAGCTGTAAACCACGACCTTCGCAGGCATGGCATTTGACGCATATATACAAATTGACGAAATCCCAGGTGAAGCCCTGGATGAAAAATACAATAAATGGATTGAAGTCACCGGCTACGATTTTGGTGTCAGCCAAAGTACTTCAGCCATTTCAAGTTCCGCCGGAGGCGCCACCTCGGGCCGCACCGCCGTCAGCAACTTCAGATTCACCAAGTTCCTCGACAGTTCCAGCTGCAAATTGATGGAAGCCAGCTGTGCAGGCCTGCATCTCAAGGAAGTGAAACTCGCACTGTGTGGCGCGGGCGGCGACAAGCTCAAGTATTACGAGATCATTCTCGAAGAAGTGATCATTGCCGATTACACACAGAGCGCTGCCGATGGCGTACCGATCGAGGTAGTGCAACTCGATTACGGCCGGATCAAGACTACCTAAATCCAGCAAAAACGCATCGACGGCTCCGGCGGCGGCAACGTCGCTGGCGGGTGGGACCGCATCGGCAACAAGACGCACGCATAAGGAAAATGCCATGACCGAAGCCCGCGCGTTCATCAATCCCAAAATGCAGAACTACCACACTCTCAAGGCCGGCCTTGCGCTCAGTGGGCACTCGGCCAGCAAGTTCGACGTTCTCAATGCACACATCTACAACAATGTGGTCAGGAGCGGAGAACTGGTCATTGTCGGTGATTGGTCTACTCCTTCGTGTACCAGCCAGGAGGCGTATCTGATGGCGAAGGCTGCCAAGACGCATATGGGACTGATGCGCAGCGGGCAAGGTGCCGATGAGTTTTTTCTGGATAACTTCGAATTGCTCAAAAGTCTGCTCACCCATGCCGCCTCGGGCGCAGGCGTAGTCAGCGATGGCTGGAGCAGGCACCTGAAGGCCATTCAGGACACGTTGCTGGAAATTGAAAAGCTGTATCAGGGGCATATGAGTTCAGGGACGCTCAAAGCTCGCGATCAGTTCTATGCCAGGCGTGCGGAGCTGTTCGCCAGGCTGGATGAGCAGTTGAGCAAAATGGCAGCGTTTGGTGCCAGCTTGCGAAACAAGGGGTCGATCAAGAGAACGCTTGGCCTTTCTACGAAAAGTTATTTGCATTCAGGGGAGATTGCGGGATATGCGGATAAGGTTGCCGGGGTGGCCAAAGCTGCCAACCTAGTAAAGAAAGGGACTTACATAGGCATTGCACTAGAAGTTGCAGCGACCGGCCTAGAAGTTCAAAGAGCATGCACATTGGGACGCGAGGACGCCTGCAGAAAAGCAAGTTATATTGAAAGTGCTTCCTTGGCCGGTAGCCTGGGCGGCTCGACCGGCGGAGCTGCGCTAGGTGGCTTCGCACTTGCTAAATTATGTCTTGCTGTTGGCGTACCAACAGACGGGCTTGGAGCGCTTTCTTGCGGTGTGATTGGAGGTGCAGCAGGAGGGATGCTAGGTGGCGAGCTCGGAAAAGCTCTGGGGAAACTGACAGGCGAGTTCCTGTATGAGACGCTGGACAAATGATAAACCTACTATTGGCAATAGCAGGCCTATTCACAATAACTTCACTGCTGATCAATACTTTCGCACTGACGTACATCGCACATAAAAAAATTGAAAAAATTGAATCGCTTTTAAATAACTGTAATTTCGTCAAAGGCAACATTGAAATTTATTCACATGCAGGCTTAGTCGGAAAAACAATACGACTCTGCATGATCGCCGACATGCTATCAACTCCAAATTTCTACATCCGTCGAGAGCTGGCAAGCCCCAGCGAAATCAAAAACTTCCCACGCAAAACAAGGCGAATACTGTTATTTTTTTGGTACTATCTTATTACATCAACCCTCTCACTGATAATATTCGGCAGCATTGCAAAATACCTCGACTCAAAGTAGAGAAGTACTGCTCCCTCACCAGCTCATCTGAGCTTCCATATCGCATATAGCACGTCCTTCGCGCGCCCAGCGAACAGTGGCGACACCCAGGAAATGAAGGGTACCGAACCTCTCACCTACCCCGCGGTCCGACCTAGCACCACCATGCTGTAAACCACGACCTTCGCAGGTGGGTTTGCCCCCGCGCTTGTGTCATCATGCTCCGACCGCCGGTTAGTCTTTTTAAGCCTCTCTATGAACAGACCCTACGCACTGCTGCTTGCCTTCGCCCTGCTCCAGGGCTGCCAGAGCCTGGCCCCGCACAAGGCCGAGCCTCCCGCCGCCGAGGCCGAGGCGAAAAAGCCCGTGGTGTATGGGTCGTTCACGCAAGACACGCTTTATAGCCTCCTGGTGGCGGAACTGGCCGGGCAGCGCAACCGCTTCGACATCGCCCTGGCCAACTACGCCGACCAGGCCGAGAAGACCCAGGACCCGGGCGTCTCCGAGCGCGCCTACCGGATTGCCGAATACCTCGGCGCCGACGAGCCAGCCCTGGACAGCGCGCTGATCTGGGCCAAGAACGACCCGGAGAACCTCGACGCCCAACGTGCCGCCGCCATCCAGCTGGCCCGCGCCGGTCGCTACGACGACTCCATGACCTATATGGAGAAGGTGCTGCAAGGCCAGGGCGACACTCACTTCGACTTCCTCGCCCTGTCCGCCGCCGAAACCGACCAGAGCACCCGCGACGGCCTGATGCAAAGCTTCGACCGCCTGCTGGTCAAATACCCGGAAAACAGCCAGCTGGTGTTCGGCAAGGCGCTGTTGCTGAACCAGGACGGCAAGGCCCAGGAGGCTCTCGACCTGCTCGAAGCGCACCCGGCGCAGAATGGCGAAATCGCCCCGATCCTGCTGCGCGCCCGCCTGCTCCAGGCGCTGGACCGCGGCCCGGAAGCGCTGCCGCTGTTGCGCGGGGCGATCCGGGATAATCCGGAAGACAAGCGCCTGCGCCTGACCTACGCGCGCACCCTGGTCGAACAGGACCGCATGGCCGACGCCAAGGCCGAATTCCTCAGCCTGGTCCAGCAGTACCCGGATGACGACGAATCGCGTTACTCCCTGGCCCTGGTGTGCCTGGAGATGAAGGACTGGGACGAAGCCGAGGTCTACCTGCGCGAGCTGATCGAGCGCGACAGCAACGTCGACGCCGCCCACCTCAACCTGGGCCGCATCGCCGAAGAACGCCATGACCCGGCCGGCGCCCTGCGCGAATATGCCCTGGTCGGCAACGGCCCGGACTACCTGCCGGCGCAACTGCGCCAGGCCGACATCCTCATCGCCAATGGCCGCGGCACCGAGGCTTCGCGCCTGCTCGCCGAGGCCCGCGAGACGCAGCCGGACTACGCCGTGCAGCTGTACCTGATCGAATCGGAAAGCTACAGCAACAACAACAAGGACGCCCAGGCCGACCAGGTGCTGCAGCAAGCCCTCAACCGCTACCCGGACGACCTCAACCTGCTTTATACCCGCGCCATGCTCGCCGAGAAGCGCGATGACCTGCCGCTGATGGAAAAAGACCTGCGCGCCATCATCGCCCGCGAGCCGGACAACGCCATGGCGCTGAACGCCCTCGGCTACACCCTAGCCGACCGCACCACCCGCTACGACGAAGCCAAGGCGCTGATCGACAAGGCCCACCAGCTGACCCCGGACGACCCGGCGGTGCTCGACAGCATGGGCTGGATCAACTACCGCCTGGGCCACCTCGACGAGGCTGAAACCTACCTGCGCCAGGCCTTTGCCCGCTTCCCCGACCACGAAGTGGCCGCCCACCTGGGTGAAGTCCTGTGGGCCAACGGCAAGCGCCGCGAAGCCCGCCAGGTCTGGGCCAAGGGCTTCGAAGCCCAGGCCGACAGCCCCATCCTGCGCAAGACCATCCTGCGCCTGACCGGATCCGAGACCCTTTAACGCCATGTTTTTGCGCCATTGCATCACCTTCACCTTGATCGCCCTGCTGGCCGGCTGTGCCGGCTTCGGGAGCCGCGAGGCCCTGCAGGGCCACGGCGACCCGCAGCAGTGGCGTGCCCATAAAGAGCAGTTGAGCAGCCTCGATGGCTGGCAGATCAACGGCAAGGTCGGCATCCGCGCCCCGCGCGACTCCGGCAGTGGCACGTTGTTCTGGCTGCAACGCCAGGATTACTACGACATCCGCCTGGCCGGCCCGCTCGGCCGTGGCGCGGCTCGCCTGACTGGCCGCCCCGGCGGCGTGGTGCTGGAAGTGGCCAACCAGGGCCGCTATGAAGCCGCCAGCCCCGAAGCCCTGCTGGAAGAACAGCTTGGCTGGCAGCTGCCGGTCTCGCACCTGGTCTGGTGGGTACGCGGCCTGCCCGCCCCCGACAGCAAGAGCAAGCTGACCCTGGACGGCGACAGCCGCCTGGCCAGCCTCGATCAGGATGGCTGGCAGGTGCAGTACCTGAGCTACACCGAACAGAACGGTTACTGGCTACCCGAGCGCATGAAGCTGCATGGCAAAGACCTCGACGTGACCCTGGTGGTCAAGGACTGGCAGCCACGCCAGCTGGGGCACTGATCGCATGCACACGCTTACCCTGCCCGCCCCGGCCAAGCTCAACCTGTGGCTGCACATCATCGGTCGCCGTCCCGACGGCTACCACGAGCTGGAAACCGTTTTCCAGTTTCTCGACCATGGCGACGAGCTGAGCTTCGCCGTACGCGAAGATGGCGTGATCCGCCTGCACACCGAAATCGAAGCCGTGCCCCACGACAGCAACCTGATCGTGCGCGCCGCACGCAAATTGCAGGAACAGTCCGGCACCCGGCTGGGCGCCGATATCTGGCTGACCAAGGTGCTGCCCATGGGCGGCGGCATCGGCGGTGGCAGCTCGGATGCGGCAACCACGCTGCTGGCGCTGGCACACCTGTGGCAGCTGGACTGGGACGAAGACCGCCTGGCCGCATTGGGGCTGAGCCTGGGCGCCGACGTGCCGGTGTTCGTCCGCGGCCACGCCGCCTTTGCCCAGGGCGTGGGCGAACAACTGACCCCGGTCGACCCCGAAGAGCCCTGGTATGTCGTGCTGGTGCCGCAAGTGTCTGTCAGCACAGTAGAAATTTTTTCACATCCGCAGTTGACACGTGATTCACTCCCCCTTAAGATGCGCCCCGTTCCCGAGGGAAACAGTCGAAATGACTGCCAACCGGTGGTAGAGCAGAATTACCCAGAAGTTCGCAACGCGTTGAATTCATTGGGTAAATTCACAGAGGCTCGACTAACCGGCACTGGAAGTTGTGTGTTTGGGGCCTTCCCAAGCAAAGCCGAAGCTGATAAAGTTCTGGCCCTTCTTTCAGCGACCCAAACAGGGTTTGTGGCGAAAGGAAGCAATGTTTCGATGTTGCATCGCAAGCTGCAAAGTCTGGTCAAGAAGTCGAGCGCATAAGCGTTCGCAAGCAACAGATACAGGGGCGTCGCCAAGCGGTAAGGCAGCAGGTTTTGATCCTGCCATGCGTTGGTTCGAATCCAGCCGCCCCTGCCATTTTCCTTATACTCATCCAGGTATACCCTCAGCCTTCAGGTACTGCGCGTGTCCAAGATGATGGTCTTTACGGGGAACGCTAACCCCGATCTGGCTCGGCGTGTCGTACGTCAGCTGCATATCCCTCTCGGTGACGTCTCTGTCGGTAAATTCTCCGACGGTGAGATCAGCACTGAGATCAATGAAAATGTTCGCGGTAAAGACGTTTTCATTATCCAGCCGACCTGTGCCCCGACCAACGATAACCTGATGGAACTGGTAGTGATGGCCGACGCCTTCCGCCGCTCCTCAGCATCCCGAATCACCGCCGTGATTCCTTACTTCGGATATGCCCGCCAGGACCGCCGTCCGCGTTCGGCACGTGTAGCCATCAGCGCCAAAGTCGTCGCTGACATGCTCACTGTCGTGGGTATCGACCGTGTTCTCACCGTCGACCTGCACGCTGACCAGATCCAAGGCTTCTTCGATATCCCAGTCGACAACATCTACGGCTCGCCCGTACTGGTCGATGACATCGAAGACCAGCGTTTCGAGAACCTGATGATCGTTTCCCCGGACATCGGTGGCGTTGTGCGCGCACGCGCCGTTGCCAAGTCCCTGGGCGTCGATCTCGGTATCATCGACAAACGCCGCGAAAAGGCTAACCACTCCGAGGTTATGCACATCATCGGCGACGTCGAAGGGCGCACCTGCATCCTGGTAGACGACATGGTCGACACCGCCGGCACCCTGTGCCACGCGGCCAAAGCCCTGAAAGAACACGGCGCTGCCAAGGTTTACGCCTACTGCACGCACCCTGTCCTGTCGGGCCGCGCGATCGAGAACATCGAGAAGTCGGTACTGGATGAGCTGGTGGTGACCAACACCGTTCCGCTGTCCGCCGCTGCTCAAGCCTGTGACCGTATCCGCCAGCTGGATATCGCACCGGTTGTGGCTGAAGCGGTACGCCGCATCAGCAATGAAGAATCGATCAGCGCGATGTTCCGCTAAGCGGGACTCGTGTTGATGTGAAGCGCCCCGCCCCAGCATTTGTTGGGGCGGGGCTTTTTTGCCATCCCCGTCTGGCGCTGGTCGCAAACGCCTTTGGGGAGGCTATTTTGGAGAAGCAAAATGACTGATTTCATCCTGAACGCCCAAGCGCGTACTGACCTGGGGAAAGGTGCGAGCCGCCGCCTGCGTCACTCCGCCAGCATCCCAGCCGTTGTATACGGTGGCGATAAAGAAGCCCAATCCCTGACCATCGTGGCCAAGGAAATCGCCAAACTGTTCGAAAACGAAGCTGCCTTCAGCCACGTTATCGAACTGAACGTCGACGGCGCCAAGCAGAACGTCGTGGTCAAGGCCATGCAGCGTCACCCAGCCAAAGGCTTCATCATGCACGCCGACTTCGTTCGCGTCGTTGCTGGCCAGAAGCTGACCGCCAAGGTTCCAGTTCACTTCGTTGGTGAAGAAGCTCCGGTCAAGAAAGGCGGCGAAATCTCGCACGTTGTTTCCGAGATCGAAGTTTCCTGCGAAGCCAAAGACCTGCCTGAGTTCATCGAAGTGGACCTGAGCAACGCTGAAATCGGCGCCATCATCCACCTGTCGGACCTGAAAGCTCCGAAAGGCGTAGAGTTCGTAGCTCTGGCCCACGGTGATGACAAAGCTGTTGCCAACGTTCACGCTCCACGCGTTGCTCCAGAAGCAGAAGGCGCTGCCGAGTAATCCACTCGCGCGCCGGTGTTGATCGGGTTACAGTGCGCCCCGCGCCCTGTAACCCACCAACTCCAAGGAAGAGCCCCTGACGTGACCGCCATCCAGTTGATCGTTGGCCTGGGTAACCCCGGCCCCGAATACGAACAGACCCGGCATAACGCAGGGGCTCTTTTCGTTGAACGCATTGCCAGTGCCCAGCGTGTATCGCTGACCGCTGACAAGAAATATTTCGGCCTGACGGCTAAGTTCAGCCATCAGGGCAACGACGTTCGTTTGTTGATCCCCACCACCTACATGAACCGTAGCGGCCAGGCCGTGGCGGCATTGGCCAATTTCTTCCGCATCAAGCCGGAAGCGATCCTGGTGGCACACGACGAACTCGACCTGCCTCCGGGCGTTGCCAAGCTCAAGCGCGGCGGCGGCCATGGGGGGCACAACGGCCTGCGCGACATCATCGCGCAGCTCGGCAACCAGAACGACTTCCACCGCCTGCGGCTTGGCATTGGCCACCCGGGCGACGCCAAACTGGTCTCCAACTTCGTCCTGGGCCGCGCGCCGCGCGCCGAGCAGGAGAAGCTCGACGCCAGCATCGATTTTGCCCTCGGCGTGCTGCCGGACGTGCTGGCTGGCGACTTCGCCAAGGCCATGCGCGAGCTGCACAGCCAGAAGGCCTGATTTCCTAGAGAGGGGAATACCCATGGGTTTCAATTGCGGCATCGTCGGCCTGCCCAACGTCGGCAAGTCCACCCTGTTCAACGCCCTGACCAAGTCTGGCATCGCGGCGGAGAACTTCCCTTTCTGCACCATCGAGCCGAACAGCGGCATCGTGCCGATGCCCGATGCGCGCCTGGCGGCGCTGGCGGAAATCGTCAAGCCTAACCGCATCCTGCCGACCACCATGGAATTCGTCGACATCGCCGGCCTGGTGGCCGGTGCATCGAAAGGTGAAGGCCTGGGCAACAAATTCCTCGCCAACATCCGCGAGACCGACGCCATCGCCCACGTGGTGCGCTGCTTCGAAGACGAAAACGTGATCCACGTTTCCAACAGCGTCGACCCCAAGCGCGACATCGAGATCATCGACCTCGAACTGATCTTCGCCGACCTCGACAGCTGCGAGAAGCAACTTCAGAAGGTTGCCCGCAACGCCAAGGGCGGCGACAAGGACGCCCTGGCACAGAAGGCGATCCTGGAAAAGCTGATCCCGCACTTCACCGAAGGCAAGCCTGCGCGCAGCCTGATGAAGAACATGGCTGACGACGAGAAGGCTGTCATCCGTGGCTTCCACCTGCTGACCAGCAAGCCGGTGATGTACATCGCCAACGTTGCCGAAGACGGCTTCGAAGACAACCCGCACCTGGACGTGGTCAAGGCCATCGCCGAGGAAGAAGGCGCGGTCGTGGTACCGGTGTGCAACAAGATCGAAGCGGAAATCGCCGAGCTGGAAGACGGTGAAGAGAAAGACATGTTCCTCGAGGCCCTGGGCCTGGAAGAGCCTGGCCTGAACCGCGTAATCCGCGCCGGTTACGAGCTGCTCAACCTGCAGACCTACTTCACTGCCGGCGTGCAGGAAGTCCGCGCCTGGACCGTACGCGTCGGCGCCACCGCCCCGCAGGCCGCTGGCGTGATCCACACCGACTTCGAAAAAGGCTTCATCCGCGCCGAAGTGGTGGCCTATGACGACTTCATCCAGTTCAAGGGTGAAGGCGGTGCCAAGGAAGCCGGCAAATGGCGCCTGGAAGGCAAGGATTACATCGTCAAAGACGGCGATGTGATGCACTTCCGCTTCAACGTCTAAGCGGAAGTCTGCAGTACTGACAAACCCCTTGAGGCCTATGGCTTCAAGGGGTTTTGTTTTGTGGGGCACATATGCCTTTGCGTAGCGCCTAGAAATTGTCTTACGCGTTGGGAATTGCCGGGGCTGCTTTGCAGCCCTTTCGCGACACAAGGCCGCTCCTACAGGTACAGCGAAATCTGGAAATTTGCGCTGCACCTGTAGGAGCGGCCTTGTGTCGCGAAAGGGCCGCAGAGCGGCCCCAACTTTCTGCATCTAAGCTGAGTCTCTGAAGGGCCTGCGCCCTCCCCCCAAGAGCCTCGACCATGCACAAAACGCCTCCCCGTTCGGGCTTCGACTGGCAACGCTGGCTCCCCGGCCTGGCCACCCTGCTGCACTACCAGCACGCCTGGCTGCCCAAGGACATCGCCGCCGGCCTGGTGCTGACCACCATGCTGGTGCCGGTCGGCATCGCCTACGCCGAAGCGTCCGGGGTACCGGGCATCTACGGCCTCTACGCCACCATCATCCCGCTGCTGGCCTATGCCCTGTTCGGCCCCAGCCGCATCCTGGTGCTCGGCCCCGACTCGGCGCTGGCCGCGCCGATCCTGGCGGTGGTAGTACAGTACGCCGCCAGCGATCCGCAGCGCGCCATCGCCATCGCCAGCTTGATGGCCTTGGTGGCCGGTGCCTTCTGCGTAATTGCCGGGCTGCTGCGCCTGGGCTTCATCACCGAGCTGCTGTCCAAGCCGATCCGCTACGGCTACATGAACGGCATCGCTCTTACCGTGCTGATCAGCCAGCTGCCCAAACTGTTCGGCATCAAAGTCGACAGCCAAGGGCCCTTGCGCGACCTCTGGCACCTTGGCCAGGCGCTGTTCGCCGGTCAGGGACACTGGCCAAGCTTCATCGTCGGAGCCGGCAGCCTGGTGCTGATCCTGCTGCTCAAACCCTTCAAGCGCATCCCGGGCATCCTCATCGCCGTGGTGCTGGCAACCCTGGCCGTAAGCCTGTTCAACCTTGACCAGATGGGCGTCAAGGTGCTCGGCCAATTGCCCCAGGGTCTGCCCAGCTTCGTCTTCCCATGGGTAAGCGACATCGACCTGGTCGAAGTGATACTGGGCGGGATTGCCGTGGCGCTGGTGTCGTTCGCCGACACCAGTGTGCTGTCGCGTTCCTATGCCGCGCGACTGAAGACCCCGGTCAACCCGAACCAGGAGATGTTCGGCCTCGGCGTGGCCAATCTGGCCTCCGGCCTGTTCCAGGGCATCCCGATCAGCAGCAGTTCGTCGCGCACACCGGTGGCCGAGGCGGCCGGCTCGAAAACTCAGCTCACCGGCATCATCGGCGCGCTGGCAGTAACCCTGTTGCTATTGGTCGCGCCCAACCTGATGCAGCACCTGCCCAACAGCGCATTGGCTGCGGTGGTGATCGCCGCAGCGTTAGGGCTGTTCGAATTCGCCGATCTAAAACGCATCTTCCGCATGCAGCAGTGGGAGTTCTGGCTGTCGTTCACCTGCTTCGTCGGTGTCGCGGTGTTCGGCGCCATTCCGGGGATCTGCATTGCCGTGGCGATATCGGTGATCGAATTCCTGTGGGACGGCTGGCGGCCGCACTACGCGGTGCTCGGGCGCGTCGACGGCACCCGTGGCTACCATGACGTGAAACGTTATCCACAGGCACGGCGGATTCCGGGGCTGGTGCTGCTGCGCTGGGATGCGCCGCTGTTCTTCGCCAACGCCGAGCAGTTCCAGGGCACGGTGCTGGCGGCTGTGGATGAATCACCGACCCCGGTGCAGCGGCTGGTGATTGCGGCGGAACCGGTGACCAGCATCGATATCACGTCGGCAGACATGCTCGCCGAGCTGGACCGGGCGCTGGAGGCTCGGGGGGTGGAGCTGCAGTTTGCCGAGATGAAAGACCCGGTCAAGGACAAGATGAAGCGCTTCGGGTTGTTCGAGCACATGGGTGAGCGGGCGTTTCACCCTACGGTCGGGGCGGCAGTGGATGCCTACCTGGCAGATACCGGGATTGACTGGAAGCCTTGAATTGCCTGTGCCCGCGAAGAGGCCAGTTCAGGAGGGCTAGGCAGCCCGCACCCGGCGCCGGTCGATCCAGATCAACATGGCGCTGGCATACACTGACACGGCCACGAACAGCGCCATGCGCACCGCAAACGCCTTGTACACATCCTGCCCGCCGGCACTGTCCTGCACCGACTGCCCAAGCAGGATCAGCATGGTCGTCAGGCAGCTCACCCAATACGCCGGGCTCTGCCGGGTCTCTACCGCACGGTAGAGCCTGCGCGCCTGCCAGAGGACGAACAGCAGCACCCACAGGAAGAACATCCACAGGTGCACGAAAAGGCTCAACGCGCCCCACACCAGCATTGCCAACACCCCGGCCAGCAAGGTCGAGCCGATCAACTCGCGACTGGCATGCCGCGCCCGCGTCTCCCCTGCCTGCTGCCCCAGGCTCACCGCCTTCATGATCAGCGGCATGAACTGGTCCGGGGCGATCAGCGCCAGCAGGAAGGCCGGCATGACGATAAGCGTGGCGCGCAGGGCAACCCAGCTGACATCCGCGCTGTCGAGCAAGGGCGGCGAAGGCTGCACAGGCGCACCAGCCGGTTCAGGAAACAGCACATGGGCCAGCGCCGTGCCCAGCACCGCCAATAGCATGCCCTTGGCCAACGCCTCGACGACCGACAGCGCCAGGCTGAAATCGCTGGTACCGGCCGCCGCGATCATTGTCAGGCCGATCACCAGCAGGTTGGCCAGCAGGCCATTGCCGCCCTTGAGCGCATAGCGCAAGACCAGAAACACCCCCACGCCAACCAGCAGCACCCCGCTCAGCGGAGCATGGCGCAGCAGCGGAATCAGCAGCAGGCCGCTGCCGCAGCTGAGCATCACCAGTATCGCCAGGGCCGGAGCCGCCTTGATCGGCAGCGCCTCACTGCGCATGGCCAGCAACAGCACTGCGAACACCGGCGCCAGGATCGGCACCGGCAAGCCCAGGCCGAAACTGGTCGCCAGGCACAGCGCCACGCCCCAGGCCAGGCGCAGCGCGCGCAGGCGGCGCAGCTCAATAGGCATACGACAGCCAGCTCATCAGCCACATGAAAACGCGGCCCAGCAGGTTCAGCGGGTTGCCCTCGCCGGGCAGTGCCATGACTTCGGCCTGGCCGCCCACACGCAAGCCAGACCTGTCTGTCAGCTGATCACGGTCGAGTTCGACGATCACCGGGAAGCGCTGTGCCGAACGCAACCAGTCACGGCTGTTCTGCACGGTCGGCAAGCTTCCCGGGGGCGCAGGCTGGCCGACGCTCACGCCATAGCCGATGCTACGGATCTGCCCTTTCAGCACCGTGCCGGGCATGGCATCGAGTACCACCAGCACCGGCGCGCCAGGGCGCAGGCGGCCGAGGTTGTTCTCGGTCATGTCGGCACTTATCCACACGTCATGGATGGCGATCAGGGTCATCATCGGGCTGCCGGCGCCCACGTAGTGGCCCACGTCGGTGCGCAGGTCGGTAATCAGGCCGTTGGTGTCGGCGCGGACCACGGTGCGCGCCAGGTCCAGGCGGGCTTTTTCCACATTGGCCGCGGCGCTGCGCAGTTGCGCGTTGTCGGCATCGGCCCCGCCCTGCTGCTCACGGGCCCGCTGCACCTCGGCGCGGGCGGCGACCACCTGGCTGACGGCCTGGTCGCGGGTGGCCTGGGCGCCTTCCAGGCGGCGCACCGATACCGTTCCCGGGTCCTCGTCGATCAAGCGCTTGAGCCGTTCGGCATCCTGGCGCGCCTTGCGCTCGTTGGCCTGGGCCGCCACCAGCGCGGCCTGGGCCGAGTCGATGCCGGCGGTGCTGGCGCCGATCTGCCGGCGCACGGTATCCAGGTCGGCTTCGGCGCGGGCCAGGGCGATGCGGTACTGCTCCTGGTCCAGTTCGAACAGCACATCGCCCTGGCGCACTTCCTGGTTGTTACCCACCGCCACGCGCTTGATCTGCCCGGCCACTTCGGCGGCCACCGGCACCACGTAGGCCTGCAGCCGGGCTTGTTGGGTGTAGGGCGTGAAGCGGTCGGCCAGCAGGTACCAGACCAGGCTGACGACGATCAGGATCAGCACCCAACGCATGCCGCGATCGGGGGCTGGCGGGGCGTGCGCGGCGTCACTCATTTCGGCTCACCTTGTTTGGGGTCGGCGGGGGCCGGCTCGTCGAGCAGGCCGCCCCAATCGGTACGGTTTTCCATCTGCTGGCGAGTGGCCGGGTCGATCGGTTTGCGGCGGTTGTCCCAGCCGCCACCCAGCGCCTTGTACAAGCTCACCAGGCTGCTCACCGCATTGCCACGGCTGACCAGGTAGCCATCCTGCTGCTGCAACAGCAGCTGCTGGGCGTCGAGCACACGCTGGAAGTCGGCAAAGCCTTCCTGGTACTGCGAACTGGCCAGGGTCAGCGAACGCTGGGCGGCCTGGGAGGCATCCTGGCGAATGCTGGCACTCTGCAGCGAGCGCACCAGGCCACTGGCGGCATCGTCGGCTTCGTGTGCAGCTTCGCGCACGCTCTGGTGATACAGCTCGATCAATTGCTGCAGGCGGGCATCCTCGACCCGCACGGCGTTCTTGCGCCGGCCGTAGTCGAACGGGTTCCAGATCAGGCTCGGCCCCGCCGCCAGGTCGAAGGTGTTGGGCAGGTGGCTGGCCGACAAGAAGGTCCAGCCAATACTGCCCAGCAGGCTCAGCTGTGGATAAAGGTCTGCTTCGGCCACGCCCACCAGCGCCGATTGCGCCGCCACCGCCTGTTCGGCGGCGCGGATGTCCGGGCGCCGTTGCAGCAGGCTGGCCGGCACGTCCTGCAACACTGCGCGGTCCGGCAACGGCAACTGCCCGTGGCGCGCCTCCAGTTCGGGCAACGGGCCCGGTGGCCTGCCAAGCAGCGAGCAGAGCACGTTGCGCAAGGCATTGAGCTGGTTTTCGAACTCGGGGATGGTGGCCTGGGTAGCCAGGTACTGGGTACGCGCCTGCTGCCAGTCGAGCTCGTCGTTCTCCCCGTGGCGGAACAGCCGCTCGGTGATCTGCAGGCTGCGTTCCTGGCGCTTGGCGTTTTCTTGCGCAATATCCAGCCGCGCCTCGGCGGTACGCAGGGCGAAGTAGGTATCAGCCACCTGCGCACGCAGCAGCAACATGGCATCGGCGTAGTTGGCCTGGGAGGCGAAGTAGACCGCATCGGCGCTCTCGATGGCGCGGCTGAAGCGGCCCCAGAAGTCGATTTCCCAGCCGATATCGAAGCCCACGCTGGACTGCCAGAACACCGAATCACGGGCGGTGGAAGTACCGGACTGGTCTTGCTTCAGGTACAGGCTCTGCGCGCGCAACTGCTGCAGCTGTGGATAACGTCCGGTCTGGACGATGGCCAGCTGCGCCCGCGCCTCGGCAATGCGTAGGCCGGCCACACGCAGGTTGGTATTGTTGGCGTCGGCTTCGGCGATCAGGCCTTCGAGCGTCGGGTCGGCGAACACAAGCCACCACTGGCGCAGGTCCGGTACTGGCGCAGAGCGCCCGGCCTGCGCCAGCATGGCCGTATTCCAGCTGTCGAGCCACGGGTCCTGGAGCTTCTCGAAGTCCGGGCCGACCTGGGTACAGCCAGCCAGGACCATGAGCAATCCCAGGCCATAGCAGCGTTTGGGCATGGTTCAGTCCGCAGGCGGGGTCGGTTGCTCCGGCACCTGCAGCGCCACCCATTGCCAGAACAGCACATAGGTCACGCCGAGGATCACCGGGCCGATGAACAGGCCGATGATGCCTTTGACCACCATGCCGCCCAGGGCACCAATCAGCACCACCGGCATCGGTACATCCACCCCGCGCCCCAGCAGCATCGGCTTGAGCACGTTGTCGGCAAGCCCGGCTACGAAGGTATAGACGGCAAAGGTGATGGTCGCGGCGGTGAAACCCTCGACGTTGAACACATAGATGATCACCGGCACCGTAACCAGCGTCGCGGGTGCCTGGGCGATCCCCAGCATGAGGATGACGATGGCCAGCATGCCGGCACCTGGCACACCCTTGACCACGAAACCGACGCCAATCAGCAGCATCTGGATGAAGGCGATGCCGATCACGCCCTGGGCCACGGCACGAATGGTCGCAGTGCACAGCTGGGCCAGCGGCTTGCCGCGTTCCTCGCCGGACACCCGCATGGCGATTCGCTGCGAGGCGACTTCACCGCGCTCGCCAAAGGCCATGATCACGCCCGAAATGATGATCGCGCCGACAAACAGCAGAAACGCACCTCCGGCACTGGCCGCAGCGCCCAGCACCGTCAGCCCCGCGCCCTTGAGCTGCGGCATCCACTGGTTGAGCACGCTGGCCATGTTTTGCGATGCCGACAGCCACAATGCATGCAGCTTGGGCCCGATCAGCGGCCAGGTCGCCACCGATTCGGGCGGTGCCGGTACGCTCCAGCTACCGCTCTTGAGCAGCGTCACCAGGCTGTCCACCGATTCGCCAATGGACATCACCACCAGGTAGATCGGGACCAGTAGCACGATCAGCACCAGCAGCACCACCAACGCTGCCACGTAGCCATCCTTGATGCCGGTGCCGCGCCTGATCCGCAAGTACAACGGATACAGCGTCACCGCCAGAATCACCGACCACAGCATCAGTTCCAGGAACGGCTGGAAAACCTGGAAGGAGAACATCACCAGGGCGGCCACCAGGCCCGCCTTGATCAGCACGTCGAGCAAGCCCCGCGACAGGGCGCTGTCCAGCTTCAAACTCGGCTGCATGTTTCACCTCCGAACGTCAGGCGCGCCGGCAAGGCGCTATTCAGTGGCCCGTTTCGGCTACCGGGCGGTCGTTGTCACGCAACTGCCGCGCCAGGGCCATCATCACCAGGGGCACCACCGCCATCGACAGGGTGATGGCGAGCACCAGCAAGTCATGAACCTGTTGCGTCAACACCTGGTTCTCCAGCGCCAGCTTGAACACCACGAAAGCAAACTCCCCCCCGGACGCCAGCACGATCGCCAGGCACAAGGCCTCGGCGCGCTCAAGCCCGCCTGCCCTGCGCCCAAGCACGAGCAACAGAGGCATCTTGATCACCACCAGCAGCAACGTCAGCCCCAGCACGATCAGGGGCATGCCGAACAACAACTGCAAGTCGGCACTCATGCCGACGCCGACGAAGAACAGCCCGAGGAGCAGGCCCTTGAGCGGTTCGATCTGGGTTTCCAGCTCATGCCGAAAAGGCGAGTCGGCCATCAGCACACCAGCCAGGAAGGCGCCCAGCGCCATGGATACACCGACATGCTCCATCACCCAGGCAGTGCCCAGCACTACCAACAAGGCAGTCGCCGTGGACAATTCAGGCAAACCTGAGCCGACCGTCCATTTGAATACCGGGGTCAACAGATAGCGGCCAAAAATGATCACCACACCAATGCCCGCCGCCACCGCCAGCAGTGGCCAGTTGCCTTCGTCGGCGCTACTGACATCGCCACCGAGCAGCGGCACCACAGCAATCAAGGGAATCGCAGCGATGTCCTGGAACAGCAGGATTGCCACGGCCAGGCGGCCGTGTGGCTTGCCCAGGTCCTTGCGTTCGGCCAGCACTTGCAGGCTGAACGCCGTCGAAGACAGCGCCAGCCCCAAGCCGAGCACGATCGCCGCCGGCTTCGATTGGCCAAACAGGAAGTACGCCAGCAGGCCGAGCACCACGGCCGTCAAACCTACTTGCAGCGAGCCGATGCCGAACAACGCCTTGCGCATGGTCCACAGCCGCCGTGGCGACAGCTCCAGGCCAATGACGAACAACAGCATTACCACGCCCATCTCCGACAGGCGAGCGACGTTATCGGGGTTACCCAGCAGGCCAAGCACCGACGGCCCGATCAGGATGCCAGCCAGCAGATAGCCGGGCACTGCACCCATTTTCAAACGCTGCGCCAGCGGCACCAGAAGCACCACGGCCAGCAGGAACACTACCGTTGCCTGCAGCAGGCTGCCGTCATGAGGCATAAGTTCGCACCCTTGCTACGCACTGACGGGAGGGATCAGAAACGCTCTTCGACCACTTTGAAGGGATAAGGCACGGCCTTGTATTTGCCGATCTTGCCGCGCTTGGGCAGCTTCACCACC
Source organism: Pseudomonas sp. CC120222-01a (assembly GCF_003097235.1). GTDB lineage: Bacteria > Pseudomonadota > Gammaproteobacteria > Pseudomonadales > Pseudomonadaceae > Aquipseudomonas. The sequence goes on along the minus strand of NZ_QEQQ01000016.1, from coordinate 12,298 downwards.
TCATCGCGGGTGATGTCCTTGTAGGGGATGCGCGTCAGCATGTGGCTGATGATGTTCAACCGGGCACGCCGCTTGTCGTTGGAGTGCGCCATGAACCACGGCGCCCAGGACGAATCGGAGGCGGCGAACATATCGTCACGGGCCCGGGTGTAGTCATCCCAGCGGGTGTACGACTTGAGGTCCATGGGTGACAGCTTCCACAACTTGCGCCCGTCGCTGATGCGGTCCTGCAGGCGGCGGGTCTGCTCTTCTGCGCTGACTTCGAGCCAGTACTTGATGAGGATGATCCCCGACTCGACCATCATCTTTTCGAACAGCGGCACCACGGAGAGGAACTTGGCGCTCTGCTCTTCGCTGCAGAACCCCATCACCCGTTCGACGCCGGCGCGGTTGTACCAGCTGCGGTCGAAGATCACGACCTCGCCGGCGGCAGGCAGATGGCGCAGGTAGCGTTGCACGTACATCTGGGTCTTTTCCCGCTCGGTGGGTGCCGGCAGCGCCACCACGCGGAACACCCGCGGGCTCACCCGCTCGGTGATGGCCTTGATGGTGCCACCCTTGCCGGCACCATCACGGCCCTCGAAAACGACACATACCTTGAGGCCCTTGGCCACCACCCATTCCTGAAGTTTCACCAGCTCCACGTGCAGTTTCTTGAGCGCCTGCTCATAGGCTTTGCCGCCCAGTTTCTCTGCCTGCGCTTTCGCATCTTTCTTCTTGGACGGCTTGGCCATGGCGCTCTCCCGAGGGCGAATGAAGAGTCAGTATGGTCGATCCATGACAATTTGCCGTTTCGCTTGTTAAGGCAAATTGCCGCGCCCAAGCAGCCCTTATTTCGCCAGCTTGTTGTAGCTGGTCATCAGGTTGCGATAGTCCAGAGGCTTGTATTGGAAGGCCATGACGGAATGCCTTGCTCTGACGGGTTGGGGCTATCAGCGTAGGCAAGGATGTGGGGGCAAGGGGCCGTCAGTCGGTTTGCCTCAGTACTCGCGACGCTTGCTGAACGCCCAGCGCCCCGCCAGGAAAGTAAAGGTCGCCACCAGTGCCACCAGCAGCCAGAAGCCGTTCGGGTCGTCCGAGAGCGGCACGCCGCCGACGTTCATGCCGAAGAAGCCGGCGATGATGTTGATCGGCAGCGCCAGCACGGTGACCACGGTCAGGGTGAACAGGGTGCGGTTGGTCTGTTCGTTGAGCTTGGCGGCGATTTCTTCCTGCAGCAGCTTGATCCGCTCGCCCAGGGCGGTCAGGTCGCTGATCACCAGGGTGAATTCTTCGGTGGCCGCGCGCAGCTGGCGCATGTCCTGTTCCTGCAGCCATTCGGGCGGGCGGTTGAGCAGGCGCAGCAAGGCGCCGGGTTCGAGCGCCAGCAGGCGCTGCAGGCGCACCAGTACCCGGCGCATGCTGCTCAGCTCGGCGCGGTTGTCGCTCAGGCGCTGGGACAGCAGCTGGTCTTCGATGCGGTCGACGCTGGTGGTGGTCTCACGCACGATCTGGGTCAGCAGATCGCCCTGATCGCGCAGCAGGTGGACCAGCAGTTCGATCGGTGAATGGAAACGCTCACCCTGCTTGACTGACGAGCGCAGCTTGTCCACCGAATGCAACGGCTGCAGCCTGGCACTCACCAGCAGCTGGCTGCTGGCGCAGGCCCACAGGGTAGAGACGTCCGACGACACCAGGCCGAAGTTGAACACCACGTCGTTGACCACAGCCAGCAGGGTCGAGTCGACATGCTCGATGCGCGTCGAGCGCGAGCCTTCGCGCAAGGTTTCGAAGAACGCCTGCGGCAACGGCAGGTGCGAACGTAGCCAGCGCTCGCAGGCGGCGTGGGCGAGGTTCAGGTGCAGCCAGAGGAATTCGTCCGGGTCTAGCGGTTCACTGAGCTTGCGCAGCGTCTGGGCCGAGTCAAGCTCGCGGCCAGACTCGCCGGGGCGAAAGGAAAACGCGTAGAGCAGGCCGAACAGGTCGTGTTCCTGCTGGGGATATAGCGCGTGATGGCCCATTCGAACTCGCAATGAGGCAGTGGAGCGGAGACTGTGAGGGTGCGCGCTGCAGATTGCAGTTCGATGACGGGAATGCTTGCCCGCGCCGGGTACTTGATGCCGGCTTCGTATTGCTTGGCCTCAATCGGTCCAGTTCATTTCTGGACGCGCCGATACTGCTGCGTCGGGCTACGGGGAGAATCGGGGTCTGTCATTTCAATAAGGCCTGAAGCCAAAGCGGGCTTGAGATACGACTTGCTGAAAGTGGGCCGGTGCGAAAGCCCCAGACGCTGCATCAACTCGCTGGCTTTCAACGCCTTGCCTGGCGGCAGGATGCTCAACAGGCTGGTTACTTGATCGGTTACTTGATCGGTTACTTGATCGGTCGAGTTCGCCTCAACCAGGGCTTGGAGTAACGCCTCCAGCATGAATTCGACAAAGGGCGTTGCTTCAGCGGCATGATCGGCAGCAGCAAGCGCTCCGTAATATGCCTCCTGCTGTTCACAGATAACCGTTTCTACTGGCAGGTAAGCCAGCACACCTCGCCATTGGCTGAGCATGAGGGTCTGCCACAAGCGCCCCATCCGCCCATTACCATCCGCGAAGGGATGAATGAATTCGAACTCATAGTGAAATACACAGCTGACGATCAGCGGGTGCCATTCACTACGTGAGAGCCAGCGCAACAAGTCTTGAACCAGCAACGGCACTCGATTGGCCGGGGGTGCCATATGAAGCAAGCGAGAACCACGATAGATGCCAACTCCACCTTGTCGAAAGTGACCTGCATCATCGATCAGGCCATGCATCAACAATGCATGTGCAGCAAGCAGATCAGACTGACGACCAGGTTGCCAGGACGGCATCGCGTCATAGGTGGCGAAGGCATTGCGCACTTCCTGGATTTCGCGCGGCAATCCTAATACACGCTTACCCTCCAACAGTGCCGTCACCTGCTCGACGCTTAACGTGTTGTTCTCAATGGCTAGCGATGCCTGAATGGTCTTGATGCGGTTTCCCCGGCGCAGCTGTGGTGTGAGCGCATCGTCCCGATAAGCCGTCAACTGCCCGACGTGCTCACTGATCTCGGCGACCAATGCCAGCATGCGCGGCGTTACCGTCAATGGCGGCTCATAGTTACTCATTTGTTTTGTTCCCTGGACAAGGTCGAACGCCAACATAGCAGCCAACCTTATCCACTGCAGGGGCACCGGTAAAGGTAGCCGGGAGATTGGTTCACAAATTCCTGAACTAATTATTTCCCCCCAGCGATTTTTCCCCTCGCCCGCCCCCACCAGAATCGCTTCACCACAATCACAATAACCGTGAGGCCACTCCCGTGGACCAGACACTCCAGGTACGGCAAGCTGCCGCCGACCTCGTCGACGCCTTTGCCAGCAACGACACCGCCCGCTATTTCGCCTGCTTCAGCGAAGACGCCACCTTCCTCTTCCACACCTTGCCGCAACCGCTGCTGCCGCGCCGTGCCTATGAAGACCTCTGGGCCCAATGGCAGGCCGAGGGTTTTGCCGTGCTTGGCTGCGAATCGAGCAACGTGCAGGTGAGCCTGCAGGGCGACGTGGCGATCTTCATGCACGACGTGGCTACGCACATTCGCATTGCCGGTGAGGAGCACCAACTGGCCGAGCGCGAGACCATCGTCTTCCGCCGCCACGGCGAACAATGGCTGGCGTGCCACGAGCACCTGTCGGTCGTCACCGCAGCCTGATCCGAATTTACGCGGCCTTGCCGCACTGCCATCGCCCCCACAAGAGAGCCCGCGCACCGCGACGGGCCTACAACAACCGCGCTGGAGCATCACCATGAGCCACTCGACCGGTATCGAGACCAATGGCGTCGAACAGATCCCCGACGATCAACGCGACGCCTCCCCGCTGGACCTGTTCCGCCTGATCTTCGGCGGTGCCAACACCTTCGCCACTGCCGTGCTGGGCAGCTTCCCGGTGCTGTTCGGGCTGTCGTTCCAGGCCGGGGTCTGGGCGATCCTGCTCGGTGTCGGCGTGGGCGCGCTGATCCTGGCGCCGATGGGCCTGTTCGGGGCACTCAACGGCACCAACAACGCCGTATCGTCGGGCGCGCACTTCGGCGTGCACGGGCGCATCGTCGGTTCGTTCCTGTCGCTGCTCACCGCCGTGGCATTCTTCTCGCTGTCGGTGTGGAGCTCGGGTGACGCCTTGGTCGGCGGCGCCAAGCGCCTGGCCGGGCTGCCGGAAACCGACCTGACCCTGGGCCTGGCCTACGGCCTGTTCGCGGTGCTGGTGCTGGTGGTGTGCATCTTCGGCTTCCGCTTCATGCTGTGGGTCAACAAGATCGCCGTGTGGGCGTCGAGCCTGCTGTTCCTGCTGGGTATCTTCGCCTTTGCCGAGCCGTTCGAAGCCGGCTTTGCCGGTAGCGTCAACCTCAGCCAGCCGGGCTTCTGGGCAGCCTTCGTCGGCGCGGCGATCCTGGCCATGAGCAACCCGGTGTCGTTCGGCGCCTTCCTCGGTGACTGGTCGCGCTACATCCCGCGGCAAACGCCGAAGTCGCGCATCATGCTGGCGGTGATCGCCGCCCAGGTTGCCACGCTGATCCCGTTCCTGTTCGGCCTGTGCACTGCCACCCTGGTGGCCACCCAGGCGCCGGACTACATCGCCGCCAACAACTACGTCGGCGGCCTGCTGGCCGTAGCGCCGAGCTGGTTCTTCCTGCCGGTATGCCTGATTGCAGTGATCGGCGGCATGTCCACCGGCACCACCGCGCTGTATGGCACCGGCCTGGACATGTCCAGCGTGTTCCCGCGCCTGCTCAGCCGCGCTGGCGCCACTCTGTTGATCGGTGTGCTGGCGATCGGTTTCATCTTCATCGGCCGCTTCACCTTCAACCTGGTGCAGAGCGTGTCGACCTTCGCCGTGCTGATCATCACCTGCACCAGCCCATGGATGGTGATCATGATCCTCGGCCTGATCACCCGCCGCGGCTTCTACCACGCTGACGACCTGCAGGTGTTCACCCGCGGCCAGCGTGGCGGCCACTACTGGTTCCTGCATGGCTGGAACTGGCGCGGCATGGGCGCGTGGATCCCCAGCGCGATGGTCGGCCTGTGCTTCGTCAACCTGCCAGGGCAGTTCGTCGGCCCGCTGGGTGACCTGGCCGGCGGCATCGACCTGAGCCTGCCGGTGACTCTGGGCCTGGCCGGCGTGCTGTACCTGCTGCTGCTCAACCTGTTCCCTGAACCTGCTGGCGTGTATGGCCCCAATGGCCCGCGCTGGGTGCGCTGCAAAAGCGCCCCGCGCACGCCAGTGACCACCGCCGAAATGGCCTGACTGGATACCGACCATGACCACTTCCCACTATATTGCCGGCCGCTGGGTCGAAGGCCAGGGCAGCGACTGCATCAGCGTCAGCGAGCCTGCGCTGGGCCTGCCCTTCGCCGAACTGATGGCCGCCAGCGTGGCCCAGGTCGACCAGGCCGTGGCCGCCGCCCGTGATGCCCTGCCGACCTGGAAAAAGGTCAGCGCCAGCACGCGCGCGGCCTTCCTTCGCGGCTTTGCCGAACAGCTCGGCCAGCGCCGTGCAGAACTGATCACTCTGCAAATGCGCAACAACGGCAAGCCGCGCCACGAGGCCGAGATCGACCTGGATGATGCGGTCGCCACCTTCGCCTACTACGCCGAGCTGGCCGAACAACTGCCCTCGAAGAACCGTGACGTACCGTTGGCTGCGGCGGGCTTCACCGCTCGCACGCGCCTGGAGCCGGTGGGCGTGGTCGGCCTGATCGTGCCGTGGAACTTCCCGCTGGTGACCAGCGCCTGGAAGCTCGCCCCGGCCCTGGCGGCCGGTTGCACCGTGGTGCTCAAGCCGTCGGAAGTGACCCCACTGATCGAGCAGACCTACGGCCAGATCGCCGACGCCCTGGGCCTGCCGGCCGGTGTGCTGAACATCGTCAACGGCAAGGCCGAAACAGGCGCCGCCCTGAGCAGCCACAACGGCCTCGACAAACTGTCGTTCACCGGCAGCAACAGCGTCGGCAGCCAGGTCATGCGCAGCGCTTCGGCGCAGTGCCGGCCGGTGACCCTGGAGCTGGGTGGCAAGTCGGCGATCGTGGTGTTCGACGACTGCGACCCGGACCAGGCGGTGGAATGGATCGTCGCCGGCATCACCTGGAACGCCGGGCAGATGTGTTCGGCCACTTCGCGCCTGCTGGTACAGGACGGCATTGCCGACGCGCTGCTGCCGCGCCTGCAGGCCGCATTGGAAAAGCTGCGGGTCGGCAACCCGCTGACCGAAGAGGTCGACATGGGGCCGCTGACCAGCCAGGCGCAGTGGCTGAAGGTTGCCAGCTACTTCGCGACAGCGCGTGAAGAGGGCCTGCAATGCCTGGCCGGCGGGCAGGCGCTGGACCGTGAAGGCTGGTTCGTGAGCCCGACGCTGTATGCCGATGTGCCGAAGGACAGTCGCCTGTGGACTGAAGAGATCTTTGGCCCGGTACTGTGCGCACGTCGCTTCGCCACGGAAGAACAGGCCATTGCCGAGGCCAACGACAGCCGCTTCGGGCTGGTCGCCACGGTCTGCTCCGCCGACCTTGAGCGCGCCGAGCGCGTGGCCGATGCGCTGGAGGTCGGGCATGTGTGGATCAACTCGGTGCAGGCGGTGTTTGTCGAGACCTCGTGGGGCGGCACCAAGGGCAGCGGGATTGGCCGGGAGCTTGGGCCCTGGGGGTTGTCGGGTTATCAGTCGGTGAAGCATGTGACCCGCTGCCTGGGCTGATACCACAGCATCAAGGCCGCACTGGGCCCTTGTAGGAGCGGCCTTGTGTCGCGAAAGGGCTGCGAAGCAGCCCCAGCAATTTGAGCATCTGCGCTGAACCCCTGGGGCTGCTTTGCAGCCCTTTCGCGACACAAGGACGCTCCTACAACCGATCGCATTCGCCGCACATCAGGTGTAAGACTTTTCCCAACGTGCAGATGAACAGAAACCTCCCCCGCGTGACTTTCCCCTCCCCCCGCAGAGTCCCACTCCCTGGTACCCCCACAATCACAACACCAGGCCGGACCACCATGCACCCTCAACGCACCGCCTTGCACAACGAGCTGCACGCCCGCCCGTCGCTGTACTTCGATGGCCCGGCACATGTCTTCCACCTGGCCGTCCTGGGCGGCGATGCTGCTTGCGCCGCACTGCTGCAACGCTGCTGCCCGGAAGCGATCGACGCCGAGGCCGCCCAGGGCATCACCCGCCTGGATGGCCACCCGTTCAAGTGGGAACGGCACACCGAGTTCTTCACCCTGACCCTGGTAGTGCCTTGCTCTGCCGCCGACACCGAATGGCAGGCGCTACCGCCAGTACTTGCCGAGGCCATCGCGCCCCAGGCGGCGCAGGTAATCAATGCCGTGCAGGTGCTGGTGCGTGACGAGCAGGACCTCGACCTGCCCCATTACGGGTTCAAGGACCCATGCGGCTCCTGCGTCGGCGGTGGCGATGCGGTGGTGTGGAGCGATTTTCGCCTAACCGAGGACGGCACCAACCGCTTCCTGTTCATCAACCGTCGCCTCAATGCTTACCGCCAGGGCCGTATGATCCGCCGCCTGCTGGAGATCGAGACCTACCGCATGATGGCCTCGCTGACCCTGGCCACGGCCAAGGCCCTGAGCCAGGAGCTGGATGCCTTCGACAAGACCCTGGTGCAACTGTCGGAGCGCAGCGCCGGCGGTGATGGCCACGACTCCAAGGCCCTGCTCGAAGCCATCGCCCATCTGTCGCGCCAGGTGGTCAGCCGCACGGTGAAGACCCGCCATCGCTTCGGTGCCACCCAGGCCTATGCGCAGCTGGTGTTCGAACGCCTGGGTGAGTTGCGCGAGAGCCATGTCGGTGATTGCCAGCGCCTGGGGGTGTTCATCGAGCGTCGCTTCAAGCCGACCGTGCGTTATTGCGCGGCCACTGAACAGCGCCTGGAGCAACTGGCGAAGAACGTTGCCAACCTGGGCGACCTGCTGCAGGCGCGGGTGCAGGTGGAAATGGAAGAGCAGAATGCTGGAATCTTGCACAGTCTCAATGCCCGTGCCGATGCTCAGGTGAAGATTCAGCGGGCGGTGGAGGGGCTGTCGATCATCGCCATCACCTATTACCTGCTGAACCTGTTCAAGCTGTTGTATGGCGGATTGAATGTGCTGGGGCTTGGGCTGACGGCGCGGGATGCGCTGCTGGGGATGGCGCCGCCGGTGCTGCTGTTATTGCTGGTGATTCTGATGCGAATCAGGCAGGCCAAGCAGCATTAGGGCCGGGGGCTGCCTTGCAGCCCATTCGCAGGCAAGCCAGCTCCCACAGCGATATCACAGAGCCCGAGTACGGCGCTGTACCTGTGGGAGCGGGCTTGCCCGCGAAGGCCTTTACGCCGATTCGTCGGCCGGACGCGAGCCTTCTTGTACCAGCACCATGCTCTGCGGCGACGACAGGGCAATGCCTTCATCGCGCAAGCGGCCAAGAATGGTGAACAGCAAGTCACTGCGGGTACCCGACACCTGCCGTGGCCCCGCCACATAGCCACTCACACCAATGACCATGCCCGCTGAAGTCAGGTCCTTGAAGGTCACCGAGCAGGCCGGTGCATCAAGAATCGCTTCATGCTCGTGATAGGCCGCCAGCAGCAGCTCGCGCACGTGGTTGGCATCCGTCTCCAGCGGCAAGGTCAGGGTAATGCCCACCACGCCCAAGGCATTGCCCATGGTCACGTTGCGCACGTTCTGCGAGATGAACTGCGAGTTGGGCACGATCACCGTGGAGCGGTCGGACATCTGGATTTCGGTGGCGCGTACGTTGATCCGGCGGATGTCCCCCTCGACCCCCGCAAGGCTCACCCAATCGCCCACCTTGACCGGGCGCTCGGTGAGCAGGATCAGGCCGGAGATGAAGTTCTGCACGATCTGCTGCAAGCCAAAACCGATACCGACCGACAGCGCACTGACCACCCAGGTCAGGCTGGTGAGGTTGATGCGCAGGGTCGACATCACCAGCATGGCCAGGAACAGGAAGCCGAGGTAACCGACCAGGGTCACCAGCGAGGCCCGCATGCCGGCGTCCATGTCGGTTTCCGGCAGCAGCCGCTCGCTCAGCCAGCGCTTGACCACACGGATGGCGAACAGGCCGCCGAAGAAGATCAGCACCGCAAGCAGGATGTCCTGCGGCACGATGTTGAGGTTGCCGAGCAGCTTGCCGCCGGTACCGTCCCAATCCCCCAGGCTCAGCAGCAGTTCGCCGGGGCTGGTGCCCGACGGCATCAGCGCCAGCAGAATCGCCAGGAACAGCAGCACCGTGCGGCTGATGCCGACCAGGATGGTACTGGCCTGGGCCTGGTGACGCGGCGCCAGGCCCAGGGTCGAGGCCAGTGCCAGGCCGCCTGGTTGGCGTGGCGATAGCAGGGCTTCGCACAGGTCGCTGAGGAAGGTGGTCAGCAGGTAGGCACACACCGCCACCACACTGATCCACAGCAGCTTGGCGGTGAGGAAGTAGGCCAGGGTCAGGTAGCCGGCGAGCAGCGCCAGCACGATCAGCCCGACCCACACCACGATCACGAACGGGACCAGCCCGACCCAACCAGTCGGTCGCTCCAGATCGTGCTTGCGCAGGGTGCGGCGATAACGCAGCAATGCCACCGAGAAGATCACCGCCACCACCAGCGCGGTCAGGCCGTTGGTGGCCACGGTCAACGCCAGGCTGGTGCCGATCACGCTGTTGATGCGCTCGATGGTCAGCATGACCATCAGCGCCAGGGCCAGCAGCTTGGGGAACCAGCCCAGCGCGCTGGCCACTTCGTCGTGAATTGGCGGCAGGCGCCAGGACGGGCGCTGCAGCATCAGCATGGCGCGGCCCAGGCCGGTGATGAAGGCGCTGAACACCACCAGGGTGAGGAAGTGATTGGTCAGGCTGGCGACATCGGAACCCAGCTCGGAGCTGCTTTCCAGGCCCCAGCGCAGCAAAGACACGGAGCCGGAGATGGTGCCCAGGGTGGCAAGGCTCACGCTCAAGGCCAAGGCGCTGCGGCGCAGGCGACCCTCCGGCAGGCGGTGCACCATTACACTGGCCAGCAGGCGCTCGAGCAGGCCGCGGACCACGGTCCAGACCAGGATGGCTGCCACCAGGCTGGTGATGAAGAACCAGCGATGTTCGGCACTGAGGGCGCTGGCGACAGCGTCTGTGGCCTCCTCGCGCAGATCACGCAGGCGCGATACGTCATCTGACGTAGGACGGATCAGGCTCTGCCAGAACGCCGGGCTCAGCGGCGTGGTCGCCCGGCTGAGGATCTGCGAGTTGAACTGGCTGCGGCGCAGGTTGACGATCTGCGTGGACAGGTCGCGGGCCGACTGGGTCAGCTTGACAGCCTGCTCCTGCTCGGCAACCGCTGCCTTCTTTTCGGCATCCAGCTGCTGGCGCTGGCGAGTCAGTACTTCGGCTTCTTCCGGTTGCACCGGGCCAAGCACCTTGAGCTTGTCGTCGAGCTTTTCCACATCGGCGGTGCGCAGCGTGCTGAGTGCTTCAGCCTGGCGCTGCACCTGCACGGCCGACAGGCGCAGCTGCGACAGCAGGTCGTCGTTGGCATTGCTGGTGACGCCCTGGCGGATCTGGTCGAGCCGATCGCTCAGTTGCTCGTAGCTGGCATTTTCGTCCAGCACCGGTAGTTCCGCAGCCGCCAGGCTGGATACCGGCGTGGCCGGTGCCGACCAGGCCGGAGTGCCCAGCGACAGCATCAGGGCCATGACAGCCAGGTAGAATCGGGCAAGGCAGACGCGCCTCATCGAATATTCCTCTTTACCCATCGATTTGGCGGGGGATTCTACGCGGCTTCCGCCAATCAGGAGAGTGCCGTTTCTCGCGCCAACAGCTGCCGCTTGCGCTCCACGCCCCAGCGATAGCCGCTGATATCGCCGTCGCGGCGCACCACCCGGTGGCAAGGGATGGCCACGGCAATGTGGTTGGCCGCGCAAGCCATGGCCACGGCACGCACGGCCTTGGGTGCCCCGATGCGCTCGGCGATGTCGGTATAGCTGACCCGGCTGCCCACCGGTACCTCGCGCAAGGCCTGCCAGACCCGCTCCTGGAAGGCAGTACCCTGGACATCCAGCGGCAGGTCCAGGCCCAGTGCCGGCGCTTCGATAAAGCCGACAACTTCGGCGACCAGGCGCTCATAGTCGGCATCGCCGCCGATCAGACGGGCTTTGGGGAACTGATCCTGCAGCTGTTCGAGCAACACCTCAGGCTCATCGCCCAGCAGAATCGCGCAGATCCCCCTGTCACTCTGGGCCACCAGAATCGCCCCCAGAAAACACTGGCCAATGGCGAAGTGGATGTTCGCCCCGGCGCCGCCTGACCGAAACTCGCGGGGGCGCATGCCCAGCCGCTGGTCGGCACTTTCGTAGAAGCGGCTGTTGGAGTTGTAGCCGGCGTCGTAAATAGCATCGGTCACCGAGCTTTGCCCGTCGCCCAGCCGCTCGCGCAGGCGTCGGGCCCGGAAGGCGCTGGCGTAGGCCTTGGGGGTGAGCCCGGTTTCAGCCTTGAACAGGCGGTGCAGGTGGAAGGGGCTGACGGCCAGTTGCGCGCCGAGCTGATCGAGGCTGGGCGGGGTGTCGCTGCTTTCCAGCAGACGGCAGGCGCGGGCGACCAGATCGGAGCGACGGTTGGCGTCTGCTTTGGCCATGCAGCGGCGGCAGGCACGATAGCCGGCAGCTTCGGCGCTGCTGGCATCGTTGAAGAACTCGACGTTTTCGCGCTTGGCCATGCGCGATTTGCAGCCGGGGTGACAGTACACACCGGTGGTGCGCACGGCGTAGACGAAGTGTCCAGCGGCGGACGGGTCGCGGGTCTGCACGGCTTGCCAGCGTTGGGTGTCAGTGGTGAAGGCATTCATCGGGGTCTACCTCGACTATCTCTTTCGTCTGTTCCGGCCTCTTCGCGGGTAAACCCGCTCCCACAGGTACTGCACTGGGCTCGGGCATGATGCGGTCCCTGTGGGAGATTCTATGGCCGAAGGCAATTTCTCAGTTGAACCGCCTTCGGCCTCTTTCAGCAATCTCCAGGCACAAGTCAGTGCGCCAGAGAATTTCTCTTCGGCGTTGGGTGCTATCCGTCAGTTTGGTTGGGCTGCGCAGCAGCCCCGGCCTCAGTTGGCCGGCTTAGCACCTCCGGTATATACCTCGGGCTTCCAGTCGGCCTGATGCCTCATCAGGCCGAAGGCCAGCCGAGCCAAGCGACGCGCAAGGATCACCAAGGCTTGGGTGGTTTTCTTCCCGCGTGCTTGATGATGGGCGTAAAACTGCGACCAAGTCTTG
>NZ_QEQQ01000015.1 GCF_003097235.1 Pseudomonas sp. CC120222-01a | reverse complement strand
CCAGTCCATCAGCAACTCATCGAGCAACTCGCGCAACAGGTCGGGCAGAGGCAGGGAAGCATCCTCAAGCGCCTGAGGCACATGCTTATTGATCGCGGCATCGCCTTGGGGCATGGATACGCCATGCTCAAGTAACAAACCACGGATCTGATTACCCAGCGCGGTATGTCGCTTGATGTTGCCGCGCCGAATACGGTGCAGCGCCTGGATAGCCAGTGCTGTGGTGCTCTTGATCGGTATCGAGGCGATACTCGTATCGCGACCGGCACGCAAAATGGCATGGCAGTCGTTACGATCGTTCTTTGCACCGCTGCGGTGTTCGGCGACACGCTGCGCCGGCAGGATGCGAACCAGATTACCTTTGGCCTGCAGTAGCCTGGCCCAGGCTTGTGCACCTGGACCACACTCCATCAAGACGCTCACTGTCGCTGGCAACTTGAGCAGGAAATCATGGAAGGCTTGTCGGGATTTGATGCGATGTTCGTAGATCACTCGACCGGTTGCGTCTTCGCCCGCTAACTGAAAGACCTGTTTGGCCAGGTCTACGCAGATGGTTGTGCAAAGCTCCACATCAGTGGAAGACAGGGAACCTTGCTTCGAACTATGCTTTTTCATGGTCTCGCCCTCGCTGCCGTTGGCTTCTTCGAACGCCACCGTGGCACTGTGATGCCTCGGCGGGGGCGAGTCCATCGATTACAGGAGATCGCATACCCCTGTAGGAGCGGCCTTGTGTCGCGAAAGGGGCGCAAAGCGCCCCCGGCAATCTCAAGGCCTGCGCCCAGCCATGTGCCCCAGATAAGCCAATAGCGCATCCAGCTCCTGCTCACTCAGCACATTCTCGGCAAACCCTGGCATCCGCGCCTGCGGCCATTGCCGCAAGCCCTGCGGGTCACGAATGTACAGGCGCAGGTACTCAGGCCGGAAGTACTCGGTCGGGTTGTGCGGCACGTTCAGGTCCGGCCCGAATTGCGCATCCCCCGCACCATTGAGCCGATGGCAGGCCAGGCAGTTCTGCTGGAACAAGGCAAAGCCCTGGCGCACCGGGTCATTGGCCGGCAGCCCGGGGTCGGGCAGCAACGCCGGAAAACGCTGTTCGACCGGCGCCAGTCGGCGAATCGTGGCGACCTGGAAGGGCCATTGCTCGGGGCGGATGCCACTTGCCTGCGGGTTGCTCCACACCAGGTAGAACGGCCCTGCGCTCGGCTTGCCATCGGCCAGCGCTGGCCAAGGCCTGGCTGGGTCCTCGACGGCCAGCCAGGCACGCGCCGGGCCTTCCTGCAGCAAGGGCCCGGCTGGCATTTCTGCGGCAAAGCCGTCCAGTGCTACCGCCTGCAGATGGTCATCGGGCTTTACCCCTTGCAGCAGCGTTGCCAGGGGCACGGCGCGATAATGCATGGGCCGCTTATAGGAAACGTCCTGAACGATGTCGATGTCGCGGGCCTGAGGGTGCTTGAGCAGTTCTTCACTGGACCACTGCCGGGCACTGTCGCCCAGTTCCAGGTGCAACTGCGCCGCCGACAGCGGCAGGCTCAACAACAGGGCCAGCATGGCAAGGCAATGGCGCATGGACAATCTCCGACCAGAAAGCCGGAAGATTAACCCAAGCGCAGCATTGGCGCTGTCAGCCGAACAACCGCGTGAGGTTGGGGAGAATGAGCAGCAAAGTCGTGGCGAATAAAATGAGCCCGGCTTGGCGAAGTTTCGATTGTCTGAACATGGCGGACCGCCTTCTTGTTGTTATTCCTGAATACCCGGTGGCTTCCTTGTCGGGTCTGCTTGCCTCATGTATCTGGATATAAACCACCCGCAGGGCGAGCGTCATCCATCGTCGAGAACCCTTTGTTCTAAGTGGGTAACGTTCGATACCCATTGGCTATGAGGCCACTGGCCATATCGCTGGCGAGCTCTGCCTAGACAGCGGCGTATCCACCCATGGTTCCCCGACAAAATGTGACCGTTCGTCAGTGCAGCCTACTTGCTTGTACGTGGCTTTCGCGTCAGTCTCTACAACAGATTCCCACCCATGTCGTTCAGGACTATCCCTATGTCGTTACGCATCTGCATCCTTGAAACCGATGTCCTGCGACCGGAGTTGACCGCGCAGTACCAGGGCTACGGAAGGATGTTCGAGCAGCTCTTCTCGCGTCAGCCGATCGCAGCCGAGTTTCGTGTGTACAACGTGATGAACGGCGACTACCCGCCCGACGGCGATCGCTTCGATGCCTACCTGGTAACGGGCAGCAAGGCCGACTCGTTCGGTAGCGATCCCTGGATCCAGACGCTCAAGGCCTACCTGCTCAAGCTCTACGAGCGTGGCGAGAAGCTGCTCGGCGTGTGTTTCGGCCATCAACTGCTGGCACTGACCCTGGGCGGCAAGGCCGAGCGCGCCGACAAGGGCTGGGGCGTAGGCGTTCACCGCTACTCGCTGGCGGCGCATGCGCCGTGGATGGACCCGGAAGTGTCCGAGCTGACTTTGCTGATCAGCCACCAGGACCAAGTCACCGAGCTGCCGGAAGGCGCCACGGTGATTGCTTCCAGCGACTTCTGCCCGAATGCGGCGTACCACATTCGTGACCAGGTGCTGTGCTTCCAGGGGCACCCGGAGTTCGTCCATGACTACTCCCGGGCGCTGCTCGATGCGCGTCAGGAGTACCTGGGGGACGAGGTGTACCACAAGGCCATTGCCAGTTTGGCCACCGAGCACCAGGGTGATCTGGTGGGCGAGTGGATGATGCGTTTCATCCAGCAGCCGGCCAAGGCAAGCGACAGCGCCGCCTGATCAAGCCTGGGGCTGCTTTGCAGCCCTTTCGCGACACAAGGCCGCTCCTACAGGGGTACGCGATCTCCTGTAGGAGCGGCCTTGCCGGGGCGCCGGACCGGTCGGAAAGGGGCGCAAAGCGCCCCCGGCAATCTAAAGCCAGCCAGATTTCTTGAAGCTGGCAAACAACCCCGTACACCCCAGCACGATCACGCCCAATACCCCGAAGTAGCCGTAGTGCCACCCCAGCTCCGGCATGTTCTGGAAGTTCATCCCGTAGATCCCGGCAATCGCCGTGGGGAACGCCAATATCGCCGCCCACGCCGCAAACTTGCGCTGCACGATGCTCTGCCGCGACGATTCCAGCAGCATGCCGATCTCGATGGTCTGGCTGGCGATATCGCGGATCCCGGCCAGGTCCTCCATCTGCCGCGTCACGTGGATCTGCACGTCACGGAAGTACGGGCGCATGTTCTTGTCGATGAACGGGAAGCTCAGACGCTGCAGTTCCTCGCTGACTTCCACCATCGGCGCCACGTAGCGGCGCAGGCGCAGGATGTCGCGGCGCAGGCTGTGCAGGCGCTGGATGTCCTCTTCCTGCAACGTGGTGCTCAGCACACTCTGCTCCAGCTCTTCGATCTCGCCATGAATGGCCTCGCTGACCGGCTGGTAGTTCTCGGTGACGAAGTCGAGCAGGGCATACAACACGAAGTCTTCGCCATGTTCGAGCAGTAGCGGGCGCGCCTCGCAGCGCTGGCGCACCAGGGCGTAGGATTTCGAGTGGCCGTTGCGGCAGGTGATGATGTAGCCGTTGCCGGCAAAGATGTGGGTTTCGATGAACTCCAGCTTGCCTTCGTGGCGGACCGGCGAGTAGGTGACGATGAACAGCGCATCGCCAAAGGTTTCGAGCTTGGGCCGGCTGTGCTTTTCCAGCGCATCCTCGATGGCCAGTTCGTGCAGGTTGAACTGGCATTGCAGGTTGGCCAGTTCCTCGGCGTTGGGCTCTTCCAGGCCGATCCACACGAAGTGCCCCGGCTTGCGCGCCCACTCGCTGCCTTCGTCGATATTGATGTTGGTGACCTTTCTGCCGGCGGCATACACCGCCGATGCCACGACTCGACCCATGGTTATCCACTTGTTCGGTTGCACACGGGTTACAGCTTGGGCTGTAGTTGGCCGTAGAGCAACCTAGAGGTGGGCGAGTTCATCTTCCATGTGGTCGATGCAATGCTGCATCTGGGTGCGGCACTGTTCGATCAACGCTGGCAGGTCCTGCTGGCTGAGGCCGTTGGTGGCGATCGGTGGCAGTGAGCGCACGATCACTGTCCGCCGCCGCCAGCTGTTCAGGCTCAGGCGCCGGGCATAACGGCTGACGCACACTGGCACGATCGGCACACCGGCTTCCACGGCCATGTGGAACGCACCTTTCTTGAACGCCAGCAGCTGTTCTTCGGGGTTGCGCGTACCTTCCGGGAAAATCCATATCGAGGTGTCGTCGCGCAGGATGCGCGTGGTGGTCTGCATGGCCTTGCGCGCCTGATAGGCGTTCTTGCGGTCGATCAGCACGTTGCCACCCAGCCAGAACAGCTGGCCGAACAGCGGAATCCAGCCGAGGCTCTTCTTGCCGATGGCGACCGTGCGTTGCGGCACGACATGGCCGAGGATGAACAGGTCGTAGTTGGACTGGTGATTGGCCACGATCACGCAGCCGGGCGGCTGGTCCCACAGCGGGCCGACTTCGGCCTTGACCCTGATGCGCATCAGCCAGGTGGCCGGCACGCTGTAGAGGCGGGCGAAGAGGCGGCTGTTGTCGCGGTTGAAGGGGCGCAGCAGGCCGATCAGCAGGCCGAGGGAGCCCGCCAGCACGAAGTGCAGCCCCAGCAGGAGCATGCGAAGCGAGTAAAGCATGGTACGACTCACACCAGACAGTCGCGGCGCAGTGTACGGCTGTGCACTGGCCGGGGCAAACCCTGGTGTGAGCCGCTGCGATCAGCCCATGTGGCCCTGATCGAGCAGAATCGCCTCGTCCAGGGTATCCAGCAGCCCCTTGCGCACTTTCAGCTTGGTGTTCTTGTGCGCCAGCATGTTCAGCTTCTTCAGCTCGCGGGCAGCGCCTTGGGCGACGTCAAGCAACTGCTCGGCCGGCACCACTTTGTCGAGGAAGCCGGCATCCAGTGCATCCTTGGGCTCGAACATCTCGGCGTTGATCACCGAGCGGTGGAAGGCTGAGCGACTCAGGCGGTCGCGGGCCAGTTCGATGCCGGCGTGGTGCATGGTCATGCCGATCTGCACTTCGTTCAGGCCGATCTTGTACGGGCCTTCGACGCCAATGCGGTAATCCGCCGACAGCAGCAGGAAGGCGCCCTTGGCCACGGCATGGCCGGGGCAGGCGACGATCACCGGGAACGGGTGCGACAGCAGGCGGCGGGCCAGGGTGGAGCCAGCGGTGACCAGGGCGACGGCTTCTTTAGGGCCGGAGGTCATCACCTTGAGGTCGTAACCCCCGGAGAGGATGCCCGGCTGGCCGGTAATGATCACCACGGCACGCTCCTGCGTGGCGCGGTCGAGGGCGGCATTGAAGGCCGCGATGACGTCCGGCGAGATGGCGTTGACCTTGCCGTTGTTCAGGGTCAGGGTGGCGATGCCGTCTTCGGCGTGGTAGGTAATCAGCTCGCTCATGGCGCAATCCTTAGGGTGACGTGGCGACGACGTTACCCAGCACGGCGGGCCAGGTAAAGCAGCAAGGCTGACCGGCCAGTCAGTGTCGGGGCGCCATGCCTTGCGTGGCGAGGGCGGCGCGTTTGCAGCGGGTAAAAGCGCTGGCGAGATTGGCAGCAATGCCCTGGCAACCTCGGTTTTTCAGTGGGTTGGCTTAAATGCATGAAAAATTTGAAAAAAATGCTTGCCAAAGAAAAGCTCTTCTACTAAATTAGCGCGCCTCGACGGGGTGAAAGCCTTGAAGAGAAAACGGTGAAGTGTCCGAGTGGTCGAAGGAGCACGCCTGGAAAGTGTGTATACGAGAAATCGTATCAAGGGTTCAAATCCCTTCTTCACCGCCACATTCTGCGAAAGCCCCCGAGCTGAAAAGTTCGGGGGCTTTTTGCATTCTGGGGCCTTGTAGGAGCGGCCTTGTGTCGCGAAAGGGCTGCGAAGCAGCCCCAGGGTTTCAGCGCAGACGCACAAATTGCTGGGGCTGCTTCGCAGCCCTTTCGCGACACAAGGCCGCTCCTACAAGGCCGTCACTCGCTCCAGAGACTCAAAAGTTCACTGAGGCAGACACGCGCGCCGTCCGCGGCGCCCCCTGGAACAGGTAGTTGTCGCCCAAGTAGTCCCCCACATCACGCCAGTAGCGTTTGTCGAAGACGTTATCCACCGTCAGCCGCAGCGTCGTGTCATACCCGTCGATCTGCATGCGGTAGCGGCTGCCGATATCGAACACGGTATACCCGCCAACCTCCACATTACCCGCCTGGCTCGCATACTTGCTGGCGCTGTAGCGCGCCCCGCCGAGCAAGGCCAGGCCGGGTACTGGCAGGCTGTACTCGGCATGCAGGGCGGCGCGCAGCCGCGGCACGTTGATCGCCTGGTGGCCCTCGTAGGCGTCGGTGCCGCTGTCCTGCACCCGGGCGCGAATCGCTGCGGCGCTGGCCTGAAGCTGCAGGTTCGAAGTTGCACAGCCGCTGGCGCCCAGTTCCAGGCCGATGTTCTTCTGCTGGCCCTGCTGCACATAGGTGAAGCTGCCGTCTCCTTCCGGGCGTGCGTACTGGTACGCCTGGCGGATCTGGAACAGCGCAGCGCTGAAGCTCATGCCTCGCCAGTCACGCTTGATACCTAGCTCCAATTGGTGGGAGAGGGTAGGGGCAAGAATCTCGGCCGCGTTGCTGGCGTACCAGGGGGCTGTGCCGCCCGCCGACAACCCCTTGGCGTAGCTGGCATACACCGTGGTATCGGGGCGTGGTTTGTAGATCAACGCGGCATTGGGCAGCAGCTGGTATTGCCGGGTATGCCGCCCGGCCACGCCGTTCTCGTCCCAGGTTTTCTCATCCAGGCGCACTTCGCGGGCGCCCAGTACGGTCTGCCATTGCTCGTTGAAACTGATGCGGTCGCTGACGAACAGGCCGTACTGGCGGCTGTCCAGGCGCTTTTCGCTGGCGCCGATCGGCTTGTCCGACGGCGCCACGGCCGGCGCGCCGGTATAGATGTTGCCGCTGCCGACCAGCTCGTTGTAATAGGGGCGCTGATCGAGCGTGCGACGTTGGGCGCTGCTGCCCACGGTCAGGTCGTGCTGCACACCCAGCGCGTCGAAATGGCCATTGAGCATGGCCTGGGCTTCATCGGTGCGGCGGGTATCGTCGGGGCTGCGGAAGTCATAGATGTCATAGTCGCCCTCGGGGCTGAAATGCGACTGCCAGCCACCTTCGCTGCCCCAGGCGAACGCACTGTAGTCGTCGATCACCACCTTGCTGCGCGATGCACTCAGGGTGCCGGTCCAGGCCTCGTTGAAGCGGTATTCGAAGCGGCCGCCCAGGTTCAGCGAATCGTTCTGCACAGGCTTCGCCCACTGCTGGTAGGCCAGGCGGTCGCTCGGGTCGATGCCATGGGGCAATTCGCTGCCGCCCAACAACTGATAGCCCGGTACCGACCGCTGTTCGCGGTGCTGGTACTCGGCATCGAGCTGCAAGGTGGCATCGGGGTTGATCTGCCAGTCGAAGGCCAGCGAGGCAAAGTCGCGCTTGCCGTCGGCATGGTCGACGTAAGAACGGATGTCCTCGTGGGCGAGATTGGCGCGCAGGCCGAACTGCCGCTCATTGCCGAACCAGCCGCCGATGTCGGTGGCGAGGTAGCGCTCGCCTTGGGCGTTGGTCGAAACCGTCACGCTGCGCACGTCGGCGGCGCGTTTGGTCACATAGTTGATCAGCCCGCCCGGCTCCGACACGCCGCTCTGCAGCCCGGAAAGGCCCTTGAGCAGCTCGACCTGCTGCTTGTTCTCCAGTGCCACGTTCTGCTCGCCGGCGATGGTCTGGCCGTTGATGCGGTAACTGCTGGCGGCGTTGAGCTCGAAACCGCGCACGTTGAAGTTTTCGTAGTAACCGATCGGGGCATAGCTTTCGCCCACCGAGGCGTCGCTTTGCAGCACTTCGCTGAGCAGGCGAACCTGGCGGTCTTCCAGCAGTTGCTGGCTGAACACGCTGACCGAGGCCGGGGTGTCGAGCAAGGGGGCAGGCTGGAAGCCGCCGACCGAGGCCTCGCGTACCTGGTAACCCTCATCGCCGTAAGTGTCGGACACCTGCACCGGGGCCAATTCCAGGCTGTCTTCGGCCAGGCCATGAGGGCTGTGCAGGGCCAGGCCCAGGCTGAGCAGGCTCAGGGGCAGGTGAGGGCGAAGCAGGGGCATGCAGGGGGCGTCCTTGGGGCGAAGACCGCGCAGGCTTCTTCGCGGGCGCGCCCGCGAAGAGGCCGGAACAGGCGAAAAAAGGGGCGCTATGTTATCAGGCCCAAGCCCTGCGGGTCTTCAGTCAGCAGTTGCCGGGTGGCGATGCTGGCGCCAGGTGTCGTCGATTTTCGACCAGGTTTTGCCGTCAGTGATGGCCATCAGTTTGCGGCCATCCTTGAAGGTGGCCAGGAAGGTGGCTTCTTCTTCTTTGCCGCCCAGCCAGAGCCCGGCCAGCAGGCCCACCGGGCCGGCCACCAGCGCCCCGGCCACGCCCCAGCCGAGGGCAGTACCCAGGCTGCGGCTGGACTCCAGGCTGGCCAGGCGCAGGTCAGCGATGCGGGCTAGTGAAATGCGCTCGCCGGGTGAAGGGCTGCGTGGGGTCTTGAGTGTGAGCGATCCATTGCGAAACTCGCCTTCACCTTGCAAGAAATCGCCGGATTGCACCGTGAGTCTTGTCATTGATTCGTCCTGTCAGTGAAAGGTCTTTGACCAGCGCCTACTGAGCGCCCCATCAGCGGGCAAGTCAACGGTCAGGCGACGGAGGGTCATGAGGTGTTCTGTCGCACTTTGCCGATGTGTCGCTTTTTTATAATCAAACTTCCACTTGTTGAATAAAACTTGCCGGTCACTCTTCGTATGGCGGCATTTAATTTAGTTCTCTTTCGTTTGCGCAAACAATAAAACCGTGCATTTGTTTTCGTTTTCGAAGAAAAGCCTTCAAAAACGCTGGACATGAACTTTCAATATGTGTCAGTTTTTTTGCGCCTCATAAGGGCGAGTGACAGGATGCTCTCGCCAAGGTAAGGGAATCCTGTCGGACATCTACTGCTTTTTTGTAAACAAGGAAGTGTCTGTATGTCGAAAGTCAAAGCAAGCGCCATTGTTTCTGCAGCTGCCGCCGTGCAACCGCAAGGGCCCAGCAGCGCCTTCGGGCTGATCAATGGTTTTGGCCATCAGTACGATCGCGGTGGCGCGGACGTCAATGGCAAATCCTCGTTCACGGTCGACCAGGCCGCCACCCAGCTGCTGCGCGATGGCGCGGCCTGGCAGGATCTGAACAAGGACGGCACCATCAGCCTCAGCTACACCTTCCTCAACCGCGCACCGGCGGACTTCTACAGCCGCGACCTGGGCAGTTTCAGCGCCTTCTCGGCGCAGCAGAAAGCCCAGGCCAAGCTGGCCATGCAGTCGTGGGCGGACGTGGCCAAGGTGACCTTCACCGAGGCCGCGTCGGGAGGCGACGGTCACATGACCTTCGGCAACTACAGCGACGGCAGCAGCGGTGGCGCTGCCTTCGCCTACCTGCCGTTCAATCAGCCGGGTTCGCACAAGGGCGAATCCTGGTACCTGATCAGCCGTGACTACCAGGTCAACGTCAACCCTGACACCGGCAACTACGGGCGCCAGACCCTGACCCACGAAATCGGCCATGTGCTTGGCCTGTCCCACCCCGGCGACTACAACGCCGGCGAGGGTTACCCGACCTACAAGGACGCCTCGTACGCCCAGGACACCCGCGGCTACAGCGTCATGAGCTACTGGAGCGAGAGCAACACCGGGCAGAACTTCATCAAGGCCGGCGGGCAGTACTACGCCTCGGCGCCGCTGATGGACGACATCGCGGCGATCCAGAAGCTCTATGGTGCCAACCATGCAACCCGTTCGGGCGACACTGTGTATGGCTTCAACGCCACCGCCGACCGCGATTTCTACTCGGCCACCTCGGCCTCGTCGAAAGTGGTGTTTGCCGTGTGGGACGGTGGCGGCAACGATACCCTGGACTTCTCCGGGTTCACCCAGAACCAGAAGATCAACCTCAACGAAGCCTCGTTCTCCGACGTCGGCGGCATGGTCGGCAACGTGTCCATCGCCAAGGGTGTCACCGTCGAGAACGCCTTTGGCGGTGCCGGCAACGACCTGCTGATCGGCAATGGCGTGGCCAACGTGCTCAAGGGCGGTGCTGGCAACGACATCATCTACGGCGCCGGTGGCGGCGACCAGCTCTGGGGCGGCTCCGGCGCGGACACCTTCGTGTTCGCGGCGGTCAGCGACTCCACCCGGGCGGCGCCGGACCGGATCATGGACTTCACATCCGGTCAGGACAAGATTGACCTGTCGGCCATCGCCGCGTTCGCCGTGGACAAGCTGCCGCTGCAGTTCGTCAACGCCTTTACCGGCCATGCCGGCGAGGCGCTGCTGAGCTACGACCAGGCCACCAACCTGGGTAGCCTGGCCATCGACTTCACCGGCAACAGCCAGGCTGAATTCCTGGTGAGCACCGTTGGCCAGGCCGCTGTCACCGACATCGTGGTCTGATGCACCAGGGGGTGGCGCTTGCGCCGCCCCTTTTGCCGACGAGGTCAAGGCATGCAAAGGTTCGAGCGAATGATCGCGCTGGGCGCGGTCCCCCTGATGGTGATCACTGAGGTCTGTATGGCGAGCAGCCTGCTTCTACCCAATGCCGCGCAACTGGCCGGCCGTTGGCAACTGTATCCCGAGTACCAGCCCGCGCAGGCCTGTGAGTTGCGCCTTGGCGCCAGTGGAGGTGAGCTGAGCGGTGACCTGGCGTGCGCCGAACGCTTGCTGGGCTTGCGCCCCGGCAGCTGGCTGGTGACACCGGACACCCTGGCCCTGGTCGGTGCCGACGGCAGCCAGGCGGTGCATTTCAGCCGCCAGGGCGCCGGGCACTATGCGTTGATCACGGCGAACGGCACACACTTGGTGCTCGACCGCCAGGACTAATAAATCCCGGCCTGGAACTTCACGCAAGTTCCAGGTGAACAAGGGCGACCCATGAAACTACCGAGCAAACAGCCCGGGGCGCCCTTGTGGGCGGCACTCGGCAACTACAAGTCGGCGCTGGTCAGCGTTGGCTGTTTCACGGCATTGATCAACCTGCTCATGCTGGTGCCGTCTATTTACATGTTGCAAGTGTACGACCGTGTACTGAGTTCACAGAACACTACAACTTTGTGGTTATTGACCATCATGGTGGTCGGTTTCTTCATCTATATAGGCGCGTTGGAGGCAGTGCGCAGTTTCATTGTCATTCGCGTGGGCAACCAGTTGGAAAAAAGTTTCAACTTGCAGGTGTACCGCGCGGCCTTCGAGCGCAACTTGCGTCAGCGCGACGGCGCCGCTGGGCAGGCCTTGAATGACCTGACGCAATTGCGTCAATTCGTTACCGGCCCGGCTCTGTTCGCCTTCTTCGATGCCCCGTGGTTCCCGATTTATCTGGCGGTAATCTTTGCCTTCAACCCCTGGCTGGGGCTGATGGCCAGCGGCGGTGCCTTGCTGTTGATTGCCCTGGCCGTGCTCAATGAACGCCTGACACACGCCACGCTGACTGAGGCCAGCGCCGTGCAGCAGCAATCGACGCTGTTGGCCGGCAGCCAGTTGCACAGTGCCGAGAGCATCCAGGCCATGGGCATGCTCGGTGCGCTGCGCCGCCGCTGGTTTGCCCAGCACGGGCGCTTCCTCGACCTGCAGAACCAGGCCAGTGACACCTCGGCGGTGATCACGGCCACCAGCAAGGGCTTGCGCCTGTGCCTGCAATCGCTGGTATTGGGGCTTGGCGCCCTGCTGGTGATCAACGGGCAGATGACCCCGGGGATGATGATCGCCGGCTCCATCCTCATGGGCCGGGTGCTGGCGCCGATAGACCAGTTGCTTGCCGTTTGGAAGCAGTGGAGCGGGGCGAAGCTGGCCTATCAGCGCCTGGACAGCCTGCTGCGCGAACACCCGGAATCGCCGGCGCCGATGCCCCTGCCGGTGCCCGACGGACACCTGTCGGTGCAGCAGGTCAGTGCCGGGCCGCCCGGGCGTGGCCTGGCCACCTTGCAGCAGGTCGACTTCACCCTGGCCGCCGGTGAACTGTTGGGTGTGCTGGGGGCTTCAGGCTCGGGCAAGTCGACCCTGGCCAAGCTGCTGGTGGGCGTGTGGCCGACCCGCAGCGGCCATGTCCGCCTGGATGGCGCCGAGCTTGGCCAGTGGGACCCTGAAGCCCTTGGCCCGCATATTGGCTACCTGCCACAGACCATCGAACTGCTGCGCGGCAGTATCGCCGAGAACATCGCCCGCTTCGGTGAGCTGGATGGCCAGCAGGTGGTCGAGGCCGCACGCCTGGCTGGCGTGCACGAATTGATTCTGCGCCTGCCCCAGGGTTACGACACACGCCTGGGCGAGGCGGGGCTCGACCTTTCTGGTGGCCAGAAGCAACGTATCGCCTTGGCCCGCGCGCTATATGGCAATCCTTGCCTGATCGTGCTCGACGAACCCAATTCCAACCTCGACAGCCACGGCGAGACCGCGCTGGCCAATGCCCTGGCCCAGCTCAAGGCCTTGGGCCGCACCGTGGTACTGGTGACCCACCGCAGCGCCGCGCTGGCCCAGGCCGACAAATTGCTGGTGCTGCACGAAGGGCGCATGCAGGGCTTCGGCCCGGCCCGCGACATCCTCCATGCCATGGGGCAAGCCCCGGCCCAGCGCCCGTTGCAGGCCGGGGGTGGCGCATGAGCCGGCATGAGCGCGATGCGCGCTTCCACGTGCGCTTGGGCTGGGTGCTGACCCTGGTCGGTTTCGGTGGCTTCATGGCCTGGGCCAGCCTGGCTCCGCTCGACCAGGGTGTGCCGGTGCAGGGCACGGTGGTGGTGTCGGGCAAACGCAAGGCTGTGCAGTCGATGGCCGCTGGCGTGGTCAGCCGGATCCTGGTTGGCGAAGGCCAGCAGGTTCATCGGGGCGAGCCGCTGTTCCGGCTCGACCCCACCCAGGTGCGGGCTGATGTCGATGCGTTGCAGGCCCAGTACAGGATGGCGCGCGCCAGCCTGGCACGCTGGCAGGGCGAGCGCGACAACCTGGGCCAGGTGGTGTTTCCTGCCGACCTGCTGGCACAGAACGATGCCGGGCTTGGGCTGATGCTCGAAGGCCAGCGCCAGTTGTTCGACAGCCGCCGCCAGGCCCAGGCCCGCGAGCAAAGCGCGCTGGCGGCCAGTATCGAGGGTTCACAGGCCCAGCTGAGCGGCATGCGCCGGGCCCGAGGTGACCTGCAAGCCCAGGCCGACTCTCTGCGTGAGCAACTGGACAACCTGCGGCCACTGGCCGGTGATGGCTACATTCCGCGCAACCGCGTGCTCGAGTATCAGCGCCAGCTGTCCCAGGTGCAGCGCGACCTGGCGCAGAATGCCGGTGACAGCGCTCGCCTGGGGCAAGTGATCGTCGAAGCCCGGCTCAACCTGCAGCAGCGCCGCGAGGAGTATCAGAAAGAGGTGCGCAGCCAGCTGGCCGACGCCCAGGTCAAGGTAGCGACCCTGGAGCAGCAGCTCAACGCCGCAGGTTTTGCCTTGCAGCACAGCGAGATCCTTGCGCCGGCCGACGGTATCGCCGTCAACCTTGGCGTGCATACCGAAGGCGCGGTGGTGCGGGCCGGCGATACGTTGCTGGAGATTGTCCCCCAGGGCGCCGCGCTGGAAGTGGAAGGGCGCCTGCCGGTGAACCTGGTGGACAAGGTGGCCCTGCAATTGCCGGTGGACATCCTGTTCACCGCCTTCAACCAGAACCGCACGCCACGGGTCAGCGGCGAAGTGACGCTGTTGTCGGCCGACCAACTGATCGACGAGCGCAGTGGCCAACCGTATTACGTACTGCGCAGTACCGTCAGCGACGAGGCGCTGGCGCGCCTGGATGGCCTGACGATTCGCCCGGGGATGCCGGCGGAGCTGTTCGTGCGGACCGGCGAGCGCTCGCTGCTCAACTACCTGTTCAAGCCCCTGCTAGACCGCGCAGGCACTGCCCTGACCGAACAATAAGGACCGCCCCGTGAAGAACTTCCCGTTGATCGGGCTGCTGGCGGCCTGCGCCTGGCTGCCTGGCATCTCTCTGGCGGCCATGGGGCCGTTCCAGGTGTACGAGCAGGCCCTGCGCCGCGATCCGACCTACCTGGCCGCGTTCAAGGCCCGCGAGGCCGGCCAGGAGTACCGCGCCATCGGCCGCGCCGGGCTGCTGCCGAGCCTGTCGTACAACTACAACAAGGGCCGCAACGATTCCGAGGTGAAATACCTGGGGGATTCGCGCCGCCAGCAAGAGGACCGGCATTACAACAGCATGGGTTCGAGCTTCATCCTCCAGCAGCCGTTGTTCGACTACGAAGCCTATGCCGCTTACCGCAAGGGTGTGGCCCAGGCGCTGTTTGCCGACGAGGCGTTCCGCGACCAGAGCCAGCAGTTGCTGGTGCGCGTAATGAGCAGCTACACCCAGGCCCTGTTCGCCGAAGATCAGATCGCCATCAGCGTGGCCAGCAAGCAAGCCTACCGCCAGCAGTTCCAGCAGAACCGGCGGTTGTTCGACGCCGGTGAAGGCACGCGTACCGATGTGCTCGAAGCCCAGGCGCGTTTCGAGCTGGCCGATGCCGAGGAAATCCAGGCCCGCAACGATCAGGACGCGGCCCTGCGCGAACTCGGCGCGCTGATCGGCGAGCCCGCAGTGCGTGTCGAGGAGCTGGCGCCGTTGCGTGCGGGTTTTGCCTTGCCCAGCGTTGAACCGAGCGGCTATGACGCCTGGCAGGCGCGGGCCTTGGCCAGCAATCCGCAACTGGCGTCGTCGCGCCAGGCCCTGGACGTGGCGCGTTACGAGGTCGAACGCAACCGTGCCGGGCACCTGCCCAAGGTCACGGCCTTCGCCACCTCGCGGCGCCAGGAGTCGGACAGCGGCAACACCTATAACCAGCGCTATGACACCAACACCGTGGGTATCGAAGTCAGCGTGCCGTTGTTTGCCGGTGGCGGTGTGTCGGCCTCGACCCGGCAGGCCAGCCGTCATCTGGAGCAGGCCGAGTACGAGCTTGACGGGCAGACCCGTGGCGCCCTGATCGAGCTGCGCAAGCAGTACAACGCCTGCCAGTCCGGCGCCAGCCGCCTGCGTGCCTACCAGCGGGCCCTGGTGGCAGCCGAGGCACTGGTGGTGTCGACTCGCAAGAGCGTACTGGGCGGCGAGCGGGTCAACCTCGACGTGCTCAACGCCGAGCAGCAATTGGCCAGCACCCGGCGCGATCTGGCCCAGGCGCGGTATGACTACCTGCTGGCGTGGATCAAGCTGCACTACCAGGCAGGCGTGCTGAGCGAAGCACAACTGGCGCAGGTGGATGAGGCGTTTGCTGCTGGAGGCTCTTGATCATCGTGGGAGTGCTCCCGTATCAGGCTGCCTGCGCAACCGCCCGCTTGCGCAGCGCCCAGGCCCACACCAGCAGCGCCAGCGTACCGATCGCCAGGCCCGCCGTGACGATCCCCATCCAGCCGTGGTGCTGGAACAGTTGCGTGCCCAGCAACGAGCCTAGCGCACCGCCGATGAAGTAGCAGGTGATGTAGCCGGCATTGAGGCGGGTGCGAGCTTCGGGGCGCAGGGCGATCACCGCATTCTGGTTGCTCACGTGCACCAGCTGCACGGCCAGGTCCAGGGCCAGCACGCCTACCAGCAACGCCAGCAGCGAGCTTTCGGCAAAGCCCAGCGGGATCCATGACAACAGCAGCGCCACCAGGCCCACCGTTGTGCCCAGCGAGCCTTTGCCGCGGTCGGCCAGGCGCCCGGCCCAGTTGGCCGCCAACGCACCGGCCGCACCGGCCAGGCCGAACAGGCCGATGGCCGCGTCGGAGTAGTGGTACGGCTCGATGGCCAGCAGGAATGCCAGCGGTGTCCAGAACAGTGCGAACAGGCTGAACGCCAGCAGGCCGAGCAGCGAGCGCAGGCGCAGCACTGGCTCTTCGATGAACAGGCGGAACACCGAGCCGATCAGCGCCGGGTACTTCAGGCCGGCATGGCTGTTGTGTTCGGGCAGGTTGCGGTACAGCGCCAGCGCCGTGAGCGCCATCAGCACGGCGGCCAGCACATAGATGCTGCGCCAGCCGCCCAGCTCGGCCATGAAACCGGCGGCGGTACGCGCCAGCAGGATGCCCAGCAGCAGCCCGCTCATCAAGGTGCCCACGGCGCGACCACGCTGATGCGGCTCGCTCAGGGTGGCGGCCATCGGCACTAGGATCTGCGCTACCACCGAGAACAGGCCGGTGAGCGCGGTGCCGAGCAGCAACCAGGGCAGGCTCGGGGCACAGGCGCTGATGACCAGGCCCAGGGTGGAGATGGCCGTCATCACCACGATCAGCCGGCGCTGTTCGAACAGGTCGCCCAGCGGCGCCAGCAGCAACAGGCCGGCGCCATAGCTCAGTTGCGCGGCGATGACGATGCTGCCGGCGCTTGCGGTACTCAGGCCGAACTGTTGCGCAATGCTGTGCAGCAGCGGTTGGGCGTAGTAGTTGCTGGCCACGGCCAGGCCGGTGGCGGTGGCCATCAGCAGGATCAGGGCACGGCTCAGGGAGGGGGATTTCATGGGATTCTCGTTTGGTGCTGGGGGTGTTCGTCGGTGATTTTGTGGCGCCTGTGAGATCGAGCGCCGCCCGCGCGGCGCATCGCGGGCAAGCCCGCTCCCACATCTGTTTCGGGCCAGTCACTCCTGTGAAGCCAACAGGAACCGCCTTGTTTGTTCCCTTCGATATCGAGGTGGGCGCAACTGCTTTCCATCGGTCTAAGGTCATGCACCAAGGCGGGCCCTGTTGGCGGCACAGGAGAGACTGGCCTGAAACAGATGTGGGAGCGGGCTTGCCCGCGATGCGCCGCGCGGGCGGCGCTCGATCTTTGCACCAGCATACAACTCAAGCCGTGCACGTTGCCGTCTTTATACAACCCTCAAGCCGCAAACCCACCATCGGCCAACAAGCTGGCCCCGGTGATGTAACCCGCCTCAGGCCCCGCCAGATACGCCACAAAGCTGGCAATCTCGTCCGCCTGTCCGTACCGCCCGATGGCCATCAGCGGAATCAGGCTTTCGGCAAACTCGCCGCTGGCCGGGTTCATGTCGGTATCCACCGGCCCTGGCTGCACGTTGTTCACGGTAATCCCCTGCGGCCCCAGGTCACGGGCCATGCCCTTGGTCAGGCCGACCAGCGCTGACTTGCTCATGGCATACGGGGCGCCACCGGCAAACGGCATGCGTTCGGCATTGGTGCTGCCGATGTTGATGATGCGCCCACCCTGGCCCATGTAGCGGGCAGCGGCCTGGCTGGCGACGAACACGCTGCGCACGTTGACCGCGAGGGTGCGGTCGAAGTCCGCCAGGTCGAACTCGGCCAGCGGCGCAACTGCCAGCACGCCGGCGTTGTTGACCAGGATATCGAGGCGGCCGAAGGCCTTGAAGGCGTCGTCCACCGCCAGCTGCAAGGCGGCGGCGTCGGCGCTGTCGGCGCGCAGGGCCAGGGCCTGGCCGCCCGCGGCCTTGATTTCGTCGGCCAGGGCTTCGGCCGGGCCGGCGGAGCTGACGTAGGTGAAGGCGACGTGTGCACCTTCGTGGGCCAGGCGCCGCACGATGGCTGCGCCGATACCGCGCGAGCCGCCTTGGACGAAGGCGACTTTGCCTTCGAGGGTAAGTTGCTTGGACATGCTGATCTCCTGCTGGAAGCAAGGCCGGATGCCTTGGATGGACGCAGTATCGACCGATGATTACCTGCTGATAAGATGGCAATCACTATCAGCAGAGTAAACCTTTGGTTGGTAATCATGGCCATGGAGTCTTTCAACGCCCTCGAGTGCTTCATTCGAAGCGCCGAGGTGGGCAGTTTCGCCGAAGCGGCCCGGCGCCTGAGCATCACCCCGGCGGCGGTCGGCAAGCACGTTGCCCAGCTGGAGGCGCGCCTCGGGGTGCGGCTGTTCCAGCGTAGTACGCGCAAGCTGACTTTGACCGAAGCCGGGCAGCGATTTCTGGGCGAGGTGAGCGACAGCTTTCGCACCATCCAGTACGCCGTGGCCAACCTGGCCAGCGCCGAGGGCCAGCCGGCCGGGCTGCTGCGGGTGAGCATGGGCACGGTGTTCGGCCGCCTGTACGTGCTGCCGCTGCTGGGTGAGTTTCTGCGCCGCTACCCGGCGATCACCCCGGACTGGCATTTCGACAACCGCCAGGTCGACCTGATCGGCCAGGGCTTCGATGCGGCCATTGGCGGTGGTTTCGAGCTGCCGTTGGGCGTCGTGGCGCGCAAGCTGACCCCCGCGCATCGGGTGCTGGTGGCGGCGCCTGAGTACTTGAACCGGCATGCCGCTATCGACAGCCCCGAGGAACTGAAGCGCCACGACGGGATTCTGATCCGTTCCCCACAGACCGGACGGGTACGTTCCTGGCCTTTGACCAGCCGTTTGCAGGAGCAGCAGCCGTTGCTGTTGCGCCAGGCGATGACCATGAGTGATTCGGACGCAGCCTGCGCGGTGGCGCAGCAGGGGTTGGGGGTCGCCCTGGTCAGCTTGCCGTTTGCCGTGCCTTACCTGGAGGCCGGGCAGCTACAGCGGGTGTTGCCGGACTGGTATGTGGATGATGGGCATATCAGCTTGTATTACGCCGAGCACAAGCTGTTGCCGGGCAAGACCCGGGCGTTCATCGACTTTGTGGTGGAGCAGTTTGCCGAGCGGGGGTTGGCGGGGCGGTTCGATGCGCTCTCAGGGGCTTAGAAATGGATTGCTTGTGCTGGCTTCTTCGCGGGCACGCCCGCTCCCACAGGTACTGCACAGCTTTCAGATCTTGTGCTTATCCTGTGGGAGCGGGCGTGCCCGCGAAGAGGCCAGGTCAGGCAACATCGATGATGTAGAAAAGCTGGGTCCCAAGCTTCACCTCGTCATCAATCTTCTTGCCCACCAGTTGCTGCCCCAGCGGCGAACGCGGGGTGATCACAGTCACCAGCTCATCCCCCTCGCCAATCTTCAACCCGGCCGCCTCAGGCCCGAGAAACAGCAACCGCCGCCCGCCATCTTCATCTTCCAGCGTCACCAGATTGCTCACCTGCACCCCGCGCGCCGGTTCATACTCGCGCAGCAGCAATTGCTGGTAAGTCAGCAGCGCCTGGCGAATCTCGGCCGTGCGCCGTGCCTGCCCGGTGGCCAGGTACGACGCCTCCAGCCCCAGGGTGTCGTACTTGTTCTCGGCGATGTTCTCTTCGGCGGTGGCCGCTTCATAGGCGGTCTGGGCTGCGCGACGCAACACCTCCATGTCGGCTTCTAGGGCCGCGACGATGCGCGTGAGCAGGGTGGCCTTGTCCATGGTCAGTAGCAGAACTCCAGTACGTTGGCCTGGCTCTTGTCAGTCGGCGCGGTGCGGTTCTGCGACAGCCAGAACTGGCACTTGGGGCTGTTGAGGTTGCGCGGGTTGCCTTGGGCAGCCTCGGCGGCCTGCTGCACTTCCTGCTTGTGCAGGATGTCCTTGTAGCGCTCGAACATCTCGCTCTGCGCGTCCACCGGCTGAGCGGGTGCAGTCGTCGGTGCCGGCTTGCTGTAGACCGGTGCCACTGCCTGGACCACGGGCTGCACCTGGTCGGGCCACAGTTGCAGGGCCAGCCACAGACTCAGGGCGATCGCCACGGCGCCGAGCCACAGGCCAAAGGCCACGCAGAAAATCAGTTGCAACGGTTTGAGGGTGATCTTCAGTTCACGGTGGCGGGGCATGGCGGCCTCCTGGCAGGGCGGGCGAAGGGGCCATTGTCGCATGGCGCTGGAGTTTTTTCCGTGCGGTGCTTTTGTCAGCGACAATTTATCCGCAGAATTCGCGGTTTTTGCGCAGGGCGAGGCAGGGCACATGAAAACCACCTGGGACATTTTCTGCAGCGTCGTCGACAACTATGGCGATATCGGGGTGACCTGGCGCCTGGCCCGGCAGCTGGTGGCCGAGCACGACTTGGCGGTGCGCCTGTGGGTGGACGACCTGAATGCCTTCGTGCCGCTGTGCCCCGGTGCCGATGCCAGTGCCGCGCAGCAATGGCAGCAAGGCGTCGAGGTGCGAGCCTGGCCTGCTGACTGGCAGCCTGCAGAGCCTGCCGACGTGGTGATCGGTGCGTTTGCCTGCCAGTTGCCGCCAGCTTACGTCGAAGCGATGCGCGCACGCACGGCGCCGGTACTGTGGCTGAACCTCGAATACCTCAGCGCCGAGGATTGGGTCGAAGGCTGCCATGGCTTGCCATCGCCACAACCCAATGGCCTGCGCAAAGTGTTCTTTTTCCCGGGCTTCACCGACAAGACCGGCGGGCTGTTGCGCGAGGCCAGCCTGCTGCCGCGCCGGCAGGCCTTCGAGCAGTCGGCCAAAGCGCGTGCGGCATTCCTTCAGGGCCTGGGCGTGCAGGTGCAGCCCGGTGCACTGCTGATGTCGCTGTTCGCCTATGAAAACGGGCAGCTGGGCCGTTGGCTCGATGCGCTGGCCGAAGATGCCGAGCCGGTTCACCTGCTGGTCCCGCAAGGGCGCATTCTCGGCGATCTGGGCGCCTGGCTGGGTGAGCAACAGTTGCAGCCTGGCGATGTGCACCAGCGCGGCACGTTGACCGTGCAGGTTCTGCCGTTCGTCAGCCAGGACGATTATGACCGCCTGCTGTGGAGCTGCGATTTCAACGCGGTGCGGGGGGAAGATTCGTTCGTGCGCGCCCAGTGGGCCGGCCGGCCGATGTTGTGGCACATCTATGTGCAGGACGAAAATGCCCACTGGGAAAAACTCGAAGCCTTCCTTGCGCATTATCGACAGGGCTTGTCGGACGCTGCCGACGAGGCGCTGATGGCATTGTGGCGTGCCTGGAACATGGACCGCGACATGCACGCGGCCTGGCAAGGCGCCCGCAAACACTGGGCGGAACTGCAGCAGCATGCCGCTGATTGGGCCGTGAGTCAGGCCGCTCGGCCGGACCTTGCCGCAGCGCTAGTACACTTTTACCGAAATTCGCTATGATACGCGGCCTCGATTTTTATAAATCCATCCAGATTCGGATATTTTGCAATGAAAACTGGTAAAGAAATCAAACCCGGTACCGTTCTGCGCATCGATAACGATCCGTGGCTGGTTCAGAAAGCTGAATTCACCAAGTCGGGCCGTAACAGCGCGATCATGAAGACCAAGCTGAAGAACCTGCTGACCGGCTACAAGACCGAAACCGTGTACGGTGCGGACGACAAGCTGGACGACGTGATCCTGGATCGCAAAGAAGCGACCCTGTCGTTCATCAACGGTGACGAATACACCTTCATGGACACCACCGACTACACCATGTACGAGCTGAACGCCGAGGACATCGAAGCCGTTCTGCCGTACATCGAAGAAGGCATGGAAGACGTCTGCGAAGCCGTGTTCTTCGAAGGCCGCCTGGTATCGGTTGAACTGCCGACCACCATCAGCCGTAAGGTCGTCTACACCGAGAACGCTGCTCGTGGCGATACTTCCGGTAAAGTCATGAAGCCTGCCAAGCTGGCAAACGGTACCGAGATCCAGGTTGCCGACTTCATCGCTATCGACGAGTGGATCGACATCGACACTCGCGACAACAGCTTCAAAGGCCGCTCCAAGAAGTAATCCTTCTTGCGAAACGCAAAAAACCCGGCCTTGGCCGGGTTTTTTCATGCCTGTGATTTCTGCAGCTATCGGCATGCTCTTGCTTTTGTGGGAGCGGCCTTGCGTCGCGAGAGGACCGCAAAGCGGTCCCAGGATATCCGGCCAGATGCATCTATTGCCGGGGCCGCTCTGCGGCCCTTTCGCGACGCAAGGCCGCTCCCACATGGACCGCGTGCTTCAGACGGTTACGTGCAGGCGTACATCGACATTACCGCGGGTGGCGTTGGAGTAAGGGCAGACCTTGTGGGCCTTTTCAACCAGCCCTTCGGCATCGGCCTGGGCCAGGCCCGGCAGGTTGATGTGCAGGTCGATGTCCAGGCCGAAACCACCAGGGATCTGGCCGATACCGACGTTGGCGGTGATCAAGGCATCCGCAGGCAGGGCTTTCTTCTCCTGGCCGGCCACGAACTTCAGGGCGCCGATGAAGCAGGCCGAGTAGCCGGCGGCGAACATCTGCTCAGGGTTGGTGCCTTCACCACCGGCGCCGCCGAGTTCCTTGGGGGTGCTCAGCTTGACTTCCAGCTTGCCGTCGCTGGAGCGGGATTTGCCGTCGCGACCGCCGGTGGAGGTGGCTTCTGCGATGTACAGCGGAGTGACCTTTTGCATCTTGAGCCTCGCTAGTGTGCTGTGCGCCCCTGGTGATCAGGTGGCGTCGGGTGGGTACGGGATTTAAATTAGCGCGCAATTAGTTAGTGCGCAAGATAAATCTTCACCGCTCATCCGAACGGGCATCACACAGCGTAGCCGTCAGAGGTTTTTTTGCAGGCTGTCGCGCAGCTCCAGCAGGTCGGCCTGCAGCTGCTGCAGGCGTTCGAGGCTGCGGCCGCTGGCCTTGAGGATGCAGTGCGGTACTTCCCGGGCCTGCTGCTGCAAGGCCCGGCCCTTGTCGGTCAGTTGCACCAGCACCACCCGCTCATCCTCGCGGCTGCGGTTGCGCTGCAGCAGGCCTTCGCTCTCCAGGCGCTTGAGCAGCGGTGTGAGCGAGCCGGGGTCGGTCAGCAGGTGCTGGCTGATTTCGCCTACGGTCAGGCCGTCCTGCTCCCACAGCACGAGCATGGCCAGGTACTGCGGGTAGGTCAGGCCCAGTGCTTGCAGCAGGGGCTTGTAGACCTTGGTCATCAGCAACGAGGTGGAGTGCAGGGCGAAACAGACCTGGTTGTCCAGCAGCAGCTCGTCACAGGAAGCTTGGGTGTTGGCGTTCATGCAGGTCCTTGAATGTCATCAATGGAGAAATCTAGCACGCTCAAGGTTGGGGCGCTTACTGCCAGCGCAGTTCACTGCGCAGCGCCAGGTCCCAGGGTGGCACTGGGCTGAAGCGGCTCTTGAGGAATTCGAGCAGCAAACGGCTGCGAGAGTTCGTTTCATGTTCAAGGCGCAGTGCATAAATGCCACTGGTTTCGGCTTCGGGCAGGCCGTTGTCGCAGAACAGCGGCAGCAGTTCGCCGCGCAGCAGGTAGTCGCTGATCAGCCAGGTCGGCAGGTGGGCGACGCCGAGGCCGGCGAGGGCGCCGAACAGCAGGGTCTCGGCGTTGTTGGCGGCCATGCGCATGCGTGCCGGGCGGTACAGGCGCATCTGCCCGTCGACCGCGAAGCGCCAGGCGAACGGCGGTGCCAGGCCGTCCCAGTCGAGGCCGTCGTGGCTGGGCAATTCGCTGGGGCAGCTGGGCATGCCGCGGTTGGCCAGGTAGGCAGGGCTGGCGCAGGCGATGCGCACCATGTGCGCCAGCTTGGTGGCGACCAGGCGGGTGTCGGCCAGGGGGCCGGCGCGCAGTACCAGGTCGACCTCGCCCAGATGGCTGCCATGCAGGTCGACGAAACTGTCGATCAAGCGCAATTGCACATCCAGGCCTGGGTAGGCCACCAGGAAGTCGGCGATTGCCGGCGCCAGGTGACGGCGGCCGAAGGCGGCCGGGGCGTCGATGCGGATCAGGCCCTCGGGGGCATTGCTCAGCGATACTGCCTCGGCACGGGCCAGGCGCAGTTCCTCGATGATGCGCCGGGCACGCTCGGCGAAGGCATTGCCCGCCGGGGTGGCGCGTACGGCATGGGTGCTGCGGGTGAACAGGCGGCTGCCCACGGCGCTTTCCAGGTTGTCGATGCGCCGGGCCACGGCGGACGGGGTCAGTGGGTGGCGGCGTGCGGCGGCAGAGAAGCTTCCGCTCTCCAGCACATCGAGAAACAGGCTCAACTGGTCGGTCAGGGTATCGGGGCTCATGGTCATTCCGCTTGTGCGAGAAACGCAAAGCCATTGTGCGTTGCTATGCGTTTCCCCGCCAGAGCGCAATCGTTAGCATGCTCGCATTCCAAACACAGGCGGATGAGGCCCTGATGATCGAGTGGTTGTTGTATATCGTGCTGGGTGCCGGCCTGGGCACCATGGGTGGGTTGTTCGGTATTGGCGGCGGCCTGATTGCCATCCCGGCACTGGGCGTGCTGTTCGGCCTTGATCAGCAGTTGGCCCAGGGCACCGCGTTGGTGATGGTGGTGCCGAACGTTTTGCTGGCGCTGTGGCGCTATCACCAGCGCAACCGCATCGAGCTGCGTCATGCCGTGCCGCTGTCGCTGTGCAGCTTCCTGTTCGCCTGGCTCGGGTCGATCTGGGCGGTGGGTATTGACGCCCACTCGATGCGCCTGGGCTTCGTCGGCTTCCTGGTCGCACTGGCGATCTGGAACGTGGCGCGGATGTTCCTCAAGGTCTCGCCACCCAGCGCCGAGCTGCGCTATGCCTGGCCGTGGCTGGGCGTGCTGGGCAGCTTTGCCGGGACCATGGGCGGCCTGTTCGGTGTCGGCGGGGCGGTGGTGGCCACGCCGATCCTGACCAGTGTGTTTGGCACCACCCAAGTGGTGGCGCAGGGGCTGTCGCTGGCGCTGGCGGCGCCGAGTACCTTGGTCACCCTGGTGACGTATGGGCTGCACCACAGCGTTGACTGGAGCGTGGGTATTCCCCTGGCGGTCGGTGGGCTGCTGAGCATCAGCTGGGGGGTGAAACTGGCCCATGCGCTGCCAGAGAAAGTACTGCGGGCGATGTTCTGTGTGTTCCTGGTGGTGTGTGCGGTGATGCTGGGGTTTGAACTGTGAGATCGCCGGGGCTGCAAAGCAGGACCGATTATAGGAACCCTTCAACGATGTAATCGGCCATGCAGTCGGTGATCGGCGACTGGCCCTGGCTGTTGCGCAGCAGCATCACGTTTGCCAGTGGTAGCTGCGGCAACCCATCGTTCTCGCCGAGAATACGGATGTTGCCACCGACTAGGCTCTGCAATTGCGCCGTCACTGCAAGCCCCGCGGTGACGATGGCAAAGATCGCCGCCAGGCTGGGGCTGGTGTAGGCGATGCGGTAGTCGATGCCCTGGGCCTCCAGTGCGTTGCAGGTCCAGGCGCGGCAGAAGCAGTCGGTATTGAATAACGCCAACGGCATTGGCCGTTGTTCCTGCGGGCAGAAACCTTCAGCAGCCGCCCACACCAGGCGCTCCTGGCGCAGCAGCTGGCCAACTTCGTTGCCCGGCTCGCGGGTGACGATGGTCAGGTCCAGGTCCTGGCGCAGCATCAGCTGCTTGGACGAGTCGCAATGCACCTCCACCTGCACCAGCGGGTAGGCCTGGGCGAAGCTGGAGAGGATGGACGGCAGAAAGCGCATGGCGTAGTCATCCGGCGTGCCGATGCGCACCAGCCCGACCATGTGCGGCATGCGCAGGGTATTGAACACTTCACCATGCAGCTTGAGGATGCGCCGGGCGTAGCCCAGCAGCACCTGGCCCTCGGCGGTAAGCCGCACCTGGCGGCCGTCGCGCTCGAACAGCTGGCGCTGCAGGATGTCTTCTTCCAGGCGTTTCATCTGCATGCTCACCGCCGACTGGGTGCGGTTGACCACTTCCCCGGCGCGGGTGAAGCCGCCTTGCTCGGCGATGGCGACGAAGGTGCGCAGCACGTCGGCATCGAGGCTCTGGTACTGGGACATTGCATCAATCTCCGAGATGCATGGCATCAGAAACATTCGTTGGATTGATCTTAAGCCTGGGCAGAGACTGGAGCCATCAACACGGAGGGCTTCACGATGAAAGGTCATGTCAGCAGCATCCAGCAACCTGCCTTTTCCTTGAACCACCTGTGGCATGTGGCCCTGGACCGCCCGGCCCGGTGGCTGCAGCTGTACCGCCAGCGCCAGGAACTGGCCAGCCTGAGTGATGCGACTTTGCATGACCTGGGCTTGAGCCGGGCGGACATCCAGCAAGAGGCCGAGCGGCATTTCTGGGATGATCCGTTGCGCAAATAGGCTAAACCTGTAAAGGCCTCTTCGCGGGCACGCCCGCTCCCACAGGTTATGTGCGATCCCTGTGGGAGCGGGCGTGCCCGCGAAGAGGCCGGAACAGACAATAAAAGGAGATCAGGCTTGTCGCTCAAGTTGTCCATAAGCCAGGCCCGCCGTCTGGCCCTGTCAGCCCAGGGATTCGGCAAACAGCCTGACGCCCCACCGACCCTTCTCGCACTGAAACACATGCTGCAACGCCTGGGCGTGGTGCAGATCGACTCGGTCAACGCCGTGGTCCGCTCCCATTACCTGCCGCTGTTCTCCCGCCTTGGCAACTACCCGCCAGAAATGCTCGACCAACTCGCTTGGGGCCGTGGCCGCCAGCGCCAGCTGTTCGAATACTGGGGCCACGAAGCCTCGCTATTACCCCTGAACCTCTATCCGCTGCTGCGCTGGCGCATGGCTCATGCCGTCCATGGCCGCGGCATTTACAGCCAACTCGCGCAGTTCGGCCGCGAACGCCAGGACGTGATCGCCCGCGTCTTGGCCGCCGTGCGCGAACAGGGCGCACTGGGCGCGGGCAGCCTGTCCACCCGCCAGGAGCGGGCCGGCCCGTGGTGGGACTGGAGCGAAGAAAAGCACGCGCTGGAATGGCTATTCGCCGCCGGTGAAGTGACGGTGGCGGGGCGGCGCGGTTTCGAGCGGCTTTACGATGTGCCGGAAAGGGTCCTGCCCAAGGCCATCCTCGACCAGGCGCTGCCGGGCGAAGCCGAAGCCCACCAAGGCCTGATGCTGCATGCCGCCACGGCGCTGGGCGTGGCCACCGAGCGCGACTTGCGCGATTACTTCCGCCTTGAGCCTGGCCAAGGCAGGGCGGCGTTGCACGAGCTGCTCGCCGATGGCCGCCTGCAGCCAGTCGAGGTACAGGGTTGGAAGCAACCGGCCTACTGCGCCGGCTCCCCGCGCATCCCCCGGCGCATCGAGGCCAGCGCGTTACTGTCGCCGTTCGATTCGCTGGTCTGGGAGCGCAACCGCACCGAGCGGTTGTTCGATTTCCACTACCGGCTGGAGATCTATACCCCGGCGCACAAGCGGGTATACGGCTACTACGTGTTGCCGTTTCTGCACCGCGAACGCATCGCCGCGCGTCTGGACCTGCGCGCCGAGCGCGCCCTGGGCCAACTGGCGGTGCATGCCGTGCACGCGGAATCGATAGCGTTGGACCCAGAGGGTTATCAGGCCCTGGCGGGCAATCTGCTGCGCATGGCCCAGTGGCTGGGCCTGGAGCGGGTGCAACTGAACTGCCCTCGGGCAGAGGGCAGCCAGTTGCGTCAGGCTCTGCTCAGCGCCGCACCTGCTTGAGGGTTTCGGCGATCAGGAAGGCCAGTTCCAGCGACTGATCGGCGTTCATCCGTGGGTCGCAGTGGGTGTGGTAGCGGTCGGACAGGGCATCCTCGGTGATCGGCCGGGCGCCGCCGATGCACTCGGTGACGTTCTGCCCGGTCATCTCGATATGGATACCGCCGGCATGGCTGCCTTCGGCCTGGTGCACCTGGAAGAACTGCTTCACCTCGTCGAGGATCTGCGCGAAGTCGCGGGTCTTGTAGCCGCTGCTGGCCTTGATGGTGTTGCCGTGCATCGGGTCGGAGCTCCACAGCACCTTGCGCCCCTCGCGCTCGACGGTGCGGATCAGCCCTGGCAGGTGCGCGCCGACCTTGCCGGCGCCCATGCGCACGATCAGGTTGAGGCGGCCGGGGTCGTTGGCCGGGTTGAGCGTGTCGATCAGGCGGATCAGCTCTTCGGGGTTCATGCTCGGGCCGACCTTGACCCCGATCGGGTTGTGCACGCCGCGCAGGAACTCAACATGGGCGCCGTCGAGCTGGCGGGTGCGGTCGCCGATCCACAGCATGTGCGCCGAGCAGTCGTAGTAGTCGCCGGTCAGGCTGTCCTGGCGCACGAAGGCTTCTTCATAGTTGAGCAGCAGCGCCTCGTGGGCCGTGAAGAAGCTGGTTTCGCGCAGCTGTGGCGCACTGTCCAGGCCGCAGGCGCGCATGAAGGCGAGGGTTTCGTCGATGCGGTTGGCCAACTGGTGGTACTTGTCGGCCAGCGCCGAGTTGGCGATGAAGTCGAGGTTCCACTTGTGCACCTGGTGCAGGTCGGCGAAACCGCCCTGGGCGAAGGCGCGCAGCAGGTTGAGGCTGGCGGTGGCCTGGTGGTAGGCCTGCAGCAGGCGCTCCGGGTCCGGCACGCGGCTCTTCTCGTCGAAACCGATGCCGTTGACGATGTCACCGCGGTAGGCCGGCAGGGTGACGTTGCCGATGGTTTCGTCGCCCGAGGAGCGCGGCTTGGCGAACTGCCCGGCCATGCGCCCGACCTTCACCACCGGGCAGCCGGCGGCGAAGGTCATGACGATGGCCATCTGCAGCAGCACTTTAAAGGTGTCGCGGATCTTCGCCGCCGAGAACTCGGCGAAGCTTTCGGCGCAGTCGCCGCCCTGCAGCAGGAAGGCGCGGCCCTCGGTGACCTCGGCGAACTGGCGGCGCAGCTCGCGCGCCTCGCCGGCGAACACCAGCGGCGGGTAGCTGGCCAGGGTCTGCTCGACCTTGAGCAGGTGCGCGGCGTCGGGGTAGGTCGGTTGCTGCTGGATCGGCAGGGCACGCCAGCTGTCGGGGCTCCACGGTCGGTTCATCACAGGCTCGGTCTTGTCTGTTATAGGCTGCCTGCCATGGTAACAGCGGCGCCGAGCTTGTTGCATCCGGGGCGTTGACGGACAATACGCGTTTTTGCGCGGGCGGGTGGCAGGTAGATGGCGACGGAGCGGGAAGAGAAGCTGCTGGCCCGGGTCGAGGATGCCTTTGGCGTCATCAGCGTGTACGAGGTGGAGGATTACCGCTTCCTCGAGTTTGGCGATGCCATCGAGCAGAGCTGCGTGTTCACCGCCGACCCCAGCTGGCTGGAGTACGACTACACCCGCGCCATGCTGGTCGGTGCGCTGTGCCACGAACAGCCGGAGAGTGCGCTGTTTCTTGGCCTGGGCGCCGGCACCCTGACCCAGGCCTGCATGAAGTTCCTGCCGCTGGAAGACATCGAGGCCATCGAGCTGCGTGCGGACGTGCCGCGCCTGGCCATGGAATACATGGGCCTGGACGATGACCCGCGGCTGTACGTGCGCATTGGCGACGCCCTGGAGTTGCTGCCCACGGCAGAGCAGGCCGACCTGCTGTTCGTCGACCTGTACACCGACCATGGGCCGGGTGTCGGGCACCTGGCGTGGAATTTCCTCGAGAACTGCCAGAAGCAGCTGAACCCTGGCGGCTGGCTGGTGATCAACCAGTGGGCCAACGACGATGGCAAACCACTGGGCGCGGCGCTGTTGCGCGGGCTGTACCACCGGCATTACTGGGAGCTGCCGGTGAAGGAGGGTAATGTGATCCTGCTGGTGCCGGCGGACCTGGACCAGCAACTGGACCTCGATGGCCTGCGGGCGCGAGCCGAGGCCTTGGCGCCGCGGTTGGGGTATAGCCTGGAAGGGCTGATTCGCGAGATCCGGCCGGCTACCTGAAGACCGCGTCGCCTGCTTCGCGGGCTTGCCCGCTCCCACAGGAATACCGCTGCCCTCAGGATCTGCGGGGTGCCTGTGGGAGCGGGCGAGCCCGCGAAAAGGGCAACTCGGAACCATCAGAAGGAATCGATTCAGCAGGCCAAGGCTGATGGCCCGATACTGGCTAACCGGCCAGAAAAATTTACTCACTCCCCAGTATTATTTCGGGTATAGTACGCGCCGGTCTTTTAGCGGACCTCAAAATCAGGTGGTGCAAATCCTCCGAGTCCAGCTTCGGCTGCACGTCCGCTAGGCGGACCTTCCCAAAGTTTTCTTTTTCAATCGTTTTCGCAAATCCCCGCCGACAAAGCTGCCTGGGTGACCGTTCCGGTCTTTCAAGGCATGTGCAGCTTTGCAGCATGGGTCTTTGCGGATGCACTTAGAGGCAGACCCATGACCCAGGAAACCGGCGGCTTCGCCGCTCTCGATCTTAATCCGAACATTGTTGCTGCCGTTCTGGCTACCGGCTACGAAGAGCCGTCTGCCATTCAGCAACAATCGATCCCGATCATCCTCGCCGGTCACGACATGATCGGCCAGGCGCAGACTGGCACCGGCAAGACCGCTGCCTTCGCCCTGCCGATCCTCAACAAGATCGATGTGAGCAAGCGCGAACCGCAAGCCCTGATCCTGGCGCCAACCCGTGAGTTGGCGCTGCAAGTTGCTACCGCTTTCGAAACCTACGCCAAGCAGATGCCAGGCGTAAATGTAGTGGCCGTCTACGGTGGTGCCCCGATGGGCCCACAGCTGCGTGCCATTCGCAACGGCGCGCAAATCGTCGTCGCTACCCCGGGCCGTCTGTGCGACCACCTGCGTCGTGACGAGAAAGTCCTGTCCACCGTGCAGTACCTGGTACTGGACGAAGCCGACGAAATGCTCAAGCTGGGCTTCATGGACGACCTCGAAGTGATCTTCGATGCCATCCCGGCCAGCCGCCAGACCGTACTGTTCTCCGCAACCCTGCCGTCGTCGATCCGCTCGATCGCCGAACGCCACCTGCGTGAGCCAAAGCACGTCAAGATCCAGAGCAAGACCCAGACCGTCACCGCGATCGAGCAGGCCCACCTGATGGTCCACGCCGACCAGAAGATCCCGGCTGTTCTGCGTCTGCTGGAAGTCGAAGAATTCGACGCGCTGATCGCTTTCGTGCGCACCAAGCAAGCCACCCTGGACCTGGCCGCCGCGCTGGAAGCCAAGGGCTACAAGGCTGCCGCGCTGAACGGCGACATCGCCCAGAACCAGCGTGAGCGCGTGATCGACTCGCTGAAGGATGGCCGCCTGGACATCGTCGTCGCCACCGACGTCGCTGCCCGTGGTCTGGACGTACCGCGCATCACTCACGTGTTCAACGTCGACATGCCGTACGACCCGGAATCCTACGTGCACCGTATCGGCCGTACCGGCCGTGCCGGTCGCGATGGCCGTGCGCTGCTGCTGGTCACCCCGCGTGAGCGCCGCATGCTGCAGGTCATCGAGCGCGTGACCGGTCAGAAGGTTGCCGAAGCCCGCCTGCCTAACGCCCAGGCTGTGCTGGACGCCCGCATCAAGAAGCTGACCAACAGCCTGGCGCCGCTGGTTGCCGAAGCAGAAGCCACCCATGGCGAGCTGTTCGACCGCCTGACCGCCGACCTCGGCTGCAGCGCCCGTGCCCTGGCTTCGGCCCTGCTGCGCAAGGCCACCAACGGCCAGGCGCTGGACCTGGCGACCGTCGAGCGCGAGCAGCCACTGGTACCAAGCTTCGCCCCACGTGGCGAGCGTACCGAGCGTGGTGAGCGCAGCGATCGTGGTGACCGTGGCGACCGTGGTGGTGACCGCGAGCGTCGTGCGCCAATGCCGCTGGCCGAAGGCCGCGTGCGTTGCCGTACCGCCCTGGGTGCCCGTGATGGCATCGCCGCCAAGAACCTGCTGGGCGCGATCCTCAACGAAGGTGGCCTGGCCCGTGATGCTATAGGTCGCATCCAGGTGCGCGACAGCTTCAGCCTGA
The DNA here is from genome assembly GCF_003097235.1 of Pseudomonas sp. CC120222-01a. GTDB lineage: Bacteria > Pseudomonadota > Gammaproteobacteria > Pseudomonadales > Pseudomonadaceae > Aquipseudomonas. The sequence continues at coordinate 134,566 of NZ_QEQQ01000015.1, read as the reverse complement.
TCGAGCTGCCGGAAGATGGCCTCGAGAAGCTGCTGTCCAAGCTCAAGGACACTCGTGTAGCCGGCAAGCAGCTGAAGCTGCGCCGTTATCGCGAAGATTGATCCTGATGCAATGAAAAAATCCCCGGCCTAGGTCGGGGATTTTTTTTGCCTGTGCCATTTTGGGGCTGCTGCGCAGCCCTTTCGCGACGCAAGGCCGCTCCTACAGGTACAGCGCAAATTTCACATACTGCGCCGACCTGTGGGAGCGGCCTTGTGTCGCGAAAGGGGCGCAAAGCGCCCCCGGCGTTATTCAGTCGAACCGATAGATGTCCATCCCTAGCGCCCCCAGGGTGAAGCCCTGGTGCACGATCCCGAACCTGTCCCCAGCCCCCATGGCAAAGAACAGCGGCAGCAAATGCTCATCACTGGGATGGTTACGCGCTGCAAACGGCGCCTGTTTCCGGTAATCCAGCAGCGCCGCCTGGTCATCTGCCTTCAGCCGATCCACCACCCAGTCCCGGAACGCCAGGGCCCAGGGCTCGATCACATCCGGCCCGGCATGCCAGTCCAGTTCACCCAGGTTGTGCGTGATGCTGCCGGAACCCACCAGCAAAACGCCTTCAGCACGCAACCCAGCCAGCGCCTGGCCTACCTTGACCTGCAACCCCGGCCCCATCTGGCTGGGCAACGAAACCTGAATCACCGGAATGCTCGCATCCGGGTACATCAACGACAGCGGCACCCAGGCGCCGTGATCGAACGGTCGCTGCGGGTCCAGCCGGGCCTGCAGCAGTTCAGCAACCCGGCTGGCCAGGGCCGGATCTCCAGGTGCCGGATACTGCACCGCGTACAGCGCCGGCGGGAAACCGTAGAAGTCATGCCAGGTTTCTGGCTGCGCGCCGCTGGTCACCAGCAGCTCACGGCTTTCCCAGTGCGCCGACACCACCACGATCGCCTTTGGCCGTGGCAGGGCGTTGGCCAGCCCGGCCAGTGACGGCCCGCTGGCGCCGGGTTGCAGGGCGAGCATGGGAGAACCGTGGGAAATGAACAGGCTGGGCAACATGACGGGGGTCCTGAGGGGTTAAGATGCAATCATCTTCGATCAAGTACAGATCGAAATCCAAACCAAGTTTTACCCTCTATCCATCTAAAAATCGGGAGTGATCATGGAACCAGCGTTCTGGCAAAAGCGATGGGCCGATAACCAGATCGGTTTTCACCGCACGGACGTCAACCCCTTCTTGCTGGCGCACTGGCCGAGGCTGGCGCTAGCTGAGGGCGCGCGCGTGCTGGTGCCGCTGTGCGGCAAGAGCCTGGACATGGCCTGGCTGGCAGGGCAGGGGCACCGGGTACTGGGTGTGGAGCTGTCGCGGCGGGCGGTCGAGGACTTTTTCCGTGAGCAGGGGCTGACGCCGCAGGTCTCGACGCAGGGGGCTTTCGAAGTCTGGCGCAGTGCTGATGTGGAAATCTGGTGTGGCGATTTCTTTGCCTTGCAGGCGCAGGATGTGGCCGATTGCAGAGGGCTCTACGATCGTGCAGCGGTGATTGCCTTGCCATCGCAGATGCGGGCGCGCTACATGGCGCATCTGACGAAGGTGCTTCCCGCAGGTTGCCAGGGGCTGCTCCTGACCATGGATTACGATCAGCAGCTGCTGGACGGGCCGCCGTTTTCGGTGCCGGATGGCGAGGTACGCCAGGGCTATGCGGGAGGCAAGGTGCAGGTGCTGGATGAGCGGGAGGTTATCGAAGAGAGCCCGAAATTCCTCCAGGCAGGTGTCGCGAGCGTGCTGGAGCGGGTGTATCAGGTAACGTTCTGACCAGCAAAAAGGGCGACCGAAGTCGCCCTTTTCTTTACCGTTTGCATCAGCCGCGGCGGCGCAGGGCCTCGATGCGGTCTTCCAGCGGCGGGTGGCTCATCAGCAGGCCGGCCAGGCCGTGCTTGAGGCCGCCATTGATGCCGAAGGCCTTCATGGTGTCGGGCATGTGCACCGGCAGGCCTTGCTCCACGCGCAGGCGCTGCAGGGCGCCGATCATTGCAGCGGTACCGGCCAGTTGCGCACCGGCTTCGTCGGCACGGTATTCGCGGCGGCGCGAGAACCACATGACGATCATGCTGGCGAGGATGCCCAGGATCAGCTCGGCGACGATGGTCGCCACGTAGTAGGCAATGCCTTGGCCTTCTTCGTTCTTGAAGATCACCTTGTCGACGAAGTTGCCGATGATGCGGGCGAAGAACATCACGAAGGTGTTCACCACGCCCTGCACCAGTGCCAGGGTGACCATGTCACCGTTGGCCACGTGGCCGATTTCGTGGGCCAGCACGGCGCGCACTTCATCGGGCGAGAAACGCTCCAGCAGGCCCTGGGATACGGCTACCAGCGCGTCGTTGCGGTTCCAGCCAGTGGCGAAGGCGTTGGCCTCGTAGGCCGGGAAAATGCCCACCTCCGGCATCTTGATGCCCGCTTCGCGGGACAGCTCTTCGACCGTTTGCAGCAGCCACTGCTCGTGGCGGGTGCGCGGCTGGCTGATGATCTGGGTGCCGGTGGTCATCTTCGCCATCCACTTGGAGATGAACAGCGAGACCAGGGAACCCGCGAAGCCGAACACGGCGCAGAAGACCAGCAGGCTGCTGAGGTTGAGGTCAACCCCGTTGGCGGCCATGAACCCGTTGAAGCCGAACAGGCTCAGGGTAATGCTTGCAACCAGCACCACCGCGAGGTTGGTGGCTACAAACAACAGAATGCGCATCATGGTTGTTACGTTCTCCTGACGGATGAGTTGTTGCTTACTGCGGGGTATATAAGGTGCCGGTCGCACGGTTTCAATCGGGCGACTATTTCAAACTGTGTACGGCGGAGTATGGCAGAGGATTTTGCGCGGGCTGTGAGATAGAGCGTTGCAGGATGTAAGAAACATCCTGCGAGATTGCCGGGGGCGCTTTGCGCCCCTTTCGCGACACAAGGCCGCTCCTACAGGAGAGCGCGTACTTCCTGTAGGAGCGGCCTTGTGTCGCGAAAGGGCTGCAAGGCAGCCCCTCAGGCCATCACTTACTGCGAATAAGTCCGCAGGAAGTTACCGATCCGGCCAATCGCGGCTTCGAGGTCATCCACCCGCGGCAAGGTCACCACACGGAAGTGGTCCGGCCACGGCCAGTTGAACGCCGTGCCCTGAACGATCAGCAGCTTCTCCGACAACAGCAGGTCGAGGGCGAACTTCTCGTCGTTGAGGATCGGGCAGACCTTCGGGTCGATCCGCGGGAAGGCATACAGCGCACCCATTGGCTTCACGCAGCTGACGCCGGGGATCTCGTTGAGCAGCTCGTAGGTGCGGTTGCGCTGTTCCAGCAGGCGACCCGGAGGCAGCACCAGGTCGTTGATGCTCTGGTAGCCGCCCAGGGCGGTCTGGATGGCGTGCTGGGCCGGCACGTTGGCGCACAGGCGCATGTTGGCCAGCATGTCGATGCCTTCGATGTAGCTCTGGGCGTGGTGCTTGGGCCCGGAGATGATCAGCCAGCCGGAACGGAAGCCGGCCACCCGGTACGACTTGGACAGGCCGTTGAAGGTTAGGCACAGCAGGTCCGGAGCCAGCGAGGCGGTGCTGATGTGCACGGCTTCGTCGTAGAGGATCTTGTCGTAGATCTCGTCGGAGAACACCACCAGGTTGTGCTGGCGCGCCAGCTCCAGCATGCCCAGCAGCAGCTCCTTGGAGTACACCGCACCGGTCGGGTTGTTCGGGTTGATGATCACCAGGGCCTTGGTGTTCGGGGTGATCTTGGCCTTGATGTCTTCCAGGTCCGGGAACCAGTCGGCCTGCTCGTCGCACAGGTAGTGCACCGGCTTGCCACCGGCCAGGCTCACCGCGGCGGTCCACAGCGGGTAGTCGGGGGCCGGGATCAGCACTTCATCGCCGTTATTCAGCAGCGCCTGCATCGACATCACGATCAGTTCGGAGACACCGTTGCCGAGGTAGATGTCCTCGATGGTGACGCCTTCGATCTCCTTCTGCTGGCAGTACTGCATCACTGCCTTGCGCGCGCTGAACAGGCCCTTGGAATCGCTGTAGCCCTGGGCGGTGGGCAGGTTGCGGATCACATCCTGGAGGATTTCGTCCGGCGCCTCGAAGCCAAACGGCGCCGGGTTGCCGATGTTCAGCTTGAGGATGCGGTGGCCTTCCTCTTCCAGGCGTTTGGCGTGCTTGAGCACCGGGCCGCGAATGTCGTAGCAGACATTGGCGAGCTTGTTCGATTTGCTGAACTGCATGATGTGATCCCGATTGAGAATACGCACTGCCATTTCGAAAGGTTTGAAAGGGCAGGAAGCGGGTGCCAGACTGGAGGCCTTGCACACGAAGCCAACTAATATACGTGCCACCCGCGTTACGGAAAAGACGGCGCGAGGTGAAATTCAGCCTGCCGAGGTTCACTTATGCAAAAGATCGACAAGACACTTGAAGAATGGCGCGAAATGCTCGACCCCGCCCAGTATCAGGTGTGCCGCCTCAAGGGTACCGAACGGCCATTCAGCGGCAAGTACAACAGCGAACGCCGTGCCGGCGTGTACCACTGCATCTGCTGTGATCTGGCGCTGTTCGACGCGCAGACCAAGTTCGACTCCGGCTGCGGCTGGCCGAGCTTCTATGCGCCGATCGAAGAGAGCGCGATGATCGAGGTCCGCGACACCTCCCACGGCATGATCCGCACCGAGGTCACCTGCGCCCAGTGCGACGCCCACCTGGGCCATGTGTTCCCCGACGGCCCGCCACCGACCGGCTTGCGCTACTGCATCAACTCGGTGTGCCTGGACTTCAAACCCCGCGACGGAGCCTGAAAATGGCCGGATCGATACTGGATATCCCCTGCGTGACCCTCGGCGGCGAGCAGAAAAAGCTCGGCGACTTTGCCGGCAAGGCGCTGCTGGTGGTCAACACCGCCAGCCAGTGCGGCTTCACCCCGCAGTACAAGGGCCTGGAGCAGCTGTGGCGGGACTACCGCGAGCGCGGCCTGGTGGTGCTGGGCTTCCCTTGCAACCAGTTTGGCAAGCAGGAGCCGGGCGATGCGCGGGAAATTGCGCAGTTCTGCGAAGCCAATTTCGGCGTGAGTTTCCCGTTGTTCCGCAAGATCGAGGTCAATGGTCCTGGCGCCCACCCACTGTTCGTCGAACTCAAGCAGCGCGCGCCAGGTCTGTTCGGCACACAGAAGGTCAAGTGGAACTTCACCAAGTTCCTGGTCGACCCGGCCAGCGGCAAGGTCACCCGCTACGCGCCGAACACCAAGCCCCAGGCGCTGGAAACCGACATCGAGCGCCTGCTCAGCCGCTGAGTGGCACCCAGTGGTCGATCAGCGCCAGTAGCTCCTCGCGGCGGAACGGCTTGGCCAGGTAATCGCTCATGCCCGCCGCGCGGCAGCGCTCGCGCTCTTCGGGCATGGCGTTGGCAGTCAGGGCGACGATCGGCAGCTCCGGCCAGCGCCCACTCTGGCGAATCCGCCGGCTGGCCTCGTAGCCGTCCATCACCGGCATGTTGCAGTCCATCAGCACCAGGTCGAAGTCTTCGCGCTCCAGCCATTCCAGGGCCTCGACGCCTTGGGTGGCGACTTGCACCTGGCAGCCGAGCTTGGCCAGCATGCCCTTGGCGACCAGCTGGTTCACCGGGTTGTCTTCCACCAGCAGGATGCGTGCGCGGCCCTCTTCGGCCGTGAGCAGCGGGGTTGCTAGCGGGTGCTCCGGGGCATGGCCTTGCAAGGTACGGCGCAAGGTCTGATACAGCGCGTTGCGTGCCAGTGGCCGGGCCAGCTGGTGCAGTGGCGCCAGTTGCGCCGATTGCTCGCCGGGCAGGAAGTTGCCGTAGGCGGTCACCAGCAGGATCGGTGCCTTCAGCGCCGGGCGTAGCTGGAACAGCTGCTCCAGGTCGTCGGTGATCAGCAGGTCAATGCTGCCGTCGAGGGTTGCACTGCTGTCGTGTCGTTGGTAGTCAAGCCCCCAGCCCGGCAGCAGGCCTTGCAGCAGTTCGCTGAGGCCGCTGCCGGCGTCGCTGAGGACGACGACTTTGCCCTGCAGGGCGGTCGGTGCGATGGCCTCGGTATGGGTGGTCAATGGCAGCTCGGCGCTGAAGCGGCTGCCAAAGCCAGGCTCGGACTGAATGTGCAGATGCCCCTGCATGGCCTTGCACAGGTTGCGGGTCAGGGCCAGGCCCAGCCCGGTACCGCCGTATTGGCGGGTGATGCCGGCGCCGGCCTGGGTGAACGGCTGGAAGATCCGCGCCTGCGCCGCTTCGGGAATGCCGATGCCGGTGTCGCGTACTTCCAGGCGCACACCGCCGACGATGCGCACCAGGCGTACGTCGACGCGGCCGAAGCGGGTGAACTTGAGGGCGTTGGACAGCAGGTTGCTGACTACCTGGCGCACCCGCGTGGGGTCGCCGAGCACCGAGCTGGGGAAGTCGTCGGCGATCAGGCAGGTCAGCTCGACGCTCTGCGCGGCATTCTGCGACAGCAGGTTGGCGGTGTCCTCGACCATCGCACCCATGTCGAAGGGGATACGCTCCAGCTCCAGTTGCCCGGCATCGAACTTGGACAGGTCGAGGATATCGTTGAGCAACTCCACCAGCACCTTGCCCGAGTCATGGGCGATCGACAGCTGCTGGCGCTGTTCGCCGGCCAGCGGGCTGTCCAGGGCCAGGGCGATCATGCCAAGCATGCCGTTGAGCGGGGTGCGGATCTCGTGGCTCATGTTGGCCAGGAAGGCGGCACGCGCCTGGGCCATGTCGAGGGCGCGCTGGCGGGCCTCTTCCAGCTCCTGGTTGGATTGGCTGAGGCGGTTGTTGCTGCCCTTGAGCTCTTCGGTACGGGCCGAGACGATGTCTTCCAGTTCGTTGAGGTACTGGGTCAGGCGGTTTTCCGCAGTGCGCCGCTGCTGGATCTCGGTGGACATGCTGACGAACTGCTGGTTGGCCACCTTGACCAGCACACCGATTTCGTCGAGTTCGTGGCCGGGCGGGCAGTCCACCCGGGTTTGCCCAGGCTGGCGCGGGTCGCGGCCGGTGAGGGCGCCGATCACCGTCACCAGCGGCTTGGTCAGCAGCCGGTGGAACAGCGCCAGGAGAATGCCGGTGAGCACCAGGCTGCGGGCAAAGCCATTGAGCAGGGTGACCCCGGCACGGTCGAGGAAGCGGCTGCCGAAGGTATAGGTGTCGACGTCCAGGTACAGCGTACCGAGGTATTCCTCGGGCATGTGGGTCAGGTACAGGCGTTCCTTGAACTGGCGCTTCTCGCCGAACAGGAAGTCGCTCAGCGGCCGGTAGCGGTCCTCGAGCCGGGGCCGTTCGACATCGGCCAGCACCGTTTCGTTGTTGTCGATCAGCCGTGCACGGATGACCGCCGGCGATTGCAGCAGGCCGCGGGTGAGCTCCAGGGCCAGCTCCGAATCGATGTTGTAGGCGATGCGCGAGGCCGGATTGTGGCTGATTTGCAGCAACGCCCGCACTTCGCGGTTGATGGATGCGTCTTCGCTGGCATAATCGATGCCGATCTGGATGAGACTGAGCAATGTTCCCAGGATGAAGCCAACCAGGACTGTCAACCGGGCTTGCTTGTATGACAGGCGATTGGTGAACTTGATATCCATGAGTCCCGAGCCGGTTTCACGTCCCTTGCGCTGCGCAAGCATAGCCGAATAGCCACGGCTGCTGGCGGGTCTGTCTGTTCATTTCAGTTGATCGCCAAGCGGGGGCCGCTTCGCGGGCCCGCCCGCTCCCACAGGGATCGCACGAGCTTAACTGTGGGAGCGGGCGTGCCCGCGAAGGGGCGCGCAGCGGCCCCAAAAAACTGAAATTTGTAGGAGTCGTCATGGACGCTCGCTTGAATGCTTTCCTGGAACGCGCGGAATCGGTGCTGGCGCGTCTCGAACCCTTGTTGCCGGCGCCGCGCCCGCACATCGACTGGAGCACCACCCTGGCTGCGCGCTGGCAGCGCGATGGCCGCACGGGTTACCTGATGCCGCTGGAAGTCAGCCTGGACATCCGCCTGAGCGACCTGATCGGTGTCGACAAGCAACGTGACCAGCTGGGCCGCAACACTCACCAGTTCATCAGTGGCATGCCGGCCAACCACGCCTTGCTGTGGGGCTCGCGTGGCACCGGCAAGTCGTCGCTGGTGCGCGCCCTGCTGGCCGAGCATGCCGGCGCCGGGCTGCGCCTGATCGAGATCGAGCGCGACCACCTGGCCGACCTGCCGCGTGTCGTCGAGCAGCTGCAGAAGCTGCCGCAACGCTTCATCCTGTTCTGCGACGACCTCTCGTTCGAAGCCGGGGAGGGCGACTACCGGGTGCTCAAGAGCGTGCTCGACGGCTCGCTGGAGCAGGCCCCGGACAACGTGCTGCTGTACGCGACGTCCAACCGCCGCCACCTGGTACCGGAGAAACAGAGCGACAACGAAAACTGGAAGATGGTCGACGGCGAGCTGCACCCCAACGAAGCGGTGGAAGACAAGATCGCCCTGTCCGACCGTTTCGGCCTGTGGCTGTCGTTCTACCCGTTCAGCCAGGAACACTTCCTCGACGTGGTCGAGCACTGGATCGGCCAGCTGGCCCGCCCTGCAGGCCTGGCCTGGCAACGTGACGAAGCCCTGGAAATTCTCGCCGTGCGCTGGGCAACCGGGCGCGGCAACCGTAATGGCCGTTGTGCCTATCAGTTCGCCCGCTACTGGGTCGGGCTGCAATTGCTGGAGCAAAAGTAAACATGATCGACCTCAATGCCAGTGGCGCCGGCCTCGACGGCTACAACCTGCTGGCCGCGCAAGTACAGGCGCTGTTCGCCGACGAGCGCGACTTCATCGCCAATGCCGCGCAGTTTTCGGCGTTTCTCTACAACCAGGTGGACGACCTGAACTGGGCGGGTTTTTACCTCAACCGCAACGAAGAGCTGGTGCTCGGCCCGTTCCAGGGGCAGGTGGCCTGTGTGCGCATTCCGTTCAGCAAGGGCGTGTGCGGCGCGGCGGCGGCTACCCGGCAGACCCAGCGCGTGGAAGATGTGCATGCCTTTCCGGGGCATATCGCCTGTGACAGCGCGTCCAACAGCGAGCTGGTGATTCCGCTGGTGAAGGACGGGCGGTTGATTGGTGTGCTGGATCTGGACAGCCCGAAGCTGGCGCGTTTCAGTGAGGCGGATCAGGTGGGGCTGGAAAGGTTGGCAGCGATCTTTCTTGAATTGACCGACTGCTGATGCTGTGCTGCCTGTACCGGCCTCTTCGCGGGCATGCCCGCTCCCACAGGTATTGCACTGCTCTCAGGTCTGGTGAAATCCCTGTGGGAGCGGGCGCGCCCGCGAAGGGGCCGGTACAGGTTAAATATCAGTCGTAGATCACCCGCTTTTTCCAGGTCTCGTCCTCATCGGTCTTGAGCCCCTCGGTCAATTCGTTCTGCTCGTTCTCCGCCGGCTCCATCTTGTCCAGCACCTGGGCATTGGCCCGCGCCAGCAGTTTCTCCAGATAGGTCAGCTGCTCTTCATACACCTTCGGTTCCGGCTGCTTGCGCAGGTATTGCACACCGCGCTCGAAGGCCAGCCGCGCCTGGCCTGGCTGTTCCTGCTGCAGCGCCTGCTGGCCGAGGTTGTTGAAGAACTCGATATGCAGCAGCACCAGGATGTGGCGGATCTCCTTGACCCACTGCTTGGCCTCGTTGGTCTGCAGCACGTTCTCCTGGCTGCCCTTGACGATCTGGTTGTGCAGCGCCTCGAGCAGGAAGCGTACATCCTTGGCCTTGACCTCGGTCTGGATCGGGCAGGGCGGGTTGTTCACCGGAATGCGTTCGCCTTGGGCGATCAGCCCTTCGAGCTCGGCGATGCGCGCCTTGAGTTGCGCGTTCTGCTTGTCCAGCGCCAGTTGCCGCTGGTTGAGGTTCAGCTCCAGGCGCGCCAGCAGCAGCTTGAGGGCCGGGGTCATGAACTGGCCCGGGAAGGTCTCGGTGATTTCGCCACAGCGGCGTACCCGGTCGGCGAGCTCGACTTTCAGCCGTGCGCGTTCAAGCTTGCTGTTTTCGACCACGTTGTTGAGGTAGCCGATCACGATCAGCAACGCGATACCCGCCACGATGAGCAGAGTGATCAGAAGTGGTGTCACCGTTAACGCCTCATCAAAAGGTTTGCATATAGAGTGTAGGAGCGAGCGTGCTCGCGGGAGGCCTTGGCAGGCAAATCTCTGGTTCTATCGGCCATTCGCTTTATAGCTGCATGCTGGCACATTGATGCTGAGCTTGCCCGAGGTGTTGTCAGAAAATCAACGCCAATCCATCGGCGCGCCCTGGCAGCACCTTCCATATGGACCGAAGTCATTGATTTAAATAAATTTCTACAAAGGGGTTGACGCCTGTTCGAAGCATCCATAGAATGCGCGCCACTTGCAGCGTAAAGCACACAGCGAAACGCGGCAGGGAGTGAAAGCAGGCAGTAATGCCAGCAGCGTGTCCCCTTCGTCTAGTGGCCTAGGACACCGCCCTTTCACGGCGGTAACAGGGGTTCGAGTCCCCTAGGGGACGCCAAATTGCGGGAATAGCTCAGTTGGTAGAGCACGACCTTGCCAAGGTCGGGGTCGCGAGTTCGAGTCTCGTTTCCCGCTCCAAATTCTCCGGCAACGCTTAACGGCGGGGCAGGAAATAAAAATCCAGTCTGGATCGTGAGGTTCAGGTGCTGGTGCACTGAAAAGTGTTGTGTGTCCCCTTCGTCTAGTGGCCTAGGACACCGCCCTTTCACGGCGGTAACAGGGGTTCGAGTCCCCTAGGGGACGCCAAATGCGGGAATAGCTCAGTTGGTAGAGCACGACCTTGCCAAGGTCGGGGTCGCGAGTTCGAGTCTCGTTTCCCGCTCCAGTTTAAATACTGTGGCGTTCGCACGGTGCAGTGGTGGTGAAGGTCGTAAAGGCGCTTCACGCCGATTAGCGGTAAAGCTTCAAATTGCGGGAATAGCTCAGTTGGTAGAGCACGACCTTGCCAAGGTCGGGGTCGCGAGTTCGAGTCTCGTTTCCCGCTCCAAATCGTTGAACGAAGAAAGGGACGCAAGTCCCTTTCTTCGTTTCTGTCTGTTCGTTTTTTATCCCGACCAGCGGTTCGTCGTTGGCGCAACGGGCCAGCCTCGCCCGTTGTGCCCATCCAGCGTGTCGCCCTACTTGTAATAGATCGTGAAATTGAGTGCGCTTTTGGCGATTCCGGGCGTGACCTCTGCGTCCACCTGATAGTAGCGGGCGTTGAAGTCGATGCGCATATCGCCCGGGGTGATCGCGCTCATGTCCAGCTCCTGGCCAAGCTCGGCGGGGGTCACACCGTCGCCTCGCAATACCTGCACGCCCAGGCCGGTCGCGCTGTCAGGGCCCGGGATCAGGCTGAACAAACCCCTGCCGGCATCGATCACGGTGGCGCCCTTGGTCACGTCCAGCTTGACATGCACCCGTGCCTTGCCACCGGCCGGGTCGTCATCGCACTGGTTCAGGTAGATTTGGAAGGGGATCGAGGCTGTTACGGTGCCTTCGCCCGTGAATATGTCCTTTTTGTGTTCGCCAAGTTCGACCGGGTCGGCACTGACGGGGTTGGCTCGCAGGGAGCATTGCGCCTGCATGACCGTGCCGTGCAGGTAGGCGTTCAGCACGCTGCCTACGCCAGTGAATGTGCCGCTGAACACTTCCTTCCCGGCAAACTCGTTCGGGCCCTGCGGTATGTCACCGGTCTTGATCACGGTGATATCGGTTTCCATATAGGTCGTGCGGATCGCTCCAGGGCTGGGTTTGTCCTGGTAGCCTTTATAAGGTATCGAGACAGGGCCCATCGGGACCCAGAGGTTGTCGCGTCCTCCCTGATACGGTATGCCCAAGGCGATGTGCACACCAACGCCGGGTATGTTGGTCTCCAGCACGCGGTCGGGGTCGATGCCGGCGACAGGCGGTAGATGCCGGACAACCAGTGGGGTGACAGGCAGGTTGACTTCGGCATAGTCACCGGCGACAGCCACCGGGCACAGGAGCACATCGCCCGTGGCGTTGGCGGTCCTCTTCATGCCGGTGGTGGCGATGACGGTGCCCGTCGGTGCATCGCGTGGCACCCACAGCGTGCCCAGGTCAATGTTGTACAGCAGTTGCCCGCTGGGCTGGCCGCCGTCCCATTTGCACAGGGCCAATGCATTGCTGCTGGCCAGCAGGCTCGTCAGGGCCAGGGGCAGGATCGCGCGTTGAGTGAATGAAGCAGTCATGGTGATCGATTCCGATGCCGGTAGGCGGGGTCAGGTCGTGGGGCAATTCAAGGTCTGTTGGTGGTAGCCCTGTGCTTGGTCCATGGTGGCGGGCTCGATCTGCAGACGGCATTGCTCATGGCTGTCTTCGCCCCAGCGCAGGTGCAGCGCCTGGGCTTTGTCTTCGACCGCCAGCAAGGCCTGGCCGGCCTGGCCGACCACGCCCAGCGACGTGCCTGCGTCATCGTTGACCTGGGTGCCAAACGGCAGGGGCTGGCCGTCGGCATGCAGCAGGGTGAGGATCAGCCGGCTGACCTTGCGCGCGTCGAACCTGGCCTGCACGATCGCCCCGCGGCGCGGAGTCAGGTGCTGGACGCCGTTGTCGATCTGCACCTGCGGGCCCAGGTCGTCGGTGTCGAGTTCGAGTAAATTACTGCGGTAGGGCCTCAGGTACGGCACCAGCAGGTGGCCGCTGCTGTCGCTGCGGCTGCCAGGGGCGTTTTTCACGCCGACCCCGGCGATGTCCGGCACCTGCACCAAGGCATTGGTTTCGCCCAGATAACGGCCGAAGGTCAGGCCGTCTTCGTGCAGCAACAGGCTGCCGCTGGCGTTGACCGATAGCGACCGGTAATCGTCGCTTTGCGTGTAGCCGGCGCCGACGCTGGCGTTGGCACCCTGGTAGCCGACCGAGAGGGCGGATGTCTGGTTGTGCCGTTCGTCGCGGCTGGCCGAGGCGACGTAGTTCAGGCGGTGGTCCAGGGCGCTGCTGGAGAGGCTGGCGCGCTGGCCGTGGGCGCCGTTGCGGGACGTCAGGTCGAGGTTCGCGCTGGAGGCGCGACCGAAGTCCAGGGGCATCGACAGGCTGAGGCCGAACATGCGGTCGTTCTGGCTGCGCTCGTTGAGTGACTGTGACGCGTAGAGGGTGAAGGTGAGGTCTTTCAGGCGGGAGCTAAATTGCAATTGGTACTGGCGCAACTGCCGGTTGCTTTGCCAGTAGTCGTCCTGGGTCATGGTCAGGCTCAGGGCGCTGCGGATGCCCAGGCGCTGGTGGGCCGAGGCTTCCAGGCGGCTACGACGGCTGCCGTGGTAAGCGCTGTAGGCGTTGCGTTCACGCACCGCTTCGTCGTAGTCGCGATAGCCTTCGGTGGAATAGCGATAGCCGGCGAAGCGCAGGTTGGTGCCGGTATCGAACGCTTTGCCGTAGCGCGCGGCGAAACTGTGCCCGTGCACATTGCCCAGGGCGTTGCCCAAATCACTCTCGGCACGGGTCACATCGAACGACAGCGCGCCGATGTTACCCAGGTCGCGCGCGGCGCCCAAGGTGCCGGCGCGATAGTAGTCGCCGCCTTGCACGCCGCCATACAGGGTGGTGCTGGCGCTGCCACCGCGGGCCAGGGTCGCTTGCCACAGCAGTGGCGACTCGAGGTTTTCGGCACCCTTGTAGCGGCCCAGGGTGGCGCTGTAGCGCCAGATACCTTCACGCAGCAGGTTGCTAAGGCTGGAATAGGGCTGGATGAAGCGCCTGACCTGGCCGTCGGCTTCGGTGAGGACGATTTCCAGCTCGCCGCTGCCGCTGCCTACGGCGAGGTCGTCGATTTCATAGGGGCCCGGTGCCACGTAAGTGCTGTAGAGGGGGTAGCCGTTATGCAGCACTTCAAGCTTGGCACGGGTTTGTGCAACGCCGCGGATGATCGGTGCGTAGTTCTGCATCACATCGGGCAGCATGCCCATGTCCGAAGCCAGTTGCAGGCCTGTGAACGGCTGGCTGCGGAACACCTCGCCGTTGCTGGAGGTTTCGCCCAGGGTGAGGGTGCCGAAGCTGCCGGGCAGGTCGCGCTGGGCGTAGGTGTTGGTGTGGGTCCAGCGTCGACTGCCGTCTTGGTTCTCGCGCAGCGTCTGGCTGCTGCGCAAGCGCCAGGGGCCCAGGTTAAGGCCGCCGTTGAGGTAAAGGTCCTGGTTGCTCTGGCTGCCGGCGTGGGCCTGGCTGCGCATTTGCGCTGAGGCCTGGTAGTTGATGAAGGCGGCATTGATGCCATAGTCCCATTGATCGGCACTGGGCATGCGCGCCGAATCCCGGTTCATGAAGGCCTGGGGGATGGACAGGTCCAGGCGCAGCTGGCGGCTGTCGAGCTTGACCGTGGCGCCGGGGGCGAGGGCTTCGAGGTCGAGGCAGCGGTCGTCGTCGGGCAACGGCTGCGCCAGGCTCTGCTCGCGCAGGCCGGCCTGGCGCAACAGGGCGGCGTCCAGGCACGGCTGCAGGGCGCGCTGGCCGTCGATATTGCTGAGTGCTACCTCGTGTTCGGCAAGGAGCACTAGGTTGACCCACACTTGCAGGCGGTAGCGGCCGGCGGCGAGCGGGGTTTCGGCGGCCAGGGACTGCAGGGCCAGGGCGCCGGCGTCCGCGGGCTGGCCGGGGGCCTGGTACATGAAGCTGGCGTCGAACGGCATCGCTTGAAGTTCGGCGTATGCGCTGCTTTGGCAGGTGATGAGCAGGCTGAAGCTACAGCATGAAAGGAGTAGAAGGCGTGACGGGTTGCGAATTGAAGGGGTAAACATCGGCATGATCCTATCGGGATACCGCCTTCGAGATGAATGCGCGTCAGTCATACTGGGTGCGGCAATCAAATCATGAGCAGATGGCGGCAATGAGCTGGGCTCAGATAGAGGCACGATAGGGATATTGAGAGCGCGGGGATGTAAGGCACTTCTTGGCAAGGCGGGGGATAAATCAGAAGACCGGTTTTGCTCTAAGAAAGCAGGAGCCCAGTTGGGGCCCCTGCTGTATATGGCTTAGTAAAGGTTACGTGGTGCAGGATAACGCCAGGCCCCCCTCTTAAAAGCGTGTTTAGAAATGTCCTGGAAACCGAACTTACTCTGACCTCTTCTGGCAAGTGCTGCCTGAAGTTCTGACACCGTTATTCGCGGTTGAGGTACTGGTGAAGGTTGCGGCGAAGCTGCCGGTGAAGGTGTTGGTGAAGGTGTTGGTGAAGGTGCTGGTGAAGGTGCTGGTGAAGGTGTCGGCGTCGGTGGTGGGTAGTCTACTGGCGGCGTGGGGGCACGCGGTGCTGGTGGTGGTGCTGCACTCGCTGTGTTCAAAGGTGAGACTGCAGGTTGAGACCCCGGCGGGGGCAACGGATTTGTTGGGCCCGTAGACGAGGCGTTCGGAATTAGACTTCCTCTTTGACTGCCAGCACCCGCACTCGACCCTGAAGTTGTAACTTTCCCCCCCGCCCCCTTGAAGTGCCTGAACGCTCCCTTGCCTAGCATGCCTAAACCGACACCTGCGATGAATGCGCCAGCATATTTGATAATCGTCTGTGTCTGACTATTGCTGGTCAATTTATCTGCCAGGAAATACATGCCTGCGCCTATTGCGGTAAGCGCCAAGCCGATCACCATTGCGCCCACCGGTGGCACCAGGCTCGCCAAAACGGCGCCCACCATAATGCCTGCGGCAAGCGCTCCGATGTGCCCGAGAATGGCCATGAACCCGCCGCCCTTGGGCTCTTCCAAAGGATCGATATAAGGCGGCTTCGGATCCCGGCCTGGCACCGGCGAGGACCGGTGGCCCGTCGGGTCGACCCAGTTCACCGGGTTACCGAGGGCATACATATAGGGGTTGACCCCTGCATCTTCCTGGGGAACTGAGTCAGGGCTGTGGAAGCGCATCAGCCCAGGGTTGTAGGCGCGCAGGCCACGCCCCAGCAAGTACCAGTCGAGCAGTAGTTCGCGCACCTCGCCATTGAAAGCCAGCAGGGCCTTGAGGTTGTCATCGTCACCACGCTCTCCATACACGCTCAAGTGCGCCTGGCTGACGCCCTCGGCACTGTATTCGGCCGTCACCGACGCGGCATGGTCGGTGACCAGCAAGCGTGTGTCCTGCGGTTTGGCAAGGTTCTGCAGACCAAGCGGGTGCGTGTCGCCGTACAGGTAGTGAACCTGCTCATTGCCCTGGCTCACCGCGCTCAGGCGGTAACCTTCGTAGCGGCGCAGCTGTTCGACCCCATCTGGCTGGGTTACACCCACCAGATCATTGTGCGCATCGTAGCGATAACGCCACAGCACGCGTTGCCCATCGCTGCTGGTCACCTGCTGCAGGCGCCCGAAGTCATCGTAGGTCAGGGCGTTGCCCCACTCGTCATTGCACTGGTTGCCGTCCTTGTCATAGGTAAACGCCTGGAACTTCGGATAATCCTCTGCACCCGGGTCTTGCAGGTGCAAGCTGTGGCTCAGCTCGCGTAGCTGGAACCGGTCGTAGACATCGTCCGCATTCTCGGTGCCATACTCGAAGCGCCCGTCATCGCTCTTGCCGTCGCTGAAAGTGGTCTCGCAGCGGGTTAGGTTGTTCCACAGGTCGAACTTGAACACCTGCGCCGTGATGGAGCGACCGGCGCGGTTACGTGGCAAGTAGGCCTCGGCGTCGCCCTCGTCCTCGAGCGTGTAGCTGACCTTGGTCAGCCGTTTCAGCTTGTCATACCTGAAAGTTTCCAGCAGGCGCTGCTGACCGTCTTGCAGCGTGGCGCGGCTGTGCAGCAGATCGTTGTCTTGCCATACCAGTTGCATCGTTCGCGTGCTGCCGTCATCAAGCGCCACGCTGCGTTCGGATTCACGCCCCTGGTCGTCATACAGCACGGTGCTGGTGACCTGTCGCGTGCTGACAGTGTCGACCGTGGTGGTCTGGTACAGGCGCCCGTCAGCGTCATAGACGAACGTGGCTTCGAGGTAACCTTGCGTAGCCTGTTCCTGCCGCGCTTGCCTGGTCCGTTTCAGGCGCCCTGGGGCGTCGTACTGGTAAACGGTCTGCGGCCCGTTGCTGGCGGTGCGCTTGAGCGGGCGGCCCTGAAGCGATGTGTCGTGCGTGATCCTGTAGTCGAGCGTGTTGGTGGTCTTGTCGGTCCAGGTTTCTTCAAGCAAATAGCCCTGGTCGGTGTAGTCGTAGCTTCGCGTGCCTGCGTTGTTTTCGGCCGCGGTCATTTCTGCGTCGGGCCTGGCGTAATCGAACAGGGCGTCGTCATTGGCTGCCGTTGCCCCCTTCAGGGCGACCGAGGTGGGCTGTTGGGTCAGCTCCGGTGTGTAGGCATATTTGAGGATGCGGCCGGAGGCCTTCGTATGTTCGTCGACCAAGTTCGTCTGGCCGTGGTAGTTGAAGCGCTCGGTCCGCTTGCCGACGGTCAGCCTGGTCAGCCGGTCGAGGCCGTCGAAGGTGCGCTCGCAGATGATGCTGCCTGGCCCGCCTTCTGCCGGCTCGAGTGACAGCTCGATGGTCAGTTCATCGGTACTGTGGCTGGCGAAGCGGCGCAGCAGCTTGCTGCCATCGGGGCGTTCGCTGCTGTCCATGCGCCCCCACACGTCGTAGGCGAACTTGGTCTCCTCCTGCAGTGGGGGCGCCTCCAGGTCCAGGGGGTCGCGCAGGTGCTGTACCTGGCGCACGCAACGGCCGATACCGTCGTAGTAATACTGCATGCGCCCCACCAACTGCTCTGCAGTGTCAAGACGGCGGTCGCTGATCGGTTTGTCGAAGCGGTTGTACTCGCTGCTGGCAAACTGGCGCCACTTGCGTGGCCTGGCCTCGCCGTGACGTTCTTGCCAGGTGTCGACGATGAACCCTTCCTTGCCGAAGGGCGAGCGTTGGATGCACGCCACGACGCCATCGGGCTGCTGGCTGGTCACGCGTTCGCCCCAGCCGTCATAGCCATAGGTGCTGGTCAGCGTGCGCGGTTCGTCGTTGTCCAGATAGTCGTAGGTGGTTTCCGACGCGGTGCGGCCTGCGCTGTCGTATTGCGTCGTCTGCACGACGTGCCAGTTGCGCTGCCCGGTGCTTTTGTCTTCGGTTTCCCGGTCATGCTGGATAGGCCGGTTATACCCGTCGAACCAGGTGCGCGAGACCACGCCGTTGACATCCGTGACTTCTTCGTAGGGCTTGGCACCGAGCACGTAAGCGAAGGTTCGGCTCGCGGCATTGGCGCCATCGTCACCCAAGACCGTCTCGGCCGTCATACGGTCGAGCACATCGTACTGATAGTGGGTGTTGACCTTGTTGGCGTCCTGGTCGCGCATGAGCAGGCCGCTATGGATGGAATGCGCGCGGGCCACTGTGCGTTCTCTCAGGTCATGCGCCTTGAACGTCTCACGCACTTGCAGCAAGGTCTTTTGCCGGTTGTCGTCGTCGATCAGCGAATGGAAGAATGTCGACGTCGCGGTCTTGTCCTTGCCAGGGTCGGTCACATGCTTGAGTGTCACCGCCTGCTGGGCCACGCGGCCATGCAGGAAGGCGTTGTGCTCGCTTTCCTTGTACAGGCTGCGGGTGGTGAACTGCAGAACCCGCTCGTTGTCGCCATCCAGTACCTGTGACAGTGCTTCCTCGCGGGCATCGAGGAAGCCCTGGGCCGCCGCTGCCGTGCTCAGGGCAGGCACGGCTTGGTAGCGGTAACGGGTGCGCAAGGTGGCTGCCTGGCCTTCGCCGATCTTGGCCGGGTATACCGTGCTGGTCTTGCGGCAGCGAGTGAACAGTAGTGGGTCGGGCGGGCAATCGTCACCTTCACCGGTCTGTGGATAATAGGTATGACGGGTATGGACCGTGGTGGCCAGGGTCGCTTGCTGGTCGATCTCGTTGCCCTTGTAGACCGGGGGCGCCGCCCGGGATTCCAGGGTCAGGTTGCCATGCTCGTCGTAGTCGGTGATCAGCACCTCCTCACGCAAGCGGGTGGCATCTTCCTGGATCTTCCAGCGCTTGATCTGGTACTTGGGCATCTGGAAGAAGGGCGGCTGAAACTCGAACATGGCGTCGGTTTCGTGGTAGACGGTCTCGGCTTCCTGGATGCAGGTCTCGCGCCGGGGTAGCTCGGCGCCCCGGTAGTACACCTCATGGGCCTGCTCGGTGCGTTGCAGCTTCAGCAAATGAAAACGGTCGAAGCGGCGGGTGATGCTGCGCAGCGGCGTGTTGCCGAGCAGATCGGTGGCGGTCGAGCCATAGCGGAATGCGCGGTCGGTACTCTTGTAGAGGTTGTCCTCGCCATTGTCCTCCCATGAGGCGCCACTGCCCCAGCCGAGGAAGTTTTCGCTGGTGTAGGTGTAGGTGGTGACCATGTCGGCCTGGTTGTGGCCAGGTTTGATCGTGTGCTTGGTCACCCGCGGCAGGGCAGGGTGGGCATCATCGGGGAAACGATGGCCTTCATCGGCATACTCGATGAGCTCGGTGCCATTGACCGGGGTGTCTACGGCCGTCAGGCACACCACTTCACGTACCTTGTCGTAGTCGAGGCCCCAACTGTCATTGCTGGGCAGGACGATGGACTCGAGCACGCGTACGGCCGGGGTGAACCGGTTATCGAGCTCGAGGGTGTAAGTGGCCAGTGGCTTGCCACCCGGGCCGGAATAGGGGTGCAGGTCGAGGGTGACCCGGTCGCTGCCATAGGTGATGAGCAGCAGGTCGAGGCCGCTGTCGTCCTTGATGCCGGTGAGCCCCGGGGGGTTGAGGTAATTGTCGTAGTTCAGGGTGATGCCATGGCCCGACGGTGCCTCGACCCGGGTAGGCAAGGCCACGCGATTGTCAGAAGGCCCTTTCACTTCGAGCAGCTCGATCATGCCGCTCTTGTGCTCGACGCGGTAGCCGTCGCCATGGTCATGGAACAGGAAGCTGCGCAGCTTGCGCTCCTTGATCAGCCTGCCGGTGCCGTCGTCAGTGGAGCCATCGACCCGGAAGCTTTCGCCAGTGTGCAGATGCAGCATGTTGTTGTCGGGGGTGTACTGGCTAAGGTTGAGCGTCCAGCCACGGCCGAAGCCCGAGTCCTCGATGTTCATCGGGTTGAAGCCGATGTGCAGGGGTAGCGAAGGCCCGGCGAGGTTGTTGGCGACCAGCTCTGGCAGTTCGATAGCGAGGGTGTATAGGCCGGTGCGCGGATCAACGCTGTTATTGACGAAGCTCAGGAAGTTGAACGCATTGGAGGCTGTTTTTGAGGAGATAGTCATGATCGGTCCTCCCTCTTATTGCGCAGTTGCACAGCGATAAATCGTTCTGTCTTTCTCGTCACCTATGTGACGACGGCCGACTAGAAATGAGTTTTTGGGGCAGAGGAATGAGCTATCGTTCTCTTGTTGTGCACCAGACCATTCATCGGACCAGATGACCGACAGTTGTTTATCGCCGCTATATAGACTGCTGCAGCGGTACTTGGTTGGTCCGTTCTCGTCGCCCGAGTGGTCCATTCCAGTCATGACTTTGCCAGGCGGGCACATGAAATAGATGCCATCACTTTCCTTGAAGCTGTCGCTCCATTTGTCCGCAGCGACAGTCAGGTCGGTTGAGGCCTGCTTGAAGGTTGAGCATATATAGAAAGTTCTACCATTTTCCGCGTCGCCGTGGTTTGAGCGCGCTACCATCACTTGGTGAAGACCACAAGTAAAGAGATCATGGGGTTTAAGTCCCTGGTAAGGAGTAGGCTTGTTTTCTTCGACGGGAACCGGCGTAGGAGGATCAACGCGTGCAGAAGTTATCACCCGCACGCACTGGGCTTTGTCCCTGACTTCACTGGAGTTTTTATACTTGCTGTCGACCATTTCCAGGCCTTTGGCAATGATTTCTTCTTTAGGGTAGCTGACCAGGTCTTCGAATTCGAACCAGTCGGTCTCAGTTCGGCTGATGGTCAACAGTTTGATCCAGAAGTTACTTTTACCTTCTTTGGTGCTACAACCGAGCCCATCGGTAATCAGGATTTCCGTTGCCGAGGGAAGCTTGTCGAATTTTATCGTGCGCGGTTTCACATCTTTGCAGGCGCTATCCCGCAGCGTGAATTCATATTGTATGAGCTCGCCGCTGCCTTCGCCGGGTACACTCAGGGAACACTGTGCGTTATCTTTGTCCATTATGAGGATGGTGCCCTCTGTTTTTGACTCGGCCTGCGCTGGCGTTTGAGCGACGGCCTGTGCGAGCGGTGCGAGGCTGGTCAGGAGAAGCGGTAGTCCAATGATGCCCAGCTTCAAGAAAGTCAACATGATGATGCCTCGTCATATAGGTCAGTAAAGTTCGGCGCAATTGTAGAAGGTTTGTCCGTTTTCATCGCCGCTGAGTCTCATACCCGCAAGGACCTGATCTTTTCCGCAAACGGCTTCGTGATCGGACTCTTTTACTTCTTGATCGCTTGTCGATGTTGGAACTAAGGCGTGGCCCCATACGTCGCGAACTTCAGAGCAATATATCCAGTAGGGTTCTTCTTCATCGCCTGACCTACCTCGGCCTGTCAGGACTTTAGGTTCTGGGCAGGTTGCGTAAATCCAAGTGTTGACATTCTGCTTGGTCTCGTTAAATGTCTTGAGTGTTTCCTTCTGAAAGACAGTTGCACACAGGTAATGGGTGTCGGCGTTTTCGTCACCACTGTGCTTGCGCCCTACGAGGACTTGGTTGGAAGGGCATTTGAAATCATGCTTCGATTCCTTCTGGTCTGAAGACCACTTGCCATGTTTTATGGTTGCAAGCTCGGCATAGGCCGGTGCGGAAAGCAGAATCAGTAGCGCTACGGTGCCCGTTAATCGCCATGGGTTGTTCATCACGAATCCTCAAGGTTGAGTGAGAAGTTCACCTGGCGAGTCTAGCGAGATGCCGAGGCCGGAACAGCTAGCAAAAATGCTAGGTACAGGGTGTTGCGAATGGCAGTGACGCGAAGTATCACAGGCGCTTCATTGATGCCTACCTGTTATTTTTGTCAGTAGGCAGGTCGCCGGGGGTGGGATAGCGTGAGCGTACTTTTCATTCGTTCATGGGAATACAAATATGCCTCCACCCGCCGTTGTCGAGCGCCCGCCGCGGCCGAGAATCAAAGACCTCACACCCTATGACGAAGTGGATCTCGCCAAATTGGGAAGTGATGACTTAGCTATTTATTTTACCTACGACGGTATCGGTGTAGGCCAGACTGTCGACGTGCTCTGGATCGGCGCGGACCAACAAGGTAACCCGGTCGAATCTGGCCTGTTTCACGACGTTGACGATAGAAACTTCGATCCCGTTAATAAAGAAACAGTCTTTCCAGTGCCGAATGAATACGTGACTGCCGCTGAAGGCGGCTACGCATTCTTTTCTTTCAAGCCTATTAATCCAGTACTTGAACAATCAAAGCGCGCCTTTTGCTTCGTGGGGGTGCGCCCTCATCGCCTGGAGCACATGCCAGTGGCACAAGCGCCACAGTCACACAATTTGTACATCGACCCTGCCACGCTGGGCGCCGCCGGGGCCACCTTTCTGGTGCCGCCCTATCAGGCCATGCGCGCAAAGGACGGGGTGACGCTCTACTTCGTGGGTTATGAGAGTAACGGTGACAAGGACGAAACGTGGAAAAAGACAATCCCGGTCACGGCACAAGACGTTGGCCAGGTACTGCGCTGGCAAGTGCCGCCCGAGCAGTTCGACTTCATAAGCAAGGGGCACGCCGATGTTTACTATGAGATCGAGTTTGCCGATCTGACCTCAAAATTGCGGTCGCCCACTCAAACTTTCCGGATTGACAAAGTCCCTGACGAGCCGCCACTGCTCGCACCGCTCGAGATAGAAGGCTATACCAGCGGGAAGCTCGACCCCCTGCAGTTTCTCGATGGGCTGGTTTTGCGTATCACGGACACCGAGCAACTGATGGTCAGCGACAGGTTGTTGCTGCATTTCAATGATCATTGGGGCGTACAGCAACTTCGCATCGACTTGAGCGGCCTGGAAAGTGACGTGGTCCAGTTCACCCTGCCCTTTGAAAAGTTTGATGGGTTGGACCGCATCAGGCTGGGTTACCAGGTCGCCCGCGAAGGGGTAGCGTACAGCGGGTCAGTCCGCGATGTCGAACTGGTCGTTCGGCGCGATGAATCGCCATTGAACGTGTTTTTTGCGGAGGCAGAAGGGGCCGGGGGGGAGTTCAATGCCTATTTGCCGGCCCTCCTTGCCAAGGAGGGGGCCTATATCGATCTTTCGGCTATCAAGTTGCTGGATGGGGAAACCCTTGAAGTTTACTGGGAAGGCCGCTCCGCCTTGGGCAACCTGAAGTTTACCTTCGACAAGGTACCCGAAGAACTCCTGCACATTCCCCAGGCAGCAGTTGCAGCCAACATGGGGCCAGGTAATGCCGAGGCCGAACGCTTTCCTGTGTATTACAAAATAATGCCCGAGCAACATAAGTCAAAAAACTTGAACTTGCGCATTGTTCCGTTGGGCCAAAGCAACTACCCGACGCTGCAGTGCACGCCGCGCCGCGGTACCGAGTTGCACATGAGCGATATCGGCGACGATCAGGCCACGTTGACCTTGCCTCACTGGCCGTTCATGAGTGTCGGGCAAATGTTGGTCATCACCGTGAGTGGTTTGAAAGGCGGCAAGCCAAAAGTGTTCGCTATCCGCAATGAATTGGTTCGCGAGGCGGAAGTCAGCAACCGCATGGTCACGGAAAAGTTACAGAAAACGTCACTCGACGAGTTCGATGATGGTTCCAAGGTCACGTTCCATGCGAGCGTCAACTTCGAGGGTGATGTGGAATATGACAACTGGACCTTGTTTGACTCGAGTTGGTTGACGTTACGCAAGTAATGGCATTGGCATGCCTAAACGTATATCGAAGGTGGAATCATGATAATCCAAGAACCGCTGGAAACGATCGTAAAAGAATCGCTGGAAGAGTTTGTCGCGTACATGAGGAAGGGGCCGTCAACCCACGGTTATGACGCCATACTTGGCTATGATCGCCTGCGCGCCAACCGGTTGCTGCTACAGGAGTACATTGACCGCTTCGACAGTGGTCAATATTTCGCGCCGTTGACATTCACGGCGGTGATCACCCCCGCCATCACGTGGGAGCGGCTCGTTGATCATGTGCTGGATAAGCCTAGGCTCTCGTTCGAGAGGGCCAGCATTACGCACTCACGTGCAGACCTGAAGATGCGAATCAATGGTGGCAAACAGCTGACCCTGAGCAGGCCTGCGGGATCTAAATACAAGCAAATTACCCGCGTCAGGGAAGCCGATGGGCTCGATGGCCCCGACTTGCATGTGCGGATCGAACTCGATAGCAGTCCCGGCACGGTTTCCGAAGCCGGTAAGGTGTTCATCGACTTGAGCAAGGCTCAGGATTTCTACCTGCGCTTTGCCGATACAGGCGAAGAGAACCGGGCAGGCGGTGATCGCTACAAGAAAATTTTCGATGGCTGGGACGCTGCCCGGAAAATCCTGGTGCTCAATGAAATGAAGATCACCGACGAGGATTTCCTGCAGCCGGAGAAATTCATCGTTCGCACCCATGCATCACCCGATAGCCGCGTACGAAACTCCACAAAGAATGGCGGGGGGGCGGTCATTATCGCCGTCACCATGAGAGGCAGCGATGACTCGGAGGCGGGCCTTCCCGACAAAGACGAGAACATGCATTACCTGTTGCCCTATCCCGATAAAAATGCTTCCAATCCTTACACGATGAACTTGTTACTCGGTAATAAGTTCCTCATCAAGCGATTGGTCACGAGGGGATTTGAAAGGGTCGAGAACCAGAGCGATGCGTTTGAGGCGAAATATATTGGAGGCGAAGACAACACGTTTGTGACCGGCATTCAGGCGACCAAGGGGAAGTTGATTATTCCCCTCAAGGGCGCTACGGAGAAGGTCAAGACAATCGATTTTCCCAACGGGTTGGCGCTGGGCTTTGTCGCGACTGGCGACGATAAGTTCACCCGGTTCGATGTCCAGGCCGGTGACGACAGGCTCAATTTCGAATGGTTTGGTCAAGGCACGTGCCCGGTTTCGCTGGAGCGAATGAGTGGCACCTGGAAAAAGGGGGAGGTGAACTATATCTGGGAATACAAGGCCAGCTATCAATTCCATGTCGAAACGGCGGGCAATGATATTGGTCAATTGACCCTCAAACTAGCGGCCACTCCGACAATGCGACACAAGATGGTACCCGATGAACAATTGAGAAAGTTCGGCGACGGGCCTGGTTTCCTTTCACAGTTCATCGACTTTGGCGAGTTGAAGATACTTGAGAATATCCGCAGTACGATCGATACCATCGTCAGCGTGGCAAAGGACATCGATGCATTTCGCCTCAACGGCCTGCTGTTTCGAAGTGGCAAGGAATCCGCGCAGCCATCGGCTGTGCGCTTCCCGGGCGACCTGACGCTGCCTGGGTACCTGTCGCCGGCCCGCACCGAGTTCGAGTTCGAGACGCCTGAACCGCTGGTTTTGGCGGGCCAAAAACATACGTTCAAGATTACGCCTGCCCCTGTCGGGGCGGTGACCTGGACGGCGGCGAACTTGCCAGGGGAGGAAACTGAGGATTATGGCTCGATCAACGCCCAAACGGGCGAATACACCGCGCCACCACTTGGCAGCCTGGTACGCGGCGACAAGCGGGTCATCGTCACTGCCACCAGCGGCAAGAGTTTCACCAAGGCCCTGGTGAGCATCACCCGACGTAGCCTAGCGGTATCGCCGATGGTCATGCAGGCTGCCGCCGATGGCAAGTACTTGTTGACTGCCGCGGCGATTGACGGCTCCCCTGTGGAGTTTTCCCTGCCGGCCGATTCATATGGTTACTTCTCGGATGATCCCGAAGCGGATCCCTCGGGCCAACAACAGAGCAAATACTATCACCTGCCCAAATGTAAATGTACCTGCAGCTGCCCTGACGGAAAGCAACATGTCTTTGCGGGCAAGTTGGTGCAAGGCGAGGGGGGGAAAGAGGAATGGGTATGCAAGGTCGAAGGAGACAAAGACGACAATTGCCAGTGTGAGGTCAAGCCGTTACCCGGTTTCGAGTTGGAGCGCGTTTCCGACGTGCCGCGCAAGAGTCAGCAATGGCTGCAGCGCCGTCAACAATGGCTCGATAGCGGTACCCAGACCGACTGGCCCTGGGAGGATGACCTCAGCGAAGTCCTGCGCGTCGAAACCATCCGCGTTACCTCAACATCGCTGGGCGAAACGGTAGAAACGCCGGTCTTGATACCCATTGAAAATCAAGCCAACTGGTTCAAGCACGAGGTCGAACCGGGTGTGGCTGGGGGTGAAGATGGCCTGCGACTGACATTCCAGGGCACTGGCAAGAACGGTGATTATGACGTTCCTGCCGAGGACACCACCTGGTACAGAGTCTATGGCAACGCCAAGTTCGAGGACGGCGTACTGACACCCGTTTCCATCGACGGTAAGCCGTTGACACCCTTTACCGTCATCGCCGCCATCGAAGATGACAACAAGTACTGGTTATGGACTTACGCCATCCTGCCTGTCCCGCTGATCAAACCGCAGGTTGTGGTTGACACCCTGTACGGTCCGGACGATGAAGAAAACGGCAAGGAGGCCGCGCAATGAAGACCAACTCCAAATCCGAGTTGCTCAAGCGTCTGGCTGAAGGCAACGTGATGTTCGACTGGGGCGCCATCGTGGCATTCGACCGTGGCCAGATCAACCGCATGCTGCGGGAAGAGTATTTGTCCGCGTTCAGCAACCACAGTTATCTGGCACCGTTCAGCATAGAGGTCGACATTGGCGACGATGAGCGTGCAACCCTGAGCAATATCGTGCTGGGTGCGCCACAGGTGTCGTTCGAGAACGCTACCTTCACCAACCGCAGTGTCACGGTCAGGCTCAACATCCTGGCAGGTACCTACGCCTCGACCATTCATGTGCCCGGTAGCCCACCGTTTCTGCGGCAGAGCGTGCCCCTGCGCGAAGACATGGGCATGGCGCTGGAAATGACCGCCGACCTCGAGGTCCGGGCAGGCAATCGCGGCGACCGCAGCATGGTGACGCTGGACCTTTCGTCGGGTACTCGATTCAGTTGTAACCTCGGGGGGGCGAGCGGTGATGCCCGCGTGGCAATCGGCGAGGCACTGGGCAAACGTATCAAGGCGCACCCGACCTACCGCCAGCTCTACACCTGCGCGACGCTGGGTTTCAACGACTACGGGGTCCTGACCCCGCGCAATTTCAGTTTACTCACCCAGCCGGCGCCTGAGGGGCGCAATCCACTCTCGACGAAATACGGAGATGGCGCGCTCGTGCTGTTCTGCCAGCTACGTATCAATATGCGGCCCGGTCGCTTGCCGGGTAATCCTGACCAGTACCCTTACCTGATACCGGACGACCTGACTGCGCAAGGGACTGCTGCCTATAACACAACGACGCTGATCGCGGAAAACCTGCGCCGTTTCGTCAGCCGGGATGAAACGCCAGACGTGTTGCGCCAACTGAGGTTGCCCAACGCTTACCAGGTCGACATGGCCGAGCGTGAAGATCCACTGGATCATGTGATATTCGGTAGCGTCGAGCCCTCGGCGCAGTCCTATTTCGTTGAGCCCATGCAAGGCGCAGTGCTGGCCGGCGAGCGTCAGCCGTACGTACTCGACAACAAGGGGCAGACGGTCGATGTGAAGTGGACTGCGATCAACATGAACAGCGAGGCGCACACCGGGGCGATGGTAGGTGCAACCTATCAGGCACCGCTCGCCGGAACGTTCCGGCGCGATCAGCAACTGGTACGGGTATCGGCGAGCTTCGACTCGGCCGAAGGGCCGCAGACACGCACCGGACTGCTGGTCGAATCGCGTCAGGCAGTCAACATTTTGCCGCGTGTAGCTACCTGGGGCACGCTAATGGGGCCCGTCGAGCTGCAAGCCAGCTCGCTCTCCGGCGCCGAGCTGATCTGGGAGCTCACTCCGATCGACGAAGAAGGCAGCGTCTACGGTGAATTGCTGCCTGACCCTAAGCAACCCGGCGGGCGGCTGTTCAAACCGTACGAGCCGGGGGAGGAGTACCTGCCTGAAGTTCGCCTGCAGCATATCCGCGTGACGGACCCGTTAACTAGGAGCACCGATACCGCCACGGTGGTCATTTTTGCCTACAGGCAAGTCCTGAACGTGATGCCTTTTCATGTGCCGGTGTTCAACGGGGCCGAACCGATTGCGTTCAGGCTGCGCCCCGATGATCACGAGGAGGCGACCTGGAAGGTCTTTGGTGAGGGAGCCGTCGACGACAACGGTCACTACACCCCGCCGAGTCATCCCACGGCCCCCGTCAGCGTCATCATGGCGGATATCGACGATCGGTACACCGGCTACGCGATCGTCGAGCATGCCTACCAAAACCCGCCAATCACTTGGCGCAACATTCAAAAATGGGAAATCAAGGTATTAGGTGCCCCTGCCTGCCTGGCCAATGGCATGCAGCAGATACTGGTGGAAGTGATAGTCGAAACCGAGGAGTTCGATTTTGGTGGTATCAAATACAAGATACCCGTGTCGGACGACGAAATGAGCACCATGAAGCTGGTATACCGTGCCAGCAATGCAGAGGTCCAGGATGTCGGCAAGGGTGAAGAGGGCCTGCCGTCTGGTGTGAACATGTGGGCGACCAACGCCGTGGTAAACCGTTTTGACCGCTACGACGGTGCCAAGGCGAGTGACGATCCACCCGCAGTGCGCTCTGAGGAAACACGCAATTCGGTGCGCTTCTATCTCCAGAGCGGCATAGCTGGCCAAGAAGAGTTTTATGCCCAGTTCACGGCAGAGGATGGCACGCCCTGGAAGTCGAAGGATAAGACCGTCTTTCTCGAGGCCACAGCCGTGCAGCCGGTGAGGCCGGGGTCAGGCGATTACAAACTTACCCGTGAGCGAGTGTTCAACGGCAAGGGCCATATTGTTGATCCCGGCACCGGGGCACCGAAAGATGAATTCACTTATATGCGGGATTCGATCGATTACTGGACGCTCAGCTATGAGGAAAAACTGGAAACCATCAAGTTCGCAACGTGCGAGCCGGAGGGGGCCGCAACATCGATTCGCTGGGAAAGCGACCAGGTAAAGGAGAAGCGTTTCAGCTACCTGGGTTGCATTTTCAAGGAATTGCCAATACCGAACAAGCCGGAAAAGCCGCACAAGTTCTATAAGGAAGAAGTGCTGACAGACTTGGCCGCGCAAGTTAACTACAACGGCATCAAACAGGAGGTGATCGAGGGCAAGGAGCCAGGGCCGGGCGAGTTGATCATCATGCTGCACCGCCTAGCCGACATGCCTTACTGGTATGACGGCAGGGCAAACGGCGATGAAACCAGAACGCACAGGGTCAGGTTGGACCAGCCCATGATGCTCGTGCTCTACGACATGCGTGGAACGCGGCATCGGTTGCGCATCGGCTTCCCGGAACCCACCGTCGAAGACAGCCGAAACCAGCTGATCCTGTCTGCGCAATAACCCGCTCCCGCCTCGTCGAGCGGGGCGGGGCCTTCTACTTCAGGGCTTCACAATGACCACAAAATCATTGCTGCATTCCAATGCATTCAATTTTCTGAGCTTCTTCGACAACAGCGTCGACCCCCGCACCGGCCTATACACCCTCGCCATCGAACTGCCAGAGCTGGTCGCCAACAACCTCGCCGGGCCTTCACTGCCCCTGCGCATCGGCTTCAGCCCGATGAACATCGAGGACTCGGGCTTCGGCCGTGGCTGGACGCTCAACCTTAGCCAGTACACCCCCGCCGACAACATGCTGCATCTGCACACTGGCGAAAGTTTCCGGGTCGATGGCTCCACTGACGACGGTACCGGCAGGCTGATCAAGGAGCGCAAGCTGCGCAGCTTCCTGTTCCATGACCATGGCGACGGCTACCGCGTCGAGCACAAGAGCGGCATGATCGAGCTGCTCGAAGTGAAAGGGCCTTCTGACAATCGCGTGGCCTTGCCTACCCGGGTCGAGGCACCGTCGGGCCATGGCATCACCCTGCGCTACGACGATTCCCTCGGCGCGCTGTGTCTCATCGGTATCAAGGACGACAGCGGCCTCGACCTGCTGCTCATCACCTATGGCAGCGACCGGGTCACCCTCGACCTGCACCCCTATTCCGGCCCGGGTGGCAAGCCACTGGCCACATACACCCTCGGGCTCGATAACCAGTTCACCCCGGCTGTACGGGTGCTCGAGTCCATCGCCCTGCCGAGCGATGACAAGGCCAGCTGGGCGCTGGAATACGACAAGGTGCGTGAGGTGGTGTGCCTGACGGCCGTGCGCACCCCGGTCGGCGGCACCGAGCTCATCGAGTATGCCGATGAAGGCCATCGTTTCCCCGACGATACCCACCCTGCGCTGCCGCGGGTGACCAAGCACACGATCAAACCTGGCCACGACCAGGCCGACATGGTCACCAGCTACACCTACACCAGCGAAAACTTCCTTGGCTGGGGCAGTGGTGCCTCATGGGAGGACAATGGCGAGGACAACCTCTACAAGAGTACCGACCGCGCATTCCGCTATGGCTCGACCGCCACCTCTCTGCTTGGCAGCACGCCGCTGCGCAGCATCACCCGCCGCTTCGACCGTTTTCATTTGCTGAAGCTGCAACGCACCGAGCAGGCCCATGAGGTGTACTACCGGGGCGCCGAGCTACCCCGGCGCGAGACCTGCATCCAGGAAGCCGAGACCGTCTACCACGAAACCGACGCCATGTTCGAGTTTCAGCCGCCCTTCTTCCAGATGCCCAAGTACCAGATCAAGCGCTGGAAGATCCAGGAAGATGCCACCCGCTTGCGTGAGGAGGTGCTGATCACCGACTACGACGAGCATGGCAACCTGACGCTGGAGTCCGTGGCGGCGGCGCCGGTCTACAAGGGCAACGAGATCGACCAGCAAGCGACCCTGGCCACCACGGTCCATACCCGTCATACCTATTACCCGCATACCGGTGAAGGTGACGATTGCCCGCCCGACCTGCAGCTGTTCACCCGCAGCCGCAAGACCAGCACCGAGCACCCGGCCAAGACCGACGAGGGCAAGGCAGCCACGTCGCGCACGCGGTATCGTTACCGGGCCCTGAAGGCTTTGACCGGGTCGACGTTGGGCAAGGGCTGGCTCGTGGCCCATGAGGAAGAACTGTCGCAACTGGTGGGCGAGCAGGAACAACTGCAGCAATTCACCTTCCGCAAGTACCAGGACCTGCCTGGCGAGGCCTTGCAACACGGCCGCATGGTCGAGGAGAGGCAGATACTCAACGACGACGAAACGACCACCGAGCACCGTTTTGCCAAGCGCCCGGAGTTGGGTGAGGAGGTGCTTGAAGAAATACGTACCCTCACGGGCTTCGACCATGGCGATGAGCTTGAAGATGGCGCTGTTCGTCACGCTCAGAAGATACAGACGCTCCTTCATTCCGTACTGATCAACCAGCCGCTGCAGAACTATGACGATAATGAGGTGAAGATCGCCTACGTCTATGACGCCCTGCGCCGGGTGCTTATCGAAACGGTCTCGCCCGATGATGACGACGAGAATGGGTTCAAGGCCGCGCGCAAGTATACCTATACCTTGGTCAGCCAGGCCGGCGGGCAGGCCACGCAAACGGCCGAGGATGTCAAAGGGGTCATTACCCGCACGCTGGTCGACGGGCTCAACCGTGCCATCGCGCAGTCCCGCCAGGACGCTGATAACGCCGATATCAGCAAGCGCGCGGCCTTCCGCCCCACTTATGCCGCGAGGTACGACGCGCTGGGTGACAAGGTGGGCGAAACCGATTACGACTGGCTCGACTACCCGAACCAGCCGCCAAGCGAGTTGGCCTTGCCGCGGCAGAGGCTGTTCGACGGTTGGGGCCGGCAGTACTGCGAAATCGCGGTCGATAAGGTACGTCACTATGACCGCTACGATCCGATTGGCACCTCGGCCTCGAAAGGGCCCATCAGAACGCAATGGCGCGAGTCTGCTGATCGCCAGCAGGCTACCGGTACCACTGTCACCTGGTTGACGCTGTTCGATGAACCGGCTCGCATCGAACGGCTCGACGCCAGCGATGCGTCGTACAGCGTCAGCCAGACCTACTACGACGGCTTGCAACGCAAGGCCCGGGAGGTCAATGCGCGCAATGAAACCAAGCACTATGTGTATGATGTGTTCAACCGCCTGGTGGATGAAACCGTGGCTGATGACAGCGTGGTGCATCGCGACTACGCCCCGCATAGCCGCGAGGACTTGCCTGTAAAGATCAGTGTCAATGGCGTGGTGCTGGGCGAGCAGCGTTTCGACGGCTTGGACCGCATGGTCGAGTCGATTACTGGAGGGCGCGTGCGCGTGTTCGGGTTCGAGCCAGGGCAGATGAAGCCCAATACGGTACTGACGCCAAGAAAGGAACTGATCGAGTATCGCTACCGGCCTGAGTTGAGTGACGAGCCGGAGCTTCGGCGGATCGCTGCCGAGGGCATCGAGGCCGATTACGATTACAACCACAAGAATGCGCTCCTCGAGCGCTGCGAGGAACAAGGGCTGGTACTCAAGCGCAAGTACTACAGCAATGGGGAAGTGCTGAGCGAGACCCGTGAATATCAGGGTGAGACCTCCGAGATGCACTACCAGACCAGCTTGCTGGGCCGCCAGTTGGGCTACACCGATGTGGGCGATGTGCCTCAAGTGTATGAATATGACGGCTATGGCAGGCTGCGGCAGACGACCCTGGAGACTTCGGTCGCCACCTTCGAATACGATGGCCTGGGGCGGATGTGCAGGACACTGACCCAGGGCGGGGGGCAACGCCTGGAAACGCTCATGATGTTCGACGAGTTCGACAGGGAAGTGCAACGCCAGTTCGACATCGGCGGTACGTTGCAGTCACTGACACAGGGCTACGATGTCGAAGACGCGATTGTCTGGAAGATACTGACCGAAGGCGATATTCACGAGGTGCTGCGTCATGAAACCTATGAATACGACGTGCGTGGCCGGCTGCGCAAGTATCGGTGCGAGGGCAGGCTTTCTCCGGTGGATCAGTACGGCAACGTCATGCAGGAGCAAATCTTCCGGCACGATGAAATCGATAACATTACTCGGGTGGATACGCGCTTTGCCGAGGGGCTCAATCAGGCCAGGTATTACTTCGAAAATGAAGACCCGGCGCAACTGAGCCGTATCGAGAACAATCATCCGGATTATCCGGCCACTATACCGCTGGCCTATGACGAGGACGGCAACCTCACGCTCGATGATGCCGGCCGGGTGTTGACCTACGATGGGCTGGGCCGCTTGATCAATGTCGAAGTACCGGCGCTGATCGAAGAGGCGTTCGACCAGCACGGCAATCGGGTATGGGACGAGGGCGGTCGACGCTTCACTGCTGACGAGCAGGGCAGAGTGATCAGGGTGGATGTGCCCTCGGCGACCCACCCGGTCGATACCTTCAGGGGCATGCGTAGCCCGGCAGGGGAGTTGCTGACGGCCGTGAGGGAAAAGGGCGGCAGGCTGTTGTGGTGCGTCAGTGTGGCGAACGCGGACGTGGTGAAATACGGTTATGATCCGCTGGACAGGTTGACCAGCGAGGAATATTGAGTCTACCCGCTGAAGTTGTTTGAAGCCCGCCGTGAAGGCGGGCTTTTTTATGGGTGAGTTAATTGTCAACCTGATAAAAATGCCAGTTGCGTGACGGCGGGGGGGATAACAGTATGGGAGTAGGTCGAAGGTTGATTGAACCGTCGATGCATGCGTATTTCTCCGGGAGATTAATCATGAACGATAACGAAGATTCGGTATCCGCTGACGGCAACCCCGTCGCCCCTCGAGTGCGCAGGGCGACGCTGGATGCATTGATCGTAGACGACGAGTTGATAGCGGATAGAGCGGATAACACGGTGTTCAGGAAGTATCTCACCGAGCCGGACTTGGAGCTGGTTGTTGTCGTTGAAAATCCCTGGCAATTGCCAGGAAGTACGTTGTTCCAAGATGAGTTGAAGCTTATTCATTTGCCAAGTGGTACTGAGCTGGCCTCCGACTTCTTTAAAAAGGGTGACGAAACGCGATTCCCCTTTTCTATTATCGTGCCGAAAGACTTCATAGAGCGTTGGGGAGAGGGTGTTCATACGTTCGGCTATGAAGTTGAACATGGTCACGGAGAGTTCAGTGACTCGCTGCCCCTGGAACTTATCTTCGACCGCAAGGCCCCTTACGACCAGACACCGCCCAAAAAGATGGCGGATATCGCACCGGTCACGGAGGCCAATAAAGACAAGGTCGTAATCGAGTTGCCCGACTACGCTGATTTCAAGCCCAAAGACAGGGTGGCAGTCTGGTGGCTGGACGCTTCAGTCAGCGAGATTCCCGAAGATCTTGATCCGCATATTAATGTGCCGGTCACGTCACTCCCCCAGAACCTTTCTGTTCCCGAAGCAGTGATTGATGACGCCGGGGATGGCGGCATCGCGGTCGTGTATGTATTGATCGACAAGGCGCTCAATAGAAGCAATTTTTCCTATCCGACCTACATAGGCGTTGCTCTGGGCGATCCACCTGCCAATCTCAAGGCCCCTGTTGTGCCGCAGGCTGCGAAAGGACAGATCATCAAGGACGATGCTTTTGCCGGGGTCATCGTGCAGGTATTGGGGTTTGACAACTGGAAGCCCAAGGACGAACTGCGCGTCATCTGGGGAGGGCAGCCCGCCACGGAATGGCGTGCGATTTCTGATACGAGCCAATTCCCGGTGGTCCCGGTGGAATTCACCCTGAGCAAAGAAGTGCTGTATGCGGACTATGGCGTAGACGGTACGGGGGAAAAAGACACCGAAGTCACCTACGAGCTTCGCCGTGGCACCGTGCCGCAAGGCAAGATGAGTACCACTGTCAAAGTCAACCTCGAACGCTTCGGGCCGGTCGACCCTGTGGATCCCGAGCCCGTAGTACCCGACCCGGAAAACAAGCACCTGGAGCCGGTGAATATTACTGGTAAGTCGGGTGAGCAGAACCACCTGACCGATCCCGATGACGAATTCGAGGATGCAACGCTGACGCTTGTGATCAACGACACCTTGGAACCGCTGGATGTGCTCACGTTTTACTGGGGCAACGCACTGATTGCAGGTATCGAACATGAGGTCAAGACTGGCGAACCCGGTAACCCCATGCCCCCCAAAACGGTCAGCTGGGATGACGTCATCAAGCCCGGCCGCAATGGCAACGTGCCCGTCCATTACCGGGTAGAGCGACCCGGTAACCCTAACCCGATCCGGTCGCGCGATACCAATGTGTTGGTCGAGGCGGTGGGGGTGTATCCCGTCGAGCCTGAGTTCCTGGGGGTTGTGCAAAGTGGTGGACTGACGCTGCTGACTTGCCAATCGATTTATGAAGATGCCGATGACACGGACCCGGCCGTGCGTGTTCAGGTTGATGACCTCAGCCAATACGGTCTCGTCGTAACTGACGAGATAACCATGCACTGGTCTGCAGTGCACGGCGATGGCGAGGATGGCAGTAACGACCCGGTCGACGGCGCTCTCTACGAGCCAGTCATTCCGCTGGACGAGAAAAATATAAATGGCTTTGTCTGGAAGATTCCCTTCGAAACATACGTGAAACAGGTTTATACACCCTCGCAACCGGAGGGGCGCGGACGAGTGAAAATCTCTTTCACTGTGGATGGAAAACTCCGGGAGTCGGCTGTGCGTGAAGTTTTCGTTGTCATGCACAACGGGATAGGAAGTTGCCCGTTGCGGCCCAAACCCTGAATAGCATTGCGATGCACGCGAGGGTGAGGATAAATCCTGCACAGCATCAGAATTATCCTACAGGTATTTCAGATATAGGTTTGTAGGCTCGTAACTTCGTCTTAACCGTACTTTCATTTGAACGAAGCATTAACGAGGTAAACCCATGACTCCTGGATATTCAGGAATGCATCCGCTCGCCCGTACGTTGCTGCTGGCCTCGGCGGTCACGGCATCACCAGCCACCTACGCGTTGACGCTGGTCGAAGGAGAATTGAACATCGGCCAGGGCACCCCGGTGGACAGCTATCGGGTCAGCCCGGGTGGGAAACTGATCGCCGAGCAGGCAACGACCGAAGCTATCGATGTACGTGAGGGGGCGAGCCTGCAGATGACAGGCAGCACCGTAACGGCCAACGGTGCCAATGGCGTGGCACTGGTCAATGCCAAGGCCAACATCGACGGCGGGTCGAGGATCGTCAGCGACAGGACAGGCTTGCGCTTGCAGCGCAGGGACCTCGACGGGTCCACGGCCACCGTGGTTGACAGCTACGTGGAAGGTGCACAAGGCGGGGCGCTGCTTTCGGGCAACTCGGTCCTGAACCTGCAGGGCAGTACTTTGGTGGGCACCGGCACGTCCAATGCGGCTTGGCTGTTCGGCAACGGCGTAGTGAATGCCCAGGGTAGCCACCTGGTGGGGGCCGGTGCCGGCGTGCAGGTATCCGGTGACAACACCTTCAGCGACGCGGCGCAAGTCAACCTGGTGGGCAGTACGGTTGAGGGCAGGAACGGGTCGGCGATCGTCGTGGGCGATCCCGGCCTTGCCGCCAAGGCCGACATCAAGGTGGGGGCGGGGTCCAACCTGGTAGGCAGCAATGGCGTCTTGCTGGAAGTACAGGGCAACTCGGCGGCGACCCTGGCGGTCGATGCCAGTGACCTGGTAGGGGACGTCAAAGTGGAAGCGGGCTCCAGCGCCAGCATCAGCCTGGACAACCATGCCAGCCTGACCGGGCGCCTGGACAATGTCGAGGCCTTGTCCGTGGCCAACCAGGCGCGCTGGAACATGGTCGAAGACAGCAGCGTGGGCCGCCTGGCCCTGAATGCAGGCTCGGTGCGCTTCGGCGAGGCCGGGCAGTACCAGCGCCTGACCGTCGGCGAACTGAGCGGTAACGGTACCTTCATCATGGATGCCGATTTCAGTACGGGGCAAACCGATTTCCTCGACGTGACCGGCTCGGCCACGGGGCAGCACAGCCTGCTGGTCGGTAGTAGCGGCGCCGATCCGGTGGCAGAAAACCGGTTGCATCTGGTTCATGCCGCCGGCGGCGATCCAGACTTGAAGTTTTCGTTGCTCAATGGACCTGTCGATCTCGGCGCGTTCTCTTACGAACTTAAGAACCTTGGCGACGATTGGTTCCTCGACGGTTCGCGCAAGATCATCAGCCCGGGAACGGCTTCGGTCCTTGCCCTGTTCAATACCTCGCCCACGGTCTGGTATGGCGAACTGACGACGTTGCGCAGCCGCATGGGTGAGGTGCGTCGGGACCAAGGCAAGTCGGGCGCCTGGGGCAGGGCCTATGGCAACAAGTTCAATGTCGCGACCGCAACCGGCAGTGATTATCAGCAAGTCCAGCAAGGCTTCTCGCTCGGCGCTGATGGCGTATTGCCGTTTGGTGACGGGCAATGGCTGGCGGGTGTGATGGCGGGCCACAGCAGCTCGGACCTGAACCTTGAGCGCGGTGCCTCGGCCGAGGTGAAGAGTTACTACCTGGGCCTGTATGGGACGTGGCTGGACGCCGCAAGCGGTTACTACTTCGATGGCGTGGTCAAGCTCAACCGGTTCGACAATTCGTCCGATGTGACCCTGAGCGACGGCAAGCGCACCAAAGGTGACTACAACAATCTCGGGCTGGGCGTGTCCGCCGAGTTCGGCCGCCAGTTCGAGCTGGACGATGGCTACTTCGTCGCGCCTTATACCCAATGGTCCGCCGTCGGTATCCAGGGCAAGGACTACCACCTGGACAACGGCCTGCAGGCACAGGGTGATGACACCCGCTCGCTGCTGGGCAAGGTCGGTGCCACCGTGGGGCGTACCTTCGATCTGGGCCAGGGCCGCTTTGCGCAGCCTTACCTGCGCCTGGCTTATGCCCATGAGTTCGTCAACGGTAACGACGTCAAGGTCAATGACAACCGCTTCGACAACGACTTGTCCGGCTCGCGCGGTGAGCTGGGGGCGGGGCTGGCCGTATCGCTCAACGAAAGGCTGCAATTGCATGCCGATTTCGATTACAGCAATGGCGATCACATCGAACAGCCTTGGGGGGCGAATGTCGGGGTGCGCTACAGCTGGTAGGACCTGAACACAGGGTAGGCAATGGGCCTACCCTTTTTTTAAGCTGCGGATCGGGAGCAGGCCAATGCGTACGACAAACACTCTATCGGCAGACATTGTCGCGGATCTGCCAGCACCGGTCGTTCCGGATGCTCTGGAGAACATTCCGGGTGGGGCGCCTAACCTGATCCCCATCAAGGCGCTGGCCGGTCCGGTGCGTATCGAATTCACGTTGTGGACCCATTCCAGACCCAGTCCCGATTGGCCCGAGTGGGTCGATATCTACTGTGTCGATATCGACGGCAAAGAGGTCAATGTGGGCCACAGGGAATGGACGCAGGATTTGCCCGAAAGCGAGCGCTTCGTGGACATCGAGCCTCGCTACTTCGCGGAGGGGACACTACGGTTTCACTATGTAGGGCATGTGTGGAACCACGCCGAACTGAGCTCGGGTGAGCTCACCGTGACGGTCGACAAGACGAAACCCGAACTGGGCGATGATGATGGGCGCTTGCGGTTTCCCACCTTGGGCGGCGGTCAGCTTACGGAGGATTTCCTGCTCCGCCACGATGACCAATTGCTGGCCTTGATACCTGATTACGCGGTTGCCGAAGTGGGGGATGTGATCACCTATTACTGGGACAGCGCCCCGTACGAGAACAATGAGGCCGGCAGCTGGACGCTGACCCAAAACGACCTTGGCAAGCCCCAGCAGTTCGTCTATGAGGGCGGGATGATCCGCGACCGACTCGACGGTCTGCGCTATGCGCACTATCGCATCCACGACCGCGCTGGCAATTCCAGCCCCTATCCCGTGCCAGCGAGCCTGGATGTGGCTGCGCAGCCATTGCCGCGTCACAATCCAGCCTTGGAAACCCCCACATTGGGTGACAGGACCTCGGTCGAGCTGGCCTTGTGGGAGTTCTCCGCGCCGCTCGATGTGATCATTCCATCGGACGCGGTCATAAAAGCTGGGGAGCATGTGGAATTGCTCCTGGGGGAGGAGGGCAGTTTCGGAAGCTGGCTCGAACCCTGGGTCGAAGGGCAGCGCGAATATGCTGTTCCGATGCGCAATGTGGTCGCCATGGCAGGCCAGGTGGTGAAGTTGCGGTATCGGATCGTTTTACACGACGACACGCTGGACTCCGATGAGCGTGAGGTGACAGTGCTACCCATACCCCCTAACAAGCTGCTCCCGGCGCAGATCCCGGAGCGTACCGGCGACTCACTGGAAGTGTGGTCGTTGACCTCCAACCCTCGGGTCACCATACCCAAGTGGAAGCATATTTCCACCGACCAGCGGATCACGATCGAGGCGAGAGGCAAGACACCCTCCGGTTGGGTCACTCATCCCGTACTGACCCGCTACAAGTTGATCGACCTGGACGTGACCGGAGGTATCGGCAGCCGAGATGACGTGACCATCGACCTGGATTTCGTGAAGGGGCTGGATCTCGGATCGCAGTTGATAGTGAGGTGTACGC
Source organism: Pseudomonas sp. CC120222-01a (assembly GCF_003097235.1). Taxonomy (GTDB): domain Bacteria; phylum Pseudomonadota; class Gammaproteobacteria; order Pseudomonadales; family Pseudomonadaceae; genus Aquipseudomonas. Next base: position 95,105 of record NZ_QEQQ01000015.1, on the reverse strand, counting down.
TCAGCTATGACGATGGTCATACCTGGCCACTTGTTCCCAGCTTCGAAGACATGAAGTTGACCCTCAAATAAAGGGCTGCCTCAAGGTGTGATGTTGCCCAAAGGCTGGGTAATCGCCGGGCTGACGCCGCCGTAATCATTGAAGGTGGTGAACGTCACCGACAGCTTGGCTGACGGCGCGGTGCTGGCGAGCGCGTAACGCTGGCGCCCGAACGGCGGCACCATTTCGCGTCCTGTGAGCTGTTCGGACTTGCCGTTGCCGGTCACTTCGAGCAGGCCGAACGTGTAGTGGAAGGGTGTTGGGTTGTCCACTACCAGGTGCGGTTTGCCCTCGATGCGTTGCACTGACCAGGTGAGGTCCTTGAGCAGGCTCTGGGGGTTGCCCTTCAACTGGCTAGGCCGGTAGAACAGCTTGATGCGGGTGCGCAGCGCAATGTTCAGGGTATTGCCCGCCTCACCAGGCTCTGTCTGGGGGATTTCCTGCAGGTTGAAGAAGAACAGCGACTCGCGGTCCTGCGGCAGGTCGTTGGGCAGGCGGTTGATCTGCACCGCTTGCTCGTCGCCCGGCGCGATACGGAACAGGGCGGGCGAGGCGATCAACGGCACGGCGGTGGTGGTATCGTCTGCTTCGGTATTGACCCAGGCCTGCGCCGCATAGGTTTTCTTGGCATGATTGCCGACCGTGACCGAACTGCTGTTCTTGTCGCTTTGGTGGATGATGCGGTTGTTGCTGAGGGTAAGCGCCGCATGGGCGTGGTTCAGGCAGCCGAGCAGGGCGAACAGGCAGGCGGCCGAACGCAGCAGAGGAAATGTGAGGGGCATGGGATTGGCCTGGCGATTGTCGGGGGTAAGGTCGGGCACTTGCGTGCCCGGATTGCGGCGTTATGGAAGGTTGACGGTGAAGTTCACGTTGGCCAGCGCGGACCCTTCGGCAACCGGTACCTTGATGGCTTCGTAATGGGCCGAGAACGCCATGAGCGTGGGTACCAATTCGTCTATCTGGTATTTTGCCGAGACATCGCCGGGAGCCAGGCGCGTGTTGTTCTTGTCGAGGATCGAGACGGCGATATCCGGGGTGGAACCCGGCAACAGCGGATACAGGTCGTTTGCCGAGCCGACAGGGCTGCCTAGTGCGGCGAACACGACGTCCACTTCCGTGCCTGGCGGGATAGTACAGACACCGGGCTTGGGGGTGATCTTGAGCGCAAAATCACGCACTTCGAACTTGTCGCCCTCGTTCGCGAAGTGGGCCGAGTTGGGGGAGCCCAATTCGATACGGTTGGCGCCCGTGGAGGGGTCGATGACCTCGATGGGGCATGGGCTGCCAGCATCTACTTTGCCATAGAAATTGATGGTGCCGACTTCTGGCGCTGCCAAGGCAGCCGTGCTGGCGAACGCCAGGGCCAGGGGGATTATGTTTATTTTCATGAAGCTCGTTCCTACGCTGAGGGTTGGCGTGCGCCATACGCACGGCGACTGGATGATTCCGGTGCGCCGATCAGGGTAGGGACTGCGACGGCGTCTAGCTGTAAGCCGAGTCGCGCAAATCGGGGGATATTTACAACGATGTCCCCTGCCGTTTGGCAGGGGAGCGTGGCGTCAGTGGTTGTGGCCGTTGTTTGGCAGGCTCAGCAGCTGCTTCTGCTGGTGCCAGTCGAATGGCTCGCCCCGCTCGGAGGCCTCGTAGCGCAGTTCCTCCAGTTGCTGGTACAGCGCGAGCTCTTCGTCGGGCATGTAGTGCAGGCAGTCACCGCCGAAGAACCACAACAGGTCGCGCGGCACCAGATGGGCGATCTGCGGGTAGCGCTGGATGACCTGGCAGAGCAAGTCCTGGCCCAGGTACTGGCTTTCCAGTGGTTCTTGCGGCAGCAAGGTCAGCAGTTCGTCGAAGCGTTCGAGGAACAGGACGTGGCTTTCCTCCGGCACCTGCTCGGCCTCACCGAGGGCTACCAGGATGGTGCGCAGGTGGTTCAGCAGTTGCAGGTGGTATTCCAGGTGGGGATTGGCCATGGGGCGGTCCTCGGGATGGTTGAAACGGGCGCGGAGTATACGCGGGATGGAGAAGGGGCCGCAAAGCGGCCCCATGCCTCAGCGGACCTTGGCTTGTTCCGGCAGTAACTGCGCCTTGTCGAAGGCATCCACATCGATTACTTTGCGTCGAGCCTGTTCCGCTGCCTGCAGGCGCTGCCCTTCGCCAGGTTGCAATGCACCGGCGTCAACAGCTGCATTGATCACCGACTGCCCAGGTACCGGCCGCACCTTGCCTTCCTTGATTGCCTGATGCAGCGCCTTGTGTAGCGCCGCCGCTTCATCCAGCAAGTCGCAGGCCCGTTGCAGCGCCGCCACCGGGTCACCGTCAGCCTGTGGCCTGAAGCAGCCGGCGAGTAGCTCTTCCAGTGCAGGATCGCCTTTGCTGCGGCCGATCAATGCCGCCACCTCGGCATCCAGCTCATCACTCGGCCCGGTATGGCGGCGGCCAAAGGGGAATACCAATACGCGCAGGGCGCAGCCGACAAAGCGGTTGGGGAAGTTGTCCAGCAGCCGGTCCAGGGCCTTTTCCGCCTGACCCAGGCTTTCTTCCATGGCCCAGCGCAGCAAGGGCTGCATGTGTTCCGGTGAGCCGAGGTCGTGATAGCGCTTGAGCGCGGCGCTGGCCAGGTACAGGTAGCTCAGCACGTCACCCAGGCGTGCGCTCAGGCGTTCGCGGCGTTTGAGTGCGCCACCCAGCAGCATCATCGACAGGTCGGCCAGCAGCGCAAAAGCGGATGCCTGGCGGTTGAGGGCGCCGAAGTAACCTTGGCTCAAGGCATCACCCGGCACGCTTTCCAGGCGCCCCAGCCCCAGGTTGAATACCAGCGTGCTGGCTGCGTTGCCGGCAGCGAACATGATGTGCTTCATCAGCAAGTCGTCGAATTCGCGCAGCGCCTGGTCATGGTCTTCCCGCCCGGCCAGGGCCATTTCCTTGAGTACGAACGGGTGGCAGCGGATGGCGCCCTGGCCGAAGATCATCAGGTTGCGCGACAGGATGTTGGCACCTTCCACAGTGATGAAGATCGGCGCGCCTTGCCAGTTGCGCCCCAGGTAATTGTTCGGGCCCATGATGATGCCCTTGCCGCCATGCACGTCCATGGCGTGCTGGATGCATTCGCGGCCGCGCTCGGTCAGGTGGTACTTGAGGATCGCCGACAGTACCGAGGGTTTTTCGCCCAGGTCCACGGCCTTGGCGGTCAGCAGGCGCGCGCTGTCCATCAGCCAGGCGTTGCCGCCGATGCGCGCCAGCGATTCCTGGATGCCTTCGAAGGCTGCCAGCGGCACGTTGAACTGCTCGCGGATATTGGCGTATTGGCCGGTGACCAGGCTGGTGTACTTGGCGGCACCGGTGCCCACGGCAGGCAGGGAGATCGAGCGGCCGACCGACAGGCAGTTCATCAGCATCATCCAGCCCTTGCCGAGCATGGCCTGGCCGCCGATCAGGAAACTCAACGGCACGAACACGTCCTTGCCGCTGTTGGGGCCGTTCATGAACGCGGCGCCCAGGGGGAGGTGACGCTTGCCGATCTCCACGCCGGGGGTATCGGTGGGGATCAGGGCCAGGCTGATGCCCAGCGTTTCCTCTTCGCCCAGCAGGTGGTCCGGGTCGTAGGCCTTGAATGCCAGGCCCAGCAGGGTGGCGACCGGGCCGAGGGTGATGTAGCGTTTTTCCCAATTCAGGCGCAGGCCGATAACTTCTTCGCCTTGCCACTGGCCCTTGCAGACGACCCCGGTGTCGGGCATGGCGCCGGCATCGGAGCCGGCCAGCGGGCCGGTGAGGGCAAAGCAGGGGATTTCCTCGCCACGCGCCAGGCGCGGCAGGTAGTGGTTGCGTTGTTCGTCGGTACCGTAGTGCAACAGCAGCTCGGCCGGGCCCAGGGAGTTGGGCACCATCACGGTGGAGGCCAGGTCGCCGCTGCGGGTGGCCAGTTTCATTGCTACCTGGGAGTGGGCGTAGGCGGAGAAGCCTTTGCCGCCGTATTCCTTGGGGATGATCAGGGCGAAGAAGCCGTTCTGCTTGATATGCGCCCAGGCTTCGGGCGGCAGGTCGAGATCCTGGCCGATCTGCCAGTCGCTGACCATGGCGCACAACGCTTCTGTCGGCCCATCGATGAAAGCCTGTTCCTCCTCGGTCAGCTTCGGTGCCGGATAGCTGAGCAAGGTGCGCCAGTCGGGGCGACCGCTGAACAGTTCGCCATCCCACCAGACGGTGCCGGCGTCGATCGCTTCGCGCTCGGTCTGCGACATCGGCGGCAGGGTGCGCTGGAACCAGTTGAACACCGGGCCGGTGAACACCTTGCGCCGCCACTCCGGCAGCGCCACCAATGCGGTTTTCAGCGCCAGCACGATCCAGATCAAAGTCAGCAGCCAGCCGGGGGCATGGCTGAAAATGCCCATCAGCAGCACGTAGGCTGCAATGATGCCGAGAATCTGCAAGGGCGCCAGGCGCCGGTGCGTGAGGTACGCCGCGCCGATCACCAGCACTACCAACCACAACAGCAACATAATCGGTCCTCCTTGGAACCAGGGGGCTTGAGCCGTCTCAGACAGCTTAGACGCAACGCTGTGAACGGCAGGGTCAGAACAGTGACAGGGTGTGGCGGTGGGAGTTTCAGTTGATTGTTTGCCTGTGCCGGCCTCTTCGCGGGCTTGCCCGCTCCCACAGGGGCGGCGCCAAGCCTGAAAGCGATGCAATACCTGTGGGAGCGGGCGAGCCCGCGAAAGGGCCGGTACAGGCGATGAATGTCTGGAGTAGACTGTCCCACCTCCGCATTCATAAGGACGTTGCCATGCTGAAGATCTGGGGCCGCAAGAATTCGAGCAATGTGCGCAAGGCGCTGTGGATCGCCCACGAACTGGGCCTGGATTTCGAGTCGATCGATGCCGGTGGCGCCTTCGGCGTGGTCAACGAGCCGCATTATCGCGCCCGCAACCCCAATGGCCTGGTACCGATGCTCGAAGACGGCGACCTGACCCTGTGGGAGTCCAACACCATCGTCCGCTACCTGTGCGCCGAATACGGCACCGAGCAGGGCTGGTACCTGGAAGACCCGCGCCAGCGTGCCCTGGCCGACAAATGGATGGACTGGACCACTTCGTCCTTCGCCGGCCCGTTCCGCCCACTGTTCTGGGGCCTGCTGCGCACCCCGGAAGACCAGCGCGACTGGGTGGCAATCAACGCCGCACACAAGCAATGTGCCCAGTTGCTGGCCATCGCCGATGAAACCCTGGCCAAACAGCCGTACCTGTCCGGTGACCAGATCGGCATGGGCGACATCCCACTGGGTAGCTTCGTCTACGCCTGGTTCGAAATGCCCATCGAACGCCCGGCCATGCGTCACCTGGAAGCCTGGTATGAGCGCCTCAAGGCCCGCCCGGCTTATCAGGCCGCCGTGATGACCGCGCTGACCTGATCGAACACCACGGCTGTTTCGATAGTCACTATCAATACACATGACTGTACTTGTGCGGCCTGGCCTTGCACCATGGCCGCACTCACTGCGCCAGTGATCTGCCCTGGCGTGTCCTGAACCTAATTCTTCGGTAAGTGACCCGCTATGAGTTCCGCCCTGTCCATCCGACAGCTGACCAAGACCTACGGCAACGGCTTCCAGGCCCTCAAGGGCATCGACCTGGACGTCGCCGAAGGCGACTTCTTCGCCTTGCTCGGCCCCAACGGCGCCGGCAAGTCCACCACCATCGGCATCCTCTCCACCCTGGTGAACAAGACCAGTGGCACGGTCAACGTGTTCGGCCACGACCTGGACCGTGAGCCCTCGGCGCTCAAGCGCTGCCTGGGCGTGGTGCCGCAGGAGTTCAACTTCAACCAGTTCGAGAAGTGCTTCGATATCGTCGTGACCCAGGCGGGCTACTACGGTATCCCGGCCAAGGTGGCCAAGGAGCGCGCCGAGCAGTACCTGACCCAGCTGGGCCTGTGGGACAAGCGCGACGTGCCTTCGCGTTCGCTGTCCGGCGGCATGAAGCGCCGTTTGATGATCGCCCGTGCGCTGATCCACGAACCACGCCTGTTGATTCTCGACGAGCCCACCGCCGGCGTGGACATCGAGCTGCGCCGTTCGATGTGGAGCTTCCTCACCGAGCTCAACCAGAAGGGCATCACCATCATCCTCACCACCCATTACCTGGAAGAGGCTGAGCAGCTGTGCCGCAACATCGGCATCATCGACCACGGCACCATTGTCGAGAACACCAGCATGCGCCAGTTGCTGGGCAAGCTGCATGTCGAAACCTTCGTCCTCGACCTCAAGCGGGACCTGGCCACGGCGCCCGTGTTGCAGGGCTACCCGTGCCGCCTGCTGACCCCGCATACGCTGGAAGTGCAGGTGGAAAAGGACATTGGCATCACCGCACTGTTCGGCCAGCTGGCGCTGCAGAACATCGAAGTGCAGAGCCTGCGCAACAAGACCAACCGACTTGAGGAGCTGTTCGTGTCCCTGGTGGAAAAAAACCTGTCGAAGGTGGCCGTATGAGTGTGGAACTGCGCACCAACTGGGTCGCCCTGCAGACCATCGTCTACCGCGAAGTGCGGCGCTTCCTGCGCATCTGGCCGCAGACCCTGCTGCCGCCGGCGATCACCATGGTCCTGTACTTCGTGATCTTCGGTAACCTGATCGGCCGGCAGATCGGCGACATGGGCGGCTTCACCTACATGCAGTACATCGTGCCGGGGCTGATCATGATGTCGGTGATCACCAACTCCTACGGCAACGTGGTGTCGAGCTTCTTCGGCAGCAAGTTCCAGCGCTCGATCGAAGAGCTTATGGTGTCGCCGGTGTCGCCGCACACCATTCTGGTCGGCTACGTGCTGGGTGGCGTGCTGCGTGGTCTGGCGGTGGGGGTGATCGTGACCATCCTGTCGATGTTCTTCACCGACCTGCAGGTGCATCACCTGGGCGTGACGGTCATCGTGGTGCTGCTGACCGCGACCATCTTCTCGTTGCTGGGCTTCGTCAACGCGGTGTTCGCACGCAACTTCGACGATATCTCGATCATTCCGACCTTCGTGCTGACGCCGCTGACCTACCTGGGCGGGGTGTTCTATTCGATCAACCTGCTGCCGCCGTTCTGGCAGACCGTGTCGCTGGCCAACCCGGTGCTGCACATGGTCAACTCGTTCCGCTACGGCATCCTAGGGGTGTCGGACATCAGTATTGGCACGGCGATCACCTTCATGCTGGTGGCCACTGCTGTGCTCTACGTGCTGTGCGTTCGCCTGCTGGTCAGCGGCCGCGGCATGCGCGCCTGACAGCCGTTGCTTGCGCCGGCGCCACTGCCGGCCAATCCACCAGCGCCAGTACAGCAGGGTGGTGAAGTAGGCGACCACGCCCAGCACCACCCCGCACACCACCGAACCCAGCAGGAACGGCTGCCACAGGCTGGCCAACTGGTCGGTGATCCATTCGAAGGTCAGTTCGTCGGGCAGGGAGCGCGGCGGGATCTGCATCAGCCAGGCGCCGGTCATGTAGGTGACGAAGAACACCGGTGGCATGGTCAGCGGGTTGGTCAGCCAGACCAGGCTGACGGCGATCGGCAGGTTGCCGCGTACCGGGATCGCCAGTGCTGCGGCCAGCAGCATCTGCATGGGGATCGGGATCAACGCCGCGAACAGGCCCACACCCATGGCCCGCGCCACCGAATGACGGTTGAGGTGCCAGAGGTTCGGGTCATGCAGCAGCTTGCCGAAAAAGCGTAAGGACTTGTGTTCCCGAATGCTGGTCGGATCCGGCATGTAGCGTTTGAAAAGTCGGCGCGGCATGTAGGCTCCCGGAGCGTTGATCCGGGAAGTATGCCTTTATTCGCGTTCAGCCTTGTTTAGAGTTTGTGACAATTGTTTAGCGGGCAATGCCGGCTTTTCGTCTATGCCTCAGTAAGCGATTCCGCTTCTGGAGCTCTACCTCATGCGCACAGGGATGTTTGCGCTCGCGCTCGGGCTGTTGTGCCTGGGTTTTCTCCCCGTATTGCCGTCGGTCGGGTGGCTGCTACTGCTGTTGCTGGCGGGTGGCGCCTGCGCGTGCACCCGCCTGTGGCCGCTGGGCTGTTTTCTACTGGGGCTGTGCTGGGCCTGCTGGTCGGCGCAGCTGGCGCTGGATGACCGATTGGCCCCCGGGCTGGATGGCCGCACTCTATGGTTGCAAGGCCGTGTCGTCGGATTGCCGACGCGCACCGCACAGGGTGTGCGCTTTGAACTGGAGCAGCCGCATTCGCGCCGCGCCGAACTGCCAAGGCGCCTGCAGCTGAGCTGGTTCGATGGCCCGGCCATCCATGCTGGCGAACAGTGGCGCATGGCAGTCACCTTGCAGCGCCCGGCCGGGTTGCTGAACCCGTATGGCCCAGATCGCGAGGCGCAGCTGCTGGCTCGCCGCATCGGCGCCACTGGCACGGTCAAGGCGGGCCAGTTGAGACACGCAGTGACCCCAGGGTGGCGGGACGCACTGCGCGAACGCCTGCTGAAGGTCGATGCCCAGGGGCAGGGCGCGGCATTGGTAGCCTTGGTGCTCGGCGACGGGGCGGGCCTGGCCCGCGAGCAGTGGCAAGCGTTGCAAGCGACTGGCACGGTGCACTTGCTGGTGATTTCCGGGCAACACATTGGCCTGGTCGCGGGCTTGCTGTATGCCTTGGTGGCGGGTTTGGCGCGTTGGGGGCTCTGGCCGCAGGGGTGGCCGTGGTTGCCGTGGGCGTGCGGCCTGGCGCTGGCTGCGGCGCTGGGCTACGGCTGGCTGGCCGGTGCGGGCGTGCCGGTGCAGCGCGCCTGCCTGATGCTGGCGGTGGTGCTGCTGTGGCGTCTGCGCTTTCGTCAGCTGGGAGCGATGTTCCCACTGCTGCTGGCGTTGAACCTGGTATTGCTGGCCGAACCCCTGGCGGCGTTGCTCCCCGGTTTTTGGCTGTCGTTCGCGGCGGTGGCGATCCTTATCTACAGCTTTGCTGCACGGCTTGGCGGCTGGCGCCCCTGGCAGGCGTGGACGCGGGCCCAGTGGGTGATCGCCGTCGGTCTGTTGCCGGTGCTGTTGGCTACGGGATTGCCGGTCAGCCTGAGTGCGCCAGCAGCGAACTTGCTGGCGGTGCCCTGGGTCAGCCTGGCGGTGCTGCCACTGGCATTGCTCGGTACGTTGTTGTTGCCGCTGGCGGGCATTGGTGAGGGCCTGCTGTGGGTCGCAGGTGGCTTGCTGGAGATCCTGTTCCACCTGCTGGGTTTGCTGGCGGCGTGGCGGCCGGTATGGATACCGCCGGCACTGCCGGTGTTGGCGTGGTTGCTGGTGTGTTGCGGGGCGCTGCTGTTGCTGTTGCCTCGCGGTGTGCCATTGCGTTGGCTGGGCGGGGTCATGCTACTGGCCTTGTGGGTGCCGAGGGAGCCCGTGCCGCATGGGCAGGTTGAAATCTGGCAGCTGGACGTCGGCCAAGGCTTGTCGATGCTGTTGCGCACGCAGCATCACACCCTGCTTTACGACGCCGGGCCGGCCAAGGGCGAAACCGATCTGGGCGAGCGGGTGGTGCTGCCAGCCCTGCGCAAGCTGGGGGTAGACCACCTGGACCTGATGCTGATCAGCCACGCCCATGCCGACCATGCGGGGGGCGCTGCGGCCATCCAGGCAGGCTTGCCGGTCAAGCGGGTAATTGGCGGTGAAGCACTGGCTGACGTGCAGTTGCAACCCTGTGCCAGTGGTGAGCAATGGTCATGGGATGGCGTGCACTTTTCGCTATGGCGCTGGGAGGATGGGCAGAGTAGCAATGACCGTTCCTGTGTGCTGATGGTTGAGGCGCAGGGCGAGCGGATGTTACTGGCGGGGGATATGGAGGCTGGCGCCGAGCGGGCTTGGCTGGCGCAAAGCGCTGCACCTCGTATCGACTGGCTGCAAGCGCCGCACCATGGCAGCCGTACTTCATCCACCGAGGCGTTCATTCGCGCTACGGCTGCACGTGGCGTGCTGATTTCGCGGGGGCGCAACAACAGTTTCGGGCATCCTCATGCACAGGTGGTCGAGCGTTACCGGCGGCATGGGCTGGCCATTCACGACACAGCGGTGGAGGGGGCGCTGCGGTTGGTGTTGGGCGGGCAGGGCGAGGTTGAGAGTGTGCGCCGACAGCGGCGGTTCTGGCGTGATGTTGTTGGTGGCTGAACTGGCCCTTTCGCGGGCAAGTTCAGCCACCGCAAAGCCCAAGCCAGAAACTGGCCTGCCAATTCCCTGACCTCCGGCAGATGAGCCCTCGCCGTGCCTATGGTAGAGTGGCGGCCTTTTTCCGAAGGGGCGTTTACTGTGTGGGAATTGGTCAAGTCCGGTGGTTGGATGATGCTGCCGATCATTCTGAGTTCCATCGCCGCCATGGCTATCGTCGTCGAGCGCCTGTGGACCCTGCGCGCCAGCCGCGTCACCCCGCCGCACCTGCTGGGCCAGGTGTGGATGTGGATCAAGGACAAGCAACTCACCAGTGACAAGCTCAAGGCCTTGCGCGCCGACTCGCCGCTGGGCGAAATCCTCGCCGCGGGCCTGGCCAACTCGCGCCATGGCCGCGAGATCATGAAAGAGTGCATCGAGGAAGCCGCTTCGCGCGTCATCCACGAACTCGAGCGCTACATCAGCACCCTCGGCACCATCGCCGCGATGGCGCCGTTGCTCGGCCTGCTGGGCACCGTGCTGGGCATGATCGATATCTTCAGCGCCTTCATGGGCTCGCAGATGACCGCCAACGCAGCGGTATTGGCCGGTGGTATCTCCAAGGCCCTGGTCACCACTGCGGCCGGCCTGATGGTCGGTATCCCGGCGGTGTTCTTCCACCGCTTCCTGCTGCGCCGCATCGATGAACTGGTGGTGGGCATGGAGCAGGAGGCGATCAAGCTGGTGGAAGTGATCCAGGGCGACCGCGAAGTGGAAGTGGCCGGAGGCAAGGCGTGAAGTTCCGGCGCAATCGCCAGCGGGAGAACGTCGACATCAACCTCGCATCGCTGATCGATGTGGTGTTCGTCCTGCTGCTGTTCTTCGTGGTCACCACCACCTTCACCCGCGAGACGCAGTTGCGCGTCGAGCTGCCCGAAGCGGCCAGCGCCGAGCAGGCACCGGCCGATCAGGGCAAGCTGGTGGAAGTGACCATCAGCGCCGATGGCGTGTATTCGGTGAACAACCACCTGCTGCCCAAGAGCGACCTGGCGACCCTGACCGAAGCCATCGAGCGCGAGTCGGGGGGTGACAACAAGCTGCCATTGGCCATCAGTGCCGACGGCAAAACCCCGCACCAGGCCGTGATCACTGCAATGGATGCTGCCGGCAAGCTCGGTTTCAGCCACCTGCGCATGACCACCGTCGAGGCCGCCCAGGGGACACCTTGATGGCGCTCGCCGACCGCTTGCTCGCTGCCTGGTACGCCGGGCATCCGGCCCTGGCGCTGCTGCGTCCGCTCGAAGCGCTGTACCGGCGCGTGGTGACGCGCAAGCGTGCGCGTTTTCTCAGTGGTGAAAGTGCCAGCTACCGGGCGCCGGTACCGGTCATCGTGGTGGGTAACATCACGGTGGGCGGCACCGGCAAGACGCCGATGATTCTCTGGCTGATCGAACATTGCCGCCGCCAGGGCCTCAAGGTCGGTGTGGTCAGCCGTGGCTACGGTGCCAAGCCGCCACATTACCCGTGGCGGGTAGAGGCGAGCCAGCCAGCCGAACAGGCCGGTGACGAACCCTTGCTGATCGTCCAGCGCACCGGCGTGCCCCTGATGATCGACCCTGACCGTTCCGCCGCAGTGCAGGCGCTGCTGGCCAGCGAACCACTGGACCTGATCCTGTGCGACGACGGCATGCAGCACTACCGCCTGGCCCGTGACCTTGAACTGGTGCTGATCGATGCCGCTCGTGGGCTGGGCAATGGCCGTTGCCTGCCGGCCGGGCCGCTGCGCGAGCCTGCCGAGCGCCTGCAGGAAGCTGACGCCGTGCTGTTCAACGGCGCCAGTGAAGACAGCACCAAGGGTTTCGGTTTCAGCCTGCAACCGTCCGCCCTGGTCAACCTGCGCAGCGGCGAGCGCCGCGAACTCGATCTTTTTCCTGCGGGCCAGCGCCTGCACGCGGTTGCCGGCATCGGCAACCCGCAACGTTTCTTCAATACCCTGCTGGGGCTAAACTGGCAGCCGGTGCCGCATCCCTTTGCCGACCATGCACAGTTCAGCGCCGAAAGCCTGGCGTTCAGCCCGTCGTTGCCGCTGGTCATGACCGAAAAGGATGCGGTGAAATGCCGGGCCTTCGCTGCCGACGACTGGTGGTACCTGGCTGTCGAGGCACAGCCCACGCCAGCCTTCGGCGCCTGGTTCGACAGCCAGCTGCAGCGCTTGCTGCGCAAGCCCTGAGCCCTTCTTCAATTTCCGGCCATCCGGCCTCAAGGACGCTTCCATGGACACCAAACTGCTCGATATCCTGGCCTGCCCGATCACCAAGGGCCCGCTCAAGCTCAGCGCCGACAAGACCGAGCTGATCAGCAAGGGCGCGGGCCTTGCCTACCCGATCCGCGACGGCATCCCGGTGATGCTGGAAAGCGAGGCGCGTACCTTGACCGACGATGAGCGTCTGGACAAATGAGCGTGAATTTCACCGTGGTCATTCCTGCCCGGCTGCGCTCCACGCGCCTGCCGGGCAAGCCATTGCTGGCGATCGCCGGCAAGCCGATGGTCCAGCATGTCTGGGAGCAGGCGCGCAAGAGTGGTGCAAACCGCGTGGTCATCGCCACCGATGACGCCAGTATCCTCGAAGCCTGCCAGGCCTTCGGCGCCGAAGTGCTGATGACCCGCGCCGACCATGAGTCGGGCACCGACCGCCTGGCCGAAGTGGCCGCGCACCTTGGCCTGCCGGCCGATGCCATCGTGGTCAACGTGCAGGGTGACGAGCCGCTGATCCCGCCGGTGATCATCGACCAGGTGGCCGCCAACCTGGCTGCCCACCCGGAAGCCGGCATCGCCACCCTGGCCGAGCCGATCCATGAACCGGAAACCGTGTTCAATCCCAATGCCGTCAAGGTGGTCAGCGACAAGAACGGGTTGGCCCTGACGTTCAGCCGCGCGCCGCTGCCGTGGGCTCGCGATGCCTTTGCCAAGGACCGCAACGTGTTGCCGGAGAGCGCGCCGTATCGTCGTCACATCGGCATGTACGCGTACCGCGTCGGCTTCCTGCAGGACTTCGTCAGCTGGGGCCCATGCTGGCTCGAGCAGACCGAGGCCCTGGAGCAGCTGCGTGCGCTGTGGCATGGCGTGCGCATCCACGTTGAGGACGCTATCGAAGCGCCAGCCGTGGGTGTCGATACCCCTGAAGACCTGGAGCGCGTACGGCGCTTGCTGGAGGCCTGATGCGCGTCCTGTTCGTCTGCCTCGGCAACATCTGCCGCTCGCCCACCGCCGAAGGCGTGCTGCGCCATCAGTTGCAGGCGGCCGGCCTGGCTGAGCAGGTGCATGTGGCATCTGCCGGTACCGGCGACTGGCATGTCGGCAAGGCCCCTGACAGCCGCACCTGCAAGGCGGCGCTGGCGCGTGGTTATGACTTGTCGCAGCAACGTGCCCAGCAGGTCAAGGTGGCGCATTTCGATGAGTACGACCTGATCCTGGCCATGGATGAGAGCAACCTCGGTCACCTGCGAGCCATGCGCCCGCACAACGCCGCTGGCGAGCTCGACCTGTTCCTGCGCCGCTACGGTGCGGCCCTGGACGAAGTGCCGGACCCTTACTATGGCGGCGCCGAAGGCTTCGAGCAGGTGCTCGACCTGATCGAGGCTGCGTGCCGCGAGCTGGTCGTGGAAATCAAGGGGCGGCTATGACAGCGGTTTGGCAGGAACAGGTTTCGCTGAAGGCCTACAACACCTTCGGTATTGATGTAAAAGCCCGCTATTTCACCCAGGCGCACTGCGATGACGAAGTGCGCGAGGCTTTGGCTCAGGCGCGTCAGCGTGAGTTGGCAGTGCAGGTGATCGGTGGTGGCAGCAACCTGCTGCTGACCCGCGATATTGATGCCGTGGTATTGCACATGGCCAGCCGTGGTCGACGCGTGCTGAGCGACGACGGCGAGCGGGTGGTGGTCGAAGCGGAGGCTGGCGAACCCTGGCACCCGTTCGTGCAATGGTCGTTGGCGCAAGGCTACTGTGGCCTGGAAAACCTCAGCCTGATCCCGGGTACCGTGGGGGCTGCGCCGATGCAGAACGTCGGCGCCTATGGGGTCGAGGTCAAGGATGTGTTCGCCGGGTTGACCGCGCTGGACCGGGAGACCGGCGAGCTGCGTGATTTTGACCTGGAGGCGTGTGCCTTCGGTTACCGCGACAGCGTGTTCAAGCGCAACGCCGGTCGGTGGTTGATCCTGCGAGTGCGTTATGCCTTGAGCCGTACGTTGCGTGCCCACCTGGATTACGGGCCAGTGCGCCAACGTCTGCTGGAGCAGGGTGTCGAGCAACCGAGCGCACAGGCGATCAGTGACGCCATTTGCAGCATTCGCCGCGAGAAACTGCCGGACCCGTCCGAGCTGGGCAATGCCGGTAGCTTCTTCAAGAACCCGGTGGTGTCAGCTGGGCTGGTGGAGCGCATCCGTGCCCGATATCCGGGGGTGGTCGCTTATCCCCAGGCTGACGGACAGGTGAAGCTGGCAGCGGGCTGGCTGATCGAACAGGCGGGCTGGAAAGGCTACCGTGAAGGCGATGCCGGCGTGCATCGGTTGCAGTCGTTGGTGCTGGTCAATTATGGCCAGGCGAGCGGAGCGCAGGTGTATGCGCTGGCGCAGCGAATCCAGGCGGATATCCTGGAGCGGTTCGGGGTGGAGCTGGAAATGGAGCCCAATCTTTACTGATTGCAGCGCCTGTCCCGGCCTCTTCGCGGGCAAGCCCGCTCCCACAGGGGTATCACAAGACCTGAAGGAAGTGGGATTCCTGTAGGAGCGGGCGTGCCCGCGAAGAGGCCGGTTCTGCTGAACAGATAGCCAAGAAAAAGCCCCGCCAATTCGCACTGGCGGGGCTTTTTCATTCAGCGTCGGCTATCAATGAGGCTTGTGCTCATCGGCTGCTTCCAGCACTGGCTCGGCGGCTTCCTGCGCAGCCTTGGCTGCGGCCTCGGCTTCACGCTTGCGGCGACGCACTTCGCGTGGGTCGTTCGGCGCGCGGCCGTTTGGCAGCATCACGGTGGCGGCTTCGGCGACGGCCTGTGCTGCTTCGACAGGGGCCGGCTCGACGGCTACCGGGGCGGCTTCAACGACGGCAGGTGCAGGTTCTGCAACCACTTCCGGCTGGGCTTCGACGACTGCAACTGGCTGCTCGGCAACCGGTGCTTCTTCAGCCACAACCTGAGCCTTCTCGGCTTCACCGCCCTCGACCACTGGCGCTTCGATCACCTTGGCTTCGACAACAGGGGC
This sequence comes from Pseudomonas sp. CC120222-01a, assembly GCF_003097235.1. GTDB lineage: Bacteria > Pseudomonadota > Gammaproteobacteria > Pseudomonadales > Pseudomonadaceae > Aquipseudomonas. Next base: position 79,706 of record NZ_QEQQ01000015.1, on the reverse strand, counting down.
TTCAACCGGTGCTTCGGCAACCACTACCGGCTCGGCGGCAGGGGCTTCTTCAACCACTGGCTGCGGCGCAATTTCGACCACTGGCTCGACGCTGGCTTCGACCACGGCGACCGGCTCGCGGACGGGCTGTTCGACCACCGGCGCGATAACAGCTTCTTCGGCTTGAGCAACCACTGCAACCTGCTCGGTCGGTTGGGCGACTTCGCTGTTTTCGGTGGTAACGGCTTCGGCGCTGGCACGCTCGGCTTGCTGGTTAGCCTCAGCTTCGGCGTTGGCGCTGATGTGGCTGCTGGCGACGGCAGCGGTAACGGCCAGGCCGGCAGCCAGTTCGGCGCCAAGCTCGGTGGCTTGGTGCTGTTGTGGCTGCTCTTCGCTGCCTTCTTCGTCGCTGCCTTCGATCAGCTCGCCATTGGCATTGCGCTGACGTTCACGACGGTTGCTGCGACGACGCTGCCCGCGAGAGCGACGACGTGGGCGCTCGTCATCGGTACCTTCCTGCTCGTCCTGCTGCAGCTCTTCGTTCGGCAGTTGCTCATCGGCGAGTTCGGCAGCCTGCTCGGCGGCTTGTTCGTCCGGGCGTGGCTGACGCTCTTCACGCGGTGGGCGAGGCTGACGTTCTTCGCGAGGTGGGCGAGGCTGACGTTCTTCACGAGGTGCACGTTCTTCACGAGGTGCACGTTCTTCGCGAGGTGCACGCTCTTCACGCGGAGCACGTTCTTCGCGAGGGGCGCGTTCTTCGCGTGGCGCACGCTCTTCGCGTTCGACAGGTGGGGTGGCGTCCAGTGGCTCACGCAGCTCACGTACGCGCTCTTCGCCACGGTTGCCACGGCGATCTTCACGTGGCTGGCGTGGTGCACGCTCTTCACGAGGTGCGCGCTCTTCACGTGGAGCACGTTCTTCACGAGGTGCGCGCTCTTCACGTGGAGCACGTTCTTCACGAGGTGCGCGTTCTTCGCGTGGTTGACGCTCTTCACGCGGGGCGCGCTCGGCACGCTCTTCGCGCGGCTTGCGCTCTTCATCGCGACGACCGTTGCGGTTACGGCTCTGCTGGCGGCCGTTGCGGCGCTCTTCGTTGCGCTGGCTGCGCTCGGCGACTGGCTTTTCGGTAGCGGCAACGACCGGCGCGGCGGCAGGTTCTTCTTTGCCGGCGAACAGGCTGACCAGCGACTTCACCAGGCCCTTGAACAGGCTTGGCTCAGGCGCGCTCGGCGCAGGGGCTACCGGGGCGGCCGGCTGAGGCTGCTCTTCGGCGGCGCTCGGTACCGGGGCGTTGGCGCGGGCCGGGGCGGTCTTCACCGCCGCTTCCTGGCGAACCAGGGTGCGGGTGGCGGTCGGCTGCGGCGCTTCTTCGGCTTCGGCGGCGGCGATTTCGTAGCTGGACTGGTTGTTCAGCACTTCCGGGTTGTCGTCGCGCAGGCGCTGAACTTCGAAGTGCGGGGTTTCCAGGTGGTCGTTCGGCAGGATGATGATGCGTGCGCGAGTACGCAGTTCGATCTTGGTGATCGAGTTGCGCTTCTCGTTGAGCAGGAACGCGGCCACCGGGATCGGCACCTGGGCGCGTACTTCGGCAGTACGGTCTTTCAGGGCTTCTTCTTCGATCAGGCGCAGGATGGCCAGCGACAGCGATTCGACGTCACGGATGATGCCGGTGCCGGAGCAGCGTGGGCAGACGATGCCGCTGCTTTCGCCGAGCGATGGGCGCAGGCGCTGACGGGACATTTCCAGCAGGCCGAAGCGCGAAATGCGGCCGACCTGTACGCGGGCGCGGTCGGCTTCCAGGCATTCACGCACGCGCTCTTCTACAGCGCGCTGGTTCTTCGCCGGGGTCATGTCGATGAAGTCGATGACGATCAGGCCGCCGATGTCACGCAGGCGCAGCTGGCGGGCGATTTCCTCGGCCGCTTCCAGGTTGGTCTGCAGGGCGGTTTCCTCGATGTCGCTGCCCTTGGTGGCGCGCGCCGAGTTGATGTCGATGGAGACCAGGGCCTCGGTCGGGTCGATCACGATCGAGCCACCGGACGGCAGGTCGACGACGCGCTGGAAGGCGGTCTCGATCTGGCTTTCGATCTGGAAACGGTTGAACAGCGGCACGCTGTCTTCGTACAGCTTGACCTTGCTGGCGTACTGCGGCATCACCTGGCGGATGAAGGTCAGGGCTTCTTCCTGGGCATCGATGCTGTCGATCAGCACCTCGCCGATGTCCTGGCGCAGGTAGTCGCGGATGGCGCGGATGATGACGTTGCTTTCCTGATAGATCAGGAACGGCGCGGCGCGGTCCTGGGACGCTTCCTTGATGGCGGTCCACAGTTGCAGCAGGTAGTCGAGGTCCCACTGCATTTCTTCGCTGCTGCGGCCAAGGCCGGCAGTGCGCACGATCAGGCCCATGTCGCCCGGCACGGTCAGGCCGTTCAGGGCTTCACGCAGTTCGTTGCGCTCTTCGCCTTCGATGCGGCGGGAAATGCCACCGGCACGCGGGTTGTTTGGCATCAGCACCAGGTAGCGGCCAGCCAGGCTGATGAAGGTGGTCAGGGCGGCGCCTTTGTTGCCGCGCTCTTCCTTCTCGACCTGGACGATGACTTCCTGGCCTTCGCTCAGGACTTCCTTGATGTTGACCCGGCCTTCAGGAGCCTTCTTGAAGTATTCGCGGGAGATTTCCTTCAGCGGCAGGAAGCCGTGACGTTCGGAGCCGAAGTCGACGAAGGCGGCCTCGAGGCTGGGCTCGATCCGGGTGATCTTGCCTTTGTAGATGTTGGCCTTTTTCTGCTCGCGCGCGCCGGACTCGATGTCCAGGTCGTAGAGACGTTGGCCGTCCACCAGGGCTACACGCAACTCTTCGGGTTGAGTTGCGTTAATCAGCATTCTTTTCATGTTGTACCGTCGGTTTCCGGGCTGCCGGAAACGGCGTTCGGCACACACGACTTCTCATGGTCGGTGCCAAGGTGCGCAAAGGGTGGCCGGGCCACCCCCGTGTCGAGCAACGTTCGGCACCAGCCGGTTGCCCAGCCTGCCGTTGTCGCGACGACGCGTCCTGTTTGCTGCGGTGCCTACCAGGCCCCGGTGGCTTCGAATGGGTATCCGAATCAACCAAGCGGGCCTCGTGCACTCAGTCAGGAGGAGGAATCAACCGTCAGCCGTGGACGCCCGGGGGCATCTGTTCAGGACCTTATCCGCTCGCCGGCCATTCAGTGGGCCGGTGGCCGGACGCGGTGCTACACGGTCCGAGGGCTGTGCATCTCCACCCTGCACGTATCCCTGATAATTCGGGTGCTGCCGCGCGCTGAATCCGCAACGGGTTGCATTTTTCGCCAGCTTCGAACGGGAAGCTGACGCCATTACATATCCAAGGCAGGTATTTCCGAAGCATTCGCCTTGCGTTGCGTGGAAGCGACGGGGGCGGGCAGAGGTGCAGCGAAAAGAATCGGGAAGCAGGTGAAAAACCACACTTGTCGTTTTTTTTCGGTCTTCTCTACACAGCGCTGGTGGCGATTCCAGGCAATTCGGTAAACTGGCGAAAACCCCGTAGGACGGCCTCGCGTCCTGGAGAACTGCGTAGGTCAGGAACCGGCCCAGGGCCTGGTTTCACTGGCCTGCCGCTTTTGGCGGCGTTCGCGACTATAGCATTGATGATTAAGTGCTTCAATTCCATAAATAATTGTTATGATCCCCGCCATGACGACCAATACCCCTCCGACTTCCGGCGTTCAGCTGATCGAAGTCGCGCCGGAACTTGCCGGCCAACGCATCGACAATTTCCTCATCACGGCGCTCAAGGGCGTGCCCAAGACCTTGGTCTACCGCATCCTGCGCAAGGGTGAGGTGCGGGTCAACAAGGGGCGTGTCAAGCCTGAGTACAAGATCCAGGCTGGCGATATCGTGCGCGTGCCGCCTGTCCGGTTGCCTGAGCGTGACGAGCCTGCGCCGGTGGCCCAGGGGCTGCTGCAGCGCCTGGAAGCTGCCATCGTCTACGAAGACAAGGCGCTGATCGTGATGAACAAGCCGGCCGGTATCGCCGTGCACGGTGGTAGCGGCCTGAGCTTCGGCGTGATCGAGGCGCTGCGGCAGTTGCGCCCGGATGCCAAGGAGCTGGAGTTGGTGCACCGCCTGGACCGCGACACCTCGGGCCTGCTGATGATCGCCAAGAAGCGCAGCATGCTGCGCCACCTGCATGCCGCCCTGCGGGGTGATGGCGTGGACAAGCGCTACATGGCGCTGGTGCGTGGCCACTGGCCGACCTCGAAGAAGCAGGTCAACGCGCCGCTGCTCAAGAGCAACCTGCGCTCCGGCGAGCGCATGGTCGAAGTCAATGACGAGGGCAAGGAGGCGCTGACCCTGTTCCGTGTGCTGCGCCGCTTCGGCGAGTTCGCCACCATTGTCGAGGCGCGCCCGATCACCGGTCGCACCCACCAGATTCGCGTGCATACCCTGCATGCCGGGCACATGATCGCCGGTGATAGCAAGTATGGTGACGAGGACTTCAGCCGCGAGATCCGCGAGCTGGGTGGCAAGCGCCTGTTCCTGCATGCCTACGCATTGACCGTGCCGCTGCCAGATGGTGGCGAGCTGAAACTCGAAGCGCCTGTGGACGAAGTCTGGGCGAAGACCGTGGAGCGTTTGAGTGCGTCGTGATCTGTCGAACAAACCTTATGAGTTACTGATTTTTGACTGGGACGGCACCCTGGCCGATTCCATCGGCCGCATTGTCGAGGCGATGAATGCCGCTGCCGAGCGTGCCGGCGAGGCGCCAAGCCCTGAGGATGCCGTGAAGGGCATCATCGGCCTGGCGCTCGGCGAAGCCATCTCGACGCTGTATCCACATCTTGATCCGCTGCAGGTCGAAACCTTCCGTCAGCACTACGCCGACATCTATATGGCCCTGGATCAGCAACCTTCGCCGCTGTTCGAGGGTGTGGTCGAATCGCTGGATGCCTTCCGCGCCGAGGGTTATCGCCTGGCGGTAGCGACCGGTAAGGCGCGTCGTGGGCTGGATCGCGTGCTCAAGGCCAATGGCTGGGAGCAATTCTTCGACATTACCCGTGCCGCCGACGAAACCCGTGGCAAGCCTCACCCACTGATGCTAGAGGAGATCCTCGGGCATTGCGGAGTCGAACCCGGGCGGGCGCTGATGGTCGGAGATTCGGCATTCGATCTGCAGATGGCCAGCAACGCCGGCATGCATTCGGTGGCGGTGAGCTATGGCGCCATGTCGCTGCAGGCACTGGCCGAATTCGGCCCGCAGGTATGCATCGATCATTTTTCCCAGCTGCGCGAGTGGCTGGCAGGTTCCAGGCAAGTTCAATTCCAAGGTAGGTGAGCATGGCTGACGAGTGGAAAGCGCCGGTTAACGAAACCGAAGAGGAGCGCCTCGCTCGCGAGGCGCGTGAAGCGCAGAACGAAGAGGCTCGTGTCGAGCAGAAGAGCTGGAAGCTGCTGGAAAAGACCCTGTTGGCTGGGGTTCAGGAGCAGCGTCGATCCAGGCGCTGGGGGATTTTCTTCAAGCTGCTGACCTTCGTCTACCTGTTCGGCATTCTGGCCCTGTTCCTGCCGTTCATGGATGTGGACAAGGCCGCGTCGCGCAGTGGTAATCACACGGCCCTGGTTGAGGTGCGCGGGGTGATTGCCGATCAGGAAGCGGCCAGCGCCGACAATATCGTCAAGAGCCTGCGCGATGCGTTCAAGGACCCCAAGACCAAGGCGGTGGTCCTGCGCATCAACAGTCCGGGTGGCAGCCCGGTGCAGGCGGGCTATGTGTATGACGAGATCCGCCGTTTACGTGGTGAGCACCCGGATATCAAGCTGTATGCGGTGATCACTGATCTGGGTGCTTCGGGCGCTTACTACATCGCCAGTGCGGCGGATGAGATCTATGCCGATAAGGCCAGTCTGGTTGGCTCCATTGGTGTGACGGCGGCCGGCTACGGTTTCGTCGGTTCAATGGAGAAGCTGGGTGTCGAGCGGCGTACTTATACTGCGGGCGAGCATAAGGCTTTCCTGGATCCGTTCTCCCCTGAAAAGCCTGATGAGCGCGCGTTCTGGCAGGGTGTGCTGGACACCACGCACCAGCAGTTCATTGCCATGGTGAAGCAGGGGCGGGGCGACCGCCTGAAGGACAAGGAGCATCCGGAACTATTCAGCGGTTTGGTCTGGTCGGGTGAGCAGGCCAAGGCGCTGGGGCTGGTGGATGGGCTCGGCAGTGCCAGCTATGTGGCGCGTGAGATCGTGGGTGAGAAGGACCTGGTCGATTACACCGTGCAGGAATCGCCGTTCGATCGCTTCTCCAAACGCATTGGCGCCAGCGTGGCCGAGCATCTGGCCATGTGGATGGGGTTCCAGGGGCCTCAGCTGCGCTGATTCGAAATTGCTGGGGCCGCTGCGTGGCCCTTTCGCGACGCAAGGCCGCTCCCACAGAAGATCGCGGGCAATCTGTGGGAGCGGCCTTGTGTCGCGAAAGGGGCGCAAAGCGCCCCCAAAAAATCTCAAGGTATGACCACGCCTTCCTGGTTCAGCATATCCACCAGCCGAATCAGCGGCAGCCCGATCAGGCTGGTGGCATCGCACCCGTGTGTGCTCTGAAACAGGCTCACCCCCAATCCTTCCGCCTTGAAGCTCCCGGCGCAATCCAGCGGCTGCTCCGCTGTCACATAGCGCTCCACGCGCTCCCGGTCCAGTTCGCGCATCGTCACCGTAAACGGCACGCAGTCGATCTGGCAGTGCCCGGTCGCGGTATTGAGCAGCGCCAGCCCGGTCAGGAAGGTCACCTGCTGGCCGCTGGCTTCGAGCAATTGCTCGCAAGCTCGATCGAAGGTGTGTGGCTTGCCGAGGATCTGTTCGCCCAGCACCGCGACCTGGTCGGAGCCGATGATCAGGTGCCCTGGATGGCTGGCGGCAAGCGCTTCGGCTTTTTGTCTGGCCAGGCGCCGTACCAGCTCAACGGCGGGTTCGTCGGCCAGGCGCCGCTCGTCTAGATCAGGGCTTGCCCAGGTGAAGGGCAGGCGCAGGCGCGCGAGCAGTTCGCGCCGGTAGGCAGAGCTGGAAGCCAGCAACAGAGGCAGCATGGTAGACTCCTGGTCAGTTGAACCTGATTCTAACATGCGAGATGCCGCCTAATTTCCTTTGACAGGGGCGGGGGGCATCCCTAGAATGCTGCGCCTATGTTGAATGACCCGATTCCACCTCACGTTGACCCGCGCAAATTAGCCGACCGAGGCGTATCCATCACTGGTACGCTGCAACTCGCTGATTTGGAAAGACTCTGCGACCCGCTTTCCGACAATGTCGGTATGGTGCAGGCGAAGTTCGATTTTGAACGAGATGAACAGCACGTGGTGGTTATCCACAGCGAGCTGGATGTCGAAGTCAAAATGGTTTGCCAGCGTTGTCTTGAGCTGGTCACCCTGCCGATCCATAGCGAATGTACTTACGCCGTGGTGAAGGAGGGTGCGAATACCCAGTCGTTGCCGAAAGGCTATGACGTGCTGGAACTGGGCGAAGATCCATTGGATCTGCAGGCCTTGGTCGAGGAAGAGCTGCTGCTCGCCTTGCCCATCGTGCCTGCTCATCATCCGGAAGATTGCCAGCAGCCGGCGGGCGCAGACGAGCCCGAATCGAGCAAGGACGAGGTATCGCGGTCCAACCCGTTCAGTGTTTTGGCGCAGTTAAAGCGTGACCCAAACGTTTAGGAGTTAATCAATTATGGCTGTTCAGCAGAACAAAAAATCCCGCTCTGCCCGTGACATGCGCCGTTCGCACGACGCCCTGTCGGAAAACGCGCTGTCGGTAGAGAAAACCACCGGTGAAGTACACCTGCGTCACCACGTATCGCCAGAAGGCGTATACCGTGGTCGCAAAGTGGTCGACAAGGGCGCTGACGAGTAATCCTTGTCCGCTCAGATCATCGCGATCGACGCAATGGGCGGGGACTTCGGTCCCCGCAGCATTGTCCAGGCTAGCATTGCCTGCCTTTCGGCTACCCCCTCGCTGCATCTGACCCTCGTCGGTCAACCCTCCCTCCTTGAAGATCTTGTCAGCGGCCTAGCGGCTGCGGATCGCGCGCGTCTGCAGATTGTCGCCGCCAGTGAGGTGATCGGTATGGACGAGCGGCCATCCCAGGCGTTGCGCGGCAAGCCAGACTCGTCGATGCGCATCGCCCTCGAACTGGTGCGTGACGGCAAGGCCCAGGCCTGCGTGAGTGCCGGCAACACCGGGGCGCTGATGGCGTTGTCGCGTTTCGTGCTCAAGACCCTGCCGGGTATCGATCGGCCAGCCATGGTCGCGGCCATCCCGACCCAGGCAGGTTACTGCCAACTGCTCGACCTGGGTGCCAACGTCGATTGCAGTGCCGAGAACCTCTATCAGTTCGCCGTCATGGGCTCCGTGGCTGCCCAGGCCTTGGGTATTCATCGGCCGCGCGTGGCGCTGCTGAACATCGGCACCGAGGACATCAAGGGCAACCAGCAGGTCAAGTTGGCGGCCACGTTGCTGCAGAATGCCCGCGGCCTCAATTATGTCGGCTTCGTCGAAGGTGACGGCCTGTATCGCGGCGAGGCGGATGTGGTGGTGTGCGACGGCTTCGTCGGCAACATCCTGCTCAAGTCCAGCGAAGGGCTGGCGACCATGATCGGCGAGCGCATCGAAAAGCTGTTCAAGGGCGGCGCGTTGGCGCGGGTGGCCGGGGCGGTGGCGATGCCGCTGCTCAAGCGCCTGCAGGCCGACCTGGCGCCGGCGCGGCACAATGGCGCGAGCTTCCTCGGCCTGCAAGGCATCGTCATCAAGAGCCACGGCTCGGCAGGCGTGCAGGGCTTCCAGAGCGCGATCCAGCGGGCGCTGATCGAGATCCAGGAAAACCTCCCGCAGCGGCTGCACGGCCGCCTCGAAGATTTGTTGCCTTAGGCATTTCGCCGATGAAGTGCTTAAATGTGACCGCTTGGTCTGTGTTTCCATCCAAGTTTTCATATTCTGCGTCTAGCCTTGGGCTCGGCGCACCCCATTCGACGACAAGATCATAAGGGCTTGTTCAATGTCTGCATCCCTCGCATTCGTCTTCCCCGGTCAAGGTTCCCAGTCGCTGGGCATGCTCGCCGAACTTGGCGCTGAGAAGCCGGTGGTCATCGAGACCTTCAAGGAGGCTTCCGAGGCTCTGGGCTATGACCTGTGGAAGCTGGTTCAGGAAGGTCCGGAAGAACAACTCAACCAGACCGACAAGACCCAGCCGGCGATCCTCACCGCCTCCATCGCCCTGTGGCGCCTTTGGCTGGAAGAGGGCGGCGCGCAACCGGCCTTCGTCTCCGGCCATAGCCTGGGTGAATACAGCGCCCTGGTCGCTGCCGGCGCCCTGTCGCTGAAAGATGCCGTGCGCCTGGTCGAGCGTCGTGGTCAGCTGATGCAGGAAGCCGTGCCTGCCGGTCATGGCGCCATGGCTGCGATCCTGGGCCTGGATGACGCCGTCGTGGTGGAAATCTGCGCCGAAGCGGCCGAAGACGAAGTGGTCAGCGCCGTGAACTTCAACTCGCCAGGCCAGGTGGTCATCGCCGGTAACAAGGCAGCGGTCGACCGCGCCATGGAGCTGTGCAAGGCCAAGGGCGCCAAGCGTGCCCTGCCGCTGGCGGTCAGCGTGCCGTCGCACTGCGCCCTGATGAAGCCGGCTGCCGAGCGCTTTGCCGAGTTCGTCAACGCCATCGAATGGAAGGCCCCGCAGATCCCGGTGGTGCAGAACGTCACTGCCGCCATCGCCGCCGACCTCGATGCCCTGAAGCAGGACCTGCTGGCACAGCTCTACCAGCCGGTGCGCTGGGTTGAATGCGTGCAGACCCTGGCCGCCAACGGTGCGGTCAACCTGGTCGAATGCGGCCCGGGCAAGGTCCTGGCTGGCCTGAACAAGCGTTGCGCCGACGGCGTGACCACCTACAACCTCAATACCCCTGACGCTGTCGCCGCCACCCGTGCGGCGCTGGCCTGATTTGGAGAAGCTTGCATGAGCCTGCAAGGTAAAGTTGCACTGGTCACCGGCGCCAGCCGTGGTATTGGCCAGGCCATCGCCCTCGAGCTGGGCCGCCAGGGCGCGACCGTGATCGGTACCGCCACTTCGGCTTCCGGTGCCGAGCGCATCGCCGCCACCTTGAAAGAGCACGGCATCGCCGGCACCGGCATGGAACTGAACGTTACCAGCGCCGAGTCGGTGGAAGCGGTACTGGGCGCCATCGGCGAGCAGTTCGGCGCGCCGGCCATTCTGGTCAACAACGCCGGTATCACCCGCGACAACCTCATGCTGCGCATGAAGGACGACGAGTGGTTCGACGTGATCGACACCAACCTGAACAGCCTCTACCGTCTGTCCAAGGGCGTGCTGCGTGGCATGACCAAGGCGCGTTGGGGTCGTATCATCAGCATCGGTTCGGTCGTCGGTGCCATGGGCAACGCTGGCCAGGCCAACTATGCAGCGGCCAAGGCCGGCCTCGAAGGCTTCAGCCGCGCCCTGGCGCGTGAAGTTGGCTCGCGTGGCATCACCGTCAACTCGGTGACCCCGGGCTTCATCGACACCGACATGACCCGCGAGCTGCCAGAAGCGCAGCGCGAAGCCCTGCAGACCCAGATTCCGCTGGGCCGCCTGGGCCAGGCCGACGAAATCGCCAAGGTGGTTTCGTTCCTGGCGTCGGACGGCGCTGGCTACGTTACCGGCGCTACCGTGCCGGTCAACGGCGGGATGTACATGTAAAACTGCAACGCAATGTGACGGATTGCTTCAAAAAAGAGTCATACTGCGAGCCTAAAATCCGTTATAAAGCTGCAACCAGATTCCAGGCAGCGGGTGCGGTGGCTAAAGGGAAGGTGCGTTCCGCTTGAAAAGCGAACGTCTTTCTATAAACTTGGTCACCGGCCAGCTGCCTGACATATGTCCATTAGGAGTGAAAACTAGGTATGAGCACCATCGAAGAACGCGTCAAGAAAATCGTCGCCGAGCAACTGGGCGTCAAGGAAGAGGAAGTGACTAACGAGAAGTCCTTCGTCGATGACCTGGGTGCCGATTCGCTTGACACCGTTGAGCTGGTGATGGCTCTGGAAGAGGAATTCGAGACCGAAATCCCTGACGAAGAAGCCGAGAAGATCACTACCGTTCAAGCTGCAATCGACTACGTCAAAAACCACCAGGCTTAAGACGTTGTAGTCGACGCTTCTTGTCGAGAAGAACCGCACTGCCTTTGCCGGCGTGCGGTTTTTTCTTTGCGAGCCAGCGGCGTCGATTCGTTCGCTACGAGAGCTTGTTGCCATTTCATTCCATTGCTTGAATGCAATGGCAAGAAACTCTGTGATTAGAAAAGGAGAGTACTGTGTCGCGTAGACGCGTCGTGGTCACCGGTATGGGCATGCTGTCGCCACTGGGTACCGATGTACCGAGCACCTGGCAGGGCATTCTGGCTGGCCGCAGTGGCATTGGTCCGATTGAGCACACGGACCTGTCTGCCTACTCCACCCGTTTTGGCGGCTCGGTGAAAGGCTTCGAGGTTGAGCAGTACCTGTCGGCCAAAGAGGCCCGCAAGCTCGACCTGTTCATTCAGTACGGCCTGGCGGCCGGTTTCCAGGCGGTGCGTAATGCCGGCCTGGAAGTTACCGACGCCAACCGTGAGCGCATTGGCGTGGCCATGGGCTCGGGTATCGGCGGCCTGACCAACATCGAAGAAACCAGCCGTACCTTGCACGAGCAAGGCCCGCGCCGTATTTCGCCGTTCTTCGTACCGGGTTCGATCATCAACATGATCTCCGGTTTCCTGTCGATCCACCTGGGTCTGCAGGGGCCGAACTATGCCATCGCCACCGCCTGCACCACTGGCACCCACTGCATCGGCATGGCCGCGCGCAACATCGCCTACGGCGAAGCCGACGTGATGATTGCCGGTGGCGCCGAAATGGCCGCGTGCGGCTTGGGCATGGGCGGCTTTGGTGCGTCCCGTGCGCTGTCGACCCGCAACGATGAGCCAACCCGTGCCAGCCGTCCATGGGACAAGGGCCGTGATGGCTTCGTGCTGTCCGACGGTGCCGGTGCCCTGGTGCTCGAAGAGCTGGAACACGCCAAGGCCCGTGGTGCGACCATCTATGCCGAGCTGGTCGGTTTCGGCATGAGCGGTGACGCCTACCACATGACGTCGCCGCCCGACAGCGGTGAAGGTGCTGCCCGTTGCATGACCAACGCCCTGCGCGATGCCGGCATCCAGCCTGAAGCCGTCAGCTACATCAACGCCCACGGCACTTCGACCCCGGCCGGCGACATCGCTGAAGTTGCGGCTATCAAGCGCGTGTTCGGCGAACATGCCTACAAGCTGGCGGTCAGCTCGACCAAGTCGATGACCGGTCACCTGCTCGGCGCTGCCGGTGCAGTCGAGGCGATCTTCAGCGTGTTGGCAATCAACAGCCAGATGGCGCCGCCGACCATCAACCTTGACGAGCCGGACGAAGGCTGCGACCTCGACTTCGTGCCGCACGTAGCGCGCAGCATGCCGATCGATGTGGTGCTGTCCAACTCGTTCGGCTTTGGCGGCACCAACGGTTCGCTGGTATTCCGCCGGTTCGCCGATTGATGCACAGCTGGATCGACGGCCAGCCCGCGACTGCGATCAATTTGCAGAACCGTGGCCTGGCCTACGGCGATGGCCTGTTCGAGACCATTGCCGTGCGGGGTGGCCGGCCCAGCCTGTTGGAGGGTCACCTGGCCCGCCTGGCGCTGGGTTGCCAGCGTCTGATGATCGACGCCGACCTGGCGCTGGTGCGAGATGAAATCCTGCGCTTCGCCAGCCAGCTCGGTGACGGTGTCGCCAAGCTGGTCCTCACCCGTGGCGACAGCCAGCGTGGCTACGCACCCGTTGCCGGCGTTGCGCCGCGTCGGATCCTCCAGGGCAGCCCGCTGCCCAGCTATCCTGTCGAACATGCCGAGCACGGCGTGCGACTGTTTCCCTGCCAGACCCGGCTTGGGGAGCAACCGTTACTGGCCGGTCTCAAACACCTCAATCGCCTGGAGCAGGTGCTGGCCCGTGCCGAATGGCAGGACAGCGAACATGCCGAGGGCCTGATGCGTGACGGGCAGGGGAGGGTGATCGAAGGTGTGTACAGCAATCTGTTCCTGGTGCGCGATGGCGTGCTGCTCACGGCTGACCTCAGTCGTTGCGGCGTAGCCGGCGTGATGCGCGGCGCCCTGCTGCAGCAGGCTGAGCGGCTGGGCATACCTGTCCAGGTGCGGGATATCGCCTTCGACGAGCTGCAGCAGGCGGATGAAGTATTCGTCTGCAACAGTGTCTACGGTGTCTGGCCCGTGCGTGGAATTGCCGCGCTGAACTGGTCGCCGGGCCCGCTCACCCGTAAACTGCAGGCCGTTGCCCGTACGTTACTGGATACCTGAATTCGTGAGACGCAAATTCCTGCTGCTGCTGGAAATGGGCTTGATCCTCGCCGGCCTGGCCCTGGGCTGGTCGGCCTGGAAGATCAACTCGGTGCTGGAGCAGCCCCTGCATGTGGCCGAAGAGCGCCTGCTCGACGTGCCCAGCGGCACCAACCCCAACCGCATGTTCTATCGCATGCAGGCCGACGGCTTGCTCGACGACGCCGTCTGGCTGCGCCTGTACTGGCGCTTCAACATGGCCGGCACGCAGTTGCATACCGGCGAGTATCGCCTCACCCCCGGCATGACCGTGGAAGACCTGTTCGACGTCTGGCGCCGTGGCGATGTGGTGCAGTACAACCTGACCCTGGTCGAAGGCTGGACCTTCCGCCAGGTGCGTTCGGCGGTGGCCAAGCATGAAAAGCTCAAGCACACCCTGGATGGCCTTTCCGACTCCGAAGTGATGGACAAGCTCGGCCACACCGGCGTGTTCCCTGAAGGCCGCTTCTTCCCCGATACCTACCGCTTCGTGCGCGGCATGAGTGACGTCGAGCTGCTGCAGCAGGCGTACATGCGCCTGGACGAAGTGCTGGCCAAGGAATGGGCCGAGCGCACCACTGACCTGCCTTACCGTGACCCTTACCAGGCCTTGATCATGGCCTCGCTGGTGGAGAAGGAAACCGGTATTCCCCAGGAGCGCGGGCAGATCGCTGGCGTCTTCGTCCGCCGCCTGCGCCTGGGCATGATGCTGCAGACCGACCCGACGGTGATCTACGGCATGGGTGAGCGCTACAACGGCAAGATTTCCCGCGCCGACCTGCGTGAGCCGACGCCTTACAACACCTACACCATGACTGGCCTGCCACCGACACCGATCGCCATGGTCGGGCGCGAGGCGATCCATGCCGCGCTCAACCCGTCCGATGGCACCAGCCTGTACTTCGTCGCCCGCGGCGATGGCAGCCATGTGTTCTCCGATGACCTGGACGATCACAACTCGGCGGTGCGCGAGTTTCAGCTCAAGCGTCGCGCGGACTACCGGTCCAGCCCGGCGCCGCAAAGTGCACCGGCGGATGCGGCCGAGCCCGCAGAGCAGGACCCTGCCAGCGAGGCCGAGCCGGCCGACACGCCAACGCCTGACGAACAACATTAAGGACTGCCTGTGAGCGGCTTGTTTATTACCCTTGAAGGCCCCGAAGGCGCGGGCAAGAGCACCAACCGTGATTACCTGGCTGCGCGCTTGCGCGAGCAGGGCCTGGACGTGGTGCTGACTCGCGAGCCTGGCGGTACGCCGCTGGCTGAAAAAGTCCGCGAGTTGTTGCTGGCGCCGAGTGACGAAGTAATGGCCGCAGACACCGAGCTGCTGCTGGTTTTCGCTGCCCGTGCCCAGCACCTGGCCGAAGTGATTCGCCCGGCGCTGGCCCGTGGTGTGGTGGTGCTTTGCGATCGCTTCACCGATGCCACTTACGCCTACCAAGGCGGTGGCCGCGGCCTGTCGGTGGAGCGTATCGCTGCGCTGGAGCAATTCGTCCAGGGTGACCTGCGCCCGGATTTGACCTTGGTCTTCGACCTGCCGGTGGAAGTCGGCCTGGCCCGTGCCGCTGCGCGCGGTCGCCTGGACCGATTCGAGCAGGAAGGCCAAGCCTTCTTCGAAGCTGTGCGCCAAGCCTATCTGCAACGCGCCCATGCCGCACCGCAGCGCTACAGCCTGCTCGACGCCGCCCAGCCACTGGAGGCCGTGCAACGCGCCATCGATGCGCTGCTGCCGGGCATCGTGGGGCGTTGCCGTGGCTGAGGCCTACCCCTGGCAGCAGGCGCTGTGGCAGCAACTGGCAGGGCGTGCCCGGCACGCCCATGCTTACCTGCTACACGGGTCGCAGGGCATCGGCAAGCGCGCCCTGGCCGAGCGGCTGATGGCGCGTCTGCTGTGCCAGCAGCCGCAAGGGCTGGATGCCTGCGGGCAGTGCAAGTCGTGCCTGCTGCTCAAGGCCGGCAGCCATCCGGACAACTTCGTGCTGGAGCCGGAGGAGGCTGACAAGCCGATCAAGGTCGACCAGGTGCGCGAACTGGTATCGTTCGTGGTGCAGACGGCGCAGCTGGGCGGGCGTAAAGTGGTGTTGATCGAGCCGGTCGAGGCGATGAACGTCAATGCCTCGAACGCTTTGCTCAAGAGCCTGGAAGAGCCTTCGGGCGACACAGTGCTGCTGCTGGTCAGTCACCAGCCCAGCCGCCTGTTGCCGACGATCAAGAGCCGCTGCCAGCAAGTCGTCTGCCCACAGCCGAGCCTGGCGCAGAGCCAGGCCTGGCTGGCCACGGCCTTGCCCGACAGCGACGAGGCCGAGCGCGAGGAGCTGCTGACCCTGGCCGCCGGCTCACCGTTGATGGCTGTCAGCCTGCAAGCGCAAGGTGTACGTGAGCAGCGGGCCTTGGTGACCGACGGGGTGAAGAAGCTGCTCAAGCAGCAGCAGTCGCCCAGCCAGTTGGCCGAGGCCTGGAGCAGTGTGCCGTTGTTGCTGCTGTTCGACTGGTTCTGCGACTGGTCGCACCTGATCCTGCGCTACCAACTGACCCAGGATGAACAGGGGTTGGGCTTGGCCGACATGCGCAAGGTGGTGCAGTACCTGGCGCAGAAGGCCCGTCAGGGCAAGGTGCTGGAGGTCCAGGCGTGGATCCTCGAACAGCGCCAGAAGGTGCTCGGCAAGGCCAACCTCAATCGTGTATTGCTGCTGGAAGCGCTGCTGGCCCATTGGGTGCAGTTGCCGGGTTCCCGCTGATTTTCCATCTTTTCATGTGTGCCGCCTCCCATGCTCGTAGATTCCCATTGCCACCTCGACCGTCTTGACCTGACTGCCCACCAGGGTTCCCTCGATGCTGCCCTGCAGGCGGCGCGTGAGCGTGGGGTCGGGCATTTTCTGTGCATTGGCGTGAGTGCCGAAAATGCCGGGGCGGTGAAGGCGCTGAGCGAGCAGTACGCCGATGTCGACTGCTCGGTAGGGGTGCACCCGCTGGACCTGGCGCCGGGCGAGACGCCGGCGCTGGAATGGCTGCTGCGTGAGCTGGCGCATCCGCATGTGGTGGCGATTGGCGAAACCGGGCTGGACTACCACTACGAACCGGAAGCTGCCGAGTTGCAGCAGGCCTCGTTCCGCCTGCATCTGGAGGCCTCACGTCAGACTGGCAAGCCGGTGATCGTGCATACCCGTGCGGCGCGGGCCGATACCTTGGCGCTGCTGCGTGAAGCGAATCTGCCTCAGGCGGGTGTGCTGCATTGCTTCACCGAAGACTGGGACATGGCCAAGGCGGCGCTGGACCTGGGCTATTACATCTCGTTGTCCGGCATTGTCACCTTCCGCAATGCCGATGCCTTGCGCGAGGTGGCGCGGCAGGTGCCAGTCGACCGCCTGCTGGTGGAGACCGATTCGCCGTACTTGGCACCGATCCCGCATCGTGGCAAGCCGAACCTGCCGCAGTATGTGCGGGAGGTGGCGGAGTATGTGGCATCGTTGCGTGGGGTGAGCTACGAGCAGCTGGCCGAGCAGACCACATCCAACTTCAAGCGCCTGTTCCCGCTGGCGCGAGTAGCCTGAATCCAGCCCAAGAGCTTTTGCTTTTGCTTTTGCTTTTGCTTCTAAGCGCGCGGTAGTTCAGGCGACGCAGAGTGCGACTTCAGGAGGCCGAACGCAGGCGTCTGGAGGGCCAGGGTGCGTAGCACCCCTTCGGCGTAGCCGAAGGCGCGAGATGTAGACTTGCGCAGCAAGTCGTAGGCCGCGCGGGCCCGGAAGGCGCCGGAGTGAGGGGACCCCGGAGCGCAGCGCAGGGGCCGGATGATGGGAGCCGGGGTTTTTGGTTACTTTTTGCCCAGTCAAAAAGTGACCCGCCGTAAGGGCGGAAAGGTGATTCAGCGCCACCATGGCGAATGAATGTAGACCTGATTTGAAAGCCCACATCCAAAAGCCAAAAGCCAAAAGCCAAAAGCAAGAGCGCGATGGTTTTGATTTTTTCGCATACATTCATTTGTGATGGCGACGCACAGTCACCTTTCCGCCCTTACGGCGGGTCACTTTTTGTCAAACGCGACAAAAAGTAACCAAAAAACGCTGGCTCCCATCATCCGGCCCCTGCGCTGCGCTCCGGGGTCCCCTCGCTCCGGCGCCTTCCGGGCCCGCGCGGCCTACGACTTGCTGCGCAAGTCTACATCTCGCGCCTTCGGCTACGCCGAAGGGGTGCTGCGCACCCTGGCCCTCCAGACGCCTGCGCTCGGCCTCCTGAAGTCGCATTTCGCGTTGCCTGAACTATCGCGCGCTTAGAAGCAAAATCAAAAGCCAGAGCCAGAGCCAGAGCCAGAGCCAGAGCCTAACGGCTGGTCCTGGGCAAAAAAAACCCGGGTTCTGGGGGGGGAATCCGGGTTAAGACCATTAGGAGTAAAACAAAGGTACGCGGTCCCTGAGCACCTTTATCGGCGCGCCACTTGGGGGGGATGCGCCGCGCCAACACTTCAAGTATTGGTCAGGTTTGGCACAGTGCCAGTGCTTCTCTGTTCGTTTTTTAAACAGATTTGGAATACGGCCGCCGTCCCTTCCTCCCTCAGCGCATGGCCAGACGCCGTACTTGCTGGACAGCTTCGTCGATCAGCTGCTCGCTGGTGTAGAAATGTGGCGAAAATCGTATACCCGGCCCTCTTAGTGCACAGATCGTCTGCTCCGCCAGCAGGCTTCGATAGACAGCCACACTGTCCTGCCCCTGAAGGCTGAAGGTAACGATACCCGCCCGTTTTTCCGGGGGTACGGGACTATGCAGGTGTACCCCGGGAATGCCCGTCAGGCCCTGAAGCAGTTGCTCGACCCGCAGCTGCAATTGCCGGCTGACCTCGTCCATGCCGATTTCCTCCAGCAATGACAGGCTGGCCTCCAGGGCGCAGGCGCCCAGCATGTTCGGGCTGCCGCTTTCAAAACGCCTGGCGCTGCGTGCCGGCTGCCACTCGCGGCGGTCGAAGTCGCCCAGATGCTCCAGCATATGCCAGCCATAGGCATGCAGCTTCAACTGCGGGCGCAAAGCAGCCCGGCAATAGAACAAGCCCAGGCCCTCGGGCCCGAGCATCCATTTGTGGCCGTCGGCCATGGCGAAATCGCACTCATAGCGCTGCACATCGAAGGGCAGGGCGCCAATCTGCTGGATGGCATCGACGCAGAACAGGACATGGCGCGCCTGGCAGCCCTCGCCGAGGCGGGGCAGGTCCAGGCGCAGGCCGCTGGCGAACTGCACGGCACTCACGGCCAGCAGGCGCGTACTCGGGCCGCAGGCCGCGAGCAGCGCTGCTTCCGGGTCTGGCCCGGCAAGGCTCACCTCGGTCACCACGACGCCGCGCTCGCGCAACGCTTCCCACACGACACGGTTGGAGGGAAACTCCTCGTCGCTGATCACCACCTCGTCGCCGGCTTGCCAGTCGAGGCCGAACGCGACCAGTGAAAGCGCCTCCGAGGTGTTCTTCACCAGCGCGATGTCAGCCCAGGAGGGGGCGTTGACCAGGCGCGCCAGCCTTTCCCGCAGCCTTCGTTCGGTAGCCAACCATGTCGGGTATCCGCTCGCGCCCTGACGCACGTTGTCACGGGCAAAGCGCGCCACCGCCTCGCTGGCCCTGCGCGGCCAGGGAGCGATGGCCGCATGGTTCAGGTATCGCAGCCCCGGCGCCTGTTCGAACTCATCGTGAAACATAGACATGGTTGGATGATCCGTGCAATTTGCTGCAAGTTAGGCATAATAAACCGCTTCAATGTCATCCAGTCCTTCCTATGCAGAAAGAACCTCGTAAGGTCCGTGAGTTTCGCCGTCGCGAACAGGAAATCCTCGATACAGCGCTGAAGCTGTTCCTCGAACAGGGTGAAGACAGCGTCACCGTCGAGATGATCGCCGACGCCGTGGGTATCGGCAAAGGCACGATCTACAAGCACTTCAAGTCCAAGGCGGAGATCTACCTGCGCCTCATGCTCGATTATGAGCGTGACTTGAACGCGCTGTTGCACTCGGCCGATGTCGACCGCGACAAGGAGGCACTGTCGCGCGCCTACTTCGAGTTCCGCATGCGTGACCCGCAGCGCTACCGGTTGTTCGATCGCCTGGAAGAGAAGGTGGTCAAGGGCAACCAGGTACCGGAAATGGTCGAGCAGTTGCACAGCATCCGCGCTTCCAACTTCGACCGCCTGACCCAGTTGATCAAAGGGCGCATCAGCGAAGGCAAGCTCGAAGATGTGCCACCGTACTTCCACTACTGCGCCGCCTGGGCACTGGTACATGGCGCCGTGGCGCTGTACCACTCGCCGTTCTGGAGCAATGTGCTGGAAGATCAGGAAGGCTTCTTCCAGTTCCTCATGGATATCGGCGTGCGCATGGGCAACAAGCGCAAGCGGGATCCGGAAGCCGCAAACTGAAGGCATTCGTCGTCACCGGGTGAGCCTGGCGTGAAATGGGGACTTGCAAAAACTTGAACCATGAGTCAAGTTTTGCCAGCCCCGATTCATCCATGCCGGAGTCATCCATGATCGTCGATCGTCAAGGCAGGCGTTTTCGCAACCTGCGCGTCAGCCTGACGGCTGCCTGTAACTACGCCTGCAGCTACTGCGTGCCGGACGGCAAGCGTCTGGTCGCGGCCCAGGATGAGTTGTCGGCAGAAACCTTGGCGCGGGGTGTGGCCTACCTCATCGAAGCTGCCGGTATCGAGCGTTTGCGCATCACCGGTGGCGAGCCGCTGGTCAGCCCTCGATTGGATGCCTTTCTGGCGGCGGTGGCCAAGCTCGACCTTGAAGACATCACGCTGACCACCAACGGGCAGCTGCTCGCCCGCAAGCTGCCGCAGCTGCAGGCGGCTGGCATTCGCCGCTTGAACGTGTCTCTCGATACCCTCGATCCTCAGGCATTCCGCCGCATCGCCCGTGGCGGTGATCTGGCCAGTGTGTTGACAGGCATGGACCAGGCCAGCGCCATGGGGATGCGGATCAAGGTCAACATGGTGCCGATGCGTGGGCAGAACCTCGATCAGGTGTTGCCGATGCTCGACTACTGCATGGCGCGTGGTTTCGAGCTGCGTTTCATCGAGCTGATGCGCATGGGCCACCTGGCCCGGGACAACAATGCGTTCCTGCAGCAGTTTGTCGGGCTCGATACATTGCTCGATGTAATTGGTGGCAGGTATGGCTACCAGCAGGTTGACGCACCGCTGGATGCCACGGCGCTGCGCTACCAGATCCCGGGTCACGGCCATTTCGGCGTCATCGCCAATGAAAGCGTGCCGTTCTGCCGAACCTGCTCGCGCCTGCGTCTGTCCTCTACCGGCTGGCTGCACGGCTGCCTGTCTTCCGGCAATCGCCACTTTGTCGGCGACCTGCTGGAAAAACCCCGTCATCAGGCGCTGCCTGGTTTGCAGCGCCTGCTGGTAAAAGCCTTGGCAGACAAGCAGGAACTGGCGTTTTCCGGGGGCGTGACAGTGATGAAGGTGATTGGCGGCTGAAGCTGGCGCAAAAGCTGCATCCGCCGGCTATTCGCCGGTTTTTCGTCACCGGCCACTGGAGGAAAGATGCGTAGCCTGGTCTTGCTGCTGACGCTGATGGCGTTGGGCGGTTGCATGAATGTCAGCGATATGGGCGAGGGCGTCCGTTACCACATGAGCGATGCCGGCTTGCTGGACCACAGCGATACCCGTCGTACCTTGTCGATTCGCCTGCAGCCGGATTCGTTCATCTTCATCGGCCAGGGCGCGTTCATGCCGCCAGGCAAAGGCCCGCTGCCGAAGCAGAATGCCGTGGCCGATGAGGCATTCAAGAGTTTCGTCGAGTACTTCCCGTTGGTGCGTCGCGCCCAAGGACCGCTGGGCCTTGAAGAAGCGATTGCCCAGGCCCGCTCGGTGGGCGCCGACTATGTGCTGTATACCCGCTTCGCCCGCACGGATGACCGCATCGGGAACGGCGACGAATGGTATGACGAGCAGGCCGTCGACCGCCTGGGTTGGGACACCGGTGTGGTGCAGATGATGCTGATCGAGACCAACACCCGCTACCTGATCGATACCGCACGGATCAAGAGCCGCGGCGGTTTGTTGACGTTCCACGACAATTCGCCCCAGGATTTGCTTGGCGCACCGATGCGCGAGTACGCTCGTAGCCTTCTGGGCATGAGCGAGTGAGGGCAGGGTGATGACGGATGCCGGCAAGGCCAACGATCTATTGGCGCAGATTCCCAAGCACAAGGGGCTGCCGCCGGTGCATCTGTGGAACCCGGATTTCTGCGGCGATATCGACATGCGTATTGCCCGCGATGGTACCTGGTACTACCTTGGTACGCCCATTGGGCGCAAACCGATGGTTCGCCTGTTCTCCACCATCATTCGCCGCGATGGCGATGACTATTTCCTGATTACCCCGGTGGAGAAAGTCGGCATCCGCGTCGATGATGCGCCATTCGTGGCCGTAACGCTTGAGGTGCTGGGCAGTGGTGAGGCACAGGTGCTGCGCTTTACCAGCAACGTCGAGGACCAGGCCGAAGCGGGG
This sequence comes from Pseudomonas sp. CC120222-01a, assembly GCF_003097235.1. Taxonomy (GTDB): domain Bacteria; phylum Pseudomonadota; class Gammaproteobacteria; order Pseudomonadales; family Pseudomonadaceae; genus Aquipseudomonas. The sequence continues at coordinate 57,809 of NZ_QEQQ01000015.1, read as the reverse complement.
CCGCAGAACCCGTTGCGGGTCGAGATCGATCCGGATACCCAGGAGCCGGCGCCTTATGTGCTGATGCGTAGCAATCTCGAGGCGTTGATTCATCGCAACGTGTTCTACCAATTGGTCGACTTGGCAGTGCCGCGGGTGATCGATGGCGAGGAATGGCTCGGGGTGTGGAGCCATGGCGTGTTTTATCCGATCGGGCGCAATTGCTGAGAGCGTTCCGGCTGGCCTCCTGCTTTTTCTCCTGATTGGCCTTTTGCGCCCTGCGCCGCCGGGCCTAACCTGCAGGCAATCGCCAATCAGGAGAACGCCCGTGAAATCTGCCAACTTTTCGTTTGCCTTCCTTATTGCCGCTGGATTGCTGGGTGGCCAGGCCACTGCCTGGGCCCACGGCGGCGCCGCTGATCAGGTAAAAGTCCTGCAGCAACAACAGCCCTCGAATGCCCCAGGCAAGAGCGCCGTCATGCTCACGGTCAGCTATGCCCCCGGGCAAGCTTCGGCTGCCCACCAGCATCCGGGGGCGGTAATGGCCTATGTGCTGGAAGGGGCGGTGGTATCGAAGCTCAACGACGGGCAGGAAAAGACCTATAAGGCCGGTGAATACTGGTACGAAGCGCCCGGCACCGTGCACAGCGTATCGCGCAATGCCAGCAAAACCCGGCCTGCCAAATTGCTGGTGTGGAGCCTGGTGGATGAAGAAAAGCCGGTAACTGAGCCGCTCGGAAAGTGATGTGTGGACCTTGAGGTGCCTGGCTGTAGATCTTCAGCGCCTGTCAAATCGAGCGCTGCAACGCTTTCGCCAGGCAACGAAAAAGCCCCCGATGCTTGCGCATTCGGGGGCTTTCTCAGTATTTGGCTCCGCGACCTGGACTCGAACCAGGGACCCAATGATTAACAGTCATTTGCTCTACCGACTGAGCTATCGCGGAATCTGCGCGTATCTTACCGATTGCCCGGGGGAAGTCAAGCCTCCCCCTGACAAATCAATCAGTTACAGCACTTCAACGATGGCCTTGGTGACCACGTGGATGTTGCTCTGGTTCAGTGCGGCGACGGCGATGCGGCCGGTGTCCAGGGCGTAGATGCCGAAGTCGTTCTTCAGGCGGGCAACCTGCTCAACGGTCAGGCCCGAGTACGAGAACATGCCCACCTGGCGGCCGACGAAGCTGAAGTCGCGGTTGGCGCCGTATTCGGCCAGCAGCGATACCATCTGCTTGCGCATGCCGTGGATGCGCTCGCGCATCTCGCCAAGCTCCGCTTCCCACATCTGGCGCAGTTCGGCGCTGTTGAGCACGGTAGCGACGATGGTCGCGCCGTGGGTCGGCGGGTTGGAGTAGGTGGTGCGGATCACACGCTTGACCTGCGACAGCACGCGGGTGCTTTCGTCTTTCGAGGCGGTGACGATCGACAGTGCGCCGACGCGCTCGCCGTACAGCGAGAACGACTTGGAGAACGAGCTGGAAACGAAGAACTCCATGCCCGACTCGGCGAACAGGCGCACGGCGAAGGCGTCTTCGCCGATGCCGTCACCGAAGCCCTGGTAGGCCATGTCGAGGAATGGCACGTGGCCCTTGGCCTTGACCACTTCCAGGACGTTTTTCCAGTCGTCCAGGGTCAGGTCGACGCCGGTCGGGTTGTGGCAGCAGGCGTGCAGCACCACGATCGAGCCGGACGGCAGGGCGTTGAGGTCTTCGAGCATGCCGGTACGGTTGACGTCGTTGCTCGGTGCGTCGTAGTAACGGTAGTTCTGCACCGGGAAACCAGCGCTTTCGAACAGCGCACGGTGGTTTTCCCAGCTCGGGTCGCTGATGGCAACCACGGCATTCGGCGAAATGCGCTTGAGGAAGTCGGCACCGATCTTCAGAGCGCCAGTGCCGCCAACGGCCTGCACGGTGACCACACGGCCAGCGGCCAGCAGTGGCGATTCGGCACCGAACAGCAGTTTCTGCACGGCCTGGTCGTAGGTGGCGATACCATCGATCGGCAGGTAGCCGCGCGAGGCGTGCTGGGCGGCACGCTGGGTCTCGGCTTCGATCACGGCGCGCAGCAGCGGAATGCGGCCTTCCTCATTGCAGTAGACGCCTACGCCCAGGTTGACCTTGTCGGTACGTGGGTCGGCGTTGAATGCTTCGTTGAGGCCCAGGATAGGGTCGCGGGGTGCCAGCTCGACAGCGGAAAACAGGCTCATTGTTACTTCGGCTCTGATTGGAGAGTGATAGGGCGTACACGCTCCAGCCGAATGCACTGAAGCGGTGCACAAACGGGGAGTCAGTATAGTGATACCGACCGGTCACTGCGACAGCTTGGCGCAGCTTTTCCGGTTATTTGCGCAAATATTTTTCGACCATTGGTCGATTTGCCGGGTCCACCGTAATGCGTGCTCACAGCTTGGCCTTGATTGCGGTCCCTGGCGGGCGCATTTGGGTATAGACTACTGGCTAAATTTACAGTTGCTGCGTTACCGCGAGGTCCGTCATGTCCGAGTTCCAGCTCGTCACCCGTTTCCAGCCGGCCGGCGACCAGCCCGAGGCCATTCGCCAGATGGTCGAGGGCATCGACGCGGGCCTGTCGCACCAGACCCTGCTCGGGGTGACCGGTTCGGGCAAGACCTTCAGCATCGCCAACGTCATCCAGCAGGTGCAGCGGCCAACCCTGGTACTGGCGCCGAACAAGACCCTGGCGGCGCAGCTGTATGGCGAGTTCAAGGCGTTCTTCCCGAACAACGCGGTGGAGTATTTCGTTTCCTATTACGACTACTACCAGCCAGAGGCCTACGTGCCGTCGTCTGACACCTTCATCGAGAAGGATGCCTCGATCAACGACCACATCGAACAGATGCGCCTGTCGGCGACCAAGGCGCTGCTGGAACGGCGCGATGCGATCATCGTCACCACCGTATCGTGCATCTACGGTCTGGGCAGCCCCGAGACCTATCTGAAGATGGTCCTGCACGTCGACCGCGGCGACAAGCTCGACCAGCGCGCGCTGCTGCGCCGGCTGGCCGACCTGCAGTACACCCGCAACGAGATGGACTTTGCCCGTGCCACCTTCCGTGTGCGTGGCGACGTGATCGACATCTTCCCGGCCGAATCCGACCTCGAAGCTATCCGCATCGAGCTATTCGACGACGAGGTCGAGAATATCGCCGCCTTCGACCCGCTGACCGGCGAGGTCTTCCGCAAGCTGCCACGCTTCACGTTCTACCCCAAGAGCCACTACGTGACCCCGCGGGAAACCCTGCTGGAGGCGGTGGAGGGCATCAAGGAAGAGCTGAAGGAGCGGCTCGAATACCTGCACAAGGCCAACAAGCTGGTCGAGGCCCAGCGCCTGGAGCAGCGCACACGCTTCGATCTGGAGATGATCCTCGAGCTGGGTTACTGCAACGGTATCGAGAACTACTCGCGCTACCTCTCCGGGCGCCCGGCCGGTGCGCCGCCGCCCACGCTCTATGACTACCTGCCGGCCGATGCGCTGCTGGTAATCGACGAGTCCCACGTCAGCGTTCCGCAGGTCGGCGCCATGTACAAGGGTGACCGCTCGCGTAAGGAGACCCTGGTCGAATACGGCTTCCGCCTGCCGTCGGCGCTGGACAACCGGCCGATGCGCTTCGACGAGTGGGAGGATGTCAGCCCGCAGACCATCTTCGTCTCCGCCACCCCAGGCCCCTACGAAGCCGAGCACGCAGGCCGCGTGGTCGAGCAGGTGGTGCGCCCGACCGGCCTGGTCGACCCACAGGTTGAAGTGCGCCCGGCGCTGACCCAGGTCGACGACCTGCTGTCGGAGATACGCAAGCGCGTCGCTCAGGGCGATCGTGTACTGGCCACCACGCTGACCAAGCGCATGGCCGAAGACCTTACCGACTACCTGGCTGACCACGACGTGCGGGTACGCTACCTGCACTCGGACATTGATACGGTTGAGCGCGTCGAGATCATCCGCGACCTGCGCCTGGGCACCTTCGATGTGCTGGTGGGTATCAACCTGCTGCGCGAGGGCCTGGACATGCCCGAGGTGTCGCTGGTGGCGATTCTCGATGCCGACAAGGAAGGCTTCCTGCGCTCCGAGCGCTCGCTGATTCAGACCATCGGCCGCGCCGCGCGGAACCTCAATGGCCGGGCGATCCTGTATGCCGACAACATCACTGGTTCCATGCAGCGTGCCATCGACGAGACCGAGCGGCGCCGCGAGAAGCAGATCGCCTTCAACCAGGCCAACGGCATTGTGCCCAAGGGTGTGGTCAAGGACATTACCGACATCATGGAAGGCGCCACCGTGCCCGGCGCGCGCAGCAAGAAGCGCAAGGGCATGGCCAAGGCGGCAGAGGAGAGCGCCCGTTACGAGGCCGAGCTGCGTACGCCGGGCGAGATCACCAAGCGCATCAAGCAGCTGGAAGAGAAGATGATGCAGTTTGCCCGGGACCTGGAGTTCGAGGCTGCTGCGCAGCTGCGTGACGAGATTACCCAGCTGCGCGAGCGGCTGATCACCAGCTGATTACTTGACTGCCTGTTCCGGCCTCTTCGCGGGCAAGCCCGCTCCCACAGGATTCGCGCAGTATTTGAGAGCTGCGCAGTACCTGTGGGAGCGGGCTTGCCCGCGAAGAGGCCAGTAAAAACAACGCAAAACTCAGTGAGCTTCCCCGGCCTTCAGCCCTTCCGGCAGCTTCCGGGTCAACAGCACCGCCACCATGCTCACCGCCAGCCCGATCCCGACAAAGTGGAACGCATCGTTGTAGGCCATGATCAGCGCCTGCTGGTGGGCAATCTCGCTCAACTTGCCCAATGCCGCATTGTCATTGCCCAGTCGCTCCGCCAGCTGTGCCAAGCGTTCGGCGACCTGTGGGTTGCTCGGCACCACCGATTCCCTCAGGTAATCGAAATACACCTTGGTCCGCGCATCCAGCAAGGTCGCCAGCAAGGCAATGCCAATCGCACCGCCCAGGTTACGCAGGATGTTGAACAGACTTGAAGCCGACCCGGCATCCTGAGGTTGGATATAGGCAGTAGCAATCAGCGAAATGGTCACCATGATCATCGGCTGGCCGAGGGCTCGGATGATCTGGATGTGATTGAACTGCGGCCCGGCAAAGTCCGGGTTCAGCACCCCCGAACCGAAGCTGGCGGCACCGAACAGGCAGAAGCCGAGGGCGCACAACAGCTTGGGCGGTATCACCTTCATCAGCTGTGGCACCAGCGGAATCAGGAACAGCTGCGGAATGCCCATCCACATGATCACCTCGCCGATCTGCAGGGCGTTGTAGCCCTGGATTTGTGCCAGGTACAGCGGCAGCAAGTAGATCGACCCATAAAGCCCCACGCCCATGCCCAGGCTGGCAATGCTCGACAGGCCGAAATTGCGGTTGCCGAGGATGCGCAGGTTGATCAAGGGGTGCGGCTTGGAAAGCTGCAGGATGACGAAGGTGATCAGGCTGATCAGGGCAACAGTCGCCAGCCCGACGATCAGGTTGGACTCCAGCCAGTCCTTGCGGTGGCCCTCCTCAAGGAAGACCTGCAGGCAGCCCAAGCCGACGCCGAGGGTGACGATGCCGGCATAGTCGGTGCTTTTCAGCAGCTCCCAGTGGGCTTCCTTCTTCTCCAGCCCGTAGAGCAGGCCGGCGATCATCACCAGCCCGGGCGGGATGTTGATGTAGAAAATGTATTCCCAGCCCCAGTTCTCGGTCAGCCAGCCGCCAAGGGTCGGGCCGATCGAGGGGGCGAAAGTGGCGGTCATGGCGAACATGGCCATGCCTTTGGCACGGTGGTGCTCGGGCAACTTGATCAGGGTCAGGGTGAACGCCAGCGGGATCAGTGCACCGCCGGTGAAGCCCTGCAGTGCACGAAACAGGATCATGCTCTCGAGGTTCCAGGCCATCGAGCACAGCAGCGAGGACAGCAGGAAGCCGCCAGACACCCACACCGCCAGGCGCCGCGCCGACAGCAGCTGCACCAGCCAGGCGGTCAGCGGAATCATGATGATCTCCGCCACCAGGTACGAGGTGGAAATCCACGAGCCTTCCTCCAGGGTCGCCGACAGCGCGCCCTGGATGTCCTTGAGCGAAGAGTTGGTGATCTGGATGTCCAGCACCGCCATGAAGGCACCGAGCATCACGCTCATCACCGCGATCCAGTCGCGCCGGCTTGGCTCCCCAGTCGGGCGGAGCAGTTGATCACCGGCCATCGTGGCCTTCGTCTTCGCGGCGCAGGTCGACGGTGGCGGTGACCGACATGCCCGGGCGAATGCGCCCATGCAGCGGGTTGTCGGCGGCGAAGGTCAGTTTCACCGGAATACGCTGCACCACCTTGGTGAAGTTGCCGGTGGCATTGTCCGGCGGCAGCAGGCTGAACTGCGCGCCGGAAGCGGCGAACAGGCTCTCCACGCGGCCTTCGATCGGCGTGTCGGGGTAGCTGTCGAACAGCAGCTCGGCGCGCTGGCCGGGCTGCATCTTGCCGATCTGGGTTTCCTTGAAGTTGGCCTGCACCCAGATGTTTTCATCCGGCACGATCGACAACAGGTAGGCGCCGGCCTGAACCACCTGGCCATTGCGGGCATTGCGCTGGCCAATGGTGCCGCTGAGCGGTGCGCGGATCTCGCAGCGGGTCAGGTTCAGTTCGGCCTGGGCCAGGTCGGCACGGGCATTGGCGATCTGCGCGTCGAGACGCTTGAGGTCGGCATTCAGGGCATTGATCTGCTGGCGCTGGCTTTGCAAGTCGGCGCGGGCCTTGTCGACCTGAGAGCCGGCCACGTGGCTGTCGGCCGACAGGGTGGTCACCCGTTCCTCGGAGACGAAACCAGGCTTGCGCAGCTTTTCCGCACGGCTCAGGTCCAGGCGCGAGCGGTCGTAGGTGGCCTGGTTGGCCGCCATCTGGGCCTGGCTGGAGGCGATCAGGCTGCCTTGCTGGGTCAGGCGGCTCTGGGCCTGGGCATATTCGGCCTCGCGGGTGGCCAGGGCGGCGCGGGCGCGCTCCACGGCCAGCTCGAAGTCGGCGGCCTCCAGGCGCACCAGCACGTCACCCTTGTTGACGTGCTGGTTGTCGTCGACCCGAACCTCGTCGATGCGTGCGCCGAGCTGGCTGGATATGCGGGTGATTTCGCCCTGCACGTAGGCGTTGTCGGTGCTCTCAAAGAAGCGGCCTTTGAAATACCACTCGGCCAGGAAGGCGAGGGCAATGATGGCCACCAGGGTGAAGAAGATCGCCAGGCGGCGTTTGAGTTGGGCAGGCATGAGGACTATCGTTCCAGAAATGTAATTAAATTTAACAGCGGCAGATGGCCAGCCGACAAGTGTCGTTCGCGCCATTGCTGGAGCCCGGTGCCCGCTCCCTGCTAACATCCCGCCTTTGTTTCATCTTTCGTTCGAGACTCTCATGACCACCGTTCGCACGCGTATCGCGCCATCGCCCACTGGCGACCCCCATGTCGGCACCGCCTACATCGCCCTGTTCAACTACTGCTTTGCCAAGCAGCACGGCGGTGAGTTCATCCTGCGTATCGAAGACACCGACCAGCTGCGCTCCACGCGCGAGTCGGAACAGCAGATCTTCGACGCCTTGCGCTGGCTCGGCATCGAATGGAACGAAGGCCCGGATGTTGGTGGCCCGCACGGCCCGTACCGGCAGAGCGAGCGTGGCGAGATCTACGCCAAATACGCCAAGGAGCTGGTCGATGCCGGCCACGCCTTCTACTGCTTCTGCACCGCCGAAGAGCTGGAGCAGATGCGCGCCGAGCAGATGGCCCGTGGTGAAACCCCGCGCTACGACGGCCGCGCCCTGCTGCTGAGCGCCGAAGAAGTGCAGCGCCGCCTGGCCGCTGGCGAGCCGCACGTGATCCGCATGAAGGTGCCGAGCGAAGGCATCTGCGTGGTGCCGGACATGCTCCGTGGCGACGTCGAAATCCCATGGGACCGCATGGACATGCAGGTGCTGATGAAGAACGACGGCCTGCCGACTTACTTCCTGGCCAACGTGGTCGATGACCACCTGATGGGCATCACCCACGTCCTGCGCGGCGAAGAGTGGCTGCCGTCGGCACCGAAGCTGATCAAGCTGTACGAGTACTTCGGTTGGGAACAGCCGAAGCTGTGCTACATGCCGCTGCTGCGTAACCCGGACAAATCCAAGCTGTCCAAGCGCAAGAACCCGACGTCGGTGACCTTCTACGAGCGCATGGGCTTCATGCCCGAGGCCATGCTCAACTACCTGGGCCGCATGGGCTGGTCGATGCCGGACGAGCGCGAGAAGTTCTCCCTGGCCGAGATGGTCGAGCACTTCGACCTGTCGCGCATTTCCCTGGGTGGCCCGATCTTCGACATCGAGAAGCTGTCCTGGCTTAACGGCCAATGGCTGCGTGAGCTGCCGGTGGAAGAATTCGCTGCGCGCCTACAGAAGTGGGCGTTCAACAGCGACTACATGATGAAGATCGCCCCGCATGTACAAGGCCGGGTCGAGACCTTCAGCCAGGTCGCCCCGCTGGGTGGTTTCTTCTTCGAAGGCGCGCTCAAGCTCGATGCCAAGCTGTTCGAAAGCAAGAAGCTGTCCGCCGACCAGGTGCGCCAGGTGATGCAGCTGATCCTGTGGAAACTGGAAAGCCTGCGTCAGTGGGAGAAAGAGCGCATCACCGGCTGCATCCAGGCCGTGGTCGAAGCGCTGGAACTGAAGCTGCGTGATGCGATGCCGCTGATGTTCGCCGCCATTACCGGCCAGGCCAGCTCGGTGTCGGTGCTCGACGCCATGGAAATCCTCGGCCCTGACCTGACCCGCTACCGCCTGCGCCAGGCCCTGGACCTGCTCGGTGGTGTGTCGAAGAAAGAAAACAAGGAATGGGAAAAGCTGCTGGCCAACATCGCCTGATAGCCTTCTGAGGGCCGCAGCCAAACCCTGTGGGAGCGGCCTTGTGTCGCGAAAGGACCGCAACGCGGTCCCACGATTTCAGCTTCAACGCAAATATCGCCGGGGCCGCGTTGCGGTCCTTTCGCGACACAAGGCCGCTCCCACAAGTTGATCCCAGGGCCCTTGATGCTCAGGTTTTGGCGGGGCAGGGCGGTAAGTGATTGTTATCTGTGAAAAAAATTTTGAATATTTTCAAAATTTAGTTTGACAGCCCTGCAATCCGATCTTAATATGCGCCCCGTCCACAGCGATGAACGAAAACGAAACGCCAGGCACCCAGCCAGCGCTTCTGTTCAGAGCGACATTGTGGGGCTATAGCTCAGCTGGGAGAGCGCCTGCATGGCATGCAGGAGGTCAGCGGTTCGATCCCGCTTAGCTCCACCAAATTCCGCTTGGCAGCCAAGGCTGTCGAGCAAGACCGGGTCCAGCAACCGGGTCTTGAAGGTAAGAAGGTTCGTCCCCTTCGTCTAGTGGCCTAGGACACCGCCCTTTCACGGCGGTAACAGGGGTTCGAGTCCCCTAGGGGACGCCAGTTTTGCACAAGCGATGTTTCACGATGTCGCTGGGCCGAGAGGCTAGAAATCCGGGGCTATAGCTCAGCTGGGAGAGCGCCTGCATGGCATGCAGGAGGTCAGCGGTTCGATCCCGCTTAGCTCCACCAATTTTTGCCTCGGTTCGCGAAAGCGGATCGGCACGAAGGTTACGTCCCCTTCGTCTAGTGGCCTAGGACACCGCCCTTTCACGGCGGTAACAGGGGTTCGAGTCCCCTAGGGGACGCCACTTTTACCCGCGTTTTGCGGGACTTAAAAGGCTCGTTCGCATATTGAATGGGTCTTTGTTTCGGGGCTATAGCTCAGCTGGGAGAGCGCCTGCATGGCATGCAGGAGGTCAGCGGTTCGATCCCGCTTAGCTCCACCAATTCTGCCAGGGTTCGATTTATCGGACCTTCGCGAAGGTTACGTCCCCTTCGTCTAGTGGCCTAGGACACCGCCCTTTCACGGCGGTAACAGGGGTTCGAGTCCCCTAGGGGACGCCATTTTTACCCGCGTTTTGCGGGACTTTAAAGGCTCATTCGCTTATTGAATGGGCCTTTTGTTTTTCTCCCTTCCCAAAAATCCCGGCGCCGACAAGTGGTGGAAAATTCTGCTTGCCAAAAAATATGATGAGAATAATATTTCGATCATCATATTTCTCACGGTGAGCCGCCGAATGAGCGACAAGAAGAGCAAGACCCGCGAACGCATTCTCGAAGCGGCCCGCAGCGCATTGATCCAGCATGGCCCGGCCGAGCCGAGCGTCAGCCAGGTGATGGGCGCGGCAGGCCTGACCGTTGGTGGTTTCTATGCGCACTTCGAGAGCAAGGACGAGCTCATGCTCGAGGCCTTCCGCCAGTTGTTGAGCGAGCGCCGTGCCTTGCTTGCCCAGGTCGACCCGAACCTGGATGGGGAAGGGCGTCGGGCCCTGGTGAGTGCTTTCTACCTGTCGCGCAAGCACCGTGACGCCGAAGTGCATGCCTGCCCGCTGCCCAACTCGCTCGGCGAGATGCAGCGCCTGCCCGAAGCCTTCCGTGAGGTGCTGGCCGAGCATATCGAGCTGATGACGGCGGCCATGGTCGACCGCCCGGAAGACGCCGACAAGGCTTTGGCTGACCTTGCGCTGATGATTGGTGGCCTGGCCCTGGCGCGGGCCTTGGGCCCGGGTGAGTTGTCCGATCGCATCCTGCGTGCCGCCAAGTCGGCAGTTCTCTGATACCCCTGATCCTGGAGCAAGGCGATGACTACCCTGAGCTGGATTCGTGGCGTAAATGGCACCCTGGGCCGGCTGGCCCCCGAACACATTGCCGGCAAGATGCGCCGTGCCTTCATGACCCCGCGTAACCTGCCGCCCCGGCAGTGGGAGCTGCCGTTGCTGGCCAGTGCCGAGCGCATCACCTTGCGCTTCGGCCTGTCGGCCTTGCGTTGGGGCAAGGGGCCGACGGTGTTGCTGATGCATGGCTGGGAAGGGCGCCCAACCCAGTTCGCGGCGCTGATCGAAACCCTGGTGCAGGCGGGGCACACGGTGGTGTCGCTGGAAGGCCCGGCCCATGGCCGCTCGCCTGGTCAGCAAGCCCATGTGGTGCTGTTTGCCCGGGCGCTGCTGGAAGCGGCCGCCGAGCTGCCGCCGCTGCGTGCCGTGATCGGTCATTCCATGGGCGGCGCCAGTGTGTTGTTGGCGCTGCAGATGGGTTTGCGTGCCGAGGCTGCGGTGAGCATTGCTGCGCCAGCGCAGCTGCTCGGTGTGCTGCGGGGATTTGCCCATCATCTGGGTTTGCCGGCGCGAGCCAGGGCGGCGTTCATTCGCCAGGTCGAGCAGGATGTCGGCATGCAGATCGCTCGTCTCGATGTCAGTGGCTACCAGCTGGAGCTGCCGGGGCTAGTGGTGCATGCCGCTGATGACGCGCTGGTGCCTGCCGGTGAAGCGCAGGTCATCCACAAAGCTTGGTTCGACAGCCGGCTGATGCTGCTGGAGGAGGGCGGGCACCAGCGCGTGCTGGCTGACCCGCGCCTGGGCGAGGCGGTATTGGAACTGCTGGCCCGTGAACCATCGCGGCAGAGCGCTTGAACATCCGTTACACTCGGCCCGTTCACTGATAGTGGGAGCGGGCATGAGCTGGGACCTGGAAACGCCATTCATCATCGACCTGCGCGTCGGCAGCGAGGACATCGACGGCCTCGGCCACGCCAACAACGCGGTCTACGTCACCTGGCTGGAGCGCTGCGCCTGGCGCCACTCCCAGCGCCTGGGGCTGGACCTGGCCGAATACCGGCGCCTGGACCGGGCCATGGCGGTGGTGCGTCACGAAATCGACTACCTCGCCGCAGGCTACGAGGATGATGAGTTGCAACTGGCCACCTGGATCATCGACTGGGACCAGCGCCTGCGCATGACCCGGCGCTTCCAGCTCAAGCGCCCACGCGATGGCGTGACCTTGCTGCGTGCGCAGACCACCTTCGCCTGCATCGAACTGTCCAGCGGCAAGCCCAAGCGCATGCCGGCGGAGTTTCTCGACGGTTACGGCCCGGCGCTGATCGGCAGCTGAGGCGGCGGCATTTTTTGCTAGACTGCCGCCTTTTTCCGCCGAGACCCAGACATGCAAATTGCCCTGGCCCCCATGGAGGGGCTGGTCGACAACATCCTGCGCGACGTCCTGACCCGAGTGGGCGGCATCGATTGGTGCGTCACCGAGTTCATCCGCGTGTGCGACCGCCTGCTGCCAGCGTCCTCGTTCGACAAGCTCGCCCCTGAGCTGCGCCAGGGTGCGCGCACCGCCGCTGGTGTGCCGATGCGCGTGCAGTTGCTGGGCTCGGACCCGGTATGCCTGGCGGAAAACGCCGCGCTGGCCTGTGAGCTGGGTGCGCCGGTCATCGACCTGAACTTCGGCTGCCCGGCCAAGACCGTGAACAAGTCGCGTGGCGGCGCGGTGCTGCTCAAGGAGCCGGAGCTGTTGCATGCCATCGTTCGTGAAGTGCGTCGTGCGGTGCCGGCGCATATCCCGGTCACGTCCAAGATGCGCCTGGGCTTCGACAGCCCGGATGGGGCGCTGGACTGCGCCACAGCCTTGGCCGAGGGCGGCTCGGCGCACCTGGTGGTGCATGCGCGGACCAAGGTTGAAGGCTACAAGCCGCCTGCCCACTGGGAGTGGGTGGCCCGGGTGCAGGATGTGGTCAAGGTGCCGGTATTCGCCAATGGTGAGATCTGGACCGTCGACGACTGGCGGCGTTGCCGTGAGGTCAGCGGTGCCGAAGACATCATGCTGGGGCGCGGGCTGGTGTCGCGGCCGGACCTGGCCTTGCAGATCGCTGCCGCGCGCGACGGGCAGGAATACCAGCCGATGAGCTGGGATGACTTGCTGCCGCTGCTGCGCGAGTTCTGGCGCCAGGCTCAGGCCAAGCTGTCGCCGCGCTATGCGCCGGGGCGGATGAAGCAGTGGCTGGCGATGCTGACCCGCAGTTATCCCGAGGCGGTGGTGCTGTTTGCCGAGTTGCGGCGTGAGGATGATTGTGCGCGCATCAGCCGGTTGCTTGGGGTTGATGCGATCTCCTTCGAGGCTTGTGTTGCCTGATCTGGCCTATTCGCGGGCGCGCCCGCTCCCACAGGGATAGCGCAGGACTTGAGGGCGGTGCCGTACCTGTGGGAGCGGGCATGCCCGCGAAAAACCTGACACTGATTCCAGATTTTTTCAGCGGTCCCCTTGAAAGCTTTCCCGCTGGCCATATCTCTTGAGTACGCGATGCCGAAGTCGGGTCGCGTAGTGACTTTACTTGCTGAATCTCAGGAGTTCATGACCATGACTACCGCTTTCTCTCTCGCTCCACTGTTCCGCCATTCCGTTGGCTTCGACCGTTTCAACGACCTGTTCGAGTCCGCGGCACGCAATGAGGCGGGTAGCAGCTATCCTCCCTACAACGTGGAAAAACATGGCGATGACCACTATCGCATCGTGGTTGCCGCAGCCGGTTTCCAGGAGCAGGACCTCGACCTGCAAGTCGAAAAGGGCGTCCTGACCGTCATCGGTGGCAAGCGCGAAAACGGCGCCGCTGAAGTGACCTACCTGCATCAGGGTATTGCCCAGCGCGCCTTCAAGCTGTCGTTCCGCCTGGCTGACCATATCGAGGTCAAGTCGGCGGGCCTGGCCAACGGCCTGCTCAGCATCGACCTGCTGCGCATCGTGCCGGAAGAGGCCAAGGCCAAACGCATCCCGATCAATGGCGACAAGCCAGCTCTGAACTGAGTTAGGCGGCATGAAAGAAAGGGCACCTTCGGGTGCCCTTTTTGCGTTTTCAGTAATCCGCCGGTGCTTCCAGCAGCATCTGCCTGAATTCCGGCAGCGGCAGTGGCCGGCTGTGCAGGTAGCCCTGGTACAGGTGGCAGCCCAGGCGTTCGAGAAACGCCAGTTGCTCGGTCAGTTCCACCCCCTCGGCAATCACCGCCAGGTCCAGGCTGCGGGCCATGGCCACGATGGCGCGGACAATCTCGGCATCGTTGGGGTCTTCCGGCGCGTCGCGGACGAACGTCTGGTCGATCTTCAGCGCATCCACCGGCAAGCGCTTGAGGTAGGTCAACGAGGAATAGCCCGTGCCGAAGTCATCCATGGCAAAGCTCACGCCGTAGCGCTTGAGTTCACGCATCTTGCTGATGGTGTCTTCCAGGTTCTGGATGACGATGCCTTCGGTGATCTCCAGTTTCAGCATTTGCCGTGGCAAGCGGTAGTCGTCCAGGCTGCGCAGCACCCGCTGGACGAAATCGTTCTGGCGGAACTGCCGCGGGCTGATGTTCACGCACAGGCTGAAGTCATTGGCGTCGATCAGGCCGTCTTCGAGCATGTGGGCGCAAGCGTCGCAGGCTTCGTCGAGGATCCAGCTGCCAACTTCGAGAATCAGGCCGCTTTCTTCCAGTACTTGAATGAACTGCGCGGGGGGTTGCTGGCCCAGTTGTGGATGGTGCCAGCGCAGCAGCACTTCGGCACCGACGATGCGGTTGTCGCGGGCATCGACCTGAGGCTGGAAATGCAAGGCCAGCTCGCCGCGAGCCAGGGCCAGGCGCAGGTCGCTTTCCATGCGCAGGCGCTCGCTGGCGGCCTTCTGCATGGTGGTGTGGAACAGTTCGGTGGTATTGCGCCCGGAGTCCTTGGCCCGGTACAGGGCGATGTCGGCGCGCTTGAGCAGGTCGGCCGGCGTGGTGCCGTGGTCGGGGATCAGTGCCACGCCGATGCTCGGTGTCACCTGCAGGCGCTGGCCGTCCAGCGACATCGGTTCGGCCAGCAGTTCGCGCAGGGTGTCGGCCAGTTCGCGGACCTTGCCTTCCACGGCCTCGCGGCTGCCTTCCAGGCCGCTGAGCAGCACCACGAATTCATCGCCACCCAGGCGCGCCACGGTATCTTCCAGGCGTACGCTGGCCTCCAGGCGTGCGGTGATGATCTTCAGCACGGTGTCGCCCACCGGGTGCCCGAGCGAGTCGTTGATATGCTTGAAATGGTCGAGGTCGAGGAACAGCAGCGCGCCGCGCAGGTTGTGGCGGCGCAGCAGGGCGATCTGCTGGCTCAGGCGGTCCATCAGCAGGGCGCGGTTGGGCAGGTTGGTCAGCGGGTCGTGGTAGGCGAGGTGACGGATCTGCGCCTGGGCGTTCTTCAGCTGGCTGACATCGCGGGCAGTCAGCAACAGGCAGTCGGCCTCGTTGAGGCTGATCGGCTCCACCGACACCTCCACGGTAAGAATGTCGCCGCGCTTGTTGCGCCCGAGCATCTCCCGATGGTGCACCCGGCCGCGCTCCTTGAGCTCGCCGAGCAGGGCGCTGCGCTGCTTGTCGTCGGCCCAGATACCGATTTCGTAGACGCTGCGGCCTATCACTTCGTCGGCGCTGTAGCCGGTCAGCCGGCAGAAGCCGTCGTTGACCTCCAGGTAACGGCCACTGCGGCGTTCGGTGATGGTGATGGCGTCGGGGCTGGAGTGGAAGGCCTTGGCAAACTTTTCTTCGCTGGCTTTGAGTGCCGCCTCGGCGCGTTGCTGCTGGGTGATGTCGCGCAGGGTGGTGACGCTGCAGGGCTGGTCATCGACGCTGATCAGGCGGCTGGCGATGACACAGGTCAGCGGCGCGCCATTGCGGTGGTTGACCACCACCGCCACATTGCTCAGCGCCTGTTCGCGGATCACCCGTTCAATGCGTTGGGCACGTTCGATCGACTCGGCCCACAGGCCGATCTCTTCGGCGGTGCGGCCGATCACCTGTTCGGCGCTCCAGCCGAAGGTCTGGGTGAAGGCCGGGTTGATCTCGATGAACTGGCCGGTGTCCTGGCGGGTCACGCAGATCGGGTCGGGGCTGACCTGGAACAGGCTGGCGAATTTTTCTTCCGAGGCGCTCAGGCGCTGTTCGCGTTCCACCTGCTCGGTGATATCGAGCAAGGTGCCGGCCATGCGCAACGGGTTGCCCTGGTCGTCGCGGTACAGGCGGGCACGGCTTTCGATGTAGCGCGAGGTGCCGTTTTCCAGCTGCACGCGGTAGGTGATCTGGTAATTGCCGGCCGGGCCTTCGCGCAGGCTGCGGTAGGCCTGGCGCATGCTGGAGCGTTCGTGTTCCGGCACGCCTTCGAAGAACGAATCGAACGATTCATGGAACGGTACCGGGTCCAGCCCGTGCAGTTGCGCCGCGCGGGCCGAGCCATAGAGCATGCCGCTGGGGATGTGCCAGTCCCAGGTGCCCAGTTGCGCTGAGTCCAACGCCAGGTCGAGGCGTTCCTGGCTGTCCTTGAGCGCCTGTTCGGCACGTTTGCGCTCGGTGGTGTCGACGAAGGTGCTGATCAGGTAGGTCACGCCCTCCATCTCGATGCTCTGGGTGCACAGGATGCCGTCGTGGAGCTTGCCGGTGCTGGCGCGGAACTGCACTTCCATGATCGCCGGGCCGTGATTGGCGCGGGTGGCCTCGATGACCTGGTGGCGTTGTTCAGGGTTGACCCACAGGCCCAGTTCGATGCTGGTCTTGCCAATCACCTGGCCACCAGGCCAGCCGAACATGTCCTCGAAGTGCTGGTTGACCTCGATGATCATGCCATCCTGGCGACGGCTCAGCAGAATGGCGTTGGGGCTCAGGTGAAACAGCGTGGCGAAGCGCTTTTCCGAGTTGATCAGCGCGGTTTCCCGTTCGCGCTGGCGGGTGATTTCGCGGATCACTCCGATCATCTGCCGCCGGCCATGGCGGTCATGGGTCAGGCTGCCGTTGATTTCCAGCCAGTGCAGGGTGCCATCCGGCCAGCGGATGCGATGGCGCATGGCCTGTTCCACCGGCTCGCCATTGACTACCGCGTGGAACAGTTGGCGGGTGCGGGCACGGTCTTCTTCCGGCAGCAGGTCGAGGTAGTCGATGTCGTTGGGCAGCGGGCGTTGCGGGTCGAAGCCGAACAGCGCCTGGGTGCCCCGTGACCAGCTGATCCGGCCGGTGTCGATATCCCACAGCCAGGCCCCCAGGCGTGCGCCATTGAGCGCCGCCAGCAACTGCGGGGCATTCTGCCAGGCCTGTTCCGATTCCTGTGGGTCGGCCGCAGGGATACGCGGCAGGCGCGGAAAGCGATTTGCTGATTTGGGCATTGGTACCAGACCTTTGGCGTGTGACGCGTCCATGAGTTGGAAATGCCGAGCTGACGACCGGTCAGGCGGACCCTGCGTGGCTGTCGAGCAGGGCCATGAAGGCCCTTGCAGCGTTCGATAGCGTGCGCTCCGTGTGCAGAATGTAGCCTAGCTGGCGCGACAGCTGTATGCCGGGCAAAGCGATAGGTGCAACCTGATCATCCAGCATGGTCCGGGGCAGCACGCTCCACGCCAGGCCGATCGACACCATCATCTTGATGGTTTCCAGGTAGTTGGTGCTCATGGCGATGTTCGGCGTCAGGCCCTGGCTTTCGAACAGGCGCTGGACAATGTGGTGGGTGAAGGTGTTGCCGCCAGGGAACACCGCCGGGTGGCGGGCGACATCGGCCAGGCTGACTGCCTGGTTGCTGGCCAGTGGGTGCTCGGGCGCTGCCACGAAATCCAGGGCGTCGTCCCAGACCGCAATGGCCTTGACCAGGTGATGAGGTTCGGGAGCGAGGGTGATGACGGCAATTTCAGCGCGGCCATGGAGGATTTCGTCGTAGGCCTGTTCCGAATCCATGAACTGAATATCCAACGCCACAGCAGGGTGCTGGCGGGTGAATGCCCGCAACAGCGGCGGCAGACGGTGCAGGCCGATATGGTGGCTGGTTGCCAGGGTCAGGCGACCGCTCACCTCGCCGTTAAGGTTGGTCAGCGCCCGTCGGGTATCATCGAGGACGTTGAGGATCTGATAGGCGCGGGGCAGCAGGGCACGGCCTGCTTCGGTCAGGGTCACTTCGCGGCCCAGGCGATCGAACAGGCGTACGTCCAGCTGCTGTTCCAGGCCGGCGATGCGTTTGCTGATCGCTGGCTGGGTGAGGAACAGGCGCTCGCCGGCGCCGGAGAAGCTGCCAGTCTCGGCAATGGCAATGAACGCGCTCAGGTTGGCCAGGTCCACGATTTCGGATTCCTTTTGGTTATCCAAAGCATAAAAATTATGAATTTGAGTTATTCAATCTAACCCCATAGCATCGTCCGTACAAGCCAAGGGGTCTTTGGCATAGAAAGACGCTGATGAGGAACAGTCTGATGGCTGGCAAAACGCTCTACGACAAACTCTGGGAAGCCCATGAGGTCAAGCGCCGTGATGACGGCTCGTCCTTGATCTACATCGACCGCCATATCATTCACGAAGTGACGTCGCCCCAGGCCTTCGAAGGCCTGCGCCTGGCCAACCGCAAGCCGTGGCGCATCGATGCCAACATCGCCACCCCGGACCACAACGTGCCGACCACGCCAGAGCGTAAAGGCGGCATCGAAGCCATCGTCGACCAGGTGTCGCGCCTGCAGGTGCAGACCCTCGATGAGAACTGTGACGAATATGGCATCGTCGAATTCAAGATGAACGACGAACGCCAAGGCATCGTCCACGTCATCAGCCCGGAGCAGGGTGCAACCTTGCCAGGCATGACTGTGGTCTGTGGCGACTCGCACACCTCCACCCACGGTGCTTTCGGTGCCTTGGCCCATGGCATCGGCACCTCCGAGGTCGAGCACGTGCTCGCCACCCAGTGCCTGGTCGCCAAGAAGATGAAGAACATGCTGGTGCGGGTTGAAGGCCAGTTGCCAGCCGGCGTCACCGCCAAAGACATCGTCCTTGCCGTGATCGGCAAGATCGGCACCGCCGGTGGTAACGGCCACGCCATGGAGTTCGCGGGCAGCGCCATTCGCGAATTGTCGATGGAAGGCCGCATGACCATCTGCAACATGTCCATCGAAGCCGGTGCCCGTGTGGGCCTGGTAGCGACCGACGCCACCACCGTTGCCTACGTCGAAGGCCGCCCGTACGCGCCCAAGGGCGAGGACTGGAAACGTGCCGTCGAGGCGTGGAAAGACCTGGTTTCCGATGACGATGCCGTGTTCGACACCGTGGTCGAGCTCGATGCCGCGCAAATCAAGCCGCAAGTCAGCTGGGGCACTTCGCCAGAAATGGTACTGGCCGTTGACCAGCGCGTGCCGGACCCGGCTGCCGAGCCAGACCTGATCAAGCGTGGTTCGATCGAGCGTGCCCTCAAGTACATGGGCCTCGCTGCCAACCAGGCGATCACTGACATCAAGCTCGACCGCGTATTCATCGGTTCGTGCACCAACTCGCGCATCGAAGACCTGCGCGCCGCCGCCGAGATCGCCAAGGGCCGCAAGGTCGCTGCGACGGTCAAGCAGGCGTTGGTCGTGCCGGGCTCGGGCCTGGTCAAGGCCCAGGCCGAGCGTGAAGGCCTGGACAAGATCTTCCTCGAAGCTGGTTTCGAATGGCGTGAGCCTGGCTGCTCGATGTGCCTGGCGATGAACCCGGACCGCCTGGAAAGCGGCGAGCACTGCGCGTCCACTTCCAACCGCAACTTCGAAGGCCGTCAGGGTGCCGGTGGCCGTACCCACCTGGTCAGCCCGGCCATGGCTGCCGCTGCCGCGGTGACCGGCCACTTCATCGATGTCCGCGAGTTGATCCAAGGGAGCGCAGCATGAAAGCCTTTACCCAGCACACCGGTCTCGTCGCGCCGTTGGATCGTGCCAACGTCGACACCGACCAGATCATCCCCAAGCAGTTTCTCAAGTCGATCAAGCGCACCGGCTTTGGCCCCAACCTGTTCGACGAGTGGCGTTACCTGGATGTCGGCCAGCCGTACCAGGACAACAGCAAGCGCCCGCTGAACCAGGAATTCGTGCTCAACCACGCACGTTACCAGGGTGCCAGCGTGCTGTTGGCGCGGGAGAACTTCGGCTGCGGTTCGAGCCGTGAGCACGCGCCATGGGCGCTGGACGAGTACGGCTTCCGCAGCGTGATCGCACCGAGCTTCGCCGACATCTTCTTCAACAACAGCTTCAAGAACGGCTTGCTGCCGATCATCCTCAGCGACGAGGAAGTCGACGAGTTGTTCAAGCAGGTTGAAGCCAACCCGGGCTACCAGCTGACCATCGACCTCCTGGCGCAAGCGGTGACCCGTCCGGATGGCAAGGTGCTGCACTTCGAGATCGACGCGTTCCGCAAGCACTGCCTGCTCAATGGCCTGGACGACATCGGCCTGACCTTGCAGGACAGCGACGCGATCAAGGCATTCGAAGGCAAGCACCGCGCCGGCCAGCCTTGGCTGTTCCGTGATGCCTGATTATTTGTAGGTGGCAGTACCGGCCTCTTCGCGGGCAAGCCCGCTCCCACAGCGGTAGGTGATCCCTGTAGGAGCGGGCTTGTCAAGGCGTCGAACCGCCGCGAAAGGGCCAGAACAGGCAACAAAAAACCAAAAGGATTTAGCCATGACCAGCACCACCCACACCGATGTGGTCCAACGCCAGTTCGGCGAACAGGCCAGCGCCTACCTCAGCAGCGCCGTGCACGCCCAGGGCAGCGAATTCGCTCTGCTGCAGGCTGCACTGGCGGGGCAGGGCAATGCCCGCGTGCTGGACCTGGGTTGCGGTGCCGGTCATGTCAGTTTTCACGTCGCGCCGCTGGTCGCCGAAGTGGTCGCCTACGACCTTTCGCAATCGATGCTCGACGTGGTCGCCAGTGCCGCCAGTGAGCGCGGCCTGGGCAATATCACCACCGAATGCGGTGCCGCCGAACGCCTGCCGTTCGCCGACGCTTCGTTCGATTTCGTCTTCAGCCGCTATTCGGCGCACCACTGGAGCGACCTTGGCGTGGCCCTGCGCGAAGTGCGCCGGGTGCTCAAGCCGGGCGGCACGGCCGCGTTCATCGACGTGATGTCGCCGGGCAGCCCGTTGCTCGACACCTACTTGCAGACCGTGGAAGTGCTGCGTGACACCAGTCACGTACGCGACTACTCCGCCGCCGAATGGCAGCGCCAGATCAGCGAAGCCGGCCTGCATGTGCGCAGCCACACGCGCCAGCCGCTGCGCCTGGAGTTCAGCAGTTGGGTCGAGCGCATGCGCACCCCGGAGCCGATGCGCGTTGCCATCCTCCAATTGCAGCAAGCCATGGGCGAAGAAGTACGGCAGTATTACCAGATCGAGGCCGATGGCTCGTTCAGCACCGATGTGCTGGTGTTGTGGGTCGAGCGATAAGCACTTTTCGGTGGGGCCCGTTTGGCCGCACCGCGTGAATGGATAGAGGAAAGCATGAGCAAGCAGATTCTGATTCTCCCAGGTGATGGCATTGGTCCGGAAATCATGGCCGAGGCGGTCAAGGTGCTGGAACTGGCCAACGACAAGTTCCAGCTCGGCTTCAGCCTCGAGCACGACGTGATCGGCGGCGCCGCCATCGACAAGCACGGCGTACCGCTGGCCGATGAAACCCTGGAGCGTGCACGCAAGGCCGACGCCGTGCTGCTGGGCGCCGTGGGTGGCCCTAAGTGGGACAAGATCGAGCGTGACATCCGCCCGGAACGCGGCCTGCTGAAAATCCGTTCGCAACTGGGCCTGTTCGCCAACCTGCGCCCGGCCATCCTCTACCCGCAACTGGCCGACGCTTCCTCGCTGAAGCCGGAAATCGTCTCGGGCCTGGATATCCTCATCGTCCGTGAGCTGACGGGTGGCATCTACTTCGGTGCTCCACGTGGCCAGCGCGAGCTGGAAGGCGGCGAGCGTCAGGCCTACGACACCCTGCCGTACAGCGAAAGCGAAGTGCGCCGTATCGCGCGCGTCGGCTTCGACATGGCCCGCGTGCGCGGCAAGAAGCTGTGCTCGGTGGACAAGGCCAACGTCCTCGCTTCCAGCCAGCTGTGGCGCGAAGTGGTCGAAGACGTGGCCAAGGATTACCCGGACGTCGAACTGAGCCACATGTACGTCGACAACGCTGCCATGCAGCTGGTCCGCGCACCGAAACAGTTCGACGTGGTAGTGACCGACAACATGTTCGGTGACATCCTGTCGGATGAGGCTTCCATGCTCACCGGTTCCATCGGCATGCTGCCTTCGGCCTCCCTGGACGCCAACAACAAGGGCATGTACGAGCCTTGCCACGGTTCGGCTCCGGATATCGCCGGGCAGGGCATCGCCAACCCGCTGGCGACCATCCTGTCGGTGTCGATGATGCTGCGTTACAGCTTCAACCAGCACGCCGCAGCCGAAGCGATCGAGAAGGCCGTCAGCGTCGTGCTGGACCAGGGCCTGCGTACCGGTGACATCTGGTCGGCCGGCTGCGACAAAGTAGGCACGCAGGAAATGGGCGACGCAGTAGTCGCAGCGCTGCGGAATCTGTAATCTCTCTGGCCCGCCACCAAAAACTCGAGGTGGCGGCCCACTTTTAGCAAAGGTGTAGTTGCGATGAAACGTGTAGGTCTGATCGGTTGGCGCGGTATGGTCGGTTCCGTGCTCATGCAGCGGATGCTGGAGGAGCAGGATTTCGACCTCATCGAGCCAGTGTTCTTCACCACGTCCAACGTAGGTGGCCAGGGCCCGAACGTGGGCAAGGATATTGCTCCGCTCAAGGACGCTTATTCGATTGAAGAACTCAAGACCCTCGACGTGATCCTGACCTGCCAGGGCGGCGACTACACCAACGAGGTGTTCCCCAAGCTGCGTGAAGCCGGCTGGCAGGGTTACTGGATCGATGCCGCTTCTTCGCTGCGCATGCAGGACGACGCGGTCATCGTGCTCGATCCGGTCAACCGCAAGGTCATCGACCAGCAGCTCGACGCCGGTACCAAGAACTACATCGGCGGCAACTGCACCGTCAGCCTGATGCTGATGGGGCTGGGCGGCCTGTTCGAAGCCGGCCTGGTCGAGTGGATGAGCGCCATGACCTACCAGGCGGCTTCGGGCGCTGGCGCACAGAACATGCGCGAGCTGATCAAGCAGATGGGCGCGACCCATGCGGCTGTTGCCGATGACCTGGCCAACCCGGCCAGCGCCATCCTCGACATCGACCGCAAGGTGGCCGAGACCATGCGTGGCGAAGCGTTCCCGACCGAGAACTTCGGCGTGCCGCTGGCCGGCAGCCTGATCCCGTGGATCGACAAGGAGCTGCCGAACGGGCAGAGCCGTGAAGAGTGGAAGGCCCAGGCCGAGACCAACAAGATCCTCGGCCGTTTCAAGAGCCCGATCCCGGTCGATGGCATCTGCGTGCGCATCGGCGCCATGCGCTGCCACAGCCAGGCGCTGACCATCAAGCTGAACAAGGACGTGCCACTGGCCGATATCGAAGGCATGATCAGCCAGCACAACCCGTGGGTGAAACTGGTGCCGAACCAGCGCGAGATCAGCATGCAAGAGCTGAGCCCGACCAAGGTGACCGGTACCCTGAACATCCCGGTTGGCCGCCTGCGCAAGCTGAACATGGGCTCCCAGTACCTGGGCGCGTTCACCGTGGGTGACCAGCTGCTGTGGGGCGCCGCCGAACCGCTGCGCCGCATGCTGCGGATCCTGCTGGAGCGTTGATCGCTTTTGCTGCACCGAAAACCCGCGCTGGCGACAGCGCGGGTTTTTTTATGCCTGCACCGGCCTCTTCGCGGGTAAACCCGCTCCCACAGGGAGATCACAAAACCTGAAGATAGCGCTGTACCTGTGGGAGCGGGTTTACCCGCGAAGAGGCCAGCACAGACAAACGCCTACAATCCAAGTAAAGTGCCGCCCCCGCCGTTTCAGCAAAAGGATCTCTACCATGACCACCCCCCTGGACATCGCCGTCGTCGGCGCCACCGGCAGCGTCGGTGAAACCCTCGTGCAGATCCTCGAAGAACTGGCCTTTCCGGTCGGCACCCTGCACCTGCTGGCCAGCATGGAATCGGCGGGCAGCAGCGTGATGTTCGCCGGCAAGAAGCTCAAGGTACGTGAGGTCGACAGTTTCGACTTCGCCCAGGTCAAACTGGCCTTCTTCGCCGCCAGCCCGGCCGTCAGCCGCAGCTTCGCCAGCAAGGCCGAGCAGGCCGGCTGCACGGTCATCGACCTTTCCGGTGGCCTGGAGGATGCCCTGGCCGTGGTCCCGGAGGCCAATGGCGACAGCCTTGCCACACTGAACCTGCCAGCACGCATTACCAGCCCCAGCTGCGCAGCCGTTGCCGTGGCGGTTGCCCTGGCACCGCTCAAGGGTCGGCTGGATATCGAACGGGTGCAGGTCATGGCCGCCCTGGCGGTGTCCGCGCAAGGCCGCGAAGCGGTCAGCGAACTGGCCCGGCAGACCGCCGAGCTGCTCAATGCCCGTCCACTGGAGCCGCGTTTCTTCGATCGGCAGATGGCCTTCAACGTGCTGGCCCAGGTCGGTGCCGTCGATGAGCAGGGTCATACTGCCGTGGAACGCCGTCTGGTTGGCGAACTGCGCGTGCTGCTGGGCCTGCCGGAGCTGAAGATTTCCGTGAGCTGCATTCAAGTCCCGGTGTTTTTCGGCGATAGCTTCAGTGTGGCGGTGCAGAGTGGTCGCCCGGTCGATCTGGCACAGGTCAACCAGGCATTGGAACAGGCCGAAAGTGTCGAACTGGTGGAAAACGATGATTATCCGACCCCGGTCGGTGACGCAGTCGGCCAAGACGTGGTCTATGTTGGTCGTGTACGCCATGGAATTGACGAAAACCAGCAGCTCAACCTCTGGTTGACCACCGACAACGTGCGCAAGGGCGCTGCTTTGAACGCCGTGCAGGTGGCCCAATTGTTGATTAAACACATGGCGTAAAAGATACTGGCGAGCACTTTTGTCCCGCGCCGCACGCAGGTTTTTGGGATGATTCATACAAGGGAAGAGGTCATGCTTCGAATTCGCAAACTGGTTCTGGCCATGGCGGCAGCGTCTGCGCTGACGTCGGGCATGGCGAATGCCCTGGGGTTGGGTGAACTGACGTTGAAGTCGGCACAGAACCAGCCTCTGGACGCCGAGATCGAACTGCTCGACGTGCGCGACCTCACCGCAGCCGAAGTGGCGCCGAGCCTGGCGCCACCGGAAGAGTTCAGCAAGGCCGGGGTGGAGTTTCCGAGCTACCTCGAAGACCTGACCTTTACCCCGGTGATCAACCCCAACGGCAAGAGCGTGCTGCGGGTTACTTCCAGCCAGCCGCTGCCCGGTACTGTGGTCAAGTTCCTTGTTCAGGTGATGTGGCCCCAGGGCCGCCTGCTGCGTGACTACAGCGTGTTGCTCGACCAGGCCAAGGCCCAGGGCCAGCAGCCCGCTGCGGCCAATGTCAACCCGGCCACCAGCAGCGCAGGCAGCTACACCACCAAGCGCCGCGACACCCTGTGGCAGATCGCCGCCCGCAACACCCAGGGCGGTGGCTCGGTGCAGCAGACCATGATCGCCATCCAGGCGCTCAACCCGGATGCCTTCATCGGCAACAACATCAACCAGCTGAAGGTTGGCCAGGTCCTGCGCCTGCCCGACCAGCAGCAGGTCCAGAGCATTCCCCAGGGTGAAGCCAATCGCGAAGTGGCCGAGCAGTACGCAGCCTGGCGTGAAGGCCGGCGCCTGGGGCCGCGTGCGCGGCAGCTGGATGCCACCCGCCGCGGTGCCGCCGATGCAGCGCCCGATCGTATCGCCCAAGGCGACAACCTGCGCCTGGTCAGCCCTGGTAACCAGGCGGGCGGCAACAGCGCCAAGGCCATCAACGACAAGCTGGCGGTGGCCCAGGAGAGCCTGGACACCAGCCGTCGTGACAACGACGAACTGAAAAGCCGGGTGAGCGATCTGCAGAGCCAGATGGACAAGCTGCAGAAGCTGATCCAGCTGAAGAATGACCAGTTGGCGCGCCTGGAAGCCCAGGGCGCGGCTCCTGAAGCACCGCCTGCGGCCACCTTGCCGGGTGAGCCAACCCCTGCACAGCCCGCAGCGGTCGATGCAGCCCCGGCCGAGCCGGTGGTCGCACCGGCCCCGGCCGCTGTCGACACGGCCCCGGCTGCAGCCCCTGCCGATGAGGCTGCACCTGCGCAGCCGGGCGCAATCGACGAGATGCTGGCCAACCCTGTGATGCTGGGCCTGATCGCTGGCTCTGCGTTCCTCGTGCTGTTGCTCCTGTTGCTGCTGCTGGCGCGCAAGCGCAAGGCCCAGCAAGAAGCGGAAAAACACCTGCGCATGGCCCGCGCGCTGGCCGAGGAGGGCGAGCGTAGCCCGGATCTCGACTTGCCACCGAGCAGCTTCGATGAGCTGGAAGTGTCTGCGCCGAGCGTCACCCTCTCGCCTGCCGTGGTGGCAGCTTCCGCTGCCGCTGCCGTGGCTGCGGAAAAACCGGCTGCTCCCGCGCCTGCGGCTACGCTTGTCGAGCCCGAGCCGGTACAAGACCCGAATGCCGAACTGCTGGCTGAAGTCGACCTGAGCCTGTCGCGTGGCCGCCTGAATCACGCTGCCGACCTGCTGGAAACAGCGGTTGCGGCGCAGCCGGAAAATGACGCCCTGCGCCTCAAGCTGATGGACGTCTACGCCCGCCAGGGCGACCACAGCGCCTTCGTCGAGCAGGAGCGCAAGTTGCCTGCCAGTGAAGTGAACACTGCGCAGGTCAGCAGCCTCAAGGAGCGCTACCCGGCCATGCTGGGGCTCGCTGCCGCCGCCGTTGGCGTGGGGGCTGCGGCACTGGCTGCGGAAATGGACGAGCAGTATGTCCAGGAGTTGCTTCAGGAGGAGCCTCAAGCAGAAGCAGAGCCTGAACCGCAGGCGGTCGTTGAGCCAGAGCCGGCACCTGAGCCGGAGCCAGCACCTGAACCTGAGCTCGAAGCAGCCGCCGAGGCGTTCACCGAGACTTCGGTGCTCGATGATAACGACCTGGACAGCGCCTTCGACCTGAGCCTGGGTGATGATCTGCCGGTTGATGATCAGCTCGAGCCGCCGATGCTGGATGACGCGCCACTGGCCGAAGCGCAGGTGAAAGCCGAACCGGCAGCCGTTGCGCCGGAAACCGATGCCGATGACGATTTCGAAGCCTTGCTGGCCCAGGCTCAGGCCGAGCCGCAGAGCGTCGATGACCTGGCTGATTTCGACCTGGCCGATTTCGATCTGGGCAGTGGCGAAGCGGCAGCTCCCGCTACCCAGGTTGCGGCGGAAGACGAACCGGTAGACGTCGCCGCCGAACTGGCTGCCTTCGACGCCATCCCGGAATTCGACCCGATTTCCGAGCTGGAACTGCCGGACGACTTCGATCTGTCGTTGTCGCTGGATGACGACTCGCCGGCAGCCAAGAGCTTTGCCTCGGAGCTGAGCGACGTCAACGCCGAGCTCGACAAGCTGTCGCAGAGCCTGGAATCGCCACCGCTGGAGCCGCACTTCACCGCCGAAGACGCCGCAGCCGAGCCCGAGCCGCTGGACGATCTCGACTTCGACTTCTTCTCCGGTGCCGACGAAGTCGCGACCAAGCTCGACCTGGCGCGCGCCTACATCGACATGGGCGACCACCAGGGCGCCCGCGACATCCTCGACGAAGTGGTCAAGGATGGTGATGATGGCCAGCGTCTGGAAGCCGAAGAGATGCTCTCGCGCCTGGTCTGAAATCGGCTCTGGCTTGGCCGTTGTGGGAGCGGCCTTGCGTCGCGATAGGGGTGCAAAGCGCCCCCAGGATTTCAGCGGCACAACCAATATCGCCGGGGCCGCTCTGCGGCCCAATCGCGACGCAAGGCCGCTCCCACAGCCCTACACGGCTGCCGTTGTCGTTATAATCCCCGCCATTCCGTATCACCCACAGGTTTCACGCTCTTGGACATCATCGACACCGCCGCCACCGAATCGGCCGCCGAAGGCTTCACCCGCATTGCCCTGGGTGTGGAATACAAAGGCTCGCGCTACCGCGGCTGGCAGCGCCAGGCCAGCGGCGTGCCAAGCGTCCAGCAAGCGCTTGAGCAAGCGCTGTCGAAGGTGGCCGACGAACCGATCAGCGTCATTTGCGCCGGGCGCACCGATGCTGGCGTGCACGGCTGCGGGCAGATCGTGCATTTCGACACCCGCGCCGTGCGTGACGAGCGCGCCTGGACTCTGGGCACCAATTTCAACCTGCCCCACGACATCAGTGTGGTCTGGTCGCGGCCGATGCCGGCGGACTTCCATGCGCGCTTCAAGGCCTGCGCCCGGCGCTACCGCTACGTGATCTACAACGACCCGATCCGCCCCGCGCACCTGGCCGAGGAAGTGACCTGGAACCACCGCCCGCTGGACGTCGAGCGCATGGCCCAGGCTGCCCAGTACCTGCTCGGCACCCATGATTTCAGCGCCTTCCGTGCCAGCCAGTGCCAGGCCAAGTCGCCGATCAAGCACATCCATCACCTGCGCGTGACCCGCCATGGCCAGATGATCGTGCTGGACGTGCGTGCCACCGCGTTCCTGCACCACATGGTGCGCAATATCGCCGGGGTGCTGATGACCATTGGTGCCGGCGAGCGCCCGGTCGAGTGGGCCCGTGAAGTGCTGGAGGGGCGCAACCGCCGTGAGGGCGGGGTGACTGCGCACCCTTACGGCCTGTATCTGGTGCAGGTGGAGTACCCGGAAGAGTTCCAGCTGCCACAGCGTTACATCGGCCCACACTTTTTGACCGGTTACGAAGCGCTGGCCGACTGACGCGTCAGACGTCATTTGCTACCATCGAGCCTTTCACCACTCACTCAAGGTTTGCTGTCCATGAGCAACGTTCGCAGCAAGATCTGCGGGATCACCCGCATCGAAGACGCGCTGGCCGCCGCCGAGGCGGGGGCCGATGCCATCGGTTTCGTCTTCTATGCCAAGAGCCCGCGTGCCGTGGACGTGCGTCAGGCACGGGCGATCATTGCCGAGCTGCCACCGTTCGTGACCACGGTCGGGCTGTTCGTCAACGCCTCGCGTTGCGAGCTGAACGAGATTCTCGAGGTGGTGCCGCTGGACCTGCTACAGTTCCACGGCGACGAAACCCCGGCCGATTGCGAGGGCTATCATCGGCCCTGGATCAAGGCCCTGCGCGTGCGCCCGGGCGATGACCTGGAAGCCGCCTGCCAGCACTATGCCGGCGCCCGCGGCATTCTCCTCGATACCTACGTGGCCGGTGTGCCTGGCGGTACCGGCGAGGCCTTCGACTGGTCGCTGGTGCCGGCGCGGCTGAGCAAGCCGATCATTCTCGCGGGCGGGCTGTCGGCCGACAACGTCGGCCAGGCGATCGCCCAGGTGCGGCCGTATGCGGTGGATGTCAGTGGCGGCGTGGAGCAGGCCAAGGGCATCAAGGATGCGGCGAAGATCGAAGCCTTCATGCGTGCGGTGAAACAGGCGTGACGGCAGATGTGACGGCTGGCGGCGCGCCATCGTCCATAGGTTTCGCAGCCCTGCGGGGCGGCCAGCGGCATGCCGTGTGGCCACAACACAGATTGAAGACGGCGCGGTACGCAGGCGGCCCCTGCGGCCGGGCCGTCATCGTTTCATAGAAGAATTTGAGCTCAAGGGCAGGGCATGGCCGGCCAGTCCGGTCCCCGTCCGCCAAAACTGGAGAAAGAAAGCATGAGCAACTGGTTAGTCGACAAACTGATCCCTTCGATCATGCGTTCCGAGGTGAAGAAGAGCTCGGTGCCGGAAGGCCTGTGGCACAAGTGCCCAGCCTGCGAGGCCGTGCTGTATCGTCCGGAGCTGGAAAAGACCCTGGATGTCTGCCCCAAGTGCAACCACCACATGCGCATCGGCGCACGTGCCCGCATCGACATCTTCCTCGACCCGGAAGGCCGCGCCGAACTGGGCGCCGAGCTGGAGCCGGTCGACCGCCTGAAGTTCCGTGACGGCAAGAAGTACAAGGACCGCCTGACCGGTGCGCAGAAGCAGACTGGTGAAAAAGACGCCCTGATCTCCATGAGCGGCACCCTGATGGGCATGCCGATCGTGGTCAGCGCCTTCGAGTTCTCGTTCATGGGTGGTTCCATGGGTGCCATCGTCGGTGAGCGTTTCGTACGTGCCGCCAACTACGCCCTGGAAAACCGCTGCCCAATGGTCTGCTTCTCCGCCTCCGGTGGTGCGCGCATGCAGGAAGCACTGATCTCGCTGATGCAGATGGCCAAGACCTCGGCCGTGCTGGCGCGCCTGCGCGAAGAAGGCATCCCGTTCATCTCGGTACTGACCGACCCGGTCTACGGCGGTGTTTCCGCCAGCCTGGCAATGCTCGGTGACGTCATCGTTGGTGAGCCTAAGGCCCTGATCGGCTTCGCCGGCCCACGCGTAATCGAGCAGACCGTGCGCGAAAAACTGCCGGAAGGCTTCCAGCGCAGCGAGTTCCTGCTGGAGCACGGTGCCATCGACCTGATCATCTCCCGTGGTGACCTGCGCCCGCGTCTGGCTCGCCTGCTGGCGCAGATGACCGGCCAGGAGACCCCGGAGCAGGCCCGAGAGGTCGCTGCGGTCGCGTGATGAAACAACGATCCCTGGGCGAGTGGCTCGCCTACCTCGAGCAGTTGCACCCCTCGGCCATCGACATGGGCCTGGAGCGGTCGCAGAAGGTGCTTGCCCGGCTGGCGCTGGGCAAGCTGGCGCCACGGGTGGTCACGGTGACCGGCACCAACGGCAAGGGCTCAACCTGCGCCTTCGTGGCGTCGTTGTTGCGGGCCCAGGGGCTGAAGGTGGGCGTGTACAGCTCGCCCCACCTGTTGCGTTACAACGAGCGGGTGCTGATCGATGGCCAGGAAGCCAGCGATGAGCGCCTGTGCGAAGCCTTCGCCGCCGTTGAGGCGGCGCGGGGCGAGATTTCCCTGACCTACTTCGAGATGGGCACGCTGGCGGCGTTCTGGTTGTTCCATCAGTCGCAGCTGGATGCCGTGGTGCTCGAAGTGGGCCTCGGTGGCCGCCTGGACACCGTAAACGTGGTGGATGCCGACCTGGCGCTGGTGACCAGCATCGGCGTTGACCATGTCGACTACCTGGGCGATACCCGCGAGCTGGTGGCCTTCGAGAAGGCTGGCATCTTCCGCCAGGGCAAGCCGGCGCTGTGCGGTGACCT
Organism: Pseudomonas sp. CC120222-01a; assembly: GCF_003097235.1. Taxonomy (GTDB): domain Bacteria; phylum Pseudomonadota; class Gammaproteobacteria; order Pseudomonadales; family Pseudomonadaceae; genus Aquipseudomonas. The sequence continues at coordinate 26,987 of NZ_QEQQ01000015.1, read as the reverse complement.
CGATCCGCCGCAGCCATTGCTGGACAAGGCCGCCGAATTGGCGGCGCCACTGTTCCTGCGCGGGCGCGACTTCGATCTGGCAAGCCACGAGGGTGGCTGGGACTGGCGCGGGGTCGCTGCAGACGGCACGCCGGTAGCGTTGCACGGTCTGCCGCTGCTCGACCTGCCCATGGAGAACGCCACCCTGGCCCTGCAGGCCTATCTGCTGATGGGCTTGCCGTGGGGTGCCGGGCAGATCCGTCAGGCCTTGCTCGACACCCGCATCACCGGTCGCCTCGATCGTCGCCAGCTGGCCTGGCAGGGCAGGGCTGTGGAGCTGCTTCTGGATGTGGGGCATAACCCGCACGCTGCGGAGTATCTGGCCCGGCGTCTGGCTGCGCGTCCTCTGAAAGGGCGGCGCCTGGCAGTGTTCGGCCTGCTCGCCGACAAGGACTTGCAGGGCGTCATCGCGCCGCTGCACGGCTTGGTCGACGACTGGGCGGTAGCGCCTCTGCACACTCCGCGTAGCCGTCCGGCTGCCGAACTGGCCGCTGCCTTGACGAACCATGGCGCTGCGGTGAAGTCTTACGCCAGCGTCGACGCCGCCCTTGAAGGGCAGTGCGCGCAGGCGACGGCGGATGATCAGATTCTGCTGTTCGGTTCGTTTTTCTGTGTCGCCGAGGCCCTGGATTGGCTGGAGCGGCAGGCCCTGGAGGGGTGACTAGATGGCAGTGCTGGACAAAGGGATGAAGCAGCGCATGGTGGGTGCGTTGGTGCTGGTGGCGCTGGCGGTGATTTTCCTGCCGATGCTGTTCACCCGCCAGGACGAAATGCGCCAGGTGCGCGTCGACGCCCCGCAGGCGCCGGCCATGCCAACCCTGCCGGAAGTCAAGGTCGAGCAGGTGGCGGTACCTGAGCCACAGCCGCTGCCAGAGGAGCCCGAGCAGCCGCCAGTGGTGGTCAACGAGTCGACGGCGCCGGTGAGGACGCCAAGCCAGCCGATCACGCCGTCGCCGCAGACTCAGCCCCAGGTGCAAGCCCAGCCCAAGCCGCAGACGCCAGTGCCAACGCCGGCACCCGCTGCCAAACCGGCCGCGCCAGTGGCAACGGCGCCAGCGCCTGCACCGTCGAAGATCGACGTCAATGGCCTGCCGGTGAGCTGGTCGATCCAGCTGGCCAGCCTGTCCAGCCGGGCCGGCGCCGAAAACCTGCAGAAGACCCTGCGCAGCCAAGGCTACAACGCCTACATCCGCTCGGCGGGTGGCATGAACCGGGTGTATGTCGGGCCGTTGATCGAGCGCGCCGAGGCTGACAAGCTGAAAGACGTTATCAACCGCCAGCAGAAGCTCAATGGCTTCGTGACCCGATTCCAGCCCGAAAAAGGCTGAGTGTACGCGGCCGCTCCTACAAAGGGGCGGCGCAGGCCTGAAAACCTGACTCAGGGATCCACCTGACATTCCGCTTACTCCCGGCCTTTTGCTCTGATAAAATGCGCCGCCTCAAACGTCTGCAGGCAGCACCGTGGCCTTTACCCTGGTTGATTGGGCGATCATTGCGATCATCGCCGTCTCCACACTGATCAGTCTCAAGCGCGGCTTCGTCAAGGAAGCCTTGTCCCTGCTCATCTGGATCGTTGCAGGAGCGGTTGCCTGGATGTTCGGTGGTTCGCTTTCGGTGTACCTTGAAAGCTATATCCAGACGCCGTCGATGCGCACCATCGCCGGCTGCGCCATTCTTTTCGTCGCCACCCTGCTGGTGGGGGCCATGCTCAACTTCCTGATCGGCGAGCTGATCCGCGTGACCGGTCTGTCCGGCACCGATCGTTTCCTCGGCATGGCCTTTGGTGCCGCGCGCGGGGGCTTGCTGGTGGTGGTGGCGGTCGGCCTGCTCAGTCTGGGGCCGGTGCAGCAAGACACCTGGTGGCAGGAATCACGCCTGATACCACAGTTTCTATTGGTCGCTGACTGGTCGAAAAACCTGATCCTGGGTTTCACCCATCAGTGGTCTTCAAGTGGGGTGATCAGCGCTCCGGCTGATCTTCCATTCAAGGAGCAGTTGCTCGGGCCGGCAAAGCCCTGAGTGCTGTTCGTTCAAGTTTCATCAAAGTAGGGGTTGCGTCGCATGTGTGGCATCGTCGGTATCGTCGGTAAGTCGAACGTCAATCAGGCGCTGTATGACGCGCTTACGGTCCTCCAGCACCGCGGCCAGGACGCTGCCGGTATCGTGACCAGCCACGACGGCCGGTTGTTCCTGCGCAAGGATAATGGCCTGGTGCGTGACGTCTTCCAGCAGCGCCACATGCAGCGCCTGGTCGGCAGCATCGGCATCGGCCACGTGCGCTACCCGACCGCGGGCAGCTCGACTTCGGCCGAAGCCCAGCCGTTCTACGTCAACTCGCCGTACGGCATCACCCTGGCGCATAACGGCAACCTGACCAACGTCGAGCAGCTGGCCAAGGAGATCTACGAGTCCGACCTGCGCCACGTCAACACCAATTCCGACTCGGAAGTGCTGCTGAACGTGTTCGCCCATGAACTGGCCGTGCGTGGCAAGCTGCAGCCGACCGAAGAAGACGTGTTCGCCGCGGTTTCCCACGTGCACAGCCGTTGTGTCGGCGGCTACGCAGTGGTTGCGATGATCACCGGCTACGGCATCGTCGGCTTCCGTGACCCGAACGGCATCCGCCCGGTGGTATTCGGCCAGCGTCACACCGACGAAGGCGTGGAATACATGATCGCCTCGGAAAGCGTCGCTCTCGACGTGCTCGGCTTCACCCTGATCCGCGACCTGGCGCCGGGCGAAGCGGTGTACATCACCGAAGAAGGCCAGCTGTTCACCAAGCAGTGCGCCGATGCACCGAAGCTGCAGCCGTGCATCTTCGAGCACGTCTATCTGGCCCGCCCGGACTCGATCATCGACGGTATCTCGGTGTACAAGGCCCGTCTGCGCATGGGCGAAAAGCTCGCCGACAAGATCATGCGCGAGCGCCCTGAGCACGATATCGACGTGGTCATCCCGATCCCGGACACCAGCCGTACTGCCGCGCTGGAACTGGCCAACCGCCTGGGCGTTAAGTTCCGCGAAGGCTTCGTCAAGAACCGCTACATCGGCCGTACCTTCATCATGCCCGGCCAGGCCGCACGCAAGAAGTCGGTGCGCCAGAAACTCAACGCCATCGAGCTGGAATTCCGCGGCAAGAACGTGATGCTGGTGGACGACTCGATCGTGCGCGGCACCACCTGCAAGCAGATCATCCAGATGGCCCGCGAAGCCGGCGCCAAGAACGTCTACTTCTGCTCCGCAGCCCCTGCGGTGCGCTACCCCAACGTCTACGGCATCGACATGCCGAGTGTTCACGAACTGATCGCCCACAACCGTACCACCGAACAGGTGGCCGAGTTGATCGGCGCCGACTGGCTGGTCTACCAGGACCTGCCGGACCTGATCGACTCGGTCGGTGGCGGCAAGATCAAGATCGATCACTTCGATTGCGCGGTGTTCAACGGTGAATACGTCACCGGTGACATCGACGAAGCCTACCTCGACCGCATCGAGCAGGCCCGTAACGACCTGGCCAAGGTCAAGAACCAGGCGGTCAGCGCGATCATCGACCTCTACAACAACTGATTTGGGAGCGACGGCATGACGGATCAATGGGATGCCGGACGACTGGACAGTGACCTCGAAGGTGTCGGTTTCGACACCCTCGCGGTGCGCGCCGGTCAAAACCGTACACCGGAGGCCGAGCACAGCGAAGCGCTGTTCCTGACCTCCAGCTATGTATTCCGCACGGCGGCCGATGCCGCTGCGCGCTTTGCCGGTGAAACACCGGGCAACGTCTACTCGCGCTACACCAACCCGTCCGTGCGTGCGTTCGAAGAGCGCCTGGCGGCCATGGAAGGCGCCGAGCAGGCCGTGGGCACCTCCACCGGCATGGCGGCGATCCTCGCCGTGGTCATGTCGCTGTGCAGTGCCGGCGACCACGTGCTGGTGTCGCAGAGCGTGTTCGGCTCGACCATCAGCCTGTTCGAGAAGTACTTCAAGCGCTTTGGTGTGCAGGTGGACTACGTGCCACTGGTCAACCTCGCTGGCTGGGAAAAGGCCATCAAGGACAACACCAAGCTGCTGATCGTCGAGTCTCCGTCCAACCCGCTGGCCGAGTTGGTCGATATTCCTGCGCTGGCCGAAATCGCCCACGCCCGTGGTGCCATGCTGGTAGTGGACAACTGCTTCAGCACCCCGGCCTTGCAGCAGCCGCTCAAGCTGGGTGCCGACATCGTGTTCCACTCGGCCACCAAGTTCATCGACGGCCAGGGCCGTTGCATGGGTGGCGTGGTCGCCGGCCGTGCCGAGCAGATGAAGGAAGTGGTGGGCTTCCTGCGCACTGCCGGGCCGACCCTCAGCCCGTTCAACGCCTGGATCTTCACCAAGGGCCTGGAAACCCTCAAGCTGCGCATGCGTGCGCACTGCGAGAGCGCCCAGATCCTGGCCGAATGGCTGGAGCAGCAGGAGGGCGTGGAGAAGGTGCATTACGCCGGCCTGCCGAGCCACCCGCAGCACGAACTGGCCAAGCGCCAGATGAGTGGCTTTGGTGCGGTGGTCAGTTTCGAGGTCAAAGGTGGCAAAGAGGGCGCCTGGCGCTTCATCGATGCGACCCGGGTGATCTCGATCACCACCAACCTGGGTGACAGCAAGACCACCATCGCCCACCCGGCCACTACTTCCCACGGCCGCCTGACGCCGCAGGAGCGTGAGGCTGCAGGTATCCGCGACAGCCTGATCCGGGTTGCCGTGGGCCTGGAAGACGTGGCTGACCTGCAGGCGGACCTCGCCCGTGGGCTGGCGGCGCTGTGATGGAAATCCGCGGCGGTGTACCCGGCCATAACGGTCGGGTTGCCCTGGTCACCGGTGCCGCCCGCGGCATCGGCCTGGGCATTGCCGCCTGGCTGATCTGCGAAGGTTGGCAAGTGGTGCTCAGCGACCTTGACCGCCAGCGCGGCGCCAAGGTGGCCAAGGCTCTGGGCGAAAATGCCTGGTTCATCACCATGGACGTGGCCGACGAGGCCCAGGTCAGTGCCGGGGTGTCGGAAGTGCTCGGCCAGTTCGGGCGGCTGGATGCGCTGGTGTGCAACGCGGCAATCGCCAACCCGCACAACCAGACCCTGGAAAGCCTGAGCCTGGCGCAGTGGAATCGGGTGCTGGCGGTCAACCTCAATGGCCCGATGTTGCTGGCCAAGCATTGTGCGCCGTACCTGCGTGCGCACAACGGTGCGATCGTCAACCTGACCTCGACCCGTGCCCGGCAGTCCGAACCGGACACCGAGGCCTACGCGGCGAGCAAGGGCGGCCTGGTGGCCTTGACCCATGCCCTGGCCATGAGCCTGGGCCCGGAGATCCGCGTCAATGCGGTGAGCCCGGGCTGGATCGATGCCCGTGATCCGTCCCAGCGCCGTGCCGAGCCCTTGACCGAAGCCGACCATGCCCAGCACCCGACGGGCAGGGTAGGGACGGTGGAGGATGTGGCGGCCATGGTCGCCTGGCTGCTGTCGCGCCAGGCCGGGTTCGTCACTGGCCAGGAGTTTGTGGTCGACGGCGGCATGACCCGCAAGATGATCTACACCTGAGCAGGCTGCAGTAAGGGAAGGGGACCGAAAGATCCCTTTTCCGTTTTTGCCTTTTTTGAAAAAAATTCAACGGGGCTATTGACTTAGCATCGGCACCTGCGTAAATTTCGCGGCCTCAGCGAAGCAAACGCAACAAGCAACATCGCGAGGGTGATTAGCTCAGCCGGGAGAGCATCTGCCTTACAAGCAGAGGGTCGGCGGTTCGATCCCGTCATCACCCACCACTTCCTGAGATTGTTTCTAGCGCTGGACGCTTCTGATGAAGCTGATAGCCGGAGAGAAACGCACTGCGCAGCGGTAGTTCAGTCGGTTAGAATACCGGCCTGTCACGCCGGGGGTCGCGGGTTCGAGTCCCGTCCGCTGCGCCATCTTCGTTTCGAGGTCCCTAGAACACCTTGAAGCAAACACAAATGAAGCGATTACACGTCGCTTTTTTTGTGCCTGCCCTGAGGCCATCGCGCCGGAAGGGTAGACCCAGGTTTCAATCGGGCGAAAGCCTGAATGATACGCAGCGGTAGTTCAGTCGGTTAGAATACCGGCCTGTCACGCCGGGGGTCGCGGGTTCGAGTCCCGTCCGCTGCGCCATCTTCGCTTCAAGGCCCCTTGAACGCCTTGAAGCAACGAGAAAGCGACCTTCGGGTCGCTTTTTTCGTTTCTGCGCCCTGCCGGCGCCCAGATTTACACGATCCTGACAGACTCTTCACCGATCAACGGTTCCTGTGCTTGCCTGCAGTGATGCACAATAGGCCTCTTTTTGACTTACCCGGAATTCGCAATGACCAGATCATCCGTCTTTGGTGCGCTCGGGCTGGCCCTGGTGCTGGCGGGCGTGACCGGTTGCTCTTCGAAGAAAGCCGCCATCTACGAGCACGAGAACTTCGACGACTCGGGGACTTACTCACGCAGCTTCCCGGTGACCGATGCCGGCTCCTGCGAAGCGGCTCGTCGTGCGTTGCTCAGCCAGGGCTACATCATCACCAGCAGTGGCGCCAACCAGGTGATGGGCAACAAGAGCTTCCAGCAGAACAGCGAAAACCACCTGCAGATCAGCTTCAACGTGACCTGTGCGCCCGACGTCAACGACGACAAGCGTTCGACCATGTTTGCCAACGCTCTGCAGGACCGCTACAGCCTGAAAAAGTCCAACAGCTCGGCCAGCCTGGGTGTCGGCGTGCTCGGCTCGGTATCGATGCCGATCGGCTCCAGCGACGACTCGATGGTCAAGGTCGCCAGCGAGACGGTGACGGCGGCGCAGTTCTACGACCGCTACTTCGCCCTGGTGGAAAGTTTCCTGCCGAAGCCGAAGAAGGTCGCCAAGGCCAAGGTCGAAGCACCTGTGGCCAAGCCCGAAAAGCCAGCACCTGACCTGGGCTTGCCGGAGCAGGCCTCGGCGGCTCCGGCCGTTGCAGCGCCAGCGGCTGCACCCCTGGTTGACGCCGCTCCGGCACCTGCGGCGGTTGCACCTGCCAGTGAAGCCGTGGCCAAACCGGTGGTCGATGATAGCCAGAGTTCGCAACCGGTGGCACCGCCAGCGGAAGCCGCTCCGATTCAAGTGCAGCAAGACGCTCAGCCTGCGCAGGCGGAACCTTCGTCGCTTTAATTCGCTGTTACAGATGAGCGGCGATAAGTTCCTGAACACCTGCTACGTTTACCTCTCATGAGCTTGTCATCATTCCTTCACCTGGCCCGCTTAGGTTGAAGACATGACCAACGAAGACAGATGAGAAGAGGACGCAGGGCGATGGATGACTATCAGGAAGAGCTGCTCGAGTTTCAGGCTTACGAACTGGATCCGCCAGAACCGGCAGACGACGCTACAGAGCTTTAACCTGCCCGCCGCTGGCTGCGGCGAAACTCCCCCGGCGTAAGGCCCGTCCAGCGCTTGAATGCGCGCTGGAAGGCCTCTGCCGATGCAAACCCCAACAGATAGGCGATCTCGCCAAAAGCCAGCTCCGTATCGCGGATGTAGGCTTCGGCAAGGTCGCGTCGTGTGTCGTTGAGCAAGTCACGAAAGCGTGTACCTTCTTCGGCCAGTTTGCGCCGCAACGTCCAGGTGGGCAGTTGCAGGTGCAAGGCCACTTCTTCCAGGTCAGGCTCCCGGCCGCCATTGAGCAACGGCCCGAGCAGGTGGGTAATGCGCTCGCCCAGGCTGCGCACGCGGGTGCGCTGGAGCATTTCCGCTTCGCATAACTGCAGCAGGTGATCGAAGGTGCTCGGGCAGTGCTGTGGGTTGGCCTGTTCGAGCGTGCTGCGGCTCAGCCGCAAGCGGTTGGCGCTGGCGCCGAATTGCACGGGAGTGCTGCACAGGGGCTGATACCCGGCGGCGTAGCCGGGTGCATCGAATTCGACTTCCAGGCGCTCGGCCTGCAAGGGGGCGCCAGCCAGGGCGGCAAGCTGCGCCAGCCAGCCGGCCAGCAGCGAATCGACCACGAAACGGTTGTAGTCGTTGTACGGACTGATCGAGTAGAAACGCAGCCACGCGCCTTGAGGGTCTTCCTGATAGCTGGAATGGCCACGGTAGTTGGCGGCGTAGAGTGGCTCGAAACGCAGCAGCGTACGTGCCGCCTCACCCAGGGTAGGGGCCTGGGCTGCCGTGACGCCGGCCAGCCCTGCCTGGGCCAGGCGGCTGAGGCGGCCCATGCGCAGGCCCAGCGCTGGCTCGCCACACAGGGCGATGGCCGCATGGCCCAGGTGCATGTAGCGCGGGATCGACAGGCGTGCGCCAGCTTCGGCCAGGCGGGCGGCATCGAGCCCGTATTGCTGCAACAGCGGAGCCGGATCATGACCTTGCTCGCGCAGGGCTTCGGCCAGGGGCTGGACGAAACCCACCGAAAGGTCGCCCAGGCGTACGCGGGGGCGGCTCATGTGCCTACAGCCACAGGTTCAGCAGGCGCGCACCGTGGCTGGGAGGCCCCGCCAGCAACTCGCCTGCCTGATGGGCAAAGCCCTGGCCGTCGCTGCCCTGTTCCCAGAACTGCCCACGCATGAACACGCTCATGCTGCTGACGCTGTCACCAGCGGCCTCGGTCAGGCGCTGCCAGGCGGTCTGCTCGCTGACTTCGCCGCGTTGCAGGGGCAGCTCGGCAGCGGCGTCCTGGTGGCGATTGCCGCGCCAGGGTTCATCCCAACTGCCTTTGCCGCTGAGGAATACAGGGTTGGCGATCAACTGGACCTGCTGTTGCTGCAACTGACGCTGGTTCTCGGGGTACCAGCTGTCGCTGCCGATCAGCACGCCGAGGCGCCCGGCAGGGGTCTGTAGCACCTGCAGCGGGAAATGCCGGCCGTGGTGGATGTAGCGCCGTGTTTCGCTGTCGGGGTATTGCTGGTGTTGCGGCTGGCCAAGCGGCGAGCCGTCTGCAGCGAACACCAGGCTGCTGTTGAACAGCGGCCCGTGTCCAATGTGCAGCACGCCTTGTTCGACGTATGGGGCGGGCAGCACGATCGAGCCCGCCACCAGGGTTACGCCGAACTCCTTGGCCAGGCCGCCGAACAGTTGCTGATAGTCGCTGGCCATCTGCTGGGCCTTCATGCGCAGGTGGGCATCGGCGCGCCGATCGTCGCCATTGGCGCTCAGCATGGCCAGGCCATAGCGCAGGGGGTTGCTCAGTTCCAGCCACTGCTCGGCGTCGCGGTTGCGGGTGACCTGGTACAGCTCATTCTTCTCGCCACGCGCCCACAGCCAGGTGCCGATGTGTTCTGGCAGCACCACGACCGTGCGCGGGCCAACCAGGCCCTGGGCGCGCGCCTGTTCCAGGTAGGCGGAAAGCTTGCGGTGCAGGCGTTGCAGGTTCTGGTAGTCGCTGGGGAACAGCAACGGTTCGATGCCGAGCAGGTTGCCATGCTCGCCAGGCACGCCATGGTTGAGCGCCAGGTCGATGCGCAGATCGGAGAGGTAGTGGCCTTCCGGGCGCTGTTGGGTCCAGAAAACGTAGCCGCAGAGAGCGGCGATCATTACCAGCGCCAAAGCGCCTGCCAGGAGTTTTCGCATCAAGCGGTACAGCGCCTTGGGAATCGAGGGTTCCCTAGGGTAGTCCTGCTGCGCGGGAGGATCAATAAGTTGTCAGTTTCGATCATTGAGCGCGTTCAAACGGCTGTTTAATGTCGCAGGCAGATAAACGACGGGGCCCGCAGAGGTACCCGCACTCCGTGATCACGCCACCTGGGGAACCTACCATGGCTGCCGACCGCTACCCGCATTTGCTGGCCCCGCTCGATCTGGGCTTCACCACCTTGCGCAACCGCACCCTGATGGGCTCGATGCACACCGGCCTCGAGGAGCGCCCGGGCGGTTTCGAGCGCATGGCGGCGTATTTTGCCGAGCGCGCCCGAGGTGGCGTCGGCCTGATGGTCACTGGCGGTATCGCCCCGAACGATGAAGGGGGCGTGTATTCCGGCGCTGCCAAGCTCAGTACCGAGGAAGAGGCTGACAAGCACCGCATCGTCACCCAGGCTGTACATGAAGCCGGGGGCAAGATCTGCCTGCAGATCCTGCATGCCGGGCGTTACGCCTACAGCCCGCGCCAGGTAGCGCCCAGCGCGATCCAGGCACCGATCAACCCGTTCAAGCCCAAGGAGCTGGACGAAGCGGGCATCGAGAAGCAGATTGCCGACTTCGTCAATTGCGCCGTGCTGGCCCAGCGTGCCGGCTACGATGGCGTCGAGATCATGGGCTCCGAAGGCTACTTCATCAACCAGTTCCTCGCCGCCCACACCAACCACCGCACCGATCGTTGGGGTGGCAGCTACGAGAACCGCATGCGCCTGGCGGTGCAGATCGTCAGCCGAGTGCGCGATGCGGTCGGGCCGAACTTCATCATCATCTTCCGCCTGTCGATGCTCGACCTGGTCGAGGGCGGCAGCAGCTGGGACGAAATCGAGCTGCTGGCCAAGGCCGTCGAGCAGGCCGGTGCGACGCTGATCAACACCGGCATCGGCTGGCATGAGGCGCGCATCCCGACCATCGCCACCAAGGTGCCGCGTGCGGCGTTCAGCAAGGTCACCGCCAAGCTGCGCGGCGCGGTGAGCATTCCGCTGATCACCACCAACCGCATCAATACCCCGGACGTGGCCGAAGCGGTGCTGGCCGAGGGCGATGCCGACATGGTCTCCATGGCCCGGCCGTTCCTCGCCGACGCGGACTTCGTCAACAAGGCGGCCGAAGGGCGCGCTGACGAGATCAACACCTGCATCGGTTGCAACCAGGCCTGCCTGGACCACACCTTCGGTGGCAAGCTGACCAGTTGCCTGGTCAACCCGCGCGCCTGCCACGAGACTGAGCTCAACTACTTGCCAGTGCGTGCGGTGAAGCGCATTGCCGTGGTCGGTGCCGGCCCGGCGGGCCTGGCAGCGGCCACCGTGGCGGCCGAACGTGGCCATGAGGTGACGCTGTTCGATGCCGCCAGCGAGATTGGCGGGCAGTTCAACGTCGCCAAGCGGGTACCGGGCAAGGAAGAGTTCTACGAGACCCTGCGCTATTTCCGCAACAAGGTGAAAAGCACCGGCGTCGATCTGCGCCTGAATACCCGGGTCGATGTGCAGGCGCTGGTCGGCGGTGGTTATGACGAGATCATCCTGGCCAGCGGTATTGCGCCGCGTACCCCAGCCATTCCTGGTGTCGAGCATGCCAAGGTGCTCAGCTATCTGGACGTGCTGCTCGAGCGCAAGCCGGTGGGCAAGTCGGTCGCGGTGATTGGCGCGGGCGGCATCGGCTTCGACGTGTCCGAGTACCTGGTGCACCAGGGCGTGGCCTGCAGCCAGGACCGTGAGGCGTTCTGGAAGGAATGGGGGATCGATACCCACCTGGAGGCACGCGGTGGCGTTGCCGGGATCACGGCCGAGCCGCATGCGCCGGCGCGGCAGGTGTACCTGTTGCAGCGCAAGAAATCCAAGGTCGGTGATGGGCTGGGCAAGACCACTGGCTGGATTCACCGTACCGGGCTGAAGAACAAGCAGGTGCAGATGCTCAATAGTGTCGAATACCTGCAGATCGATGACGCTGGTTTACACATTCGCATTGGCGAAGGAGAGCCGCAGGTGCTGGCCGTGGACAACGTGGTGATCTGCGCCGGGCAGGATCCGTTGCGTGAATTGCATGAAGGGCTGGTCGCGGCGGGGCAGTCGGTGCATTTGATCGGTGGTGCCGATGTGGCGGCCGAGCTGGATGCCAAGCGGGCGATCAACCAAGGCTCTCGTTTGGCCGCTGAACTTTGAGATCGCCGGGGGCCGCTTTGCGGCCCTTTCGCGACACAAGGCCGCTCCCACAGGAGTACCGCAGCCTTTGAGGCTTGTGCTGGACCTGTGGGAGCGGCCTTGTGTCGCGAAAGGGGTGCGAAGCGCCCCCAGGGATTTCACTGATAAACTCCGCTCCATGCATTTACCTCAAGCCCCGCTACAGCACTTGAATCTACCCTGGCTGGCAAAAGCCAAAGTAGAAGCCGCGATCCTGCGCCTGGACCTGATCGACCCCCTGATCAGTGGCAACAAGTGGTTCAAGCTCCGCCATCACCTGCAGCATGCCGATGCCGCAGGCGCCCCCGGCCTGATCAGCCTGGGCGGCAACCATTCCAACCACCTCCACGCCCTGGCCGCCGCCGGCAAGCGCTTCGGCTTTGCCACCGTTGGCCTGCTGCGCGGCCACCCGCAAGACACCCCCACAGTGCGCGACTTGCAAGCCTTGGGTATGCAAGTGCACTGGCTGGGCTATGGCGGCTATCGGGCACGCCATGAACCGGGTTTCTGGGAGCCTTGGCAGGCCCGTTATCCAGGCTGGCATTGCATCCCCGAAGGCGGTGGCGGGGCGGCGGGTGCCGAAGGTTGCGCGCTGATCGTCGAGCAGGCCCGTTCGCAGCTGTCAGCGCTGGGATGGTCGGGCTACGACGCCTGGTGGCTGGCTGCTGGCACCGGTACGACATTGGCAGGCCTGGTTCTTGCCGAGGCAGGAGAACACCCCGTGCATGCTGCTCTGGCGGTGCCAATGGATCACGGCGTGCCGGAAACCGTCACCGAACTGGCCGGCATACAGGGCTACCAGTTGCACGACGCCTGCCGCGGCGGCTTCGGCAAATTCGATGATGAGTTGCTAGCGTTCATCGCCGAGAGCGAGCGGCACAGTGGCGTGCCGCTGGAAGCCCTGTATACCGGCAAGGCCTTGCTGGCCCTGCGCGATCAGGTCGGGGCCGGGCTGTTCGCGCCCGGTACCCGTCTGATCTTCGTCCACACCGGCGGCCTGCAGGGCCGTCGTGGTTACTTGTAGGGCAACATGCGCAGCAGCGTGTTATCGCGCTGCACGTAGTGGTGGTACAGCCCGGCCAGTGCGTGCAGTCCGATCAGCCAATAACCCCAGGTCGCCACCCGCTCATGCCAGCCTTTGATGAACTTGGCTTGGTCCGGGTCCGGGCCGATCAGGTGCGGCAGCTCCAGGCCGAAGAACGGCACCGGCTTGTCGGCGGCGCTGAGGATCAGCCAGCCGGCCAGGGGCAGGCCAATCATCAGCAGATACAGCGCCAGGTGCATCAGGTGCGCAAGGCCGGTCTGCCACGCCGGTGGCTTGGGCATGATCGGCGGGGTAGGGCGGGTCAGGCGCACGGCCAGGCGCAGCCAGACCAGCACGAACACGCTCAGCCCGAGCATGAAGTGCAGGTCTTTCATCAGGTTGCGTTCGACGCTGTCCTTGGGGAACAGGCCGCGAAATTCGATACAGGCGTATACGGCGGCCAGCAGCACCAGCATCAGCCAATGCAGAGCGATGGACAGGCGTGCGTAATGGGGCGCGGGGGTGGATGAAACCATGATCGGTCCTCGTCATCAGGTCGGAATAGCGCTCTTGCTGGCGCTCAGATAGCACTCTAATGGCTATTTGAAACAAATCTTTGCGCTGGATCTGTGAAAATTCTGTTGTCTGGCAAATGTGGCCAACTGTCAGCCACCAGAAACATGCGCTCGACCTCCTGCCACGCGCCTGCGCCATCCGGCTCCAGTCTGACCAGCAACTGCGCGGGGGCATGCTCGTCCAACCGCGCCAGCCAGGCCTCGAACTGCGGCACGGTCCAGCAGTCATCTGGCTCTGCCCGCGCCGGTGCCAGCCAGGCATGTCGCGGCAACGGTTGCCAGCGTTCGTCTGCTGTTGCTGCCCAGTTCTGCCGGCGTAGCCAGCGCCCGCGCAAATGCAGGGGATTGGCACCCGCAGGCGGTTCGGCGTGCCCCGGACACGGATAGAACAGATAACCGCCCAGCCACACGTGCGCCTGCACCTGATCGACCCCCACGGCGGCCAGCGCTGCGCGACTCTGCGCGTCTGCCGACATGGGCAGCTGGTGCCCGGCCAGGTGTGCCAGTTTGCTGCCGAGCCGGTCGTGGCAGCCAGGCCCGAGCCAGTGCGTCGGGTCGCGTCCGTCGTCCTCGGTCGGCCCCAGGTACAGCTTGATGGCCAGCTCCAGATGATGGGTGCCTTCGCTATCGCGCAGCAGAATGTCCAGCTCGCCCAGGGTTCGCCCGCCCGCACGAATCGCCAGGTTGGACGCCAACAGCTCGACCCCGGGCGCCTGCTGCAGGGCGAACTGCCACAGACCTTCGTAGTACAGCCCCAAGCGCCGGCTGGTGATCTTCGCCAACCACTCGCGCAAGGGCAGATCATCTGCATCCAGTGCGTGCAACCAGTCCTGCAAGCGTTGCGGATCGCCCACCCAGGCGCTGCCCGCCAGCGGATGGCGCTGGGGGCAGGGCGGGGCGCTCAGCAGCGCGGGCGACAGCAGGGTCCAGGCCAGGTCGCGCACGGCAGGGCGGCGCAAGCGGCGGGACAGCTCATGGAGCTCGGCAAATGGCATCATGCTGCGAGCATAGCCGGTTTGCCGCTGCCCGGTCGTTTCGCCCATAATCGCGATATCGTCACCCCGCCGCAGAGCCTCGCAGGAGCCCCATGGAGCAATTTCGCAATATCGGTATCATCGGCCGCCTTGGCAGCTCGCAGGTGCTCGACACCATTCGCCGACTGAAAAAATTCCTCCTCGAGCGCCACCTGCACGTGATCCTCGAGGACACCATCGCCGAAGTGCTGCCCGGCCACGGTCTGCAAACCTCGACGCGCAAGCTGCTGGGGGAGGTCTGCGACCTGGTCATCGTGGTCGGTGGCGACGGCAGCCTGCTTGGCGCCGCCCGCGCCCTGGCCCGGCACAATGTGCCCGTGCTGGGCATCAACCGCGGCAACCTGGGCTTCCTGACCGACATCCGCCCGGACGAACTGGAGGAGAAAGTCGCCGAGGTGCTCGACGGCCACTACCTGGTGGAAAACCGCTTCCTGCTGCAGGCCGAGGTACGTCGCCATCACGAAGCCATCGGCCAGGGCGACGCGCTCAACGATGTGGTCCTGCACCCGGGCAAGTCGACGCGGATGATCGAGTTCGAGATCTACATCGACGGCCAGTTCGTCTGCAGCCAGAAGGCCGACGGCCTGATCGTCGCCACCCCGACCGGCTCCACCGCCTACGCGCTGTCGGCCGGCGGCCCGATCATGCACCCCAAGCTCGACGCCATCGTCATCGTGCCGATGTACCCGCATACCCTGTCGGGCCGGCCGATCGTGGTCGACGGCAACAGCGAGCTTAAGATCGTTGTGTCCAAGGACCTGCAGATCTACCCGCAAGTGTCCTGCGACGGCCAGAACCACTTCACCTGCGCCCCGGGCGACACCATCACGGTGAGCAAGAAACCGCAGAAGCTGCGCCTGATCCATCCGCTCGACCACAACTACTATGAGGTGTGTCGCACCAAACTCGGCTGGGGCAGCCGCCTGGGAGGCAGGGACGACTGATGCTCGATCCGGCGCGCAGTTTCGACATCATCGGTGACGTGCACGGCTGTGCACTGACCCTCGAACGCCTGCTCGACGCCCTCGGCTACAAACGGGTCGGCGGCGTCTGGCGTCACCCACGGCGCCAGGCCCTGTTCCTTGGCGACATCGTCGACCGTGGCCCGCGCATCCGCGAGGCGCTGCACATCGTGCATGACATGGTCGAGGCCGGCCAGGCGTTCTGCATCATGGGCAACCACGAGTACAACGCCCTGGGCTGGGTCACCCCGGCATTGCCTGGCAGCGGCAAGTCGTTCGTGCGCGAACACACCCCGCGCCACGCCCGGCTGATCGACGAAACCCTGACCCAGTTCGCCCACCACCCCGGCGACTGGCACGACTTCGTGCAGTGGTTCTACGACATGCCACTGTTCGTCGACGCCGGGCGCTTCCGCCTGGTGCATGCCTGCTGGGACCCGCGGCTGATCGAACCGTTGCGCCAGCAGTACCCGGGCGGGCGCATCGATGAGCACTTCATCCAGGCGTCGGCGGTGTCCGGCAGCTTTGCCGCCACCGTGTGCAACCGCCTGCTGCGCGGCACCGACATGCGTCTGCCGGACGGCCTGACCCTGACCGGCGGCGACGGCCTGACCCGTGCCTTCTTCCGCACCAAGTTCTGGGAAGAAGACCCGCAGACCTACGGCGACATCGTCTTCCAGCCCGATGCGCTGCCCGACGAGGTTGCCCGCACGCCACTCAGTCATACCGAAAAGAATGCCCTGCTGCGCTACGCCGAAGACGAACCGCTGCTGTTCGTCGGCCACTACTGGCGCAGCGGCCGCCCGGCGCCGATCCGCGCCAACCTGGCCTGCCTGGACTACAGCGCGGTGCTGTACGGCAAGCTGGCGGCCTACCGGCTGGATGATGAAACCCGCATCGACCCGCACAAGTTCGTCTGGGTCGACGTCGAACGCCTGCAGGCCAACCAATGAAAATCATCGAAGTGATGCGCCTGCCGCTGGCGGTCGACCTCAGCGGCTTCGTCCACCTGCTACAGCGCCTGCAGGTCCCGCACCGGGTCAGCGAGGAGGGTGAGGAGCAAGTGCTCTGGGCCCCCGACACCCTGGTTGCCGACGTGCGCGAACTGTACCAGCGCTTCCCCGACGGTAACGCCGATGTAGGAGCGGATTTATCCGCGATGGCCCCCACACAGCCCTCATTGGCCGACCAGGCCAAAGCCTGCAAGGTCACCGCCACCGTCCTCGTCCTGTGCCTGATCGTCGCCGGCCTTACCAGCCTGGGCGACAACCTCAACGCCATCAGCTGGTTCACTTTCCTCGACTTCCGCGTCCAGGGTGATTACCTGCATTTCACCCCGCTGGCCCAGGGCCTGGCCGAAGGCCAGTGGTGGCGCCTGGTATCGCCCATGCTGCTGCATTTTGGCGTGCTGCACCTGGCCATGAACGGCCTGTGGTACTGGGAGCTGGGCAAGCGCATCGAGCTGCGCCAGGGCCCCTGGCTGCTGCTGGGCCTGACCCTGCTGTTCAGCCTGGTGTCCAACCTGGCCCAGCACTACACCAGTGGCCCGAGCCTGTTCGGCGGCCTGTCCGGCGTGCTCTACGGTTTGCTCGGCCATGTCTGGCTGTACCAGTGGCTGGCACCCAACCCCCACTTCAACCTGCCCAAGGGCGTGCTGGTGATGATGCTGATCTGGCTGGTGATCTGCCTGACCGGCGTGGTCGGCCAGCTCGGCTTCGGCCAGATCGCCAATGCCGCCCACGTCGGCGGGCTGCTCATCGGATGCCTGACCGGGCTCTTGGGCGGGGCGCTGGCCCGGCGTAAACTGTCGGCTTGAATCAGGAGACACTATGTCCACTTTCGCGCAAATGATCGAAAACATTACCCCGGAAATCTACGAGAGCCTGAAACTGGCCGTGGAAATCGGCAAATGGTCGGACGGGCGCAAGCTCACCGCCGAGCAGAAAGAACTGTCGCTGCAGGCGGTGATCGCCTGGGAGATGAAGAACCTGCCCGAAGAACAGCGCACCGGCTACATGGGCCCGCAGGAATGCGCGTCGAAGTCCGCACCCATCGCCAACATTCTGTTCAAGTCGGACTCGGTACATTGATCGAACTCGCTCGTGGCTCTTTGAGCAAGATGGCGGTAAGCCTGCAGGCACCCGTGGTGCAATACAGCTTCCGCCTGGATGACACCCAGGTGCCAGTAAACCCGCTGATTGGCCAGCGCCTGCGCCTGGAATACCTCGGCGCGATTCACTGCAGCCATTGCGGCAAGCGCACCAAGACCAGCTTCAGCCAGGGTTACTGCTACCCGTGCATGACCAAGCTGGCCCAGTGCGACGTGTGCATCATGGCCCCGGAGAAATGCCATTACGACGCCGGCACCTGCCGTGAACCGTCGTGGGGCGAACAGTTCTGCATGACCGACCATGTGGTGTACCTGGCCAACTCGTCGGGGATCAAGGTCGGCATCACCCGTGCCACCCAGCTGCCCACCCGCTGGCTCGACCAGGGTGCCAGCCAGGCGCTGCCGATCATGCGCGTGGCCACCCGCCAGCAATCGGGCCTGGTCGAAGACATCCTGCGCAGCCAGGTACCGGACCGCACCAACTGGCGCACGCTGCTCAAGGGCGACGCCGAAGTGCTCGACCTGCCCGCCATCCGCGATCAGATTTTCGACGCCTGCGCCGACGGCCTGCGCGAGCTGCAGGGCCGCTTCGGCCTGCAGGCGATCCAGCCGCTGCCTGACGCCGAAGTGGTGGAAATGCGCTACCCGGTCGAGGCGTACCCGAAAAAGATCGTCAGCTTCAACCTCGACAAGGACCCGGTGGCCGAAGGCACGCTGCTGGGCATCAAGGGCCAGTACCTGATCTTCGACACCGGCGTGATCAATATTCGCAAGTACACGGCCTACCAGTTGGCCGTGCTCCAGTAAAAAGGACCTGCACATGCGTACCGAACAACCGCAAGTGATCTACCTCAAGGATTACCAGGCGCCCGAGTACCTGATCGACGAGACGCACCTGACCTTCGAACTGTTCGAGGACCACACCCTGGTCCACGCGCAACTGGTCATGCGCCGCAACCCGGCACGCGGTGCCGGCCTGCCGCCGCTGGAACTGGACGGCCAGCAGCTGGAGCTGCTGCGCGCCTCGCTGGACGATGTCGAACTGCAGGCGAGCGACTACCAGCTCGAAGCCGACAGCCTGACGGTCCATCCCAAGGCCGAGCGCTTCACCCTCGACACCAGCGTGAAGATCCACCCGGAAAGCAACACCGCGCTGGAAGGCCTGTACAAGTCCGGCAAGATGTTCTGCACCCAATGCGAGGCCGAGGGCTTCCGCAAGATCACCTACTACCTCGACCGCCCGGACGTGATGAGCACCTTCACCACCACGGTGATCGCGGAGCAGCATCGCTATCCGGTGCTGCTGAGCAACGGCAACCCGATCGGCAGCGGGCCGGCAGAAGATGGCCGCCACTGGGCGACCTGGGAAGACCCGTTCAAGAAACCGGCGTACCTGTTCGCGCTGGTGGCCGGTGACCTCTGGTGCGTCGAAGACAAATTCGTCTGCCAGTCTGGCCGCGATGTGACGCTGCGCATCTACGTCGAGCCCGAGAATATCGACAAGTGCGACCACGCCATGGTCAGCCTGAAGAAGTCCATGCGCTGGGACGAAGAAGTGTACGGCCGCGAGTACGACCTGGACATCTTCATGATTGTCGCGGTCAACGACTTCAACATGGGCGCCATGGAAAACAAGGGCCTGAATATCTTCAACTCGAGCTGTGTGCTGGCCCGCGCCGAAACCGCCACCGATGCCGCCCACCAGCGCGTCGAGGGTGTGGTCGCCCACGAGTATTTCCACAACTGGTCGGGCAACCGCGTGACCTGCCGCGACTGGTTCCAGCTGTCGCTGAAAGAAGGCTTCACGGTGTTCCGCGATGCCGAGTTCAGCGCCGACATGAACTCGCGCACGGTCAAGCGCATCGAGGACGTCGCCTACCTGCGCACCCATCAGTTCGCCGAAGACGCCGGCCCGATGGCCCACCCGGTGCGCCCGGACAGCTTCATCGAAATCTCCAACTTCTACACCCTGACCGTGTACGAGAAGGGCGCCGAAGTGGTGCGCATGGTGCACACCTTGCTGGGTGCAGACGGCTTCCGCAAGGGCAGCGACCTGTACTTTGAACGCCACGATGGCCAGGCCGTGACCACCGATGATTTCATCAAGGCCATGGAGGACGCCAACGGCGTCGAACTGACGCAGTTCAAGCGCTGGTACAGCCAGGCCGGCACCCCGCGCCTGGACGTCAGCGAGGCCTATGACGCCGCCGCGCAGACCTACAGCCTGACCTTCCGCCAGAGCTGCCCGCAGACCCCGGACAAGGCCGAGAAGCTGCCGTTCGTGATCCCGGTCGAACTGGGCCTGCTCGATGCCGAAGGCAACGACCTGCCGCTGCAACTGGCTGGCGAAGCTGCCGCCGTGGGCACCTCGCGTGTGCTGTCGGTGACCGAGGCCGAGCAGACCTTCACCTTCCAGTGCATCGCGGCCAAGCCGCTGCCGTCGCTGCTGCGCGGTTTCAGCGCCCCGGTCAAGCTGAGCTTCCCGTACGACCGTGACCAGCTGATGTTCCTCATGCAGCATGACAGCGACGGCTTCAACCGCTGGGAAGCCGGCCAGCAGCTGTCGGTGCAGGTGCTGCAGGAGCTGATCGGCCAGCATCAGCGCGGCGAAGCGCTGAAACTCGACCAACGCCTGATCACCGCGCTCGGTACCGTGCTGGGCAATGCGTCGCTGGACCCCGCCATGGTCGCCGAGATGCTCTCGCTGCCAGGCGAGGCCTACCTGACCGAGATCAGCCAGGTGGCCGACGTCGATGCCATCCACGCCGCCCGCGAGTTCGCCCGCCAGCAGATCGCCGAGCAGCTGTTCGACGCCCTTTGGGCGCGCTACCAGGCCAACCGCGAGGTGTCGCGCAACACCGCCTACGTGGCCGCCGCCGAACACTTCGCCCGCCGCAGCCTGCAGAACATCGCCCTGTCGTACCTGATGCAGAGCGGCAAGCCGCAGGTGCTGGAAGCGACCCTGGAGCAGTTCGAGCAATGCGACAACATGACCGAGCGCCTGACCGCGCTGGCCGTGTTGGTCAACTCGCCGTTCGAAGCCGAGCGTGCCAAGGCCCTGGAGACCTTCGCCGAGCACTTCAAGGACAACCCGCTGGTCATGGACCAGTGGTTCAGCGTGCAGGCCGCCAGCGCGCTGCCGGGCGGGCTGGCGCGGGTCAAGGCGCTGATGCAGCACCCGGCGTTCACCCTGAAGAACCCGAACAAGGTGCGTGCGCTGATCGGTGCCTTTGCCGGGCAGAACCTGGTCAACTTCCATGCCGCCGACGGTTCGGGCTATCGCTTCCTGGCGGACCTGGTGATCGAGCTGAATGCACTGAACCCGCAGATTGCTTCGCGCCAACTGGCACCGCTGACCCGCTGGCGCAAGTATGACGATGCGCGGCAGGTGCTGATGAAGGGTGAGCTGGAGCGGATTCTCGCGTCCGGCGCGCTGTCCAGCGATGTGTATGAAGTGGTGAGCAAGAGCCTGGCGTAAGCCTGGTAGATCCTGGGGCTGCTGTGCAGCCCTTTCGCGACACAAGGCCGCTCCTACAGGGACTCGCATTCCCTTGTAGGAGCGGCCTTGTGTCGCGAAAGGGCCGCAAAGCGGCCCCAGCTTTTTTGGCGGTTAACAAAACATAACGTCCCGCGCGTTGTAATCGCGCAACCTTCCCCGATACGATCCCCCCAAGCCTCTAAAACAGGCTTTTCACAGCACAGACCCACCAAGAAGAACACAACAGGGGATGGTCATGAAGCAGCGGGTGATGACGCAGGCCAGGCGTGGTGCCTGGCCATTGGCGGCCGGCGCGATGCTGGCGCTGGCACTGGGGATGTGGGCCGACAGCGCGCAGGCCGCTGCCGCCGACGAATACTCGACCGAATCAGCCAAGGCCAGCCAGAGCCTGCTGATTGGCGCTGCCCATGCCGGCAAGCGCCTGGTGGTGGTGGGGGATCGTGGCCACATTCTGTTCTCCGACGACCAGGGCAGCACCTGGACCCAGGCCCGGGTGCCGACCCGGCAGCTGCTCACCGCCGTGTTCTTCCTCGACGACAAACGTGGCTGGGCGGTCGGCCACGATGCGCAGATCCTCGCCAGCAGCGACGGTGGCGCCACCTGGAGCAAGCAGTTCGAAGACCTTTCCCGTGAAGCACCGCTGCTGGACGTCACCTTCCTCGACGCCCAGCACGGTTTTGCCGTGGGCGCCTACGGCGCGCTGCTGGAAACCCGCGACGGCGGCCAGCACTGGCAGGACATCGCCGAACGCCTGGACAACCCCGACCAACTCCACCTCAACGGCATCACCCGGGTGCGCGACGCTGGGCTGTTCATCGTCGGCGAGCAGGGCGGCATGTACCGCTCCAGCGACGACGGCCAGACCTGGGCCAAGGTCCAGGGCCCCTACGAGGGCTCGCTGTTCGGCGTGATCGGTACCGCCAAGGCGAATACGTTGCTGGCCTACGGCCTGCGCGGCAACCTGTTCCGCTCCAGCGACTTCGGTGACAGCTGGCAGCCAATCGAGCTCAAGGCCACCCGTGGCGAACTCGAATTCGGCCTGGCAGGCGCTACGCTTGTCGAAGATGGCAGCCTGGTGCTGGTCGGCAATGGCGGCAGCGTGCTGCGCAGCACCGATGATGGCCAGACCTTCAGCGTCTACAACCGCAGCGACCGTATCGCCCTGGCCGGTGTCAGTGGCCTGGCCAATGGCGGACTGCTGCTGGTGGGGCAGGGGGGCGTGCACCTGGCCAACGCCGAAGGCGCAGAGCCGGCTGCCAAGGAGGTGCGTCCATGACCAGCAGGGAGAGCATCACCATGCACCCGCACCATCAGGACAAGGCCACGCTGCTCGAACGCCTGATCTTCAATAACCGGCCGGTGGTCATCGCCCTGTGCCTGCTGGTCAGCATCTTCCTGTTCTGGCAGGCCACGCAGATCCGCCCCTCGACCAGCTTCGAGAAAATGATCCCGCTGCAGCACCCGTTCATCGAGCAGATGATGGAGCACCGCAACGACCTGGCCAACCTCGGCAATACCGTGCGTATCTCGGTCGAGGCGGTCAATGGCGACATCTTCGACAAGGATTACATGGAAACGCTGCGGCAGATCCATGACGAGGTGTTCTACATCCCCGGGGTCGACCGAGCAGGCCTCAAGTCGCTGTGGAGCCCCAGCGTGCGCTGGAGCGAGGTCACCGAGGAAGGCTTCTCCGGTGGCGAGGTCATCCCCAACACCTACAACGGCTCCCAGGACAGCCTCGATACCCTGCGCGACAACGTGCTCAAGTCCGGCCAGGTCGGGCGCCTGGTGGGCAACAACTTCAAGTCCAGCATCGTCGACATTCCGCTGCTGGAAAGCTTCCCTGACCCGCAGGACCCCGGCAAGCAGGTCAAGCTGGATTACCAGCAGTTCTCGCACCAGCTGGAAGAGAAGATCCGCGACAAGTTCCAGGCGCAGAACCCCAACGTGAAGATTCACATCATCGGCTTCGCCAAGAAGGTCGGCGACCTGATCGACGGCCTGGTGATGGTGGCGATGTTCTTCGGTGTGGCCCTGGTGATCACCTGGGTCCTGCTGTACTGGTTCACCTGGTGCATCCGCAGCACCATCGCCGTGCTCATCACCACCCTTGTGGCGGTGGTCTGGCAGCTGGGCCTGATTCACGCAGTGGGCTTCGGCCTGGACCCGTACTCGATGCTGGTACCGTTCCTGATCTTCGCCATCGGCATTTCCCACGGCGTGCAGAAGATCAACGGCATCGCCTTGCAGTCCAGTGACGCCGACAATGCCTTGACCGCCGCCCGGCGCACCTTCCGCCAGCTGTTCCTGCCGGGGATGATCGCCATCCTCGCCGACGCCGTGGGCTTCATCACCCTGTTGATCATCGACATTGGCGTGATCCGCGAGCTGGCCATCGGCGCGTCCATCGGCGTGGCGGTGATCGTGTTCACCAACCTGATCCTGCTGCCGGTGGCGATTTCCTACGTCGGCATCAGCAAGAAGGCCATCGAGCGCAGCAAGAAGGACGCGACCCGCGAGCACCCGTTCTGGCGCCTGCTGTCGAACTTCGCCAGCGCCAAGGTGGCCCCAGTGTCGATCACACTGGCATTGATCGCCTTCGCCAGCGGACTGTGGTACAGCCAGAACCTGAAGATCGGCGACCTTGACCAGGGTGCGCCGGAACTGCGCCCGGACTCGCGCTACAACCAGGACAACAACTTCATTATCAGCAACTACTCGACCAGTTCGGACGTGCTGGTGATCATGGTCAAGACGCCGCCGGAAAGCTGCTCGATCCACTCGACCATGGCGCCGATCGACGAGCTGATGTGGACCATGCAGAACACCCCCGGCGTGCAGTCGGCGATCTCCCTGGTGACCGTGTCCAAGCAGGTGATCAAGGGCATGAACGAGGGCAGCCTGAAGTGGGAGACGCTGTCGCGCAACCCGGACATCCTCAACAATTCCATCGCCCGTGCCGACGGCCTGTACAACGCCGACTGCTCGCTGGCGCCGGTTCTGGTGTTCCTCAACGACCACAAGGCCGAGACCCTGGAGCGCGTTACCGCGGTGGCCAAGGCGTTTGCCGACAGCCATGACAAGGAGGGCCTGCAGTTCCTGCTGGCGGCAGGCAACGCCGGGATCGAGGCGGCCACCAACGAGGTGATCAAGTCGGCCGAGCTGACCATCCTGATCCTGGTCTACCTCTGCGTGGCCGTGATGTGCATGATCACCTTCCGCTCGTTCGCCGCGACCCTGTGCATCGTTCTGCCGCTGGTGCTGACCTCGGTGCTGGGCAACGCGCTGATGGCGTTCATGGGCATCGGCGTCAAGGTCGCCACCTTGCCGGTGGTGGCCCTGGGTGTGGGCATCGGCGTGGACTACGGCATCTACATCTACAGCCGCCTGGAAAGCTTCCTGCGTGCCGGCCTGCCGTTGCAGGAGGCTTACTACCAGACCCTGCGCTCGACCGGTAAAGCGGTGCTGTTCACCGGCCTGTGCCTGGCGATCGGCGTGTGCACCTGGATCTTCTCGGCGATCAAGTTCCAGGCCGACATGGGATTGATGCTGACCTTCATGCTGCTATGGAACATGTTTGGCGCGCTGTGGCTGCTGCCGGCGCTGGCACGGTTCCTGATCAAGCCGGAGAAGATGGTGGGCAAGGAAGGGGGCTCCATTTTCGCCCATTGAATCGCAGGGGGCCGCCTTGCGGCCCTTTCCGACCGGTCCGGCGCCCCGGCAAGGCCGCTCCCACAGTGGATCGCATCCATTTGAAATCATGCGGTCTCCTGTGGGAGCGGCCTTGTGTCGCGAAAGGGCTGCAAAGCAGCCCCAAAGGTTATACTGCCGGCTCATTTTTGATCGGTATTACCATGTCTCCCCTCGCCACCGCCCTCGCATCCTGCGACATGCTCCTGATCGACGGCCTGCACGCCTTCGATTTCACCTGCGACGATTCCGGCTTGACCATCGAGTGCATGGACGGCCGCCAACTACGTCGCTGGTCCTTCACCCCCGAGCAGATCGCTGCCGCCGTCGGTGCCAATGATGAATGGCAACTCGCCGATGCCCAGGGCGAGCATCGTCTAGTCTGTATGAGTGCCTTTCGCGCCCCGGATGAAGACGACGATGAACCGGATCTGGACGAGCCTGCTGACCGCTAGCCTGATGAGCCTGACAATCACCGCCCACGCCGCCACGTTGCTGGTGGGCAGCTACACCGATGGCCAGAGCCAGGGCATCTACCGCTACGCGTTCGACAGCAAGACCGGGCAGATCGACCCGACGCCGCAACAGGTGGTCAAGAGCGTCAGCCCGTCGTGGCTGGTGCTGTCAGCCGACCAGCGCCAGTTGTTCGCGGTCAATGAAACCCCGAACGGCCAAGTCAGCAGCTTCAGCGTCAGTGCCAAGGGCGAGATCAAGCCGCTGAACCAGGTGGCCAGCCGTGGCGATGAGCCGACCCATGCCAGCCTGAGCCGCGACCAACGCTACCTGTTCGTCGCCAACTACGCCGTCGCCCCCGACCCGGGCGGCAGCCTGGTGGTGATCCCGGTGGCGAAGGATGGCAAGCTCAAGGACGTGGTGCAGCAGCTTCGGCACAAGCCCAGTGGCGTCAACCCCGAGCGCCAGGCCGGGGCCCACGTGCATTCGCTGGTGCTGTCACCGGATGGCCTGCATGTGTATGCCTGCGACCTGGGCGCCGACAAGGTCTTCATCTATCGCTACGACGGTGCCAGCGCCGATCACCCACTGACTCCGGCGATCCCCGCGTCGGTGGACCTGCCGCCCGGCAGCGGGCCGCGTCATCTGCTGTTCGATGCCAAAGGCCGGCATGCCTACCTGACGCTGGAAATGAGCGGTGAAGTGGTGATGTTCGACGTCAAGGACGCTGCCTTGCTGGAGCGTCAGCGCCTGCCGCTGACCGAGCAGCAGGATGCCGCCGCCAAGGCCTCGGGTGGCCTGCACCTGTCGGCGGACGGGCGTTTCCTGTACGTCAGCAACCGCGGCACGGCGAACGAGATCGTGGTGTTCAGCGTGGGCAAGGACGATGGCCAGCTGACCTTCCTGCAGCGCCGCTCGGTAGATGGCGACCACCCGCGGGAGTTCGCCCTCGACCCGAGCGACAACTTCCTGCTGGTGGCCAACCAGAAGAGCAACCAGATCGTGGTCATGCGCCGCGACCCGCGCAGCGGCAAGCTCGGCGAGACGGTGCAGAACTTCAAGCAGGATGCGCCCTCGGATCTCAAGTTCATCGATTGACTATCGATAGCGGTGATAACCCTTACCAGCGCAATGAATTTCTGCGGGCGACCTCAGCGGCGTAAGTTTGACCCAAGGCCCAAGCGGCTGAACGTCAAACCACACACGTCGAGGTCAGCCACCATGAACTTCAATCTCTTCCCCGTGATTGCCGCATCCGCCATCTCCGCCTCCGTCGTGCTGCCGGCCCATGCCCATGCCGACAGCAGCAAGGCCACGGCCACCCACAGCTACACCGAGCAATACCTGCGCCAGAGCGCCAACTTTCATGCGGCCTTGAGTGGCAAGCACAGCCACTGATCGGGCCTGACTCGGACCCTGTGGGAGCGGGTTTACCCGCGAACACCGGCGAAGCCGGTGCCATCCACCGCGGTGGCTTCTTCGCGGGTAAACCCGCTTGTATGGTAGGACTTGAAGGGAGGAGGAGGGTCATAACTCGCTTCTGACTGTTCGCGCAGTACAGACCGTGGGAGAAATCACCCCTCCTCCTTTCAGCACCCAAGCGCCGATAAGGAATGCCTCGCGAGCAAGCGACAATAGAAGCAAGCCTGCGCCAGGGTGTGCCCTTCAAGTCACACTACGCTACAAGGAGCAGCTATTCATGGCAACGTCCGCACCCCCAATCGAAGCTGGCGTGGACACCGCCAAAGATGAATTGGTGATTCAAGCCGCTCCGAATACCAAACCCTTCATCATCCCTAACACCTCGAA
>NZ_QEQQ01000014.1 GCF_003097235.1 Pseudomonas sp. CC120222-01a | reverse complement strand
CTTTCCCATGCTCAGCGTGAAACAGGCTGGATCACCTCTGGCTCTGACAATGTGCATATCAATGGCCGGCCTGCGGCCAGAGCGCATGTCGATCAAGCGGTGTGCACTGACCATTCCGGGGCGCGCCAAACCGTGGCTCAGGGCAGTCGCACGGTTTACATCAACGGGCAACCTGCGGCGAGGGTTGGGGATCGGACGATATGTGATGGGAGGATCAGTGCGGGGTCATCAAACGTATTTATCGGCGGGGATACCGAGACCACGGATGAGATCGAACCGGAAGTGCCTGGGTGGCTTGAGGCCACGGCATTGGGGGTGGGGATTGCCAGTGCGATAGCGTTGGTGGGGCCGGAAATGGCGCTCTGGGGGATGTTTGGAGGCGTGATTGGCGGTGAGGCAGGGTATCGGTTTGGTGGAAATCGTTACGGTGATGGGTCAGACCAACAGAAGTTGATAGCCTTTGGTAGTGCAGTCGTCGTAGGCGGAATGAATGCAAGGCACAGAATTCAACCTAATGGCGGTTTAGGTTCAAACTTTGGTAATTTAAAAATCTACAGGCGATCACCTGCGTCGGTTGCGACAGGTTCTCAAGATGTTCAACAGTCATCGGCACTGGTGAACTATGGTCGCAATGCAAAATATTTCAGCAAGGAGCCAATGAGGTGGAGTGCCAGCCGGCAGGCGGGTACAAAATTTAATTATGAGGTCTACCAGAGAAACGACATAAATTGGCATCAGCCACGTACCGGAGGTGATAAACGCTTCATTGGAAAGAGTAATCTAGATGCTGCCACGAGAGGTTTGCCTCCACAGCTGCCTGATGGTAGTTTTGCTACGCTTCACCACCTGGGACAGAAAGCACCAGGGCCTTTGGTTGAGGGTAGTACCCGCTATCATGGGGTGGGGAAGCCCGGGCAAGATATATTGCACAGTCAATTTGGTCGGAGCAAGCCTCACCCCTGGCTTCAGCCCGATCGAAAAAAATTTGACGTGGATTCTCGTGAATACTGGCAATGGCGTGCAACTGAAATAGAGGTGTCACTGTGGTGAGTGTTAGAGAATTAATGGAAAGGTATATATCTCTGTATGGTGAGGAACCCTGTGCTGAAGGGGTTTTGGCAGGGATTGAGGCGGCTTTAAACATAACATTGCCCCAAGGTTTTAAGCAGATCTCAAAATTTTACAGTGGCGGAATGCTAGGAGGTATCAGTCATTATTCCATCGCTGATAGCTCAGATGATTACAGCATTTTGAATGAAACATTAAAGCTAAGGCATGCAATTGAGTTGAGTAACGAATATGTCGTCATTGCAGAACCGCCAGGAAGTATTATTTATATGAATGTTGTGCGTAAACCTGAGGTGATCTGGTGTGATGCTGTGGAAGCACGCTCCGTCAATACCGGCTTTTTTAGTGGAGCGGTGGATACCTGGGAAACATATGAAGAATTCTTCGACTATCTTCTTGAGCGAGAGGTGCAGGAGAGACTATGAAACCTGTTGAGGCAGATGGTTATGGCTTGATGGAGTTGGCGAACGATACGGCCTAGCGCTGGACAGTGCCGGCAACCTGACTGGCACCGATCTACCCGACGGCAATCACTTGGCCTTCAAGTACGATGAGTTCTGCCGGCTGATCGAGGAAACCGACCCGCTGGGCCTACAGATCCGCTACCAGCACCACCTGGCCACGCCACTGGTCACTGAAACCCGCTTCCCGGACGGCAGCGTCTGGCATTCGCACTAAATACGGTGGTGGCATTTAACGCGGCTCTTCTCTGGTCGCAAAAACTAAGCACTTCAACCTCCATAAAGCCTAGAATTCCACCTTCCCCCGCCCCGCCTTGACATTACTGCGCCTGGCTTTCCCTTCAAGCCGGCGGGTCTTCGAGCCGAGGGTCGGCTTGGTAGGCCGGCGTTTCTTCTCGACCTTGCCGGCAGTGATGATCAACTCGGCAAGACGCGCCAATGCGTCAGCGCGATTCTGCTCCTGGGTACGGTACTGTTGGGCCTTGATGATCAACACGCCGTCGCCGGTGATGCGGCTGTCACGCAGCGCCAGCAGTCGCTCCTTGTAGAACTCGGGCAGCGACGAGGCGCGAATGTCGAAGCGCAGGTGCACGGCGCTGGACACCTTGTTGACATTCTGCCCACCTGCGCCCTGCGCGCGAATGTAGCTCAGTTCGATTTCGGCATCTGGCAGATGCACGTTATTGGAGATGGACAGCATGGCATGGCCCTTGTGATTGGCGTCCATTATCTCAGCCTTCGCCGCTCGCCTACAGAACAAATCACGTCTGATCCACCCGCTCCAGCGCAAACACCCTGTCCGCCACTGGCGAATCGGATTGAACAGCCAACGCACCTGCACGCCCTAACAGGAGGTAACCATCCGTTCAGGAGACAGGCCATGATCGACCCCAACCACCCTGACCCTTATGTCGACGACGTGCCGCACAATCCGGGCGAGCCCGTACCCAAGCCATCAGAACCGGAACCACAACAGGAGGCTCCAGACTGGCCTGAGGGGCAGGTTCCGCCAGAAGAGCAGTCGGACGGTTGATTGCAGTGACGACACAAGTCTTGCAGCAGAAAGGCGATGCCCAGGAGCATCTGTACAGCACCGACATCCCCGCCCGCCTCGACCGTCTGCCGTGGACGCGTTTTCACACCTTGCTGGTGCTGGCCCTGGGCATCACCTGGTTGCTCGACGGCCTTGAGGTCACCCTGGCGGGCTCGGTGGCCGGCGCGCTCAAAGACAGCCCTGCGCTGCACCTGAGCAGCACCGACATCGGCCTGGCAGGCGCCAGCTACATCGCAGGTGCGGTCCTCGGTGCGTTGTTGTTCGGCTGGCTGACCGACCGCCTGGGCCGGCGCAGGCTGTTCTTTATCACCCTGTTCCTCTACATCGGCGCCACGGCGGCAACTGCGTTCTCCTGGAGCTTGTGCAGCTTCCTGCTGTTCCGTTTCCTCACCGGCGCTGGCATCGGCGGCGAGTACACGGCGATCAACTCAACCATCCAGGAGTTCACCCCGGCGCGCTGCTCGGCCTGCTGATCCTGTTCATGCGCCTGTGGATCCCGGAAAGCCCGCGCTGGCTGATGATCCACAACCAGCCGGAGCACGCCGAGCGCATCGTCGCCGACATCGAACGCCATTACCATGCGCGCGGCATCGCGATCCCACCGCTGCAGGCCCCTCCCCTGCGCCTGCGCGCACGCGACCATACGCCATTGCGCGAAGTGTTCCACAGCCTGTTCGTCGCGCATCGGCGCCGCGCACTGGTAGGCCTGACCTTGCTCACCGCGCAGGCATTCTTCTACAACGCGATCTTCTTTACCTATGCGCTGGTGCTGACCGATTTCTACGGGGTGCCGGCGGCCAAGGTGGGCTGGTACATCCTGCCCTTCGCCCTGGGCAACTTCTGCGGCCCGCTGCTACTGGGCAGGCTGTTTGACGTGGTCGGCCGGCGCATCATGATCAGTTCGAGCTACCTGGTCTCGGGCGTGTTGCTGGCCGTCAGCGGCTACCTGTTCCAGCAGCAGCTGATCGACGTGACCCAGCAGACCATCGCCTGGATGGTGATCTTCTTTTTCGCCTCAGCGGCAGCCAGTTCGGCCTACCTCACGGTGGCGGAGACCTTCCCGCTGGAGATCCGCGCCCTGGCCATTGCCGTTTTCTATGCCTTCGGCACCGGTCTGGGTGGCCTGATCGGACCCACCTTGTTCGGTGCGCTGATCGAAAGCGGCGAGCGCATGAACGTGCTGTACGGCTACCTGATTGGCGCGGCGCTGATGATCATCGCCGGCCTGACCCAGGCAATCTGGGGCGTGGCGGCCGAGCGGCGCTCGCTGGAACACGTGGCCAGACCGCTGTCGCAGATCGACGAATTGCCAGGCGGCTCGGGCAGGCGTTGAAACACCCGCCGCAGGCAAACCTGCGGCGAAGCACTCGATCAACGCTCCAGCGAAGATGCCATCTCCAGGCTCATGCCACGGGTTTCCGGGGCCAGCCACACCGACACCACCAACCCTGCCAGGGACACCAGTGCTGCAACCAGCATGGTGTTGCCGATGCCCAGGTGCAGCAGCGAAACCGGCACCAGCCAGGTACCCGCCGCAGACCCGATGCGCGACATGGACGAGCCCATGCCGACAGCGAAGGCGCGGATTTCAGTGGGGAACAGCTCGTTCGGGTACACCAGCTCCAGCACCTGGGCACCACCGATGAACAGTGCATAGGCCCCGAACATCAGCAGGACCAGGGCTTCGGAGCTGTTGGAGAACAGGCCCAGGCCCAGCAAGGCCAGGGTCGACCAGAGGAAGCTGTGGATGATCAGCGGGCGGCGCCCCAGAGTGTCGATCAGGCGCGTCGCGATGATGCAACCGACCACGAACAGCAGCGTGATCAGCACCGAGCCGTACGACGCCCAGTCACCCTTCAGGTTCAGTGCCTGCAACACCACCGGCGCAAAGGAGTACACGGCAAACATCGGCACCACCGCCGAACTCCAGAACACCGCGACGAACAGCATGCGTTTGCCATACCCCGAGCGCATCAGGTCGCCCAGCGATACCTTGTTCTCTTCCGCCTGCTCCGGCATGTTGGCCAGCGAATAGGACGGCCCGTAGACCTTCTTGATGATGCGCTCTGCCTCCTCGTGGCGCCCCTTGCTGACCAGCCAGCGCGGCGACTCGGGCGTGCGCAGGCGGATGATGAACAGCAGTGCGCCGAGCACGGCGGAGCTGGCCAGCACCAGGCGCCAGGCCTCATCGCCACCGCGCGCGAGGATGAAATTGCCGACCATGTACGACAGCGCGGCGCCGGCGAACCAGAGGATGGTCAACCCGGCCAGGCGCTGGCCACGGTGTTTCTGCGGCAGGAACTCGGTCAGCAAGGAACCTGCGACCGGGTACTCCAGGCCAACGCCCACCCCGACCAGGAAACGCAGGATGAACAGCGCGATGCCGGACTCGACCCACAACGAGCCGAGCGAGCCGACCATGAACAGGATCGGGCCGACGAAGAACAGCCGACGGCGCCCGACCTTGTCGGTCAGCCAGCCACCGAGGAAACCGCTGCAGAAGGTGCCGAGCATGGCCGAGGCAGCGACCATGCCCTGCCAGAACGAATCCAGCTTCAGATAATCGGAAAACTGCACGATCACCACGCCGATGATGCTGAGGATATAGCCGTCGAGAATCCAGCCACCGCCCGCGCGCACGGTCATCAATTGGTGGAAGTTGTTCAATGGCGCATCTTCGATGGACAACGTTGTATTACTCACCGCGACAGCTCTCCTGTTGTATTAATTATTTTGAGTCACTGCAGACAATCAGCCAGCCGCGCGCCAGCCGCCCGCGGGTTTGCGGGCAGCCTGTAGTCGAGGCAGTTTTCACTGGGCGCTTACGCGGCCCTGACGACTGAATTAGACATGTCTACTGTATGTCTACAATTTGTCGGCGCAGGATAGACGATAGATTTGGAGAGGGTCAACGGTATGGGAAATATAATTATTTACGGCGCGAACAGGCATGAAACAGGCGTGCGCGGAAGTTATGAAGTTGTCAGTTTGAAGTGTTCGCCTTGGTATTTTCAGCGCCTGTGAGACCGAGCGCCGCCAGCGCGGCGCATCGCAGGCTAATCGGATCGTCGCACCGCCGCGCCTAAATCTGTTCCGGGCCTATCACTCCTGCCCCCCCACCAGGGCCCGCCTTGGTGAATCAACTCACTCATCCCCCGCCCGCAGTTCCTTGAGCTTCATGTTGGCTTTCGCACCGATAGTCAGGAACGGTTGTGGCGGCAACTGCTTGGGTTTGTCGAAACCGCTGAAGATCTCCACCAGTTCGCTGCGCACGCCCAGTGCCTGGTCAGCCGCTGCAATGCCCGCAGCACTGGACTTGGACGCCCCCAGCCCATTGCAGCCACAGGCCGCGAACACCCCGCGATCCACCTCGCCAAACGCCGGCACGCTGTTCCAGGTCAGCGCCATCGGTCCACCCCAGCGGTACTCCATGCGCAGCCCCTTGAGGCTCGGGAAGCGGGTGAGGAACTTGCCGTCGTGCACCCGCCCGGCACTGTCCACCTGGCTGTCGCCAATGGTCAGGCTCGGGTTGTAGCTGTAGCGCCAGCGCACCAGGATGCGGTCACTGTCGCCGTCGCTGATGCGACGCACCGTGGTGCCCATCGGCAAGGCCGGGGTCGCCGCCCAGGTACGCTGGCCCGGCAGACGCTTGGGGTCGAAACGTTCGGTCAGCGAGGCATAGGTGAACACGTGCAGCAGCTGGCCCTTGAAGAAGCCGAAGCTCTGGGCGTGGCCGTTGTTGGCCAGGATAATCTTGCCCGCCGTGACCACACCCTTCGGTGTCTTGATCACCCAGGCGCCACCCACCTGCTTGAACGACAAGGCCGGTGTCTGCTCGTACACCCGCACCGCACCTGCCAACGCATCGGCAAAACGCCGCACATACGCCGCCGGCTGGATCATCACCGTGCCGGGCATGAACAGGCCCGAGGTGTAGGCCGGGCTGCCGGTCACCGCGCCGATCTGGCGGGTGTCGAGCAGTTCGTAGGGTTCGCCCAGCGCGTCCAGCTGCCTGGCGTAAGACAGGATGTGCTCATCTCCTTGCGTACCACGGGCGACACTGAAGCGGCCGCAGGGGTCGAACACCGCCTTGCCCCAACCCTGTGCTTCGGCCAGTTCGCGGCCCATGTCGATGGCCGTGCGGTACAGCTTGATGTCGCGCCTGGCGCGATCGAGCGAACCGCCGCCCAGGCCTTCGGCAGAGACCTCGTGGGGCAGGTCGATGATGAACCCTGAATTGCGCCCCGAGGCGCCCTCGCCGACGGTGCCGGCTTCGAGCAGCACCACCTTCAGAGTCGGGTCCCGGCGCGTCAGCTGGCGGGCTGCCGACAAGCCGGCAAAGCCGCCACCGATGATCGCCACATCGGCAGTGACGGCACTGTCCAGTACGGCATTGGCCACACGCGGCGGCAACATCTCGGTCCAACCGGAGCAGCCATGGTGGCTGGGCATTTTCGAGGCAACGTACATGCTCGCAACCTGCCCAGTCAGGAAGCCGAAGCTTCGTGGTCGATCAGCGGCGCCAGTGCTTCACGCAGCGCTGCCAGCTTTTCCTCGGCCAGGCGCCGCAGCGGACGGCGTGGGTTACCGGCGTCAAAGCCCATGATCTGCGCACCGGCATACACCGACTGCACGTAGTCGCCCTGCCAGATCAGCGACATTACCGGGGCCAGGTGCTTCCAGAGCTGCTGCACCTCGGCCCACTTGCCCTCGCTGGCGGCATTGGCCAAGGCCACGCAGGTCTTCGGCGCCAGGTTCGCACCGCCCCAGATCAACCCTGCAGCACCTGCAAACAGCGCGTAGGGCACCAGCGGGTCGGCGCCGTTCATGGTTGGCAGACCGGTGCGCGACAAGGCAGCCTGGGCCGCCAAGTCACCGCTGCTGTCCTTGACCGAAACGAAGTTGGGGATCTCGCTCAGCTGTCTGAACAGCGCGGGCGTGACTTCGACCCCCACCGCCTGTGGCACGTTGTAGCCAATGATCGGCAAGCCGACCTGGGCCACCGTCGAGTAGAAATCGATGATCCCCTGGTCATCGGTCGGGCCTTCGAAGAACGGCGGCAGCACCATCACACCATCGGCGTTGCAGTCCTTGGCGTGGCGGGTGCGCTCGACCACCTCTTCGACCAGCAGCGCAGAGGTCTGGGCAATCACCCGCGCACGGCCATTGATGACCTTGGCGCCGAAGGCCACCAGTTCCTTGGATTCATCCTTGCTCAGGTACACATGCATGCCAGTTCCGGAGCTGAGCACCAGGCCATGCACACCGGCGGCGATGTAGCGCTCGATCAGGCTTTCGAAACGGGCAAAATCGATTTTGCCCTGCGCATCGAACGGGGTGGTGATGGCCAGGTTCACACCGGAAAACGCGAATGCAGACATGCGGTAACTCCTTATTGTTTTCGGCTGGACGGTCCAGCCACGGCATCGAGCGGTCTATTGCTCCATGCGAAAAGCCTAAGGTTTCACCCGCAGCGGTTACAGCGACATTTGCGCAGTCAATTGCCTGATTTTCGGTTATGCCAGTGCACCTTGAAGGGGCTCATGCCTGCCGGCGAGCCGCCAGTTCGACCCACACCGGCGCATGGTCACTGGCCTTGGCTTCATTGCGCACCCAAGCGTCGACACCCGCCCGCTTCAGGTAAGGGGCAAGGTCCGGGTTGAGCAACAGGTGGTCGATGCGCAACCCAGCATTGCGCGCCCAGTGATTGCGGAAGTAATCCCAGAAGGTGTACACGCGCACGTCGGGGTACAGGTGGCGAATGGCATCGACCCAGCCTTGGTCAAGCAGCTGCTGGTAGCACGCTCGCGACTCCGGTTGCAGCAGCGCGTCCTTCAGCCATGAGCGTGGGTCGTAGATGTCCATGTCGGTGGGCACCACGTTGAAATCGCCTGCCAACAGCGTCGGGTGACCGCTGCCATACAGTGCCTTGGCATGCTCGATGAGGCACTGGAACCAGCGCAGCTTGTAATCGAATTTCGGCCCGGGCTGCGGGTTGCCGTTCGGCAGGTACAGGCACGCCACCAGCACCCCATGCGCAGCGGCCTCCAGATAGCGGCTCTGGCTGTCGTCCTCCATGCCGGGCAAGCCGCGACGTACCTCCAACGGCTCGCTGCCACGCACCAGGATCGCCACGCCGTTCCACGACGGCTGCCCCTGGTACAGGCAGCCATAGCCAGCCGCCTCCAGGTCCTGGCGCGGGAACTGCGCGTCGGGCGCCTTGAGTTCCTGCAGGCAGGCGATGTCCGGTTGCTCCCGTTCCAGCCAGGCCAACAGCGCCGGCAGGCGGCTGCGGATACCGTTGATGTTGAAGGTGGCGATCTTCAGCGCTTTCATGCGTCGGGGTCGCTGACGTGAGCCTGCACGGCGTCTTCCAGGGCACCGACATGGGCCTCGTCAGCCAGCGCCTTCAGCGCCAGCCAGTCGTCCCAGTCGATCGCACCATCGTCGCGCAAGGCCTCGGCGGTGCGCACCAATTCATGGTGGTAGGCGTCCGGCGACTCGCGGCGGTAGCTGGTGTCATCAAACTGGGCGTACCACGCCTCAATCTCGGGGATGCTGCGTTCGATGCTCATGGGTGACACTCCTCGCTGTGCCCTTTGCATGTATGAGCCCTGGCCCTTGGCAACGTTCAACCGAGCGTGGGTTGCACGTGCAGGCCCGCAGAAATCCAGCGGGTTTTTATCCACTAATAATTTGCCCGGGGTTTGTTAAAGCGTCTCGTCCGATTAGCCGAAAGTATTTGCAGTGCGTTGCAACCTTCGCCAGTCACACGTGAACACAGAACGTTCTGTGTCTGACTTGAGGTAAGCAATCATGGCTAACAATCAAGACAACGATAGAAACCAGGGCGGCAGCAACCAGGCCGGTGCCGGTGATGCTGGCCGCAAAGGCGGCCAAGGCGATATGTCGGGTTCGCAGAAAGGCGGCCAGCAGTCCGGGCAAAAACCTGAAGACAAGATGAACAAGGATTGGGAAAAGTCCAGGGACACCGGCCACCAGGGTGGGCAGGCTGGCGGCAAGCAAACGCCTGCTGACAGCGGACGCATGGGTGGGCAATCCACCCAGGGTGGCACCCAGCATAAAGACAAGGATCGTTGATACTGCCCGGCTTGCACCGGGGTGGCGCAGCTGCCCCGGTGCCTCAGGTTTCTGCGGCGCACCAGCCCGAAAGCCCTCCGCAAGCGTCTTCATCACTCGCGACGCGCAAGCCATTGCGGCAGGCACACGCGTAGTCCGCTTCAGCCCGCGTAGGAAAGTTCAGCGTCAGCCTGAGCTTGTCGTGCGTGTCATAGAGGTCGTAGCCCTTGCCCAATGCCTTGGGAAAGCCGGCACACCTCGGTAGGTATTCTTTTTCCAACGGAAGCGCGGGAACCACAACGAAGCGCGTCTGCATGACCATCCCTCTTCTCGGCAGCTCTTTAGTATTAGTCGCATTATGTGAAAGCTTCAAGGCAGCTCATGCTTGAATTTCGCCCCAGTTTGGCGCCCCCTGCGCCCCAAAACCAAACACCCTGCCTGCCGCTGCACCCGCCCTGCCCCCTGCCCTGATCGGCCGCAACCCTGTCTGCAACGGCCACAGAACGGGAATCTGACCACTTGGCCATGTTTTTGCTTTGCAAGCTGCTCACACCCACCACTCCCGAGCAGTCCCATGTCCGATACCCCTACGCACCTGCGCCTGGAGCTGCGTGCAATTACCAAGCGTTACCCGGGCACGCTGGCCAACGACCGCGTCGACCTGCGCATCGCCGCCGGTGAAATCCATGCCCTGCTCGGCGAGAACGGCGCGGGCAAGAGCACCCTGATGAAGATCATCTACGGCGTCACCCGGCCGGACGCCGGCCAGTTGCTGTGGCAAGGCCGGCAGGTGCAAGTGGCTGACCCAGCCCAGGCCCGCAGCCTGGGGATCGGCATGGTGTTCCAGCACTTTTCGCTGTTCGAGACCCTGACCGTGGCGCAGAACATCGCCCTGGCACTGGGCCGCGAGGCGGGCTCGCCCAAGCAGCTGGCGCCGCGCATCCGCGAGGTGTCGCAGCGCTATGGCATGGCACTGGAGCCCGAGCGCCTGGTGCACAGCCTGTCGATCGGCGAGCGCCAGCGGGTGGAGATCGTGCGCTGCCTGATGCAGGACATCAAACTGCTGATCCTCGACGAACCGACCTCGGTGCTGACGCCCCAGGAAGTCGAGCAACTGTTCATCACCCTGCGCACACTGGCCGCTGAAGGCTGCAGCATCCTGTTCATCAGCCACAAGCTCAACGAAGTGCGTGCCCTCTGCCACAGCGCCACGGTATTGCGTGCAGGCCGGGTTTCCGGGGCTTGCGTGCCGGCCGACTGCAGCGACCTGCAGCTGGCGCGGCTGATGGTCGGCGATGCCGAAGGGCTCGAAGCCAGCTACCCGAAGCGCGCCGGCGGCCTGCCACGGCTGCGGGTGGACGACCTCAGCTGGCGCAACCAGGACCCGTTCGGCACCTCCTTCGAGCACCTGCGCCTGGAGGTGCGCAGCGGCGAAATCGTCGGCATTGCCGGGGTGGCCGGCAACGGCCAGGACGAACTGCTGGCCCTGCTCAGTGGCGAAACGCGCCTGCCCGCCAGCGAGCGCGAACGCATCAGCCTCGACAACCAGCCCATGGCCAATCTGCACCCGGATGCCCGCCGCGCCCTGGGCCTGGCATTCGTCCCGGCCGAACGCCTGGGCCACGGTGCCGTGCCGGACATGAGCCTGGCCGACAATGCCCTGCTCACCGCCTTCCAGCAGGGCCTGGTCGAACGTGGCCTGATCCGCTCGGGCAAGGTGCAGGCGCTGGCCGAGCAGATCATCCAGCGCTTCGCGGTGAAGACGCCGGATGCCCAGGCCACGGCGCGCAGCCTGTCTGGTGGCAACCTGCAGAAGTTCATCCTCGGCCGGGAAATCCTGCAGGGCCCCAGGCTGCTGGTCGCCGCCCACCCGACCTGGGGCGTCGACGTCGGTGCCGCCGCAGCGATCCACCGCGCGCTGATCGCCCTGCGCGATGCCGGCGCGGCAATCCTGGTGATTTCCGAAGACCTCGATGAGCTGTTGCAGATCAGCGACCGCATCGGCGCCCTGTGCAGCGGGCGCCTGTCGCCGCTCAAGGCCACCGCCGACACCCACAGCGTGGAGGTCGGCAGCTGGATGGCCGGCCAGTTCGATACCGCGCACGCCGCCACCTGACGAGAACCCGCCATGCTGCTATCCCTCGAACCCCGTACCCAGCAGTCGCGCGCCATGCTGGTGCTGTCGCCGCTGCTCGCCGGCCTGCTGACCCTGGTCAGCGGGGCGATCCTGTTCAGCGCCCTGGGGCATGACCCGCTGCTGACCTTGCACACCTTGCTGATCGAACCGGTCAGCGACCTCTACGGCCTCAGCGAGCTACTGCTCAAGGCCCTGCCGATCCTGCTCTGCGCCCTGGGCCTGGCGGTGGCGTACCAGGCACGCATCTGGAACATCGGCGCCGAAGGCCAGTTGCTGATCGGCGCCTTGGCCGGCAGTGCCGTGGCAATCCACCTGCTCGACTGGGAAAGCCGCTGGGCGCTGCTCTGGGTGCTGCTGGCCGGCACCCTCGCCGGTGCACTGTGGGGCGCATTGGCGGCGTGGCTGCGTACGCACTTCAATGCCAACGAGATCCTCACCACCATCATGCTCAACTACATCGCCCTGAACCTGCTGCTGTACTTCGTGCACGGCCCGCTCAAGGACCCCGAAGGCTTCAGCTTCCCGCAGTCGGCGATGTTTGGCGATGCCAGCCGCCTGCCGCTGCTGTTCGAGGATGGCCGCCTGCACGTCGGCCTGTACTTCGTGCTACTGGCGCTGGTGGCGGCGTGGGTGCTGCTGCACAAGAGCTTCCTGGGCTTCCAGATCAAGGTGCTCGGCCTCGACCAACGCGCCGCCGGTTTTGTCGGTTTTCGCGAAAAGCGCCTGGTGTGGCTGGCGTTGCTGATCAGCGGCGGCCTGGCGGGCCTGGCCGGGGTCAGTGAAGTCAGCGGGCCGATCGGCCAGCTGGTGCCGCAGGTGTCGCCGGGCTACGGCTATGCGGCGATCACCGTGGCCTTCCTCGGCCGGCTCAACCCGCTCGGCATTCTGGTTGCCGGCCTGCTCATGGCCCTGCTCTACCTGGGCGGCGAGAACGCGCAGATGAGCCTGAACCTGCCACAGGCGCTGACCGGGCTGTTCCAGGGAATGATGCTGTTCTACCTGCTCGCCTGCGACGTGCTGATCCTCTACCGGCCGCGGCTCACGCTGAGTTGGCGGCGGCGCTCGGCGCTGGCCGAAGCGGCCAGTGCCTGACCTCTCCTGAACCTTTCAAGTGCCTGCCGCCTTGGGCGCGCAGGCTGAGGCTTCGACTATGGATCTCGATCTGCTTGGCAACATCCTCTACGCCATGGTGCGTTGCGGTACCCCGCTGCTGCTGGTAGCCCTGGGCGAACTGGTGTGCGAGAAGAGTGGCGTACTCAACCTCGGCCAGGAAGGCATGATGCTGTTCGGCGCGGTGGTGGGCTTCATCGCCGCCTACGCCACCGGCAACCTGTGGCTCGGCGTGCTGATGGCGTGCCTGGCCGGCATGCTGCTGGCCTCGCTGTTTGCCGTGGTCGCCCTGGGCTGCCAGGCCAATCAGGTGGCGACCGGCCTGGCCCTGACCATCTTTGGCGTCGGCCTGTCGGCGTTCGTCGGCAGCGCCTGGGTCGGCAAGCCGCTGGGCGGCTTCGAACCGCTGGCGATCCCGCTGCTGGCCGAGCTGCCGATCATCGGCCACATGCTGTTCAACCAGGATGTGCTGGTCTACCTGTCCTTCGCCCTCTTTGCCCTGGTCGCCTGGGTGCTGCTGAAAAGCCGCACCGGCCTGATCCTCCAGGCCGTCGGCGAAAACCCCGACGCCGCCAGCGCCATGGGCCTGCCGGTGCTGCGCGTGCGCACCCTGGCGGTGCTGTTCGGCGGCGCCATGGCCGGCCTTGCCGGCGCCTATCTGTCACTGGCCTACACCCCGATGTGGGCAGAAAACATGACCGCCGGCCGCGGCTGGATCGCCCTGGCGCTGGT
This sequence comes from Pseudomonas sp. CC120222-01a, assembly GCF_003097235.1. Taxonomy (GTDB): domain Bacteria; phylum Pseudomonadota; class Gammaproteobacteria; order Pseudomonadales; family Pseudomonadaceae; genus Aquipseudomonas. The sequence continues at coordinate 156,696 of NZ_QEQQ01000014.1, read as the reverse complement.
GGTGTTCGCCAGCTGGCGGGTGCAGCGCGTACTGCTCGGTGCCTACCTGTTCGGCCTGGCCAGCATCCTGCACCTGGTGGCCCAGGGCATCGGCGTGAGCTTCCCGGCCAACTTGCTGGCGATGCTGCCCTATGTGGCGACGATCCTGGTGCTGGTGGTGCTCTCACGCGATGCGATCAAGACCCGGCTGTATGCACCGGTTTCGCTTGGCCAGCCCTGGAAAGCGGGACGCTGACGTCCCGCCGCGAACAAGAAAACAACACAAGACCCACAGGAGTGAACCTTCGATGCATCAGAAGAAAAGCAACAAGCTGCTGCGCACCCTGGCCGCCGCGATCGGCCTGAGCACGGTATTGTCGGCCTCCGCCGCCGACCCGCTGAAAGTCGGCTTCGTCTACATCGGCCCGATCGGCGACCACGGCTGGACCTACCAGCACGAGCAAGGCCGCCAGGCGCTGATCAAGCAGTTTGGCGACAAGGTCGATACCAGCTTCGTCGAGAATGTGCCGGAAGGCGCCGACGCCGAGCGGGTCATCCGCAACATGGCCAAGGGTGGCTACGACTTGGTGTTCGCCACTTCGTTCGGCTACATGAACCCTACCGCCAAGGTCGCCAGGCAGTTCCCCAAGGTCACCTTCGAGCACGCCACCGGCTACAAGCAGGACAAGAACCTCGGCACCTACCTGGCAACCTCCTATGAAGGCCGCTACGTCGGCGGTTACCTCGCCGCGAAGATGACCAAGAGCAAGAAGATTGGCTATGTCGCTTCCTTCCCGATCCCGGAGGTGCTGCGTGACATCAACGCCATCCAGCTGGCGCTGGACAAGTACAACCCCGGCACCGAGATCAAGGTGGTGTGGGTCAACTCCTGGTTCGACCCGGGCAAGGAAGCCGATGCGGCCAACGCCCTGATCGACCAGGGCGTCGACGTGCTGTTCCAGCACACCGACAGCCCGGCGCCGATCCAGACCGCCGAGCGCCGTGGCATCTACGCAGTGGGCTACGCCTCGGACATGGCCCACTTCGGGCCCAAGGCGGTGCTGACCTCGATCGTCAACAACTGGGGCCCGCATTACATCAAGAGCACCCAGGCGGTCATGGACGGCAACTGGAAGCCGCAGGACTACTGGGGTGGCCTGGCCGACGGCACTGTCCAGCTGCCGATCAGCGACCTGGTACCGGCTGACGTGAAAAGCGGCGCCGAGCAGATCATCGCCAGCATCAAGGACGGCTCGTTCCACCCGTTCACCGGGCCGATTCTCGACCAGAGCGGTGCGCTGAAGATTGCTGAGGGCGCCGTGGCCAGCAATGCCGAACTGGCAGGCATGAACTACTACGTCAAGGGCATCACTGCACAACTGCCCAAGTAACCTCTATTGGCTGAACGCGGTCCCTGTGGGAGCGGCCTTGTGTCGCGAAAGGGCCGCTTCGCGGCCCCAGAGAATCAGCACAAATGCACAGATTGCTGGGGCTGCTTCGCAGCCCTTTCGCGACACAAGGCCGCTCCCACAAGAGCCGTCTGCAACCCACTTTTCCGGAGCCCTGATGAACACACTGCCCATCATCGACATCGCCCCGCTGTACCAGCACGACCCCGCCGCCCGCCAGGCGGTGGCCCGGCAGATCGACGCCGCCTGCCGGCAATGGGGCTTCTACTACATCAAGGGGCACCCGATCCCGGCGGCACGCATCGCTGAACTGAAAGCCGCCGCCGAAGACTTCTTCGCCCGCCCGGCCGAGGAAAAGCTGCGCATCGATATCACCCGCAGCGCCCACCACCGTGGCTACGGTGCCATCGCCACCGAGCAGCTCGACCCGAGCCGGCCGAGTGACCTCAAGGAAACCTTCGACATGGGTTTGCACATGAGCGCCGACCACCCTGATGTGCTGGCAGGCAAACCCCTGCGCGGCCCCAACCGCCACCCTGCCATTGCCGGCTGGGAAGCGCTGCTGCAACAGCACTACCAGGACATGCACGCGCTGTCCCTGACCCTGCTGCGGGCCATGGCCGAGGCATTGGGCATCGAAGAGGACTTTTTCGACCAGCGCTTCGCCGACCCCATCAGCGTGTTCCGCATGATCCACTACCCGCCCCGCCAGGCCGCCAGCAGCGCCGACCAGCAAGGCGCTGGCGCGCACACCGACTACGGCTGCGTGACCTTGCTGTACCAGGATGCTGCCGGCGGCTTGCAGGTGCAGAACGTGAACGGCGAATGGATCGACGCGCCGCCCATCGAAGGCACCTATGTGGTCAACATCGGCGACATGATGGCGCGCTGGAGCAACGACCGCTACACGTCCACACCGCACCGGGTGATCAGCCCGCTGGGTGTGGACCGCTACTCGATGCCGTTCTTTGCCGAACCGCACCCGGACACCGAGATCAGCTGCCTGCCCAACTGCTCCAGCGCGGAAAACCCGGCCAGGTACCCGGCGGTGTCGTGCAGCGCCTACATGCTGTCACGCTTTGCCGAGACCTATGCCTATCGCCGCGAAGCGGTGGTGTGAGAACAAGGGGCCGTTGCGCCTCACTGCAACGGCAACTTACATCTCGACTTGGGTGCCCAATTCGATCACCCGGTTCAGCGGCAACTGGAAGTACTTGAGGTTGCTGTTGGCGTTCTTCAGCAGGAAGGCGAACAGGTGCTCACGCCAGCGCGCCATGCCCTTCTGCTTGCCGGCGATGACCGTCTCGCGGCTGAGGAAGTAGGTGGTACGCATCGGGCCGAACTCCAGGTCCGCGCAAGGGCAACGGCTCAAGGCCAGTGGCACGTTGGGCTCTTCCATGAAGCCGAAGTGCAGGCTCACCCGGTAGAAGCCGTCGCCGAAGGCCTCGACTTCAAAGCGTTTGCTGGCACTGACCCGCGGCTCGTCTTCGAACACCACGGTCAGCAGCACCACCTGCTCATGCAGCACCTGGTTGTGCAGCAGGTTGTGCAGCAGCGCGTGGGGCACGGTTTCAGGCCGCGCAGACAAGAACACAGCCGTGCCATTCACCCGGTACGGCTGTTGCGCCTGCAGGCTGGCGATGAACAGTTCCAGCGGCAACGCGCTTTCGTCCAGCCGTTCGACGATGATCGTGCGCCCGCGCTTCCAGGTGGTCATCAGCACGAACAGCGCCACCCCGGCAATCACCGGAAAGGCACCGCCCTGGAAGATCTTCGGCGCGTTGGCGGCAAAGTACAGGCTGTCCACCAGCAGCAACGCCAGCAGCATCGGCAGCGCCAGCCAGCGCGGTGCCTTCCACAACAACAGCACCACCGCCGAAGCCAGCAGCGTGGTGATCAGCATGGTGCCGGTTACCGCCACGCCGTAGGCCGCCGCCAGTGCCCCGGACGACTCGAAGCCGATGACCAGCAGCACCACGCCGACCATCAGCGCCCAGTTGACCATGCCGACGTAGATCTGCCCCTGCTCTTCGCTGGAGGTGTGCTGGATGAACATGCGCGGCACATAGCCCAGCTGGATGGCCTGGCGCGTCAGCGAGAATGCACCGGAAATCACCGCCTGGGAGGCAATGATGGTCGCCAGCGTGGCCAGCGCGACCATGGGCAGCAGGGCCCAGTCCGGCGCCAGCAGGTAGAACGGGTTGCGTACCGCTTCCGGGTTGCCGAGGATCAACGCACCCTGGCCGAAGTAGTTCAGCACCAGCCCTGGCAGCACCAGCAGGAACCAGGCGCGGGCAATCGGCTTGCGGCCAAAATGGCCCATGTCGGCGTACAGCGCTTCGGCGCCGGTCAGTGCCAGCACCACGGCGCCGAGAATGGCCACGCCCATGCCGGGGTGGTAGATGAAGAACTTCACCGCCCAGGCCGGGTTGAGCGCCTGCAGCACCTCCGGGCGCTGCACGATGCCATGCACGCCCAGCGCACCGATCACCACGAACCACAGCACCATGATCGGCCCGAACAGAATGCCGATGCGCGCGGTGCCATGCTTCTGGATCAGGAACAGCGCCACCAGCAGCAGCACCGCGAGCGGCACGACCCAATGCTCGATGCCGTCGAAGGCCAGTTGCAGCCCCTCCACCGCCGACAACACCGAGACCGCCGGGGTGATCATGCTGTCGCCGTAGAACAGCGCCGCGCCGAACAACCCCAGCAGAACCAGTACCCTGCTCAGGCGCTTGTAGGGCGCCGCCGCGCGGTGCGCCAGCGCGGTCAGGGCCATGATGCCGCCCTCGCCCTGGTTGTCGGCGCGCAGGATGAACAGCACGTACTTGAGCGACACCACCCACAGCAATGACCAGAACACCAGCGACAGCACGCCAAGCACCCCGGCGGTGTTGGCCTGCACGCCGTAGTGCCCGGCGAAGACTTCTTTGAGGGTGTACAGCGGGCTGGTGCCGATGTCGCCATAGACCACGCCGACGGCGGCGACGAGCATGCCGATGGCAGCGGGCTTGCTGGAATGAGGTGGGTTTGCTGCGACGGCGGACTGGCTCACGAAAGGGGTTCTCTGGAGTGGCGTTTGGAAATGCATGCCATCCATGAGCATCGCGCGGTCAGTATCCTTGCAGGCCGACGGTTCAGTCGTAAAAAGAGCGTAAAAAATCAGGGGCATGGGGTTTTGGGGGTGTTCGCCTCACAGGCGCTGCAAAACGCTCGACAGGCACTTGGTGGCCCCAGTGCTGTATGGTTATTGCTACCGAGTACCCCCGGAGACCCTCATGTTCCGTGCCTTTGAACGCTGGCTCGACCCCTTCCCACCCGACGAGGTGCCACCACCCCCGGTCGGCCTGCTGCGCTTCCTGTGGGCCTGCACCCGCGGCGCGCGTGGCTATATCCTGGCGCTGGCGCTGTTCAGTGCCGGCGTATCGATCTACGAGGCCTGGCTGTTTTCCTTCCTCGGCCAAGTGGTAGACCTGCTCTCCAACTGGCAGGCCGGCGGTGGCGTCAGCCCGGAAGAAAGCCGCGTGCTGTGGGGCGTCGGCCTGCTGCTGATCGCCAGCATCGTGCTGGTGGCCCTGCGCACGCTGATGCAGCACCAGGTGCTGGCGATCAACCTGCCGCTGCGCCTGCGCTGGGACTTCCACCGGCTGATGCTGCGCCAGAGCCTGTCGTTCTTCTCCGACGAGTTTTCCGGCCGGGTCACCACCAAGGTGATGCAGACCGCGTTGGCGGTGCGGGAAGTGCTGTTCACGGTGATCGAGATCGTCCCGGGCATCGGTGTGTACTTCATCGCCATCATCGCCCTGGCCGGTGGCTTCGCCGCCAAGCTGATGCTGCCATTCATTGCCTGGCTGCTGCTGTTCGGCCTGGCCATGCTGTATTTCGTGCCGCGCCTGGGCAAAGTCGGCCAGGAACAGGCCCATGCGCGTTCGTCGATGACCGGGCGGGTGTCCGACGCCTACACCAACATCACCACCGTGAAGCTGTTTTCCCACTCCAAGCGCGAGGCGCACTTCGCCCGGGCGGCAATGGAAGACTTCAAGCAGACCGGCTTTCGCCAGATGCGCCTGGTCAGCCAGTTCGAGATCGTCAACCAGACGCTGGTGGTCGGGCTGATCTTCGGTGCCGGCGGCTACGCCCTGTGGCTGTGGCACCAGGGCCAGGTCGGCACCGGTGCGGTGGCCGCGATCACGGCCATGGCCCTGCGCATCAACGGCATGTCGCACTGGATCATGTGGCAGATGACCTCGCTGTTCGAGAACATCGGCACCGTGCAGGATGGCATGGCCACCCTCACCCGCGGGCCCAAGGTGCAGGACGTGCCGAATGCCGGCGCGCTGGAAACCCGTGGCGGCGCGGTGACCTTCGACAACGTGCGCTTCAACTACAACGGCGAACGCCAGGTGCTCGATGGCCTGAGCCTGGACATCCGCGCTGGCGAAAAGGTCGGCCTGGTGGGCCGCTCCGGCGCGGGCAAGTCGACCCTGATCAACCTGCTGCTGCGCTTCTATGACGTGGACAGTGGCGAGATCCGCATCGACGGGCAGAACATCGCCCGCGTCACCCAGGACAGCCTGCGCAGCGCCATCGGCATGGTCACCCAGGACACCTCGCTGCTGCACCGCTCGATCCGCGACAACATCGCCTACGGCCGCCCCGAGGCGAGCGAAGCGCAAATCCAGCGTGCCGCCGCCAACGCCCAGGCCGACGGTTTTATCCGCCAGCTCAGCGACCGCGACGGCCACAGCGGTTACGACACCCTGGTCGGCGAGCGCGGCATCAAGCTCTCCGGCGGCCAGCGGCAACGCATCGCCATCGCCCGGGTGATGCTGAAGAACGCCCCGATCCTGCTGCTGGACGAAGCCACCAGTGCCCTGGACTCGGAAGTCGAAGTCGCCATCCAGGAAAGCCTCGACGAGATGATGCAGGGCAAGACCGTGATCGCCATCGCCCACCGACTGTCCACCATCGCCGCCATGGACCGGCTGATCGTCATGGATGAAGGGCGCATCGTCGAGCAAGGTACCCACAGTGAGTTGCTGGCGAAGAACGGTACCTATGCGCGGCTGTGGCAACACCAGAGCGGTGGGTTTCTGGGGGAGGATCAGGGGGTGGCCGAGGCGCTGGAGTAGTCAATGGCTCTCAAGGGAACTGTCTTGCTCCGTATCTGAAAGCGGGTGCAATCCTTGTGGGAGCCGCACCAGCTTTAAGCAACTGAGCAAAAAAGTTGCTTGTGTCACGATCCCTGGCGGATCAACTCAAAGCGTATCTGTATCACCCCTGGATACGCTGTGATACAAACCGGCGCGGCGCTCTGGCCGGCGCGTCCCATCGATCACGTTGATGAATACTATCGAGCGGCTCGCCTGCCAGGTTGGCGAAACCGGCCTTTATAATCGCCTTCAATTTTCCCTCCCCCTTCGCCTGCAACAGGCGACCTCACCTTGGAATCAGGAACATGCCAAGCGTCAGTCAGGCCTCTCACGGCCGTCCCGAACATGATCAACAAAGCGTCAGGCAGCAGTGGCTGGCGATTCTCTCGGTCGCCGTAGGCGCCTTCGCCCTGGTCACCAGCGAGTTTCTGCCGGTGGGCGTGCTCAACGATGTGGCCAGCGACCTGGGCATCAGCGCCGGCCACGCCGGGTTGATGGTGACCCTGCCCGGCATCATGGCGGCCCTCGCCGCGCCGCTGCTGTCGGTGGGCATTGGCGCCCTGGACCGGCGCTACCTGCTGATCGGCCTGACGCTGATCATGATCATCGCCAACGCGGTGGTGGCCTATGCCAGCGACTTCAGCCTGCTGCTGTTCGGTCGTGTCCTGCTGGGCATCAGCATCGGTGGTTTCTGGGCCACCGCCATTGCCCTCAGCGGCCGCCTGGCGCCCAAGGGCGTGAGTGTGGCGCGAGCAACCTCGATCATCATGGCCGGGGTGACCCTGGCGACCGTACTGGGCGTGCCCGTAGGCACCTGGCTGAGCGGCCTGATGGGCTGGCGCATGACCTTCCTGGCCACCGCACTGGTCGGCGTGCCGGTGCTGCTGGCGCAGCTGTTCTTGCTGCCGCGACTCAACCCGGACAAGGCCATTCGCGTCAGTGACCTGCCGGCGCTGTTCATCAACCCGCAAGCCCGGGTTGGCTTGATTGCCGTGCTGCTGATTGGCCTGGCGCACTTTGCCGCGTACACCTACGTCGCGCCATTCTTCAAGCAAAGCTCCGGCTTCGATGGCTCGACCATCGGCTCCCTGCTGCTGCTCTACGGCGTGGCCGGGGTGATCGGCAACCTGTTCGCCGGCTACGCTGCCAACCAGAGCGTGCGCCACACGCTGATGCTGGTGGCGGTGATGATTGGCGTCAGCACCGCGCTGTTCCCCTACTTCGCCACCGGCCTGACCGGCGCGGCGATGCTGATTGCACTCTGGGGCTTCGCCTTCGGCGCGTTCCCGGCCTGCTCCAGCATCTGGATGTTTGTCGTGGCACCCAAGGATGTCGAGCGCGGCATGCCGCTGTTCGTGGCCATGTTCCAGGTGATCATCGCCCTGGGTTCGTTCTTCGGTGGGCGCATCGTCGACCAGATGGGCAGCTCGGTGCTGTTGAGCCTGGCCACGGCGCTGGTGGGCTGCGGCTTTGTCACGGTGCTGGTGCTGGGGCGTAATGTCAGTAACAGCCTGGCGGCACAGGCTGGCTGAGGGAGATGATTGTTCGCGGCGGGGCCCAGGCTCCGCGTAGCCGGTGCCATCCTTCATGGTGTCGGCTTCGCGGGCAAGCGCCTTTTGGTGTTATAAACAGGGCGCTGCACAGTGCCTCACCTCGCCAGCCTTCGCACGGCTGACCTACGCAAATGGGAGACAGAAATGAAGCTCTTTTATTCGCCAGGTGCCTGTTCACTCTCGCCGCATATCGTGCTCAACGAACTGGGCCTGCCCTATACTGCCGAAAAAGTCGACCTCAAGTCCCACACGACAGCCAACGGCACGGATTTCTACACGATCAACAGCAAGGGCTATGTTCCCGCTCTGCAACTGGACAACGGCCACGTCCTCACCGAGGGCCCGGCCATCGTCCAATACCTCGCCGACCAGAAACCCCAGGCCAATCTGCTGCCCCCTGCAGGCTCGCTGGAGCGCGCGCGGGTACAGGAATGGCTGAATTTCATTGGCACCGAGGTGCACAAGACCCTCGCCGCCTTGTTCAACCCAGGCATCAGCGCAGAAGCCAAGAGCAAGACCATCGAGACCTTCGGCAAACGCCTGGGCTTCGTGGACAAGGCCTTGCAAGGCAACGACTTCCTGACCGGCAAGCACTTCAGCGTGGCCGATGCCTACCTGTTTACCATCGTCAACTGGGCGCCCATGCTGGGCATTGACCTTTCACCCTGGCCGACCGTGGCGGCCTTCCAGAAACGCGTCGCCAGCCGCCCGGCCGTGCAGAAAACCCTGCAAGCCGAAGGCCTGATCTGACCCTCGCTGGGCTCAAGCCCCTGCCCCTCGCGGGCTTGAGCCCACTGCACAGCTTCAAGTCAGCACACCATTTATGGGGCAACCTGCCCCCGCTGCTGGGCACTGGCCTAGGGTATTGGCGCCCATTTATCTTGCACACATCAAGCTGCACAAGGACTTGCCCAACAAACTGCATGTGAAAAAAATGTTGGCATAGCCGTTGCTCCTCGCCTGCTTAACCAGGCAAAGCGCTTTCAGTGGCCCTCAGCCACTTAGCTTCGAGCGAGGCACCAGGCTATGCAGATACCTGCCGTGATCTACCCCAATACCCAAGTATTCAGATTGTCTGCCCTGACCGCGCTGATGCTCAGCCTTTCAGCCGAGGCCTCCTCGCTGGATGATCTCAGCCAGCCGCCGCCGACGGCCCCGTCGTACTACAGCGACCAGCCGATCGACCCCGGTCCGGCGCTGCTCAACCTGTTCAACCTGCCTGAGGCCAACGAGGGCGCGCTGGAACTGCAAGAAGGGGTTTACGGTGATCGCGCCAGCACCCGCGTCGACAACGTGCTGCCGCCTGCCCTGCAGACATCACGCAATTACCCAACCAACGGCAAGCCGAGCCCGTTGTTCGGTGCGCAGCCGTTCACAATACCCAGCATGAAGACTCGTCGATGCTGCTGCGCTGGGACCTCGAGCATCCGGGGCAATTCCAAGTCATGCCGACACCGTTGCCCGGCTGGGATGGCGTGGAATACATGGCGTCGGTGGGGCTGCCAACCTTCCGCACCGCCAGCAAGGACAGCAGTACCGACCCGGCCAACAAGCCACCGGTGGCCAGCGGCAACAGCATCAGCGTGACCGCAGCCACCACCAGCGGCCCGCTGGACCTGGGTGCAGCGACGCTCACGGCGGCAACCAGCGGCGCCCGCTGGCGGTTGCCGGTGACCACCACCGGCAGCGGCCCGGCGACACCGGCGACGATCACCGTGAAGTCGGCACTGGGGCAAAGCATGAGTGCTCCCATCACCGTTAAATAGAGGCTGGGTAAAAAGGGGCCGCATTGCGGCCCCTGTCTCCAGATTTGTCGCCAATGTTCGTGAACCAGTATCCAGACGCGCAGTCATACCCGGGCCCTTTGTTCGGCACTCCCGCCGTCATCCCTCCAGAGCTATTCGCCCATGCGCCAAGCTGCCCGCTGCTCGTCGTTCGTCTCGCTGTGCCTCGTCCATTTCTTCCCACTGTTCATCAGCCCCGCCCATGCCAGCGGGGAACGCCAACTGGTGGCGGCGATCAACGACTACCGCGCCCAGCCACAGCGCTGTGAAGGGCGGCGGGTGTTGGTCTCGACGCCGCTGGCGTTGAAGTCGAACCTGGCATTGCCGGTCGGCTACGGCGGCGCTTTGCGCGAAAGCTTGAAGGACGCAGGCTATCAAGCGGTAAGAGTGCGCAGCATCCGTGTAATCGGCGCACAAGATGCCGAAGAGGCCTTCGACAGACTACGGAGCAGCTATTGCGCTGCCCTGCTCGATAACCAGTTTGCCGATATCGGTGTCAGTCGCGCCCGGAACGAGTGGCAAGTGGTGCTGGCGCGTCCCGTGCTCGACGCCCAGCTCGGCGATCAGCGCTCCGCGAACACAACGTTGCTGGCACAAGTCAACGCCGCACGGGCCAAGCCTCGCCTATGTGGTCGCCAGCGCTTCGCGGCGGCACGCCCGCTCAGCTGGAACACCGCCCTGGGCACGGCGGCGCAGCGCCACAGTCGGGCGATGGCCAACGGCAATTACTTCGCGCACCGTGACTCCAATGGTGATTTGCCCGCAGACCGGGCGTGGGATGCCGGCTACCGGGGGCGTCAGATCGGCGAGAATATTGCTGCGGGCCAGGGTTCACCGAGCCAGGCGATGGCCGGCTGGCTGGCCAGCCCCGGGCATTGCGCCAACCTGATGAACCCGATGTTCACCCAGGTTGGCGCGGCCTATTTCGCGAATGCGCGCAGTGATGAGGGGGTGTATTGGACGATGCTGTTTGGCGCGCCCTGAAAGGGCCGTCAGCCCAAGCGCCGATCAGTCGTCGTCGCGCCAGTCGCGGTGGTGGTTGCGCCAGCCATAGTGATGGCCGCGGTCATGGTGGTGACGGCGCCAGCCCCGATCATCGTCATCATCGTCGTAGTCGCGACCACCACCACGATGACCACTTTCATCGTCATACTCGCGGCCCATGTGGTTGCCCAAGGCACCGCCCACGCCGCCACCGGCTGCCGCACCGATCAGGCTGCCCGTGGTACCGCCCATCTTGCGACCTACCACGTTGCCGCCAGCGGCGCCCAATGCACCGCCAATGGCGGCTTCGCCACGGCTGTGCTTGTTGGCGCCCACCGCACTGCCGGCCGCGCCACCCACGCCTGCGCCGATTGCCGAGCCGGTGCTGCCGCCGATCGACTGGCCGACCACCGAGCCCAATACCCCGCCCAATGCGCCGCCTATGCCAGCTTCAGTATTGCCGCCTGCCGATGCAACGCCGCTCAGCAGGCCAAGTGACAACAACAGAATCGAGGAGTACTTCATGCATGAAAGCCTCAAAGGAATGCCGGGGCGATCCTGAGGCTCTGCAGGGGGGGTTACAACGGAAATCCGACGAGTAACACGGCTTGCAAAAATTCTCTAAGTTACTGTTTTTCAGGTGAAACTTTGCGAGTTTTTGACGGTCCTTGGCTACTTGGCATTCAGCAGTTCAAGCCCGACCAGCGCCTGGCGTAGTTGCTGCGCATCGACAAAGCGCACGGTTTGCATTCCCTGCGCTTTCGCCGCATCGACATTCTTCTGCACATCGTCGATGAACAGCGTGCGCGACGGGTCCAGCGCATACCGGCGAAGCAGCAACTGGAAAATCTCCGGTTCGGGCTTCATCAGGTTTTCCCTGCCCGACACCAGCACCCCTTCGAATTTCTCGAGGAATGCGAAGCGCTGCTCGGCATAGGGGAAGGTCTCCGCCGACCAGTTGGTCAAGGCAATCAGCCGTACGCCGGCACCGTGCAGTTCCTCCAGCACCTGGACCGTACCCTCAATGGCGCCGGCCAGCATTTCCTCCCAACGTTCGCGATACGCCCTGATATGCGCCTCGTGTGCCGGATGCTCGGCAATGGTCTCTTCGATCGCCGCCGCCCATGACCGGCCACGGTCCTGGCGCTCGTTCCAGGCTGCGTTGCAGACGTTGGCCAGAAACGCCTCCATCGCTGCTTCGTCTTCCACGAAGATCTTGCGAAACAGATACCGTGGGTTCCAGTCGACCAGCACGCCGCCCAGGTCGAACACCACCGCCTCGATAGCGTGGACAGGTTCATGCATGGTTAAAGCCTCCGCTTGCTGAAAATCAATGGCCGATGACGTAGCGCTGCACCTGGTCATGCAATGCAAAGGCAACCACCACCGCCACCAGCATGGCACCGATGTCCAGAGCCCGGCTCGCACCCCACTGCGGTGTGCGCTGGCGCAGCTTGAGGTAACCGGCGCCGTTGTTGCAGAAGAGCCCGAAGCCCAGCACGAAGACGGCAGCCACGAAGTCCCACTGGCCTGCCACTTCCACCGCGTGCCCTGCCCTGGCGCCGTTCACGGGAACGACGACCAGGAAGTACAGCCAGGCAAGCGCTACAGCGATCAGCAGCAGCCCGACAGGCCGCAGCGAAAAACCTTTGGCCTCCGCCGGCGCAGGTTCATCGGACGCATCACCCTGCAGCAACCGCGCGATGCGTGGCCAGCCGGCTTCATGGGCCAGTGCCTGCGACGTCTGCCCATGGCTGTTGGTTGCCAGCGGGTCGGCCCCGTGACGCAGCAGGGCCTGAACCACCGGGTAGTTGCCCGCCAATACTTCGCGATGCAGAAGAAGCCAGCCGCCATCGTCGAAATCGGTGATCATGCCGGGGTACTGCTGCAGGGCCTCTTCGATTTTTTCGCGCATGTTCACGGCCATGGGATGGTCGCCTTGCTCCAGCTGCGCCAGCAGCTGCTGGTCGGCCACGCTGCTCAATGCCCGCGACAGCAGCCAGGGCGTGTGGCCCTCGGCGGCGGGGGCCACTTCGACGGTACCCGGTTCGCCGAAGTCCAGGCCCCAGGCGGCGTCATGCCCGGCTCGTTCGTCGTCGCTCATGCTGCTGCGCAACGCATCGACAGTGAAACCGCCATACACGTGGCCACCACGGACGTACATCCAGTCATTGAGCGCCGCAAAAGGTAGCGACACCAGGTCGCCAGCCTTGAATTCAGTAGCCCAGCGGGGTTCGTTCATCAGTACACCGGTGATCGTTTCACCGTCGAAGTCGACATCGTTGACCCACATGTTTTCGACCACGGGGATATCCGGGTCATCCGGATCAAGCATGAAGGACAGCTTGACGGCCGCCATGTCGAGGCACTTGATGATGCGGCGTGCCTCCCACGACATTTCCCGCCAGTAGAACTTGAACGTCGCCTGGGCGCTAGACACGGCTTCCTTCAATGCCTGGCTTTCGCCTTCGACGCTATAGATCATCTGCTCCGTCATGAGCGGCTCGTCCTTGTGCTTGATTCGGAAAGGTTGTTGCCAGGTTTCCCCCTGAAAACCGTCAGGCAAAATGCCGCAGTGCGCTGTCATCCCACTCATGGCCCGCGTGCGACCAGCCGTTGTCCATCGGCAACGGGAATCCGGTGCGGCAATGCCCTTGTTTGGCTTCGAAGTCGAAAACCGCATGGGGGTAGTCGTTGATCAGCAGCAGCGCCTTGCGGTGGTCATCGGACCAGGCAATCTTGACCGTCGAGGGTTTCTCCCGGTCGGCGACGCTCTCCACGTCGTAGATGTGCAGCGCATTCTGGATCGGGTTGCCGCTGCCGGAGGAATCCAGGGCGTAGAAATAGCCGGTTTCCTCGTCGTCCTCGAACACCACGGCGTAAGGCCCTTCCCCGGCCGGCGCCTCGACCACCAGGCCGTCCCCTACGAGCAATTCGTTCTGCGCAGCAAGATAGGCAGGCATGTGGGCATTCCTTTTCCTGTGTAGTGAGGCTTGATCATGCCCAGCAACGGATGCCCGCTGCAAGCGAATCAAATGGAGCTCAGTCCAGCACCGGTCTTAGCAGTGCCTGCGCCTCATACAGCGTCGCCAGGTAGCGCAGGCGCATCTCATCGATGCTCAACCGCGAAGCATGGGTGGTGATGGTCAAGGTTGCCTTCAACTGGCCGCTGCGGTCGAGCAGCGGCACGCCCATCACGCGCATGCCGATTTCGTATTCCTGATCGACGATGCTGTAGCCCTGCGCCCTCACCCGCTGCAACTCCGCCTCCAGCAACGCCCTGTCGGTCTGGGTGTGAGGCGTCAGCGCGGATAGCGGGTTGCGCGCAAAGTATTCCTCGCGTTGCCCCTCCTCCAGCCACGCCAGCCAGACCCGGCCGCTTGCCGTGCAATACATCGGCACCCGCGACCCAGGGCGAATCGACAACGACGCGATGTGGCTGTAGCGGCTGCGCACCAGGTGAATGATCTCGTCGCCATCACGGCTGCCCACCGACACATGCTCCTGGGTCTGCCGCGCCACCTGATCGACGATCGGCCGCAGCATGCGCGGCAACTGCGCCGAGTCGACATAGGCCTGGCCGATGCGCAGGGCCTTGGGCGTCAGCCAGTAATGGCGGTTGTCGGTCTCGGCAAAGCCTTCGTGCACCAGCGTCAGCAGAAAGCGCCGTGTGGCACTTGGGGTCAGGCCGGACAGCCTGGCCGCCTGAGGCACGCTCAGGCGGGGTTGCTCGGCACTGAACAGTTGCATCAGCGCCAGGCCTTTCTGCAGGCCGGCGATCAGGTCGCGGGGGTGGATCTCGGGCTGGGGCATGAACTCGGCTCTTGGAAAGTGGCATTCAATGCGATTACCGCATGATGGCTGCGATTATCGCACTGAATGCCCGATAAGCGCATTGTTGATGACACCGCCCCGCGCCAAGCTGGCCTCCACAACAACAGCCAAAACGGAGGTCAGCATGATCCGAGGTTCGACAGAACTGGTCGCCATCGTCGGTTCGCCTATCGCCCAGGTGAAGTCGCCGGAAAACTTCAACACCTGGTTCGTCAACAACGCCCGCGACCTGGCGATGCTGCCCATCGACCTGCAGGAAACGGCGCTGGGCGCCTTTATCGACAACCTGCGAGGTTGGCGCAACCTGCGCGGCTGCGTGGTCACCGTGCCGTACAAGCAGGCCCTGGCCACTCGACTGGACGGACTCAGCGAACGCGCCAAGGCACTGGGCTCGGTCAACGTGATCCGCCGCGAGCGCGACGGCCGCCTGCTGGGTGACAACGTCGATGGCGCGGGCTTCCTTGGCGCCGCCCGCCAGCATGGCTTCGAGGCTTGCGGCAAGCGTGCGCTGGTGGTGGGCTGCGGCGGGGTCGGCAGTGCGATTGCCTATGCACTGGGTGAAGCAGGCCTTGGCCAGATCACCCTCAGCGACCCCAGCGGCGAACGCGTCGGGGCACTGGGCGAAGTCCTTGGCAATGCCTTCCCGGCACTGGCAATCGCCACTGAATACCACTCGCTGGAAGGCTTCGACCTGGTCGTCAACGCCTCCCCCGTCGGCATGGGCAACAGCGGCGAACTGTCGTTGCCGGTGGCACTGCTGGAGACTTTGAACGCCGCCACGCTGGTGGCCGACGTGGTCACCTCGCCGGAAATCACCCCGTTGCTGCACAAGGCCCGTGAACGCGGCTGCCCGGTCCAGACCGGTGCACAGATGGCCTTCGCCCAACTGGGCCACCTTGGCGCCTTCATGGGCGTCACGCCGCTGGAGATCTGAAGCCATGAGCACTAGCGAACAAGCGGTGTTCGACCTGGTGGTCCTCGGCAGCGGTGCCGGGGGCTTCGCCACCGCCGCCACGGCGGCCCGCCGCGGGCTGAAGGTGCTGGTGGTAGAAAAGGCCGAGCGCTTTGGTGGCACCTCGGCGATTTCCGGCGGTGCAGTATGGATATACGGCAGCGATCAGGCCCGGGCTGCCGGGGCCAAGGACTCCCCCGAAGCCATGCGCACCTACCTGAAGACCATCATCGGCGCAGGTTACAACCCGGCGCTGGTGGAGGCCTTCATCGAGCAAGGTCACCAGGCCCTGCGCTGGCTGGAGCACAACACCGAAGTGCGCTACGGCCTGCGCCCGCATTCGCCCGACTACTACCCCGACGAACCCGGCGCCACCGAATTCGGCCGCGCCCTGGAGATGGTCGAGTATGACGGCCGTCACCTCGGCTCGCGCTTCAAGGACCTGAAGATGCCACCGCCGGGCATGCTGCTGTTCGGCGGCATGATGGTCAACCGCGTGGACATCCAGCACTTCCTCAACCTGCGCCGCTCACCCGCCTCGCTGTGGCACTGCCTGAAGCTGATGGCGCGGTATGCTCGGGACCGCCTGCGCCACCCACGAGGGACTCGCCTGACCACTGGCAACGCCTTGATCGCGCGCCTGGCCAGCAGCGCCTTTGCCCACGGAACAGAACTGTGGCTGCGCAGCGAGGCCGAGGAATTGATCGTCGAACGCGGCAGGGTGACCGGCGTGGTGGTGATGCGCGAAGGCCGACGGCTTCGGGTGCACGCTCGCGGTGGCGTGGTCTGCGCCATGGGCGGTTTTGCTGCCGGGCAGCTGGCTGCCCGCTATCGTCCGGATGCTGAGGCGCCACACTTGAGCATGTCGCCGCCCACCAACGATGGCGCCGCCCTGCGCCTTGGCGAGGCGGTGGCGGCGGCCCAGGGCGACGGCCTGGCGGCCAATTTCTTCTGGGCGCCGGTGTCCGAACTGCGCCATGCCAATGGCGAGCGCGAGCGCTTTCCGCACCTGGTCACCGACCGCGCCAAGCCTGGAGTGATCGCGGTGGACCCGGCCGGGCGGCGCTTCGTCAACGAATCCAATTCCTACCACCACTTCGTGCAGACCATGTTCGCCAACCGCATCGGCCATTGCTGGCTGATCTGCGACGCCGAAGCGATGAACCGCTATGGCCTTGGCCTGGCCCGACCCAAGCCGGTGGACAACACAGCGCTGGTCACCGCCGGCTACCTGCACAGCGCCGCCAGCGTGGCGGCGCTGGCCGAGGCCATCGGCGTCGATCCACAGGCCTTGCAGCAGACGCTGGAGCATTTCAATGCCGATGCCCGCAACGGCATCGACCGTGCCTTCGGCAAGGGCGGCAACAGCTACAACCGCTACATGGGCGACCCACAGCACCAGCCAAACCCTTGTCTGGCGCCACTGACCAAGGCGCCGTACTACGCCATCCGCCTCCATACCGGCGACCTCGGCTCGGCACGCGGCCTGGTGACCGACGCCAATGCCAATGTGCTGAACCACAACGGCGCGCCGGTTGCCGGGCTGTATGCCGTGGGCAACGACATGAACTCAATGATGAACGGCACCTACCCCGGCCCCGGGATCACCCTCGGCCCCGCCCTCACCTTCGGCTGGATCGCAGCCGGCCATATCGCCGAGCGCCTGCAGGCGCCCGCCACCCACCAGGAGAAAGCTGCATGTACTACGAACTGAGAATCTACACCCTCGACCCGCTGAAGATGGCCGACTGGCTGGCCTTGTACCAAAGCCATGCGCTGGAGGTGCAAAGCGAGCACCTGGGCAACCTGGTGGGCTTCTTCACCAGCGAGTTCGGCGAGGCCAACCAGGTGGTGCATATGTGGGCCTACGCCAGCCTTGACGAGCGCATGGCGCGCCGTGCCGCGATGGCCGCCGACCCACGCTGGGCGGAGTTCTCACGGCGCAATCGGGAGCTGGGCGCAGTGCTGCAACTGCACTCGCGGCTGCTGCGGCCCACGGGCTTTTCGCCGCTGCAATAACCCTCACCTCTGACTAGCGCCGACCCTGTGGGAGCGGCCTTGTGTCGCGAAAGGGCTGCACAGCAGCCCCAGCAATCTTGGCGAAAACGCTGAAACCCTGGGGCTGCTGCGCAGCCCTTTCGCGACACAAGGCCGCTCCCACAATGACCGTGCCTGATTGCATAAGGATCTATTCATGCAACCCCTTGCGTGTGACGTACTTGTCATCGGCTCCGGTGCCTCTGGCCTGGCGGCCGCCGTTACCGCCGCGCATCACGGCCTGCAGGTGATCGTCGCGGAAAAGGCCAGCCAGCTTGGCGGTACCAGTGCCTGGTCGGGGGGCTGGCTGTGGATTCCGCGCAACCCGCTGGCCGTCGCCGAAGGCATCATCGAAGCCGACGATGCACCAGAACGCTACCTGCGCTCCCAGACCCAGGTCGCCGAACTGGACCCTCGCCAGCGCGCCTTCCTGCGCCATGGCCCGGAGATGGTGGCGTTCTTCCAGCAGCACACCGCCGTGCAGTTCCAGTCCGGCAGCAAGATGCCCGACATGCGTGAAGGTGACGGCAGCGCGCGTGGCGGGCGCTCGCTGTGCGCGCTGCCGTTCGACGGTCGGTTGCTTGGCCCATGGCTGCACAAACTGCGCCCGCCTCTGGACATCGTCAGCCTGGCGGGCATGGGCATCGCTGGTGGCGCCGACATGGCCGCGTTCTTCAATGCCCGCCGCTCGCCCAAGGCCACCCTGCACGTCGGCAAGCGCCTGCTGCGCCATGGTCGCGACCTGCTGCTGCATCGGCGCGGTCTGCACCTGGTCAACGGCAACGCGCTGGTCGCCCGCCTGTTGCACAGCGCCCTGGACCTTGGCGTGACCGTGCTCACCGAAAAGCCGGCCACTCGCTTGCTCGGCAATGGGCGCATCGACGGCGCCCAGTTCGCCGATGGCCAGGTGATCCGCGCACGTCGTGGCGTGGTGCTGGCGTGTGGTGGCTTTGCCCACGACCCCCAGCGCATTGCCCAGCTCATGCCCCATGCGCCCGACGGCACTGAGCATCACTCGGCCGCGCCAGCGCAGAACAGCGGTGACGGCCTGCGCCTGGGCGAACAGGTCGGCGCCCGGCTTGGCCCCTCGCTTGCCCATGCCGGCGCCTGGGCACCGGTCTCGCGGGTGCCGCGCCGTGACGGCAGCGTTGGCCACTTTCCCCACCTGATCGACCGCGCCAAGCCCGGCTTCATCGCCGTGCGCCGTGATGGCCGCCGCTTCGTCAACGAAGCCGATTGCTACCACGACTTCATGAATGCGCTGTTCGCCGCCACGCCACCGGGCGAACCCCACGAAGCCTGGCTGATCTGCGACCACGCCGCGCAACGGCGCTACGGCATCGGCTGGGCCAAGCCGTTCCCGTTCCCGACCGGTTTCTATCAGCGCCGCGGCTATCTGTTCAGCGGCCCGTCCCTGGCAGAACTGGCGCAGCGCTGCGGGATCGATGCCGGGCAGCTGCAACGCACCGTGGCCGACTTCAATCGCCATGCTGCACACGGCGAAGATCCGGCCTTTCAGCGCGGCGCCTCGGCCTACAACAAAGCCCAGGGCGAACCGCTGCACGGGCCTAACCCCTCGTTGCGGCCCTTGCTGCACGGCCCCTTCCATGCTGTAAAACTGCTGCCCGGCAGCCTCGGCACCTTCGCCGGCCTGCACACCGATGCTGCCGCACGCGTGCTCGATCACACGCAGCAGCCGATACCCGGCCTGTTCGCGGTCGGCAACGACATGCACAGCGTGATGGCCGGGCATTATCCTAGCGGTGGTATCACCCTGGGGCCGGGCATGACCTTCGGCTATCTGGCCGGCAAGGCGCTGGCCAGCGTGTGAGCGCGGTTCGCTATTGTTCGGTTATCGAACAATAGCCCCCTCCTGCGAATTGACGGTCGCCGATTCACTGCTCACCATGCACCGGCCTTGCGTGTACCCCCTGCCTGGGGCCAGGTCACGTTCGAGAAAAAGCCGTTCATTACAATTTCAAGAAACGACCAGGATATGAACCACTCCAAGCCCACCACCGCCAGCCCACGGCTGCCATCCGCCGGCATCGGCGACAAGATCCGTGGCGCCTTCGCCGTCGGCAAGACCCGTTGGGGCATGCTCGCCCTGGTGTTCTTCGCCACCACCCTGAACTACATCGACCGCGCCGCGCTCGGCATCATGCAGCCGGAACTGGCCAAGGCCATGAGTTGGACGGCGATGGACTACGCCAACATCAACTTCTGGTTCCAGGTCGGCTATGCGGTCGGCTTCGTGCTGCAGGGCCGGCTGATCGACAAGGTCGGCGTCAAGCGCGCCTTCTTCGCCGCCGTGCTGCTGTGGAGCCTGGCCACCGGCGCCCACGGCCTGGCCACCTCGGCGGCCGGCTTCATGGTCTGCCGCTTCATCCTCGGCCTGACCGAAGCGGCCAACTACCCGGCCTGCGTGAAGACCGTGCGCCTGTGGTTCCCTGCCGGCGAGCGTGCCATCGCCACCGGCCTGTTCAACGCCGGCACCAACGTCGGCGCCATGGTCACCCCGGCCCTGCTGCCGCTGATTCTGACCGTCTGGGGCTGGCAGGCCGCGTTCATCGCCATGGGCTGCCTGGGCCTGGTCTGGCTGGTGTTCTGGGGCCTGAAGTACTTCAACCCGGAAGAACACCCAAGCGTGCGCCAGAGCGAACTCGACTACATCCAGCAGGACGTCGAGCCGGAGGTGGCGCGCCTGCCCTTCAGCCGCATCCTCGGCATGCGCGGCACCTGGGCCTTCGCCGTGGCCTACGCGATCACCGCGCCGGTGTTCTGGTTCTACCTGTACTGGCTGCCGCCGTTCCTCAACCAGCAGTACAACTTAGGGATCAGCGTGACCCAGATGGGCATCCCGCTGATGCTGATCTGGCTGACCGCCGACTTCGGCAGCATCGGCGGCGGCATCCTGTCGTCGTGGCTGATCGGCCGCGGCGTGCGCGCCACCACCGCGCGCCTGGTGTCGATGCTGATTTTCGCCTGCACCATGGTCAGCGTGACCTTCGCCGCCCATGCCAGCAGCCTGTGGATCGCGGTGCTGGCCATCGCCCTGGCAGTTGGCGCGCACCAAGCCTGGACCGCGAACATCTGGAGCCTGGTGATGGACTACACACCCAAGCACCTGATCAGCACGGTGTTCGGCTTTGCCAGCATGTGTGCGGCGATAGGCGGGATGTTCATGACGCAGATCGTCGGCAGCGTGCTGATGGCGACGAACAACAACTATGCCGTGCTGTTCACCATGATCCCGGCCATGTACTTCCTGGCGCTGATCTGGATGTACTTCATGGCGCCGCGCAAGATCGAAGCCCAGTAAGCGCGAACCCCAGTTACCTCGGAGGGGCCCTGACGGGCCTATGGAGTGCAGCGGCAGAATTTCAAATACAGGCATACAACGTTCATCCTGGAAGCAGCAAAGTGGCCCCAATCTTGTCATTTGCCAAATCCTGGGCCAAGGTCGATACCACTGACATCTCTGCCGAAACCTCTCTGCCGAAAGGAGTCACCCCATGTCCAAGATCTATCCCGCCATTGATCCCGAAGGGCTGGTCGAGTACTCGGTGGTCTACACCGACCGCTCGCTCAATCACATGTCGCAGACTTTCCAAGGCGTGATGCGGAACATTTCCAGCACCCTGAAACAGGTCTACAACGCCCAGGCCGTTGCGGTAGTCCCGGGCAGCGGTACCTTCGGCATGGAAGCGGTAGCGCGGCAGTTCGCCAACGGCCAGCAATGCCTGGTGGTCCGCAACGGCTGGTTCAGTTATCGCTGGAGCCAGATCCTTGAGATGGGCAACATCCCGGCGGCCACCACGGTGCTGAAAGCCCGGCCGGTCGAAACAGGTCGCCAGGCGGCCTACGCCCCTCCTCCCCTGGACGAAGTGCTGGCGGCGATAAAAACGCACAAGCCGCAGGTGGTCTTCGCCCCCCATGTCGAAACCTCTTCCGGGATAATCCTGCCCGACGATTACCTGCGGGCCGTCGGCGACGCCGTGCACGCGGTGGGTGGCCTGTTCGTGCTGGACTGCATCGCCTCGGGCACGCTTTGGGTCGATATGCAAAAGTGCGCCGTCGACCTGCTGATCAGCGCACCGCAGAAAGGCTGGAGCGCCTCCCCTTGCTGCGCCCTGGTGATGTTCAGTGCCTTGGCCCTGGAGCGCATCGGGCAGACGCAGAGCAGCAGCTTTGCCTGCGACCTGAAAAAGTGGCTGCAGATCATGCAGGCCTACGAACAGGGCGGGCATGCCTACCACGCAACCATGCCCAGCGATTCACTGGCGCGGTTCAACGACGTGATGAACGAGATGCAAGCCTATGGCTTCGACAAGCTGCGTGGCGAACAGCAGGCGCTGGGCGATCGGGTGCGCGCCCTGCTGGCCGGCAAAGGCATCAGGAGCGTGGCCGCAGCCGGTTTCCAGGCCCCGGGCGTGGTGGTGAGCTACACCGATGATGCCGACATCAAGAACGGCAGCAAATTTGCCGTGCACGGCCTGCAGATCGCCGCCGGGGTGCCGTTGCAATGTGACGAGCCAGCCGACTTCCAGACCTTCCGCATCGGCTTGTTCGGGCTCGAAAAACTGCACAACATCGAGCGCACGGTCAGCACCCTTGAGCAGGCACTGGACGAAGTGCTGGTGAACTGAGCCTCATCCTCGCTGCATTTCGCCTACGCTGCAGACTGACCTCACACCAGCGACAGGAGGGACCAGTACCATGAACGCCGTAGCGTTACATCCATCGATCGACCAAGGTATCCAGCCGGAGCAACCCGGTTTCGCCGGCGGCACCCTGCAGTGCCTGTGCCCGACCGACAAGGTCGAGGTCGCCGTCAGCGCGCAAACGCTGCACAACCATGCCTGTGGCTGCACCAAGTGCTGGAAGCCCGCAGGCGCGACCTTCTCGGTGGTGGCCGTGGTCCCCCGCGACAAGGTCAGCGTGCTGGCCCATGGCGAGAAGCTTCAGGTGGTTGACCCCGGCGCGGTGATCCAGCGCCATGCCTGCCGTGACTGTGGCGCCCACCTGTTCGGCCGCGTCGAGAACAGCGGGCATGCCTTCTACGGCCTCGACTTCGTGCATACCGAACTGTCCCCGCAAACCGGCTGGTCTGCACCGGCATTTGCCGCTTTCGTGTCCTCGGTGATCGAAAGCGGCACGCCTCCGGCACAGATGGCCGCGATTCGCGGGCGGCTGCGTGAACTTGGCCTGGAACCGTACGACTGCTTGTCGCCCGCGCTCATGGATGCACTGGCGACGCACGCCGCCAAGCAGAAAGGCACCTACCGCGACGCCTGACGCTGCCCTTGGCCATCGCAGATGACCTCAACCTCACCAAGCGTTGGGCGGCGAGGCGTAGATGTCAGGCAGAGCGCCCTCATGGGCGGCAAGGTTGCAATAGTGTCCTTTGAAATACAGCAAGGGTTGCGTCGCCGCCATCAATGGCGCGCGAGTTCGCGGCGGACGATCTCTGCCCCCGCACTCAAGGCACGCAGCTTGCCGTTGGCCACGCGCCGCGGCAACGGCGCCATGCCACAGTTGGTGCAGGGGTAGAGCTTGTCGGCATCCACGAACTGCAGCGCCTTGCGCAGGGTATTGGCGACTTCTTCAGGGGTTTCGATTGTGTGGTTTGCCACATCAATGGCACCGACCATCACCTTCTTGCCACGGATGAGTTCGATCAGGTCCATGGGGACGTGGGAGTTGTGGCATTCCAGCGAGATGATGTCGATGCTGGACTTCTGCAGCTTGGGGAAGGCTTCTTCGTATTGCCGCCATTCCGAACCCAGGGTCTTCTTCCAGTCGGTGTTGGCTTTGATGCCATAGCCATAGCAGATATGCACGGCCGTTTCGCATTTCAGGCCTTCGACCGCCCTCTCCAGGGTGGCCACCCCCCACTCGTTCACCTCGTCGAAGAACACGTTGAAGGCAGGTTCGTCGAACTGGATGATGTCGACACCAGCTGCTTCGAGTTCGCGCGCTTCCTGGTTGAGGATCCTGGCGAATTCCCAAGCCAGCTTTTCGCGGCTCTTGTAGTGCGCGTCATACAGCGTGTCGATCATGGTCATCGGGCCTGGCAGCGCCCATTTGATCGGCTGCGAGGTTTGCTGGCGCAGGAACCTGGCGTCTTCGACGAAGACCGGCTGGCGACGGGCAACGGCGCCTACCACCGTTGGCACGCTGGCATCGTAGCGATCGCGAATCCTGACGGTTTCACGTTTTTCAAAATCCACGCCATCGAGATGCTCGATGAAGGTCGTGACGAAGTGCTGACGGGTTTGCTCGCCATCGCTGACGATGTCGATACCGGCGTGCTGCTGCTCTTGCAGGGCCAGGCGCAGCGCATCCTGCTTGCCTTCGATCAAGGCTTCATCGTGCAACTTCCAGGGCGACCAGAGTGTTTCTGGTTGCGCCAGCCAGGAAGGCTTGGGCAGGCTGCCGGCAGTGGAAGTGGGTAACAGTTTTTTCATGGCGGGTGACCTTGTATTCCTGGTAATTCAGCACGCGTAATGAGCGGACCATTGTTCGAGCACAGTTTGGTAAGGCTTGATGAAGTGCTCTTCGACAAAGCGTCCTTGTTCGATGGCCAGCCGGCTACGCTCTTCGCGGTCATAGACGATGCGCGTCAATGAGTAATCCTGGTGCTGCAGGCTGGGTTGGTAGCATTTGCCTGCCGCAGAGTTGGCATTGTAGATTTCCGGCCGATAGATCTTCTGGAAGGTGTCCATGGTGCTGATGGTGCTGATCAATTCAAGGTTGCTGTAGTCACCCAGCAAATCACCGGCGAAATAGAACGCCAAGGGCGCAACACTGTTCGGCGGCATGAAGTAGCGGACCTTCAGGCCCATTTTCCCGAAGTATTCATCCGTCAGCGAATATTCATCTTGCTGGTATTCATGGCCCAATACAGGGTGCTGATTTTCAGTGCGGTGGTACTTCTTGCTGCTGGAAACACTCAGGCAAATAACCGGTGGCTTGGCAAAGTGTGCTTTATACGCTGCCGAGTTGACGAAGCTCTTGAACAGCTTGCCGTGCAGCTCGCCAAAATGCTCGGGCGTGCTGAAGGCGGCCTGGTTTTTGTTGTGCCCCAGCAGCAAGACGCTGAAGTCGTAATCGCGCACGTAAGAAGAGAAGTTGTTGCCGACCATGCCTGCGGTGCGCTCGCCCGTGGTGCGGTCGACGATGCTCGTCTTCAGGATTTCAATCAACGGCAATGCCTGATCGTGATTATCATCGCCGAGGCTCATGGCGACAGAAACAATTTCAAGCTCGACCGTGTAACGATCACCTTCGGGATTATCCCAGTGCGCCAGGGCATTGAAACGGTTGTCAATCATCTGCAACGTATTACGCAGATTCTCCTGTCGGCTCGCACCCCTCGCCAAGTTGGCGAAGTTGGTAGTAAGGCGCGTTGTTTCGGCCGGGCAATAGTCTTCGTCGAAACAAATGCGCTTGATGGAAAACTTGAAATCTGTGCACGTCATGATCGACCGTCTCACTCGAATACGTAAATAGCTTTTAATTGAGACGTATTCTAGATTGAGGGTCTGAGCGAGTGGAACTGAATTGATTTCACAGAGCCTTTAGTCATGTTCATGACGCCATCAACGGCAGCCCCGCAAGTTGAAACGGACGATCCGCACCCGCCAACACTGCGCTGCCCCCACCGCCCCACCATCAATGACTGGAGAACCTATGAGGGTACTGGTATGCGTCAAGCGAGTGGTCGACTACAACGTGCTGGCCCGCGCCTGAAAGCTGAGAAAGGAAGGCAAGGGCAAATTCCTGCAGGAGATTTGCCTCTCGCCATAGAAGCTCCCACAGGCCGCAGATATCCCTGTAAAGAAGCCCGAACAGGAAAGCATGTTCAGGATGAAGCAGTAGCCCCCTCACCTACCTGCTCACGGCTGGCATAACGCTGTGCCAGCACCGCACACACCATCAACTGGATCTGGTGGAACAGCATCAGCGGCAGGATCATCGCACCGATGCCGCTCCCAACGAACAGCACCTGGGCCATCGGCACCCCGGTGGCCAGGCTCTTCTTGGAACCGGCGAACAGGATGGTGATGCGGTCTTCCAGGCTGAAGCCCAGCACCTTGCCCAGCATGCGCGTACCAAACAGCACCACCGCCAGCAGGATCCCGCAGACGGCGAACAGCCCGGCCAGGTGCTGCGGCGACACGGTGTGCCACAGGCCGGTGACCACGGCCTCGCTGAATGCGGTGTAGACCACCAGCAGGATCGAACCCTGGTCGACGATCTTCAGCCAGCGGGCATTCTTCTTGACCCAGGCGCCGATCCAGCGGCGTGCGATCTGCCCGGCCACGAATGGCACCAGCAATTGCAGGGTGATCTTCAATACGGCGTCCAGCCCCGAACCGGTATCACCACTGGCGCCCAGCAGCATCATCACCAGCAACGGGGTCAGGAAGATACCGATCAGGCTGGAAGCCGCCGCACTGCAGATGGCCGCCGGCACGTTGCCGCGGGCCAGCGAGGTGAAGGCGATGGCCGACTGCACGGTGGCAGGCAGCGCGCACAGGTACAGCACGCCCAGGTACAGCTCGTTGCCCACCAGCGGTACGAACAGTGGCTTGAACGCCAGGCCCAGCAGCGGGAACATCACGAAGGTGCAGGAGAACACCAGCAGGTGCAGGCGCCAGTGGCCAGCACCGGCGATGATGGCCTCGCGCGACAGCTTGGCACCGTGCAGGAAGAACAGCAGGCCGATCGCCAGGTTGGTCAGCCAGCCGAAATACACCGCGCCGTCGCCCGAGCAAGGCAGCACGGTGGCGATCAGCACCACCCCGAGCAGGCACAAGGTGAAGTTGTCGAACAACATGCGCAAATATTTCATAACCGTTTCCATCTTGTCGTTGTGCAAGGCCAGACGATAAGGTCTGTGGTTTTTTCCCGCTAACGCCGGAACCCCCATTGGTGTCGCTCAACGGACACCCCACGAAAAGGACCTTTGCATGCCGCTCGTACGTCTTGCCCCATTGTTCTTCCTGTTCGGCGTCGCCTGTGCGCACGCTGCCGAGCCGATGCAGGCCCAGGTCGACGAAGTGATCCGCCCCCTGATGAAAGAGCAGGATATCGCCGGCATGGCCGTGGCGGTCTACGCCAACGGCCAGGCCCACTACTTCAGCTATGGCGTGGCCAGCAAGGCCGATGGCAACGCGGTCACCGCCGACACCCTGTTCGAGATCGGCTCGCTGAGCAAGACCTACACCGCCACCCTCGCCGCCCTGGCCAGTGCCGAAGGCAAGCTTGACCTCCAGGCCCCCGCCCGGCGCTACCAGCCCGCGCTGGCCGGTTCGCCCCTGGGCGAGGCCAGTGTGCTGGAGTTTGGCGCCTACAGCGCCGATTGCCTGCCGTTGCAGTTCCCCGATGAGGTACAGACGCCGGAGCAGACACTGGCATTCTTCCGCAACTGGAAGCCGCGCACCGAGCATGGCACCCAGCGCTGCTATTCCAACCCGAGCCTGGGCCTGTTCGGCGACCTCGCGGCACGTGCGCAACACAAGCCATTCGCTACCGTCATGACCCAGCACCTGCTGCCGCAGATGGGCCTGCAGCACACCTACCTGCAGGTGCCGCAAACAGCACAGGCGCTGTACGCGCAAGGCTATGACGCGCAGAACCGCCCGGTACGCGTCAGCCCTGGCCCCTACGCCGACGAAGCCTACGGCATCAAGACCAGCGCCAGCGACCTGCTGCGTTACGTGCGCCTGCACATGCAACCTGCCGAACTGCCGCCGGCACTGCGCAAGGCCACCGAAATCACCCAGGCCGGCTACTTCAAGGTGGGCGCCATGACCCAGGGCCTGGGCTGGGAACGCTACCCCTACCCGGTCACGCTGGACACGCTGGTCGATGGCAACAGCCCGCGCCTGATTCGTGAGCCCCAGGCCACCCAGCGCCTCAACCCGGCGCTCCCGGCCTTGCCCGCAGCCTGGTACAACAAGACCGGGTCCACTAACGGCTTCGGCGTCTACGCCGCGTTCGTCCCGTCTGAAGGCAAGGCCATTGTCCTGCTCGCCAACCGCAATTACCCCAACGAAGCCCGTGTGCGTGCGGCCTTCCAGATCCTCTCCAGCCTCGACCACTGAGTGGATTGTCCGACAAGATGTAGTGACCAAAAATATTCACTACAAAACCATTGACGCCGTTCATCAGCCTTGTGCATGATGAAGCCGTCTCCCTGATCGGGAGCGGTGGCAAGGGTGTTCCAGACGGCTTGCGCGGTAACGCAGGCCGTCCGTGGAGAGGGAATCTGTCCAAAAGGCAGCGTGAGAAAGCCCCTGTTGCGATGCTGCTGTAGCAGCCTTGGTAGTGCGCTACAACCTGTGGCGCCAACTGTGACAATCAACAACAAATAGGTGATGGGGGCTTTATGATGAACTTGAACAACAATCCGACTATCGACCAATTGGCCCAGCTGTTCGCGGTACGCAAGGACAGCCTTGACGACCACCTGCTGTGGGTCAGCCAGACCGGCGAGGTGCGCATCGACCGCCTGCCGCCGAACACCGTCGAAGATGAATTCGAAGCGCACCTGCCCAGCATGCGCGCCCGCTTCAAGGTCTACCGCCGTGGCCAGGGCTACGTCGGCAAGAAGGCCGCCGCCGATACCGAGTTTGTCGGCCGCGTGCTGCAGACCCTGCAACAAGAATGGCCCGCCGCCCGTGAGCGGCAGGCAGTCAAGGTGATCGAACCGCTGAACTGAGGGTTCGCCGCCACTTATGGAGCCCGGCCCGCATAGGCCGGGCTTTTTCATGCCCGCCGTCGCTGCTGCGGCATGGGCAATGCACCCGTGGCCAGCGCCCGGGCCCGGTCCACACCCCACACCAACGCACGGGTCATGGTCTCGCCAGGCCGCGACGCATAGTACTCCTCCAGCAGTGCCCGACCGTCCTGCCCATACAACCCAAGGAACAGCTGCGTCGCGCCGAGCCGCGACAGGCGTACCTGGATATCCAGCGAAGTGCCGTCGCTGAGCACTTCGTCATGGCAGCGGCTGTGCAACTGTGTGTCGGCCCACTGCCAATAGGTCTCGTCCCTGACTCGCATGAAAAATCAATCCTCTCTTTCCTGGATGCCGCGCCAGAAGACCACAACTGCGCCGCCATCGCGAGGGCAACCCACGGATACCATGAGCAGGGTCAAGCAACACCCACAAAAAACCCCGCCATCGGGCGGGGTCGTGTGAGCAGGTTCACTTTTTCGAGGCTTACTTCCTGGCTGGCACCCGTGGTGTGAAACGGCCCTTCTTGATGCGCTGCAGGTGTGCAGGCTTGAGGTTTTCCGAGTCGTCCAGGGTCATGTGGGCGAAGCCCAGGTTGAATGCCGCCTGACCGCAACGTACCTGGCTGTTGATCGGGAATGCATCGTTCGTGTCTTCGAAAAAGGTGTCGCTCATGCCTGTCTCCATTCCGTGGCGCCCGCGTCGGCCAGCAATGGGCTGACCTGAAAAACGCGACCTATGCCAGTGAGACTAGCCGGTCACAAGCGGACTGCCTGGCCGAAACCCGCAGACCCGACCAGTGGCATTTGGCTACTTCAGCCGCACGGCGGTACCGGTGGCGAACACCACGACCATGCCGCCTTGCACCGACGGCATGCTGATCTCGAAGTCCACGCCTACCACCGCATCGGCTTGCAACTGCCGTGCCCGCGCAATGAGTTCCTCTGTGGCCTGCTCGCGTGCCTGGCGCAGGGCGCTTTCCAGGGTCTGCGAACGGCCACCGAAGACGTCGCGAACGCGTGTGAAGAAATCGCGCACGAAGTTGATGCCTTGCACCGATTCGGAGCTGACCACGCCAAGGTACTCGGCAATCGGGCGGCCTTCGAGTTGGCTGGTGGTGGAGATGATCATGTTGCGCTCCTTGGCCTTGCAAAAAGGCCAAGTCTAACAAATGCCGAGGCCCCATCGCCGGAAAGCCCGGCCCCACAGGTATTTCACAGTCTTTCAAGCGTATGCAGTTCTGTGGCAGCCGCGCTTGCCGGCGATGGGCCGCAAAGCGGCCCCAATTGCAGGGATTACCGCTCAGGCACCGGCAACGGCGCCTCACTGTTCCAGGCCGTAACCGGCCGGCTGAACAGGTTCTCGGTCTGGAAATGCGCCATCCGCCACTGCCCTTCTTCCTGGGCGAAACGCACCGTCAAACGCGCCGCATTCAAGTGCGAGGCACCATCGGCAAAGGTGCTGGTCTGCAGCATCACCCAACGCCCCAGCCCCTGCCCGCCTTCCACCTCGATGACCTCGCTGGTCAGGAAGTGCACGTTCAGGGCGAAGTGCGCCGGCGTCTTCATGTAGGTGGCGAACATCGCCCGGATCGCCTCACGCCCCCGGTAGCCGCCAAAGCTCGCGGCATACTTGGCGCCCTTGCCTTCCCACAGGGCCTCGCGGGTGAACAGCCCGGCCAGCTCGTCCAGCGGAGTGCTGGCGTCGAGCTGGTCGCACAGTTCCATGTAGCGGTTGATGCACACGCGAATGACCTGCTGGTCTTCGAAGCGTTGCAGGCGGGCCTGCAGTGCATGGATATCGTTCATCACCACCTCAGTACAGGTTCAGCAGCAAGCGCTCGGCCACCGCCAGCAGCTTTTCGTCGGCGCCCTTGGCCGCCACCAGTTGCAGCCCGACCGGCAGGCCGGCTTCGCTGCCCAGCGGGATGCTCAGGGCCGGGTGCCCCGACAGGTTGAATGGCCGCACCAACGAGGTCATGCCCAGCACGGCACGGGTATCGGCGGCGTCTTCCAGGCGCAGCGGGAAGTCCGGCAGGGTCGGCAAGGCCAGCACATCGTAGCTGGCCAGGGCCTGGTCGACTTCGGCGGTGAAGCGCCGACGCACCTCTTCGGCTTCGGCCAGCGCGGTGTCGCTGGTCTGCCCCGCCGCTGCCAGGCGCCCGGCGATATCGGCACCGACCTTGCCGGTTTCCAGCAAGTGGCCGCAGCCGGCGAAGGTTTCGCGGTTGATCACCACCATGCCGGCCTCGTAGGCCGCGCCGAAATGCTTGAGCTCGACATTGCCCAGCGCCAGGCCGCTGGCCGTCAGGGCGCCCTGCACCACCTTGTGGATCGCCGCCTCGGCGGTGACCCGCAGCACGCCGATACGGGCCCTGGCCGGGACCTGCGCCGGGGTGAAGGTCGGGTCGATCAGGGTCATCGCCCGCACCAGCATCGGCAGGCTCGCGGCAAACGGGCCGACGCAGTCGAGGCTGGTGTGTGCCGGCATCACGCCTTTGCGGCTGACCCGGCCAAAGGTCGGCTTGAGGCCGAACACGCCGCAGCAGCAGGCCGGTACACGCACCGAGCCACCGGTGTCGGTGCCCAGGCTGAAGTCGGCCAGGCCGGCAGCCACTGCTGCCGCCGAACCGCTGGAAGAGCCGCCCGGAATACGGCCTGGGAAGCGTGGGTTGGCCGCTGTGCCGGTGTAGTGGTTGATGCCGGTGGTGCCGAACGCCAGCTCATGCAGGCTGACCTTGCCGGTCAGCCGCGCGCCGTTGGCCAGCAACTGGCTGACCACTTCGGCATGCCGCTCGGCCAGCGGCGCGTGCTCCAGCGCCTGGCTGCTGGCGCGGGTCGCGGTACCGGCGACGTCGATGGTGTCCTTGACCACGACCCGGGGGCCGCTGCCGCCCAGATCAAGGGTTTCTACTATGATTGTCATTTTCGTGGAGCCCTTTTCAAGAATGGATGCCGGACCGTGGCCCAGCCATGAACATGTGGATCAATTACTGGAAATATCAACTGAACATTCCCGTAATCCCTGACACGGTTGCGGTGGTCAAATGCGCGGAAAGGTCTATGATGTCGCGACTATTTCCGCACAAGTAGTGAATCGATGAGCACTTCGAAAAACAAAGGCCACAGCCATCACGACCCGGCCAGCGATGAATTTCGCAAGGAAGATTTCCCCTTCTACTGGCTGGCCCGTGTGCACGGCCGCTACACCCAGAACATGGAACGTCTGCTGAAGAAGGTCGACCTCGACGTGCCGCGCTGGCGCGTGCTGTGGATCCTCAACGAGAACGGTGAATCGAGCATTTCCGAGATCTCCACCCACGCCATCGCCAAGCTGTCGACCATCACCAAGATCGTCTACCGCATGAAGGAAGATGGCCTGGTCGACACCGCGCCCAGCCCTGAAGACGGGCGCGTGACCCAGGTGCGCATCACCGAGGTCGGCCTGCAGAACATCGAACGCATGCAGGATGTGACTCGTGAACTGTTCCAGCGCAGCTTCAAGGGGCTGACCGAGGCGCAGGTGCAGCGGTTGAACAAGATGCTCGAAGTGGTGTTCCACAATCTTGAGACCTTGTAAGTCGTTAGATTGCCGGGGCCGCCTTGCGGCCCTTTCGCGACACAAGGCCGCTCCTACAGAAGAGCGCGGTCCCTTGTAGGAGCGGCCTTGTGTCGCGAAAGGGCTGCACAGCAGCCCCCGTTTCAGCAGGCTTTCGAAGATTCACAGACCCGGTGATAGGCCCGGTTGAAATACACCAGCCCGTCATCGGCGCCGCCGTGGCGGATGTCCTGGATCTCGCAGTAGAAGATGCTGTGCGACCCCACCTCATGCACCTGGGCAATCCGGCAGTCGAAGTTGACCAGGGCTTCCTGCATCACCGGTGCGCCACTCTCCAGCACTGTCCAGTCGGTAACGGCAAAACGTTCGTCCATGTTCAGGTTGCGGTTGGCAAACGCCCCCGACAGTTCCTGATGGGTACCCGCCAGCACGTTCACGCACAGCGCGCCATTGGCCTTGAACTGCTCGTTGGAATACGAGGCGCGGTTCATGCACACCAGCAAGGTGGGCGGCGAGTCGGTCACGCTGCACACCGCCGAGGCGGTGAAGCCGAAGCGGCCGGCGGGGCCATCGGTGGTGATGACCGATACGGCGCCACCGAGCAGCGCCATTGCATTGCGAAATTGCGATACGTCTACCATGGTCATGCTCCTCAGATATCCAGCACCAGCTTGTTCGACTTGGCCCGCGAGCAGCACACCAGGATCTGGTCGTTCGCGGCCTTTTCTTCATCGGTCAGGTACACGTCGCGGTGGTCCGGCTCGCCTTCGAGCACTTCGCACATGCAGGTGCCGCACACGCCCTGCTCGCACGAGATGTCGATCTTGATCCCCACCTGCGCCAGGGCGTCGAGAATGCTTTGGCCCTCGGCGACCTGCACGGTCTTGTTGCTGCGGGCGGCGACCACTTCGAAGCTGGCGCCGCTGGCGTCGACCTCGACCTGGAAGTACTCCTTGTGGATGTGCTCTTCGCTGTAGCCTTGCTGGCGCGCGCCGCCGATCACCCAGTCCATGAAGCCCGACGGGCCGCAGGTGTACATGTGGGTGCCGGGCGTGCCGCTGCCGAGCACATCCGCCAGGTTCAGGCGCTGGGCCGCATTCTCGTCGTCGAAGTGGGTGAACACCCGGGCGGCGAACGGTGCGCAGGCCAGGGCATCGAGAAAGGCGCTGCGGCTGCGCGAGCGCCCGCAGTAATGCAGTTCGAACTCGGCACCCTGTTGATGCAGGGCGTGGGCCATGGCGATCATCGGCGTGATGCCGATGCCGCCACCCAGCAGGATCGAGCGTTGGGCATCGGCCGCCAGCGGGAACAGGTTGCGCGGGGTGCTGATCTGCACCGCGTGCCCTTCCAGCAGGGTGTCGTGCACGCTCACCGAGCCACCGCGGGAGGCCGGGTCTTTCAATACGCCCAGGCGATACACCGAGGCATCGGCCGGGTCGCTGCACAGCGAATACTGGCGCACCAGGCCCGGGGCGACGTGGATGTCCACATGCGCGCCCGCCTCGAAGGCCGGCAGCGCCGCGCCATCGGCCCGGCCCAGGTCGAGCACGACCACGTCGGCCCCTTGGATCTCGCGCTTGCGCACGACTACGTTCAACAGTTGTTCATTCATGGCCGGTGTCCCGTCTAACAGAGGGGCGCGTGGGCGCCCCGGAAATTATCAACGCATGAACAGGCCGCCGTTCACGTCCCAGGTCGCCCCGGTGGTGAAGTAGGCCTCGGGCCGCGCCAGTTGCACGATCAGGTCGCCCAGAAAATCTGCATCGCCCAGGCGCTGCACCGGGATGTTCGCCAGCAGGCCCTGCATGCGCTCGGCCGGCACCGCGGCGTGTACCGCAGGCGAGTCGATCGGGCCAGGGGCGATGGCATTGACGGTGACGCCACGGGCGGCGAATTCCTTGGCGAAGATCTTGGTCAGGGTGACGATTGCGCCCTTGCTCGCCGCGTAGTGCGCGCCAGTGGCGGTGCCGCCGTTCTGCCCGGCCAACGAGGCCATGTTGATGATCCGCCCGTAGCCGGCTTCGGCCAGATGCGCGCCGAGCACCTGGCAGGCGAGGAACACGCTGCGCAGGTTGAGGCCAACCACGGCGTCGAATTCTTCGGGGCTGATCTGCATCAGCGGCGTGGTCTTGGTCACGGCGGCGTTGTTGACCACCACGTGCAGGGCGCCGAAGTGCTCCAGCACCTGGGCCAATGCCTGTTCGAAGTCGGCCTTGCTGCCGACGTCGAGCTTGACTGCCAGGGTGCGGCCACCCAGCTGCTTGGCGGTGGCCTGGGCCAGCGCCAGGTCACGATCCGAGACCACCACGTCGAAGCCTGCGGCGAGCAGCCGGGCGCAGAAGCGCTGGCCCAGTCCCTGGCCGGCGCCGGTTACCAATGCGACTTGGTTCATGGCATGCACCTCAGAGGATGTAGCCGATGCCGGCGAGGGCATCGTCACTGTTGATCAGGCTGATCACCTTGCGGTGGATCTTGAAACCGCCTTCGGCGCGGACCAGGGTGTAGGTCAGGTCGGCGCTGTAGTGCTTGAGGCTTTCCTTGCGGAACTCGCGGATGTTCTGTGCAGCGCGCACTGTGACGTTGACGCCATCGTCGCCAAGCACGCGGAAACGCGAGATCGTGCGTACGGTACGCGGTTGCGGGCTGGTGGAAATCGACTCGCCACCGATCAGCCGCTGCACACGCAGGCCACGCATGTGGTGGTCGTCGTAGGCGTAGTTCAGGGTGTTTTCGTAGTCGGTTTCTTTCGGGTTGATCGGGATGATGTAGGTCCCTTTCTCGGTCCACAGGCTCAGCCAAGTGTCGTATTCACCGTGGTCGAGCATGTCGCCTTCCTGCCAGATGAAAGCAGTGACTTCGTTGAGCAGATTCAGGTTCATCATTTGGCCTCCGCCGCCATCAACTTCTTCCACTGCTGATACGCCGCCCGCATGCCGGTTTCGGCACTGACGTCGGAGACCAGGCCGTCTTCACTGGGCTTCTCGCCCGGCAGGCCGCGGTTGAGCATGATCCACAGGTTTTCACCGGCGTTAGCGCCTTTTTGCACGCGCTCCCACGCCTCGGAATCGTCCGGGGTGCCAAAGCCCATCGGGCCCTGGAAGTGCTCGTGCAGGCGCAGGCGGTAGCGGTTGGCTGCGGCCGGGCCGCCGTCCATGGTGATCACCGAGTGGTGGATTTCCGTTTCGGTGACCGAGATCGGTTGCAGCACGCGGAAGAACGCCATCGAACAGGCGACGTTGGGGAACAGGTTGAGGTTGAAGCCGGAGCCGCCGACGGCGCGGACGATGCGGCGCACCTGCGGCTCCTCGATGCCTTCGTCGCGCAACTCGGCGGCCAACGACTCGAAGCGCTCGGGAATCGGCTTGTCGAGATCAGCGTCGAGATCCACCAGCTCGGGGATCATCACCATCACGCTGTGGCCGTTGCCCAGGTCTTCGACGTAGCCGGGGCCTTTGACGAAGTCGAACAGCTCCAGGGTTTGCTCATCCACCGAAGACAGGAAGCTCTTGTGCACCAGCGGGAAGTGGTAGGCGTCGGTGGTGTTTTCCAGCTGGATCTTCCAGTTGCCAGGGAAGCGGAAGCGGTGCTCGCCCGGCACTTTGATGCCATAACCAGCGCCCTGTTTCATGAACAGGTCCATCCACTTCTTCGCCGCACCGAGGAAGTCTTCCAGCGGTTCGATGTCGTCCTTGAAGGTGGCGAACACCATGCCGGCGTAGCTTTCGGTGCGCAGGCTGACCAGCGGCAGCTCGGCCTTGTCGATACAGTCGCCGTAGCTTTCCGGGTGCGGGATGCCGCGCAGCGAGCCGTCGAGGGCGTAGCCCCAGCCGTGGTACGGGCAGACGAAGCTGTTGGTCTTGCCTTTCTTGTGCTCGCACACCGTGGCACCACGGTGGCGGCAGCGGTTGAGCAGCACGTTGATGCCTTTCTTGCGATCACGCACCACGATCACCGGCTGCTTGCCGATGTAGGTGGTCTTGTAGCTGCCCGCCTCCGGGACTTCGCTCTCGTGGGCGACCCAGATCCAGGTGCTGTGGAAGATCTTTTCCAGCTCGGCGTCGAATAGCGCCGGGTCGGTGTACAGGGAGGTGTGAACGCGGTCGGGCTGCACCAGCTCGGCCGGGTCGACCGTCAGGTTGACGGCAGGGATCAGGTTGGTCACGGCATGGTCCTCGATTCAGGCGCGCTGGATGATCAGTTCGCGGCCGACACGGGCCTCGACCTTGGCGTAGCGCCACAGCTTGTACGGCCCCTCGCCCACGGCGGTGGTGCGGAACAGGTTGCAGGCGGCGTGCACGGTCTCGATGTCCGGCACATCGGCCAGCAGGTAGGTGGTCCAGGGGAAGCCGTCGGACGGGCCGACCATGCTCTGGTCGTCATCCATGTTGCCCAGCACGTTGACCCCGGCCAGGTCGTGGATGCCGTTCCACATCGCGCTGAACGCGGCCCACACCTGCAGTTGCTCCTCACGCGGGGCGTCGAAGAAGTTCTGGTTGATGCCCATGCAGAACAGCACGCGCAAGGCTTTCTTATCGCTCATGTCAGTAATCCCGAAAGTTACAGGTAGCCCGGCAGGGGCTGTTTGCCGAAGAACATCGCCCCGGCGTTCTGGTAGGTGACGTCGCCCATGAAGGCGTGCTGGGTGACCACTTGCGCATCGTTGACGCAGCGGGCCAGCGGGCTTTCGTTGTAAATGCCGGTCATGCCCGAGAGCATCTGCGCGCTGCGCGCCACTTCGGCGGCCACGCGTGCGGCATGGGTGGAGGACAGACGCAGCAGGTTGGTGACCTCGACCGGTACCGGGTCGCCGGCCAGCACGTGTTCCCAGGCCTGCTCGATGGACTCGTAGAAGAACGCCCGCGCCGAACGCAGCGCCGCCTCGGCCTTGGCCACGTCGACCTGGGCCAGCGGGCGGTCGGCCAGCGCCGGGGCGCCGGTGACCGAGATGCGCCCGCTGGCCATGCCCGACAGCTCGTCCAGCGCGGCGCGGGCAATGCCTAAGCCGACCACCGAAAGCACCTGGGTGGCGAATGACAGCGACGGGTAGCGGAAGAACGGCTCGTCGAGGTTCGGCTTGCCACCGCGGACAAAGGTCCACTGCTCGCCGACCACCACGTCCTCGACCAGCAGGTCGTGGCTGCCGGTGCCGAGCAGGCCGACGGTGTCCCAGGTTTCCTCGATGCGCGCCTGGCTGCGCGGCAGCACAGCCAGGCGCGGCAGGTCGAGCTTGTCGCCGTTGCGCGGAGCGATGCCGACACCGACGATGTCGGCGCCCATGGAGCCGCTGGAGTACTTCCAGCGGCCATTGACCTTGAAGCCGCCAGACACGATCTCGGCCGGTTGTGGCGGGAAGATGCCACCGGCGAACACGGTGTCGGGGCTGTTGCCGTAGATCTCGGCAATGGTCTCCAGCGGCAGCGCCGCCAGGTAAACCGGGCTCATGCCGAAGCTGGCGACCCAGCCGGCCGAGCCGTCGGCATGGGAAATGCGCTCGATCATTTCGCAGAAGGCACCCGGCGAGCATTCCAGCCCGCCAAAGCGTTTCGGTACCAGGGCGCGGTATACGCCGTGGGCCTTGAAGGCATCGATCACGTCGCGGGAAATGTGGCGCTGGCGATCGAACTCACCGAGGCGGGCACGATCACGCACCCCGTCAAGCAAGGCCTCGAAGGCAGGGCCAGAGGCGAGCGCCGACACAGGCGCGGCACGCAGGCAAAGCGAATCCATGGACATTCTCCGTCTCAGGCGCGGTTTTTGTGTTGTTTGGCAGGCGGCGAAATGGCCAGGCTCGGCAAGGGCGAGCAGCGGCCACGCAGGGGGGCAAAGGCTGGGTCGGGCGGCATGGTTCTGTCTCTCTTGTTTTGGGTGCCGGTGACAAAAATTTGCGATCGATTACGTGAATTGTCAATTGAATTTTCACGCTAAAAATCCTCGCAACCGCCTCACTGAACATTCTGCTAATCAACAAAAAAGCACTTATCCAATTGATTAATATCAATTTTTATAGCCATCGAGAGTCACGAAAGATCGACGAAAAAAACTAACCATGCACGGTGATATTCCGAAAAATTTTTAGTCGACTTTTCACATGATTCCGGAGAGTAAAAAGCTGGTGTAGGATGGCCAGGCAAGGAGCGCCACAACCCATAAAAACAACAGCAAGCGCCCCGCCAGGATCGATGGGGACACGCCAATGCCTGCCGTGATTACCCCGAGGTCGAGGCCATGCCCACCCGCCACATCGACTTGCAGGACCATCGCCTGCGCTATCTGCACCTGAGCCACGACAAGGGCTCCATGCGCGCCGCCGCTGAAGCATTGGGCGTCGCCACCTCATCGGTCAGCCGGCAGATCGCCCGGCTGGAAGAAGAACTGGATATCGAACTGGTCCGCCCCGGCACCCACCGCATCAGCCTGACGGCTGCCGGCGAGGCGGCCGTGGACTATTACGTCGAGCGCATCCGCCAGCACACCCAGCTGGTCAATCGCCTGGATCAGCTGCGCGGTCAGCAGCAGGCCTCGACCGTGATCGCCATTGGCGAAGGCCTGCTAGGTGCCCGGGCGATCAATTCGCTGCAGGGGTTTCTGCATGCCCATGGCGCGCACAAGGCCGAGATCATCAGCGCCCCCTCGCTGGAAGTGCAGCGCCGGGTGCTGGCCGATGAGGCGCACCTGGGGGTGATCTTCGCCCCCAGCGCCACCGCCCGCCTGACCCGCCTCTACAGCCTGGCCCAGCCGCTGCGCATGATCGTGCACCGCGACAGCCGCCTGGCCGCACGGACCACGGTCAGCCTGGAAGACGTGGCGCGTGAATCGCTGGTGCTGCCGGGCGCCGATTTTCGTGTGCGCGAACTGGCCGATGCGGCGTGCAAGGACCAGCCATTCACCATCGTGCCCACGCTCACTTCCAATTCGCTGGCGGTGATTCTCGACTTCGTCCGCTCCGGCCTGGGCGCCACCTTGCTGGCCGAACTGCCGATCATCGATGAGCTCAAGAACGGCACGTTCAAGGCACTGGCGATCGATTGCCCGGCGATGAATGCGACCGATATCCAGATCGTCACCCGACGCGGGCGCACGCTGGATGGGCTGAGCCGCGAGCTGGCAACGGAGATGGCCCGGGCGGTGCGCATGGCGGCTAATGCCTGAGAAAGGTTTGGAATTGCCGGGGGCGCGTTGCGCCCCTTTCGCGACACAAGGCCGCTCCCACAGGAGTGAATCAGGGCTTAGCTATCTTGCAATGCCCGTGGCCGGTGGCTGCGTTCCTCGGCTTCTGGCGCCTTGGCGGCCTGCAGCTGGAAGTCGAACGACAGCTCGGCAAAGCGCTCGCCCTGCACACCGCGGTCACGGGCCGCGGCAGCATCGTCGACAAACCGGAGGTCGCCGATCAGGCCGTCGCGGGTGGCGTAGGCGAAGTCGTCCCACAGGTACTTGTCGCCAGCGAAGTTGATCTGCGTGGTCAGGTGACGGTGGCCCGGCGCCGAGATGAAGAAGTGCACATGGGCCGGGCGCTGGCCGTGGCGGCCAAGCAGGTTCAGGCATTCCTGGGTCGGGCCCTGCGGGTCGCAGCCATAACCGGACGGCACGATGGAACGGGCACGGTAGCGGCCTTCGGCATCGGTGACGATGCGCCGGCGCAGGTTGTAGTCGGACTGGGTCGAATCGAAGTACGAGTAGGTGCCCTGAGTGTTGGCGTGCCACAGGTCGACGGTGGCGCCGGCCAGCGGCTTTCCGTCGGCATCGAACACCTGGCCCTGGAGGAACATCACCACACCGGGGTCGGTGCCATCGTCCATGCGCGCTTCACCCTCGGACAGCGGCGCGCCGGCCACGTACAGCGGGCCCTCGATGGTGCGTGGGGTGCCGCCGGTCAAACCGGCTTCGGCGTCCTTGGCGTCCTGCAGCAGGTCGAGGAAGTGCTCGATGCCCAGGCCTGCCGCCAGCAGGCCCGCCTCGTTGCGCCCGCCAAGGCGGTTGAGGTAGGCGACGGCATGCCAGAACTCGTCCTCGCTGACCTCCAGGTCTTCGATCAGGCGTGCGGTGTCTTGCAGTACGCGCAGCATGATCTGCTTGAAGCGCGGGTTGCCTTCGGCCTGGCCAAGGCCGGCCACTTGCTCGAAGAAGGCCTGGATGTCGGCGGTGTGGGAGATCTTCACGGTCATTTCTGCTTACCTCGAATTGTTCTTGTCAGGTAGTCGTGGTTCAAGGGTGAATCAGCGGTCGTCGCTGTGGATCGACGACGGGTGGCGACACAGGCCGTCGACCTCGATGTCCATGTACGGGAACAGCGGCAGCTGCATCAGCGTGTCGTGCAATGCCTCGACGCTGGGCACGTCGAACACGCTGTAGTTGGCGTAGTGCCCGGCGATGCGCCACAGGTGGCGCCAGCTGCCCTCGCGCTGCAGGCGCTGGGCCAGTTCCTTCTCGTCGGCCTTCAGTTGCGCGGCCTTGGCCGGGTCCATGTCGACCGGCAGTTTCACGGTCATCTTCACGTGGAACAGCATGTTGTTTTCTCCTGTCTTGCAAAGTGTTCAAAGGCTGGCACGGACCCTGTGGGAGCGGCTTTAGCCGCGAACACCGGCGCAGCCGGTGCCATCCTCCGCGTCGCCTGCTTCGCGGCTAAAGCCGCTCCCACAGGGGATTTGTGTGTTCCTTCAGTCCGTGGCTCAGCGGCGGGCAAAGCGCGCCAGGCGTTGTTCGTCGAGGCTCAGGCCCAGGCCCGGGGTGCGTGGCACATGCAGCTGGAAGTCGTGGTACTGCGGTGGCTCGTTGACGATCTCTTCGGTCAGCAGCAGCGGCCCGAACAGCTCGGTGCCCCAGGTCAGCTGGCGCAGGGTGAGGAAGGCATGGGCCGAGGCCAGGGTGCCGATCGAGCCTTCGAGCATGGTCCCGCCGTACAGGGCAATACCGGCCGCTTCGGCGATCTGCGCGGTGCGCAGCACGGCGCGTGGGCCGCCATTCTTGGCAATTTTCAGGGCGAAGATGCTGGCGGCGCCGTCGGCGGCCAGGCTGAAGGCGTCCTCGACGCTCTCGATGGACTCGTCAGCCATGATCGGCGCCGGGCTGCGCTGGTTCAGGCGCACCTGGCCGCCGCGGTTGATGCGCGAGATGGGCTGTTCGATCAGGTCGATGCCGTTGTCGCCGAGCACCTGGCAGGCGCGGATGGCTTGGGATTCGTCCCAGTACTGGTTGACGTCGACGCGCACGCTGGCGCGTTCGCCCAGCTCACGCTTGATCGCCACCACGTGCTTCAAGTCCTGCTCCAGCGGGTTGGCGCCGATCTTCAGCTTGAACACGCGGTGCCGGCGGATCTCCAGCATGTGCTCGGCTTCGCCGATGTCGCGGGCGGTGTCGCCGCTGGCCAGGGTCCAGGCCACTTCCAGGCTGTCGCGCACGCGGCCACCGAGCAGTTCGCTGACGGGCAGGCCGAGGCGCTTGCCCTGGGCGTCGAGCAAGGCGCTTTCGATGCCGGACTTGGCGAAAGTGTTGCCCTTGGCCAGCTTGTCGAGCTTGAGCATGGCGGCGTTGATGTTGTCGGCGGGCAAGCCGATCAGCGCGGGTGCCAGGTGGGCGTCGATGTTGGCCTTGATGCCTTCGGGGCTCTCGTAGCCGTAGGCCAGGCCGCCGATGGTGGTGGCCTCGCCGATGCCTTCGACGCCGTCGCTGCAGCGCAGGCGCAGCACCACCAGGGTCTGCTGCTGCATCGTGTGCATCGCCAGCTTGTGCGGGCGGATGGTCGGCAGGTCGACGATGATCGCGTCGATGCGCTCGATCAGGGCGTTTGTCATGGTTCGAAGGTCCCGTCAAATCAGGCCGCAGGCTGCAGACCCGATACTACATTTACTTGATTATTCAAGCATTGCGCGAGACCCTGAGGGCCGTCCAATATCAAATGAATCTCCCACCATACCCAGGAGGTCTGATGGAGCTGCGCCACCTTCGCTACTTCAAGGTCCTGGCCGAAACCCTGAATTTCACCCGCGCCGCCGAACTGCTGCACATCGCCCAGCCGCCGCTGAGCCGGCAGATCAGCCAGCTGGAAGAACAGCTCGGGATCGTGCTGGTGCTGCGCGAGCGCCCGCTGCGCCTGACCGAGGCCGGGCGCTTCTTCTATGAGCAGACCTGCACCTTGCTGCAGCAGCTGGAGAACATCAGCGACAACACCCGGCGCATCGGCCAGGGCCAGCGCCAGTGGCTGGGTATCGGCTTCGCCCCCTCCACCTTGTACACGGTACTGCCGGAGCTGATCCGCGAACTGCGCAAGGACAGCGAACTGGAACTGGGCCTGAGCGAGATGACCACCCTGCAGCAGGTGGAGGCGCTGAAAAGCGGGCGCATCGACATCGCCTTCGGCCGCATCCGCATCGACGATCCGGCGATCCAGCAGCGAGTGCTGCGCGAAGACCCGTTGGTGGCGGTACTACCCAAGGGCCATGCCCTGGCCGGCACGCCGCTGACCCTCGAACAACTGGCCAGGGAAGCGTTCATCCTCTACCCGGCCAACCCCAGGCCGAGCTACGCCGACCACATCCTCGCGCTGTTCGCCCACCACGGCATGAGCCTCAAGGTCAGCCAGTGGGCCAACGAACTGCAGACCGCCATCGGCCTGGTCGCCGTCGGGCTGGGCGTGACCCTGGTGCCGGAGTCGGTGCAACAGCAGCACCGCACCGATATCGAGTACGCCAGCCTGCTCGACCGCAGTGCGGTCAGCCCGATCATCCTCAGCCGGCGCAAGGGCGACAGTAGCCCGATCGTGCAGCGCTGCCTGGCGCTGATCGCCCAGCAGGCCATGAGTGAGCCTTTGCTTTAGTCACGTTCGAAGAAGCTGCTGCCCTTTTCCTTGAGCAGTGTCACCAGCGCCCCTGCCGCCGGCGACAGGTAGCCGTCCGTGCGCACCGACACCGCCACGGTGCGGCGCATGGTGGTCTGCTTCAGCGGTACTTCGCGCAGCCAGGACATGCCCAAGCCATGTTCGAGGGTTTCCCGGGCGGCGAAGCTGAGCAGCTGGGTACGCGCAATCAGACGGGGCAGCAGCGAGATGGCATTGGTTTCGATCTGCACCTGCGGTGCTGGCAGC
The DNA here is from genome assembly GCF_003097235.1 of Pseudomonas sp. CC120222-01a. Taxonomy (GTDB): domain Bacteria; phylum Pseudomonadota; class Gammaproteobacteria; order Pseudomonadales; family Pseudomonadaceae; genus Aquipseudomonas. The sequence goes on along the minus strand of NZ_QEQQ01000014.1, from coordinate 113,623 downwards.
TGGTGGGCGATGAACACGTTGTCGATCCAGCGCCGGGCGGTCACCGTCGGCCCCGCCAGCACCCAGCGGTACTGGCAGAGACGCTGCAAGGTGATGGGGCCGGCGAAGATCGGGTGCTCGGCACTGGCCACCACGATCGCTTCATCTTCGAGGATGGGATAAGTGGTGAACTCGGGGTCCATGGCGATCTGCGGTGAAATGATCACATCCAGGCGCCCGGCGCGCAGGGACTCCTTGAGCACATCGTCCTGGGCGATGGACAGCTTCAAGGTCACTTCCGGTGCCCGTTCCAGCAGCGCGGCGGTCAGGTGCGGCAGCAGGTGGTCGGCCATGCTCGCCGCGCAGCCCAGGCGGATATTGCCGACCAGCCCGCTGGCGAAGTCGCGTACCTCGCGCTCGGTCTCGGCGATGTTCAGTTGCAGCTGCTTGCCCCGCGCCAGCAGCAGCTTACCGACATCGGTGAGCTTGATGCGCCGGCCATCGCGCTGGAACAAGCGGGTGCCCAGGGATTCCTCCAGGCGCTGGATGCTTTTGCTCAGTGCCGGCTGGCTGCGGTTGAGCTTCTCCGCCGCCCGGCCCAGATGCCCCAGTTCGGCGATGGTTTCGAAATAGGTGAGGTCACGCAGGTCCATGATTCATGAATTTCAGTTATGGATTCATCGAAAGTAGAAAATAGACTTGATCGATTGCGCCGTCGATAATTTTCTCCGCTGGCGCTGCCAGCCCCGCGTTATCGCTGTGCAAGGAGTATCCACGTTGCAGACCGCCCTACCCGCTTCATCCAGATCCCTCTTCCAATGGCTCGCCCTGCTGATCTGCGCCGGTGCCTCTGGCCAGTTGCTGCATGCCCTGGCCGTGCCGGCCGGGTTGTTCCTCGGCCCCATGCTGGTGGCCATTGTCTTCGGTGTCTCAGGCGCGCAACTGCACCTGCACCGCCAAGTGTTCCGCTTTGGTCAGGGCTGCGTCGGCCTGCTGGTCGCCCACTCGGTGACCTGGGCGGTGCTGGTGTCGATGGCCCAGTCCTGGCACCTGATGCTGGTCGCCACCTTCATCACGGTGGTACTCAGCGCGTTGGTCGGCCTCGGCACCGTACGCTTCGGTGGCATCCCCGGTAGCACTGCCGCCTGGGGAACCGCGCCGGGGGCGGCGTCGGCGATGGTGTCGATGGCCGAGGAAAATGGCGCCGACGGCCGCGTGGTGGCGACCATGCAATATGTGCGGGTGGTGTGCGTGGTGATGATCGGCTCGCTGGTCAGCCACCTGCTCGGCGCCACACCGGGCGCAAGCGCGGCGGCCCATGCACCGGCGGCGCTGGAAGGCCCGCACCTGGCCAACAGCTTGCTCAGCCTGGGCGTGGTGCTGGTGGGCATCACCCTCGGTAACCGCCTGCCTGCCGGTGCCTTGCTGACACCGCTGCTGCTCGGCGGCGCCCTGCAGCTCAGTGGGCTGCTGACCATCAGCTTGCCCGAGCCCTTGCTGGCCGTTGCCTACGGTGCCATCGGCTGCTACATCGGCCTGCGTTTCGACCGGCAGACCGTGCGTTATGTGTGGAAACGCCTGCCGACCATGATTGCCGGGGCGGTGGCGTTGATCGTGCTGTGCGCCGCGTGTGCCTATGTGCTGGCCCTGGCAATGGGCACGGATTTTCTGTCGATGTACCTGGCGACCAGCCCGGGCGGGCTGGATGCCATGGCGATCATCGCCGTCGAGACCCATGCCGATGTCGGGTTGGTGCTGGCGATGCAGACGTTGCGGTTGTTCGGGGTGATTCTGACCGGGGCCTTTTGTGCGCGGCAGATCATACGGCTGACCCGGGTGTAGGTGCTTGGAGGTGCCAGGCTTGAAGCTTGTAGCGCCTGTGAGATCGAGCGCCGCCCGCGCGGCGCATCGCGGGCAAGCCCGCTCCCACATCTGTTTCGGGCCAGTCACTCCTGTCAGGCCAACAGGAACCGCCTTGGTGCATGACTGGAGATTAATGGAAAGCAATTGTGCCCACCTCGATATCGAAGGGAACAAACAAGGCGGTCCCTGTTGGCTTCACAGGAAAGATTGGCCCGAAACAGATGTGGGAGCGGGCTTGCCCGCGATGCGCCGCGCGGGCGGCGCTCGATCTGACAGGCGCTACAAACCTTAAGCCAGGCACCCTAATCCCGCAGGAAACTGTCCTCGAACGGATAATGGGTCAACAACTCGAACCCGCTCTCGGTCACCAGCAACTGGTTCTCCAGCTTGATCCCGTCGCGCCCGCCCACCTCGCCGACATAGGCCTCGACGCACAGCGCCATGCCCGGCTGCAGTTCGCCTTCATAGCCATAGGACTCAAGGTCTTCCGGGTAGCGAATGCTCGGGTATTCGTCGCACAGCCCCACCCCATGGAACATCACGCCATAGCGCTGCGCGCGGCAGCTTTCCGGCAGGCGATGGCCGTTGCGGGTCAGTTCGGTGAAACGCACACCGGGCTTGACCATCTCGGCGTTGACGTGGATATGTTCGTGGGCGATGCGGTACAGGCGCTTCTGCTCGGCGGTGGGCTCGACATCACCGCAGATCCAGCTGCGCGACATGTCCACGCAGAAGCCATACACACCAATCAGGTCGGTGTCGAACGACAACAGGTCGCCGTCGCTGAGCACCCGCGGGCCGGACTCCTGATACCAGGGGTTGGTGCGCGGCCCAGAGCTGAGGATGCGGGTTTCGATCCACTCGCCGCCACGGCGGATGTTGCCCGCATGCAGCGCGGCCCAGACATCGTTCTCGGTGGCGCCGGCGCGCATGGCCTGGCGCATCTCGGCGATCGAGGCTTCGCAGGATGCCACCGCGCAGCGCATGGCGAGGATTTCGTCCGGGCCCTTGATCAGGCGGGCGAACTCGGTGACTTCCTGGCCGTTGTGCACCTGCACGCCCAGCGCATCGAGGGCACGCAGGCCGGCGACCTCGATGCGGTCCACGGCCAGGCGGCGGTTGTTGCCGGCATGGGTGCGCAGCAACTCGTCGACCTGGGCGCAGAAGCGCCTGGCATGTTCCTCGGTGCGGTCGCCCGTCTCGAAATAGAAGAACGACGCACCGCTGCGCAGCTCGCTGACCAGCGGCAGGTGCGCGGAAAGGTGGTCACAGCCATGGAAGTCCCACAGCACCACATGGCCGCTGGCGGCGACGAAACAGGCGCGGGCCGGATTGTGGGTGGTCCACAGCTGCATGTTGGTGGTGTCGGTGGCGTAGCGGATGTTCAGCGGGTCGAACAGCAGGATGCCGCCCAGGTCGCGGGCGATGAGCTGCTCGCGGATGCGTTGCAGGCGGTACTCACGCATGCTCGGCAGGTGCGGCGCCTGCAGGCCGAGGCTGGCCCATTCGGCGAAGGCCAGCGGGGTCGGGCCGATTTCGGTGCGGTCGTTGTCATCGATCGAGCCATCGGCCTTGAGCGCGGCAGCGCGCTGGCGGGACGGGTCGATGCGGCGGGCCTGGGCGGGGATCGAGAACGGTGAGGTCATCATGGCTTGCGGTTTTCCCTGGTCTTATTGTGTGGAAACTGCGGTATTGATGATGTGCGATTGCTGGCGGGCCAGCGTCTACAAAGTCGACAGGACAATGCCCGAAAGCGGCGCAGGCGCTGGTGTGCTGCCGGCTTGTTGTTCACCCGCGTGGGGCTTCAATGCAAGGATTGCTTCGGTTAGTCTCCAGAAGAATGACAACGCGTCATCGCTGCTGCCTGATCACAGTCTATTGCCAGTGTTTTGCCGCAAAGAATCGACATTTTCTGAGGCTAATTGATTACCAAAACGTATGGTCAAGCACACAGAACCCGATCAGACCTTGATCAAGATGCCCTCGCTGCGCGCGGTCAAGGCCTTCGTCGCCGCCGCCCGCTACCAGAACTTCACCCGCGCGGCCGAGGCGCTGTGTGTGACCCAGGCGGCGATCAGCCGGCAGATCCGCGACCTTGAGGAGCACCTGGGGGCCGAACTGTTCAACCGGGCCGGGCGTGCGGTCGAGCTGACCCCGGCCGGTTCGATCTTCTACGACGCCGTGCAGCTGTCGTTCACCAACATCGCCCAGGCGGCCGAGCGCATCCGCCACAGTGAATCACCCAAGCAGCGCGTCACCCTGTGTTGCACGCCGGCGTTCGCCAACTTCTGGCTGGGGCCGAAGTTACCGGCATTGTTCGCGGCCTACCCCGAGATCGACCTGAACATCGTGACGACGCAGAACTTCCTGACCCTCGAGAACGGGGTGAACCCGGACATCATCATCTGCAAGATGGCCAAAAGCGGCCAGGGCTACTTCAGCCAGCCGCTGGTCTGCGACGTGATCTACCCGGTGTGCACGCCGCAGTACCTGGAGCAGCATCCGCAGATCCAGACGCTGGATGGCCTGCGCAATGCCACGCTGCTCAACCTCAGCCCGTTCGGCCGCTCGCAGGTGGCCGAACATGTGGACTGGAAAGTCTGGTTCGCCTATCAGGACATCGACCTGGACCGGCGCGCCGCCGATGCCCCGCAACTGTTCAACGCCAACGACTACAGCCTGCTGATGCAGTTGGCACAGAATCACCAGGGCGTGGCCCTGGGCTGGCATTACCTGGTCGCGCCGCTGGTGGAACAGGGCCTGCTGGTGCGGCCGGTGAGCGACACCCTGGTGCACCGCGACACCCGCCACTACCTCAGCCTCAGCGAAGCCAAAAGCCACGATGCCAGTTGCTGCCAGTTGCGCGACTGGCTGATCGAGCAGTTTGACTGGTCGCTGCATGAGGAGGCCGGCGACCAGGCGTGATCGACCCTACCCTTTCAGGGCTGCCTCGATTCTCGCCACGTCGATCTTGCCCATGGTCATCATGGCGTCGAAGGCCCGCTTGGCGGCGGCCTTGTCGGGGTTGGCGATGGCTTCGATGAGGATGCGCGGGGTGATCTGCCAGGAGATGCCCCACTTGTCCTTGCACCAGCCACAGACGCTTTCGCTGCCGCCGTTGTTGACGATGGCATGCCAGAGCCGGTCGGTCTCGGCCTGGTCCTCGGTGCTGACCTGGAAGGAAAACGCCTCGCTGTGCTTGAACGTGGTGCCGCCATTGAGTCCCACACAGGGGATGCCCATGACGGTGAACTCGACGGTGATCACCTCCCCGGCCTTGCCCGAGGGGTAGTCGCCGGGGGCCGGGTGCACCGCCAGCACCTGGCTGTCGGGGAAGGTCCGGGCATAGAAGTTGGCCGCTTCTTCGGCATCCTTGTCGAACCACAGGCAGATCGTGTTCTTGGCTGTCATGGCAAGGCTCCATGGGAGAACAGAACGCCTTGAGTCTAGCCCTTCAGCCTTGGCTGGCGATGGCAGCGGTCGCTGCGCGGATGATCGGCGCTGATTGGAACAACGCTCGGAAGCGCCCTACTAGCGATAGAGAAATATCCTACAACCCGCAAATTCCCAGGCACTGCATCATTCCTGACGAACCTCACAAGCGACTTTTCGCAGGGAGATACAGGTTTGTCGGATTTCAAATCAAAATTGCAGCACCTCAGCGCCGAACAGATCGAGGCGTTGTACGGCGAATACCTCGGCGGTGAGAAAATTGCGCTGCTACTCGAACGTTACGCCATCGACATCGCCCCCAGCAGCCTGATCAAGGCCTTCCCACCCGTACCTTGTGCCGAGCTCGAGTGCCCTTACTGCAAGGTCAGCCTGTACGAGCGGCGTAAAAGCCGCTCGGCCAACAGCTGGAATGACAACCTGGCCTATTGCCCGAACTGCGCCCACCGCCATTACTTTCCAGGGCGCAACCGCTGGCATCGCGATTGTGCCTGCCAGCCCTGCCTGGCGGCACGTGAACGGGCCAGGCAGGCAAAGGCCATCGAGCAACGCAAGCGCATCAAGGAGCACTGGTCATTGGCCAAGCGCCTGCCGGTGCCGTTGCACAGCCTGTCGATCACCCGCCAGCTGCAGTTGCTGGCCGTGCTCGAAGTACGCATGGATACGCAAAGGGAATACATCCTGGCTGCGGAAAAAGCCACCGGGGATGCGCGTGTCAGCCCATCCCTGGGCATGGATTCAACCATCCTGATGGCGCTGCACGAGGACCAGATCCTGCTGGTCGACCCCGACTCGCCACTCGATGCCTTCAGCGACGACGCCACACCGAAGGCCTGGCAGAACAAGGTGCGCTGGGTCGCCAATGTCAGCCTGGATGACCCGCAGCGGGCCGGCCTTGCCCCCTTGTACCGGGCGCTGCACAAGGCGCTGTCCGCTGGCCCGCAGCCGCAATGGCATGACGAACTCGTCGCGGCCATCCAACTGCTTTGCAACGAAGAAGTCTGCGCCTACATCACCAGCCGCAGCGCGGAACACGGCCTGCCGTTCGAGGCCAGTAAGAAAGCCGCTGAAGCCGCAGCGCAACTGCTCGACACGCACCCCGTACGGCACATCTGGTCACTGGCCAATACCGCCGTGCGTGGGGCGCTGTCATTCGTTGCTCGCGCCCAGGTCAACAAACGCCATGCCGCCAACACCATTCCCGGGAGCATGCTGTCACTGAGCGAGCGCGCCATCCGCGAGGAGTGGCAGTTCACTGTATCGAGCTACGACAACCACGCCCCGCGTTCGGGCTTCAGCCAGGCGCTGTTCGACGTGCTGTTGCAACAGCACGATCATGGCCTGAGCCGCAAAGTCAGCGACTACATCGCAGAGCTGCCGGGGAGCGCGGACAGCAATGGCTGCACGCTGTTCTGCGCCCTGTGCGGGTCGAACCTGGTGCATGTGCAGGCGGGGCCTCGGGAGACCATCGTCAACTGCAAGGACTGCCTGGCCAGGACCTTGGTATCGACCTAGCCGACACCGGCGGCAGGCATTGACCGACGCCTCGTACAACCGTACGATTTTGCCGTACGTCCGTACGATAAACCCAGCGAGCCTCGAATGCCTGCCACCGTCACCCCTTGGTCCCGCCATGCGCTTTACCTGCTGTTCCTGCTGCCGGGGCTGACCCTGGCCACCTGGGTTACCCGCACCCCTGCCCTGCGCGATGGCCTGCAGGCCTCCACCGAGCAGATGGGCATGATCCTGTTCGGCTTCTCTGCGGGGGCCATGCTGGGCATCCTCAGCGCCGGCCGCCTCATTGCCCGTGTGGGTGCCAACCGCATGCTTCGCCTGGGCCTGCTCGGCCTGTCGGCCGGGCTGTGCGTGCTGGCGGCGAGCAGTGACCTGAACAGCGCCTGGTGTGCCTTTGCCGGCCTGCTGGTGTTCGGCCTGGGCATGGGCTGGGCAGATATTGCGGCGAACATCGAAGGTGCCGCAGTGGAAAGAGCCATCGATGCGCCGATCATGACGACCTTGCACGGGTTTTTCAGCCTTGGCACGCTGATCGGCGCCCTGGTCGGCATGGCGATGACCGCTGTCGAAGTGCCACTGGACGTGCATTTGCTGAGCATCGCCGGTTTGTCGGCAATCGCCACCTTGATGCTGATCGGGCACGCCCCTCGGGCCAGCGAGCTGCCCGACGCACAGCAGTCGGGCAGCGCCCATGAGGGACACTGGTCGACCTTGCTGAAGGACCGGCGCCTGCTGCTGATCTGCCTGGTGGTGCTGGCCATGGCCTTGGCTGAAGGCGCGGCCAACGACTGGCTGCCATTGCTGATGATCGATGGCCACGGATTTGCCCAGACCACGGGCACTTTGATCTACCTGGTGTTCACCATCGGCATGACCCTTGGCCGCTTTGCCGGAGCGCCGGTGATCCGCCGTTTCGGCCGCGCCTTCACGCTACGGGCCAGCGCCTTGATCGGCACCCTGAGCTTGGCGCTGGTGGTGTTCTGCGATGTGCAGTGGGTCGCTGCAGCCGCCGTGGTGCTGTGGGGCATTGGTGCTTCGCTGGGCTTCCCGCTGGCCATCTCGGCGGCGGGCGAAAGTGGTGCGGGCGGCGATCAGCGGGTGCGATTGGCTGCCACGGCCGGTTACCTGGCCTTTCTGGTCGGCCCGCCGCTGCTGGGCCTCATCGGTGAGCATTTCGGCCTGCGCCTGGCCATGCTGCCAGTGCTGACGCTGGTGGCCATTGCCTTCGTGCTGGCCTCTTCATTGCAGGAGCGCAAGCACCTGCAGGGAGAGACTCCAGCCAGTAACCAAGTTGGCTAACGCTGTTTGCTTTTGCTTTTGCTTTGGCTTCTAAGTGCGCGGTAGCTCAGCAAACGCCGAATGCGACTTCAGGAGGCCGAGCGCAGGCGTCTGGAGGGCCAGGGTGCGCAGCACCCCTTCGGCGTAGCCGAAGGCGCGAGATGTAGACTTGCGCAGCAAGTCGTAGGCCGCGCGGGCCCGGAAGGCGCCGGAGCGAGGGGACCCCGGAGCGCAGCGCAGGGGCCGGATGATGGGAGCCAGCGTTTTTTGGTTACTTTTTGTCGCGTTTGACAAAAAGTGACCCGCCGTAAGGGCGGAAAGGTGACTGTGCGTCGTCATCGCAAATGAATGTACTCGGAACAATCAAAACCGTCGCAGTCGATCTTTGGCTTTTGGCTTTTGGCTTTCAGATCAGGTGCGCATCCATTTGCGATGGTGGCGCACAGTCACCTTTCCGCCCTTACGGCGGGTCACTTTTTGACTGGGCAAAAAGTGACCAAAAACCCCGGCTCCCATCATCCGGCCCCTACGCTGCGCTACGGGGTTCCCTCACTCCGGCCTTGCTCCCGGGAGGACCGCGCTGAACGGCCCATCCTGGGCCGCAGCGCTTGACGGGCATCCATGCCCGTCACCTCCCTCCGCAAGACCTGCGTTCGGCCTCCTGAAGTCGCACTCTGCGTCGCCTGAACTATCGCGCGCTTAGAAGCCAAAGCAAAAGCAGAGCAAGAGCAAGAGCAAGAGCAAGAGCAAGAGCAAGAGCAAGAAGCGGCTAGCGCCGCTGACATCAAGTTTCTGGCATCAACGTCGCAATCAACGCCCGCACCGTCCCCGGCAGCGCATCCAGTTCCCGCACCAGGATGCTCCGCTCGCGCACCGCCCACGGCTCATCCAGGCTGATGGTCACCAGCTCCATGGTCTGGCTGTGCCGCAGCGCCGCCGACTCGGGGATGATGCCGATACCCACCCCCGCCTCCACCAGCCGGCAGATGGCCTCGAAACTCGACAGCTGGATACGCAGCGACAGGTTCAGGCCCATGCGCTCGACATGGTCGCGCAGAAAGCTCAGCAAGGTGCTGCCGTCGTGCAGGCCGATATGCTGAAAGTCCAAGGTCTGTTTCAAGGTCACCGTCTTGCGCCCTGCCAGCTCATGGCCGGCCGGCACGATCAGCACCAGACGATCGGTGCTGAAGTGCATCACCTGCAAGCCGCTGGCCTCCACCGGCCCTGCGATGATGCCCATGTCGCTGCTGCCATCGAGCACGCCGCGCACGATGTCCCGCGACAGGCGCTCCTGCAGGTCGACAGTCACCCCGGGGCGCTTGGCCATGAAACCGGCCAGCACTTCGGGCAGGAACTCGGTGACGGCAGTGGTGTTGGCGAAGATGCGGATATGCCCAGCCAGGTCGGTGCCGAACTGGGTGAACTCGGCTTTCAGGTAATCGACCTGGCGCATGATCAGCCGGGCATGCATCAACAACTTGTGCCCCGCCGGAGTCAGTTCGACACCACGGCTGTCGCGGTACAGCAGGCGCGTGTCGAGCTGCGCTTCCAGCGCCTTGATCCGCGCACTGGCGGCAGCCGGCGATAGGAACGCCCGGCGCGCACCCTGGGTCAGGCTCGGCGATTCGCCGATATGGATGAAAAGCCGCAGGTCTGCCAGGTCGAAATGCATTTGAAGCTCCGGTCATGGCTACCGACCTCTTCCCGCGGGCATGCCCGCTCCCACAGGGTTTGTGCAAGCTTCAAAGGCCGCGTCAGATCCCTCCGCCCGCCAACAGCTGGCTCATCACCCCGGCCAGATCCTTGACCATCACATCCGCCGTCGGCTTGTGCACGATGACGATCTCGTAGCTGTCCACCTCCGGCAACCCCTGCGCCTGCCCCAGCACCCGGTGCTCAGCGGTCGCCGCCCGCGGTGGCAACAGGCTGATGCCCATGCCGTCGGCCACTGCCGCCTGGATGCCGCTGAGGCTGGAACTGGTAAAGCTGATGCGCCAGCGCCGGCCCATGCCTTCGATGGCACTGATCATGTCTTCGCGGTACAGCCCACGCGGCGGGAAGGTCACCAGGGGAATCGGGTCTAGCTCGAACGCCGGCATGCGCGCACTGTCGATCCACTGCAGGCGCTCGGGCCAGCAGGCCACACCTTCGCGGCTGTTGCGCCGCTGCTTGAGCAGCACCAGGTCGAGCTCGCCATTGTCGTAGGCCTGGCTGAGGTCGCGGCACAGGCCGCTGGTGACTTCCAGCTTGACCTGCGGGTGCAGGCGGCTGAACGCCGACAGTGCGTTGGTGGTGCGCCCGCCGACGAAATCCTCGGGCACGCCCAGGCGTACGGTGACACCGACCATGGCCCCGGCCAGGGCTTCGAGCATCTGGTCGTTCAGCGCCAGCATGTGCCGGGCATAACCGAGCAAGGTCTGGCCGGCGTCGGTCGGCAATACGTCGCGATTGCCGCGTACCAGCAGGCGGTGGCCGACCATGTCTTCGAGGCGGCGCACCTTCTGGCTGATGGTCGACTGGGTCGAATGCAGGCGCGCGGCGGCCGTGGTGAAGCTGCCGCAATCGGCCACCACGACGATGGCGCGCAACAGGTCGAGGTCGAACAGGGCTCTATTCGATTTAACGCTGATGGACATCTTGGTATTCAACTACTGAATGACAAGACTGACTTCTACCACGCCACTCCAGGCCCGGCAACGCGCTAGTCGCCGAGCGCCATACCCTCGCGCCGCGGGTCGGCGCCACCTGCCCAACCCTCGGCGGTGCGCTGGATGATCTGCATGCCACTGGTCATGGTCATCGGCGTGACCTCGTGGCCCCACGCCGCCAGCTGGCGGATCAGCGCCGGGCTGGCCAGCCCCGCCTCCACTTCGGTCCCGGCATTGCGGCTGCCGAAATTGGGCAGGTTGGCCGCCTGTTGCGGATCGAGATGCCAGTCCAGCAGGCCGATCAGCGCCTTGTTCACGTAGCCGATGATTTGCGAACCACCGGGGGAGCCGAGGCTCGCCACCAGCTCGCCCGAGGCACGCGAGAACACCAGGGTGGGCGCCATCGCCGACAACGGCCGCTTGCCGGGCTGCACCCGGTTGGCCACCGGCTTGCCGTTTTCCGCAGGCAGGAAGGAAAAGTCGGTCAGGTGGTTGTTCAGTAAAAAGCCGCCGACCATCAAGTGCGAACCGAATGCCGACTCCACTGACGTGGTCATGGCCAGGGCCTGGCCGCTGTCATCGACGGCAGACAGGTGCGAGGTGGAAATCCGCAATGGCGAGCGGTCCGGCGCCAGGGCCAGGTTGGCACCCTGCGGGTTGCCCGGGCGGGCGTGCTTCATGCTGTACTCGCCGACCTGTTTGGCGCGCTCGGCGAGGTAGGCCGGGTCGAGCAGCGACTTGACCGGCACCGGCACGTAATCGCTGTCGGCCAGGTACTGGGCGCGGTCGGCGAAGGCCAGACGCTCGGCTTCGGCCATCAGGTGCACGGCCTGCGGCGCAGGTTCGAACCCAGCCACGGAGGCCACCTGGCGTGGCGGCAGGTCGGCCAGGTCGCGCTGCGCCGAGGTGTGCTGCAGGGCGTCGAGAATGCCCAGGGTCTGCAACACACTCACCCCACCGGACGATGGCGGCGGCATGCCGCAGATGGTCCAGGCCTTGTACGGGCCACAGACCGGTTCGCGGGCCTTGGCCTGGTAACGCTGCAAATCGTCGAGCGATAACTGCCCGGCATTGGCGTGGTGGCGCACTTCGGCCACCATCGCTTCGGCGATCTCACCCGTGTAGAACGCATCGACGCCCTGCTCTGCAATGCGCTCGAAGGTCTGCGCAAGCGCAGGGTTGCGCAGGATCGTGCCGACGGCCAGCGGCTTGCCCTGGTCATCCAGAAAGTAGCGCGCCATGGCTGGCGAGCGGGCAATGAAGGGGTCGCCGGCCACCAACGTGTGCAGCCGTTCGGAAACCGCAAAACCATTGCGCGCCAAGGCGATGGCCGGTGCGAACAGGTCCTTCCAGGGCAGCTTGCCGTGCTGGTCATGGGCCAGTTTCAGCGCCCGCAGCACGCCCGGCACGCCTACCGAGCGCCCGCCGATCTGCGCTGCACGAAACGGCATGGGCGACCCATCCGCTTGCAGGAATAACCTTTCCGTCACCCCTGCTGGTGCGGCTTCGCGGCCGTCGAAGGCCTGCACGCGCTGGCCATCCCAGTACAGGATGAATGCGCCGCCGCCAATGCCACTGGATTGTGGTTCGACCAGCGTGAGCACCATCTGCATGGCGATCGCCGCATCGATGGCACTGCCACCGGCTCGCAGCATCGCCCGCCCGGCTTCACTGGCCAGCGGGTTGGCGGCCGCCACCATGTGCCGGCTGGCGTGCACCGGCTGCAGGCCACTGCGGTAGCCGGACTCCAGCTCCGGGGGGGTGGGAAGCGGCTGGTCGGCCCTGGCAACGCCACTGGCCGTTGCCAGGCACAGGGTGGTGATCAGCGCTGTGGACACTCTCATTGGCGTGCATCCTGCCTTTACCTATCAAGCGGGCCACTGTGGGTCATGCGCATTCTTAACTTCAAGCCCCGGGCTGATTTTTCCGACAAGGACGGGGTGACCGCGCTGGCGCATGCGCGTCAGCGGGGCTACCAAGAGATGGTGCAGCTACTCAACCACTGAGGCCCACAGGTTTCGCGTCGAACTCCAGACCTGGCGTCAGGCCACCTCTTCGTACGGCAACCCCACATAATTCTCGGCAATGTTCACCAGCCCCGCCGGCGATGTCAGGAAGTACTCGCGGTCGGCCTCCTGCATCTTCTGGTCCCAGGCATCCTTGTGCTCGCCGAAGTCATGCAGCAGCTGGGTCATGAACCAGCTGAAGCGCTCCCCCTTCCAGACCCGGCGCAGGGCCAGCGGCGAATACTGCTCCAGCAGGTCGGTACGCCCCTCGCGGTACACCTTGACCAAGATCCGGTACAGGTAGTTGACGTCGGACGCCGCCAGGTTCAGGCCCTTGGCGCCCGTGGGCGGGACGATGTGCGCGGCATCACCGACCAGGAACAGATGGCCGTACTGCATTGGCTCGACCACCAGGCTGCGCAGCGGCGCGATGCTCTTTTCCAGCGCGGGCCCGGTGACCAGCTGCTGCGCCACGTCTGCGGGCAGGCGCGCCTTGAGTTCGTTCCAGAAGCGCTCGTCGGACCAGTCCTCCACCCGCTCTTCCAGCGGCACCTGCAGGTAGTAGCGGCTGCGCGTCTGCGAGCGCTGGCTGCACAGTGAGAAACCCCGTTCATGGTGGGCGTAGATCAGCTCGTGGTTCACCGGCGGGGTATCGGACAGCATGCCCAGCCAGCCGAACGGGTAGACCCGCTCGTACTCCTTGAGCACGCCTTCGGGGATGCTCTTGCGCGATACGCCGTGGAAGCCATCGCAACCCGCGATGTAGTCGCAGTCCAGGCGGTGGGTCTGGCCGTCCTTTTCGAAGGTTACGTAAGGCCGTTCGCCCTTGAGCTCGTGCGGCTGCACATTGCTGGCGGAATAGATGATCGGCGCGCCGCTGGCTTCGCGGGCCTGCATCAGGTCGCGGGTGACTTCGGTCTGGCCGTAGACCATCACCGTCTTGCCGCCGGTCAGGCCCTTCAGGTCCAGCCGCTGGCGACGACCTGCAACCAGCAGTTCGACGCCCTCATGGACCAGGCCTTCACGGTCCATGCGCTCGCTGACGCCGGCTTCACGCAGCAGGTCGGCGGTGCCTTGTTCAAGCACCCCGGCGCGGATGCGGCCGAGCACATATTCGGGGGTCTGGCGTTCGAGGATGACCGTGTCGATACCAGCTTTGTACAGCAACTGACCGAGTAGCAGGCCGGACGGACCTGCACCGATGATTGCAACCTGAGTGTTCATTGTTTTTATCTCGTTCGAGAGGGTTTGCTCTTGCATTTTTACTGGCAATAACTGCCAATTAGCTGTGCTATCCGATGAAAAAAATGCACTTTTACAAAAATCGTTCGATTAACGGACAAGCGATTACCTGATGAAATCCACCCTCCCCGGTGTCCCGCTGTTCCAGTTATATGGCGAAAACCAGCACTGGCCCGGCACCGACCTGCTGCATTGCGAGTCGATCCCGGCGCGCAGCCGCCTGCACCACTGGGAGATCAAGCCGCACCAGCACGCCGAGCTGTTCCAGTTGCTGTATGTGCAGCGCGGCGAGGCCCAGGTGGAAATCGAAGGTGTGCGCAGCACCATTCTTGAGGCTGCGATTCAAGTGGTGCCGCCGCTGACCGTGCATGGTTTTCGCTTCAGCGCCGATATCCAGGGCCATGTGCTGACCTTCGGCACCGCGCTGGTGGCCGACCTGGAACAGCGCCTGGGCGCGCCGCTGGGCGTGCTGGCGAAAGCGGCGTGTTACCCGCTGGGCAAGGACCGCATACAGCTGCGCGGCCTGATCGAAACCTTGCAACAGGAATACCAGGGCAACGCCCCCGCGCGGGCGATCATGCTCGACGCGCTGGTAACCGCGCTGATGGTGTGGATCAGCCGCCGCCAGCAACTGGGGCAGGCCCCACGCAACCGCGACGAGCGAGACCGGCAGTTGCTCGGGCAGTACCTGCGGCTGGTCGAGGCGCATTACCGCGAACACCTGTCGGTGGAGGACTTCGCCGCGCGCCTGAACATCCCCAGCCTGCAGCTCAACCAGCTGTGCCGGGCGCTGAGCGGGCAGACCGCCTTGCAGGTGATCCACCAGCGCCTGCTGCTGGAGGCACGGCGCAACCTCATCTATACGCGCATGAGCATCGGCCAGCTTTCGGACAGCCTGGGCTTCAGCGACCCGACCTACTTCGCCCGCTTCTTCAAGCGCCTGAGCGGGCAGACGCCCAATGCTTACCGGCGTGCGGTGCAGCCCGATTGATCCGCTTGACGTAAACGTCAACCTGCCCTCAGGATACTGGCATACCCCACGCCGAGCCCAAGCATGAGCAGCCAGACCTACAGCATCTCCGACCTCTCCCGCGAACTGGACATCACCACCCGCGCCATCCGCTTCTATGAGGAACAGGGCCTGCTGAGCCCCGAGCGGCGTGGGCTGGAGCGCATCTATTCGGCCCGCGATAAAGTCAGCCTGAAGCTCATCCTGCGCGGCAAGCGCATCGGCTTCTCGCTGGCCGAATGCCGTGAGCTGATCGAGCTGTACGACCCCAGCAGCGGCAACCTCAAGCAGCTGCACAGCATGCTGGCGAAGATCGCCGAGCGGCGCGCCCAGCTGGAACAGCAGATGCTCGACATCCACCAGATGCAACTGGAACTGGACACCGCCCAGGAGCGCTGCGAACAGGCCCTGGCGGCCACCCTGAACAACAACGACAAACGCTGACAGGAACCCCACCATGCCCATGCCCGCAACAGTCCGCCTGGTCGAAGTCGGCCCCCGCGACGGCCTGCAGAACGAAGCCCAGCCCATCAGCGTCACCGACAAGGTGCGCCTGGTCGACGACCTGACCGACGCCGGGCTGAGCTACATCGAGGTCGGCAGCTTCGTTTCGCCCAAATGGGTGCCGCAGATGGCAGGCTCCGCCGAGGTGTTCGCCGGCATCCACCAGCGCGCCGGTGTTACCTATGCCGCGCTGGCGCCCAACCTGCGCGGCTTCGAGGACGCCCTGGCAGCCGGGGTGAAGGAAGTGGCGGTGTTCGCCGCCGCTTCCGAGGCCTTCTCCCAGCGCAACATCAACTGCTCGATCAGCGAAAGCCTGCAGCGCTTCGAACCGATCATGGAGGCCGCGCGCAGCCACGGTGTGCGGGTGCGCGGTTACGTGTCCTGTGTGCTGGGTTGCCCGTATGAAGGCAAGGTCAGTGCCGAGCAGGTAGCACCGGTGGCCAAAGCCCTGCACGACATGGGCTGCTATGAGGTGTCGCTGGGTGACACCATCGGCACCGGCACGGCCGGTGACACCCGTCGGCTGTTCGAGGTGGTGTCGGCCGTGGTGCCCCGCGAGCAGCTGGCCGGCCACTTCCACGACACCTATGGCCAGGCCCTGGCCAACGTGTATGCCAGCCTGCTCGAAGGCATCAACGTGTTCGACAGCTCGGTCGCCGGGCTGGGGGGCTGCCCTTACGCCAAGGGCGCTACCGGCAACATCGCCACCGAGGATGTGCTGTACCTGCTGCAAGGGCTGGGCATCGAGACCGGTATCGACCTCGACCGTCTGATCGCCGCCGGCCAGCGCATCAGCGCTGTGCTGGGCCGGGCCAACGGTTCGCGGGTGGCACGTGCGCGCAGCGCACAATGAGTTTCATGCAGGTGTCACATGAGTGTGGGTGAGTGTTACCGCCCCCACAGTTTTCAGCAAAAAATCGGGTAACAGGGAAACAAATCGACAGATTTTCAGGTCACCCGATTCTGCCGATTCCGATCAAGCCATTGATTTTAAAGGGTTTTCAAAAGTTGGCACGGCACCTGCTATATGTTTGGTACAACAACAAGAAAAACGCGATAACCAATAAAAACAACATGTAACGGCTCTGACATAACAAGAACAACACGGCAGAGGCGCAGCAAGCAGATTTTTTTGGAGTAGACAGGCTTTTCAGGGGTTCGCCCCGCGGACTGACACAGAACAATAAAACTACCTGAAGGTAGCGGCAGTCAGGCTCGGATCCACAGGATGAAAGCAGGTCAGCGCTCAAAAAAATACGTTTGCTCTTGACCCCGGATGGGGGTCGCACGCAACACCCAGGCAAGCCTACAAAAACAACAAAAGGCCAGCCTCAATAATAAAAAAAGAGCAGGCAACAACGCTTATGAGGGGAGCTTCGGCTCCCCTCAGTGCTTCCTGCCCTCCTCCTCTTTCTGCTTCTCCTCGTCCTGCCCCTCGACCTTCTCCACCAGCAGCGGCATCGTGCCCAACACCAACAGCGCCAGCACCGTGCTGATCAGCGCCGTGGCCTCTCGCCCCATGCCCGCAGCCGTACCGATTGCAGCCGTCATCCACAGCCCCGCAGCGGTGGTCAGGCCTTTGACGTGGCTGGTGTCCTGGCCGTTGCCCTTGAGAATCGTGCCCGCGCCGAGAAAGCCGATGCCGGCGACGATACCCTGGATCACCCGGCTCAAGGCCTGCTCATCGGCACCGGCCATGCTTGGCGCCAGCACGAACAGCGCCGCGCCCAGCGACACCAGCATGTGCGTGCGCACCCCGGCGGACTTGCCCCGGTGTTCGCGCTCGAAGCCCAGTACGGCGCCGAGCACGGCCGCCATCAGCAGGCGCACGAGAATCCGCACGACCTCGCGCTCATCGGTGACATCGGCGAATTCGGCCAGGATGGTTTGCCAGATGAATTCCATGCGTCAGCTACCGTGCTGAAGAGATGTTGTGTCTGTGCTGGCCTCTTCGCGGGCACAGGCGCCTAAGAAAGTTGACCCTCGCACAGCCCGCAAAGTGCCCACCCGGCACCCCGATGCAGCAACCGTCCACCGCCTGCGGTCACAACCTGTAACCGCCCCCGGAGGACCCGACCATGCCCATCGAGATCGAAGAAAGCACCCAACGCTGCACCCTCATTGGTGACACGCTGCGCATCGAAGGCAAAGGCCCGGAGATCGAAATCATCACCGACGAACAGCTGCGCATGTCCGTGGCCATCCTCGCCGGCGAGCGCTTCCCGATCACCGAAGCCGAAGCTGACGCGCTGACCGTGATCGGTGCGGTGGATAGCCGCAGGCACCTCAAGGCCAGCACCCCAGGTTCAGTGATCTAGGGCTGCGGACACATTTCGCGGCAATCTGATATGGTTTTTATCGCCTGACCTGAGCCTGTGCTGAAAACAGTTCGGGAGCCATAGTGCTCGTGCCTGATCGAGGCCGTAAGAGCACCGACGCCATGACCGAACGAATACATGCCATCCAGATTGCCGCCAATGGCATCCACACCCGTAGTTTTAGCGGCCTGTACCGCACGCTGCGCATTGCCTTCGCCGGCGCACTGTTCGTGCTGTTCTTCGGCACCGCCTGGCTCGACTGGAATGGCCGCCAAGCCGTATTGTGGGACCTGGCCGACAGCAAGTTCCACATCTTCGGCGCCACCTTCTGGCCGCAGGACTTCATCCTGCTCTCGGCACTGTTGATCATCTGCGCTTTCGGCCTGTTCGCCATCACCGTCTACGCCGGCCGGGTGTGGTGCGGCTACAGCTGCCCGCAAAGCACCTGGACCTGGCTGTTCATGTGGTGCGAGAAGGTCACCGAAGGCGACCGCAACCAGCGCATCAAGCTTGCCGCCGCACCCTGGAGCCTGAACAAACTGGCCCGGCGTACACTCAAGCACAGCCTGTGGCTGGCCATCGGCGTACTCACCGGGCTGACTTTCGTCGGCTACTTCACGCCGATCCGACCGCTGGCCCATGAACTGTTCACCCTGCATCTGGGCGGCGTGGCACTGTTTTGGGTGCTGTTCTTCACCGCGGCTACCTATATCAATGCCGGCTTGCTGCGCGAGGCAGTGTGCCTGCACATGTGCCCTTATGCGCGATTCCAGAGCGTGATGTTCGACAAGGACACCCTGGCCGTGGCCTACGACCCACGCCGTGGCGAATCCCGCGGCCCGCGCAAGAAAGGCAGTGACGCTAGCGCCCAAGGCCTGGGTGACTGCATCGACTGCACCCTGTGCGTGCAGGTCTGCCCTACCGGCATCGATATCCGCGACGGCCTGCAGATGGCCTGTATCGGTTGCGCCGCCTGTATCGATGCCTGCGACAACGTCATGGACAAAATGGGCTACCCCCGCGGCCTGATCGGCTACAAGTCCGAACACAGCCTGCAAGGCGGCACCACCCACTGGCTGCGCCCGCGCCTGCTGGGCTACGCCGCTGCCCTGGTGCTGATGATCGGCGCCCTGGTGGTGGCCCTGCAGTTGCGCCCGATGGTGTCGCTGGACGTGATCAAGGACCGCGGCCTGTTCCGCGAGAACGCCCAGGGCCAGATCGAGAACATCTACGTGCTCAAAATCATCAACAAGACCGCGCAGCCCCAGCGTTACCACCTGCGCCTGCTCGATGCCGAGGGCTTCGAACTGCACGGCACCACCGAGTTCAGCATCCCGGCCGGCGAAATGAGCGAGCTGCCGGTATCGGTGGCAATGCTGGCCGAGCGCCCAGCCAGCAGCTCACAGGAACTGGCCTTCGAAATCCGCGACAGCGACCAGCCCGCCGTGCGCAGCGTGGCCCGCAGCCGCTTCGTGGCGCCCCTGAACCGCTGATCCCTTACACTGCTTGTTCACCTTGCCTGCCGAGCCCCCATGAAACGCTACGAACGCTTCGCCGACGACATTGCCGAACTGATCCGCTCCGGGGTACTCGGCCCAGGCCAGCGCGTGCCTTCGGTACGCTATGCCAGCCAGACCCACGGCGTCAGCCCGTCCACGGTGTTCCAGGCCTACTACCTGCTCGAACGCCGCGGGCTGATCCGCGCACGGCCGCGCTCGGGCTACTTCGTCAACGCCCACGCCCCGCGCCAGTTCAGCGAACCCCAGGCGCTGGAGCCATTGAGCGAATCGACCGAGGTAGATGTCAGCGGCCTGGTGTTCTCCATCCTCGACTCGATCAAGGACCCGAGTACCGTGCCGTTCGGTTCGGCCTTCCCCAGCCCTGAACTGTTCCCGCTGCAGCGCCTGTCGCGTTCGCTGGCCAGTGCCAGCCGGGCCATGGACCCGCGCATGGTGGTCACCGACCTGTCGCCGGGCAACCCGCAACTGCGCCGGCAGATCGCCCTGCGCTATATGGTCGGTGGGCTGATGCTGCCGATGGAAGAACTGCTGATCACCAATGGCGCGCTGGAAGCCTTGAACCTGTGCCTGCAGGCGGTCACCGAGCCTGGCGACCTGGTGGCCATCGAGGCGCCGGCTTTCTATGCCTGCCTGCAGGTGCTGGAGCGGCTCAAGCTCAAGGCCGTGGAGATCCCGGTGCACCCGCGCGAAGGCATGGACCTGGCAGTGCTGGCGCAGACCCTGGACAAGCACCCGGTCAAGGCCGTGTGGTGCATGACCAACTTCCAGAACCCGGTGGGCGCGAGCATGCCCGAGGCGAAGAAACAGGCCCTGGTCGAGCTGCTGCGCCGCCACCAGGTGCCGCTGATCGAGGACGATGTCTACGCCGAGTTGTACTACTCGCAACAGGCCCCGAAACCGGCCAAGGCCTTCGACACCCAGGGGCTGGTGATGCACTGCGGCTCGTTCGCCAAGAGCCTGGCACCGGGTTATCGCATCGGCTGGGTGGCCGCCGGGCGCTTCGCGCAGAAGATCGAGCGGCTGAAACTGATGACCTCGCTGTGCGCCTCGATGCCGGCCCAGGCGGCCATCGCCGACTACCTGCAGCACGGCGGCTACGACCGCCACCTGCGCAAGCTGCGCTACGCCCTGGAGGGTCAGCAGGCCAACATGCTGGCAGCCATCGCCCGCCATTTCCCCGCGCAGACCCGCGTCAGCCAACCTTCCGGTGGCTACTTCCTGTGGCTGGAGCTGCCCGAGCAGATGGACGCCCTGAAACTGTTCCACATGGCCTTGGCCCAGGGCATCAGCATCGCCCCGGGGCCGATCTTTTCGCCGACCCGGCGTTTCGGCAACTGCATTCGCCTGAACTACGGCTCACCGTGGAACGAGGCCGCCGAACGCGCCATGGAAACCCTCGGGCGCATCATCCGTTCGTTCTGAAGGTAGGCCTGAAAAAGTGCGGCTATAGTTGGGCGACCCACACGCTGGATCGCCCCCATGCAGCCTGATGACTCGACGCCTTCCACTCAACAACTGCAGGAACGCATCGACCAGGCGCAGGCCAACAGCAAGCTGCTGGGCGAACTGGTCGACCACAGCCAGGCCAACGTGTTCGCGGCCGATCGCAACTTCCGCCTGCTGGCGATCAACCGCACCGCGCAGGAAACCTTCAGGCGCCTGCGCGGCTTCGTGCCGCAGGTGGGCGACTACATTCCACAGTTCATTGCCAACCAGCCCGACATCGTCAAATGGCTGGAGCCAGTTTGGCCGCGCGTGCTGGCCGGCGAGGCGTTCACCGACATCATTACCCTCGGCCCGGCCGACGCCCCGCGCCACTACGAAATCAGCTACAACACCTTGCGCGACGCTCAGCAGCGCATCCAGGGCGGTTACCTGTTCGCCTACGACATCAGCGAACGGGTCGCCGAACAGGAGCGCGTGCGCAAGATCGAAGAGGCCCTGCGCCAATCGCAGAAAATGGAAGCGGTCGGCCAGTTGACCGGCGGTATCGCCCACGACTTCAACAACCTGCTCGGCGGTATCTTCGGAGCCCTGGAATTGGCCGAGCAACGCCAGGCCGAACAGCACTACCACGACACCACCCGGTTGCTCGGCATCGCCCGGCAAAACGCCCAACGTGCCGCGGCGCTGGTACAACGCCTGCTGGCTTTTTCGCGACAACAGACGCTGGTGCCCCAGGCCGTGGACGTGCAGCAGCTGGTGGCTGGCATGCACGAGCTGATTGCCAGTTCGCTCGATGCGCGCATCACTTTCATTGACCAGACCCAGGCCGGCCAATGGCGGGTGCAGATCGATCCGAACCAACTGGAAAACGCCCTGCTCAACCTGTGCATCAATGCCCGCGATGCCATGCCGCTGGGAGGCACACTGCGTATCGCCAGTGAAAACACCCAGCTCGCTGACGTGCAGGCGCGCCTGCTGGAGCTGCCCAGCGGCGCCTACCTGCACGTCAGCGTCTGCGACAACGGCATCGGTATGCCCGCCGAGGTGCTGCAACGAGCATTCGAGCCCTTCTTCACCACCAAACCCCTGGGCCAGGGTTCCGGTCTTGGGCTGTCGATCGTCTATGGGTTCGTGCGCCAGTCCGGTGGCCAGCTGCGCATCACCAGCGAACCGGGGCAAGGCGCCTGCATCCATCTCTACTTGCCACGGGCCGCCTGCGACACCACCGCGCAAGCCGGCGTGCAGCCTCAGGCGCCAAGCGAACAGCCGCGCGCAGCGCCACAGGTGGTGATGCTGGTGGAAGACCAGGACACCCTGCGGCTGCTGATCAGCGAGGTGCTCGAAGACCAAGGCCACCATGTGCAGGCCTTCAGCGATGGCCGCAGTGCACTGGAAGCCTTGCAGACCGGCTTGCGCCCGGACCTGCTGATCACCGACATCGGCCTGCCGGGCGGCATCGATGGCTACCAGGTTGCAGCAGCCTGCCAGAAACTGTCCGGCACCGTTGCGGTGCTGTACATCACCGGCTATGCCAGCAATCGGGTCGATGCCAGCCCTGGCCAGCACTGCGCGGTACTGTTCAAGCCGTTCGATCTGGCGACCCTCAACCAGCAAGTGGCACGGCTGCTGGAAAATCGGCACTCGCCGCTGTAGCCCGCTATGCGTGCGCGTTGCGTACAGGTAAAGTCTGGCCATTCATTGCTGTTGGAAGTCGCCATGCCCCACCGCGACCTGCTCGCCCTGCGTCAGGAAATCGAAACCCTGCGCCAACGTAACGCGCAGCTGGAAACCCAGTTGCTGCAGCACGCAGACCAGGACCAGAACATCTATCGGTTTCTGTTCGACACCATGGACGAAGGCTTCTGCATCATCGAGTTCTTCGACGGCCCCCATGGCCCGCTCAGTGACTATGTGCACATCCTCGCCAACGCCGCCTACGCCAAGCATGCCGGTATCCCTAACGTGGTCGGGCAAAAGCTGCGCGAGATGGTACCCGACGAGGCTGACGACTGGGTCGCCCGCTACGGTGAGGTATTGCGCACGGGTGAGCCGTTGCAGTTCGAACAGGAACTGGTCGCCACCGGCCATGTGCTGTCGGTGACCACCTTCCGCGTCGAGCCTGCAGAGCGCCGCCAGGTCGCAGTGCTGTTCAAGGATGTCACCGAACGGCGCAAGGCCGAGTTGGCCTTGCAGCAGTTAAATGAAGAGCTCGAACAGCGGGTCAGCGCAGCCCTGGCCGAACGCCGCCTGTTTGCCGAGTTGGTCGAACATAGCGTGGTCAACGTGCATGTGGTCGATACCAACCTGCACTGGCTGGCAGTCAACCGCCAAGCCAAGCATGACTTTCATGCCTTGTACGGCCATACGCCTGAAGTCGGTGAACACCTGCCGACGGTGGTGGGCCACAACCAGCTGACAGACGATACGCAGATCATGCCGATGTGGCACCGGGCGCTGGCAGGCGAACAGTTCACCGAGATCGGTGCGTTCGGGGCGCGCCACTACGAGTTGCGCTTCAACGCCTTGCGCGACCACGACGACAGCGTGCAGGGCGCCTACCTGTTCGCCTATGACATCACAGAGCGGGTCCAGGAACAGCAACGCCTGGCCAACGCCGAGCAGGCGCTGCGCCAGGCTCAGAAGATGGAGGCCGTGGGCCAGCTCAGCGGCGGCATCGCCCACGATTTCAACAACCTGCTGGGCGGCATCATCAATGCCCAGGAGCTGATGCAACAGCGCCTGGGCCAGCAGCGTTACGCAGAGCTGGAACCGCTGCTGGAACTGTCCAGCGGCTCGGCGCAACGGGCTTCGGCGCTGGTGCACCGGTTGCTGGCCTTCTCCCGCCAGCAGACCCTGCAACCGCGTTCGACCGAGGTCTCGGCGCTGGTCAACGACATGGAAGAGCTGATACGCCGCAGCATCGGACCGTCGATTACCTTGCGCAGCCGCTTCAGCGCCCGGCTGTGGCCAACCTTCATCGACCCGCCACAGCTGGAAAGCGCCCTGCTCAACCTGTGCATCAACGCGCGCGACGCCATGCCAGGCGGCGGCACGATCGATATCCAGGGCGACAACATCATGCTCGACTGCGAGCAGGCGCGCCCGCTGGAACTGGCCGCCGGGGACTATGTGCGGCTGAGCGTGGCCGACACCGGTTGTGGCATGAGCGCTGCCGTGGCGGCGCGGGCCATCGACCCGTTCTACTCCACCAAACCCATGGGCCAGGGCACCGGCCTGGGGTTATCGATGACCTACGGTTTCGTGCGCCAGTCGGGTGGCCAGCTGCGCTTGCTCTCCATCCCCGGCGAGGGTACGCGCGTCGAGCTGTACCTGCCGCGTCACCACCAACAGCCTGTGGCGCCCCCCCGACCGGCTGCGCGCAAGGCGTTGGCAAGCAGCGCGGGCGGACAACGCATCGTGCTGGTAGAGGACCAGGCAGCGCTGCGCCTGGTGGTCGGCGAAGTGCTGGAAGAACTGGGCTATCAGGTCGAGGCCTTCGAGAATGGCACTGCCGCGCTGGCGCACATGCAGCAGAGCGAGCAACCTGACCTGCTGCTGAGCGATATCGGCCTGCCCGACGGCCCCAATGGCCGCCAGGTGGCGGAGCGTTGCCGGCAGCTGTACCCGGACCTGAAAGTGCTGTTCATTACCGGCTACGACGAGAGCGCGGCGCTCAGCGACGGTCAGTTGTTGCAGGGTACCAGCGTGCTGACCAAGCCTTTCGAGCTGGAGGCACTGGCCGAACGGG
The DNA here is from genome assembly GCF_003097235.1 of Pseudomonas sp. CC120222-01a. Classification (GTDB taxonomy): domain Bacteria; phylum Pseudomonadota; class Gammaproteobacteria; order Pseudomonadales; family Pseudomonadaceae; genus Aquipseudomonas. The sequence goes on along the minus strand of NZ_QEQQ01000014.1, from coordinate 89,097 downwards.
TCCGTCAGCTGCTGGCGGATGAGCTGCCCTGAGGGGCAGCACTCAGCGCCCGCCGCCCAGGTCGATGAAGCTGCCGGTGGAGTACGAGGCTTTGTCCGACAGCAGCCAGAGGATCGCCTCGGCCACTTCTTCGGCACGGCCGCCGCGGCCCATGGGCAGGCCGGGTTCGAGCTTGCTCACGCGGTCGGGGTCACCGGACAGGGCATGGAAACCGGTATGGATGTAACCCGGTCGCACGCCGTTGACCCGCACGCCCTCGCCCGCCACTTCCTTGGCCAGGCCGATGGTGAAGGTATCCAGCGCACCTTTCGAGGCGGCGTAGTCGACATACTCGTTGGGTGAGCCCAGGCGCGCTGCGACCGAGGACACATTGACGATCGCCCCGCCCGCACCGCCGTGGCGGTGGGCCATGCGCAGCAAGGCATGCTTGGCGCAGAGCATGGGACCGACGACGTTGGTCTTCATCACCTTGAGCAGGCGGAACTCGGACATGTCCTCGACACGGCTTTGCTGGCCGATGGTGCCGGCGTTGTTGACCAGTGCGGTCACCGGGCCGAGTTCCTGGTCGACGCGGTGGAACAGCTGGATCACCTCGTCTTCGACGCTGGCGTCGGCGCGCACGGTGATGGCTTCGGCGCCGAGGGCGCGGACCTGGGCGAGGATACTCTCGGCGGCCTGGTCGTCGGCGTGGTAGTTGATGCAGATGCGATAGCCCTCGCGGGCGGCTTGCAGGGCGGTGGCGGCACCGATGCCACGGCTGGCACCCGTGATGACGATGACTTTGTGCATGGCAGTTGACGGATCGATCATGGACGGATGCCCGACAATAGGTGAAAAAACCTGTTAATGGAATGACCGTCACGTCTTGACAAACATTGACCCGCCCCTGATGCGTCAGGTTCTGTCGCAACCTGTGCTACGTTGCGCAGCTTGTTTTGCCAAGGAATCTGACGTCGATGGAATTGACGAACATTTTTGCGCCCCAAAACCGCCGTTTGATCAAGCTCACCACCCCCATCCAGGGCGACCAGGCGTTGTTGCTGGAGCACTTCACCGGCAATGAGGGGTTGTCCACGCTGTTCAGTTTCGAGCTGGCGCTGATCAGCCAGGATGCCAGGCTCGAACTCAAATCATTGATGGGCCAACCCGCCCTTCTCGAGATCGAACTTGCCGACGGCGGCGTGCGCCCTATCCATGGCCACATCACCCGCTTCAACCTGCAGGGCAGCGACGGTGGCCTGGCGCGTTACAGCGCGACACTCAGCCCCTGGCTGTGGATGCTGACAAGACGCGTCGATTCGCGGATCTTTCAAGAGCAGACCATTGAAACGGTCATCCGCACGGTGTTCGAGCACTATGGCGGGTTGGGCCAATTCGAGTTTCGCCTGCTGAAACCGCTCAAATCCTACAGCTACATCACCCAGTATCGCGAAACCGACCTGAACTTCGTATTGCGCTTGCTGGAGCAGGACGGCCTGTTCTTCTACTTCGATCACAGCAAGGACGGGCACAGCCTGATCATCACCGATCGATCCCAGGGCCTGGAAGCGCTGCCCGAACAACCGCGAATCCGCTACCACAGCGCCTTTGTCACCGAGACCAGTGATTCGATCACCCAGTGGCACAGCCACCGGGCCTTGCAACCGGGCAAGATGGCCATCCAGACGTTCGACTACAAGCAGCCAAGAAATCCGTTGTCCATCGACATGGTCAGCCTCAATGAGCAAGGCGACGCCCCGCCCTATGAGGTCTACGATTTTTTCGGTGCCTACAGCCATGGTCTGCGCGACGAGGGCGAGGCGCTGGTGCGCCGCCACCTGGAGATCATCGAGGCCCAGGCCAAGACCTTCACCGGCAGCAGCAACTGCCGAGCCATGCGGCCGGGCTACAGCTTTGAACTGACCCAGCACTTCGACCATGAACACGGCCCGGCGGAGGCTCGCCAGTTCCTGCTGGTGTCGGTCGCGCACCAGGGCCGCAACAACTACTTATCCGATGAGCCCGCAGGTTACGACAACCAGTTCGTCTGTATTCGCCAGAGCATCCCTTACCGCCACCCGATCACCGTGCCGCGCCCCACCATCAATGGGCCGCTCAGCGCGATCGTGGTCGGGCCGGACGGCGAAGAAGTCTTCACCGATGAGCTGGCGCGGGTCCAGGTCAGGTTCCACTGGCAGCGCGGCGACAGCCTGCCGCAGGGCACCACCTGGGTGCGGGTAGCGATGCCCAGCGCGGGCAGTGGCTTCGGCCATCAGTTCTTGCCACGTATCGGCCAGGAAGTGCTGGTCACCTTCCTGGCCGGCGATATCGACCGCCCCGTGGTCACCTCGGTGCTGTACAACGCCGACCACACACCGCCGCGGTTCAGCAAAGCCTCAGGCCTGCCAGGCAACCGCGTGCTGTCCGGCATCCAGACCCAGGAGCACAAGGGCCGGGGTTTCAACGAGCTGTTGTTCGATGACACACCCGGCGCCTTGCGTGCCCGCGTCGGTACCACGCACCAGGCCACGGCACTCAACCTGGGCAAGCTCACCGAGCCACGCACTGACGGCCAGGCCAAGGCCCGTGGCAACGGTGCCGAATTGCGCACCGACGCCGCGATGGCCCTGCGTGCCGCCCAAGGCCTGTTGCTGACCACCTATGCACGGCAGGACGCCACGGGGGCGCAGCTGGACCGCGAGGAGCTGCTCAAGCTGCTGGCCGAGTGTGGCGAGCTGTTCAAAAGCCTCGGGCAAACTGCCGCCGCACGAGGCGGTGCAGCCATGGACAGCGGGGGCATCGACGCCGTGAGCCAGGCCCTGAAACAGTGGCCGGCACCCGACAGCGACAGCCCTGGCGAACCCGTCATGGCCGTTGCGGCTGCGGCAGGTATTGCCAGTGCCACACCGCGCTCGCAACTCCACTATGCCGGCGCCAACCACGACACCACCGCCCAGGACCACCTGCAATTGACCAGCGGCGCCGCCATGCGCCTGCAGGCCGGCAAGGGGATCAGTGCCTTCGCCCAGGATGAAGGCATCAGCGCCATCGCCAACCGCGGCAAGGTGTTGGTGCAGGCCCAGGAAGACGACATCACCGTCAATGCACAGAAGAACCTGCACCTGTCGGCCGCCGAAGGCGAAGTAGTCGTCACCGCTCCCACCATTCGCCTGGTGGCCGATGACGGCAGCTACATCAAGATCGGCGGCGGTGTCGAAATCGGCAGCCAGGGCAAGGTGATCGTTCATGCCAGCGAGCATGACTGGGTAGGCCCTAAAACCGACAGCGCCCAGGTCCCGGCATTCACCCGCGACCCGGCGGCGCAACGCCTGGCCTTCCACTACCCGGGGCACGCTGAAGACAGCGTGCGGATGGCCGTAGACCACGCCTACCAGATCAGGCTCGAAGACGGCAGCACCGTACAAGGCCTGACCGATGCCAACGGGCTTACCGAGCACGTCGAGCGCGAGGCGATGCATCAGGCACAAGTGGCTGCCTTGCGCACCACCAGCAGCAAAGGAGGCAGCCAATGAGTGGCGATCAAATTACCGTGGCTGAAAGCGTCACACGGCTGGTACCCAACTTCAGTACCGAACGCAAAATGGAGGTGCCCGCCGACCTGCCAGGAGTGGTGATCTTCTTGCACGGTGTGAATGACCCGGGGGCTTCCTACGAGTCGGTGGAGACGGGGTTGTGCCAAGGGGTAAATGAGCGTTTGGATCGGCCTGATCTGAAGGCGGGGCGGTATGGGGCCGCCTACAGTGCTGCGGACAAACGCCCAGTTGAAGAGCGCAGTGAAGATGACATTGCAAAGCTGGACGATCCAGACACGTACCTCTATCGGCGAGACACGGCCGCCCCGAAAACACGCAGCCTGATGATCCCGTTTTACTGGGGCTATCGCGCTGAGCCTGGCGAGATCAAGCGCGATAAAAACGACGACCCGACCAAACTGCGCGGCCAATACCAGGACGTCTTCGAAAACCGCCTGGACCGGCACTTCGCCAAAGGCGGCGGGTTCTTCGCCAATGCCACCAACAACCTGCTGGAGATGTACAGCCCCGGCTTTGCCAAGTTTATCCGGCATCTCGCACAACCCATGCTCTCCAACACCCAGTACATGGGTGAAGGTCCACACCGGCGTTACTTTGTGCTCGCAGCAACGCGATTGGCCATGTTGGTCAGTGAGATCCGCCGTGTATCGCCTGATGAAACCATCACCATCATGGGCCACAGTCAAGGCACCTTGATTACCCTGCTTGCGCAAGCCCTGTTGATCGACAAGGGCCAACGCTGTGCCGACACCGTCATCATGGTGGACACGCCTTACAGTGTGCTGCCCAAAACCACCCCCAAAGGCCATGACACGCTCGCCACCTTGATCAACATCGCCACCGCAGTCACCCAGGCACCCCACGCCCAGCCGCCGCTGTCCGCACTCAGGGACAGCAAGACCTACGGCGGTCGCACGGGCCCCAGATGGTCACCCATACAGGGCTCGCGCCAGGACAAGGTCGGTAACCTGACCGTTTTCCCCGAACGCGACAACCGCGGCAAGGTTTACCTGTACTTCTGCCCGGACGACACCACGGTCGCCTTGGACGACGTGCATGGCATCGGTACGTATGGGGTGCCCAATACCTTGCCAGACGGCAAACCGGCGATGGCGGCGTTGCAGTCCGTGCGGTTTTACCAGCGCCTGTGGACCAAGCGTCATCGCGACGGTCAGCCGGTACTGGTCGGCGACGCCATACAACAAACGGTGCTGCGTGCCAAAGGGGAACCCCGCTACCCTGGCGGGTGGAAAGCCGGCGCCGTGGCCTCGCAAGCGCCAATAGCAAAAGGTGAGGAAGTGCTGATCAATGCCGAACCTTTAACCCCACCCCATGCTCCTGAGCTGTTTGGCGGCGAGGCAGTGGAGGGCACACCCACACAGGCAGGCATGGACAGCCCCGATGACGTGAGTATCCGCTCCGCACTGGGCAATCCGAAAGCCCGCTTCAAATGGTTCAAGGTGCGTACCAGCCCTCATCGCGTGAACACGGATGAAGAACTGGCCCGGTGGAACGCTGGCAAAGAACCCGGTGATCAAACTTCAGCCATAAGCCAAGCTGCCGTGCATCAAGGCTCAGAGGTGAAAGAGTACGTCATTTACCGTGAAGAAACGCCTAACGAAATCCAGGACCGGATGCGCGAAGATCCGAAAGAAAGGGAGCCTAACAGTTACCACTCGGCGGTTTTGCGCAGCCCGGAGAACCAGCGCTGGGTGACAGCAATGGACATTGCTATTGGCCAGGCGCACAGCCTTGATGACCCGGATATGCGGGAGGTGTTGGTTGCGATTGCGGACTGGAAGTTGGATAAAGCGACATTTATGGAAGTCATTAAATTGCCGGGGTGGGCAAGACTGAGTGGGGAGGCACAAGCATTAGTGACTGCCAGCTCTCAGTATTATGCAGAAGGCGTATTCCCACCTTCTGGTCTGGTATCACTTACGCCACCGTCTCTGGTAGTCACAGCACCCGAACAAGGAGTTGGCCGATGAAGGACAATCCGCCCTCCCCTCAGACGCGGCCCAACCTTAAACTTTATCTGTGGATCGCCGGGGTACTCCTTGTACTCTGGATCAGCTTCATCTGGATTGTTCAACTCAAAGCACAGGAAACTAACATGGTACTTAGGGACATGAAACCCGTCCTAGCTTGGGGCATTGCCGCTATTGTCAGCCCGCTACTGATGATCTTCGGCATTCATTGGTGGGGCAATGCCCTGGCAAGTGAGAAGGCAGAGTTTGCCAATTATCGCAACCAGATGGAGCTCAGAAACGCCGAACAACAGGCCACTCAAGTTCGCACCTACGCCTTAGAAATTCGGGGGGTCGGACTTGGAATTTACACAGATGGCCAGTCCAAAATCTGGCAGTTTATCAAAAAGAAGAACGACAATTTCGCATCGATTTACTCGCAGGACGCGAAAGACTACGACCCATCATTAGACACAAGGCGAAGCTCCAGAGACATTAAAGTCCGTATCGCATTCAAAAACTCAGCAGGTGAGGCAGTGGCGTACTGGCCAATCCCGGTGTTTGCGCTGGGACCGCCCGCCCCCTACGACAGCGCCGACAGTGCTGCAGGCCTGATCAACTCAGGCCGTAACGCCGCGACCTTGGGCGTTACCCAGTTTTTGTGGCAAGACAATGAAAGCACGACGCATGCTCAAGGCATGATCGAGCGAATGTTCACGTTTTTTGACGATAACCCGAAGGTGCCACAAGCCTTGATCGCAAGTGAGGACGGTGACGTGACGCGAAACGGCTATCGCAAACCCGGCACACCGGGATTGCAAAATGGCCACGTGGTTCCAACGATCTACGAAAGTATGACGGGCCTGCTGGTCACACGTTCGGACCGAGTGGACCGCTACATTCGTCCCTTCGTAACCCGTGACGCCGAGGACAATCAGGACAAAAAAACTGACTTTGGCAAGTTGTGGGCGTTTTATTGGGACCGGAGCAAGGCTTTTGGAGATTGGTATGTAGCCGCCGAGCATGCCAAAGGCAATAAAGTGCTATTACCACCCGGCACCATGTCCACCGCCTACTGGCAATCGCAACTACCTAGCTTGTGGAAAACCATCGACAACCGCGGTCCGGGCCATTTCGAACCGTCCCCCTGGCTGCCCGTGCGTTGGGCCGAACACCAACTGAAGGAGTTCGACGCAGCGCCGGTGCTGGGCTACCTACACCGTCCGATCAAGGTCTCGATGCAGGACGAACACGGCAAGCGCCTCAAACCCGCATTGCAGGCCAAGGCCTTGCAAGCAGGCTGGCTCAAGGCCCTCGATACCCTGCCTGCCGGGCAAAAACCCGTACGCGTGTTCTACGACACCACTAACAACGCTGAAGCGGAAATCGCCCTGACCAACGCCCTGCACAGCCTCAATACCGATGGCCAAGGCCTGGACGTGGGCAATGTCGACGAGGGCTATGACATCGGTCGGCGCCTGGGCAATACCGGCGTCAGCAGCGCGCTGGTGGAAATCAACCTGGCCACCATCGCCAGCTACCTCGATGGCGGTGCCAGTGCCGTGGTCTACGCTGGCAGCGACGGCAGCCTCACCGTGCAGATGATCAGCCCACCGGATGAGGCGCGCAAAGCGAAGAACCAGCAGAACCGTGGCGCTGACCCCTTCAAATATGGCCTCCCAAGTATCGGACGACCGAAGGCATGAGCCATCCCATCTGCCTGGGTGACCCCACCAGCAGCGGGGGCAGCGTGTTGTCATGCCAGCTGGCTGGCACCCACACCGTCAACGGGAAAACGCCAGCGGTGCTGGGCGACAAGGCCAGTTGCCCGCTGCATCAAGGGGTTTTTGCCTTTGTCGAGGGGCATCCAAGCCGACGCATGGGTGGTAAGCCGGTGGTGCTGCAAGGCCATCGGCTGGCATGCGGATGTCACGGCGTGGCCAGCCATGCGCTGAGTGTGAGCGTCGAGTAGTCACGAGATTCAGAGCACCAACTTCGAACCTCATCAGCGGATCGCCAGAGTACAGCTTGTGCTCTGGCTCTGCTTCATCTGGATTGTCCAACTCAAAGCACAGGAGACCGGCATGATACTTCGCGACATGAAACCCGTCATGGCCTGGGGCATTGCCGTTATTGTCGGCTCGCTGCAGCTGATCTTTGGCAATGCCTTGGCAAGTGAGAAGGCAGAGTTTGCGAACTATCGAAACCAGATAGAGGCCCAAAACGGTGCTGAAGCAGGGCGTGATTCACGCTGATGAAACACCTGTGCAAATGGTTGCGCCGGGCGAGAAGAAAACCACCAAGCCTATGTCTGGGCCTGCAGCATGACGCCGTTTTCGGCGCTCAGGGCGGTGGTCTTCGACTTCACAAGCCGTACTGGCGAACATGCGCGCAACTTCCGGGGAACTTTCGCAGGGTGAGTTGAGCGGACGCTTACCCTAGGCGGGCTTAATCCTCTGTTCTAACTCGGTATAGTCCAGTTTCCCCAGCAACAACTCCCGCGTTGACGACCATAAAATAAGGCGTCTTTTGCGGGTACTTGTAAAGGTTGCGGCTTTTGCTCTCAGAAGGGTTATCTGGGCTACCGGCCGGAAACTGCCAGAGTAAAACGCCGTCAGCTGATAATGCGCACGTTAGCGGAATCATTTTTCTTCCCTCCGCGACCATCTCTTTCTGTATATCTTCGGGTATGCCAACCTTCAGCGGCACGCGCTCCCAGTCGTCAGGTGAGTCACCTTGGGCAAACAATACAAAGCCGTCGCCATCTTTAGCAATTTTAAAGACTGCTTCGTTATCGGGACGATTGGCGAAACTACCGACAAATCCGTCACAGGCGTAATCAGCCGCCGTTGCTGTCGTGCCAAAGGTCAGTGCAATGAGCGGAAGAAGCGTAATACGGGTTACTTTCGAGACTGGCAAACAGATAAATTTACGCATGAATAGTCCTTTATGGATGTGATTTGACTCAGGTTGTAATCCATCACCAACAAGGGGCTTATTCTACGCGATAGCGGTGGATCTGTCAGACTCTGTTCGGTTTATCCAGTCCTAATGCCCCCGACCTCCAGGCGCTTGCCAAGCAGCATGGGGATACGGTTGTTAGGGGAATGCTGGTATCGGTGGACTGAAGCCAATAGTTGCTGGCACGTAATGTGTATTCAGCGGATGTTTACGCTTCATCTTGCTTTTGCTCTTGCTTTTGCTCTGCTTCTAAGCGCACGGTAGTTCAGCAAACGCCGAATGCGACTTCAGGAGGCCGAGCGCAGGCCTTGCGGAGGGAGGTGACGGGCATGGATGCCCGTCAAGCGCTGGGCCCCAGGATGGGGCCTGCAGCGCGGTCCTCCCGGGAGCAAGGCCGGAGCGAGGGAACCCCGGAGCGCAGCGCAGGGGCCGGATGATGGGAGCCAGCGTTTTTTGGTTACTTTTTGTCGCGTTTGACAAAAAGTGACCCGCCGTAAGGGCGGAAAGGTGACTGTGCGTCGTCATCGCAAATGAATGCACTCGACTGATTCAAAACCGCTGCAGTCGGGCTTTTGGCTTTTGGCTTTCGGCTTTCGGCTTTCGGCTTTCGGCTTTTAGATCAGGTGCGCATTCATTTGCGATGGTGGCGCACAGTCACCTTTCCGCCCTTCCGGCGGGTTACTTTGGTCTTGGCCAAAGTAACCAAAGCCGCCCGCTCCCATCATCCGGCCCCTGCGCTACGCTCCGGGGTCCCCTCACTCCGGCCTTGCTCCCGGGAGGACCGCGCTGCAGGCCCCATCCTGGGGCCCAGCGCTTGACGGGCATCCATGCCCGTCACCTCCCTCCGCAAGACCTGCGTTCGGCCTCCTGAAGTCGCAATTTGCGTCGCCTGAACTATCGCGCGCTTAGAAGCCAAAGCAAAAGCAAAAGCAAAAGCAAAAGCAGAGCAAGAGCAAGAGCAAGAGCAAGAGCAGCGTTACGGCCTCAATGTCCCGCCGAAGCCGGCCCCGCCTTCGCCGTAAACGGCGGTTTGGCCAGCCACACCAGCAGAATCAACCCGGCAAACACCCAAGTCATCAAAGTGAAGTAATCCACCGTCGACATCATGTACGCCTGCGCATTCACGATCTGCTCAAGCTGCGCATAGTTCTGCGAACTCGCCCCACCCAGTTGCTCCAGCGTATGCCGCGTCGCCGGGTCGAACTGGCTGATGTGCTCGCTCAGGTACGCATGATGCTGATCCGCCCGACGAATCCAGATCCACGTCGTCAACGAAGCCGCAAAGCTCCCCCCCAGCGTACGCAGGAAAGTGGCCAGCCCCGAGCCATCGGCAATCTGATGCGGCGGCAAATCCGACAGCAAAATGCTCAAGGTCGGCATGAAGAACAGCGCCACACCAATCCCCATGAACAACTGCACCAAGGCGATGTGCTGGAAGTCCACCTCACTGGTGAACCCGGCACGCATGAAGCAGCTAGTACCGATGGCCAGGAACGCCAGCCCCGCCAGCACCCGCAGGTCGAAGCGGTGCGCGTACTTGCCCACGAACGGCGACATGATCACCGGCAGCAAACCGATCGGCGCGACCGCCAGCCCCGCCCAGGTGGCGGTGTAGCCCATCTGCGTCTGCAGCCACTGCGGCAGGATCAGATTGATACCAAAGAACCCCGCATAGCCGCCGACCAGCACAATGGTGCCGACGCGGAAGTTGCGGTGCACGAACAGCCGCAAGTTGACCACCGGATGGCGGTCAGTGAGTTCCCAGATGATGAAAATCGCCAGGAACACCACCGAAATCAGTGTGCCAATGATGATGAACGACGACTCGAACCAGTCCAGGTCATTGCCCTTGTCCAGCACCACCTGCAACGCACCCACGCCGACGATCAGCGTCAGCAGGCCAATGTAATCCATCGGCTGACGGCTGGTGACCACCGGCCGCGTGCGCATCTGCTGGCGCACCACGGCAGCGGCGAACAGGCCGATTGGCACGTTGATGAAGAAGATCCACGGCCAGCTGTAACTGTCAGTGATCCAGCCGCCCAGTATCGGCCCGGCAATCGGCGCCACCACCGTGACCATCGCCAGTAACGCCAACGCCATGCCCCGTTTCGCCGGCGGGTACACGGCAATCAGCAAGGTCTGGGTCATCGGGTACAACGGCCCGGCCACCACACCCTGCAATACACGAAAGCCCACCAGTTCCGGCATCGACTGCGCGATGCCACAGAGGAACGACGCCAGCACGAACAGCAGCGTGGCCCAGATGAACAGCTTCACCTCGCCAAAGCGCCGGCTCAGCCAGCCAGTCAGCGGCAAGGCAATGGCGTTGCTCACCGCAAACGAAGTGATCACCCAGGTGCCCTGCTCGTAGCTCACCCCCAGGTTGCCGGAAATGGTCGGCAGCGCCACGTTGGCGATGGTGGTGTCGAGCACCTGCATGAAGGTCGCCAGCGACAGGCCGATGGTGGTCAGCAGCAGGCTCGGCGGGGTGAACTGCGCCGGGGCGTTGTTGCTCATCGCTGGGCCGTCTTGCCGGTGGCGCTGTTCTCGTGGATCAGCCGGGCGATCAGGTCATCGGCCTCGACCAGCTGGCGGTCATACACCTGGGTGGTGTAGCTGGCCTGCTGCGGTGGCTGCTGGGCCAGGGTCGGGCCGCTCTGGTCGTGCAGGTCGACCTCGACCACGGTGGACAGGCCGATGCGCAGCGGGTGGTCCTTGAGCTGGTCGGGGCTGAGGTGAATGCGTACAGGCACGCGCTGGACGATCTTGATCCAGTTGCCGGTGGCGTTCTGCGCCGGCAGCAGGGCGAAGGCGCTGCCGGTGCCGGCGCCGAGGCTGTCGACCGTGCCGCTGTACTTGACCTCGCTGCCGTACAGGTCGGCGCTGATTTCCACCGGCTGGCCGATGCGCATGTCGCGCAGCTGGGTTTCCTTGAAGTTGGCGTCGATCCACACCTCGTTCAGCGGGATCACCGCCATGGTCGCGGTACCCGGCTGCAGGCGCTGGCCGAGTTGCACGGTGCGCTTGGCGACATAGCCGGTCACCGGCGCCACCAGGGTGGTACGGGCGTTGTCGAGGTAGGCCTGGCGCAGGTCGGCAGCGGCCGCCATGACCTCGGGGTGCGAGGAGACCACGGTGTCGTCGACCAGCGCAGTGCTGGTGTTGAGTTGCTGGCGGGCGGCGTTGACGGCGGCCTGGGCCACGGTCAGGTCGTCACGGGCGTGGGAGATCTCTTCCGCAGCGATCGCGCCGCTGTCGGCCAGCACCTTGCGCCGGTTGTAGTTCTGCTGGGCCTTCTGCAGTTCGGCCTGGCGGGTTTCCAGCAGGGCCTTGAGCGAGTCGACGTTGCTGTACAGCCCGCGCACCTGGCGCACCGTGCGGGCCAGCTTGGCTTCGGCGGACTGCAGGGCCACCTCGCTGTCGGACGGGTCGAACTGCAACAACACCTGGCCGGCATGCACCAGGTCGCCGTCATCGGCGCCAATGCTGGTGACGGTGCCGGTTACCAGCGGGGTGATCTCCACCACGTTGCCGTTGACGTAGGCGTCGTCGGTGCTTTCGTGCCAGCGCCCGACCAGGCTGTACCAGGCCCAGGTGCCTATGCCTGCGAGCAGCACCAGCAACAGCAGGCCGAGCAGCCAGGCCTTGCGCTTGCCCGACGCTGGCGCGTCGGCGGAGGGTGTTGCGGTGTCTGTGGGAGTGGCCATGACAATACCTTGGAATATGCGTAACAGGGATCAACGATCGCCGAAGCGGCGGATCGTCAGAGGGTCGCCGGCACCCAGAAGAACCTTGGCCAGCAAACCTTCGAGGGTCTTCAGCTCGTCTGGCTGCAACACGCCGACCAGTTCGTTCATCGCCGCCGCGCCGATCTCCGGCAGGCGGTCGGCCAGGCGCTGGCCCTCGGCGGTCAGCCCCAGGCGCACCTGGCGGCGGTCATCGGCGCAGCGGTTGCGCAGGATCAGGCCCTTCTGCTCGAGGCGGTCGAGCATGCGGGTCATCGAACCGCTGTCCAGGCCCAGGTAGCGGCACAGTTCGGCCGGGGTATCCACCTGGTACTGGGTGACGATGATCAGCACCTTGAACTGTGCGGCGGTGACGCCCTCCGATTCGAGGTGCCAGTCGAGAATGCGGTCCTTGAGGATCGCCGCACGGCCCAGCAGCATGCCGATGGCGCAGGTCTGGAAGTTTTCCGGGGTGAAATGAGACATCGGGGTCTGCTCGGGCAATTGTTTAAAAATATTACTGCCTAGGCAGTGAATGTCAAAGCTTTGATTAGGGGGCTATGCAAATATTCATGAAACGGCCGTTGCCGGCGACGTTTCAAAGGGCGCGCAAGCCCAGTGCCTGCACGGCCCCGCAGGCTATCGCGATGCCCACCAGTTCAGCCAGGCTGCCCGCCTGCAGGCGCTTCATCACCCGCCCCCGGTAGAGGTCCACGGTCTTCACGCTGATACCCAGGCGCTCGGCAATCTCGCGGTTGTTCAAGCCCTGGGCCAGTGGCACGAACACATCGCGCTCGCGGGGTGTCAGGGCATCCACGCGCGCCTGCACCGCGGCCAGCACCAGGTCGTCCTGGCGCGCCTGCCCTGCCCGCTCCAGTGCGGCCTGCACACTGTCGAGCAGCAGTTGGTCGCTGTAGGGTTTCTCGATGAAGTCGCTCGCCCCGGCCTTGAACGCCCGCACCACGATCGGCACATCGGCATGGCCACTGACGAAGATCACCGGCATCTGCACGCCGCGCTCGCGCAGTGCCTGCTGCACCGCCATGCCGCCCAGCCCGGGCATGCGCACATCGAGCAGCACGCAGGCCGGCCCATCCTCCACACAGGCATCCAGAAACGCCTGGCCGCTGGCGAACGGCACGCCCTGCAGACCCACCGACTCCAGCAACCACACCGTCGAATCACGCATGCCCTGGTCGTCGTCGACCACATACACCTTCGCTTGCACCCTGCTCTCTCCTTATCCCCGGTTCACTGCCAGGCGGCAGCACAGCACCAGCCCACCCGCTTCCCCTGCACGCGCCCAGAGGCTGCCGCCGAACCCTTCGACCAGGCTGCGGCTCATGCTCAGGCCCAGGCCCAGGCCATCGGCCTTGCTGGTGCTGAACGGGGTGAAGATCTCATCCAGGCGCTCGGCAGCCACGCCAGGCCCCTGGTCGGCGACCTCGATCAGCACCCCGTCGCCCTCGCGCACGGCGCCGAGCAGGATACGTGACGGCTGCGCGCCATGCTGCTCGCGGTTGGCCTCGATGGCATTGCGCAGCAGGTTGAGCAGCACTTGCTCAAGCAGCACCCGGTCGGCGAACACCGCCGGCAACTGCCCGTTGAGGCGCAGTTCGACCGCGACCTGGTCACGTGCGGCTTCCCAGGCGCACAGGCGCATGGCTTCGGCCGCCACCTCAGCCACTTCCACCGCTTGCAGGCGCCGCGGCCCCTTGCGCAGGAACGCACGCAGGCGGCGAATCACCTCGGCGGCGTGGGTCGCCTGCTCGGTGATGCGTTGCAGGCCCTGGCCGACCCGCTCACGCGCCTGCGGGTCGCGCTCCAGGCCTTGCAGGTAGCGTTGGCTGGCATTGGCATAGTTGACCACCGCCGCCAGCGGCTGATTCATCTCGTGGGCGATCCCCGACGCCAGTTCGCCCAAGGTGGCGAGCCGGGCGCTGTGGGCCAGGTTCTCCTGGGCCTCGATGCGCAGGGTGATGTCACGCGACACGCTGACCACCTCCACCACGGCGCCCGTGTAGGTCTCGCGGATCGCCCGGCTGGCGATCTCGAACCAGCGATAGGCGCCGCTGGCATGGCGAACGCGGCAAGTCGTGGTGTGGTAGCCGTCCTGATCCAGCGCGGCGGCGGCCTGGCGCAGCACCTGGCGCCGCTCGCGCGGGTGCAGCAGGGCGCGCACCGGCATGCCACGCAGTTGCTCCGGCCACAGGCCGAGCAGGCGATAGGCAGCCGGCGAGGCGTCGAGAAAACGGCCGTCCGGGCTGTGCCGGGAAATGAGGTCGGTGGTGTTCTCGATGATCAGCCGATACAGGCGCCGGGCGCGACTGGCTTCGCGGGCGCCCTGGCGCTCTTCACTGGCATCGCGGCAGCGGGCCAGTACCCACTGGCCCTGGTCATCGGGGATGAAGGTCCACAGCAGAATGCGTTCGCCTACCTGTTTTTCCACATCGGCGATTGCCCGGTGCTGACGCAGGCAGGCACGCACCAGCGCCGCAGCGTTGCTCGGCAGCCACTCGGCCAACGCGGCATCAGCGCCGATCAACGCCTGCAGGGCCGGATTGCTTGCCAGTGCGCCGGCATCGGCGGCCAGCAGCACGCTGGGTTGTGGGTCCTTGGCGAGCAAGGGTGAAAGGGTCTGATCCACTGTCGGCGCCCGTACTTATAGTAGTTTTACTATATTGCTATAGTCGATATTCCATCTACGATAGCGGTTCGCGTAAAACTGCGACAGGGGCAAGCGGCCATCGGCGCGCTGCCCCGCACCCTGATCAGAGCTAACAATCAGCCACCGGGGGGCCACACGCACAGGCTGCGTCTGCCTCCCCTACAGGATTACCGTATGTCGATCTTCGCCCAGGGCCTGATGCCCGCTGCCGTCAACCACGTCGCCCTCACCCCGCTGAGCTTCATCGAACGCACCGCCGCCGTGTACGGCGATTACCCGGCCGTGATTCACGGCGCCATTCGCCGCAACTGGCGCGAGACCTACCAGCGCTGCAGGCGCCTGGCCAGTGCCCTGGCCGGGCGTGGTGTCGGCCGCGGCGACACGGTCGCGGTGATGCTGCCAAACATTCCGGCCATGCTCGAAGCACACTTCGGTGTGCCGATGATCGGCGCCGTGCTCAACACCCTCAACGTACGCCTGGACGCCGAAGCCATCGCCTTCATGCTGCAGCACGGCGAGGCCAAGGTGCTGATCACCGACCGCGAGTTCCACGGCGTGATCGCTACTGCCCTGGCCTTGCTCGAACACCCGCCGCTGGTGGTCGACGTGGATGACCCCGAATACGGCGAAGGCCGTGCGGTCAGCGACCTGGACTATGAAGCCCTGCTGGCCGAAGGCGACCCGGACTTCGCCTGGGAGTGGCCCGAGGACGAATGGCAGGCGATTTCGCTGAACTACACCTCGGGCACCACCGGCAACCCCAAGGGCGTGGTCTATCACCACCGTGGCGCCTACCTGAACGCCATCGGCAATCAGATGACCTGGGCCATGGGCCACCGCCCGGTGTACCTGTGGACCTTGCCGATGTTCCACTGCAACGGCTGGTGCTACCCCTGGACCATCACCGCACTGGCCGGCACCCACGTATTCCTGCGCCGGGTCGACCCGCAGAAGATCCTCACCCTGATCCGCGAACACCGGGTCAGCCACCTGTGCGGCGCGCCGATCGTGCTCAACGCCCTGGTCAACATGCCTGAGGCCGCCAAGGCCGCCATCGAACACCCGGTGCAGGCCATGGTCGCCGGCGCAGCACCACCGGCCAAGGTCATCGGTGCGGTCGAGCAGATGGGCATCCGCGTCACCCACACCTACGGCCTGACCGAAGTCTACGGGCCGGTCACCGTCTGCGCCTGGCATGACGAATGGGACGAACTGCCGCTGGAGGAACGGGCGCGGATCAAGTCGCGCCAGGGTGTGCGCTACCCCACCCTCGACGGCCTGATGGTCGCCGACCCGCAGACCCTGCAGCCGGTACCGCAAGACGGCAACACCCTGGGCGAAATCTTCATGCGCGGCAACACGGTGATGAAGGGCTACCTGAAGAATCCCGAAGCCACCGCCGAGGCCTTCCGCGGCGGCTGGTTCCACACCGGCGACCTGGCCGTGTGGCACACCGATGGCTATGTCGAGATCAAGGACCGGCTCAAGGACATCATCATTTCCGGCGGCGAGAACATCTCGACCATCGAAGTCGAGGACACCCTGTACAAGCACCACGCCGTGCTGGAAGCCGCCGTGGTCGCCCGCGCCGACGAAAAATGGGGCGAAACGCCCTGCGCCTTCGTCGCCCTCAAACCCGGGCATGAGCAGACCCGCGAAAGCGACATCATCAACTGGTGCCGAGAGCACATGGCCGGGTTCAAGGTGCCGAAGACCGTGGTCTTCGGCGAGCTGCCCAAGACCTCCACCGGCAAGATCCAGAAATACGTCCTGCGCGACCGCGCCAAGGCCCTGTGAACCGTTATCGAGCCTGACATGACCGACTACACCGCTCCGCTGCGCGACATGCGCTTCATCCTCCATGACGTGTTCCAAGGCCCGGCCCTGTGGGCCCGCCTGCCGGCCCTGGCCGAGCGCGTCGACGCTGAAACCGCCGACGCCATCCTTGAAGAGGCCGCCAAGGTCACCGGCCAGCTGATCGCCCCGCTCAGCCGCAACGGCGATGAGCAAGGCGTGCACTTCGACGCCGGCAACGTCACTACGCCAGACGGCTTCCGTGACGCTTGGCGCACCTACCGCGAAGGCGGTTGGGTGGGCCTGGGGGGCAACCCTGAGTATGGCGGCATGGGCATGCCGAAGATGCTCGGTGTGCTGTTCGAAGAGATGCTCTATGCCGCCGACTGCAGCTTCAGCCTGTATTCGGCACTGAGCGCCGGCAGCTGCCTGGCCATCGATGCCCACGCCAGCGAAACACTCAAGGCCACCTACCTGCCACCGCTGTACGAAGGCCGCTGGGCCGGCACCATGTGCCTGACCGAGCCCCATGCCGGTACCGACCTGGGGCTGATCCGCAGTCGCGCCGAACCCCAGGCCGACGGCAGCTATCGCATCAGCGGCAGCAAGATTTTCATCACCGGTGGCGAACAGGACCTGACCGAGAACATCATCCACCTGGTGCTGGCCAAGCTGCCGGACGCCCCGGCCGGGGCCAAGGGCATCTCGCTGTTCCTGGTACCCAAGTATCGGGTCGGGGCCGACGGCAGCCTCGGCCCGCGCAACGCCGCACACTGCGGTTCGATCGAACATAAGATGGGCATCAAGGCCTCGGCGACCTGCGTGATGAACTTCGACGGCGCCAGCGGTTACCTGGTCGGTGAGCCGAACAAGGGCCTGGCGGCGATGTTCACCATGATGAACTACGAGCGCCTGTCCATCGGCATCCAGGGCATCGGCTGCGCCGAAGCGTCGTACCAGAGCGCCGCACGCTACGCCAACGAGCGCCTGCAAAGCCGCGCCGCCAGCGGCCCAAAGGCGTCAGAGAAAGCTGCCGACCCGATCATCGAACATGGCGATGTACGGCGCATGCTGCTGACCATGCGCGCCCTCACCGAAGGCGGCCGCGCCTTCGCCGCCTATGTCGGCCAGCAGCTCGACCTGGCGCGCTACGCCGAGGACGGTGGCGAGCGCGAACATGCCCAGCGCCTGGTCGCGTTGCTGACCCCGGTGGCCAAGGCGTTCTTTACCGACAACGGCCTGGAAAGCTGCGTGCTCGGCCAGCAGGTGTACGGCGGCCATGGCTACATCCGTGAGTGGGGCCAGGAGCAGCGCGTGCGCGATGTGCGCATTGCGCAGATCTACGAAGGCACCAACGGCATCCAGGCCCTCGACCTGCTCGGGCGCAAGGTGCTGGCCGATGGCGGCCAGGCCCTGGCCTGTTTCGCAGCTGAAGTGCGGGCCTTCAGCGCCGGGGCACCGCTGCACCGCGAAGCCTTGCAAGCCAGCCTGGCGCGCCTGGAAGCCACCAGCGAATGGCTGCGGGCACGGGCAGGCGAGGACGCCAATCTGGTCAATGCCGTGGCCGTGGAATACCTGCACCTGTTCGGCCTGACCGCCTATGCCTACATGTGGGCGCGCATGGCGGCGGTGGCCCAGGCCAGGCACGCCGAGGACCCGGCCTTCCATGGCGCCAAGCTGGCCTGTGCGGCGTTCTTCTTCCAGCGCCTGCTGCCGCGCAGCCTGGCCCTGGATGCCAGCATCCGCGCCGGTAGTGCCAGCCTGTACGCGATGGAGGCCGAGCAGTTCTGAGCCGGCAAGGGAGCGCTTCGTGCTTGCCGCGAAGCGTTCTCAAACGCGGGAAATCCCTTGCGAAACCGACGAAAAACCCACATAACTGATAGTCATTCGCCATTACCTCGGTTCTCGGGAGCCCCTCTGCAGGGGTAGAATGCGCAAAACCCGGAGCCATGATGAACCAAGACCGCCTCAATCCCAGCCCAGACGATGCCATCACCGATGCCGCCGCGCACTGGTGCATGCGCCTGCACGCCGACGATTGCACGCTGGTCGAACGTGAAGCCTTCGCCCGCTGGCTGGCAGCCGACCCGCGTCACGCCGAGGAATACCAGGCGATGCTGGAAATCTGGCAAACCGCCGATATGCTACCACGCACCGCCACGGTCATCGACTTCAACCCGCCTGCGCGGCATGTGCCGCGGGCACGCAACTGGCGGCCACTGGCATCGGCAGCCGCACTGGCCCTGCTGGTCTTGCCGCTGGCCGGCTGGATGGGCTGGGAGCAAGGCTGGTTGCCCAACCACTACCAGCACTTCGAAGCGGGCAACCAGATGCAAACCGTGCAGTTGAGTGACGGCAGCACGGTCGAGCTCAACCTGCACACCGAACTGACCTACCTCAACTACAAGGACCAGCGTCAGGTCACCCTCAAGCGTGGCGAAGCCTTCTTCAAGGTGCAGCACGACAACAGCCACCCGTTCATCGTCCGCGCCGGCCGCGGCCAGACCCGCGTCACCGGTACCCAGTTCAACGTCTGGAAATACCAGGACCAGGTCAAGGTCACACTGGTGCAGGGGTCGGTGCTGGTCAGCAGCGATGGCAGCGCCGGCGGCTACCGCCTTGGCCCTGGCATGCAGGCCAGCTACCACACGGGGGACTTCGAGCCGCAACTGGCCGAGAACAGCGATTACGACAACAGCCTGGCCTGGCGCAACGGCAAGCTGGTGCTCGACAACCTGAGCCTGGAACAGGCCCTGCCGGTGATCAACCGCTACCTCGACGCCCCGCTGCTGCTGGCCGACCCCGGCACCGGGCGCATCCGCATCAGCGGCATCTACAACACCCGCGAAGTCGAGCGGCTGGTGGACAACCTGCCCAAGGTGCTGCCGATCTACCTGACCCGCAGCAAGGACGGCAGCACCGTCCTCAACAGCATCTCACCGCCACCCGACAAGGGCTGACACCTTACAGCGTCATCGCCGCCAGCCAGCCGAACGCCAGCAATGGCAGGTTGTAGTGGAGGAAGGTCGGGACCACGGTGTCCCAAATGTGATGGTGCTGGCCATCGACGTTCAGCCCCGAGGTCGGGCCGAGGGTCGAGTCCGACGCCGGCGAGCCGGCATCACCCAGGGCACCTGCGGTGCCGACGATGCACACCGTGGCCAACGGGTCGAAGCCCAGTTGCACGCACAGCGGCACGAAGATCGCCGCGAGGATCGGTACCGTCGAGAACGACGAGCCGATGCCCATGGTCACCAGCAACCCCACCAGCAGCATCAGCAAGGCACCAACACCTTTGCTGTGGTCGATCCACTGCGCCGATGCCTCGACCAGGCTGTTGACCTCGCCGGTAGCCTTCATCACATCGGCAAAGCCCGAGGCGGCAATCATGATGAAGCCGATCATGGCCATCATCTTCATGCCTTCGGTGAACAGGTCGTCGGTGTCCTTCCAGCGCACGATGCCCGACAGCGAGAAGATCAGGAAGCCGACCATGGCACCGATGATCATCGAGTCCAGCCACAGCTGCACGATGAATGCCGCAGCAATCGCCAGCCCCGCCACCAACAGGGTCAGCGGGTTGTACTGCACGCTGACCTGCTCGACCTGCTCGATGCGCGCCAGGTCGTAGTCGCGCTTCTTGCGGTAGCTGATGAACACCGCCAGCAGCAGGCCGACGAACATGCCGGCCGCCGGAATGGCCATGGCGTGGGTGACATTGACCCCGCTGATATCGACCCCGGCACGGGCGACGTTGGCCAGCAGGATCTCGTTGAGGAAGATGTTGCCAAAGCCAACCGGCAGGAACATGTACGGCGTGATCAGGCCGAAGGTGATCACGCAGGCGATCAGCCGGCGATCGATGCGCAGGCGTGTCAGCACGTACAGCAGTGGCGGCACCAGCAGCGGGATGAAGGCGATGTGGATGGGCAGGATGTTCTGCGACGACACCGCCACCACCAGCATCAGGCCGATCAGCAGCCATTTGACCTTGCCGCCATTGGCATGGCCCTGGCGGTCGATCATGTTCAGCGCGCGGTCGGCCAGGGCATGGGCCAGGCCCGACTTGGCAATGGCCACGGCGAAGGCGCCGAGCAACGCGTAGGACAGTGCCACCGTGGCCCCCCCACCGAGGCCGCCGTTGAAGGCCTTGAGCGTGCCTTCGATCCCCAGCCCGCCGACCAGGCCACCGGCCAGTGCGCCGACGATCAGGGCGATGACCACATGCACGCGGGACAGGCTGAGTATGAGCATGATGCCGACGGCGGCGATCACTGCGTTCATGGTTTGGAGTTCCTCATAGCGGCAGACAAAAAGCGCGCACTCTGACGGAGTGGGAGGGAGATGTCAAAAGCGCCATATTTCGGCGCATTTCGCTCGCATTTTAAATTGAATGTTTGAATAAAGAAAAAATGACCAGGGCCGATATAGGTGGGAGGCTGAGAGGTGCCTGCCTTGAGGTTTCTGGCGCCTGTGAGATCGAGCGCCGCCCGCGCGGCGCATCGCGGGCAAGCCCGCTCCCACATCTATTTCGGGCCAGTTACTCCTGTCCCGCCAACAGGATCCGCCTTGGTGCATGACTGAAGATTGATGAAAAGCAGTTGCGCCCACCTCGATATTGAAGGGAACAAACAAGGCGGTCCCTGTTGGCTTCACAGGAGAGATTGGCCCGAAATAAATGTGGGAGCGGGCTTGCCCGCGATGCGCCGCGCGGGCGGCGCTCGATCTCACAGGCGCTGAAAATGTGGTGGCAGGCATCTGTCAGCCCCAACCCGGCCCCAAAAAACCAAACCCCTTACTGCCAAGAAAAAAGGGATTCACCCCCATGCCTTTGCGACAACTTTCCATCCAGTGGAAGATCACCCTGCTCGCCGGTCTCTGCCTCGCCGGCATCGTCACCCTGCTCGTCGGCCTTTCACTGTACCGCATGGACCACAGCTCGGACCTGGTCAAGGCCAGCAGCATGCAGATGCTGACCGAGGCCGCGCAGTCGCGGATCGAGTCGCAAGGTGAAGTCCAGGCCCTGAACATCCGCCGCCAGTTCATGGATGCCTACCAGTACGGCGCGGGCTTCTCACGCCAGGTGCTGTTCCTGCGTGAACAGGCAGAAAAACGCTTCCTCGACGCCTTCGACCTGCGCGAGGACCTGACCCGCCAGGTGCGCGCCGCGCTGCAGGCCAACCCCGACCTGCTCGGCCTGTCGCTGGTGTTCGAGCCCAATGCGCTGGACAGCAAGGACAGCCTGTTCGTCGGCAAGGCCGAGCTGGGCAGCAATGAAACCGGGCGCTTCGCCCTGTACTGGTCGCAGCCACGTGCCGGCCAGCTGACCGCCATGGCCCTGCCCGAGCACGACATGGCCAACACCGAAATCGGCCCCAGCGGCCAGCCGGCCAATACCTGGTGGAACTGTCCGCGCAGCACCGGCAAGGTCTGCGTGGTGGAGCCATACTTCTACGACATCGACGGCCAGCGTGTGTTGATGACCAGCATCGTCTTCCCGCTGGCGGTCAACGGCAAGATCATCGCCACCCTGTCCATCGACATCAACCTCAACAGCCTGCAGGCCTTGAGCCAGGACGCCAGCCGCAGCCTCTACGAGGGCCGCACCACGGTCGGCATCCTCAGCCCGGTCGGCCTGTTGGCCGGCTACAGCGCCGACGCCAGCAAGCTGGCCCAGCGTTTCGACCAGGTCGACCCGCGCCAGGGCGCCGAGCTGGTGAGCAAGCTGGCCACTGGCAAGCTGAGCACCCTCCATGACCAGGCACGCCTGAAAGTGCTGGCGGCCTTCGAACCGATCCCCGGCGCCCAACCCTGGGGCGTACTGCTGGACGTGCCGGAAAATGCCCTGACCGGCCCCGCCGAAGCGCTCAAGCAGGAACTGGACACCCTGAACACCAGCGGCACCCTGCTGGAGCTGGGCCTTGGCCTGGCCGCGGCGATTGCCGGCTTGCTGCTGGTGTGGCTGATGGCCCGTGGCGTGACCAAGCCGATCCTCGGCGTGGCGGCGATGCTCAAGGACATCGCCAGCGGCGAAGGTGACCTGACCCGCCGCCTGACCTACGACAAGCGCGACGAACTCGGCGAGCTGGCCGGCTGGTTCAACCGCTTCCTCGACAAGCTGCAACCGACCATTGCCGAGGTGAAACGCTCGGTGCAGGCCGCCCGCGGCACCGCCGATCAGTCTTCGGCCATCGCCACTGAAACCAGCGCCGGCATGGAACAGCAGTACCGCCAGGTCGACCAGGTGGCCACCGCCTCCCACGAAATGAGCGCCACCGCCCAGGACGTCGCCCGCAGCGCCGCCCAGGCCGCGCAGGCTGCACGCGAGGCCGACCAGGCCACCCGCGAAGGCCTGGCGGTGATCGACCGCACCACCACCAGCATCGATGCCCTGGCCGCCAACATGAGCGAGGCCATGGCCGAAGTCGAAGGCCTGGCGCAGAACAGCGAGAAAATCGGTTCGGTGCTGGAGGTGATCCGCTCGATCGCCGAGCAGACCAACCTGCTGGCGCTCAACGCCGCCATCGAGGCGGCCCGTGCCGGTGAAGCCGGCCGTGGCTTTGCCGTGGTCGCCGATGAAGTACGCAACCTGGCCCAGCGTACTCAGGAGTCGGTGGAAGAAACCCGACAGGTGATCGAAGCCCTGCAGACCGGCACCCGCGATGTGGTCGGCAGCATGGACCACAGCCATCGCCAGGCCCAGGGCGGTGTGGAGCAGGTCAGCCAGGCGGTGACCGCGCTGCAGCGCATCGGCCAGGCGGTGAGCGTAATCACCGACATGAACCTGCAGATCGCCTCGGCCGCCGAGGAACAGAGCGCGGTGGCCGAAGAGATCAACAGCAACGTCGCAACCATCCGCGATGTCACCGAATCGCTGTCCGGCCAGGCCAACGAGTCGGCGCGGGTCAGCCAGTCGCTGAACAGCCTGGCCAACCAGCAACAAGCGCTGATGGACCAGTTCCGCGTCTGATCCGCGCCCGGCCCCGGGCCGCCGTGCCATGCGCACAGCGGCCCCGGCACGCTTCACAACTCGTCATGCGCGCTCAGGAAACGACCGCTACCGAGTAGCTGGTCAAGCAACAGCAATGCCCCCTGCACATTGGGCCTGGCCCCCATTGGCAATACCTCGCTGCCTGCCTCGCTGGCATCGTCATAGCCCGACGCCATGACCAGCAGGTGCATCTGGTCGGCGTTCAGGTAGATATGGTGCTGCCCGATGGCATAGGACTGGATCAGGCTCAAGGCGCCAGTGACCATGGGCGTTGCTGACGACGTACCGCCGTAGCTGTCGGTGTAGTCGCGATGCTCCCCGGGCTTGTCCTGCAGCTTGCCGTAGGACAGGGTCGTCACGCTATCACCCCAGGCATTGAGCATGCGGTAGCGGTAGTGATGGTTGGAGTACCGATGCGGCTTGCCGTCCCAGGATTGGCAGGCGCCCACCAGGATGGCACCGGCATCACCGTGGTCGTTGAAGTGACGCCATTGCGAAAGGTCGACACCCTGCCCGGCGACACTGCCGGTTCGCGGGTCTGTTCGATTGCTGCCATTGGACGCTGCGACCAGCACTACCGCTCCCCGCTCGGTCAGGCTGCGGACCGTGTCCCACCAGGCATGGTCATGCACGCTGGGCAGGAACGTGTAGAGGTCGTTGACGTTGGCGGTCTGACGATTGATCCCGACGATGTCGCCTGGCTCTACCTGGCGCAGCAGGTCCTTGAGGGTACGCAATTGGCCTGCGCTATCCGCTGCACGGTTGTGATAGACGAACAACTCGCTCTGATGGCTGATGCCAGTAACTCCGAAGCCGTTGTCGGCGGCCAGCAGCAGGCCGACCGAGGCCGTACCATGCCGGGGGTCGTCATTGGGCTCCAGGGCGACGACCTTTAACGCAGGGTTGTGGTGAAGGTCTTCATGGTCGGGGAACAACCCGCCGTCGCTGAAGTGGATCCTTGCCCCTTTGCCCCTTACCTGCCGGCTCCACGCCTGGCTGACATTCAAGCCCTGCCAGCGCCCGCCAGGGGCGTCCAGATAGTGCTGGCGCGGCTCAAAGTCCGGGGTAGGCAAGGCATTCTCGTAGGCACGGTCGCCAGCCACCACTGCGGCACCGGTCAGCAAGGTCGCCAGTGCGCCGGCCACGAAAAGCGCGAGAGGGTGCGGCGCCGGCTGCTCGGTCAGGAACTGTGCCGTCTGCACATAGTCCAGCGAGGCCAAGGTCCGCGACAGTGCCAGGAAGGTGTCATTGAGCATGCTGCGCGGCTGCTCGATCAGACCGTACGCGGCAAGTACCTGCAAGCGTGGGTCATGCTGCTCGTGCGCTGCCAGCAGGGGGCGCAGCTCGATCACCTCGCCGAGTTTCGGCCACAGTCGCGCCAGCAGCGAGCGCGACTGAGGCTTGAGGTCGGCGAGCAACTGATCGACGCCGCCCGGCGCAAACTTGACCAGCAGCGGCGGCAGTGATGTGCCAACAGCCGGGTGGCCGGCAGGCTCACCCAGCTGGGCGAAGGGGTCATCGAGCGATGGCGCAGCCGCCGGTTCCGCCAGCGCACGGCGACGACGGCGCAGCGGCACGGCATCGACAACGCTTCGGGTCAGATCCTGCTCGGTGATGACCAGCGTCAGTGGCTCCAGGTCGATCACGCCGCGCG
The DNA here is from genome assembly GCF_003097235.1 of Pseudomonas sp. CC120222-01a. Classification (GTDB taxonomy): domain Bacteria; phylum Pseudomonadota; class Gammaproteobacteria; order Pseudomonadales; family Pseudomonadaceae; genus Aquipseudomonas. Next base: position 63,798 of record NZ_QEQQ01000014.1, on the reverse strand, counting down.
CGCCCGGCGGCAAGCCGTGCGCCAGGGCCTGGGCATCGAGCAGGATGGCCCTGGGGCTGATCCGGTAGCTACCCGAACGCGCCGTGGTGAACAGCGTTGCCGGGCATCCATGGTCGACCAGCGCACCGCTGAATGCCATGGAGACGCTCGATTCACCCGTCAGGTGTACCAACCCTTGCGGTTCCATCCGCTCCAGCTCATAGCGGATGCGCGCAACCTTGTCGAGATCGCCGCCGGCACATCGAACATGAAACTTGCCGTCGAAACGAAGGTTGCGGTAGTACACGAAATCCAGATCGAGGTTCATTGGCCTGCACTCCTCAAGGGCATGACGGGGTGTCATGCGCCGCTGGATTGTTCCTTCCGCCCCCCCTCGCTGCCATGACGAAAGCCTTCCTGGCGGGGCGCACAGATCCGTCGTCTACACTTGCTCCACCCAAGGCACGGTAATGAAGAGGCCCCGATGAAGAAACTTCCAACGCTGCTGGCGAGCCTGCTGCTTGCCATCGGCCTGGCCAGCACCGACAGTGCCGCATCGGCAGAGCAAGCCAACCCCATCCACTTCGGCGCCATCGGCTGGGAGAGCGGCGCCCTGACCACGGAAATCCTGCGTCACATCGTCGAACACGGTTACGGTTACCCCACCGACACCCTCCCCGGCAGCTCCGTGAGCATGGAGGTGGCGCTGGCCCGCAACGACCTGCAGGTGATCGCCGAAGAGTGGGCCGGGCGCAGCCCCGCCTGGGTCAAGGCCGAGCAGGCCGGCCAGGTCTTCGCCCTGGGCGACACGGTGAAGAACGCCGAGGAAGGTTGGTGGGTACCGGCCTACGTGATCAAGGGCGACCCGGCCCGCAACCTCAAGCCACTGGCACCGGACCTGCGCAGCGTCGACGACCTCAAGCGCTACCCGCAGGTGTTCCGCGACCCTGAGATGCCAGACAAGGGCCGCTTCCTCAACAGCCCCAGCGGCTGGACCTCCGAGACCGTCAACAGCCAGAAGCTCAAGGCCTATGGGCTGGACGGGCTGTACAACAACTTCCGCAGCGGCTCGGGCGCGGCGTTGGACGCCGAGATCAGCTCGGCCATCCGCCGCGGCCAGCCGGTGCTGTTCTATTACTGGAGCCCCACCCCGCTGATTGGCCGCTACGACCTGGTGCGCCTGCAGGAGCCCCCCTTCGATGCGGCGGCCTGGGCCACCCTGACCGACGCAAAAAACCCCAACCCGAAGGGCAGCCAGTCGTTGCCCGCGAAGTTGTCGGTCGGTGTGTCCAAGGCATTTCGTGATGGCTACCCGGACCTGGTAGCCGTGTTCGAGAAGGTCGACCTGCCCATCGACCGACTGAACAAAGCTCTGGCCGAGATGAACGAAAAGCGCCAGCCACCCACCGATGCCGCCAAGGCGTTCCTGCGCGCCAACCCCGATGTGTGGAAAGCCTGGCTACCTGCTGACGTGGCCGGCAAGGTCGAGGCCAGCCTGTGAGCACGGGCTTCCCCGAAGCCCTGCAACTGTCCTTCGCCGACACCATCAACCGCCTGGTCGACTGGCTGGTGCTGCACTATGGCGACCACCTGCGCAGCGTCTCCGACCAGCTGCTGCAACTGCTGGTCGGCCTGGAGAACCTGCTGCGCCTGATGCCCTGGTGGCTGCTGTTGCTGCTGGTCGGCCTGCTTGCCTGGCACGCCAGCCGCAGCCTGCTGCGCAGCCTGGTGCTGGTGGCGCTGCTGGCGTTCATCGGCATGCTCGGGCTGTGGGACAAACTGCTGCAGACCTTGGCCCTGGTGCTGGTCAGTACCGGCCTGTGCGTGCTGGTCGGCGTGCCGCTGGGGATTCTGCTGGCCACCCGCCCGCTGGCCCGGCGCCTGCTGTTGCCGGTGCTGGACGTGATGCAGACGCTGCCGGCCTTCGTCTACCTGATCCCGGTGCTGATGCTGTTCGGCCTGGGCAAGGTGCCGGCGGTGTTCGCCACCTTGATCTACGCCTTGCCGCCGCTGGTACGGCTGACCGAGCTGGGCCTGAGCCAGATCGACCCCTCGCTGCTGCAGGCCGCCCACGGCCTGGGCGCCGGCCGCTGGCAGCGGCTGCGGCGCATCGCCCTGCCGCTGGCACTGCCGAGCATCATGGCCGGCCTCAACCAGTCGGTGATGATGGCCTTGTCGATGGTGGTGGTGGCGTCGATGATCGGTGCCCGGGGGCTGGGTGAGGATGTGTTGGCGGGGATCCAGACGCTGAACGTCGGCCAAGGGGTCGAAGCCGGGTTGGCCATCGTCGCGCTGGCGATGGTGATCGACCGGATCAGCCAGGCTTATGGGCGCGGTGGCAAGTGACCGCGCCCCTAAGCCTGGCTTGGCTCAATACCTGATCATCACAGACTTCAACTCGGTGTAGTCCTCGATGAATGCACTGCCTAACTCACGCCCCACCCCCGAAGCCTTGGTCCCGCCAAACGGCACCGCCGGGTCGAGGAAGGTGTGCATGTTGACCCATACCGTGCCGGCCTCGATCTGCGGAATCAGCCGCAGCGCCTTTGACAGGTCGTTGGTCCACAGGCTGGCGGTCAGGCCATAAGGGCTGTCGTTCATCAGCTCTACCAGCTCTTGCTCGTTGTCGAACGGCAGCACGCAGACGATCGGCCCGAAGGTTTCTTCATGCAGCAACGGGTCACTGGCACCGTTGGCCAGCACCACGGTCGGCTCGACGAAGTAGCCCGGCCGGTCCACTGCCCTGGCACCACACACCACCGTGTTGTTGGCCCGCGCCCGCTCGAAGAAGCCGAGAATCTTCTGCAGGTGCGCGGCATTGGCCAGCGGCCCGAACTGCGCCTCGGGGTCCAGGGCCGAACCGATCTTCATCTGCCCCAGCGCCGCGCCCAGCTTGCGAGTGAATTCCTCGACCTTGCTGTGGTGCACATACAACCGCTCGGGTGATGCGCACACCTGCCCCTGGTGCACATAGGCCGTTTGCACGATACCGGCCACGGCAGCATCGACGTCGACATCGGCCAGCAGCGCTGCGGCATTCTTGCCGCCCAGTTCCAGGGTGGCACGGGTCAGGTTGGCCGCCATCGCCGCCTTGCCCACCGCGATGCCGGTGGGTACAGAACCGGTGAAGGCCACCTTGGCCACGTCCGGGTGCTCGATCAGCCGCTGCCCGGCCTGCCCGCGCCCGTTCAGGACGTTGAGTGCGCCCGCCGGCACACCCGCCTCGATCGCCAGCTCGGCAATGCGCAGCAGCGTCAGCGGGGTGAACTCGCTGGGTTTGATGACGATGGTGCAACCGGTGACCAGCGCCGAGGCGATCTTCCAGATGCCGATCATCACCGAGAAGTTCCACGGCACGATCCCGGCCACCACGCCCACCGGCTCGCGCAGGGTGAACGCGGTGTAGCGCTCGCCGGCAAACGACGGGATCGACGGCGTCATGGTCTGCCCGGTGATCTTGCTCGCCCAACCGGCGAAGTAACGCAGGAACACCACGCTTTGGGCGATTTCCAGGCCGCGGGTGAGGTTGATCGACTTGCCCGAGCACAGGGTTTCGAGCTGCGCCAGTTCCTCGGCATTGGCCTCGATCAGATCGGCCAGACGGTTCAATACCACGCCTTTCTGGTAAGGCGAAACTTCGGCCCAGGCGCCCTTGAAGGCTTGCCGCGCGCTGCGCACTGCGCGCTCGACTTCGCCATCGCTGGCCTCGGCCACTTGAGCGATGACCGTACCGCTTGACGGGTCATGGATGGCGATCGACAGCCCCGCCTCGCCCGCCAGGTACTGGCCCTCGATGAAATGGCCATGGGGCCTGTCGAGGAACTCGACCACGGCAGGTAACAGCTGGATATCGCTCATGACATGACTCCTGGATGGCAGCGCAAAAAAGGTCTGTCGGCCGATCTTCAAACGCCCGCCCACCCGCCTGCCAGCCCCGTACGACGTTTTGTCAGGCAGCCTCAAGAGAATGTCACGCTGGCCAAATCACTGTGTGCTTGGCTTGATGGCGTGTTATGGCTGACAGGTGCTTGCCTTGAGGCTTTCAGCGCCTGTGAGATCGAGCGCCGCCCGCGCGGCGCATCGCGGGCAAGCCCGCTCCCACATCTGTTTCAGGCCAGTCACTCCTGTGAGGCTAACAGGGACCGCCTTGGTGCATGACTGGAGACAGGTGGAGCAGTATCAGCGCCCACCGAGATGTATCGCCATGCCAACAAGGCTGCTCCTGTTGGCATCACAGGAGTAACTGGCCCGAAACAAATGTGGGAGCGGGCTTGCCCGCGATGCGCCGCGCGGGCGGCGCTCGGTTTGTGCACCACCACAAATCCCAAGTCCACCACCTTTATGCCCTGATGCCATAGCCCGACATTCACCCGAAGCCAACAACAGATATAAGAATATGAATTCTTATTCTTTTTTTGACAATCACAATTCCGCTATAACTCTCCCAACTGTACAGCCGCCAACACTCGGCCAACTGTCTGCAGCGCAACACCCGATCAACAAAACAACGCCCACAAGGCAACACCGCAAGCGTCGCATTTGACGCAACCTGTTGATCTAAAAGGATTTAATGATTCGGCACGACGATTGCTCAAGCAAAGTCCCCCGCTTACCAAGAACCGGAGACCTGCCCATGAGCACCCCACTGAACGTCGTAGCCCTGTCCGGCGGTACCAGCCGCCCATCGCGTACCTTGGCCCTGACCGAGGCCATCCTCACCGAACTGAGCCAGCACCTGCACATCAAGCCGCACCTGATCGAACTGGGCGACATCGCTCGGCCACTGGGTGCCGCGCTGTGGCGCAGCGAGCTGCCCGACGCCGTGGAGCAACAACTGCGTCTGGTGGAAAAGGCCGACCTGCTGGTGGTGGCCGCGCCCGTCTACCGCGGCAGCTTCCCCGGCCACTTCAAGCACCTGTTCGACCTGATCGGCCAGGACGCCCTCGTCGACACCCCCGTGCTGCTCGCCGCCACCGGTGGCAGCGAACGCCACGCGCTGGTGCTCGACCACCAGCTGCGCCCGCTGTTCAGCTTCCTGCAGGCCCTGACCCTGCCGATCGGCGTGTATGCCAGCCAGGCCGAGCTGGCCGACTACCAGGTCTCCAGCGATGCCCTTGACGCACGCATCCGCCTGGCCGCCGAGCGCGCCGTGCCGCTGTTCGGCGCCCATCACGCACGCCGTGAAAGCGCCTGAGGAGCCGCCATGAATGCACCTCTGAATGCGGCCCGACCGGCACTCGTGGTGGCGCGCGAACTGGCCGCACGGTTCGCCCAGACCGCGGTGGAACGCGACGAGCGCGGTGGCACGCCCAAGGCCGAACGCGATGCCCTGCGCCACAGCGGCCTGCTGTCGCTGGTGATTCCCCAGGCCTTTGGCGGCCAGGGTGCGAGCTGGCATGACACCTTCGAGGTGGTGCGCGAGTTCGCCCGGGTCGACAGTTCGCTTGCCCACGTGTTCGGCTTCCATCACCTGATGCTGGCCACCGTGCGCCTGTTCTCGCGCCCGGAGCAATGGCAACCGTGGTTCGAACAAACTGCGCGCAAGCACTGGTTCTGGGGCAACGCCCTCAACCCGCTGGACACCCGCACCGTGGTCAGGCACCTCGACGGCTGGTGCGAGTTCTCTGGCAAGAAGAGCTTCTGCTCCGGCGCCAGCGACTCGGAAATGCTGATCGCCTCGGCGGTGGACGAGCGCGCTGGCGGCAAGCTGCTGATTGCCGCGATCCCCAGCGGGCGCACCGGCATCACCCTGCACAACGACTGGAACAACATCGGCCAGCGCCAGACCGACAGTGGCAGCGCCACCTTCGAACGGGTGCGCGTCGAGCACGACGAACTGCTGCTCGACCCCGGCCCGTTGAGCACGCCGTTCGCCGCCCTGCGCCCGCTGATCGCCCAGCTGCACTTCGCCAACCTGTTCCTTGGCATTGCTGAAGGTGCCTTCGACGAGGCGCGCCAGTACAGCCTCAAGGAAAGCCGGCCGTGGTTCCGTTCCACCGCCGCCAGCAGTACCGAAGACCCCTACGTGCTGCGCCACTACGGCGAGTTCTGGGTGGGGCTGGAGAGCGTGCGCTTGCTGATCGCCCGTGCTGCCCGCCAGCTCGACAGCGCCTGGGCCAAGGAGCAGGCGCTGAGCGCCGAGGAGCGCGGCGACCTGGCCCTGGCCATCGGTACTGCCAAGGTCGCGGCCACGCGCCATGGCCTGGACATCTGCAACCGCCTGTTCGAGGTGACCGGCGCCCGCGCCACCCATGCCTCGCTGCGCTTCGACCGCCACTGGCGCAACCTGAGGACGCAAACCCTGCACGACCCGGTGGATTACCGCATCCACGAGCTCGGCGAGTGGGCCCTCGGCGGCAAGCGCCCTGCCCCATCCTTCTATTCCTGAGTATCGCCCATGCAACTGCTGACCCTCCCCCCGTCACCGACACTGGCTACCTCGATCAGGGCGACCGCACAGGTCTTCGAAGACCCCAGGTCGCAGGCGCTGCTCGCCCACCTGCAACAGGTCGCCCCCAGCGAGGCCAGCGTCCTGATCATTGGCGAAACCGGCACGGGCAAGGAACTGGTCGCGCGCCATATTCACAACCTCAGCGGCCGGCGCAACGGCCCGTTCATCGCGGTGAACTGCGGTGCGTTCTCCGAGTCGCTGGTCGAAGCCGAGCTGTTCGGCCATGAAAAGGGCGCCTTCACCGGCGCCCTGGCGGCCAAGGCCGGCTGGTTCGAAGAGGCCAATGGCGGCACGCTGTTCCTTGACGAGATCGGTGACCTGCCGCTGCCGATCCAGGTCAAGCTGCTGCGCGTGTTGCAGGAGCGCGAAGTGGTGCGCCTGGGTTCGCGCAAGAGCATCCCGATCAATGTACGGGTGCTGGCGGCGACCAACGTGCAGCTGGAGAAAGCCATCAACGCCGGGCATTTCCGCGAAGACCTGTACTACCGGCTGAACGTGGTGACCCTGCAACTGCACCCGCTGCGCGACCGGCCGGGGGACATCCTGCCGCTGGCCCGGCATTTCATCCGCAGCTACAGCGAGCGGCTGGGTTACGGGCCGGTGGAACTGAGCCCCAAGGCCCAGGCCAAGCTGGTCGAGTACAGCTGGCCGGGCAATATCCGCGAGCTGGAGAACGTCATTCACCACAGCCTGCTGACCTGCGGCGATGGGGTGGTCCAGGCCCAGGACCTGCGCCTGTCCAACCTGCGCCTGGAACGCCAGGAAGAAACGCCAGTGAACCATGGCGTGGACGATCTGCTGCTGCAGGCATTCAGCCGGTTGTATGAGGAGCAGCCTGGCGATCTGTACGAGAAGGTCGAGAATGCCCTGCTGCGTTCGGCGTATCACTTCTGCCATTACAACCAGGTGCATACCGCGCAGTTGCTGGGGTTGTCGCGCAACGTCACGCGCACGCGGCTGATTGCGATCGGCGAGCTGGTGGTGAACAAGCGCCGGGGGCAGGCGCCGCAGGTGCTGGATAACCGGGTGGTGCGGTTGTCCATCTGAGTTTTCCTGTGCCGGCCCATGCGCGGGCTATCTGTGGGCGGCACGCTGCGGCCCGGCGCCGTCCCGCCAATTTTGCAGACGCCCAACAAGCCCGCGCCAGAACCGAGACCCTCGAACGGGCCTTGCACCGCGGCAGTACAGATTATCAACGGAGGAATAGTGCAATCCCCGGGACTCGAGCGATTGCAGCACGTCGCTGACATTGACCGGTGCGTTTATCAATAGGACATCGACCTCATTGTGATTCGCCATCCGCTCCATCTTCATCTTGAACGGCGCTCGCTCGTATTCTTTCACTGTCTCACTTGAGCTCTTTCCTGGCGCCAGCTCTGCCAATGTATAGTTAGAAACATTGTCACCCCGCAAAAACCGCTCTCTCACCGGCCGCTCTCCTTTGACGAAAGACTCAAGCGAGTTCGGTGACGCCTGTTCGGTAGCGACTACAGCCATGAAGCCGTTTTCAGTGAAAAAGTTCATGTTGGCTGATGCGGTAAATACCCGTTCTACATGCTGGCCATCCGTGGCCGGCGTAGCAACTGGTTTGCCATGGGAGATAATCTTGAGCCGCTTTGGCTGCGCAGCCCCCCGATACAAGGTGAATTGATCCGTATGAATGACCCGCTCATTCGGAACCAGGCTCATCTCACGTGCGCGCACCTGAAAAGTTTCCCGGATCATGTCGACAAGCTGGCGCGGTGGCGCCTCGAGATGCGAACCTGGGTTAGCATGCTCGGTAGCCAAATCCTGCGAATTCTTGCCATCAGGGTCGACGGCTGAAGTCGGATTGTTCCTGACCATCCGGTACAGGTTGAGACCGTCCACCATGCCAGCAGGGTCGGCGCTCAGCCAACGTCCGGCCCAAGTTTGGTAATAGCGCCAGCCGTAGTAATACAGCCCGCTGACATCACGTTCCTTGCCGGAGTAGCGCAAGCTCTTGTAACTCGCCTCGGTCGCGGAACGCCCGGTAAAGATGGCTGTCCCCCCGTACGGATAGAACTCTTCCTGACTGATGACGCTGCCCTTGCTGTCCGTCTCCAGCAGGCAGCTGCCGCTCAGGTCATCATGGCTGAAGCGCCATTGATCATTTTCGACCCCAGCCGGCTGGCCGACATGCCAACGCAGCACCCGCACCTGGGCGCGACCAGGCTCACCCATGGTGACTATCTGCATCGCCTCCGTCTGCGCTCCTCCAATGAATGTGGAACGCAACTCCAGACCAGGCAAATACACAACCCGTTGCCCCGTTCTGGCACCAGCCGTTTCTCGCGAAGTCAGCTTCAACACTCGCTGTCGGTCGCCGGCGTAGCGATACCTTTCAAAATCGTCATCTGCGCCTTCACGGGTGACAGGCGACACCTGTTGCAACTCGCCGCGTGGTGTCCAGAGCAGACGCTGCCCCGGATAAAGCAAGCGCTGCTGGCCTCCAGCCGTGAACATGCCCTCCACCTCCCGCGGATTCTGCGTCAACGCGCTCAACACCGCGCGATTACTGCGATCGCTCACAGTGAAATCCGTGGTGTAGTTGTTGCCAGTGGCCGGCCCTCTGTGGCGAATCTGCGTCAGGTTACCTCCCACATCGTAGCTATAAGTGCGGGTGTACTGGCTGTAGGTCGCTTGGTCGAAGGTGATGAACGCGTGCCTCGCCAAGGCCATTTCACGACCACTGGCGCGTACCAGTTGATGAAGGCTGTCGTAGACATACTGGTTGCCCGCTTCAACCTTCTGCCCACGCCAGAAGCGGGTCGCTTGTGCGGCGTTCACCACGCGCAGGACATTACCTGCCGGATCATAGGTATAAGCCAGATCCAGCAGCAATTTCAGTTCGGGCTCCCGCACCGTCGCGATGCCCAGCAGGCGAACGCTACAGGCCTCGAAGCGATAGCGGGTGAACAGACCATTGCCGTGGGCCTCGCTCAGCTTCTGCCCGGCTGCACCGTAGTTGAGCGCCTTGACAACAGCCTGCTCGGCACCTGCCTGCAGCGTCAACCAGGTCGCGGCAAGCCGCCCGGCCAGGTCATAGGCCATACGCTGCACATGGCCCGCCGCATCCTCATGGTTCAGCGGCGTGCCCATCGCATCCAGCGTACTCAAGGTGATGTGCCCCTGCTGCTGCGGGACCAGCATTTCATCCCAGGCCGATGGCTCCTCTCCTTGCCAGTCTACCTGCGCACCGATATCGTCCGCCTCGGTCATCAACCGCCGGCTGACGCCTGACGGTACGCCGCTCAGGGCAACACTGAGGATCTTCATCTGCCCTGCCGTGTCGTAATGCAGCATTGATACCCCTGCCAGATTACGCTGTTGGTGCTGTAGGTCCGGCCCGGCGTAGACACGACGCTCGGCACACCGGAGGGGGGCACCAGCTGCCTGTTCGGTCATGGCCACCAGCCGCCCGGGAAGGCCCTGCAGCTCGTAGTGCCAGTACTGGGTTACAGCCTGGCTGTAATCGTCCGCCGCCATCTCAGGCGTGGCGATGTGGGCCACACGCAGCAATGGCTGGCCGGCAGTATCTGTAAGCTGCAGGCAGGTTCCGCCATCCACGCTCTGCCAACGTACAGCGTTGCCCGATAAATCGTAGCGCCCAACGACGTTGACAACCCCGGCCCGACTCAGCAGCGGATCTGCGCTGCATGCAAGGTAACCACGCGCGTCCTGGCTGTGCTTCGTGACGAGCGCTTCTGTCCCCTGCGGCGTGTCCGGATGGCGACTATAGACAAGATCACGCACTAGAAGCCCGCGACTGTCACTCACACTCACGTTTGGAGTGTTTCGATGCACCTCACAGGCTCTGTTGTCCATAGCCAGCTCCATTGCGCCACAGTGGAACGTTAGCCGAACGCGTGGGTAGGAGCTACTGACAAAAATGCCAGGGCGATACGGCCTCGCTTCAGCCCGCCAAACGCCGGAACACCAGGCCAGACGCTCCACACACAACAGCGCACAGCAGCATCACCGTGCCGATATCGGCTACCGAAGTTTCACTGCGCCCGTCCAGCCCGGCCAACAGCCCCAGCATCACCCCGGCCAGGCTCACAGACATGGCCATGGTCAGTTGCACCGACATCGCCGAGAGCGAACTGGCCGCCGCCGAGCGCTCACCGGGTACGTCCTGATAACTGGCAGCACCCAAGGTCGAGAATTGCAGTGACCGCACCAGGCCCGCCGCAAACAGCACCACCGCCATCAGCCAGACCGCAGTGTCGCGATCAAAGCCGGCACACAGGGCAATCCCCGCAGCGCTGAGCGCGGCGTTGCAACTCAGCACTCGCCGATAACCGTAGCGCCGCACCAACGGCACGGCCAACAGCTTCATCAACAGCGCCCCCACGCCACCACTGACCACCAGCCACCCGGCCGCCAGCGGGCTCATGCCCAGGCAGTTCTGCAACAGCAGCACGATCAAGAACGGCTGCGCCGCCGAACCGAGGCGAAACAGCCCGCCACCGGCCTGGGCCACACCAAAACTGCGCAGGCGCAGCAGCGACAGATCGACCAGTGGGCTGGGGTGTCGCCGCGCATGCAGCAGGTAACCCAAGGCGCAGGCCACACCGCCGGCAACCAGCGCCAGAGCCCAGGCCCGCGGCAGCTGCCCCAGCCCCAGCGACTCCAGGCCGAACACCAGCATGGCCAAGGCGCCACCACTGAGCAGCAGGCCGCGCACATCCAGCGGCGGCACTGGCCGTGCCGGGTAGTCCGGCACATGGTGCAGGATCAACCAGCAGCCGACCAGGCAGATCGGCAGGTTGACCAGGAAGATCCAGTGCCACGACAACACGGTCACCAACAGCCCACCCAGCAGTGGCCCGATCAACGGCCCGACCAGGGCCGGCAAAGCCAGCCAGGACATGGCTTGCAGCAGCTGTTCGCGGCTTGACCAGCGCAGGATGATCACCTGCCCCACCGGCGTCATCAACGCCCCCGCCGCCCCTTGCAGCATGCGCCCCAGGCACAGCTGCCAGAGCGTATCGGCCAGGGCGCAGGCCAGCGAGGCGACGGTGAACAAACCCATCGCCAGCAGCATCACCTGGCGCGGGCGAAAGCGTTCAGCGGCCCAGCCGCTGACCGGCACGCACAGTGCCAGGGCGAGCATGTACAGCGACACCACCAGGTTCATGCGCAGCCCCGGTTCGCCGAAGTCGGCGGCCATCTGCGGCAAGGCCGTCATCACCGCCGTGCTGTCGAGCAGTTCCATGAACAGCGCGGCGCCGATGATCACCGGCACCTTGGGGCTTTGCAGATGGCCGGCCAGCAAGGCCGGCTGGGCGGTCAAAACAGCCCCGAGACAGGCGGACGGGTCCCCTTGAGCTGCCAGGCACCGACCACCGCAGCCTTCCACTGGCGCGGGTTGTGGTTGGCCACGGTGCGAGCATTGCGCCAGTGCCGGTCGAGGTTGTGCTGGCGGCCGGTGGTGGAGGCTCCGCCGACGTCGAACAGGGTTTCGGCCGCCTTGAGTGCCAACTCGGCGACCAGGTACTGGGCCTGTGCGACCTCGATGGCGGCCTGTTCGACAGCGGCTTCCTCCAGCTGCGCGGCCCAGGCCTGGTCGATGCGTGCGGCGGCCTTGAGCACCAGGGCCTCGGCGCCATAGGCGCGGGCGGCAATATCGCCTACCGACAGCGCTACGTAAGGGTCATCCACCGAGCGGCTGGCAGTGCTGTGCTTGATCGGCCGGGCATGCTCGCGGGCGAAGCGCGTGGCATCGTTCAGCGCGTTGCGGGCGATGCCGGCCAGTACGGTGCCGAGGAACAGCTGCAGGAATGGCGTGACGAGGGTGCGCTTGCCCTCCTCCACGGTACGCGTGCGGATCTCGCTGGCCTCGACCCGCACATTGTGCAGGTGGGTGGTGCCGCTGGCGGTCAGGCGCTGGCCCATGGCGTCGAAGTCGTCGACCAGCTCCAGGCCTTCGCGGTCACGCGGCAAGATGAACGACACCGGTTGCTCATCCTCATCCAGCGCCACCGCGCTGACGTAGTCGGCGAACAATGCGCCGGTGCTGTAGAACTTGCTGCCGTTGGCGCGGTAATGCTCACCCTCGCGCACCAGCCGCGCCGCGATGGCGCCGTTGGCACCGCCCAGCTCCCAGCCGGCGTTGCCGATGACTGCACCTTGCAGGTAACGGGCGAACCAGCGCTCGCGCTCCTGTTCGGCGCCTTCGGCCTGCGCGGCCAGCAGGCCTTCGACGAAGGCAAAGCCCGGGCGCAGGGCCTGGGCAACGTTGGAGTCGACCGAGGCGATCTGCAGCAGCAGTTCGATCACATCGCTGACCGCGCCCCCAGGCCCGCCGTAGCGGGTCGGGATGCGCACGGTGTACAGCCCGGCTGCGGCGAGCTGGGCGATGGCCTCATGGGGCAGCTGGCGCTCGCGTTCGCGCTGTGCGGCGCCTGCGCCGATGGCGGGCAACAGGGCAATGATGCGGGCCTTCAGCTGCGCAACATCGGCTGCGGGAGGCTGGGTTGGGAAACGTTGGAAAGTGGTCATGGTTCAGTCCTTTAAATGGCGATTTTCCAGAGGCGGGTTTCGTCGAACAGGTCGAAGGCTTCGTGCTCCAGGTCCAGCGGCGGCACCACCAGATCGGCGCCGCTGCCGGGCAGGCGCGGCACTGCGCCGAGCAAGCGTTGGGTGTATTCGTGAGCCGGGCGCTCGAACAGCACCTCCACCGGTGCCTGCTCCACCACCTGGCCGTGACGCATCACCAGCACGTCGTCGCTGACATGGCGGATCACCCCCAGGTCGTGGGAGATGAACAGGTAGGCCAGGCCCAGTTCGTCCTGCAGGTCTGCCAGCAGGTCGAGCACTTGGGCCTGCACCGACACGTCCAGCGCCGAGACCGGCTCGTCACAGATGATCAGCTTCGGCTCGCTGGCGATTGCCCGGGCGATCGCCACCCGCTGGCGCTGGCCGCCAGACAGCTGCAACGGCCGGCGCCGGGCGAGGTCGGCCGGCAGGCGCACCTGGTTGAGCAGCACCGCAATGCGCGCCGGTCGGGCCGCCGCGTCGACACCGGCCACCTGCAGGGCGTCGTCGAGAATCTGCGCCACGCTCCAGCGCGGGTCGAACGAGCCCAGCGGGTCCTGGTAGATCACGCTGATGTCGCGGCGCAAGGGCCGCCGCGTCGCTTCGCTGACGGCATTGGCCGGGCGGTTCCACGGCTGGCCGCGATACAGCACTTCGCCCTGGTCAGGTTGCAACAGGCCGAGGGCGATGCGCGCCACGGTGGTCTTGCCCGAGCCGGACTCGCCAACGATGCCCAAGGTACGCCCGGCGCGCAGGGTGAAATCGACCCCTTGCACCACCTGGCGCAACAGGCCGTCCGGGCCCAGGTAGCGCTTGCCAATACCACGGCCTTCGAGCAGCACGTCGCTGTACCCGCGTGCCCGTGGCTCGCGGCGCACACCCGCACGCTCCGGTGACAGCCGGCTGCCACGGGGATGCTCGGCCGGCACCGCCGCCAGCAAGGCCTGGGTGTACGGATGCCGAGGCTGGCGCAACACCTGCTGCATCGGCCCCTGCTCCACCACCTCGCCATGGCGCAGCACCACCACTTCGTCGGCCAGTTGCGCGACCACCGCCAGGTCATGGCTGATGATCAGCAGCGAGGCGCCGCGTGCCTTGATCTGCTGGAACACCTCAAGGATCTGCGCCTGCACCGTGGCATCCAGTGCGGTGGTCGGCTCGTCGGCAATCACCAGCGCAGGGTCCAGGGCCAGGGCACTGGCGATCAGCGCACGCTGGCGCAGGCCGCCGGACAACTGCCCGGGGCGCTGACGAGCGCGCAGTTCGACGTCGGGCACACCGACCCGCTCAAGCAACTCATGCACCCGAGCAGCACGCGATTGACGATCGCCGTACCGATGCGTCTGCAGCACTTCGAGGATTTCCTTGCCCACGGGACGCAGTGGGTCGAGTGACACCAACGCATCTTGCAGCACGAAGCCGATGTCCTTGCCGCGCACTTCACGCCACTGGCGCTCGCTCAAGCCGAGCAGATCATGGCCGGCAAAGCTCAGCTGGCGGGCGCTCACCTGGGCCTTGGCGCCGGCCAGGCCGACCAGGCTGCGAGCGCTGACGCTCTTGCCTGAACCCGACTCACCGACCAACGCCACGCAGCGGCCCGGCGCCAAGGTAAAGGACAAGTCGCGCACCACGCTGCGGCCGTCAAAGGCCACGTTCAGGCCTTCGACCATCAGGGTCTTGTCGTTCATGGCAGGCGCCCCTCCAGGCGTTGTTGGATATAGCGGCCAGTCACGGTCGTGGCCAAGGTGGTGAGGACGATGAACAGGCCGGGGAAGAACGTCAGCCACCAGGCATTGGCGATGAAGTCGCGGCCCATGGACAACAGGGTTCCCCACTCCGGCGCCGGAGGCCTTGCGCCGAGACCGAGGAAGCTCAGCGCCGAAGCCCAGACGATGGCTTGGCCGACGCCCATGGTCAGCGTCACCACCAGCGGCCGCATCGCGTTGGGCAACAGCTGGCGCAGGACGATGCGCGACGTCGGATGCCCCAATGCCCGCGCCGCCTCGATGTAACCGGCATTGCGCACCGCCAGTACCTGGCCACGCACCATGCGCGCATACCCCGGCGCACCGCCCAGCCCGGTGGCGACGATCAGCGGGCCGACGCCGCTGCCGAACACCGCCACGAACAGCAAGGCCAGCACCAGGCTGGGAAAGGCGAACAGCACTTCCAGCAACCAGCCCAGCGCACGGTCCACACGTGCCCCGCCAAGGCCACCGAGCAAACCGAGGGTGATGGCGATGGCCATGGAAATCGCCGTGGCCGCGACGCCGATCAGCAGGCTTTGCCGCGCACCGTGGATGACCCGCGCAAAGATGTCGCGGCCAGACTGGTCGGTGCCCAGCCAGTGCGCCCAGCTCGGCGGCTGGAAGGCATCACGCGGGACGATGGCGAGCGGGTCAATGCGGGTGAACAACCCCGGCACCAACGCCGCCAACACCAGGGCGAAGAGGAACAGGATGGCCAGGCTGGCACCCAGCGGCGGCAACTTCAGTTGGCGCTGCCGACGCGACGGCGCGAGGGTTCGACCCAGGGTCAGTTCAGTCATGCTGCAGCCTCCTGTTGCCGTGGGTCGATCCACAGGTAAAGCAGGTCGACCAGAATGTTCGCCAGTACATAGCCAGCCGCTACCACCAGGCTGACGCCGATCACCAAGGGCATGTCCTGAGCCTGCACCGCCTGGTACAGCTGGCGGCCGATGCCCTTGCGCGAGAAGATCACCTCGCACACCACGGCACCGCTGATCAGCGCACCGATGGCCCAGCCCGACAGCGAAACGCCAGGCAGCAAGGCGTGGCGCAGGGCATGGCGGAAACGCACGGCGAGGTCGCTGAGCCCGCGTGTGCGAGCCGTGAGCACGAAGGGTTGTTCGAGGGTCAGCTCAAGGGATTCGCGGGTGACCTGGGCAATGAACCCGGCCAAGGGAATCGCCAGGGAGAACGCCGGCAGCACCAGGCTGGCGAAGCTGTCACTGCCAGCGGGCGGGAACCAGCGCAGGCCGAAGGCAAACACGGCCAGCAGCACCACGCCGAGCCAGAAATGCGGCAGCGCCGCGCTGAGGGTTTCGGCCAACGAAGCGATGCCGCCGACCAGCCGACCGCGCCCGGCAGTGACCACCGTCAGCAGCAGGACCAGCAACCAGGCCAGTCCCAACGCGGCGATGGTCAGCTCCAGTGTCGCCCCGCCCTGCTCGGCCAGCACACGGGTAACCGGCAAGTGCTGCGCGTACGACACGCCGAGGTCGCCTTGCAACAGCCGCCCGAGGTAAAGCAGGTATTGCACGGCCAAAGGTTGGTCCAGGCCGAATTCCACGCGGGCGGCTTCGATCGCTTCCGGCGTCGGGTTGGCGCTGGGGCCACCGAGAATCGCCAGCACCGGGTCGCCCGGCATCAGGCGCAGGGCGAAGAACGTCAGGGTCGCCACCGCCCACAGCACCAGCACACCGCCGCCCAGGCGGATGGCGGCGCGCCGGCCCAGGGCGGCCAGGCGTTGGCGACGCGGGTCGGTTACCGAAGGTGTCGTCATCGTCATTTGTTCACCCATGCGTCATAGAGGTAGGTCACCGCCAGCGAAGGCTCCAGGCGCACGCCGTGGGCGGTCTTGTAGATGCCCAGGCGCGTGCTTTGCGGGTAGGTGGTGAGTTGCAGGTACTGCGCGGCGGCCTGTTGTTGCGCCTTGAAGTAACGTTGGCGGCGCTGGTCGGCGTCCTGGGTGGCCAGGGCACTGTCGAGCAACGCGTCGTAGCCTGCGTCGGCATAACCGGAGGAGTTCTGGTGATAACCACCGACCCCGGCCGGTTGCACGAAGGCGGTGGTGAAGATGATGCGCAGCACGTCGGGGGTGTTGGTGTTCCAGTAGCCGGTGCGGATGTCGTAGTCCCAGGCGGCCTGGCGGGCGGTGACCTGGGCGTCGCTCATCTGGTCGAGCACCAGTTCCAGGCCGGCCTGGCGCGTGGTGGCTTGCACCTGTTCCCACAAGGTCAGCTCCGAGGGCGGCGTGCGCGCGCCGATCAGCACCACGGCACGCAGGCGCTGGCCGTTCTTTGTGCGGTAGCCCTCACTGTCGCGGCTGGCCCAGCCAGCTTCGTCGAGCAGCGTGGCGGCGCGGGCCGGGTCGTAGTCCTGGCTGTGTTCGAAGTCGCCGCTGTAGAACGGTGTGGCGATGCTCAGCGGGCCACCGGCGCGGGGGAACTCGCCGAAGTACACGCTCTTGAGCGCACCCTCGACATCGGCGCTGCGCACGAAGGCTTCGCGCACGCGGATATCGTCGAACGGGGCGCGGCGCAGGTTGAAGGTGCCGTTGGTGGGGTTGCCCGGGCGCTGGGCGATGATCAGGCCCAGGTCCGGGTTGCGGCGTGCGGCTTCGTGGGACTCTGGCGGCAGCGCTTCGATCACATCGACCTCGCCGGCCTGCAAGGACGCAAAGCGCACAGACGGTTCCTGAATGAACTTCCAGAGGATGCGCTCAAGGTAGGCCGGCCCTTGATGCTGCGCCGTCGGTGGCGCCCAGTTGTAGTCCGGGTTGCGCACCAGCTCTACCTGGTTCTGTCGGTCCCAGCGCACCACCTTGAACGGCCCGCTGCCCACCGGGCTTTCGCAATTCTGGTCGCGGCTGCGCAGCAGCGCGGTGGGCGACTGGATGCCGAGGAAGCCCTGGGCCAGCACTTCGAGAAAGGCCGCATAGGGCGTGGCCAGGGTGACTTCGGCGGTATAGGCGTCAAGCACCTGGGTGCCGCGGTACTGGCGGATATAGCCCCCCGCGGTGCTGGACTGGGTCTTGGGGTTGGCCATGTGGTCGAGGTTGGCCTTGACCGCCTCGGCGTTGAAGGGGGTGCCGTCGGTGAAGTGCACATCGCGGCGCAGGTGGAAGGTGTAGCGCAGGCCGTCCGGGGAGACTTCCCAGCTTGTCGCGAGCCAGGGGCCGATCTGGCCTTGGCTGTCCATCGACACCAGCGAGTCGAGGTACTGCTGGGCGACGAACACCTGAGGCATGTCGCCGGCCACGTGCGGGTCGAGGCAAGTGGGCTCGCGGTCGGTGGCGTAGACCAGGGTGCCGCCCGGTTGCGGCGTTGTACTTTGCGCGGTGTGCTGCTCGGCTTTTCCGCAGCCGAGCAAGGCCAGGGCGGCACAGAGCGGGATCAGGGGGAGGATGGGTGTGTTCAAGGGCGCTCCTGCGGTGACTGGGCTTTGGGAGGCCTGTTGCAGGAGTTGTGCCGGGTTCAAGGGGTTGATTTTGTTGGGGTTTAGTGGAGGTTGGGTGCTGTTGCAAGGGCAAAGTGTCTACAGAGTGTTGGTGTGGCGACAGTATCGAGGTCTCTCGTGCAAGGTCGGGCCCTTTCGCGGGCACGCCCGCTCCCACAGAGATCAGCACAGGCCTGAATGCTTGCGCAGTACCTGTGGGAGCGGGCAAGCCCGCGAAAGGGCCGGCACAGGCTTACACCGCAATCCGCTCAAACCAGCGAGGCCGTGCCGCCGGCGTTGCAACTCTCCCGACGCGCCACTCACGCGCCTCTTCCAAACTCAGCGCAACGTCCGCCGGGCCCTTTCCCGCGCCAGCTCGATGACCTCGGCCCAGGTGTCGTTCTCGTCCTCTGACACGGTGAACCATGGATACACCTGCACTCGCCGTTCGTAGTTCGCCCACTCGCCTTCCACGTCCTCGCCGTTGGCGCACACCACCTTGTATTCACGGCCCAGCGCATCGTAGTAGTGGGTGTCGGCGTAGATGCCCTCGCGCGCGCTGTCGTCGCTGACCCAGCGCCAGTCATCGAGGTAGAACGGCAACCACACGCGCACCGCCTGGCCTTTGTTGTCGAATTCGGTCTTGCCGGTCACCGCCCAGCGCACCTCGGTGTCCTGGACCACGGCCTGGCCCTTGTCGTCGGTTTGCAGGCCGCCAACCTCGGTGCGCACGAAGGCTTCACCCGACGGGTTGAGGATGGCCGTCTGCAGGACCTGCCCGCCTCCATTGAGCACTACCTTGACCCTGACCTGCTGCTCGGGATCGCTGTCGTAACGGTCGGTCTGGATCTGGATTACGTGGGGCGGCGTGCACCCCTGCATCATCGACGGCACCGATACCCCATCGCGGTGCAAGCGCTCGGCAGCCCGACGCCACGCCAACTCACCGCAACGCCTGCTGCGGTCGGTGCTGCCATCGGCCTTCAGCGCGAATGGCATCCAGCTGTCGGCCACGACCGTGAACGCCTGGGCCACCGGCACCTTCTTGCTCTGATTGAGCGCCACCGCGGCCTCGACCGTGGCAGGAGGGTCGAAGGGCACGTCCGGGGTGTAGCCGCTCATCACCGCCTCATCACTGCCGCCAGGGGTTTCAGTGCCGTAGAAGCGGGTATGCCGGACCCGGCCCAGGGCATCGAGCTCGACGGTGCTGGTGTTGTCGTTGGCATCCTTGATCTGGATCGGCGCGATGAAGCGCCAGTCATGCGCCTCGACCGTGGTGGTCAAGCCGGCGGCGTCGGTGACCAGACACAGCGCCAGGCCATGGGCGGTGTATTCCAGCTGAATGGGCCCAGTGACCGTGTTCTCCTGCACCGTCCTGGGCACCCAGAACAGCGTGTTGTCGTGGTAGTGGCTGATGCCATGGTGGCCGCAGTAGGCCTCCTCGACCAACGGCTCACCCGGGATGCCCGGTACACCGATCTCCCCGGGGTCGTGGGGGTCTGCCAGCTCCGGCGCATCCGCGGCGCGGCTCATGGCGACATAGCCGCCGCGCTTGAGCAACTCAGCCA
Source organism: Pseudomonas sp. CC120222-01a (assembly GCF_003097235.1). Lineage (GTDB taxonomy): Bacteria > Pseudomonadota > Gammaproteobacteria > Pseudomonadales > Pseudomonadaceae > Aquipseudomonas. The sequence goes on along the minus strand of NZ_QEQQ01000014.1, from coordinate 44,059 downwards.
GCGACTCTGCTTGCACGCGGCCGTTCAGCAGCGTCTGTACAGCGCCCAGCCAGGTTTGCATGGCCTGTGGCAACGGCACGTCATCAGCGCCCGGTTGCAGAGCGTTCAACACGGCACGCCAGAGTACGGGGGTAGCGTCGGCGCGAGCCAGGGCTGCATCGACGTTGCCGTGCAACAGGTTGAGGGTCGCGCTGCCCTCCTCCTCATCGCTGGCAAACCAGGTCAGCACCGCCCACAGTGCCGTATCCGGTACGCGGCTTTGCTTGTATACCGCCTCTTGCAGGCCGTCGGGCAAGCGCACCGGGTCGGCATCCAGCAGGCGCAGGCGCAGGGCATCCACCGAAATCACCGATTTCAAGGCATCGCGCAACAGGCGACTGGCGGCTTGATCGTCTGGCGCAGTCTTCAGGTAGGCGAGCAACACCGGGTAAAGCGATGTACCCTCGGCCAGGGTTGGCAGGCGCTGGCGCACCCGTTGCAGCACCTCTGGGTGGTTGTCCGGGGCATTCAATGCCTGCGTCACGAGGTCTTGCAGGGTCTGTTCGAAGGTGGGTCGCAGCACGTCCAGCGAGGCCTTGTCGAGCATCGCGGTGCGGCTATACGCCACCAGCGCCTGACGTGACGGCACGTTGGCCACGCCTGTGCCCTTGGCATCGCGCCAGACCACTTTCTCGTAGCCGGCCAAGGTGGTCTTGCCCGGGTCGGCCAGCGGCAGGCCATTTTCCAGCCAGTACTCAAGGGTGAAGCCACCCGCCGGCTCATCGCTGGCGGCAAAGCGAAGCACATCCTTGCGCTGCGTGTCGGGCAAGCCGATTACCCAGGTGTCGTCGTCGACCAGGTTGTGCACCGTGGTGCGCGTGAGGTTGACCCAACAATCGTATTGCTGCGGATCGCAGCTTGCTGTGATCAAGTTTTCCGGCAAGGTAGCGGGATAGATCGCCCGCTCCTTGTCCTCGACTTCCAGCGTTTCCAGCGAGAGGCGGCGCGGGTAATGGATGCTGACACTTTCCAGCACCGTGCCGTAGGCATCCTGGCGCAGCACGATGTCCTGCTTGATCTGCGGGTCTTCAGGGGTGCGTTCGCACGTGATTGCCAGGGCCTGCACCGGTGTCACCAGCGCCGCCGGACGCAGCGGGTCGGCCGTCGCGCAGGCACGCACCTGAAGGCGCGGACGTGCCACGCTGTAGGGTCGGTCGGCACGCGCGTGGCCATCATCACCGTAGACTTCCACGCGCATCAGCTGGCCGCGCAGGGCGCGCAATAGCCATGCCCGTTCAGCCGGCCCAGGCTCGAACGCCTGCTCGCCCTCGGCCTGCCACTGGGTGAAGCGCACCGCGCCAGGGTCGAAGCCATGATCGGCTTCGGTATAGGCACCCTGGGCGAATTGATCATGGGCCTCGATACCGCAATAGAACCAAGTGCAGGTGCGCGCCGGCGGCGAAAGATGCGCGGCGCCCTGGCTGGCCAGTGCATGGGTGTCGGTCTGTTGCAGCCGGGTGAAGCCGGCGAACTCGCGCTCCTTGCCGTCCCATACCCCACCCAGGTAAGTACTCTGGCTGCCCATGCACAGGCCGGTGACCAGGTTGTACTGGGTAATCTCGCTGACCGTGTGCACCGGGAATGGCAGGTAGCTGACCGGCGTCTTGCCGGTGGCCTCGATCACCGCCGCCTTTTCGTCCAGCCAGGCCTGTGCCGAGCTGCGATAGGTCAGCTGCGTGCAGCTGCCAGCGTTGTCCAGCACGGTTTCCAGCAGCCAAGGGCGCTTGTCGTTGAAACGGTACAACCAGCTGCACGGTTGCAGGCCCGGGCCATGGTGCTGGCTGGTCAGCAGCAGGTCTGCCGTGCCCTGCCCGAGGATATCGGCAACCTGCAGGTAACACTCGGTATCCAGCGTCACCCCCGGTGGCGCGGGTATGAAAGCACCTTCCTGGTAACGGTTGCCGCTCTGGCTGACGAACACACGAATGCCATCGGGCTGCAGGTACAGAATGTCGGTGGTGCCCGCACCATCGGTATCGGCCAGGAAGACCCTGGAGGCATTGAAGTTTTCGACTTCGAAACCCGCAATCGCGATGGCATCGGCAAAACGGCCATGGCCCAGCGACGGCCACAGGGTCACCCCCTTGCCGGTAATGCGCAGCAGGTGCGCCTGGCCACTGCCGGCAGGGTCGGCGAACGCAACCAGCTGGTGCTCGGAAGGCTCCACGCTGGGTAAGGGTACGCTGCCCTCATACCCTTGATCGAGCGCGGCCAACCAGCCAGCCGTACCCTGGGAGGGGTACAGCCGCACACTCCTTGGCCCCAGCGCGCGCAGCAGCACGACATCCTGTTGGCTGTCGCCAGTCAGGTCGGTCATCCGCGCGTGGGGGTGATTGAACTCGCTCGGCAAGGCGCTCAACGGCACCAGGCCGCCCCAGGTGCCATCCGGCGCCAGGGTAAAACTGCCACTCAAGCCTGCGGTGACCAGCCATTCCGGGCGACCATCGCTGTCCAGGTCCATCAAGGTACCTGTCGAGCTGTCTGGCTGGATGCGCAGGGCTTGGGGTGCGCCCCAGGTGATCTCATCCCGCAGCCCGCCTTGGCGCCGCTGTGGAGCACGGTAGTACCAGGCGCCTTGATCGAGGTACAGCAGGCCGGGAATCCCCTCGCCGTAGAGGTCCGCCAATTGCCAGGCCGGCGACCAGAAGCCGTCGAGCGCCGCCAGCGCTTGCCAGACCGGCTCGGCGCGACCTGGCCGGGTCAGCGCGAATTCCAGCGGCGGCATGCGGCTGTGCGCCTCATGGGTAACCTGTTGCACCGTGCTCAGCACGCTGGCGACCGCACTGCTGTCGTATTGCAGGTGCAGGCGCGCGACCAAGGTCGGTGTGTCGTCGTCCGTGCCGGCCATGCGCGCCGTACGGTGCCAGAGCAACACATCGCGGCACAGGCGGCGCACACGCACATTGAAGCCGTAGCGCCAGAACGAGAAACGGTCTTCGCGTAGCGGCCAGGGTTGATGGGTATCGAACGGAGGGGGTACGCCAGTGTCGGCGCCTCGTTCGCCGTAATCGAACAGGGTGAAGGTGAGAAAGTCGCTTTCCACGAATGCGCCCCGCGGGATCAGCAAGGCATCCGAGGGCGTGACGTTCATGGCGTGGACTGACGCGGGGTAGACATGGGTGACCTGCGGATGGGCAGCGAGTTCATCGTCGCTGCAACCCTGCTCATCTTCCCCGCGATAGCGATACACCACATGCTCGCCGCGGGTGGACACGGTTTCTTCCAGGTACCAGCAGGCCACATGCTGCGCCTGGGCCGGGTCTTGCAGACGGGCCGATGGCGACCAGCCGTACAGCGACAGGCTGCCATCGCCGAGGTAATGCAGCCAGAAGCCCGCCGATTGTTCGCTGCCATTGTCCAGCCAATGCTCCAGGCGCTCCGCCGCGCTACCGCGCCGCGCACGCCATGGCGTCACGGTGTAGCTGCCAGGGGTATCGGTCAACGGCAATTGGCTGACCTGGCGAGAGGCCCCGGCCAGGCAGATCTCCTCCCCGGACGGGCCAGCCAGGCGATCGTTGCCATCGTACTTGGGGAAGCCGAAACGGGTCATGCGCACCACGGCCGGCATCGGGCAATCCCAACCGGCGCCGAAGGCGCCATTGCCGCCGCCAGAGGAGTATTGCAGGGTCAGTTCCGCGGACAGGCCGCGACCGGCGGGCGATGGCAAAGGCAGCTGCCAGCTGGCGGCGCCGTCCGGGCCACCGGCGGAGAGCATGCCGCCGCCGATGGAGACGGTGCCACCGCCTTTGGGAAGGGCCGGGGCGGTGAAGAAGGAGGTATCGGGGCTTTCTGATGCCACTGTGCTAGATGCGGCTTGGTCGAGCATCATGACGTCTCCAGAGTGCTGTTCATTACCTTCGTGCCATGACAAGTGGATACTGCCAGCTGAGAAAGAAGCTACAACGGGGTTGGTCAGGAGGAAACTGGTAAAACTGTTAGGTGAAGCGTGGCCATCAGGGTGAGCGCCTTGACGGCCACTTGGGCTTCGTAATTACTGAGTAATGAGGGTGCAGCATGGCAACCGCCGGCCATTGCGCCATACCGAGCACCTCGTAGTCGTAGGTGCCAATTTATTGAACTTCAATTGGAGTCAGGGTGGCTCTTAAAAAAGCACCACCCTCTTCGTCCTGCCGGGCTACTCAACATACCTATAGTCTATTCAGACTCAGTTTAATCTTGATCTGACACACGATTAAATCTGACGGCATCTAAAAAAGGAATAGCCAGATAGCCTTTATAGTGAAGGAAAAAGTCATACCCAGCATTCACGGCAGTCTCTGTCACTTTAAAGGCAGCTACGCCTTCGTTGAAATCAGCCCTTAGGGGCGGACCAAATATATTACCTGCCGCATAATAAAGACCATTAACACGGCAGCTGACACTCCAGTCCGAGTCACACCCCAAATAACCACGATCAACAAAATTAACGAGGCCACCAACCTCAACCTTGTCACGGCTTGTTGAATACTCCCTTCCTCCGATATAAATACCTAATACTTTATTCATATCAGCGTCCATCACAACATATTCTATTTCCGCCAGCACCCCAGTCATTTCTCCCATGACGGTGAGCTTTACCGCACCGTTACTTTCTAAGGCTTGCACCTTCCATTCAGCCCGACCTGCCGATGTCATTTTTATTCTTTTAACGGAGTCTGGCGACACGCTCACGAGATTCACGGGCGAATCGTAAATGATATAGAGCCGTTCACCCCGCTCAACCAAAGGGCTCTCGGGTGACCACTGGACAACCAAGGTGTTCGACCCTTTGTGACGCAGCAGGCGCGCCTGCACACCACCCTCAATCACGACTTCACTGTTCAACCTTGAAGAAACCAACAAGCAATTGTTCATTTTTAGCGCTCCGGATATATTACCAAGCTTGATTTCAAAGCCAAAGATTCCACTCTGGGGTGACCTATTCAACGCCCACTGCACGCCTCCATCAGTTAATAATTGAAATTCACCATACGTTGGCACAAACGGCACTTGCGAACTTTCCAGGCTTGCGCCTTGCTCCACAAAAGACAGCGTAGCGGTCAAGTCCGCCACCCTTTCCAACGGGCTCCCGGGTTTGAGCTGCAGGTTCAGCGTTCCGCCTTCATTTCTGAAAAACACCCGTCCCCATGCCAGCGGCAGACCATTGAAATACACATCCGCTTCATCTTCATACTGAGGAGAAATGACAAGCGCTTCAGCCAACACCAGCGGCTCGTCGAAATATTCGACATGGCATGTCAGCGAGAACCAGCCACTCTTGTCGCCACAGGTCAAATTCCAAGCGTGGCCTCCCGTTGGGATAACTTCGTCCTTGCCGTATTCAGGCGCGGCTTTCGCATCATCTTCGACCAACTCGCCCGTCTGCTTGAACTCCAATTTTGTTTTCACACCGCCAGCCGCCAAGGGGCTGTCCGCCTTAAGTTGCAGGCGAACCGTGCCTTCATGGTTGCGGAAAAAATAGGAATCTACGATCAGTTCGGCTTCCTGCTCCAGGCTTTGCGCCAACACCAGGCAGTCCTTGAGTTCGAACTTGCCGTCGTACTCTGAGCCCTTGGCATGCAACACCAGATCAAACAGTTGGCTTTTCGCCGGGATATCGAACTTCCAGCTCCACCCATCCGGGCTAACGGGGGTCTCCTCGAACCGTTCCGGCTTGCTGGGAAAATTGACATCACTCCAACCGACCGGTTGAACGAGGCGCAGCGGGCTGGTGGCTTTCGGCACCAGCGTCACGCTGTAGCCCTGGCCGTGACGAAACACCACCCGACCGCTGGGTGTCGCCCCTTCGATCTTGACGTCGGCTTCTTCGGTCAGCGAGGCTGACATCAATACTGCCTCGCCCACCTTCAATTCAAACGCGGGGTAAAGGTCGACGCTGAGTGTAAGCCCGAATGTGCCGCTGACCTTACCGCCGGTGAGCCCCCACACCACACCGTTGGCGACCAATTGCTGCCCCGCGTTGAAGTCAGGCTCGGCCCTCATGTTGCCCGACGTGACGGTACCTGAGAGGAACTGCAACTTGACTTCCAAACCCATCGCCGCCAAAGGGCTCCCGGCTTTGGGCACGATGCTGAACTTGCGCAGCTTGTCCCGCAGGAACACCAGGGGGCGTTTCGACGTATCCTGCTCGAACGTCAAGGCGACTTCATCGGCCAATACCGCTGCGAGCAATGCACAATGGTCCAGGCCGAGCGGCAGTTCGAAACCCTCGACATGGAACGCCAGCTTGAAAGAACCGCTGGCCTTCTTACCGGTGAGGGTCCAATTCAGCCCATCTTTCACCATTGGCCGCTTGGCGTCTTCATAGCCTGGCTCTGCACCCATCTCATCTTGGGGTAGCGTGCCTTGGGTGAACGACATCCAAGTAATGGGCGCCAGCGTTCGCAGTGGGCTGTCTTGTTTCGGTACAAGGCTGATGACCTGCGCCTTGCCTTGCCAGTACACCTGCCAAGCCTTGTGCACGCTTCCGGTGAACGTGATCTGCACTTCGTCACCGAGGTCAGCCGACAGCTGCACACCTTTCATCACAAACGGCACATTGAGCTCCGGCGTGCTGGCCTCCAACTCAAAAAGGCCGCGTTCGGTAGCGCCCGCGTCAAGCGTCCACTCCACCCCATCCTTGGTCATGCGCTGCGCTGTAACAGGCTGGAACGAGATGCCCAGCTTTTCAGCATTGTCAGGAGCGGTCAGGGTGACGTCCTTGCCAATGAAGAAGTTGTCCGCGATGTCCTTGGGCTTGAGCAGGAGCTTCCTGCCCTTGACGCCACGCGACAGGTGCACACCCAAGGCATTGAAGTCCACCGCGTTGCCGTCGAGATAGACATCGACCAAGCCCGGCCACGGACTGGTGGCGAACACCTTGAGCTCTTTGTGCTGCGAGGCCGGCGCACCCAATTCGGATTGCAGCGTCGCGGTGAGGGTGACTTTGTTGCCACTCCCGATGTCCGCCTCTTCCGGCTCATAGGTACAGATCGATCGGCCTTGCGTATTACTGGCCTCAGCCTCAAGCACCCTGCCATTGGCTCGCCACTCAACCTTGGCCCCCTGGATCTTACGCGCCGACACGAAGTGGTTGGTCACCAGGGTTTCCAGCGTCGCCTTATTGGCGTTCGTATCATCGATGACCAAGGCGCTGTCGCCGCCGTCAATCGCACCCAGTGCACAGACATAGTCGCCGACGTCAGCATCGTGCTTACCGATCGCCGCCTGCCACCAGCTTTTCAGACCCAACGACAAGGGCACGGAATCGGTCGTGGCATCTGCGCTCGAGGTAATCGTCCACGTGGTTTTCGTGGCGCTGAGCTCATTCAGGAAACTGTCGCCGTCCACGTCGCCGCGCTGAAACGGCGGGTCTGCCTGCAAAGCCAGCTCGATCGGCAATCTATCCTCATGCCAGCTCAAGGCCAGAGGCTGATCCAGCCAACTTTCGCTTTGAACGTCTGAAACCTCCAGCCGATGCTTCGCCCCATGGCAAACCTTGTAAGGGGCCGCCGTTTGCTCGATCTTCAGGCCATCCGGGTCGACGACCAGTGCTAACTTGGCCTTCAACTCGGGTAACCGCACATCCAGATCGGTGTTGCGTAAATTCAGGTAGTCATTGCCATCGGCCGCTTCGTACTTGATTCGGATTGCCTTGATGCCACTGCGCAGGCCCTTGATGCGCTGCAGGGGCAAGGTTGTCCAGTTAAGCTCCCGCGACTCGGGCAGGGGTCGCAAGCCTGTCGCGGGCGAGGTCTCCCGCTTGATACCTTCCATGACCCGGGTGTCGAGCAGTGCCCCTTCCTTGCCTTCGCTGAAGTCATAAACCTTCAAGGTGCAGTCCGGCAGATAACCGGTGTCGTATTCGCAGCCCAGCCAGAAATCAGGCCGTCCCTCGTCGGCAGGGTTCGCCGCAACTGGCAAGGTAATGTCTTGCCACACCTGCGTCTGAGGCTGCAAGGCCACATAGTCGTAGGCGGCCTGCGGCTGCTCGAACGGGCCTTTGGCCTGCCAGGCCTTGCCGTTACCGATGCTACCGCGTGGGAACGAGGGTTCCCTGACCAGGTCATGGCTCTGGCTCTCCGTGCTCGCGTTCTTCTGGCCCTCGCTGAGAACGGCCAGTTGTTCGTCATTCGCTGAGTAAGGTTTGGACATGATCGTCTCCAGCCTGAGGCTGCATTGAAAGAGGGGATGGCGAACGGGTAACCGCAAGCTGATCCAGCAACGCCTTCACGTCACGGGTGAACTGGCCGCCACCGGGCAAGGCGAAATAACGTACGTCGAGGACGATATCGCTGAGCCCTTCCAGCAACTCGGCTTGCGACTCGGGAAGCGGGAACTGCAGGTGCCAGCGCGAAACGGCCCCGGTGCCCTCGAACGGCAGGTAACGGTCATCCGCGTCGGAGGCGGTCACCAACCCCAGGTCCTGGCTGCCGGTGGACAGACACACCTGCTGGTTAGGCCGCAGGCTGATCATCACGTTGCGGCCGTCGCCGTCGCGTAGGGCCCGCGGCGTCAGGAAGTTCACCGCGTTGATGTCGGGCCTGATCATCAGGCTGCTTTGAGTCTGGGTCAGGGTGGCACGGACATTCTGATAAGGCCCCAGCAGTGCCGGGAGCGACACCGCCATACTGTGCAGGCGGCGCATGTAATGGCCGGGGTAATCCCGGTCGTACAGGGATTGCGACAAGTGGAACGCCAGCTCGCCGTGAGTGCGCAACGCGGTGAGCAGGCCGGTCCAGTCGTTGATCGGGTCGCCGTCTTTATCGAACAGCAGCGGCTCATCGTCTAGCAGCAACGCTTGCAACGAGACCGTCTTGCGAATCTCAAGGTGCCGCTCGTTGCGCAGCAGCGCTTCAGCCTCCAGGCGCTGCAGGTCCAGGCGCAGCTCACCAGCAGCATTGAGGCCCCAGCGGTCAGCCTGCCACACGGGTGTGCGGATGATGCGCTTGTCGTAGTGGCCGGTTTCATACTGCCAGCAGGCTTCGGCGCTGTTGCAAAGACTGACGGCCACATCGAACAGGGCCGCATGCCACGTGCTGGCCTGGGAGCGCAGCCAACTGTAAAGGTTTGCGTTGGTCAACTTTCGCTGATGAAAGTCATACATCGCCTTGGCCTGTTCCCAGGCCTTGCAACTGTGATCCCACCCTGCTTTGGCCGCACTGGTGGCGTGTGCTTGGGCAGCGATCTGCGCGTCCAGCACACTCAGCTCGCCGTCAGCCATTGTGACCTGCAAGGACCATTCTTGCCGGCGGCGGCGGTACATTTCGCAGTCTTGCATGATTTTCGCGCCGAGCTCCCCCACACCTCCCAGCGCGTACATTCCGGTCCCTGTAGCAATCAGGGGATTACCCAGTTTTTGCCCTCCAGTGGACGTGCCGAAAACATTCGGCGGGCTATTGAGCAGATAGCCAGCCCCGACCAATGCGCTGCCAGCGGAGTTAACAGCCGAGCTCACGCTTTGCAAAGCAATCACCGCGATTTCCATAGCCGAGACATTCTCGTCCCGCAGCTTTTGGTAATGTTCTCTGCGTTTATCCACAGCAGTCTTCTGCGCCTCCAGCAAGGTCTCGTTTTTGCATTGCTGCTGATACAGCTGTTCTTGCATGGCGATGACACAACCAGCAATATCCGCCGCCTGGCTGAACTGCAGCTCCTCTTGCTCGCTGCGTTCTTGCATTTCCATGAAGCCGCGCAACTGCTCACCGAACTGCATCAGAATGGCCACTGTTTCCTGTGCCTTGGCGAGCAGGGTGCGGAAGCGGTACGGCGGCACCACGGTGCGGTAGCCCTGCAGATGCGCCAGGCTGGCGTTGCCGCCCATGCGTGCGAGCAGCAGGTCGAAGGGGTTGGCTGGGGGCGCGTACAGCGGCAACTGCATCGGCTGGCCGTCGAGAGTCAGGAAACGCCGCAGGTTATGGAACCGCCTGGCCAGTAGGCCCCAGATGTCCAACAGTTGCTGGTTCACCGGTGCACGGAAGGCCGGATGCGCCGCCACGCCGGCCCATGCGAACGTCTCCAGCTGCTTGGGCAGGTCGGCGGGCTGCACGGCATGGGCATGCTCTAGCAGCCTCGTTTCCCCGCCTCCGGCGCTTTCGAGCAACTCTTCGACGGGTTTGGGCTGCCAGGTATCGATCGCCCGGGCGTCCGGCGCCTCGCCCATCAGGTCGGCTGCCATGGTGTACAACAGCCAGGCATTGGCCAGGCTGTCACGGGTCTGACGCCGATAGAGCAGGTCGGCCTCATCGATCAACAACTGCACGCACTGGATGAAAACGGCCTTGCGGTAATGGGAAGGCGCATGCAAGGCAATCGCGTGGGGGTCGGCCAGCTGGTGCTCGAGCCCAGACGCTTCGGTGTCGTCCTGCAATAGCCAGGCGCAACGCCAGTAATCGACCCCAGCCTGCTCGGTGGCCTCCTGCTTGCGTTGCGGGTCGAACACCAGCCCCAGCCAACGGCGCGCGTCCTCGAAGCGCTCCTCCACCTGGAGCCGCGAGGCGATCAGGTGCGGCACATGGAAGAACAATTCACGCAGGTACAGGCCATTGGCGTCGAAATATTCAACCTTGGGACTGTCGTCGGCGCGCTGCCATCCCTGGTACGTTGCACCAACGTCTTTGGAGTCGTAGGCGGGCTCTTGCAGCAGCTGGGCATCCCAGGCGAAAACCGCCTGAGGCGAGGCTTGCGCACGGTTGATCAGGTCGGTGACATGCTGGGAGTTCAAGCGTGAGGTGACGTCACGATAAGAGTCTTCGTTCTGCTTCAAACGGACGACCAGGAAGTCCGTACCGCTGCTCTGCCGAGCAATGATCGGTGCCTCACCGGTCTTGGTCAGGTCGCCCAGCTCGACCACGAACGCTGCGGATTCCCTGTCACTTGCAAACTTGACCGTGATGGTAGCGGCCCCACTCTCCAATTTCTTGCTTCGCCAGGCGCTGGTGGCTTTGCCGTTCAGCGTCAGGGGCTGCGCGCCAAAGGCTTCTCCGTCAATGGTAACCGTGAAGTCTCTGGTCGCCATTTTCTCGGCCAGCCCGGTAATAAAGTTGTTGTAACTCGCCAATGGCCGTTGCGGGCTGCCATCAACGCTGAAAGTAAAACCGGCGCCTTCGCGAATGTCGCTGGCCTTGTAGCCGAGCAATTGGATATCAAAGTTATTAAGATCAACCTCCGCCTCGTACCAGCCATAGCGACCCCGGTGGAAATCGGAGCTCAATACCGAAGTGATCGGTTTTCCCTTGTGCTGCAAATCCAACTTCTCGAACGTTGGTTTCATGCCAATAAAGCAACGCAGCGACAACGTACCTGAAGGGCCGGTGTACACCTCAACGTACACCTCACTCGAGATGACCAACAACCCAACGCTGGAGAGATAAACCGACGCGGGGATCGGAACGGGTTCAACCTTGGAACTGCAACCTTTTACGTGCAGTGTGTAGGTATCCCCCAGGTGCGCAGCAAGCGATACCTCCACGCTTAGATGGCGGTCATTATCGGGTAGTGGCTTGACCTTCACAGGCTCCTTGCGCGCACTGGTGATGCGGCGCTGAAAAGCCAGGCCGCCCACTGGGTCCGCAAAGACTTCGAGCAGCGCGTCACGGTCAGGCTTGCCAATGACATCAGCCGCAGGCGCAGCGCGCTTCAAGACGTCACGTTGCACCACCCCGCGCAAGCCATCACGCTCCACCCAAGCGACATACAACTGATCATCACTACCCTGCGCCTTGCCGAGGGCCAAGGCCAGTAAACGGTTATCGGCGTCCTCCAATGGATCCGTGCCCTTATCGACTTGCTTGCTATGAGAAAGCAACAACTCCGGCGTGGACCACTGATTGTCCAGGCCCAGGTACATCAACTGCACTTTGAGATCGTAGTGTTCCTTGGTGCCGTCTTCGATCTCGCGCGGCGCTTCCTGATGCAGCCACACCAGGTGCAGGCGCCCGCAGAACACCACCAACCGCGCCTCGACCACGCTGGCGGTAGGCGGCATGGTGATGGCTTGCCACTCGCTCCAGGCGTCGGGTTGCACATAGTTGGAGTGCTGGTCCAGGCGCACGGCGACTTTGCGCCAGTAGTACTTCGGCGGCGAGGCGGTATCGCACCCCAGCAGGTAGTAGTCCGAGTTGGCCAGGGTATAACCGACGAACTGGCCCTCATCCCCCTGCGGGCCGGCATAGTCGATGTAGCCGGACTGCACACGGATACTGTTCTGCAACTCATAGCCGCTCAGGTAATTCACCAGCGCTTTCTGCACGGCCGCGTCGGTGATCTTGCTCTGGGCCAGTTCGTTTTCCAGGGTCTGGAACAGCTCGGTCTTGTCGAAGCGCAGTTCCGGGCGGATGTAGTTCTCGGGGTAATCTTCGAGCATCTGGTAGGCGGCCCAGATCGAATAGTTGGCCATGCCCTGCTGCCAGAACGTGCGCAATTCCTGTGGAAGCGCCGCGTCATAGCCAGGCTCGATATTGTAGAAAACGCCGTTGATGTAGGTCTGCACGCAGGCCAGCGCTTCAGCCAGGAAGGACGTGGTTACCGCCGACGTGACCTGGGTATCGAGCAAAACGTATTTGTTCAAGTGCTCGGGTGTTACCATGTTGAGCGCCGACGCCTGCAACACGTCGGGCATCACATGGTGAATGCAGTAGTTCGATAAAGCGTCCCGCCATTGCTCGGCCAGCTGATTGCTCAATGCAGTGTTCATAGTCACCTCGTTACCACGATGAAGGGCCGGATCGGTGAAATGGGATTCAGCGCGGTGGATGGACAGTGACCGGGACCCGCACGCCCTCAACGGCATGTTCGTACATCAGCCGGAACTCGCCCTGACCGGGTTGAATCAATGCCGTGGACTCGCAATCGACGGTCCATGCCACCTCGCCAGCGGCAAATCTTTGCTCTACCCCGAACCCAGGCTCGACAGACAGCCCCAGCGAATACGCCGAATGGCGGCCGAAATAGCGCAAGCTCACCGGCATGCCCAGCAGCGGATGGTCTTGCAGGTGGAAACTCAGCGTGTGCGTGCTTGCCCCTGACAGCGGCTGTATGATCTCGACAGCCTGGTGCACGGGTTCACCGTCGAACTGGATTTCAATCGCCAGGGCCGGCATGAACTCGATGGCGTCGAATTCATGCTCATTCCCACCCCAGCTGGCAATGACGTGGAATGTTTTCGGCTCGTCGCTCTTGATCGAGAAGCGGCTGAAACCGTCTGCGCCGGTCATCTGAACCGTGGACAGGGCATCGTCTTCCAGCACCTTCCAGGTCACCGGGTAACGCGCCACTGGCTCGCCTTTGGAACTGCAGATCTTTACGGCGAATTCAGCAGCCGAGATACCGTCCGCCATTGGCCAGTCCCAGGGCTGGGTGACGTCATGCTGATCGGCATCCACCAGCACCTCGGATTCCAGGTCTTTACTGACGTAATCCAGGTCAGCGATGGTCAGGAACGCCGTGACCCGCACGGGGCCTGTGACGGCGTTCTTGAAAGTGGCGTTGGCCATGCCGTTTTCATCGCTCTGCGGGTCAGCCTTGTCCAGTTCAGCCCCTTCGCATTCCCAGCGCAGCGGCTGATTGGCCGCCGGCTTGCCATCCAGGCCGCTGATCCAGGCACGGACGGCGAGGGGCTCGCCGGCCACTGCCGGCGAGGTGAGGGTCAAGGTACCGATGAACGGTTGATTGGCAAAACCGATATCACGCTGCAACGCGTTGCGGTCGCCGTACCAGGTCAACACCGTGCCTGTGCCGGCCTCCATGCTCCGCACGCGCATCGTGCTGTAGCCCTCCTGATCCGTCAGGGTGGAACCGTCGCTGTCGACCAGACGGCCCAGGTCGGTCGACCAAGATACAGGGCGGTCACCGCCCAGGTTGTTGAGATTGTCCCTGAGCTGATAACGCAAGGTGTACGTGCCTTGGTTGCCCGCAGGGAGCCAAGGCTCCTCGGGCTTATCACCGCTGGCCCAGAGCTGCAGCGTTGCATCATCGCAATCGATGACAATGGGTGGCGCAAACGCCTCGCTGTCGAGCAGATAGCGGGCTTTGACATTCGCAACGCCTTGCGTGGCATCCGACTGCAGGATCACCTCGGCACGCCCCTGCTCATCCGTGTAACTGAAGTGGTCGAGCAACACCCCAAGGTCGGTGGACCAATTCACCCGGATGTCCGGTACCGGGCTGTTGTTCATGTCCAGCAAGGTCAATGTCACGGTTGTGCGCTTCTCGTGCTCTTCATACTGGTCTTCGAGCCTGTGACCAATCACCTTGGCCACCAGTCGCAAGGAAGTCGCGGTACAGCGCGTGGACAGACTCTGACGCAGCTCCTCGTCATCCTTCAGCGCATCGACCGTATGTTGCAGGCTGCTGAGCATTTCTTCTGCCGCGCCGCGGTAGGCTGTAACTTCGCTGCCTGGGCCAAGCTGGCTGAGTTTCATCAACGAGGCAGCGCTCAAACCGGTTCGCCTGCACAGTTGGCGGGTATCGAGCAGTGCACACAACTGGCCGAGGTTGCGGATGATGCCGTCGGCCGATACCAGGCTTGCCACGTCCAGCACCTCGCGAATGCCGCACCCCAGCCAATTGGCGATTTTCTCGGCGGCGGCATCCTTGATCAGGCGGCGTTCGTTGTCGCTCATTTCGCCCAGAGCCTCGACCAACGCGAAATAACCCAGCAGTTGCTTTTCCGACTGCTTGGCCATGCGCAGCAAGCGGGTGTAGCGCTCCAGGTAGTAGAGCGTCGCAAAGGTCATTTCAAGTGTCTGAATACTGAAGCGATGGCGTTGCACACGGATCAGCAAGCTGGAGAACAAGGCCGGGCTCAAGGCAAAGCGCCTCACCACTTCGGCACGGCTGCGCATGCGCCGCTCCAGCGGCAGGATGATCTCCAGCTGGCGCGAGTCCAGTGGCTGCGGGTCGAACGCCACCGCGCTGGCCATCCACTGATGCACGTTGGACTCGGCCCAGTAGATCACCGGGACGATCATGTTGGATTCCAGTTCGAGCAACTGCGCCAATTGTTCCTGCACCACGCCCCATTGCTGCGAACGCACGCGCAGTACTACCCCAAGAATCAGGCTGGTCAGGCGCTCGGCTTGATCATCCGTCAATGCGGGCAGTTCGGCCTCTTTTGCCGGGCGCGCCTGCTTATCTTCCTGTGGCTGCAATTGCTCGATCACGGCCTGGATTTCCCGCCTGGCGAAGTCTTCGTACTGCACAGGGTCGAAGTCCTCTTCCGGGTTGCCGCTGTCGGTGATCAAGCCATCACCATCAACGATCTGCGCCAGCTGGCTTTGCCAATCGCCTTTGATCAGCGGCGTCACACCCGCGTCCTCGAGCAGGCTGTTAAAGTCACGGAACGGTTGCAGCTTGCTGCCCAGTTCGGTCAGCGTGACCCTGACCTCCGTGGACGCCACATCCGAACGCTCGAGGGGGAGCAGTTGGCGCACCAGCCAGGCAATCGGAATGTCCTGCTCCTGGCACCAGAGCACGCAGGTGGCGAGGGCATGGACGACGTTGACCAGGTCGGTCTGGGTCGTGTCGTTGCGGTACATCGAGACCTGGGGTTTGCCCGCCAACTGCAGCGCGTACAACCCTTCCGGGTTGAGCACTTCCAGCAACGACAGCAATTCGACCGGAGTGATCTTCAACAGACGGGCCAGCCATACCACGCGGTAGAACGCCGAAACGACCGACAGCGAACGGCTCAAGCCTGCCCCGCCCTGGGCTTGCATGATCGCCCGTGACAATGGCCGGAAGGTTTCCATGTTGATGCCCAGGCCGCTGCACAACTGGTCGACGGTGCGTTTGCTCGCGCTATCGTCAGCCGCCAGGCTGAACGGTTGGTCATCCAGTTCCAGGGCATTCGGGCCAGTGGCATTGAACACTTGATCGAACGGGCTGGCTGCCGTGCTGGTCCCATAGATGGACATGTCTGACAGCAAGGTCGAGAAGCCCTCGGTGAACTGGGCCAAGCGCTCCGGGGTATCGGCCATTGCAAAACGTTCGCGCAGGAACTGGAACAGGCCCAGGCAGCGCAAGGTATTGGCCGTGATCACCATCGGCCCGTTGACGCTGCTGAGCCGGCCGCGGCTGCGTTCGATCACGCTGCGCGATTCAGCATCGATGATGGCGCAGAGCAAACGGTCGGCTTGCGCGTAGGTCAGGCCATAGGCGTAGGCCACCCGTACCAGGCGATTGAGCCGGTCACACCGGGCCGCTGTGAGAAAGTGGAATTCATGCTGAGCATCATCACCGTCTTTGCTGCCGACCCCGACCGGGTCGGCACCGCCGCTGTTGATGAAACGCGCGCCTGCAAGATTGGCGCTTGCCCACTTGCCGGTGGCCGCGGCGGACACGTTGTCCGAACGTCGCGGGGCGTGGTCAGCCAAGGCGAAGAGCTGCTTCAGGCCCGCCTGATCGATCTGCAGCGCCTGGCAGAAATTGACCACGTTCTGCATGTTGTGGAAGCCTGGCACACCAAAATTCTGCTTGAAAAAAGCCTCTTGGCGAGACGGCTTTTCGTCATCGGCGCGGCTGCGCTTGTGCATCGCCTGCAGTTGTGCGGCCAGTTTGGTCAGATGAACCCCGGGGCCTTCCTCGAAATAGGGCACCTCAAGGAGAATCTGGCGCAGCAGCGGCCCCATTGCAGTGTCCTGCAGCAACGCATCGTCAGAGCGCGCTGAGTGGGCACCAGGGCGGATGAAATACGGCGCCTGGGTGTCACTCAGGCGGGAGACTTCGCTCAGGTGGACCTTGCTGTGGGTCAGGACCGTGCGGGTCTGCGCCCAGTAGGCTTCGTAGGGAAACAACCGGGGCGGGTAGCGAACCTCCAGCAGCCTGTCCTCGATCTGCGTCAGGTCGTGCCCAGCAGGCAGCTGCTTCTGGATCAGTTTCTGCAGCACATGGATGACCAGCTCGACCTGAGTCACCTGCTGGTTCATGGTTTGCGCGTCAACCATCAGCTCGAACAAATCTGGCCGGCGCGCTCGCAAGGACAGCGCACGGTCTTCATCGGCCTCGCTTTCCAGGCATGCGTAGACGAACAGGAGCAGATCGACCAGGTAGGCAGCAGGCGAAATGGTCGCATCCACCGCCTGGGGATCAGCGTTATTGCCCCAGCTCGGGCGAAACTGGTTTTCGAAGGTAGGCCCGGTCGACTGCGCGAGAGGGCCTTTGAGTTCGTCCGCCGAGCGCCTGCGGCCATCGCTCAGACGCTGTTCCCGGAAGGCCCGCATCATGGCCGCGCGGCTCACATCCAGGCGTGCCTTGAGCAGCTTCGCTTGCGCATGGGTCAAGGTCGGGAACTGTGCCATCAACGCTGTCGGCCGCAGGTGCTGCAGGCCTACCAGCAGAGTGTCGGCCAGCGGGGTGGACTTGAGCTTGACCTTGATGCCTGGCTCGGTATCGAGCAGCTTTTCGAACAGCGATGCGGCCTTACCGACCTTTGGTTTTGCCATTGCCATCTCCCGAATACGCGTGGTGCTGTGAGCAGCCGTACAACGTTGGGGGAAGGCTAACGGGGGGAATGCAAACCCGAAACTGGTAAAAATGATAGGTGTGGGCGGCCGGCGGGCATGCAAAACTCAGGTTGAGCTGTGCAGGCGGAGTCAACCTCTTGGAGGGATTGCGACTGTGACTTACACCGCAATCCGCTCAAACCAGCGAGGCCGCGCCGCCGGCAGATGCGGCACCGCATCGAGCAGGGCTCGGGTATAGGGATGGCGCGGCTGCCCGAGCACCTGCGCCACCGCCCCCTGCTCCACCACCCGGCCCCCTTGCATCACCAGCACCTGGTCACTGACCTGCTCCACCACCCCAAGGTCATGTGAGATGAACAGGCAAGCCAGCTTCAACTCCACCTTGAGCTGCGCCAGCAACGCCAGGATCCGCGCCTGCACCGACACATCCAGCGCCGACACCGGCTCATCCAGTACCAACACCTTGGGCTTCATCGCCAGCGCCCGGGCAATTGCGACGCGCTGCCGCTGACCGCCAGACAACTCCAGCGGACGACGGTCGAGCAGGCCCACCGGCAACTGCACCCGCTCCAGCAACGCTGCCGCCTCGGTACGTTGCAACCCACGCGGCACGCCGGACTGAGCCAACGCCTCAGCCAGCACCCGCAGCACGGTATAGCGCGGGTCGAACGAGGCCAGTGGATCCTGGAACACCACTTGAATGCCCTGCCGGGCCTGGCGCTGTTGCGCGGCGGAAAGCGCCAGCCAGTCCTGCCCGGCCAAGTGCACACTGCCCTGCTCCGGCCGCTCCAGCCCCAGCAGGATACGGCCCAGGGTGCTCTTGCCAGAGCCGGATTCACCGACCACGCCAAGGGTTTGCCCGGCACGCAATTGCAGCGACACATTATTCAGCACTTGACGCGGCTGGCCATCCGGCCCAACGAAAGCCTTGTGCAGCCCACGCGCCTCCAACACCACCGGTTGCTCGACCACGGGGGCCTCCACCCACGAAAGCGCCGGGACCGACGGACGCTGAAAATGCACCGCCCGCGCTGCGCCCAGCAGGCGTTGGGTATAGGGGTCCTGCGGGTCCTGCAGAACCTGTTCGACACTGCCCTGCTCCACCACTAGGCCATGGCGCATCACCGCCACCCAGTCGGCCAGGCGCGCAACCACGGCCAGGTCATGGCTGACCACCAGCAGGCTGTTGTCGCGGGCGCGCAGTTGCTCCAGCAGGTCGAGGATCTGCGCCTGCACCGTGGCGTCCAGTGCGGTGGTGGGCTCGTCGGCAATCAGCAGGCGCGGCTGACAGGCGATCGCCGAAGCGATCAAGGCGCGCTGGCGCAGGCCTCCAGACAACTGCCACGGGTACTGCCGGGCGCGCACTTCGGGCTCGGGCACGCCGACCTGGCGCAGCAGTTCGAGCACGCGCAAGCGACGCTGTTCAGCGGCCAGATCGGTGTGCAACAGCAGCGGTTCTTCGATCTCGGCCCCCACCCTTCGCAGCGGGTCGAGCGAACCCAGCGCATCCTGCATGACGAAGCCGATACGCCCACCGCGCAAGCGCTGCCAGTCAGGCTCGCCAAGCCGGCGCAGGTCCTGCCCGGCAAACGCCAGGCGCTGTGCCTGCACCTGGGCGCCGGCACCGGTCAGGCCCACCAGCGTGCGGGCTGTCACACTCTTGCCCGAGCCCGATTCGCCCACCAGTGCCAGGCACTGCCCGGCGTGCAGTTGCAGGTTGACGCCGTGCACCACCGGCACGCCGTTGAAGCTGACCCGCAGGTCGCGGATGTCCACCAACGGTGCCGGGTGCTGTTCGAAGATGCTCATGGGTTTCTGCCCTCGCTACGGCGCAGCCAGTCGCGGCCGATGACGGTGATGGAAATGACGGTCAGGGTGATCGCCAGCGCCGGCCAGGCCATCAGCCAGGGTGCGTTGGCCATGAAGTTGCGCGCCACCGCCATCATCGCGCCCCACTCGGGCGCGGGCGGTGGTGCGCCGAAGCCGAGGAAGCTCAGCGCGGCGGCAGCGGTGATGGCGCCGCCCAGGCCAATGCAGCCTAGGATCAGCACCGGTTGCACGGCGTTGGGCAGCACGTGGGTCAGCACCACCGTCGAGCGTTTGCGGCCCAGGGTGACGGCGGCTTCGACGAAGCCGGCGTGGCGGATGGTCAGGGCCTGGGCGCGGACCAGGCGAGCGTAGCGCGGTACTGAAGCGATGCCGACGGCGAGGATCAGGTTGCTGGTGCCTTGGCCGAACAGGGCGATGATGACCAGTGCCAGCAGCAAGTCGGGGAAGGCCAGCAGAACGTCAACGGCGCGCATCAGCAGGTTGTCCAGCCAGGCGGGGGCCAAGCCGGCGAGCAGGCCGAGCGAAATGCCCAAGCCGAGGCCGACCAGGGTGGCGGCCAGGCCGATGTAGAGCGATGGGCGGGCGCCGTGGATCAGGCGGCTGAGGACATCGCGGCCGTTTTCATCGGTGCCCAGCCAGAAAGTGGTGCTGGGTGGAAGGTAGGCCAGGCGGGCGTCGGCGGCCAGGGGGTCGGTTGGGGAGAGCCAGTTTGGGAAGGCTACTGCCAGCAGGAGCAGGACCAGGATGGCCCAGGCCAACGTCAGGCCTGGGCGAACCCGCCAGTTGAGGGTCACGGTGGTGGGTGTCAAAGCGATCGTGTTCATGTCTGTCCTTCTTGTGTCGCCTGTGCCGGCCTCTTCGCGGGACAAGCCCGCCCCTACAGGAAACCCACCAGATTCAGGCCGGTGGTAATCCTGTGGGAGCGGCTTTAGCCGCGAACAAGGGCGAAGCCCTTGCCATGCGGGCTACGGCGCCGGGTTTGGAGTGCGCCGATGCACGGCTTGAATTTCCGCCAGCAGCTCGTCGCTGAGCTGCACATCCAGCGCGCTCAGGTTCTCCTGCAACTGCAGCAGCGTGGTCTGCCCGGTAATCGCACTGGCCACGAACGGCTGGCGGATCACGAAGGCCAAGGCCAACTGCGCCGGTGTCAGCCCATGCTCCCGCGCAATCTGCACATAGCTGCCGATGGCGCTGTTGGCCTCCTCGCTGCCATAGCGATTGAACGTGCGATACACCGACGACAACCGCGAACCCTCCGGCTTGGCGCCGTTCAGGTACTTGCCGGTCAATGCCCCAAATGCGAGTGGCGAATAGGCCAGCAGGCTGACCCCTTCGCGATGGCTGAACTCCGACAGGCCGTTCTCGTACAGCCGGTTCAGCAGGCTGTACGGGTTCTGGACGCTGGCGATCCGCGCCAGGCCTTGGTCCTCGCTGTGCCGCAGGAACTGCGCCACGCCCCACGGGGTTTCATTGGACACACCGATATGGCGCACCTTGCCGGCCTTGACCTGCTCGTCGAGCACCGCAAGGGTTTCTTCGATGGCAGCGGTTTGCGGATGGTCATCGGCATAGGGGTATTCGCGCAGGCCAAAGAAGTTGCTGTTACGGTCGGGCCAGTGCAGCTGGTAAAGGTCCAGGTAGTCGGTATTCAGCCGGCGCAGGCTGCCTTCCAGGGCGGCGACGATGTTCTTGCGGTCGTGGTGCGACAGGCCATCGCGGATGTGCGCCTGGCCACCGGGGTCGCGGGCGGGGCCGGCGATCTTGCTGGCCAGGATGAACCTGTCGCGGTTGTTGCGGGCTTTGATCCAGCTGCCGATGTAGCGCTCGGTGGTGCTCCAGGTGTCGGCGCGGGTGGGCGTGGGGTACATCTCGGCGGTGTCGATGAAATTGATACCGGCAGCGAGGGCGGCGTCCAGTTGCTGGTGGGCGTCCTGTTCGGTGTTCTGGTGGCCCCAGGTCATGGTGCCGAGGCTGAGCAGGCTGACCTGCAGGTCGGTGTGGCCGAGTGGGCGGTAGCGCATTGATTTTTTCCTGATCAAAGTTTTTTGGATTACGCAGCGAACTGGTTGACGGCCTTGGGCAACCCGAGGTGCTCGCGCAAGGTGGTGCCGGTGTACTCGGTGCGGAACAGCCCACGCTTCTGCAGCAGCGGCACCACCTCTTCGACGAACACCTGTGCCCCCGACGGGAACATGTCGGGCATGATGTTGAAGCCATCCCCGGCCCCGGCCAGGAACCACTCGGCCAGCGTGTCGGCGACCTGCTCAGGTGTGCCGACCGCCAGCCGATGGCCGACCAGGATCCGCCGCGACAGTTGGCGAATGGTCAGGTTCTCGCTGCGCGCCAGGTTCAGCTGGGCTTCCAGAAATCCGTGCGACCCTCGCTCGAAATCCGCTACCGCGCCAATCCGTTGCCACGGCAACGGCGCGTCCGGGTCCAGCTCGCGGGCGTCGATGCCGATGCGCCCAGCCACCTGCTGCAACAGGCCATGCTCGCCATGCCAGGCATTGAGCGCGTCGAAACGCGCATGGGCCTCAGCCTCGGTGCTGCCGATCACGGTCGAAAGCCCTGGCATGATCTTCAGGTGCTGTGGGTCACGCCCCCAGGCCTTGGCACGCGCTTTCATCTCCTGATAGAACGCCTGGCCGTCAGCCAAGGTGGTCTGGGTCGTGAAGATCGCATCGGCATAGCGTGAGCCGAGTGCCTTGCCCCCTTCCGAGGAACCGGCTTGCACCAGCACCGGTCGCCCCTGGGGCGAGCGCGGCAGGTTCAGCGGGCCCTTGACCTGAAAGTGCTTTCCCTGGAAGTCCAGGGTGTGGACCTTGCGCGGGTCGGCGAAGCGGCCGGCAGCGCGGTCGCCGATGATCGCGTCGTCCTCCCAGCTGTCCCACAGTTTCAAGGTCACGTCGACAAACTCTTCGGCACGCCCGTAGCGGTCGACATGCAGCGGCGCACCGGCCAGGCCGAAGTTCTGCGCCGCGGCGTCACCGGCATTGGTGACCACGTTCCAGGCTGCGCGGCCGCCGCTGATATGGTCCAGCGAGGCGATGCGCCGTGCCAGGTTGAATGGCTCGTTGTAGGTGCTGGAGCAGGTGGCGATCACGCCGATGCGTTCGGTGGCGGCGGCCACGGCGGTGAGCAGCACGGTCGGTTCCAGGCGCCCGCCGGGTTGCGCGGACACATCCGGCGGCAGTGCCGGGCCGTCGGCGAGGAAAATCGCATCCAGGCAGCCGCGCTCGGAAATACGCGCAATATCGCGGTAGTAGTTGACGTCGATATAGGCATCGAGTGCCGCCTCGCCTTGGCGCCAGGCACCGGAATGCGAGCCGAAGCCGAGGATGTTCATGCCCAGGCTCATCTGTTTGTTGCTCATGGGGTTCTCCTGATCAGACTGCGCTGGCTTCGTCGCCACTGCCCTGCCCTTGGCTGGCGGCAGCATGGCGTGCGCGCCAGGCCTGGGCCGGGCTGATGCCGTTGAGGTAGTAGTCGCCCAGCGCCTGCTCGCGATAGATCGCCGGGTTGTGCGAGGCCAGGGTGCGGGCGTTGCGCCAGTGGCGGTCGAGGCGCCGGGTGTTGCTGGTGGCCGAGGCGCCACCAACCTCGAACAGCAAGCTGCTGGCTTGCAGCACTTGCGGCAGGACGATCTGCTGGGCCTGGAAGGCGTGGATTTCAGCGTCGGTGTACAGCTGCTCGGGGACCTCGCCCCGCTGCCCGGCTTCGAATACCGCCTGCAGGCTCTGGCCCACGGCCACAACTTGCGCCTCGGCAGCGAACGCCAGGCTCGACAGACGGCCGATGACTGCCTGTACTAACGGGTCCGCGGCCGGTTGCGACTGCCCCGGCACGCCGAACGCGCGGGTACGGCCCTGGACGAAGGCCACGGCATCGGCCAGCACCGCACGGCTGATGCCCGCCAGCGTCGCCAGGTGCACGGCCTGGTAGAACGCCGTTAGATACGACTCGGCGCGTAACTCGCCTTTGGCGAAGCGGCGCAAAAGGTGCTCTGACTGAACCTTCACCTGAGTAAAGCGCGTGGTTCCGCTGCCGGTCAGGCGCTGGCCGAAGCCATCCCAGTCATCGACCCGTTCCACCCCCGGCGCACGGGTCGGCACCGCCAGGCTGACGAAATCGTCACCGTGGTTGGCCACCGCCGCGACCCAGTCGGCGTAGAGAGTGCCAGTGCAGTAGTACTTTTCACCGTCCAGACGGTAACCGCCCTCACCTTCGCTGAGCTGCACGGTATTGCCGGTGCTGTCGGTGCGCTCGGCCATCGCCGCGCCCCACAGTTCACCGGCCACCACGCGGGCGAACCAGTAGTCCTGGGAAGCGGCGTCGTTGGACGACAGGCGCCCTTCGACAAAGCCGAAGTGGGCGCGGAAGATCTGCGGCAGGTTGGAATCGGCCTGGCCCAATTGCACCAGCTGGCGCAGCAGCTGCGACAAGGTCGCACCAAGGCCCCCATGGCTGCGTGGCACGCGCAGGGCGCCAAGGCCGGCTTCGCGCAGCCAGGCTACCGGCTCATGGGCCAGGGTGCGCTGCTGCTCGCGGGCCACCGCGCCTTCGGCGATGCGTGTGTAGATCGGCGCAAAGCGCTCATCCAGTTCGGCGTCGGTAATCGGGGTTTGACTCATGACGGTTCCTTTCTCGTGAATTCAGGGGCGCGCAGTGCGCGGGTCGATGGCCTGGGTCGCCAGGTCCACCAGCAGGTTGACCAGCACGTAGAGGGCCGCGGCCAGCAGGGTCACGCCGAGCACCAGCGGCACGTCCTTGGTGGCGGTGGCGTCGAGCATCAGCCGGCCGATGCCCTGGCGGCCGAACAGCAGTTCAAGCACCACGGCACCACCGAGCAGACTGGCGAACACGTAGCCGGCCAGGGTCACTAGCGGCACCAGGGCATGGCGCAAGGCATGGCGCAGGCGCACGGCGGTGTCACCCATGCCGCGGGCGCGGGCCTGGGTGATGAAGGGTTGTTCCAGCACTTGCTCCAGCGACTGGCGCAGCACCTGGGCCAGCACCGCCGCAATCGGCAATGCCAGGGCCAGACTCGGCAGCACCAGCGAGCGCCAGCCGCTTGAACCAGACGGCGGCAGCACATGGAAGTAGAAGGCGAAGGCCAGCAGCAGCACGGTGCCGATCACGAAGTTGGGCGCCGACGACAACACCAGTTCGATGCCCGACACCAACGCCCGCAAGCGTCGCCCACGGTTGGCGGTCAGCAGCGCCGAGGCCAGCGCCAGCAACACCGCCAGGACCGCCGCGCTGCTGGCCAGGGCCAGGGTTGCGCCAGCCTGTTCGGCAATCGCCTGGCCGACCGGAATGCGCAGTCGGTACGACTCGCCCAGCTCGCCTTTGCCCAAGCGCAGCAGGTAATGCCCGTATTGCACCCACAGCGGCTGATCGAGGCCGTATTCGGCACGCACCTGGGCCAGCAGCGCTTCGCTCGGCATGGCATCCGGGCCGCCGAGAATCGCCAGGGCGGTGTCGCCACCGCTGTGCTGCATGCCGAAGAAGGTCAGGCTGGCTGCCGCCCACAGCACGATCACGCCGTCACGCAGGCGGCGCAGCAAGGTTGCGAATAGCTTCATGGTTGCTCCTTCGCCAGCCACACGCTGGTGAACAAGGGCACGTTGTGCGAGCCGTCGAACAGCACGCCGCCGACTGCTTTGCGATAGGCCAGGAGCATCTGGCTTTCCACCGAGGGCACGGCCGGCACGGTCTCGCCCAGGCGCTGCTGGGCCAGGCGATACAGCGCGCGGCGTTGTGCCGGGTCGGTGCTGCGCCGGGCCTCACCGAGCAGCTGATCGAGATGGGCATCCCGGAAGTGGCCAACGTTCTGGCCGATCATCCGGGCACTGGGGATCGACTGGCTGTGGTAGAGGATGTAAAGGCCATCGGCGGTATTGGTGTGCCAGTAGCCGCCGCCGAGCGCATCGAAGTTGCCGCGGTAGCGCAGCTCCATGACCTTGCTGATCGGCAGCAGCTCGATGCGCAGGTCGAAGCCGACCTTGCGCAGGTCCGCCTGGGCCGCCACCGAGACATTGGCCGGGAACGCCGGGTTGTCGTAGGTCAGCAAGGTCGCCCCGAGGCGCTGGCCGTTGCGGGTGCGATAGCCCTCGGCATCACGTCCGGTCCAGCCGGCGGCATCCAGCAGGCGCCCTGCTTCGGCCGGGTCGAACGCCAGTGCATCGTTTGCTACCGGGTCGTAGCCGGGCGTGTTGACGGCGAGGAAGTCACCCTTGGCCAGGTACTCGCCGAAGCCGGAGATCCACGCCAGGCCGTCACGGTCGATGGCCTTGGCCACGGCCTGGCGCACCCGCACGTCATCGAACGGTATGCGCTCGACATTGAAGGTGATGCTGCGCATCGGGTTGCCCTTGCGGATGCGGTTGCGCAGGGTCAGCTGCGGGTTGGCGCGGATCGCCGCAGCATTCTGTGCCGGGGCATCC
Source organism: Pseudomonas sp. CC120222-01a (assembly GCF_003097235.1). Lineage (GTDB taxonomy): Bacteria > Pseudomonadota > Gammaproteobacteria > Pseudomonadales > Pseudomonadaceae > Aquipseudomonas. Next base: position 18,303 of record NZ_QEQQ01000014.1, on the reverse strand, counting down.
AGGGCCATGTCGTTGTCGGCCGCTTCCAGCGAGGTGTAGCGAATCATCGCTTCGGGCACATAGCTCAGTTCGATGCCGTCGAGGTAGGCCTCGCCCGGGTGGTTGATCGCCGCAGGTGCCCAATCGTAGCCCGGGCGGCGGGCGAAGCTGGCGCGCTGGTCACGCACCCAGCCGGTCAACACGAACGGCCCGGTGCCGATCGGCTGGCTGGCGATGGTCGCGGGCGCTTCGAGGATCTGCCGTGGCGAGACCATCCCCAGCCAGGCTTGCGACAGCACATCGAGAAACGGCGCATAGGGCGCGCGCAAGGTCGCTTCGAAGGTGAATTGATCGACCACCCTGCCGTGCAGGTACGGCGCGATGTAGGCAGCCGCCAGGGGCGACTTGGTCTTCGGGTCGCGCATGTGTTCGAGGTTGACTCGCACCGCTTCGGCGTCGAAGCGCTCGCCGTCGCTGAAGGTGACGTCGTCGCGCAGGTGGAAGGTGTAGGTCAGGCCGTCGGCGCTGATCTCCCAGCTTTTCGCCAGCCACGGTGTGAGGGTGCCGTCCTCGGCCTGGTACACCAGGCAGTCGAACAGGATGCGGCCCATCCACTGCATGTTGCCGTTGGACAGCGCGTGGATATCGAAGCTGCCAGCATCGGTCGCTGCCGACACGCGCAAGGTGCCGCCGCGCTGGCCGACCTGCTGTTCGACGAAGTCGCTGGCCGGGTAGCGCATCACGCCGTTCACCTCGCTGACCGCTTCGCCCTTGAGGGTGTTTTGGCTTGGCGGGGGCGTGGCGGGTGAACAGGCGGCAACTAACAGCGCACTGGCCAAGAGGCATAAATTGAATAAACGGGCATTTAGCTGCACAGCAGGGCCTTTATATAGACGGCTACATTAAGGACTGTTGCAGTTGTCGTGCCAGCGTTAAGAGCCCGTATTCGTTGAAGCCACTTGAAATCACCTGACTGATTAATCATACAAACTGTTTCACCACTGTTGCGTCGGCAACATACAACCTTGTGGGAGCGGGCATGCCCGCGAATACAATGCTTGCCGCACCGCCGCATTCGCGGGCGCGCCCGCTCCCACAAGGCTCGCCGTTTGATTTGGATATTTGTATATAACCCGCACTGTTTCAAATACAACACAACCACAACAAAACTTGCTGCCTCGTTCATCACCGCACACGTTAAAGCCTGTCACAGCCCCAACTTCCGGCCTTTCGCCAACTGGCACAGAAACTGCTCTTACCGATTTCGACAGGCCTGACTATTCCCATAGAACGCCGAGGATCTACGATGACTTTCAAGGAATACGACGATGCGTGCGATTTACCCCCATCCACTGCGCCTGGCCATCCGCCACGCCGCCCTGGCCACCCTGCTGGCCCCGGCCACGGTCCTGGCCGCAGACCCGACCCTCGGCACGGTGACCGTGCAGGCCGCCAAGCAGACTGAAGTGCAACAGGCCGCCAGCGCCCTCGCCGAAGTGCCCGGCGGCACCAGCGTGGTCGACAGCGAAGAGGTCGCCAAAGGCCGTACCGCCACCCTGCAGGACACCCTGGCCTACCAGCCCGGCGTGTTCGTGCAGTCCACCGGCGGCAACGACGCGGCGAAGATCTCGATCCGCGGCTCCGGCGCCAACACTTCGCCCGGTTACTTCCGCGAAGGCATCAAGTTCCTCTTCGACGGCCTGCCGCTGACTGGCCCTGGCGGCACCCCCTACGAATTCCTTAACGCCAGCGGCGTCAACTACACCGAGATCCTGCGTGGCGCCAACGCCTTCCAGTACGGCGCGCTCACCCTCGGTGGTGCAGTCAACTTCGTCAACCACAGCGGCTACAGCGCCCCTGGCCTGCGCGTGCGCGCCGAGGCCGGCAGCTACCACTACCAGAAGCAGAGCATCAGCTACGGCGGTGTCGAAGGCGGCCTGGACTATTACCTGCAGGCCGACAACTACCGCAACGACGGCTACCGCGACTACAGCCTGTCGAAGAGTTCCGGCATCGTCGCCAACGCTGGCTACCGCTTCAACCCGAAGCTGGAAACCCGCCTGCTGCTGCGCTACCGCGACGAAACCCACAACGACCCCAGCGCCACCACCCTCGACAATGCCCTGCACCACCCGCGCCGGGCCAGCGCCACCGCCGAAAGCAGCGGCGCCGGTGCGCGCCGCCCGGGCAGCATCTGGGTTGGCAGCAAGACCACCTACACCTTCGACGACGATGCACGGTTGACCTTCGGCCTGTCGTACCACGACTACCGCCACACCAACAGCCCGCGCAGCCCGAGCAACCCCAGCTACTGGGACTGGCACGACCTCGGCCTGCTGCTGGGCTATGACCGCGTCGACTACCTGTTCGGCCACGAGAGCCGCAGCAACATCGCCTTCACCTCGACCCAGCACCTGCGCGGCGGGGTGGATTCGGCCAACGGCAACAAGGTGTCGCTCAAGCAGGTCAACTACAAGGACTCGTTCGACCGAGTGATCGCCTTGGGCAACGACATCAACCTGGTCGACAACCTGTGGCTTACCAGCGGCGTGTCGTTCATCAACGTGCGGCGCAAGGTCAACATCGACTATGCGGTAAACCCCAACACCACCAGCTTCCCGCAGCATGTCGACTACGACAACTGGAGCGTCGCCCCGCGTATCGGCCTGCGCTACGAGTTCAGCCCGGACCTGCAGGTGTTCACCAACTTCAGCCGCAGCATCGACCCGCCCGCCTCATGGGAATACTCCGGTTCCGGCCCGACCCTGCCGTACATTCGCCCGCTGGTGGAACAGAAGGCCAACACCTTCGAGGTCGGTATCAAAGGTTCCCACGGCATCTTCGACGGCAGCCTGGCGCTGTACCGTTCGTGGATCCACGACGAATTGCTGAACGTGCAGATCATCCCCGCCACCTCTACGGCGGCGGCGGTCACCGGTGCGTTCAACGCCTCGCCGACCATTCACCAGGGTGTCGAAGCCGGGCTCAACACGCGCCTGTGGGACAACCCCCAGGGCGACCTGGTGCGCTGGCGCCAGTCGTACACCTACAACGATTTCTACTACCGGCATGACGACACCTTCGGCGACAACCAGCTGCCGGGCGTGCCCAAGCATATCTACCAGGGTGAGTTGCAATACCAGGACCACAGCGGCTGGTACACCGGGGTGAATGTGCAATCGGCGTCGCGCACGGCGGTGGACTACGCCAACAGCCTGTATGCGCCGTCGTACACGATCTGGGGGGCAAACCTGGGGTATGAGGCGCCGAAGGGCAACTGGAAGGTGTCGCTGGACCTGAAGAACCTGGCGAACAAGGCCTACGTGACGGCGGTGACGCCGGTGTACAACGCACGCGGGCTGGATACCGCTTCGTTCTGGCCGGGGGACGGGATCGGGGCTTATGTAGGGGTTGAAGTCAGGTACTGACTGGTTTTTCCTGTGCCGGCCCTTTCGCGGGCAAGCCCGCTCCCACAGGTACAGCGCAAGTCTCAATGGCTGTGGTGATCCTGTGGGAGCGGGCGTGCCCGCGAAGAGGCCGGCTCAGACTTACGCCGTTCGGGGCATCAACTCATAGGGATGCTTCCACCCCGGCACTGCCTGAATCCGCTGCTTCCACGCCTCGATATGGCTGAACTCGGTCAGCACGATCCCGGTATCCTCCGGCATGAATACATACCCCGCCAGCGACAAGTCGGCGATGGTCAGCCGCCCACCGACCATGAACGGGGTTTTCGCCAGGTGCGCATCGACAATCCGGTAAGCCGCCGTGGCCCGCTCGCGCAGGAAGCCAGTCACCTCGGTCTCACCGGTCTTCTTCAGGCACAGCAGGAACCGCAGCGCCGCGTAGTAGCTGGTGAACTTGTGGTTGTCGAACAGCATCCAGCGCCAGATCTCGCGCTTCTCGTCGTCGTCACGCGGGCCGAACTGGCCGGTGCGCTCGGCGAGGTATTCGAGAATCAGTGCCGACTGGGTAAGCCGTTGCCCGGCGTGCTCCAGCACGGGCACTTCGCCCTGCTCATTGACCTCGTCGCGCCACTGCGGGTCACGGGTCTGGCCGTTGAAGAAATCGACGAACACCGGTTGCCAGTCCTGGCCGGTGAGTTCGAGCATCAGCGCAGCTTTGTAGGCGTTACCGGATTCGGCGAAGCAATGCAGCGTGTATTCGGGCATGGGCGGACCTTCAGTTTCCTTTGAATGATCGGTTTGGGCGTTCACGAAAAACCGCGAAGAGGCTCGCACAGATTACACAAAAATATGCTTACATTTCCCGATCAACCCGCCAGGAAGGCCTGTAATGCCCTACCCCGATCTGCCCCGCACCTTGTCCACGCCCCGCACCCTGGTGGTCCGCCCCGCACCGGCGTTCGCCCAGCAACTGCAGCAGGCGCTGCTCGACAGCTACGCGCTGCACCAGCCGTTCCTGGCCTGGGCCAAACCCGACTGGACCTTGAAGGAAGTGCAGGAAACGCTGCAACTGAGCGCCGAGGAGTTTCTCGACCCGGCCAAGGAAAAGCGCTATTTCGTGCTCGCCGCAGACAGCGGGGATGTCATCGGCTGTATTGGCCTGCGGCCGGGCAATGACGAGTACGAAGTGGGCTATTGGGCAAACCAGGCCAGCAGCGGCCAGGGCCTCATGCGCGAGGCGCTGACCTGCCTGCTGGACGCCGTCGATGCCCCGGTGTGGCTGACCACCGATATCGACAACCTCGCCAGCCAGCGCCTGGCCGAACATGCCGGGTTCGTCGCGGCCGGCAGCCACTTGACCGAGATTGATCCCAGCACCCCACGGCCGCTCTACCGCCGTGCACCTGCCGGGCGCGGGTGAGCCCGAACATCCCACCACCCGTCCCTCCCGTTATATGCCCACCGCCAACCCCGATGCGATAGTGGAGAAAACAACACGGATAAAATCCCATGTACAGAAACACCTCTACCCCCGCGGACGACAACGGTTGCGGCTGGTTCCACCTCAGCCCCAAGCGCCAGCCACGCGCCGCGCACCGGGGGCGGAGCGAGGCGCGCTGGGTGGTGCTCGGCGCGGGCTTCACCGGCCTTGCCGCGGCGCGGCAACTGGCGCTTCACCACCCTGACGACGAGATCATCCTGGTCGAAGCCCAGGAGGTCGGCTTCGGCGCCTCGGGGCGCAACTCGGGCTTTGCCATCGACCTGCCCCACGACATCGGCGCCCCCGACTACATCGGTGACCTGGCCACGGCGCGGATGAACCTCAAGCTCAACCTGCGCGCCCAGTCGATCCTGCGCGGGCTGATCAACCAGCACGGCATCGACTGCCAGATCCGCCCGGACGGCAAGTACCAGGCGGCGGTCGAGGACAAAGGCCTGGCAGTGCTCGAGGCCTACCGCAGCGGCCTCGATAAGCTCGGCCAACCTTATGAGATGATCGACACCCGCGACCTGCCCGAGCACTTCGGCACCGCCTTCTACCGCAAGGCGCTGTACACCCCGGGCACCCAGTTGCTGCAGCCCGCCGCGCTGGCCAAGGGCCTGGCCGAAAGCCTGCCCGCCAACGTCACGCTGTACGAAGGCACCACCATCACCCGCCTCGAACAGGGCCGGCGCATCACCCTCAAGCATGCCCACGGCGAGATCGTCGCCGACCAGCTGCTGCTGACCAACAACGCCTTCGCCTCGTACTTCGGCTTCCTGCCGGGCCGGCTGCTGCCGATCTTCACCTACGCCAGCATGACCCGCGCGCTGACCGAAGAAGAACAGGCGCGCCTGGGCGGCAAGGCGACCTGGGGCATCATCCCCGCCGACCCGTTCGGCAGCACCCTGCGGCGCACGCCGGACCAACGCCTGCTGGTGCGCAACAGCTTCAGCTTCAATGCCAACGGCCGCGCCCAGCAGCGCTACCTGGACCGCGCCGGGCGCCAGCACCGCGAGTCGTTCGAGCGGCGCTTCCCGATGCTTTCGGGCCTGCCGTTCGAGTTCACCTGGGGTGGCTCGATGTGCCTGTCGCGCAACCACCTGTCGCACTTCGGTACCCTGGCGCCGAACGTGCACGCGGCGTTGTGCTGCAACGGCCTGGGCATCACCCGTGGCACCGCCACCGGCACCCTGCTGGCCGACTGGTTGAGCGGCGAGCGTGACGAGCTGATCGACTTTTTGCTCGGCTCCGACGGCCCCAACCGCAACCCGCCGGAACCGCTGCTCAGCGTGGGGGTCAACCTGAACCTGCACTGGGGCCAGCGCCGTGCCGGCCTGGAAAGCTGACAAGGAGGCAACATGCATAGCCTGGGTATTCTCGGGGTCGGCGAGCTGACCGAAAAAGTGGTGCTCGGCCTGCGCCGCAGTGGTTTCGAGGGCGCGCTCTACCTGTCGCCGCGCAACGCCCAGCGGGCCGAGGTGCTTGCTGTGGAACAGGGGTGCGAGGTGCTGCCGAGCAACCAGGCGGTGGTCGATCAGGCTGACCTGGTGATCCTCGGCGTGCGCCCGGAATCGCTGGCCCAACTGGCCGGTGAAGTGCGCCTGCGCCCCGGCCAGCGCCTGGTATCGCTGGCGGCCGGGGTCAGCCTGGAACTGCTGGCCACGGCCTTCCCGGGTGCGCATTGCGTGCGGGTGATGCTGTCGTATGCGGCGCAGTACAACCAGTCCACCGTGGTCGTATGCCCGGCGGATGCGCTGACCGAACAGTGCCTGGGGCCCTTGGGCAACCTGGTGGTGGTGCAGGATGAGCCGGCATTCGAGCTGGCCACGGTGGCGGCGTGCATGAATGGCTGGTTCTATTTCCTGCTGCATGACTTGCAGCAGTGGCTGACCGACAAGGGGCTGCCGGCGGCTGAGGCTCGGGCTTTGGTGCTGGGCAACATGCAGGATTGCGTGACCAGTGCGCAGCAGCAGCCGGAGTACACCCTGAAGGCGTTGGGGCAGGCGATTGCCACGCCCGGGACTTTTACGGCGGATGGCCTGGCGGTGTTGATGCATCAGCCGGTGAGTGCCAACTGGGGGGCGGCTTGCGAGGTGGTGCTGGATGCGTTGCTGACCCGGTCGGGGTTGCCTGGGCGATAGGCTTTTCCTGTCCCGGCCTCATCGCGGATAAATCCGCTCCTACAAGGAATGCATAACCCCTGTAGGAGCGGATTTATCCGCGATGAGGCCAGCAGCCTTGATAACGATCTAGAGTTGGCGATACACCCGGGCAGTATCTTCCTCGAAGTGCTTCAGTTCCTCCTGCCGCCGCGCCTCCGTCCACCCCATCGCCGCCGCCGCACGGTACGACAACTGCTCCACCCGCTCACGCCCCAGGTCCGGGTCCAGCCCGCATGGCAAACGCCGACGCACCAGGTCCACCAGCCGCACCACATGCTCACGGGCAACGATACGGGCAATGTCCTGGCCATCGATGCGCTCGCGTTCGATCATGCCCTTGGGCGCCCTGCCCCGTTTGCCCAGGCGCGCCTCTACGCCCCGGGCGATCACCCGCGCCGCATGGCGATGGAGCATGATGGTCGAGCCGGTCAGGGTCAGCAGGTCCGGCTTGCCGGCCGCCTCGCTCAGGCGCACCGGCAAGTAGGTACTGCGGCCGTCCAAAGTCGAGGTCGGGCGCACGCCGCACCAGCAGTGCTGCACGTCGGCGCGGGTCAGTTGCAGGTCGGGGAACAGGTGATTGGCTTCGGCGAGGATGTAGTCGATTTCGCCGTCCTCGACACGCACCGTGTCCGGGTCGTCGGTGAAGTGCGACTCGGTCGGGCCGATGAAGTGGAATTCACGCCAGGGGAACACGTAGTAAGGCTCGCCCTTGCTGGAGAACGCTTCGAGGCCTTGGCCACGATAGGCCTCGGGCAGCCGCACCATGACATTGACGCCCTTGATGCCGAGCACCCGCGGTCCACGGTCGGCCGCACCGGTCACACGATCGACCCAGGGCCCGGCGGCGTTGATCACCACCTTGGCAGTGACGTGCGCCTGGCCGAGCGCCTCGGGGGCCTGCTCGTCCAGGGTCAGTTGCCATTGGCCTTCACTGCGCTGCAGCTGGCTGACGCGGGTATAGGTGCGTACCGTCGCCCCGCGCCATTGTGCGTCCAGCGCGGTGTCGACGCAGATGCGCTCGGGCCAGGCGTACATGTATTCCTCGAACACCCCCACGCCACGCAACGGCCCGCCCAGGCCAGCGGCCATGGCGCTGTCGCCGGCCGCCTGCTGCGCCGACTGGCGGCGGTAGGCCAGCGGCACTTTCCAGCCACCGAGCGCTTCGACCAGGCGAAAGCCCATGTCCACCAGCCATGGCGGGTAGCGGTCGCCCTTGCGGAACGGGTAGTGGAAACGGTGCCTGGTCAGGTGCCCGGGCATGTCCTTGACCAGCTCGGCGCGGCAACGCATCACCTCGCGGGTGTAGCGCAGGCGCTGCCACATGTCGAGCGGGCGAAACGGGATCTGCCACAGCGGGTAGCGCGCGGCCAGGTAGCCCAGGCCGGAATAGAGCATGCGGCTGGAGCGCGACGAGGTGCCGGCACCGATGTCGCCACGGTCGACCAGCAGGGTACGGAAGTTGCGCGCGGCCAGCTGCCGGGCGGCGGCACAGCCGACCGCACCGGCGCCGATGACCACCACGTCGTAGTGGTCGCCGTCGAGGGATTCCAAGGGGGGACGGGTCATGATTCTGGTTCCGGATTCTTGTGTTTGTTCTGGAAGATATGCGTTGCCTTCTTCGCGGGCTTGCCCGCTCCCACAGGGACTGCGCCGGCTTCAGGGCTGCGGCAATCCTGTGCGGGCAAGCCCACGATAGAAAAGCCCCCACCCTCCCCACTAGAACATCCAGGACAACTTGCATAAGCCTTGGGCAAGCCCCGCCAGCGCATCCCATGACTCGTCCCAGCCGTTATATGGAGCCCCGCGAGGCCAGTGCCATAGTGCCGCCACGCTGATGCGTGAATAACAACAAGAGGTAAGTTGAATGACCACATCCAAACGCTCTGTCGAAGATGCTCCGCTGAATGCCTTCCACCGCAAACTGACCGTCTACTCCGCCGGCGGGCCGTTCCTCGATGGCTATGTGTTGAGCATCATCGGCGTGGCCATGCTGCAAATCACCAACGCCTTGCAGCTGTCGGCTTTCTGGGAAGGCCTGATTGCCGCCTCGGCACTGATCGGGGTGTTCCTCGGCGGTTTCATCGGTGGCTGGTTCACCGACAAGTACGGGCGCAAGGTGCTGTATCTGGTGGACCTGATCGCCATTGTCGGTTTCTCGGTGGCGCAGTTCTGGGTAGAGTCGGCCTGGGCGCTGTTCGCCTGGCGCTTGCTGATCGGTGTCGCGGTCGGTGCCGACTATCCGATCGCCACGTCGCTGCTGGCTGAGTTCCTGCCACGCAAGCAGCGCGGCCCACTGCTGGCGGCCATGGTGCTTATGTGGTTTGCCGGCGCTGCCGTAGCCTATGTGGTCGGCGAGTTGCTGCTGCGCGTGGGCGGTGACGACGGCTGGCGCTGGGTACTGGCCAGTGCGCTGGTGCCGGGAGCACTGTTCCTGATTGCCCGCAGCGGCACGCCGGAATCGCCACGCTGGTTGCTGAGCAAGGGCCGCAAGGCCGAAGCCGACGCGGTGATCAAGAAAGTCTACGGCCCAGACTACTCGATTGCCGACCTGCCCGAGCAGAGCAGCGGCAAACCGGTGTCGCTGTGGTCGCTGTTCCACTCGGGCTACGGCAAGCGCATGGCCTTTGTCACGCTGTTCTGGACCTGCGCCATCGTGCCGCTGTTCGCCATCTATGCCTTCGCCCCCAAGGTGCTGCAGGCGCTGAAACTGACCGGCGACTGGGCCGCCTACGGCTCGATCGCCATCACCTTCCTGTTCACCCTCGGCTGCCTGCTGGCGACCCTGCTGATCAACCGCCTGGGCCGGCGCAAGATGCTGATCCACAGCTTCCTCTGGTCGGGCCTGTCGCTGGTGCTGCTGGGCGTGTTCCCCGACGCTTCGCCAACCACCGTGCTGATCCTGTTCGGCGCCTATGCGGTGCTGATCGGCGGTGCCCAGGTGCTGGAATACGTGTACCCCAACGAACTGTTCCCCACCGAGATCCGTGCCTCGGCGGTGGGCCTGGCAACGTCGCTGTCGCGCATTGGCGCCGCCGTGGGCACCTATCTGGTGCCGATCTCCCTGGCCAGTTATGGCGTGGCCAACACCATGTTCGCCGCTGCCCTGATCTCACTGTTCGGTGCGCTGATCTCCTGGTGGCTGGCCCCCGAGACCAGCAAGCTCGACCTGCAGCAAGCCGCTGCCCTCGGCGGGCAAGCCGCAACGACTTCGCCCACCTATAAATCTGTCGCTCGTAAAGCCTGAAGGAACCCGTCATGAGCCAAGTCCTTACCGTTGTCCGCAATGCCCCTGCCTCGCTGCTGGGTGAACCGGCCCCTGCCCGCCTGCCGATCGGCGAACCGATCGCCCATGCCGCCTCTGCCCAGGACCAGACCGATGAAGCGGTCGGCGCCAGCATCGGTGTGTGGGAAAGCAGCCCGGGCGTGTTCCGCCGCTTCCTCAAGAACCGCGAGTTCAGCCATATCGTCAGTGGCCGCTGCACCTTCACCCCTGATGGTGGCGAACCGGTGGAGCTGCGTGCCGGCGATGCCGTGCTGTTCCCGGAAAACTGCGAGGGCGTGTGGCATATCCACGAAACCCTGCGCAAGACCTACGTGCTGTTCTGAGGAGCGGGCAGATGATCGAACGGATCAACCCTGGCCCAAGGGCCAGCCAGATGGTGCTGGTGGATGGGCGCATCGAGACCTCCGGGATCGTTGCGTTGGAAGCGGGTGATATCGCTGCGCAGACACGTTGTGTGCTGGCGCAACTGGAGCAGTGGCTGGCGCAGATCGGGGCCGGCAAGCAAAACCTCACGCGCATGCAGATCTGGCTGGCCGACATGGGCGAGTTTGCGGCGATGAACGAGGTGTACGACGCCTGGGTGGGGAGCCAGCCGCCGGTGCGGGCTTGTGTGGGGGCTGCTCTGGCGGCGCCTGAGTACCGCATCGAGATTCAGGCCTTCGGGCAGCTTTGAGATTGCTGGGGCCGCTTTGCGGCCCTTCGCGAGACAAGCCCGCGAATGGGCCAGCAAGCCAAGCTACAAGTCTGGGTCCAGACCTACTTTGTCACCATGCCAGTCAAACCGCTCCACTTCGTGCCGCCGCTTGCGGAAGCTGTACGGCGTCTCGCCATACTGCTTGCGGAACCACAGGATGAAGTGCGAAGCATCGGAAAACCCGCAGGCCAGGGCAATGGTGGTGATGTTCTGGCTGGTGTTCACCAGCAGGCGCCGCGCGTGATCCAGGCGCAGTTTGCGCCAGTAGTTGGCTGGTGGTTCCTGGGTGTTGGCGACGAACTCGCGGTGTAACTGTCGCGGGTGGGTGCCCACCGCTTCGGCCACCGCCTTGAGCGTCATCGACGCATCGAGGTTGGCGCGCATGAAGGCAATCGCCCGCTGTACCCGGTCGTTCTGGTACACGCTGTCGCTGCCAGCCTGGTCACTCTCCTCCTCCGCCCGCTCATCCACCAGCAAATATTCCAGGCCCTTCTGCGCCCGCACCGCGCCGCAATGGCGGCGGATCAGGTTGGCCGCAAGGTCAATGGCCGTGCCGCCCGGGCAGGTGATGATGCCGCGGTCATCGACGTAGCTCTTGTCGATGACCATGGTCGACAGCGGGAAGCGCTCGCGGAACTCGTCGCGCAAGGTGAAATGCACGGCGCAGCGGCGGCCGTCGAGCAGGCCGGCCTTGCCCAGCACGAACGAAGCCGAGCACAGGGCGATGATCGGGATGTTGGCCGCATGCACGTCGCGCAGGGCATCCAGCAGCCAGCCCGGCGGGTTGCGGGTTTCGCCCAGCAGGCCGCCAGCGACCACGATGTAGTCGTACTGGGCGAACAGGTTGAGCGGCTTGGTCGGCGAGACCGGCATACCGCAGCTGGCGGCGATCGGCTGGTCGTCGAGGGTCATCCAGTCCCATTGGCAATAGACTTGCTGGCTGCGGAACGACTTGTCGGCGGCAAAGCGCAGCGAATCCACCAGGCCGGCGACGGGCACCAGGGTGAACTGGTTGAGCAGCACGAAGCCGACGCGCAGTTCGGGTTTGATCTGCGCCGGGGGTTGTAGTTGTTGTTCTTCTTGTAGTTGCGCAACCATGAAAGTCGGCCTCATGACATGCTGGATAGCGCCATTGTAGGGCGCACCTGGCGTCCGGCATATCATATGCCGCACGACAAATAGTAAGTCCATGACAAAACGCGCCGCCGTTCTATCAATTGTCATGCCTGTAATATCGGGCCGCCGGCCACGCTGAGCATCATGTCGTCACAACAACATGCTCAGAGGCACCCCTCATGTACCGCGGATTCTGGTATGCCCAGGCACTCGATCTGGACAGTGACCTGGCCCCTGCCCTGCAGGATTCGATTCAAGCCGACGTGTGTATCGTCGGCGGTGGTTTTCTTGGCCTGTGGTCGGCCATTCGCCTGAAGCAGGCCCACCCGGAAAAAACCATCGTCATTGTCGAGCGCGACCGCTGCGGCTCCGGCGCCAGCGGGCGCAACGGTGGCATCGCCACCAACTGGTGGGGCAAGTACCTGTCGGTGCGCACCATCTGCGGTGACGTCGAGGCGCGGCGCATCTGCGAGGCGGCGGAATCGGCGATCGACGAGATCGGCAGCTTCTGCCAGGAGCACGGCATCGATGCCCAGTACCGCAAGGACGGCTGGCTGTGGACCGCAACCAACCAGCGGCAGATGAACTCCTGGCGGGTGCTCACCGAAGGGCTGCAGAAGCTCGACGTCAACCCGTTCCAGGACCTGGACCGCGAGACCATCCGTGGTCGCGTCGGCTCGCCGCTGGTGCTGGGCGGCATCTTCGACCCCAACGCCGCCACCGTGCAGCCAGCCATGCTCGCCCGTGGCCTGCGCCGGGTGGCGCTGAAGCTGGGGGTGAAGATCTTCGAGAAATCGCCGTTCACCCACCTGGTGCGTGGGAAAAACCCCGTGGTGCACACCGCCAAGGGCCACGTGAAGGCCAACCACGTGGTGCTGGCGCTCAATGCCTGGGGCGCGCAGTTCCCCGAGCTGCGCCGGATGATCGCGATCATGTCCAGCGACATGGTGGCCACTGCACCGGTCAAGGCCAAGCTCGACGCCATCGGTTTCAGCCGCGGCGAGTGCATGACCGACTCGCGCACCGTGCTCAACTACTGGCGCAACACCCCGGACGGCCGCGTGGTGTTCGGCAAGCCGCTGGGCCAGTTCGCCTATGCCGGACGCATCGGCAACCTGTATGAAAAACCCTCGCCGGCCGCCGACAAGGTCGCCGCCGAGCTGCGCCGCCTGTACCCACAACTGGAGGACGTGCCGGTGGTCAGCAGCTGGACCGGCCCGATCGACCGGGCCATGAAAGGGCTGCCCAACTTCGGCTACCTCGACCATCACCAGACGGTGAGCTACGGCATCGGCTTCTCGGGCAACGGCGTGGCTACCACGGTGTTCGCCAGCCGCATCATCAAGTCGCTGGCCACCCATGCCAATGACGAGTGGGCCAACTGCGGCCTGGTCAACCAGAAGATGAAGCTGCTGCCGCCAGAGCCGTTCCGCTTCTTCGGCGCGCACATGGTGCGTGATGCGCTGGTGCGCAAGGAGTCGCTGGAAGACCACGACCAGGACGCCGGTTTCGTCACCCGCCAGCTGGTCAGCATGGCCCCGGCCGGCTATGTGCCGGCGCAGAAAAAATAAGGAAGACAGCATGAGCGAACATATCGTCCTGCTCGACGACGAGGGCCTGGCGCCCTCCACCCGGCTCAAGCGCCCGGACTGTGAACACACCTGGCAGCAGTTTGCCTACACCCACCCGGAGCAGATGCTCGAGCACCTGAAGGATGCCACCATCGCCTTCACCTGCAGCGTGCCGCTGCGTGAAGAACACCTGCGCCAGCTGCCCAAGCTGAAGATGATCTCGCTGGCCCTGACCGGCCGCGACATCGTCGATGTCGACTACTGCGACGCCCATGGCATCGAAGTGGCCAGCGTGCCGGGCTACGCCGCCAACACCGTGGCCGAACACAGCCTGGCGATGATCCTCGAGCTGTTCCGCCGCCCGGCCGCGTTCACCCGGCTGATGCGCCAGGTGCATGCCGGCGAGGCCGAGTACAAGAACATCTACTTCGACCACCGCATCCGCGATGTGCGTGGCAAGCAGCTGGCGATCATCGGCAGCGGCCCGATTGCCCTGCGCCTGGCCGAACTGGCGCGGGCCTTCGGCATGCAGGTGCTGTTCGAGGACCGGGGTGGCAAGCGCCGCGGTAGCGACTGCCGACCGTTGGCCGAGTTGCTGCGCAGCTGCGACGTGCTGTCGATCAACTGCCCGCTCACGCCGGAAACCCACAACCTGATCGACGCCGACCGCCTGGCACTGATGAAGTCGGATGCCATCGTGGTCAACACCGGCCGCGGTGGCGTGGTCAACGAAGCCGCGTTGATCGACGCCCTGCAGCACGGGCGCCTGGGTGGCGTGGCGCTGGACGTGGTGGAAGTCGAGCCGCTGCACCCGAGCAACCCGCTGTTCCAGCTGATCGACCGCGACGACTTCCTGCTCAACCCGCATATCGCCTGGAGCAGCGAAGACGCCATGCAGCAGCTGATGGACAGCGCCGTGGACAACATCAGCGACTTCGTCGCCCGCCACAACTCCGCCAAAAGGATCCGTAGCGCATGACCCTGGTTACCAAGAGCAGTTACGTCGACGGCGCCTTCGTCGCGCTGGACAGCGGCAGCGATGTGCTGGACAACCGCAACCCGTCCAACCCCGGTGAGGTGATCGAGCGCTTCGTCCGTGCCGACCAGGCGTTGACCGAACAGGCCCTCGTCGCCGCCCGCCGCGCCGCACCTGGCTGGGCGCGCAGCAACCCGCAGCAGCGCGCCGATGCGCTGGACTTCATCGGCAGCGAAATTCTCGCCCGCCGCCAGGAGCTGGCCACCCTGCTGGCCCGCGAGGAAGGCAAGGTCGTCCGCGAGGCCCTCGGTGAAGTGGACCGCGCCGGGCGCTCGTTCAAGTTCTACGCCCAGGAGGCGCTGCGCGCCGAGGGCGAGAAATACCAGTCGGTGCGCCAGGACGTGGGCATCGACGTGTTCACCCAACCCTTGGGCGTGGTCGGCATCATTGCGCCGTGGAACTTCCCGATCGCCATCCCGGCGTGGAAGATCGCCCCGGCGCTGTGCTTCGGCAACTGCGTGGTGTTCAAGCCCGCCGAGCTGGTGCCCTCCTCGGCCTGGGCGCTGGCCGAGATCATCTCCCGCGCCGGCCTGCCTGCGGGCGTGTTCAACATGCTGATCGGGCCGGGGCGCAGCGTCGGCGACACGATCATCCGCTCGCCGCTGATCGATGGAATCAGCTTCACCGGCTCGGAAAATACTGGCCGGCAGATCGCCCGACTGGCGGCGGAAGGCATGAAGAAAGTGCAGCTGGAAATGGGCGGCAAGAACCCGCTGATCGTGCTCGACGATGCCGACCTCGAGCAGGCGGTGGACGTGGCGCTGAACGGTTCGTTCTTCAGCACCGGGCAGCGTTGCACGGCAAGCTCGCGGGTGATCGTTACCGAGGGCATCCACGACGCCTTCGTCGCGCGCCTGGCCGAACGCACCCGTGCGCTGACGGTGGGCGATGCGTTGCAGGCCAGTACCGATATCGGCCCGGTGGTCGATGGCCGACAGCTGGAGCAGAACCTGGCGTACGTGGCCAGTGGTCGTGAACAGGGGGCGAAGCTGGTGTGCGGTGGCGAGGTGGTGGAGAACGCTGCGGGGGCCTATCTGTTTACCCCGGCGCTGTTCACCGAGGTGACGCCGGACATGCGCATTTACCGCGAAGAGATCTTCGGGCCGGTGCTGAGTGTGCTCAAGGTGCGTGACTACGATGAAGCCTTTGCCGCTGCCGAGGACACGGCATTCGGATTGTCGGCGGGGATCGTCACCACCTCGCTGCGCCACGCCGAGCACTTCAAGCGCAACAGCTCGGCCGGCATGGTGATGGTCAATTTGCCGACGGCGGGGGTGGACTACCACGTGCCGTTTGGTGGCAATGGCGCTTCGAGCCTGGGGTCGCGGGAACAAGGGACCCATGCGCGGCAGTTCTTTACCCGGGTGAAGACCACTTACCAGTTGGCCTGACAGGGCCATGGGGCCGCTTTGCGGCCCTTTCCGACCGGTCCGGCGCCCCGGCAAGGCCGCTCCCACAGGAGAACGCAATCCCATGTGGGAGCGGCCTTGCGTCGCGAATGGGCTGCGCAGCAGCCCCGGCAATCTCAAACCCTTTTACTTCTTGCGCTGCATCCACGCAGCGCCCAGGCCGCTCAGGCAGATGATGGCGATACCCAGCAAGCTCGCACTGTCAGGCACCTGACCGTAGATCAGCAGCCCCAGCAACCCGGCAAACACGATCTGGCAGTAGCTGAACGGCGCCAGCAGCGCTGGCGCTGCGTGGCGGAAGGCCTGGGTCAGCAGCAGGTGCGCACTCATGCCGAAACCGCCCAGGGCCAGCATCAGCAACGCATGCTCCCAGCGCGGCACTTCCCAGAAGAACGGCACCAGCGCACTCATCACCAGGGTGTTGCACAGCCCGGCGTAGAAGTTGCTGGTGGTCGGGCTGTCATAAGCCGCCAGAATGCGCGTAAGCAGCTGATAGAAGCAGAAGCCCAGCGCCGATCCGAACGGGTACAGGATCGCCGGGGTGAACATCGCGCCTCCGGGGTGCACCACCACCAGCACGCCGATGAAGCCCAGCACCACCGCGACCCACTGCCCGGTCGTCACCCGCTCCTTGAGCAACGGCGCCGACAGCGCGGTGACCAGCACCGGGGCAAGGAAGTTGACCGAGGTCGCCTCGGCCAGCGGCAGGTATTGCAAGCCGGTGGTGAACAGCAGGCTGGTACTCAGCAGGCTCAGCGCACGCAAGGTCTGCAGCACCGGGCGACGGGTACGCAACACATTGAGGCCCGACTTGGGCAGGAAGATCCCCGCCATCAACAGCGTGTGCACCACGTAGCGCGCCCACACCACCATGACGATCGGGTAGAGCCCACCGAGGAATTTGGACAGGGCATCGTGACTGGCGAACAGGAACGTCGCCACCACCACCAGGGCGATGCCGCGCAGGGGTTGGTTGACTCCGGACAGCGGTGTGCTGGAACTCATGGCGTTCTCGACAGCGGCGCGGCTCGATGCTGCGCCAGGGGAAGGTGCGACAGCACGGATTCTAGAAGAGATACGACGACTTAAGGAAGTTCATTTCCACCCTTTCCATGGGACGTTTGCCATTCCGTTCGCTGATCGACCACTTTCCGCCCCGGCTGCATGGTCCGTACCCGCCAAAGCGCGCACCATCGCCTGCGGACCTTCGACCTCGAACAAGGAGTTTTCATGCAAAGGCTCACCACCCGCAACGGCCTCGACCTGCCCTGCATCGGCCTGGGCACCTGGCCGATGACTGGCGATGAATGCACCCGTGCCGTGCACCAGGCGCTGGAGCTGGGCTACCGGCACATCGACACCGCCACCGCCTACGACAACGAGGCCGCCGTCGGCCAGGCCCTGCGCGACAGCCACGTGCCCCGCGAGCAGATCCACCTGACCACCAAGGTCTGGTGGGACCGTCTGCAACCCAAGGCCATGCGCCAGTCGCTGGAAGACAGCCTGCGCGCGCTGGGCACCGAGCAGGTCGACCTGTTCCACATCCACTGGCCCGGCAAGGACTGGGACCTGGCCCGCAGCATCGAAACCCTGGTGGCCCTGCGTGATGAAGGCAAGGCGCGGAGCATTGGCGTGGCCAACTTCCCGCTTGGCCTGCTGCGCCGGGTGGTCGAAGAACTGGGCGCGCCGCTGGCGGCGATCCAGGTCGAATACCACGTGTTGCTCAACCAGCAACCGCTGCTCGACTACGCCCGTCAACATGACCTGTTGCTGACCGCCTACACCCCGTTGGCCCGTGGCCGTGCGGCGGAGCAGGCGGTGATCCGCGAGATTGCGCGCAAGCATGATGTGCTGCCAAGCCAGGTGGCGTTGAAGTGGTTGCTGGACCAGGACGGGGTGGCGGTGATTCCCAAGGCCAGCAGCCGGGAAAACCAGTTGGCCAACCTGGCGGCGCTGGAGGTGCAACTGGATGATGCCGACCGGGCACTGATTGCCGGGTTGCCGAAGGATCAGCGGGTGGTCAGCCCGGACTTTGCCCCGGATTGGAATAGCTGAGTCCTGACAGGGTCTCTTCGCGGGTAAACCCGCTTGTATGGTAGGACTTGAAGGGAGGAGGAGGGTCATAACTCGCTTCTGACTGTTCGCGCAGTACAGACCGTGGGA